>NZ_CP048878.1:1525000-2907500 GCF_011009015.1 Spartinivicinus ruber
GCCAGGGGATGACTTGTGGATCGGAGTGAAAGGCTAATCAAGCCCGGAGATAGCTGGTTCTCCTCGAAAGCTATTTAGGTAGCGCCTCGGACGAACACCTACGGGGGTAGAGCACTGTTTGGGCTAGGGGGTCATCCCGACTTACCAACCCCATGCAAACTCCGAATACCGTAGAGTGCTATCCGGGAGACACACGGCGGGTGCTAACGTCCGTCGTGGAAAGGGAAACAACCCAGACCGCCAGCTAAGGTCCCAAAGTTCTAGTTAAGTGGGAAACGATGTGAGAAGGCCCAGACAGCCAGGAGGTTGGCTTAGAAGCAGCCACCCTTTAAAGAAAGCGTAATAGCTCACTGGTCGAGTCGGCTCGCGCGGAAGATGTAACGGGGCTCAAACTAGACACCGAAGCTGCGGATCCTAACTTAGGTTAGGGTGGTAGAGGAGCGTTCTGTACGCCTGCGAAGGTAGATCGGGAGGTCTGCTGGAGGTATCAGAAGTGCGAATGCTGACATGAGTAACGATAAAGGGAGTGAGAAGCTCCCTCGCCGGAAGACCAAGGTTTCCTGCGCAACGCTAATCGGCGCAGGGTGAGTCGGCCCCTAAGGCGAGCACGAAAGTGGTAGTCGATGGGAAACAGGTTAATATTCCTGTACTAGTAATGACTGCGATGAAGGGACGGAGAAGGCTAGGTTAGCCTGGCGATGGTTGTCCAGGTTTAAGGTTGTAGGTAGGCATCTTAGGCAAATCCGGGGTGCTAATACTGAGAGCCGATATCGAACTCATCTTCGGATGAGGAAGTAATTGATGCCATGCTTCCAGGAAAAGCTTCTAAGCTTCAGGTCATTATTAACCGTACCCCAAACCGACACAGGTGGTCAGGTAGAGAATACCAAGGCGCTTGAGAGAACTCGGGTGAAGGAACTAGGCAAAATGGCACCGTAACTTCGGGAGAAGGTGCGCCGGAGCTGGTGAAATTCCTTGCGAATGGAGCTGGAGCCGGTCGAAGATACCAGGTGGCTGCGACTGTTTATTAAAAACACAGCACTCTGCAAACACGTAAGTGGACGTATAGGGTGTGACGCCTGCCCGGTGCCGGAAGGTTAATTGATGGGGTTAGCTTCGGCGAAGCTCTTGATCGAAGCCCCGGTAAACGGCGGCCGTAACTATAACGGTCCTAAGGTAGCGAAATTCCTTGTCGGGTAAGTTCCGACCTGCACGAATGGCGTAACGATGGCCACGCTGTCTCCACCCGAGACTCAGTGAAATTGAAATCGCTGTGAAGATGCAGTGTATCCGCGGCTAGACGGAAAGACCCCGTGAACCTTTACTACAGCTTCACACTGGACTTTGAGCCTACTTGTGTAGGATAGCTGGGAGGCTTTGAAGCGGTGACGCTAGTCATCGTGGAGCCAATCTTGAAATACCAGCCTGGTATGTTTGAGGTTCTAACTCTGGTCCCTGATCGGGATCGAGGACAGTGTGTGGTGGGTAGTTTGACTGGGGCGGTCTCCTCCCAAAGAGTAACGGAGGAGCACGAAGGTGCGCTAAGCATGGTCGGACATCATGCGGTTAGTGTAAAGGTATAAGCGCGCTTGACTGCGAGACGTACATGTCGAGCAGGTACGAAAGTAGGTCTTAGTGATCCGGTGGTTCTGAATGGAAGGGCCATCGCTCAACGGATAAAAGGTACTCCGGGGATAACAGGCTGATACCGCCCAAGAGTTCACATCGACGGCGGTGTTTGGCACCTCGATGTCGGCTCATCACATCCTGGGGCTGAAGCCGGTCCCAAGGGTATGGCTGTTCGCCATTTAAAGTGGTACGCGAGCTGGGTTTAGAACGTCGTGAGACAGTTCGGTCCCTATCTGCCGTGGACGTTGGAAGTTTGAGGAGAGCTGCTCCTAGTACGAGAGGACCGGAGTGGACGAACCACTGGTGTTCGGGTTGTGTCGCCAGACGCATTGCCCGGTAGCTAAGTTCGGACGGGATAACCGCTGAAAGCATCTAAGCGGGAAGCCCCCTTCAAGATGAGACTTCCCTGACCCCTTGAGGGTCCTGAAGAGCCGTTGAAGACGACGACGTTGATAGGCGGGGTGTGTAAGTGTTGTGAGGCATTGA
The DNA here is from genome assembly GCF_011009015.1 of Spartinivicinus ruber. Taxonomy (NCBI): domain Bacteria; kingdom Pseudomonadati; phylum Pseudomonadota; class Gammaproteobacteria; order Oceanospirillales; family Zooshikellaceae; genus Spartinivicinus; species Spartinivicinus ruber. The sequence goes on from NZ_CP048878.1 coordinate 1,527,116, forward strand.
GCTAACCCGTACTAATTGCTCGTGAGGCTTGACCATATAACGCCAAAATGATTTGGGAAACACAAATCAAAGCGAAACAGGCAAGCACAACGAAGAAATACATCGAACGTAATAGAGTATTACAATCAAGACAAAGCAGAATTCAGATTACAAAACAAGCTAAGCAAAACAGTTCCAAATGCCAGTTTTGCTTGACGACTATAGCGAGTGTGAACCACCTGAATCCATCCCGAACTCAGTAGTGAAACCGCTCCGCGCCGATGGTAGTGTGGGGTCTCCCCATGTGAGAGTAGGTCATCGTCAAGCGCCTTATTTAAGAGAACCCTCAGCACTTCGTGTTGGGGGTTTTTTGCTTTGTAGGGTTTGAAACATTTGCTGCCACTTGATTATTTGCTTAGTTGGAATTTTTTATTTCTTAGACTTTTTATATATAAAACAATAATATGATTGTCTTATTTGTAAATTTGAAGGCCTTATGAGAAAGCAGCTAATTCAATATTGTTTGGTTTATCTGATTTCTATACCTACTGTTGGAGCAGAGTCACTGTTAGATATGTCGATTAGCGAAGAAATAATCAGTGCTGATGATGTACAGGAATCTTTGAGTGAGGCCTCATCTAGCTCGTTACCTCCTCTATTTAAGTCTAAATCTGTACTTGCTGCTAAAGAAGAAACAGATGATCGAATTAAAGAAGTCTTAAAAATAACCCTGCCTGGAGTAAGATACTATTAGAGGAGAGCATAGGATTAATCCATCACTGGGAGCAGGGGGATGAAAGATGGTTTAATAATCAGTATTATATAATACGACATTAGCCACCTTTACATTCCTTTATTAAGAGTACTATTATTGATGAAGCACCCAAATAAAATGGAGTGTTTAAAGCATTGAACTTGAGTTGAATAAGGTTATTAGCAGACTACCAACCATGATCTTTTTAACTAATAATAAGAGCAACCAAGCACTGATTAAGCTGCTTTTTTATCCTGCTATAAGTACTCTCCTTCTGCCCTAGGGCAGATAATCAACATATATTTCTAATAAATCAATACTTTCCCTATCTAATCTTTAGAGTAATTCTAATTAGCCACTGATGGGCTAACTTGGAGTGTTTAACTATGAACAATAATCGAGTTGTCATATTCGATACGACATTGCGTGATGGTGAGCAGAGCCCTGGTGCTTCAATGACCAAGGATGAAAAGCTACGAATTGCTAAAGCCTTAGAGAAAATGCGAGTGGATGTGATTGAGGCAGGTTTTGCTATGGCAAGCCCTGGTGACTTTGAATCAGTTAAAGCAATTGCTGAAGCTATTAAAGGTAGCAGTATTTGTAGCTTGTCCCGGGCCTTGGATGGAGATATTGACCGGGCTGGTGAAGCACTGAAAAATGCGGTTGCACCACGAATTCATACTTTTATTGCAACATCTCCTATTCATATGAAATATAAGCTGCGAATGGAGCCAGAAAAGGTATTAGAACAAGCTGTCCATGCAGTAAAGCGTGCTCGTAACTTGGTTGATGATGTTGAGTTTTCCTGTGAAGACGCTGGACGATCTGAGTTAGACTTTTTATGCAAAGTTATTGAAGCTGCCATTAATGCGGGTGCAAAAACGATTAACATCCCTGACACGGTAGGGTATGCGATTCCCCATCAATTTGGAGAAACCTTCCAGCAGTTAATTGAACGTATCCCAAATGCTGATAAAGCCATTTTTTCGGTTCATTGTCATAATGATTTAGGACTTGCGGTGGCTAATTCTTTAGCGGCTGTTGCTCATGGTGCTAGACAAGTTGAGTGCACTATTAATGGTTTGGGGGAAAGGGCTGGAAATGCTTCACTTGAAGAAATTGTGATGGCAATTAAAACCCGTCAGGATGTTTTAAACGTTGAAACCAACATTGATACAAAACACATTGTGTCCACTTCTCGGTTAGTTTCAAGCATTACCGGATTTCCAATTCAGCCTAACAAAGCGATTGTTGGAGCTAATGCATTTGCTCATGAGTCTGGGATTCACCAAGATGGCATGCTGAAGCACCGTGAAACCTATGAAATCATGAAGGCAGAGGATGTAGGGTGGAAAACCAATAAAATGGTGTTAGGTAAGCACTCTGGTCGTACTGCTTTCAAAGGGCGGTTGGAAGAATTAGGTGTACACTTTAATTCAGAAGCTGAATTAAATACAGCATTTGCTCGCTTTAAAGAGCTTGCTGATAAGAAACACGAAATATTTGATGAAGACTTACAGGCTTTGGTCAGCGATACCAGGGCTTCTGAAATTGCTGAAAAATACAGGCTACAAACCTTAGAGGTTTGCTCAAGAACAGGTGAAACACCTGTAGCGCAAGTGACACTATCAGTTGATGGCAGAGAACAAAATGCTTCTTCAGAAGGGAGTGGTCCTGTGGATGCTACGTTTAAAGCAATTGAATCGATTGTTCAGTCTAATACTTCCCTTGAATTATATTCAGTTCATGCAATTACCAGTGGAACTGACTCTCAGGGAGAAGTAACTGTTCGACTGGAACGTGGAGGAAGAATCGTTAATGGCAATGGGGCTGACACAGATATTGTCATTGCTTCTGCTAAGGCTTACATTAACGCCCTTAATTTATTAGAAGCAGGCATTAATAAAGCCCACCCTCAGGCTGGAAATGTCTAAATTTTCTCAAGAGGTAACTTTATGTTAGAGCAGCAGCGTCAGGCTTATCTGGAAGCGATGGGAGTTCCATTATGGTTCCCGCGTTATCAGTTACCTGGTGCATTGCCTACACCAGATTATCACTGGCCTGAAACAACCAGCCAAGATTTAGTAGATGCCCGTTCAGCTGCGTCTTTAACAGTTCAAGAAACAAGTGGTAGTCAGCTTCATTTTGACCGAGAAAACTTGCCCTCTGATTTGCAGAAACATTTTTCTGATCAACCTAAAGTGGCAAAGCAGCAAATACGAGAGTCGTTAATTGACAAAAGCAAGGACCATCAATCAACAGCGAACGCAGCGAATATTACGCAGCAACCAAGTCAAGAAACAGAGCAAAGTACGGCGGTATTCTTAACTACCAAAAAAGAACCCTGTTTTTTTCAGTTAGTTTGCCTTGAACCTAATGAGCAAGTCTTATTAATTACAGAGCTGCCTTATAGTGGGGTTAATGAATTATCGGCTTTACATTATTCATTAATGAACAATTTGCTTGTTGCGTTAAAAATCAATGATGCAGTTAAAGAAGCTAAAAGCTTTAAGTGGCCCTTTACCCATCAACCATTTATTGATCAATCTGAACGAATCGCCAAGGCGGCAGTAAAAGCTTATTTGCGAGAGCAGTTAGATCTTTCAGATAAAAAACTAGTGATATTTATGGGGCCAGCTGCAGCAAAGTTTGGGTTAGGCTTAGAGCAAGACTTTGACTCATGGCGTGGGACGCAGCAGCAAGGTGAACAATGGATTGCTGTCACCCATAGTATAAATGAAATTTTACGTCTACCTCAGTGTAAAAAAGAAGCTTGGAAAGATCTTGTAGCAGTTACCGATATAGACTGGCAATAAACATTTCAATATATGATAGCTGATGATCTACAAGTAATGCCTATGGCCTTTAAACTTTTAGATGAAGTTGTGAAGGTAGAGTGCAAATCTTACTCGCATCCTTGGAGTAAAGGTATTTTTAAAGACTGCCTTAAGTCTGAGTACGAGTGTTGGGTAATGGAAAAAGCAGATAAGCTAATTGGCCACGGTGTTTTTTCGGTAGCTGTGGGTGAAGCGCATTTGTTAAATATTACCGTTGCTCCAGAATATCAGGGAAATGGTTACGGGCAATATTTACTGAATTATTTCTTATCAAGGGCAAGAGACTTGTCAGCAGAAGTGATGTTCCTGGAAGTGAGATCATCTAATTTAAGTGCAATTAAGTTATATAAACGTATTGGGTTTGATGAGATTGGATTAAGAAAAAACTATTATCCAGCTGTTGATGGACGAGAAGATGCTTTAGTTATGTCATATAGCCTTAAGCAATTTACAATAGGTGCTAATACATAAGCCATAACTGGTTGTCTAATAAAAAAAAAGGTTATTTGATGTTATAACAAGGGATGTGTATGTAAAAATTATGAATATATCGATGTACACTAGATAGTGATTTAATATGCCATGGACTTTACTATCAATTGCGCGTTGTTTAGGGGCTATGACTCTGTTTATGGGGTTGCTGCTTCGCTTGATATTTCCCGCAGAATTGCCTTGGACTTACCCTGGTGTAAAAACCCCCGTCATTGCATTTGAGTTTGCACAAACACCTACTGAACTATTTCATATGTTTGGTAATGATGTTGAACAACGAGATGAAATTGTAAGGGCAATGGATTGGGGTAATTATATTGATTTTATTTTTATGGTTGTTTATACCGGGCTTTTAGCTGCCGTATTGTGGTTACATAAGCCGCTGTTAGCAAGTTTAACTTATTGGTGTATAGGGTTAACCTTCATTATTTTAGCAACTGATTTTATTGAAAATATTGCTTTGCTTAAACTTTCTCACTTAGTGGCAGTTGGTTATACGGGAGCATCTAAGTTACAAGGCTGGTTGCAGGTATTGATTATCAGTACTTGGTTTAAATGGATGAGTATCGTAGTAGTCCTTGCTGTATTAGGTTTAGCCTGTCGTTTTATCCACTGGTCAGGGTGGTTAATTGTCTGTTTTGGTTGGGCGGGATTATTGGTTGGTGGTTGGAATATTCTCTATCGAGACAGTCTGGAATTGTTTGCTAGTTTGGTATTGTTAGGTTTTATTGTTTTAGTGGTTTATATATTTATGGCTCCGACCTGCAACCAAAGAAATCCTCTAGGCTCTCATAAGCCTACCGGCTAATAAGTAAAGCCGGTAGGGGATATACACAGATCAGGCTAATTTATCTGTAGCAATATGGTAGTGAGGGTCAGTCATATCATCGACTTCAACCAGGTTTTTCGCTTTTTCCAGTAGCTCTATACATTCTGGGCTGAGGTGGCGTAAATGTAACACTTTACCTGCAGCCTGATAGCGATCGGCTAATGCATCAATGGCTTCAATACCAGAGTGATCACATACCCGAGAGTGCTGAAAGTCGATTACCACATGGTCAGGGTCTGTTTTAGGGTGAAAAATGTCTCTAAAATGAGAGACTGAGCCAAAAAATAATGGGCCTCTTAAGGCGTAAACTTTGCTCTCACCTTCTTCGCTAGGTTCAGCATAAATATGCTTGGCATGTTCCCAGGCGAATACTAAGGCAGAAACAATCACACCCACAATTACCGCTATTGCTAAATCTGTCGCAACGGTAACCCCTGACACTAAAATAAGAACAAAGGCATCTGACTTGGGAATTTTGCGAATAATCCGAAAGCTAGTCCATTCAAAGGTGCCAATGACTACAATAAACATGACACCTACAAGAGCTGCGATAGGAATTTGCTCAATTAACGATGAGGCGAACAGAATAAATGCCAATAAACATAAAGCAGCTGTAATACCCGATAAACGACCACGGCCGCCAGAGTTTACATTAATCATACTTTGACCGATCATGGCGCAGCCACCCATACCACCAAAAAGGCCGGTTACAGTATTTGCTACGCCTTGACCAATACATTCACGGTTACCTTTTCCGCGAGTTTCAGTAATTTCATCAATTAGGCTGAGCGTTAACAAAGACTCAATTAAGCCGATAGCAGCCAGAATTATTGAGTAGGGCAGAATAATCCAAAGGGTTTCAAAATTAAATGGCACCACTGGAATGTGGAAGCTAGGTAAACCACCAGCGATGGAGGCAACATCACCTACGGTTTTAGTCTCAATGCCAAAGCCGATCACAATCAGTGAAACCGTAACAATAGCGGCTAAAGAGGCAGGAATTGCATTGGTGAGTTTGGGTAAGATAAATATAATGGCCATCGTTAGTGCCACTAAACCAAGTATGATCCATAGTTCAGGGCCTTGCATCCAGGCAACATCGATGACACTGCCTTCTAAAGCTGTATTTGCTAACCAACCTTCGCCACTATTTTTTCCAAAATTACCCAGTTGAGCTAAGAAAATAACAATGGCAAGGCCGTTAACAAAGCCCAACATGACTGGGTGGGGTACCATACGAATAAATTTACCCAGCTTTAAGATACCGGCCAGTATTTGGATCAGTCCCATCAATAGCACAGTAGCAAATAAATATTCTACGCCGTGCTCAGCCACTAAGGTGACCATAACAACAGCAAGTGCACCAGTGGCACCAGAAATCATCCCTGGACGACCGCCGATTAAAGAAGTGATTAAGCCCACCATGAAAGCTGCATAAAGTCCCACCAAAGGTTCCACCCCTGCTACAAAGGCAAAGGCCACGGCTTCAGGTACCAGAGCTAATGCGACGGTAAGGCCGGAAAGTAAATCATTTTTTAAAGATGCGGTTTTTTGCGTGATAAGATCTATCATCAGGTTACTTCATCAGTTACTACGAGCTGGAATGTTTTATAACGTCATGTTTTTGCAAGTTTATGAAACACCCAGGCTAGAAGGTTAGTAAGGGTTGGGCTTATTTTTGTACCCAAAATTGGTGCCGGATATTACCATATATTGGGTATTAAAGAGTCAGTATTTTCACTACAACCCGACTCTCTTAACTTGGCTGTGAGTTGTTATTTTATATTGTAAGGTACAGTTTTGAGTTTCTCTGGTTTTTTATTAACAGATCTTCAAGTTTTTGGTTCGTTGTTACTGCTTAGTATTATCTTACTGGTTGCCTTGGTATTTATGGACTTTTCTACTATTTTAAGGGACTCGGCATTACAACATCGACTGGGTGCTAGTGTTTTTTGTTTGAGTTTGTTATGGCTGACTCATCGAGATTTTCCGATAGGCATGAGCTTGCATTTTTTAGGTATGTCTGCCGCTACGCTTATTGTTGGTTGGCCAAGGGCTATTATGAGTGGCTTTATTGTATTGCTTCTTATAACGCTATTTCAGCAAGCTGATTGGGTAAGCTTAGGAGTAAATGGTTTGGTTATGATTGTAGTACCTGTGATTGCAATGCAACTGTTTTATCAATGGATAGAACACTTTCAGTCACGTAATATATTTACTTATATTTTTGGGATCGGTTTTGTTGGTACTTTATTTAGTACCTTGCTGGTTATTCTGGCAGTAATAGCCGTACTTTGGGGAAGTGATAGCTTTAGTTTTCCAGGCAACTGGGCTGATTACCTGCCTTATGTACCGCTAATTATATTACCTGAAGCTGTTATCAATGGCATGGTCGTATCGGCTATAACAGTATTTAAGCCAGACTGGGTTATTACTTTTAATCAGCAGAAATATTTGCATCGTTAGTTTTTTTGCGCTCTCCCACCTGTAGCTTTCGTTGCAAGGTGCGTCTATGCATGCCCAAAGCTCTTGCGGTGGCTGAAATGTTACCCTGATGATCCAGCAAAACTTTTTGAATATGCTCCCATTCTAACCGTTCAATAGGCATGGGTTTAAAGCTGTTATCGGGTTGGGGAGTGGCTTCTTGTTGAGTTAATGCGACTTCAATTTCTTCAGCAGTTGCGGGTTTGCACAAATAATTATGGGCACCCAGTTTAACTGCAGCTACTGCAGTGGCGATTGAAGCATAACCGGTTAAGACTAATACCTTTGCTTCTGGCGCTTGTTGGCTTACTACAGTAATAACATCAAGCCCAGACTCATGATCTAATTTGAGATCGATAATGGCGAAAGCTGGTGTGAATTGCTGCAACAGTTTTTTGGTGTTTTCTATACAATTGGCAGTGATAACTTCATAACCCCTTTTGCGCATGGCTCGCGCCATCACCTGAAGCAAGGCAGAGTCATCATCAACAATTAATAGGATCGGCTGTTTGTTTTTCATGGCAATGCAAAAGCTACTAGAGGAATTGAAGCGCACTACTATAACACAGTTGATAACTCAATTTTTGGCAAGGGGTAAACGGATATGAGTCTCAGTGCCTTGCTCAATATGATTGAGTAACGTCACTGATCCACCTAGCCGCTCAATGGATGCTTGGCTAAGGGTCAAACCAAGGCCTAGCCCTTTATCTGGTCGGTTAGTGTAAAAAGGAGTGCCGAGCTTTTCCAGGTTAGCCATATCCAGCCCTGGCCCGAAATCTCTAATGATGATTTTAATATGTTGGGAGGTTGTTTCAGCAAAAAACTCAATTTTATGTTGAGACTGGTCGGCAGCATTATTTAATAGGTTGAGTAATGCTTGGGGCAAGGAAGCATCTGTTAACACCTGGGAATCAGCTAATCTGGTGGTGTCTAACTCAAGTAATATTTCTGGCCTGATTACCTGCCAGCGTTCTAATAGCTGGTTGATAATTTTATTAATTGATTGGCGAGTCGGGCAGTAACTGACTTGGGCCTCTGTAATAAGAGTATTCAAACTTTGTTTACACTGATTGAGTTGGTTGGTTAAACAACTGAGATCGTCTGAAAGTGCCGGATGTTGTTGATAATCCTGCTTCATTTCATTAACCAGCAGTAACATGGTGTTAAGTGGTGTATTTAGCTCATGAGCAGCACCAGCAGCAAGGCTTCCTACCGCAAATAGTTGTTCGTTGCGTAAATCCTGCTCTCGTTTTTTTGCCAGTTGAGCCTGGTGTTGGCGAAGGGTTTGCGCCATTCTTACTACAAATCCACAAATAAGCAGTGCGCTTAAACTAAAGTTAAGCCACATGCCCACAACGTGTAGGTTAATCATATGAAACTGCTGGGTACTGTTATCAAACAAAGGGATTAGTTGTGGCAAGGGCTGATAGAAAAACAGCAATAAGGTATAACAGCTCAAACAAATTAAAGTAATAGCAATTGTAAAGGGTAAAGCTAATGTTGCCGCTGCAATAATAATGGGTATCAGGTAATAAGACACAAAAGGATTACTTGCTCCACCACTAATGTAAAGCAGTAATGTTAGTGAAAAACAGTCAAAAAGCAGCTGGGTAAAAAACTCCCACTCACTCACTGGGGTTAGCTGTCGGAAACGCCAATAGGTAAAAACATTAACTACTCCCATTACTAATAGCACACCTACAACCAACAGAGTATTGATTGCAAGTGAGGTATAAATAGTTGCTAATAGCAATATAACGCATAGGCTGCATAAAAAAACAGTGCGTATCATTCCAAGGCGAAATAAGTTTTGCCTAGAAACTGAGAGGTTTAGGGGAGCTTGAGAGAAAAAAATCATATCTACTAAAAAAATCGGCAGCTATCTCTAGCCTGAAGAGTATAACTCAGTTAGGAGAAAAACCGCCTAATAACAGTAACGTTAAATATGTAATGTTTGCACACTACATAAAGTTAGGGCCTGTTTAAAGGCTCAAGCATAGAACGTTGTTACAGGGCTAAGTGTACTGATATAGCAGTTAGTTGCCTATGTGACAGAGTGTCGCAGGTTTGCATAGGGTTATCAAATAGATATACTAATCATTTAAATGAGAATAATTATTATTCATCCTTGTAGGACACTCTAAGGATAGCCCATGTATTCAGTACTTAATACAACAGATGATATTACTCATTGTGGCAATTTGGGCCATGTCATTCACGACTTGGCAAAGGCTTGCAAATTAGCATCCTACTATGGATTTGAGGGTGTTAACTTAGATATTACACGTCTTATTCAAGAGCAATTGACGGTGACAGATGTAAAACAATTGCTAGCAGCATATCAACTTCGGCCTGCTGCATTTAGTTTAGATGCGTATATGTATTGCTTTCACTCAGAAAAGGAATATTTGAGTAGTCTACATGACTTTGCAGAGCAGGCCGCTTTTGCTCATCAAATAGGTAGTGAAATAGCGCTTTTTTATATTCCCCCTTTTTCAAACAATTTACCATTTAATGACTATTTTCAGCTAATGGTCAAACGACTTAAGCAGTTAAAGCCAATTTTAATTGAGCATAACATTAAGATAGGCTTTGAGTTTATTGGGCCTATTGAAACAAGGTTGGCAACTGCTTATGATTTTATTCATACTATCGATGGTGTTAGAGCGCTTATTGCCAGTGCAGATTTATATGGTTATGCTGGGTTTAAATTGGATGTGCATCACTGGCAATATAGTGGTGCCGGATTGTTAGACTTAAAGCATCTTGATAAAGACTACTTAGTTTATGTGGAATTGAATGATGCACTGCAGGGATATAATTTATTTAACATGCCTGAGTTTACCAGGGAGTTGCCATTAGCAACGGGGGTGACAGATATTGCTGGCTTTGTACAGGTATTAAAAAATAAAGGATATGATGGGCCAGTGGCTGTTGAGCCTTGGAACGATACAATAAGAAAAATGCCATTAAAGGAAGCCCTTCATTCTGTTAAACAATCTTTGGATAAATGTATGGCGCTTTAGTGATCACTAATGTAAAAGGCATCATTCAGTACCCTGTCAATTAAATTGCCATTAAAGTCTATAACTCAACGAGTTACAGGCTTTAGTAGTAATAGGTATAAATTTTGCCTATAGATTAGTTAGTTGAATAAGGGGGTTGTTATGGGTATTAGAGTTAAAAGCGAAGATCTCAAATATGTATACTCAGAGCATACTACAAACAACAGTATATCTAAGTTTATTGGTAAACCAGATAAAACCATATTCTACCGTAATGAAGCGGGAGAGGTTGTTCCAATGTTAGAGAAAGTACTTGAGTATTTAAAAACCTCAAAAAAAACTTATAAACAACTAAGTGACCGAAAATCTTATAAAATGTACTTACATGTTTTAGAGGATATGATTAGAAAAGATTTGCCTCGTAAAAAACAACGACGAGAAGAAGTATTTGATTGGTTGAGGGATAATTTCTCAAGCCCTTAATTTAAATGTAATAAATATCTATTCATAATTTTTTAAGGCTGGTTTTTTCTTTTAAAATTTTACAATTCATATTGTTGGCTTTGTTAACTTACTGAAAAGAATAAAAAAAAATGTTGGCATTATGGTTGCCTCCGTTAGGTTAAGTTTGAGTCCTACCAACTAGGAATAACTGGTTGTGTAAATTATTTTGAAAACCTATCTGTTGTGTAAGAGATATACAAGGAGGGATTTACCTAATGGCTGCAGTAGAAGAGAGAAGTTGTGCTATTGCTGAGTTCTTGATTTCCCGTGGAGGAAACCTTGACTTACAAGATGGTGGTGGTTATACACCACTCATGCATGCAGTATGTAAAAACAGAGTTGACACAGTAAAATTATTGTTATCTAAAGGAGCAAACCCAAACTATTGTAATAAAGCTCAATCAGTATTAGATATAGCTGTTAAAAAAGGCAATCGTAAGATTATTAATCTATTACTTGAGCACGGAGCTAAAATTAATCAGCAAGATAATAAAGGGGGAACCCCAATTTATCAAGCGATTAGAAAAAAGCAAATTGAAATTGTTTGCTTGCTCCTTGCTAGAGGAGCCAACCCCTTCATACGCACGTATTTTGGTGGCACCACCTTAATGACAGCTGCCTTTTCTGGTGATAGGGACTTATTTGATTTGATTTTATCTCAAGGTGTTGATCCTGATATGCAAAATAAACATGGCTGGACAGCACTTATGTTTGCTGCCAGGCACGGGTATAAAAGCATAGTAGAATCATTATTAATGAGAGAAGTTAAGTCAGATCTAAAAAACCACAATGGAAAAACAGCAGCTATATTAGCTAAAGAAGGTGACCATGAAGACATCTATAAAATGATTAAACGCTATGATGGTAACTGGCTGAGAAAGCTAAAATATATGTTTGCAAAACCAACAGTAGAAGAAGAGTATGACTTTTCTAATCAGGCTCAAACTGTAGAAGCAGAGTAAATTTTTATTAAGAGTTTTGGTTTCGTATAACTTTGATAAGCTTGTTGTATATAGATTGTGGTAATAGATAACTAAGATGGGCTAGCCAGACATAGTATACATTTAACTATAATTCATAATTAGGGAGCCTTTAAAAATTTACCTAATTATCACTATACCTAAGCCATTAACTGCTGTATATTTGAACAGCATGGAAACTTAATTGAGAAGGTATAAATAATGGCTATCAACAAAGTTCAATTTCAAAAAGGCCTGAGTTTAAACGAGTTTCTCAAACAATATGGTACAGAAGAACAATGCTTTAATACCTTATACAAATTGCGATGGCCAGAAGGTTTTCAGTGCCCCAATTGTGGATACGACAAATGCTGTCAACTCACTACTAGAAAGCTTCAGCAGTGCTATAAATGTCACCAGCAAACATCTGTAACTGCAGGTACTATCTTTGAATCAACCAAATTACCATTAAAGACTTGGTTCCAAGGGATGTATTTGATCTCCCAAGACAAAAAAGGTATATCAGCCATAGAATTACATCGCCATTTAGGTATTTCCTATCAAGCTGCCTGGAGAATGAAACATAAGCTCATGAAAGTGATGCAAGAAAGAGAAGGCACCAAGCAATTGTCGGGTTTTATTGAAATTGATGATGCCTATCTTGGTGGTGAGCGTACAGGTTGCAAAAGAGGTAGGGGAGCAGATGGGAAAATACCTTTTGTAGCAGCCGTAGAAACAACAAAACAAGGTCAACCGACACGAATTAAACTGAGCATTTTAAAAGGGTTTAATAAAGAAGAGATAACGGCTTGGAGTAGGCAGAATTTGGCCAAGGGCAGTACCGTAATCTCCGATGGACTGGCCTGTTTTAATGGTGTCATAGAAGCAGGTTGTCTTCATGATAAAATTGTATGCGGTGGTGGTCGTGCATCAGTAGAGGAACCTGAATTTTATTGGGTTAACACCATCCTTGGAAACTTAAAAAGTGCTTTACGTAGTACTTATTCATGCTATTCGCGCTAAATATGCACAACGTTATCTTGCTGAATTTCAGTATCGATTTAATCGAAGATTTAGCTTAGTAGAATTTATTCCTAGGCTAGCATTTGTAGCACTGAGAACACCTCCACTACCAGGTAAGCTACTAAATATAGCTTAGGTATGATGATAATTAGGAAAATTTAAGCTATCATATAAAAAACTTGGATTATTTTTAAATTTTTAGAGGCTCCCATTAAAATGTATAGTTGAGCTTGTTTTGTTTAAATAATCAAAAACAGTGCTCTACTACCAATGAATAGAGCACTGTTTTTTAAATCCCGCCTTATACTAGGGATTTTTTCGTGAAAAAACAGACTTAAATAAAGTACCAATACCTAGCAGGATAAAAACACCAAACTTTTTAAGGAATAATAAAACTGCAGCAAGCAAACCAGTTTTAGCTAAAACCTTTCCAGCAACTAAGGCACCTAAGCCATACGCAGCAACTTTATCAATATCAGGATTAAAGTCACTATACTTGGCATCTTGATCAAATTCTGCTAGGGCTAATACAGAATCTAATTTGGACTCAATCAAAGGTTTCTGTTCCATGCCGGCGATAAAATTCAGTACTAATACGCCTTTTCTACCTAGCACACGAATATTGTAGTTAAGTGTATTGCCATCTTGACCATCACCAAACTTAATTTCCTTTGCCCAATGGAGTTTATGAGATGTTTTATCATAGTAGGGATTTGCAGCCCAACCAATTAACTCGATGGACTCATAACCTTGCTTAGCTCGTTCTTCACTGGCTGCCCGGGTATCCTGCTTCATTTGCTGAAGCAGCTTAGTGTAATCAATATCATCGGCATCTTCATCTGACACATAGCCATCTTCTTCATACTCAATAGTCACTGCCCAAGAGCCACTATCAAAAGGAGTTATATCAGCAGGGAGTAGCATGCCCAATGTGGTTTGGCCAGGGGGGTTGCCCCAAACTTCGACTAAAACTTTTTCTGCATCCTGGGGATTCAGATAATAAAAGTCCTCTGGTACATTTAAAGTGGCTGAGGCACCAGGTAATTTAACTTTACCTGTTTGTCTGTTAAGAGATTCCCAAATATTTTTTGCCCAAGCAACATACTTTTCTTGTTCTGGAGATAACTCCTCTTTACCGTTGGCAAAAGAAAATGTTGATAAGACTAAAATTAAAAAGCTAAGAAAAGTTTTTACTGTGATTGTCATAATGCAATTACTGCCTATTACAAATGTCTGTTAAATAACCTGATATTGGGCTTTTTTACTTGCTCGCTTGCTTTAAATGATAATTAGTATCAGTTACTAGAGCATATCTAGGTTACTGGTGTTATTTAACCGTGTAAGCCAATAGAGTAAATACCATTTAGTCAAGAGGGTTGCTAAAGCCTTGTTTTGTATCAGGTGGTTCAATTCCTGGTTGGAAAATGACCAGTATTATAATGGGTATTAAGTCACTAATAAAGTGTGATGTTTAAAGAGGCTGCTAGTACTCAGTAAGAAGGGTAAGATTTTGGATTTATTACTGTTATTGAAAATGATGAAATAATCAGCAGTAAACTGTTAAATGCAAAATAAAGTAGTAACTCAATCGTTGCAAATTACTCTATTAGCTGACAAACAATTACTTTAATTGATATATGTTTATTCAAAAATAAAATGTTTCTTTTTTAGGATGTTCTTTTTAAAGAAAATATTTGTGTAAGTAAATAAAGGAGTCTTAAGCTAAAACTCTTAACAGTCTAAGACTTTTAAAATACTATCCCAAGAATAAAAAATGCTAAAGCAATTAATGATAATATTAGCCCAAACCAACCAGTGAAAATAACGACTTCTTTTTTTTCATATCTTTCGTGAGCGACTAAACGAGGGAACAAAATCATTGCATATGAGGCTAGAGATATAGTGAGGAAAGTCTGAGGTGTCCACCAATGAGTGATTCCGCTGGTAGGAGGAGGAATGTAGATATAAACAAGTGATTTTTTACTATTTTCTCAAAGACAGGTAGGTTCCTGTTATGTCTTATCTCTGTTTCGTAAGCATTACACTCATTTTACTATTATGTAATGGTCTAGCTTGAGAGGGTGTTTGAAGTCGGGGCAGGTACATTCTTACACTGCTCATGAGAGCTTAGTTTGCATATTTCACCAGATACCAGCCTGCTTATATCAAGGCTTTCAGCACTTTTATGTCTATTGAAGTTAATAGTCAAACCTGGTTATCACATTTCAGGATGCTAAGAATCTTTGATATCTGATGAAATATTTGGGCAAGAGCTGCGCGTTTTGCTAAAAGCCATTATAATTGCGCCATTTTCTAGTAACTTGCTGTGAAATGGGCGTAAAGCCACTATGACTGAATTGACGAAAGAGATTAACAAGCGGCGAACGTTCGCGATCATATCCCACCCTGATGCGGGTAAAACCACGATTACTGAGAAGCTGCTGTTGTTTGGAAATGCAATCCAGATGGCAGGGACTGTTAAGGGTAAGAAAGGCTCTAGGGCGGCTACTTCTGACTGGATGAGTATGGAGCAGCAGCGGGGGATTTCGATAACGACCTCGGTGATGCAGTTTCCATACAACGAGCGAATGGTGAACCTGCTGGATACCCCAGGGCATGAAGATTTCTCTGAAGATACTTACCGTACTTTGACGGCTGTCGATAGCTGTTTGATGGTGATTGATGGTGCCAAGGGGGTTGAGGACCGGACGATCAAATTGATGGAAGTGTGCCGGTTAAGGGATACCCCGATTTTTACGTTTATCAACAAAATGGATCGTGAAGTAAGGGATCACATTGAGGTCTTGGATGAGATTGAAGACATCCTAAAAATTCAATGTGCGCCTGTTACCTGGCCAGTGGGGATGGGGAAAAACTTTAAAGGTATTTATAACCTATATACCGATACCATTCATTTATACACCCAAGGGCAAGGTCATACCATTCCTGATGATATTCAAATAAAAGGGTTAGACTCTGCTGAAGCACGAGACAGGTTAGGGGCAGACCTTGTAGATGAGTTACTGGAAGAAATTGAGCTAGTCCGTGGTGCCAGCCATGAGTTTGATTTAGAAGCCTTTTTGGCAGGCAAGATGACGCCGGTATTTTTTGGTACTGCACTCGGTAACTTTGGGGTAAGGGAAATGCTGGATTATTTTGTGGACTGGGCGCCTGCACCACAAAATAGGGAAACCCAAGATCGTACGGTTCCTGCTGATGAAAGTAAATTTTCTGGGTTTGTATTTAAAATTCAAGCAAATATGGACCCTAAACACAGGGACAGAATTGCCTTTATGCGGGTATGTTCGGGTAAATACACTAAAGGTATGAAAATGCGTCATGTGCGTATCGGTAAAGATGTGAAAATTGCTGATGCAGTGACGTTTTTAGCAGGGGATCGCTCTCAGGTAGAAGAAGCGGTGTCGGGTGATATTATTGGTTTACATAACCACGGTACCATCCAAATCGGCGATACTTTTACCATGGGTGAAGAAATGCGCTTTACAGGTATTCCACATTTTGCACCAGAATTATTTAAGCGAGTTCGTTTAAAAGACCCACTTAAGCTAAAACAGTTGCAAAAAGGCTTACAACAGTTGTCGGAGGAAGGGGCTACCCAATTGTTTATGCCTGTAAATAACAACGATCTAATATTAGGTGCAGTGGGTGTACTACAGTTTGATGTAGTTATGCACCGATTAAAAGAAGAGTATAAGGTGGAGTGTATTTATGAACCTATCACAGTGCAAACTGCTCGTTGGGTCGATTGTTCTGATGCAAAAAAACTAGAAGAGTTTAAGCGAAAATGTGCAGATAATTTGGCTATAGATGGTGGTGGATATTTAACGTATTTAGCACCAACACGAGTTAATTTATCTTTAGCACAAGAGCGCTATCCTGAAGTAGGGTTTAGAGCCACCAGGGAACACTAATTACTAATCCCCTAAATAACATTTTAGGGGATTGATTTAGTTTAAAAAGTTAATGCCAATATTTTTTTAAAATATGTAAAGGAAAGCAAATGAGCGATCCATACGCTGCACCTAAATCTGAATTAGATAAGCCTGTAGAAATCCAAATGGGCAACCTGGAACAAGGCTTGGCCGGTAATTATCAAATCACCATTGGCGGTATTTTGAAAGAGTCTTGGGACTTGGTTAGTGGTGCAAAGCTGCAGTTTTTTCTTTTTGGCTTGATTTATATAGCCATTATGTTTCTAGTAACATTTATTAATAAGCTAACGGGCTTAGATGGGCAGGCCGCGATGGAGGCGGGAGATCTTACAACTGGCTTTATGTTATCATTTGGTAGTGGCTTTATAATGATGCCAATTACCATGCCCCTTTATGCTGGTGTGATTTATATGGGAATACGCAGGGCAGCAGGGTTAAACTTGAATGTTAGTGATGGGCTGAGTTGCTACAAGCAGGTCATTCCTATTACTATTTTTTCACTGTTAAACGCGATTATTATTTACATAGGTTTTATACTGTTAATCATCCCAGGTATTTATTTGACGATTGCTTATATGTTAGGAATGCCATTGGTTGTTGATCGAAAAATGGGGGCTTGGCAAGCGTTGGAAACCTCTCGTAAAGCAATAACCAAACACTGGTTTACGATTTTTGGTACATTTATTGTATTATTACTTATTATAATGGTTAGTGTTATTCCGCTGGGGATTGGGCTGATTTGGACTCTGCCATTTGCTGCTATCGCAATTGGTGTGATGTATAAATCTGTATTTGGTATTGAAACCAATAACTAAATAATAGTGACTGGGGTGCTGTTGCACCCCATCATGGGGATATTTACTTTAAGTTCCTGAATGTCCTGCTTTAGCTGATTTTGGTACAATTGACTTCACGGGGGCGGTTAAGTCTTTGGTCATGCCTCCTTCAAATTTTAATGTCATTTTAACGTCTTCACCTTGTTTTAGTTGCTTTTTTACCCCCATGATCATTACATGATAACCGCCAGGTTTTAGTGTTAGTGTGTCATTAGCGGCTATTTCAATATAAGGTTGTGGCTGCATTTTCAAAACACCATCAACGTTGACAATGTTATGCAGCTCTATTTTTTTTGCGATATCACTTTGTACTTCAAGCAGTTTTAACGGTTTATCCGTGGTGTTTTTTAGTTGCATATAAGCTGCTGTATTTTTGCTAGCTGGGGGCATTTCTCTAACATAGGAGCCGGAAACTTCTAGCTTGTGATCATCACACGCAAGACTTGGGGTTGCAATAAATAAGCTGCTTAACAGTAAGGCTGAAGAAATAAGTGTTTTCATATAAGTTCCTTTTGCTTGGTTTTCACGAGCATAGATAATGCTTTTTTTAAACTTGTTATCGACGACTGATGGGGTAAGTATTGACTTAAATTTCCTGTTGGTGAAATAAGATAGAAATAAGCTGTGTGTTGAATAAAGTCAAATTCGCTATTAGATTGAGGTTGACGTTTGTAAATTACATGGTAGTCCTGTGTGACCTGTTGAAGGGTATGTTGATTACTACTTAGGCCAATGAAATTAGGGTGAAAATATTGTAGATACTCCGATAGTCGGCTAGGTGTATCAACTGTTGGGTCTAAAGTAATAAAAATAGGCTGTAACTGTTGTTGAGTGGCTTTAGGTAATTGTTTAAGTGCCTGAGTTAAAGTGCTTAAACCTGTTGGGCAGACATCTGGGCAGTTGGTGTAACCAAAAAATAATATCACCCCTTTCCCTTGAAAGTCCGTCAAGCTAACAGGTCCCTGGTTAGATTGTAGGGTAAAATTCGGTGCAGTTTTGTCAGGTGCTAATGAACTATTTGTTGTGGTGGGTTCCGTTGGGTTGCGGCCTGATAATATTATCAGAATCAAGATGACCAACAATATGGCATAAGACTTATACTTCATTATTAAGCTCAAATATGAGTCGATAGTTACTTTGGGGAGTCACTACAGTTAATTCTGCTAGCCAGACCATTTTGTCACCTAGGGTGCAATAGCTTAATCCGGTGGTGCCTGAGTAGGTGCCAGACTGGATACTGGTGAGCATTACGGGTAATAAGCCCATTTCCATATCACGGCCTTTCAATTGCAAGCTGATTTGTTGGATATTGGGATTGTTATTACTGATGACTATTTCAATAGGTTGGTCGTAGGGTAAGTCAGCAGGAGTAATCTGCATTTTAAGATCCCCCAGAGGTGATTGTTGGCTGATGCAGTTGTTCTGCTGTGGTGAGCAGTAAATATACTCAGTAATAGGTGTATTCGACCCCAGCATTGTTGGTAAATAAATCAAGAGCATAAGCAAACAAGCAAGACTGATGATGGTGACCATCGCTTTAGGCGGAGAAAGTTTCATTATAACTAAAATGACTAAATTACTGAGTACTGGTTAAACAGGTAAGCTGCTTATTATAAGAGTTATGGATAAATTGGCATAGGGGGGTAGTTGCGGCATTTTGCCGCATAACTCAATTTAGGTAATCAATAGGTTTCAGGGATAAAAGTTTGCTCATCATAAGGGCGACGGACGTATAGCTTCGCGGCTTCAGGCTTAGGAAGGGATACTTTCTCTTGCGGTATGTCTTGATATGGAATCTGGCTGAGTAGATGGGCAATGCAGTTGAGTCTTGCACGTCGTTTGTCGTCTGCATTTACCACATGCCAAGGAGCTTGCTTGATATCGGTATAAGCTAGCATTTTGTCTTTAGCTTCGGAGTATTTATGGTAGAGTCGATGGGACTCTAAATCCATGGCACTGAGTTTCCAGCGTTTAAGCGGGTTGTTAATGCGGGCTTCAAAACGGCGCATTTGTTCTGCTTCGCTCACTGAAAACCAATATTTTATCAAAATGACCCCTGAGCGAACTAGCATGCGTTCAAACTCGGGGCAAGAGTGACAGAATTCTAAATACTCTTCCTCGGTACAGAAACCCATCACTTTCTCGACACCTGCTCGGTTATACCAACTGCGATCAAATAATACGATTTCGCCAGCCGCAGGCAAGTGGGCCACATAGCGTTGAAAGTACCACTGGGTTTTTTCTCGTTCGGTGGGGGCTGGCAGGGCTGCTACACGACAAACTCGGTGGCTTAGATAGTCTGTAATCCGTTGAATAATGCCTCCTTTACCTGCAGCATCACGGCCTTCAAAAATAACAACCACTTTTAAATCATTGCTTCTCACCCACTCTTGTAGTTTGACTAGCTCCGCTTGCAGTTTATGCAATGCTTTGCGATAACGCTTTTTAATCTTTTTATGTGCTTTATCATCAAGTGGCTTATTGATATCAATATTGCGATATAAATAGTGTTTGCTAGCCGTTGCATCATTTGGTGGCATGGGGTTACTCATATACTCCTCTTATTATTGGTATGTGTGTTTACAAGCCTTCTATACCCTTTGAGAATGATTTTTAGGGGGCTAGTTTCACACTAGTAAGCTAGCCCCTAAAAATCATTCGCTTTGGCTATACTCTATTAAGTGTTGCATCTTCTAAATATTGATTCCTTATTTCCAGTATGCAGCATTAGAATACCCTTTATACCATAGTTTACCTGTAGCTTCCGCCAGGGAGTTTGGCAAGATCAGTCGTTAACTTTGTCAAGATGATAAAAAAGCTAGCACTACCAATTCTTATTGTTGTTCTAAGCTACGGTTTTTGGCTAAGTAAAGATGTTCAAACCATAGCGGCTGGGTTAGCGATATTTTTATACGGCATGATATCCCTTGAGAAGGGGTTTAATGCATTCACGGGTGGTTTGATTGAAAACATTCTGAATGTAGCAACTGACCGGTTATGGAAAAGTTTTAGCTTTGGTGTGATAGCCACTACCCTGATGCAGTCCAGTTCACTGGTATCCATATTAACCATTTCTTTTATAAGTTCAGGCTTGTTAGGACTAAGACAAGGGTTGGGGATTATTTTTGGTGCAAATCTTGGCACAACCACTGGAGCATGGCTAATTGCTGGATTTGGTTTAAAAGTGAATATTTCAGCTTATGCCATGCCGATGCTGGTTTTTGGCTTGTTGTTTTTGATTCAAAAAAGCAGTTATCGAAAAGGTACAGGTTATATTTTATTGGGCATAGGTTTTATTTTTCTCGGAATTCATTATATTAAGGAAGGATTTGAAGCATTTAGAATAGGGTTTGAGCTTGCTCAATATGCTGTTGGTGGTGTTGAGGGGTTAATTATTTATACTGTAGTTGGTATTATTGCTACAGTAATAATGCAGTCTAGTCATGCAACACTATTGCTTATTATTACGGCACTTTCTTCTGCCCAGGTAAATTATGAAAATGCTGTAGCTATTGCCATCGGCGCCAATGTGGGGACTACCTTCACAGCAATTATGGGTGCAATGGGAGCTAATGTTCAGGGTAAACGCCTGGCGTTAGCACATGTTATTTTTAATTTGCTTACGGGTATAGCAACTCTATTATTTATTAAACAAGTGACCTATTGCGCTAATCTACTTGCCAGCTGGCTAATGATTAGCAGTGATGACTACACTTTAAGACTAGCTTTATTTCATACCATATTTAATTTAATAGGAGTGTTTTTATTACTGCCCTTTGTTGGTATTTTAGAAAGTCAGTTAGTGAAGTGGTTACCTGAAAAGGTTTCTATAGAAGTTGATTTAAGTGGGAAAGCAGAACTTCCAGTTGTTAGAGCTTATTATTTAAATCCAGCTTCGGTGCGCTATGCCGATACTGCAATCAGTGCTTTAAGAAAAGAGTCTCTGGTGCTTTTTAATAGTACGTTTGAGGTGATTTGCTATGCAATTCAATTAGCAAGTGCAGACGTTAAATCTAGTCATAGTCTGGAAAAAATAATCAAGAATTCGCCTATGAGCCAACAGCAATGGACAGTAGAACATGTTTATCAACGTTTTTTAAAAGGTATTTATTCAGATATTATTCGCTTTGTTGGTGATAGTCGCCGTTATATGACCACTGAGCAGGGTAATCAGGCTATTGCTTTAATGCTAGCAGCCCGTCATTTAATTGATGCTGTCAAAGATGCAAAACACTTATCAAAGAACTTAATTGTCTATGGTCTGTCTGACAATAAGGTTGCCAGAGAGCAATATGATAGACTCCGATTTCAAATAGCGGATGTATTACGATTGATAAATCAGAATTTTGAGCTAGAGGCCAGTCGAAAGTTTTTAAGTCAGGCAGAAATGATCAAGTTGGAAATTGAGAAGCAGGATATTGCGACGAGTGGTACCTTAGAGAAGCTGATTCGGAATAAGGCGATTGATCCTTTTATAGCTAGTTCATTGCTAAATGATAATAGCTATGTCTATGATATTTGCAGACATTTAGTCGAAGGTGCGGTAATCGCAATGAGTCAGGGAGCTGCAGAGCTGTTGATATTGAAGGGTGAAATTGAGTTGGATCGTTCAGAATTGCAAGAGATACTAAAGAGAGCGCCGCGATGAGGGTAGTTCAAGATGAAGCGTAAAGCTAAGCGGTGGTTGGCTAAAGTAAAAGCATTTTTGGCTAGTTCACCAAGAGAAAAAGCTGAACAGTATCACTCGATTAAAAAGATCTTAAAAAAATTGAAAGAACAGCAGAATCAGCTCAAAGAAAAGTTAGCAGAGGAAGCCAATTTAAAACGTAGAGAAGCATTAGAGGAAGAATTAGAGATAATTAAAAAGCAGCGCCATAAAGCGCTTGATGAACTTAAATTGTTGAAAAAGAGTAATTAGCTATTGTGTTAATAAACTATTTTGATAGCCACTGTCATATTGACTTTAACGAGTTTGACCATAATCGGTCACAAGTTTTGAGTAACTGCAAGCAGATGCAGGTTAACTCTATATTTGTGCCTGGTGTCAGTGAAGCAGGTTGGCGGCGTCAGTTGGATTTATTGAAAAATCAAAATGCTGGGGTGACATTGACCTATGGATTTGGTTTACACCCTTATTTTCTTGCTGAGCATAATCAGAATGCCTTAATAAAACTAGAAACTGCCTTATCTCAATATCAGCCAGTAGCTGTTGGTGAGATTGGACTGGACTTTATGCTTGAAAAAACGAGTTTTGATAAACAGTATGAATTGTTGCAGCAGCAAATTGCAGTGGCAAAAATAGCATGCTTACCCATTGTGCTACATATAAGAAAGGCCCATGATCAAGTGTTAAAGTTATTAAGACAGACTAAGTTTAAAGAAGGGGGGATTGTGCATGCTTTTGCAGGTAGTGAGCAACAGGCACACCGGTTTATTGAACTAGGTTTTAAACTGGGATTTGGTGGTGCTGTGACCTATTTAAGGGCAAGTAAGCTGCGTAAGCTGGTTGTCTGCTTGCCACTTGAAAGTATAGTGCTTGAAACGGATGCGCCTGATATGTTGCCTAGTTTTGTCAAAGAAGGTTGTAATTCGCCTGAAAATTTGCCTCGGATTGCCAAAGTAATAGCAGATTTAAGACAGGTGGGCCTCGAACAAGTTGCTCAACAAACTACATTAAACACTAAACTTGTACTCAAAATTAAGTAGCTAAGTTTTTCATCATGTTTGTTGTGCATAATAAGTAGGGGAAAAAAGTTATTTCCCTACTAAATTTTTTTCTTCTTTTGCTAATTTGTAAGCTAAGAAATACGCATAGGGTAATGACAAAATACCAAAAACGTTGTCAATTTCTGACTTAACATACCTGGCAGCGAGCTTAGGCTTGCTATTCATACGCTGACTCCTATTATCACACAGGTACTTGGCACTAAACCAAATAATAGGTTTAATATTCTAACCTAGTTTTAGATTGTAATACTTTAACTAGTTTACTTGACAGCGCTTCCTCTCTTAGTTATGAGACTAATATTCTATTTATATTGGTAATTATAGTATTTTTGTCGATAACAGCAAAACATTAGTAGTATTTTAATCGCGTTCTACTATTTAAAGAGAGGTGAAGGGCTTATTGGTAATTAACTATTACCAAACCGAACAAAAAAAGCATTTTTTAGACAGAATAGCTTTCAAGAAGTGATAGTGAATGAGTACAAGTCTAACCTATTTGCCACCCAATAATACTTTTTCTTCTTGGCGAATTTTGTAAAGTAAGTACATAGCATAGGGTATAGAGAGAATGCCTAACATGTTTTCTAACTCAGATTTGAAGCAATGCATGTAACTTCCTCCAACTAAAACACGTTTTGCTAGTAGTAGAGCTAATGTTGCGTTCTTAACTATTAGTGAGTATGTCTATTAATTAAACACCTTCTACTTTATTTGACCAGAAAGAAAACGATTAGTTTTTACTCACAAAGTTTCTATAGTCAAACAAATCAGTGCAGATGTGAAGAGAATAGATTCGCTAATACTCAATCTTGCCTGAAGAGTTAACACTCAGGGTTTGGTAGGCTATCATCACTTGCTGATAATTATTATCATTTTTGTTTATAGTCTAGCCTTTTTGGCTCAGTATCTGAGGGAAAAATTATACTGGTGGTGAGTTCTAACAAACTTGTTGTTATTTGAGTGAGTGGGAATAATGGATGATAAATGTCATTTGTATTGGACAAAGAGAGTGCTCAGTTATGGGCTTTGGGTTATTATTGAGTGCCAATTTTCTGGCAGTATTTAACATGATAAAGCCAGGCTGCGTAGCAATAGGTAATGAAATTGTAATGGGTATATAATCTCAGCAACTTCTTATCCTTTAGAATTGCATCCAGTGTTTATATCGTTGTGAAGTAATTAATTGGTCGAATACAGTTGCGCAGAAGCCGGTAGATAAGTAAAACAAGAATAATTGTTTTTTTGTTTGTAGTTATTGGCTGTGTCTATTGTTGTTTCTTGCTTTTGCCTATGGGGTGTTGCTTAACATTATGAGGTTGGTAACTTAGTCGGTTGTTGTAGTTTACTTTATAAATAAGATGATTTTAGGGTAGGTCGGTTTAATAAACTTAAAAACCATTTGTGAAGAGTATAATAAGAGAGCAAAATTGAGCAAATATAATCAATTTGAACAACCAGTAAATCAAAAAGAATATTTACATGGCTATAGTTTTAAATGGCCGCTAGCTCACCCTAAGTACTGGGGAATTTGGTTAGTAATAGGTATTTTGTGGTTGTTGGCAAAGCTTCCTTTATCCTGGTTAAATAAGATTGGTATTTTGCTAGGCCGTTTGTTATACAAAATAGGAGGAAGACGCTTAAATATAGCGAGGAAAAACCTGGCGCTTTGTTTTCCTGAACTATCACCAAAACAGCGTGAACAATTATTAAAGCGTCATCTTGAAGCAGTGGGCTTTGCAATTATTGAACCCGGATTGGTCTGGTGGAGTAGTGAAGAGAAAATAAAACAACTTTACACGATCGAAGGAGTAGATAATATACGAGCGCTGCTGGCACAAGGACAAGGTGTTTTGCTGTGTGGATTGCATATGACGTCAGTAGAAATGGTGGCTAGAGCATTTGGCCAGCAGGTATCTTATAATTTACTTTATCGTGTTCATGATAATCCTGTTTATGAGTATGTAAGCGGTAAGTCTCGACAGAAATATCAAGCGCGTTTTATTCCTCGAAAAAAAGTCAAAGATTTGCTTTATTTTTTGCAGAAGGGTGAATTAGGGATTATTTTGCCAGATAATGATATGGGGTTAAAACGAAGTGTCTTTGTTCCCTTCTTTGGAGTACAAGCCGCTACCATTACTAGTCCGACTGACTTTGCCCGACAGACAGGGGTTAAGGTGGCGATGATACTTTACCATCGAGATCAGCAGGGGCGTTATCATATAAAATGTACCTTACCAATGGATGACTTTCCTTCTGAAGACCCAGTTGCAGATACAGCAAAAATAAATACTTTGATTGAAGGCCATATTAAACAGCATCCTGAGCAGTATCTTTGGCTTCATCGCCGGTTTAAGAATAGACCTGCCGGCGAGGCTAAAATCTACTGATGGATTGGTTTATGTTATGAAAAGCACTTATTTGAAGTATTTAGGAATATTGGTATTGAGCTCCTCGTTGCCAGCCTGTGTAGGTATCCCTTCGTTATTAGAAAAAAATGACTATTGCCAGTCTGTGGTTTGTAATGAGGTGGCTGTGTTTAAGCCATATCCAATCTTGATGGGTCTAGAGCAAGCAGAAATAATTCAAACCCCTGCTTTTAAACTAAAAGTGCCTGTTTATGGTGAAATGCATCAGTCAACTTTGATAAGAAAACAAATTGTTTATCAAAATCAAACAGGAATATTGATTGAACAAGTAGCCGAAAAAGATTTTGTACTGGCTATACCAAGGGCTTTTTCTAAAAGTCAGTTTCGGGTAAGTAACTATCCGGAAATAATGTTTTTAAAAACTGCCCAACAACCTGAGCCGACTGGCTATTATGAGCGTTATATTTGGCGTTTAGCATTAACAAATAAAGGAAATTACTTTAATTCAGGTAATTTTTATATAAGTAAAAAAAGCGGAATTGATTTATATCATGCTGAGGTAAAGGTTGGTCCGATTACCGATATGGTGTTTGTGACAGTAGCAACAAACCCCGATATTTTGTTAAAAATTTATAATTATGGATTAGATCCGGAAACGTTTAGCAATGTACTAGCTAGCATCGTATTTACAATATAGTTAAGGTAGCTCAGTCATCTCGTTAGTACAACGGTTTGGTGTAATAGTATGCTGTAGCCACAGCTAAAATGGCTATTGAGATGACTGTATCGCTTTGTTCTGCTTTTGAAGTGTTAAATACTTTATGTGTGTATATTTTAAACGGCTTTTGGGCGTTGATAGACTATTTTACGGTTTTGATCTTTTAACTCAAGCCCATTAGCAAGTTCACTAGTTGCTTCGCAATAAGCAAGGCCAGTTAGATGACGTACGGTTGATTTTGCAGATTCAAACCATTCCATAGGGAAAGAAACTTCTACTTCGTTAAATAGGTTAAAATCGATATCCTTTTTATCTTCAATTAAAAAGCAGAACAATGGGCATTCATCAATCTTATTTTTCAGGCCTTTAGCTTCCATCCCATAAACCAGATTACGAAAAGCCGGGTCTACTTGATCTACGTTGCTTCTTACTATAGTGGCACCTTGGTTGGATAGGCCCAGCTTCGCATCTCTTAAATTTAGTGCGCGTATACAAACGTATTTTCTCATTTATTTCTCACTTCAGTATTTATATTCAATAATTCATTGTCAGTCTGTGGCTAACGTAAATAAAAGGATAAATAACGACATTTCATAAATATACCCGCTAAAGGGTATGATGCATCGTAATCCAATATGACACTAATGTAGGCAACGCTACTGATTTCGTTGCAGTACAGTACCTTTATGTTTGGCCGCAGTTGCTTTAGCCATAGTGCCAACTTGTCTGGCCAGGTCTGATTGACTTATAGGCCAGCAGGATAAACTTTAATTTTTCGAAATGTCTTATTCAAATTTAATCGCTTTGGGATCTTGGTAAGCTACTATTTTTGCTTGCTTATTACATTTGCATGCAAATCTTTACTTGCCAAGCTTTCTACTTACAAAGCATATCCCTACAATAGAGGTCACTGCCAGGTAAGTAGCTGAACGCAAAATAAGCCCAATACCGCTAGGGGCTGATTCCCTTTATTAAATACCACCACTGTCTCGACCTTTGAAAGTACGCTGGGTACTTTAAAGGAACGGAAATTAAGATGTATTAATTGATCGAGACTAAAGACACTTCCTGAAATACTACCTCAATACTTTGCATATGCCAAGTAATTGGCTGACATCGACTTGTATATGAATTAATAACCGCTGCTTGTTGGCAATTATAGAGAAGAAGATGTCACCTTATTTTGCTTGTATACTGCTAAGTTCATAGTTCTGTAAGTAGACTGTCTCACTAGCAGACAAAATGTTTAGTTCATCTCTAAACTTTATGAAAAGTGTGTGCTTTATAATGGTGCTGTATAATAACTAACCTGATATAAATGAGGTAGGCGTAAGATGCCTTACCATCACTATGGTTTCATTGTACTGATGGGGGATAGCAGTTTACTGATATATTCAGGTGGCACGCAGGTAATTATTTAAGCAGTATTTTCTTATATAGATGAATAAAAAATATCCAGCTTTGAGTGTTACTCAGTATGAAGTTTAGTGGACCTGGTAAGTAACACTTATGTATCTTGGCTAATAAGGCTGGTTAGTCAGTTTACTTTTTGATCCACCTGCCATTGGCCGATTGGACATATTGCCCAGTAGGTGTTTTCTCAATTGCTTTTTGCCCTGCAAGCTGGCTGACGGCTTGTAATGAGACACCATTTTGGGTAGCAAGTTGCTGGTATTTTGCTTTCCTTTTAGCATTAATTTGTTTGACGATTTGGCTAGCTTCAGGGTGATTCACAATCAAGCCTAAATAGCCATCTTGTTGTTCACCGATAAGCCCTTGTTCCTTAGCTTCTCTTAAATCAAGCGACCAGCTAAGTGGCGTGAATAATACAGCCAGTAGCGTGCATAACAGAGGTAATTTCATTTTGGCTTTATTCATGGTTGCCTCCTAAAATAACTCACTATCATCGCTGAACACTTTATCAAGCTCTTTATCAAGCTTCACTTTTATTTCATGCTCAATTTTTACATTAAGGTTGATGGTTATTGGCTTGTCAGGAGCCGTTACTTCTACTTTTGGGGTACAAGCGGTAAGCAATAGTAGTAAGCTTGGAAGATAGCTGAGCTTAATTTGCATAGTCAATCCCTGGAAGGACGTTGGAGTTTTTTTGTAACATTTTCGCCAATATCTTGACCTAATTGAAGACTTTTAATCAGCAAATAGATATTTTCTTCCTGTTTATAATTAAAGTGTATGCGTTTTCCCTGGTAAAAGTCAGGGTTTTTTCCTGCAAGTCTTACAGTTAGAACTAAATCCCCGTTTGGAGCTAGATTAACATTGCTTGCAAGCTGATCATATTGAAAGTTGGTAAGGGCAGAAAAGACGAGTTTCAGGTTTTCATTTGAAGTTGACAAGTTATTAGCCATGGTGGGTTGTTTCACTTTAATCCAACCAGTACCTGAAGTCTGGAGTGTTCCATTGCTGATACTAGGCTTATTCTTGATAATTTCAATCGGTAGCACACCATTAACTTTTCCCGATGCTGTAATAGTTGGCTGTTGCTCTAAAGCAACTAATTTGGCTAAATCCACAGCTGAGACTGATAGGGTTATTTGCTGGTTTGAAAAAGGTATTAGGTTGAGTGTAGGGGCTGTTATGCTGCCACCAAGTAATTTGGCTTGCAGTTGATTTAGGTGCAGTTTAGTTTTAGCGGGTTGGTTTAGATGGCTATTAAACTGCAATTGTGTTGATACCGTTTCAATAGGAATCCCAACATCAACTAATTCAGCCTTAATCTTGTTTTCCCTCGACTTAGTGGACACTACGTGATTGTTTTTTACACTAAGCTGTAACTCACCATTAATGTTTTGCAGTTTAGTTTTTTCATACAACAGGTTGATTTGATTTATTTTAGTTAGGGCTTTGCCTGATAGTAGCAAAGGCTTGAAGAGTATCTTGCCAGTGAAAGTACTGGTTAGTTGGCCGCTTTGGAATGAAAGCTGTTTGGGCCAGTTGGGTATTATCGGGGCTAGTTGATTGGTGAGCTGTGAGAGATTTTTTACTTTTAAATCCCAGTTAATGGTTGCTAATTTGTCTGCTAACTGCCATTGCAGTTTATTTGAAAGATTGGCATAGAGGCCAATTTGCCAGTCACCTTGATAGTTGGTTAATTGCTTATCAATTTTTAGCTGGTGTTGGCTGATTACTCTTGGACTTATTACCTGATTTGAAAAGGTGGGCTGATTAACAGCTATATCAAAAAGAGAGGATAGTTTTAAGCTGTTGACTGGCTTGTTTAAGTCGGTTATATCAGCTGATAGTTGCCTAACTAACAGCTGCACAGCATTTGCTGCATAAGGTTTTAATTGAGGCTGGGTTAAAGAAATTGTCGCATTATCCATTAACTTGAAGTGAATGCCATTAGCTGTTAGTTGAACATTTACATTGAGCTGGCTGTTTAGTTGATTAACCGCTTCTGTTGTGGGAGCTAACTGACCATCAAGCTTAGTATAAATGTACCACTGAGAGAGGTGATTAATGCTTTCGATCTGGTTAATTAAATGTAATTGGTATTGCGAGTGGAGCAGTTTTGTTTGGCATTCACCTGTCAGATTAGTTTGTTGTTGGTGATAGTGATAGGTAAGCTCTAGGGGAGTGTGGCAGGAAAAGGTAATTTGCTTCGGTAGCATGGCTGTCTGGCTATTAACATCAGTCTTGTCATTGCTCTTTTTCTGACGCTTTGAGCTGGATTGTATCGCTGAGTGGTTCCATAGAATAATAGGAATTAGTTGAGCGGTGAAGTTGCCCTGTTGTTGTTTCCAATTAGTATTAATCGCTATTTTCCCCTGTGGAGAAACTGCTTGATATTGGATTGAACCATAGCCATTAATTCGTTTAAAATGAGCTGTTCTTAGAAAGCTAAAGTCTAAATCATCAACCGTTAGGTTAGACAAGTCGGGCAAATTAAGCTTTATATCAGCGGTTAGTTGACTGTTGTCTGGTATTATAAAAGGTAATGATTTATTTAGTCCTAGTAGTTTAATAAAGGGGGATGGTGCGAGACTAGCTTTACCTGTTAATTGATTGATAGCTACTTGCCACTTGGAATTAACGGTCAATATTGACTGTTGGTTATGTTGTAAACTTAGCCTTAAATGTGGTCCTATTGAGGACTGCTCAAGTGAACTGAAGAAGGATGTTGTTGGATTCTGGGGGCTATGTATTTTAGCGTTATTAATATGCCAGCTAATTGGAACCTTAAGCACTTTCTTGATGGCTAAAGAGACAGGCGTTGTACTATTGTCTTTGGCGATATTGAGATTTTTCAATCGTTCCAACCAAACAGCGCTGTTGTTTATAGAAAGGCCTAGTTCTATGGGTGACTGACTCTTTGCTAAAAATGATAGAGAAAGCGTAAAGTGTTCAGCTTTGATTAATGATTGACTGTCAGCGTTTGATAACTTTATGTCGGTAATATGAATTTGAATAGGCCAGCGAGTAGTGATCTTTTGGCTTTGAAAATGCAGACCATAGGTTGCAATATAATAATTAATCAGTTTTTCAAGCCAAAAAGGGGTTGTTAGCCAAGCAGTTAAAACCAAGCTAAATACTAGTGTCAACAAAATCAACAGCCATTTAATGGCTTTAACTATCATCTATCAATCTTGAACTGTCTGATAACTGTTGCTCTAGAGCTGTTGTGTTAATGATTGCATGATGCAGCCCCTGGCAAAATTGATTCATCGTATCGATTGCTTCTGGTATTTTAGTCAATAATAACAGGCAAAATTTAGTGAATTCCCCTAAGCTATTTTCTTGACATACTTCTTCGGCTATTGTTCGGTTAGCAAAGAAGCCTAAGATAAAAATAGCTGTATTAAACTCTTGGTGATTTTCTGTTACTAAAAAGCTTTGCCAGAGATCGTAGGTTAATAGATAACCATTCATGAATCCTAGGCTCCACTGATGAAAGGTTGAAGCAGGGGCAAAGTTATCGATAGGATTAACGTCGGGAATACAGCTCACAGGAAGTTGATAGGTTAGGTTAGTTACTTGCTGCTGAGTAAGCAGGAATAGATCACCTAAAATCATGGTCAGTTGACAGTTTTCTGAGGGGTGTTCTTGGATTTGTAGATTTGGAAGTACCTGATGCTGCCAGCTGTTGCCAATACGGCTGCTAGGGCAGCAGCTGATAGCGAATAAGAAGCCTTCTAGTTCTGATTGACTCATGCTGCCTTCATGTTGAGATAAATACTGTGCTAGTTGAACCTCTGGGGACGATAGTGATGATAAAAGTGGTTTGTTATTGTTGAAAGGCATAGACAGTAGTGGTACTCAACGGGCTATTAATTTTCGTAGGGTTGTGGTCAAGGCTCGGGTTATCAAGGGTATCCGTTAGATCGTATTCTAATATAAATAGAATAAAATAATCTATATTGATGTTTCAGTTAACACAAAGTGAGTTCTGGAAAAGATAAGACAAGAGATTTAAAGCAAAGTAACCACTTCATCTTAGTGTGTGATGTTATAGGACCGCAGATTTATGTATCGAAAACTCCATACCATTCGCTTTGGCTATAGTCGAAGATAATTCAAGTGGCGTCATTGTGTTTTGTGAATAGCGGCAAGAAATTGACTACAAATTCAAAAAAATGTCATCTAGTGCCTTATGGAAATTACTGATAATCATTAATAACAAACAAGTATACTTCGAACGGTGGCTATTTTCTGAATAACTGCTAAGTATTTATATATTTCATAATGCAATTACTTAGCAATTAATTGTAATAGAAATTATCTTATTGATTTATAAGTGTTTTATTTTTTATATGGAAAGCGTGAACTATTTTTCGTAAATGGGATGTATTTTGGCTGTGTTGTTGCTAGTAAATAAGAGAAAAGTCCCAAAATATTACTTAAGGAGCTTAATAATGAAACGGCTACAAGCTGATTACCTAGACCCAAATAAAATAACTGTAGTCGAATATCAGCCAATAAATCAGTCAGGTCGAGAGCCTGTGGGATTGCACAGAATTCGTCGTACCATGGAAGGCTTTAAGCGACGGTTAGCAAAAAGCCAGGAAGTATCATTAAGGACTCATTAAAGTTGACTAAGCAATTGAAAGTAGAGATGTCAATAAATAACCAAGTTTGAGTGGTCTGCTAATGATGTTACTTTATTAGCAGATCACTTGCTGATGTCTGTTATTTTCTAACAATCTTTTGTGTATTTCTACCTATTTTACCTCTAAAGTGATTGACTGTTATTGCTGTCTTTTATTGTTCATATAATTTCTTATTAAAGAAATAAGAGAACTTTCTTTTCAATACCTTTTTGTTAGATTGCTTTTTGTCTGATGTATACCTTTTGCTTTATATGTAAAGTAGATTAATCGTATTTTATTTGAGCTAAGTCTGGTTGATAAATGAGCATTTATAGTTCAAAGTTAAAGTAGTAAAGCTTCTTCAGTGGGGTGTAAATGGTCTTATAAAGTAATAAATAAATCGTACACTAAGTGAATTATTGGTTTTTAAAAATTTGCCTTTTTTAAAACCTATTTAGTAGAAGTATTCTTTTGTCGTGGGTGTTGCTAGTAGAAATAACCAATAAGAAAGTATTGGCTTAGTAAAATATAGAGTTGCCATTCATTTTTGATAAATCTACTTCTCGAGTAAAAATTCTATTTTTCCTTTCTTTCTTTGTTTTTGCCTTCAATTTACTATTAATTATGAATTTTTTCTTGGTGAAAGTGTATGTGTGAAACTATTACCTTATTTTGCGTGTAGATAATGAACCTTGGTATTTCCTCTGTTATCAAGATATTAGGTTATTTTGGCTAGTATAAAGCTATATTATTTTTCTGCTTAAAGCTAAAAATGATCAATGTGTATCCGCTTGTTAATAATAACCACACTATACTTTACCAGGTGAAAGATAAAGTTGAAAAAGTTGTATAGATATAAATAAAAGTACTTTTAACTAATTGTACCTACGGGGAATATAGCTAAAAGAGTGCTGTATAACTGTGTCTATGAGTTGTTATGCTAAAATGCTCGAGTATTTTATCGATAACTACTCATTAGTTGTAAGGTTATACGCTTGACTGGATATCATGGAGGATGATCGTGAAAATAGCCAATCAAAAAAATCCGGCTTGGGTTGTGTCATTAGGGGTTATAGGGGTTCTTGGTGTTGCGCCACTATTGCATGCACAGGCTAGTCAAGAAGTTATTGATAGCAATAACCTTTTCAATCCGTCACCCATTATAATTGCAGATAAAGTGGAAAAACCACTAGATGTCATGCTTTCCAGAACAGTGTTAGGTGATGCTAAGCTGATAATTACTGAACCTAATGCGAGTTTTATTAAAGTACACTTTAAACACTTTAATATTCCTGATGGTAGTTACGTCACGATCTCTAACCCTTCAGGCACTGAAGTTTACCATTATAGTAATACCCATAGAGATAGCTTTACTTTTGATGCAGACGCTGGCGAAGATGGTAAAAACTCCTGGGCTAGTATGTCTGTTAATGGGGATACGGCAATTGTAGAGTTTCATAATAATAGACAAGTTGAGTGGGATACCCAAACAAATCAACTAATTATTGGCTCTTATTTAAAGGGCTTTCCAGAAGCAGTGATTGAATCATTAATTGATAGCTCTTTTTCAACCTGTGGTACTAATCAACGGAAAGATGCGATTTGTTATAAGGATTCTTTCCCAGTAGAGTTTGAGCGAACTCGACCAGTAGCAAGATTGGTAATGGGTGGCTCATTATGTACTGCTTGGCGAGTGGGGGCTAATAACCATGTATTTACCAATAATCATTGTATGAGTACTCAAAGCAAGGTGGCTGCCTCAGAAGTTTGGTTTAATTATCAGCGTACTGCTTGTGGTGGCGGTAATATGGCGACCACTACTAAAGTATCGGGTAAGGACATGCTGAAAACCGATTACACGCTTGATTATACTTTATTCTCTATTGATAACTTCAGTGCAGTAAAAAGCTTTGGTTATTATGGGTTAGATATTAGTGAGCCCACCAATCAAGAGAGAATTTATATTGCTCAACATGGCTCAGGGAATCCTAAGGAGCTAGCTGTAGAGAGCGATAAAAACACAGGAAATCGTTGTCGAGTGGATGTACCTTCGGCAAATGGCAGAGGTACAGGAACCGATTTAGGGTATTTATGCGACACTATTGGTGGTAGCTCAGGATCGCCTGTATTGGCAGCTGATACTAATAAAGCAATTGGATTACACCATTATGGTGGCTGCCCGAATCAGGGGGTAAAAATTAGTAAAATTTGGCCGCAAGTTTCTGGTTATTTTGGTGGAAAAGTTCCAGATGGCGATAACGGCGGAACCACTAAAAAAGCTCCTGTTGCAGGGTTTAATTATCAGGTGACAGACTTAACTGTTAAATTTGTCAGTACGAGCAAAGACCCTGATGGAAATATTACTCGCTATCAGTGGAATTTTGGTGATGGTAATACTTCTGCTGCGGCTAATCCTACTCATAAATATGTGAAAGCAGGTAGTTATACAGCCACTTTAGCCGTAACGGATAATGATGGATTAACTGATCAGACTCAAAAACAAGTAAAAGTATCCGACAATAGTGGTGTAGGGGTATTAGTTAAAGGTAAGCCGGTAACCAATGTGGGGGCAAATAAGGGAGAATGGAAATACTATAAAATTACCGTGCCAGCAGGTGCTAAAAACTTAGTGATTCAAACTTCAGGTGGAACTGGGGATGGCGATTTATATGTAAATGTGGGAAGTAAGCCAAGTTTGTCTAAATACACTTGTCGTCCATATTACTATGGTAATAATGAAACCTGTAAAGTTAGTGCAGTAACCCAGCAAACAGAATATTTTGTAGGGCTTCATGCTTACGCTAACTTTAATGGAGTAACTTTGGCTGCAGATTATCAAGAAAGTAATTTAGGAGAAGTAACTAATTTTCGCTTAGACCGGAAAAACATTTTTACTGAATCTGGTATAGGAGAAAGGAAGTAATTCGTTAGTAAATAATGGCTGGGGTGGCAGGATTCGAACCTGCGCATGACGGGATCAAAACCCGTTGCCTTACCGCTTGGCGACACCCCATTAGGAAAATTAAAGGAGTCGGCTGACTCCTTTAAAAACTGGTAGCTACGGGTGGACTTGAACCACCGACCCCAGCATTATGAATGCTGTGCTCTAACCAGCTGAGCTACGTAGCCAGGAAGTGCGGCGTATTTTCAGGATTTAGGACTTAGTTGTCAACCCTTTATATTGAAAAATTTAAACGCTAAAAAAATAAACCGGCTGGAGGATATTTTTTATACTCTCCAGCCAGTTTAGTTGAAATAAAATTTATACGTTAAAACGGAAGTGAATAACATCACCATCAGCTACGATGTAATCTTTCCCTTCCAAACGCCATTTGCCTGCTTCCTTTGCACCCTGTTCACCATTATAAGTAACAAAGTCGTCATAACTAATGACTTCTGCACGAATAAATCCTTTTTCAAAATCGGTGTGAATTACACCTGCAGACTGTGGAGCAGTAGCACCCACTTTAGTTGTCCAGGCTCTGACTTCTTTAACCCCAGCAGTAAAGTAGGTTTGCAAGCCCAGCAGCTGATAGCCAGCACGAATGACTCGATCCAGGCCAGCTTCAGTCATGCCTAAGTCAGCTAAGAACTCTGTTTTCTCTTCATCTTCAAGTTCGGCAATTTCTGCTTCCAGCTTGTTGCAGATGGGGACAACCACTGCACCTTCTTGAGCAGCAATTGATTCAACTGTATCTAAATGAGGGTTGTCTTCGAAGCCATCTTCATCCACATTAGCAATATACATAACTGGCTTTGTGGTAAGCAGGTGAAACTGCTTGATTTCTGCTTTCTCATCATCAGTTAGTGCTAGAGATCGTACTGGATGTCCTTCATTAAGGTGTGGAATCAATTTTTCCAACAAAGCTTTTTGTTTGATCGCTTCTTTATCACCGCTTTTAGCAACCCGAGCGACGCGCTGTAGTTGTTTTTCAACACTTTCTAGATCAGCCAGGGCTAGCTCAGTATTAATAACGTCAATATCAGCAGCAGGGTCTACCTGGCTACTAACATGGACTACATTACTGTCTTCAAAACAACGGACCACATGTGCAATCGCATCTGTTTCACGAATATTGGCTAGGAATTGATTACCTAAACCTTCACCCTTCGAGGCACCTTCTACCAGCCCAGCGATATCAACAAACTCCATTGTAGTTGGTACAACGCGTTGTGGATTGACAATAGCAGCTAGTTTATCGAGACGGGGGTCTGGCATAGGCACTACACCAGCATTTGGCTCGATGGTGCAAAAGGGGAAGTTCTCTGCGCCAATTCCTGCTTTGGTTAATGCATTAAATAGAGTGGATTTGCCAACGTTAGGCAAGCCAACAATACCGCACTTGAAACCCATAGTGTGTAAACCTGTTTAAATTTAGCTAGCTTTAAACGAGTGCAATTGTTGTACAGCGGTAGACCAGGAGCCAATTAGTGCCTCGGGAATGGTATCAATTGCTGTATTAATAGCATCATCAATGAGTTGCTGCTCAGCTTGAGGTGGTTTACTTAATACAAAGTTAACCACTTGCTTGCTATGACCTGGATGGCCAATGCCAATTCGCAAACGAGCAAAATCACGACAGTTGCCTAGTTTGGCGATGATATCTCTCAGACCATTATGGCCGCCGTGGCCACCACCTTGCTTATAGCGTGCAGTACCAGGAGGGATGTCAAGCTCATCATGGGCAACCAGAATGGCTTGGGGAGGGATCTTGTAAAAATTGGCCAGTGCTCCAACTGCTTGGCCACTCAGATTCATATAGGTGGTTGGGATTAATAGTCGGATAGCTTGTCCGCCAATAGTAATCTGACCGAGTTCACCTGAGAACTTTTTGTCACTACGGAGGTTGGCACCATATTGGCGCGCTAACATTTCAACAAAAATTGCACCTGCGTTGTGCCGAGTATTTTCATACTCAGCACCTGGGTTGCCCAATCCAACTATGAGTTGGATGGACTCATTTTGTGTCGCTTTAGCCACGGCTTATGCTTCACTTTCGCCTTCTTCGGCTTCTTCGTCTGCACCACCACGAGGTGTTTGAATGTTGGCAATAGCCTGGTCATGGCTTTCACCATGTGCTAATTCAACCAGCTCAACACCTTGAGGTAGTTTCAAGTCAGATAAGTGAATGATTTGGCCTAAGTCAAAGTCAGTCATATCTACTTCAATGAACTCAGGTAAATCAGCTGGCAAGCAGCGTACTTCAACTTCAACTGCGCTGTGAGTAATAACACCACCTTTCTTAACACCAGCGCATTTATCTTCATTAATGAAGTGTAAAGGCACGTGAGTAGTTAGTTTGTGGTCAGCAGTTACACGTAGGAAGTCAGCGTGTAGGATAAAGTCTTTAGCTGGGTGGCGCTGCAAGTCTTTTAAGATAACCTCTTGCTTCTCACCTTCAACTTCTAAAGTCAAAATGTGAGAATAAAAGGCTTCATTTTCAAGCGCTTTTAAAATGTCTTTTTGCAGAATAGTAATGCTTTCAGGGGCTTTATCAGCACCATAAATAACAGCTGGTGCCTTATCAGCTTCACGACGTAGGCGGCGGCTCGCACCTTTCCCTATGTCGGAACGCTTTTCTGCAGCTAAAGTAAATTCGTTTGACATGTGAATCTCCTAAAAAACCCTGGGTTGTTTTGCGACCAAACAATCAAGAGTTATGGTTAAAAAAACTGCTTGTTACAAGCAGGCGCGGATAATAGCGCATTTTTTGGCTACTGTCTGCAAAGACAAGTTAAGCAGCCATAAAAAAACGGTCAAATTGACCGCTTTTTTATGTTTAACTTTTTGAGATCAACGAAAGATTGCGCTAATTGATTCTTCGTTAGAAATCCGCCGTACTGACTCTGCTATGAGTGGAGACATATCTAGCTGGCGAATTTTAGCGCAGTTTTTGCTGGCATCACTCAATGGGATAGTGTTGGTGACGACAAGCTCATCCAGCTCAGAGTGGTTGATATTGTCTAAAGCGCGACCAGATAAAACTGGGTGAACACAGTATGCATATACCTTTGAAGCACCTCGTTCTTTCAGCGCTTTGGCCGCTTGGCACAGAGTTCCAGCAGTATCGACCATGTCATCCACTAGAATACAGGTGCGGTCTTCAACATCGCCAATAATATTCATAATTTCAGCTTGGTTCGCAGCTGGGCGTCGTTTATCAATAATGGATAAGTCAGCATTGAGGCGTTTGGCTACAGCTCTGGCTCTCACCACACCACCAATATCAGGTGAAACTACCATAATATTTTCGAAGCGCTGGTTTTCAATGTCATCCAGCAAAATGGGTGAGCCATAAATGTTATCAACAGGAATATCAAAGAACCCCTGGATTTGGTCTGCATGCAAGTCAGCTGTTAAGACTCGATCAATACCGACAGCCGCCATCATATCGGCAACCACTTTCGCGCTGATTGGGACGCGAGAAGAACGTGGGCGGCGATCTTGTCTTGCATAGCCAAAATAGGGGACAACAGCTGTAATACGTTGGGCTGAAGAGCGACGGAGGGCATCAGCCATCACAATCAGCTCCATTAAGTTATCATTGGTGGGAGCACAGGTAGATTGAATGATGAAAACGTCTTTACCTCGAACATTTTCATTAATTTCTACTGCCACTTCGCCATCACTGAATCGACCAACATATGCACTACCCATAGGGATGTTTAGATGGTCAACAACCTTTTGTACGAGACCCGGGTTGGAGTTACCCGCGAACACCATCATCTTGGACACGGTAATTACCTTTTTTGTGGGCTTAGGTGAGTTTGGACGTTTTTTTGAGGAATGAGAATTATTAATGGCTGGGGTGGCAGGATTCGAACCTGCGCATGACGGGATCAAAACCCGTTGCCTTACCGCTTGGCTACACCCCAATTGCATTCGATTGGCTGGGTGCGTTTTATATGCTATTTCGAGAGGCTTTGCAAGCATCGATGTAACATTGACTGGTTGCTACCCTTAGTAATAAAGCCTTGCATACCATTAGGTAATTCGTCAAAGGCTTTCGCTGCATCTGAATGACGTACAAAAGGTACAAATAAACAAGCACCTGTGCCTGTCATCCTTACGGGGCCGAGATTATTCAGAAAACGGAAGCATTTATCAACCCCAGGATATAAATTTCTTACTAAAAACTCACAATCATTATGGCAACGATTGTCTAAAAAATCCTGGAAGGTAACAGGAGTCGTGCTTCTTGGCAGGTTAGGGTGGTTAAAAATTTCTGCTGTACTGACATGGCATTGTGGTATCACGAGTAAGTACCAAAGCTCATCTGGTGTGACAGGTGTTAGTTTTTCACCAATCCCTTCTGCCCAAGCGGCATGCCCATGAATGAAAATAGGTATATCTGCTCCAAGGGTTACGCCCAACTCAGCCAATTGGGATATTGGCCAGTTAAGTTGCCATAGCTGATTTAATGCCAGTAAGGTTGTGGCAGCATTAGAGCTACCTCCACCCACCCCACCGCCGATCGGTAATTTTTTATCCAGTTGAATAGTAACACCTTGATTGACTTGAGCCGTTTGTTGCAAGGCGAGAGCCGCTTTATATGCAAGGTTCTCTTCAGAACTGAAGGGGAGGTCACTAACTAATTTAATTTCTGGGTAGGGGTGAAAAGAAAAAGTTAACTCATCAGCCAGCTCAATAAATTGAAATAAGGTTTGTAATTGGTGGTAGCCATCTGCTCGCCGACCAGTGATGTGTAAAAATAAATTCAGCTTGCCTGGCGATGGTAGTCGAATATTGCTTAACTGCTGAGTCATTGCGACAGTTGCCAATCTTTAATTACAAAGGTGAGTTTTAATTGCTTACTAAAAAAGCGAACTTTTCCTGGGAGCCAAGTTTCGCCAACTTGCTGATAGCGATCATAATGAATAGTCCAGTCAGCTTGTTTAAGTTTAGCAAGTAAACCTTGGGGGTTAAGGCTGATCGTTTGGTTACCTTGTGGTGCAGGAATACCTCTAATCCAAAACTTAAGATTCGATACAGGGAGGTTCCAGCCAAGCTCATTGCGCATTAACTGCTCCGGTGTATTAGCGAAATAACGACCACGATCAGCGGTGTTGAGTTCAACGTGGCCTGGCTCACCGTTGAGTTTTGCAATGCTTTGACCTAATGGACCAGAAAGTAAAATCATGTACTTTTTATCTTGCTGTTGCCAGTCAATATACGCGCTGTTGGAATCATCTGGGGTTCTAATGCCTAGTTTGCCGTTAAGTTGCCATTGTTGAACGCTATTGATATAGGCGAGGTGTTTTTTCCAGCTAGCATTTTGGTCTTTCACTACAGGTGGTTTGTCAGCAAAAGGGTCAGGAATTTGTGGCAACCAACTACAACCAGGTAACCATAAACAACTGACTAAGAATATAAAGGCTCTTTTATTCACGAAGTTT
The DNA here is from genome assembly GCF_011009015.1 of Spartinivicinus ruber. NCBI lineage: Bacteria > Pseudomonadati > Pseudomonadota > Gammaproteobacteria > Oceanospirillales > Zooshikellaceae > Spartinivicinus > Spartinivicinus ruber. Next base: position 1,568,023 of record NZ_CP048878.1, read on the forward strand.
TCACTGTGCTTAATTGTGATAAGTTTTCTGATGCGGCAAAGGACAAGTGGTTCAAACAAATACAGTCCTTGCAGTACTTGGCGATAAGTCTGCAAGGGAACACAAAAATGTCAAGGCTGGCCTGTTAGGCGGCGCATGGTTTTCTTAATGATTTCGCTAGTAGGCTCCTCTTTCAGCGCACTATTCCAAATGGATAAGGCCTCCTCTTGCTTGCCACTGACCCATAAAACTTCTCCAAGATGGGCAGCGACCTCATGGTCAGGAAAGGCCTGATAAGCCTGTTTTAGGTATTTAAGGGCATCGGGTAAATTGCCAAGCTTAAACTCAACCCAGCCCATACTGTCCACAACTGCAGGGTCATTAGGTGTTAATTGATAAGCTTTGGCGATCAGTTCTTTAGCTTCTTGGTAGCGACTAGTGCGATCAGCCAGTGTGTAGCCTAAAGCATTTAAGGCAAGTGCATGATTAGGTTTAATTGATAGGATTTTACGTAGGTCTTTTTCCAGACTATCAATTTGATTGAGCTTTTCTGAAATCATGGCTCTGGCATAAAGCAGTCGAATGTGCGACTTGTGCTTTTTCAGGGCACTGTTCAACAGCTGACGTGCACTACGATACTGTTTTTGCTGAGCAAGCACCTCAGACTCAATAATATAAAACTCTGGGGCAAATTTCGGGTAGGCCTGACGAGCTTCTTTGAGTCGTTTTCTGGCTTCTGCTGCTTCGCCTTGTTTGGTGAGAAGTAGGGCAATTTTCTTAAAGGCATCGAATAAATACTGTCCAGGCTTTATTTGCTCAAAATGATGGATTGCAGCTTGGGCGTTGTTTTGTTGCTCGGCAATTACACCTAAATAATAATGAGAAACATCATTACGTTTATTGGTAGCTAGCAGTTTTTGAAAATAACTCTTAGCCTGATCGTAGAGTTTACTTTCAAAGCTGATAATGCTTAATGAATAGAGCAGTGTGTCATCATTAGGCGTTTGGGCAACTAAGTACTCAAACTGTTGTTTGGCTTTGGGTAGCTGTTCAGCTTGAATCAGTAAACGAGCATAAAGTAATCGCAGGCGGCGACTATCTGGGTGTTTGTTTACTTGCTTCGACAGAAAGCTAAGGGCTTGCTGCTCCTGCTTTAAAGCGGATAGTAACCTGCCTTTAAGAATAAGTGCCCGGATATTGTCGGGTTGTTTTGAGATGACTTGATTAGCAAGTGGCAGAGCTTCATCATGGCGGTCACTTTGATGGAGTAGAGTGGCTTGCCCAAACTTTATTTCAAGGTTACTAGGGTACTCTTTAGCAATAGTGTTATAGGTGGTTAGCAGTTTGTCGCGATCTGCCTGGTTTAAATTAATGGCATTGATGGCAAGGATATCGAATTTAGTATCACCATTTTTTTCTAGTAGTTCTTTCATCCGTTCAGCAGCTTCATTGAGCTTACCTGCTTTGCCAAGCTCAATAGCATTAGCTTGAATTGCTTGAGGGTTATCTGAATCATTATTAGCCCAAATGGTTGACGCAATTAATGCGCCGCGAGGTTCGCCTAGGTATTGAGAAATTTGATAGGCACGCTCTGCAACACCAGGGTCTTGTGTTTTATGGGCTTCGCGCAGATAGTTGCCTAAGGTGATGTCCAGCTGGCCTCGGTTGGCGGCGACTTCTGCGACCAGTAGTGCATAGAGTGTATCTCTGCTGAATGGTATAGTGGCTTCGGCTGAAGCAGGCTCTGTTGTTGTGTTATCAGTATTGGTGCTGCTGGTTTGCATGCCTGAGCAACCCAATAAGCTGATAACTAGCCCAGAAGCAAGAAGGTGTTTGAAGGAAAAGTGCTTATTCATCTATTTGCATTACCTGGTAACAATACTTAGCCCGTTGCCTATCAATGGCAAAAAAGCGAATTGCCCAACTCTAAAGTATCTTGAATGGATACGCTATGACCTTGGTGTGAAATGAAGGTGGTGTCTCATAATATAGTGGTGTAAATGCACTTCAACTGTCCTAAAACAGGTGATTAAGTAATCAAATATTATGCTTAGTAATAGCACCTGCATTTCTAACTATTACTGTAGACAAGATTAGCGACAAACCTGTTCCTTATATACCCTTGTTGCATGTTTTTTGTAGGGAAACTGTATTTTCTCGTTAAAAAGTATCCTAAAAGAGTGGATAAATTTTAACTATTAAAGGGATATTTGCACTTAAGCTGTATTAGTAGGAAAATTCCCAGCCTGTTTGAAGGGGAGTAACATTATTGGATGTAGATAGTGTATTGCTCCAGCCTGCTGATAGTAATGGTGATATTGATAGTTTGATTATGGGGTTTCTTGCGCTTGGCATAAATCATCAGACCGCCTCAGTCGCTTTTCGAGAGAAAGTGGCTTTTGCCCCTGAACACCTAGCAGATGCTCTGCAAAGTATTCAGCAGCTTGCATCGGTTAATGAGGTCGCCATTCTTTCTACATGCAATCGTACTGAGATTTACTGTGAAATAACATCAGACCATGAGCAGTCATTGCTTGACTGGTGGGCTGATTATCAACAGTTGGCGCCTGCTGATATTGCTGGTGCTAGTTATCAGTATTGGGATGAATCAGCTATTCAGCACATGATGCGGGTCGCTAGTGGATTGGATTCAATGGTGCTAGGTGAGCCGCAAATTTTAGGACAGTTGAAGGCAGCCTATGTGCAAGCACAAGAGGCAGGCACTGTTGGCTCTAGTTTAAGCCGGTGGTTTGAAAGTACCTTTGCTACTGCCAAACAAGTACGTAGTCAAACCGCTATTGGTGAAAGCCCTGTATCTGTCGCCTATGCTGCGGTAGCATTAGCACGCCAGATTTTCGGTGATATTAGCCAAAGCCAAGCTTTGTTAATTGGTGCAGGCGAAACGATTGAACTGGTTGCTCGGCATTTGTCTGAGGCTGGCATTGCAGGATTGACCATAGCTAACCGAACGTTGGCCAATGCAGAATTATTAGCAAATCAGTTTACTCAAGCATCATCAGCTAGCCTGAGTAATTTACCTGACTTACTGCCCTATGCCGATATAGTTATTGCATCTACAGCTAGTCAGCTTCCAGTTTTAGGTAAAGGAGCTGTAGAGCGAGCACTTAAGTTACGAAAACACCGACCTATTTTTATGGTTGATATTGCGGTACCACGAGATATTGAGCCACAAGTTGGCAGTTTGGCTGATGTTTATTTATATACCGTTGATGACTTAAGAGAAGTCATTGAAGAGAATTTAAAAAACCGTCAAACAGCAGCTGTAGAGGCAGAAAACCTGGTACTTAATGGTTCTGCTGCTTTTATGAGCCGAATGAGAGAGTTAACCGCAGTGGAAGTACTCAAGCAGTTTCGTACTAAAGCAGAGCTGCTTAGCCAGGAAGAACTAGCTAAAGCTAGAAAAAAACTGGCAAATGGGGCCGATCCAGAACAAGTGTTAGCTCGATTTGCTAAAGCTGTGACTAATAAACTATTGCATGGCCCCAGTGTTCAAATTAAGCAGGCGGGTGCGGCAGGCCAGCTAGAGCGAGTCGAGTGGGCAAAACAGCTTTTTGAGCTTGATCAATTAACTGATAAGAAGTCATGAAACCATCAATATTAGCGAAATTAGAAAACCTAACTGAGCGTTATGAAGAGCTGGCTGCATTGTTAAGTGATGCTGAAGTCATCACTGACCAAGACAAGTTTCGTAAATTTTCCAAGGAATACGCTGAGATTGAGCCAGTAGTAAAAACCTTTGCTCGTTATCAACAGGCTAAAGAAGATCGCGCTGAAGCTGAGCAGTGGCTAGTGGGTGATGACCCAGAAATGAAAATCATGGCGGAAGATGAAATTGCTACAGCCAATGAAACTATTGAATCGCTTGACTTGGAGCTGCAAACCTTATTGCTGCCAAAAGACCCCAACGATTCTCACAACATCTTTTTAGAAATTCGTGCCGGAACAGGGGGTGATGAAGCGGCAATTTTTGCTGGTGATTTATTCCGAATGTACTCCCGTTATGCTGAGCGGTGTAGCTGGAAGGTAGAAGTTGTCAGTGCTAATGAGGGGGAGCATGGTGGTTTTAAAGAAATCATCAGTCGGGTTGTGGGTGACGGAGTTTACGGTAAATTAAAATTTGAGTCGGGTGCTCACCGGGTGCAGCGTGTACCTGAAACTGAATCTCAAGGCCGTATCCACACTTCTGCTTGTACTGTTGCCATTATGCCTGAACCGGATGAAGTGGAAGATATTGCAATTAATAAAGCCGATCTGCGTATTGATACTTATCGGGCTTCTGGTGCAGGTGGACAGCATGTAAACAAAACGGACTCTGCCATTCGGATCACTCATTTGCCAACAGGTATTGTGGTGGAGTGTCAAGATGAGCGTTCTCAGCATAAAAACCGGGCGAAGGCGATGTCTTTGTTAGCTGCAAAGTTAAACTCAGCAGCACAAGATGCCGCTCAGCAACAGGTAGCTGATCAACGGAAGAGTTTGGTGGGTAGTGGTGATCGCTCTGAACGAATCAGAACGTATAACTACCCTCAGGGCCGGGTCACTGATCATCGGATTAACTTGACCTTATATAAACTGCCTGAAGTGATGGAAGGGGATGTCAGCCCGGTGATTAACCCTCTGATTCAAGAGTATCAGGCAGAATTGTTAGCCAAAATGTCAGAAGAGTAATGGTTAACTAATGAAGTCTATTAATGAGCTGCTACGGCTGGCTATCTCTCAGCTGGCTGGTGTCAGCCCATCCCCCCAGGAAGATGTAGAGCAGCTGCTTTGTAATGTGCTGCAAAAACCTCGTAGCTATTTATTTACCTGGCCGGATCAACAACTCACAGCTGAACAGCAAACGACGTTTGACGAGTACTTAGTTCAGCGCTTAACAGGCAAACCAGTTGCCTATATTGTTGGAACCCGTGGCTTTTGGCAGTTTGATCTGGAAGTCAGTGAAACCACCCTTATACCTCGCCCTGATACTGAAGTATTGGTGGAGCAGGTGTTGGCGGTTGCTGATGCAAATCAACCGTTACGTGTGATTGACTTGGGTACGGGCACTGGTGCGATTGCATTGGCTTTAGCCTATGAGAGGTCAAATTGGCAAGTAATCGGGGTTGATTTGTTGTCTGAGGCGGCTGAGCTGGCAACACGAAATGGTAAGCGATTAGGTTTAAATAATGCTCAGTTCTTTACCGGAAATTGGTTTGAAGCCTTGCCAGAAAACGCTGAGCCATTTGACTTGATCGTAAGCAACCCTCCTTATATTCCTGCAAATGACCCACACTTACAGCAAGGAGATGTTCGGTTTGAGCCGAAGTCTGCATTGGTAGCAGAACAGCAGGGGTTAGCTGCTATTATCGAAATAGCCCAAGGTGCTCTTAATTATTTAAAACCTGGTGGCTATCTGTTTTTTGAGCATGGCTATGATCAGGCGACAGCTGTTGCAGAAATTTTATCTGGACTCAGTTACCAGGATATTCAATGTCAGCAAGATCTGGGACAAAACGATCGAATTACTTTTGCTCGCCGAGCTTGTCCTAATAGATAGGGTTTTCAAGGTGACAGGAGAATTATATTCTCATTACTATTGAATGCGCTAACCATCATTTTTACGGATAGAACTCACATGGTATCGACAACAGGTAAAACGCTAACCGACCAGGAACTATTGCGTTATAGCCGTCATATTATGCTACCAGAGCTGGATATCGAAGGTCAGCAATTACTTAAAGCAGCTAAAGTATTAATAGTGGGGCTTGGTGGGCTAGGTTGTCCGGTTGCGATGTATTTAGCGGCGGCTGGAGTGGGTGAACTGTTGTTAATGGACTTTGACCAGGTTGAGTTGACGAACTTACAGCGGCAAATTGCCTATAACCAAGCGTCTGTTGGTAAACCTAAAGCAGAAGCGCTGGCTGAAACCTTAAGTGGAATGAATTCTGACTGCGTATTAACGCCTATTGTTGCAAAAGCTAGCCAGGACAACCTGCCGCAATGGATAACTGAAGCTGATCTAGTAATTGATGCAACCGATAATTTTGCTGTACGGTTTGCGATTAATACGGCATGTGTTCAGGTAAAACGACCACTGGTGTCAGGTGCAGCAATTGGTTTTCAAGGGCAAGTCACCGTATTTGATAGTCGACAGCACAATTCCCCCTGCTATCGTTGTCTGTATTCTCCTGAAGGTGAAGACCAGTTGCGTTGTGCTGAAACGGGAGTGTTGGGACCTCTAGTTGGGTTAGTTGGCACTATCCAAGCGGTGGAATCAATAAAAGTGATTGCAAATATCGGTCAGCCACTGTTGGGAACATTATTGTTGGTTGATGGTAAAACAATGGAGTTTAGATCCATTAAAATGGCCGCAGATCCAGCCTGTCCCATTTGTGCAAAGCCTTGTTAGTGCTCAGCTATAGTGACACTTTGAGGCTTGATTGAGAGGTTTTTTCTCAATTCTAAAAGATTCTGTAAATTACTTGGATTAAATTAGTATATTTAATTTATTCAGCGGAAACTGGTACATTCTGATACTACACCTACTGCTTAGTGTTGCACCCTTGCTTATCATGTGCAGTATTAGATATTTTTCCTAAGGTTTTAATAGGTAACTAGACTAAATGCATTTTAAACTATCAGACGATATTAAAGACTTTTTAAAGAAAGAATCAGCCAGTGGAATTTTATTAATGATTGCTACTGCACTGGCATTGGTTTTTGCAAATACACCTCTTGTCGGTCTTTATGACTTGTTTTTATCTGTTCCTGTTGGTGTCAAGGTTGGTGCGCTGGAAATAGATAAACCGCTATTGTTGTGGATTAATGATGGTTTAATGGCGGTATTCTTCTTATTAATTGGCCTAGAAGTAAAGCGGGAGTTTATTGCAGGTGAGTTAGCAAGTCCTGCCAAAATTGCCCTGCCTGCAGTGGCAGCTTTGGGGGGAATGGTTGTTCCTGCACTGGTCTACTGTTGGTTTAACTGGGGGGATAGCACCGCAATACAAGGGTGGGCGATTCCTACAGCAACAGACATTGCTTTCGCACTAGGTATTTTGGCTTTATTGGGGAGTCGGGTTCCACCATCACTCAAAGTATTTTTAATGGCTTTAGCAATTATTGATGACTTGGGTGCAATCATCATCATTGCCTTGTTTTATACGGCAGGTTTGTCTGTTACGTCTGCCTCTTTAGCTGGGATTTGTTTTGTTGTGCTGGTAGCGCTCAATCGATTTAAAGTCAGTAAAATAACTCCCTATATAGTGGTTGGTATTATTATGTGGATCTGTGTACTGAAGTCAGGAGTACATGCCACACTTGCAGGGGTTCTACTGGCATTTACTATTCCCATGGAATGCCAGAAGAGACCTGGGCACTCACCACTCAAAGTGGTTGAGCATGAACTTCACCACTGGGTGGCTTATGCTATTTTACCCATTTTTGCCTTTGCTAATGCCGGTGTTGGTTTATCATTGGAGGATGTGAAGTTAATTGGCAACCCAGTGCCTTTAGGGGTTATTGCTGGTTTATTTATTGGTAAGCAAGTAGGGGTATTTTTATTTTCTGCTATAGCAATAAAGCTAGGGATGGGTAAATTACCTACTCATGCCAGCTGGTTACAGCTTTATGCATTAGCTGTGCTATGTGGCGTTGGTTTTACCATGAGTTTGTTTATTGGTACGTTGGCTTTTGAGCATGCTGGCCCTGATTATTTAACAACAGATCGAATTGGTATTTTACTAGGTTCGGTTGTGTCTGCCGTCTGGGGATATGTGATATTCCGATTTTTGGCTAAAAGCAACGCACCTGCTAGTCAAGCACCAGTTAATAAATAGCCTCTAAGGTACAACATTCGATGAAAAACCAAGCTGTATTATTGGTCAACTTGGGCTCGCCGGCTTCGCCTGAGGAAAGGGATGTTAGACAATATCTGAATCAGTTTCTAATGGATCCTTATGTAATTGATTTACCTGGTTGGCTGCGGTGGTTGATTGTTAATTGCTTGGTGTTGCCTTCGCGACCAAAGCAGTCAGCAGAAGCTTATAAGAGCATTTGGTGGTCTGAAGGTTCTCCACTGGTGGTGTTAACCCAGCGTTTGACGGATAAATTGGCGTTACAGGTTGATGCCCCTGTGCATTTTGCTATGCGCTATGGTGAACCAGCGATGGAAAAAGCCATTTTGCAACTCGCTAAAGCAGGTGTAGATGAACTGCTACTGGTGCCTCTTTATCCCCATTATGCGATGTCTACAGTAAAAACTTGCCTGGAACAAGCTAAGTATGTGCTGAAAAAACATCACTTAAGCCTTAATATCAGGCATTTGCCTGTGTTTTTTGATGATGAGCAGTATATTTCAGCGTTGGAAGGAGTAACGAAACCTTTCCTTAATGAGGATTTTGGTCACCTACTATTTAGTTATCATGGTTTACCTGAACGACACCTGCATAAAGATGATCCTACAGGTAGCTACTGTTTAGCCAAACCAGATTGCTGTCAGCAGCCTCATCAAGCTCACCAAACCTGCTATCGGGCTCAAGTGTATAAAACAGCTGAATTATTAGCTAATAAATTAGGCTTAGGGAAAGAGCAGTATTCAGTGGCTTTTCAATCTCGGCTTGGACGAGATAAATGGCTAACTCCTTATACCTGTGATCAGCTTGTAGAGCTGGCTCAAAAGGGGGTGAAACGACTGTTGGTTATATGCCCATCATTTGTAGCGGATTGCTTGGAAACCTTAGAAGAAATTGGTATTCAGGGTAAAGAGATGTTTATTGAAGCAGGAGGGGAGTCGTTAACCTTAATCCCTTGTTTAAATGACCATGAACAATGGGTGAGTGTATTAGCTGACTGGGTGAGTCAGCCATGGGATAATTACCCGCAGTTGGATCAATAAGTAGTTTTATTAAAGCAGAATACAAAAATGCCCAGTTTATGGGCATTTTTGATGGGTATCTTGAAAATAAAAAGTGCAATTTGCTTTTTAGGTGTAACCAACTTAACCCGATCTCAGGAACTTGATTAATGCCTGATCACTAAACATCCGGTCTAATACGTTATTAACAATACCGTTGACGATTTCTTCATTTTTAGTTTCTGAAGGGGCTTTTACCACTTTGTGTTTGGCTGTGGACTGATAACGACCATGGTAAACGCGGTCTCCAAATTTAACCTCTGCTCGGGCAACAGCGTCAATATTAACTTCTGTTACATAGTTTTGTGCGGGGGTGTTGTAATCAATTTTATCAATGTAGACGGTAAAACGAACTGCTGGGTTATTTGGATCAAGCTGCATTTCCATTTTTAGTAGAGCTTGCTCAACAGCGTGCTTTACTGCTAGGGTAATATCATTTTTGATGGTTAATGTGCTGGTTTTATCGTATATACCACCACGAGTTCCTAAAACTTTACTTAAACGGTCATCAACAACAGATACATTGACTGTGTTTTTCACCACAGGCACTTTAACGGGTAGTGTGACTTGAGGTGAAACCTCAACTTGCTGTGGGCTTAAGGCACAGCCACTGGTTATGATAAGTGTTGATAATAAGGCAGTATGGACAATTTTTTTTATCATCATAGACTCATTGTTGCTAGAAATTCACTACAGAGCTTGGGCTTTATTTTAACCTATCAGTTCAAAAAGGCTTATTAATACCTCTAGAAATTAAGATCTTTTACATTTCTAAAGGTATTTAATATCTATAGACAGAGCTATTGCGTTTTAGTTGGGCTACTGTTAGTGCTTTCGTTTTCTTGCAGCTGATTGAGCTTGCTAATAAAGCGCTTTGCCCTACTGATATGGTTGTTTAGCTCTTCGTCATTGGGCATGAGTTCTGTCAGCGGCTGCCAGATAGCAAGTGCACCTTCAGGGTCTCCTGTGCTATATAGCTCAATCCCTTTCTGGGTTTGTTTTTTTACATATTGATTAATGGCTTGTTTAAGTTGATTGTGCTGCTTGCGTGTACGGTAGAAGGGTTGTGTTTGTTGGATTTCTGTTAGCAGTTGTTGTGCTTCTTTAAACTGCTGATGCTGGACAGCTTCATTAAACTTTTCAGATAGCTCAATTCGTTTAACTTTTTTTAGTGCCAGTAGTTTGGGGTTGCTCAAACTGCTTAAAGTTTGACTATTGGTAACGAGTGGACTTGAACTGTTTTCAAGTGTTGTTTTCGTTTTTTGAAGGTTTGTTGACTTGGTATTTTTTTGAGTTTTAGCTAGCTCATCCAGAGTGTTGCTGATAAGCGCTAAGTGCTCTGTGTCGGCGCTTTTATAGGGTAATTTATTAGCCAATTCCAGGCATTCTTTACCCCGTCGCGGGCGTGCGACTGAAATAGCTGCTTCTGCGCACTCAACTAAGAAACGATGTAACTCTCCTTGCTTTTTCATTGACTGCTGTAACTTAGCTCGTACCGTCGGGTTATTTGGGTCTGCAGCAGCCATACCTTGTAGTAGTTTAATTTCTTCACTCAATACGGAAGCTTGTAATAAGAAAAGGCGGTTTTGTAGTTTGGTAACGTGAATATTCCGTTGATTCAGGGTATTTTGGTAAGCTGCTTGTAGTGCTGAGTCGTCAGGTTGTAAGTTTTTTGCCCGTTCATAATAAGCTAGTGCCTCACTCCATTGTTGCTGTTGAACAGCTTGTTCGGCTTTTTCTTTGAGCTCTTCAACATCATTCATTTGCGCGAGCTTTGCAGGAGGAATAGAAACTGAAGGTAACAGAACGCCTTTATTTAGTTGGCAGCCTGCCATGAAAAGGCTGATAACTAAAATACAACGATTGGCAATCTGTTTCTTCATCAGTTGGCGAGCCCCTTTAGCATGTTATACAAGAGTTTTTTGGCAGCCCCTTGGTATTTAGGGCGTAAGTTTTTTACCCGGTAGGTATCAATGGTTGCAGACTTGCCTTTAACAGACAAACTGCCATGATGTTGACAAATGATTTTAGAGTTTACGGATGAATGATCGTGAATGGAAGCAGGAATCATGATTTGTCCAGCCTTTGCTTTATCACATAAGCGGGAAGCAATATTTACAGCATCACCGATTACTGTATATTCCATGCGCTCCTTTGCCCCTAAAAAGCCAGCCAGCATCGTACCATCATTCAAGCCAATGCGAACGTTAACGGGAAACAGCCCTTTTTGTTTTCGTTCTTGGTTGAGTTTTAATACCAGCTGTTGGATAGTGACTGCGCAAGCAACTGCGTTAAAGCGATGATCTGGATCACTTTTGGGAGTGCCAAATACAATCATGGCACAGTCCCCAATAAACTTGTCAACAATGCCGTTAAATGCATTAGCGCAATGGAAAAAGTAGCTGAAATACTCGTTTAAAAACATGGCGACAGCTGGTGGCGTGAGTTTTTCAGAAAGACTGGTAAAGCCCACAATATCAACAAACATAACAGTGGCCTCAACTTGGTGGCCACCAATTTCAACGTCTTCCAATTTATTCAACATTTGCTTAGCAACGTCTTTGGCCATCACTTTGCCAAAGACATCTTCGAGCTGAGACTTCTGGTCAATTCCTTGACCAAGTTGCTGAAGACTTTTTAGTAAGAAACCCAGCTCATCTTCACTGATACGACTATTTTTATAATCACCTTTATTCAATGCATCACTTGCTACATCCATCAAGTGATGAATGGGGCGGGACAAGCGCCTGCCCATACCAATTGCAATGAAGCTCATAACGATAGATAGGATAATTGTGGCTAGAATAATGCCATTCACTGAGGAGCGAGCTACCTCTAACATCTTTACTTGGCTAAAGCTGACCATGGCATAGCCTGCAACGACTTCCTGAAATTGAATTGGGCTAATGTAAGAGACCATATCAATGTATTTGCGTCTACTGGTACGCTGTTTCCACTCCAGGCGATAGGTGCCATCTGACAGTTCAGTGGCTTCAAGTGTTGTATTATTACCATCAACTGGTACCGAGGTAATCACCCCTTGTTTCACTAATACGTCGCTGGTGTTAGTGAAAATAGCAACGCCTTTAATGTCAGGTTCGCTGCTAAGATTATTGGCGAGCACTTTTAAACCTACGACATCATCTGTAAATACAGGTTCTTGAGCAGCAGCAGCAAGCTGGTTGACAATTGTTGTACCAAAGTCATCAACTTGGCTTTTCATCAAATGATATTGATTTGTAGTAATGATGCTACCAAGTATCACCATGCCAATGGTTACTGTGATGGTAAGAATCAGTGCGAGCTTATAGGCAATAGGCACCCTTGGGCGCATATTGCCAAATAATGATCGACTGGAGGTTTGGTGAGCAGAAGTTGCTGGCATGAAATGAGTTGATAGCCTCTTAAAGATTCCCTTAAAGCCCAGCCAGGACGGTTCTAGGGTTTTGTTACATGCCTGGCTGCAAGTTTGTAGCATCAGTAAACTACTGGTGTCACAAACTATTTGCAAGTTGGGCTACATTTTACGAGCTAAGCACGCTTGTTGCTGCTGAAATAGAGCGAACACATTCAAAAATTTTAAAGATTTGTCAGTATTGTTTAGAAACTGATGAATCTTTCAATAGCCTTTAGTGAAGTAAGAAGCACTCGATAGCTAACTTGATTTTGGGGCAAAAACTTTCTATTTAGCTCTCAAGTGTTCCTAAGGTTAAATTTATCATTTCAAATTATGGGCAACATTTTTGTAAAAAATAATTATACCAGCCCATTATTAAAAAAATTAGCTATAATGTTTGCCCCGTGAGTATTGGTCTGGTGAAAGCTAGTAAGTGCCTGTTCTTGTTATTTGCTCAGTTTTTGTAGCAAAGTTGACAGGTATTCCTAGGAAACTGGGCCGGATGAACTCAACAAGCAGGTATATACTGCTATTGCTTGGATGAAAAATAGACGCTGACGATGCTCTGGGATTAATGACTTTGGCTGCTGATAACTGCTTTGGTTTATCAGTAACTATTCACCGGGAAGCAGCGTCAGGAGAGTTGTTAATTAACCTTATTACTCCTTAGAGAGCAATACCCGTTATGACAGTAAAGACGTACGATGTGCTCATTGTCGGTGGTGGTGTTTCAGGAACCGCATTACTGTATGAGCTAGCAAAGTTTACTGACCTAAAGAGCATTTGCCTGGTTGAAAAATATCACGAGTTAGCTCAAGTTAGCTCTAAAGGCAGTAATAACAGTCAAACTATTCACTGTGGTGATATTGAAACCAATTACACCTTAGAAAAGGCAACTACTGTTAAGCGGGCTGCAGATATGGTGCGCAATTATGCATCTAAGCTGCCTGAAGACGAGCGTGACCAAATAATATTCAAATACCCCAAAATGGTTTTGGGAGTTGGCGAAAAGGAAACCAACTTTTTACGCCAGCGTTACGAAGTGTTTAAAGAGCTGTTTCCTAACCTGAAGCTGTTGGACAAAGACGCGATAGCTGAACTTGAGCCTAATGTAGTTAAAGTTAATGGGGTTGACCGTCCAGAAGAGGTGGTTGCATTAGCTGCTACGGATGAATATACGGCGATCGATTTTGCTGCTTTGTCAAAGTCATTTGTTAAGCAAACACAGGAAGACACAGAGAAAGATATTGATATCCGCTTAGGCACTAAGGTAACAGAAATCAAAAAAATAGGTGATAACCACCAGGTTGTGACTGACCGAGGCACCTTTGAAGCCCGTTTTGTGGTCGTGTGTGCTTGTGGCCATAGTTTATTATTAGCCCAACAAATGGGTTATGGGATGAACTTCTCTTGCATGCCAATGGCAGGTAGCTTCTATTTCACACCTAAAGTACTTAATGGCAAGGTTTATACTGTTCAAAACGATAAGCTACCGTTTGCAGCGATTCATGGTGACCCGGATGTGCTGGTGCCAGGTAAAACCCGGTTTGGGCCAACAGCCTTATTATTGCCGATGCTTGAACGCTTTAATTACAAGACAATTCCAGAGTTTTTTAGAGTACTGCGCTTAGATGGTGCTGTGTTTAAAGTATTTTGGGATTTATTCAAAGTTAAAGACATTCGCAATTACATTCTGAAAAATATCTTGTTTGAAGTGCCTTACTTGCGTCGTCGATTGTTTTTGAAAGATGCGCGCAAAATTGTACCTTCCCTTGAGCTGAAGGATGTACGTTTTGCTAAGGGCTTTGGTGGGGTTAGACCTCAGCTGATTGATAAAGAGAAAAAACAGCTGTTGATGGGTGAGGCCAAAATCTCTAAACCGGGTATTATCTTCAACATGACACCCTCTCCTGGTGGCACCAGCTGCTTAGATAATGCGGAAAAAGATATTCAGGAAATTGTTAAACACCTAGAATGTCACTTTGACGAAAAGGCGTTTAAAGAGGCTTTATTGTAATAACTGATATGGCCTATAGAATCTCTGCTAGGAATGTGGACTTCTGTAGGCTGAGTTCCTTCGTTGTTTATTTCTACACCTAAAAAAGTAAGACATGACGAATATACTTCATTATTACTATCGCCTTAAGTAGTTACTTACGTGTCGTGCTTGCTGTATTAATTTATGTCAGCTAATAAAGCTAGTAGTGTATTGGATTAATTGAGAGCTTTAGCAAATAAAAAATTTAAAAGTAGTTTTTTGTTAAGTTTGTTAGGACTTATTCTGCTGCTTTATTGTGACAGCTTTTGGTCCATCTTGTCAGTTCAAATAAAAGTTTAAACTTTGAATTCACTTAAAATTCATCAGTAACAAATTCCCAACCAAACAAACCAGTCTTTATTATAGATTATGTAGTAGCAGATAATTTAGACGCGAGGTTAGCTTTATATGGATTTTCAGGATATACCTAATGTGTTGTCAGGTAAAAGAGTGTTGGTACTGCCTGGACAAGCATTAGGTAATATTGCAGCAATTCGTTCACTTGGTAGAGCAGGCTGTAAAGTTTTTGTAGCTTCCTCTCAATCTCGCGCATTAGGGTTCTATTCTAACTTTGTATCTGAAGTAGCTGTTGCGCCAGAATTTCATTCTGCAGGATTTGTTGACTGGTTTGCGAAATATATTAATCGTAATAGTATTGAATTGGTGATGCCTTGTGAGCCGTTAATCCTGGCATTGCTACCTGATTGGGATTCTTTCAAACATCTATTTGCCATTCCTTGTGACCAAGTAATTCTAAAAAGGGCTTTTAGTAAAGCACAAACCATCAAGCACTTTATGAGTTGTGGGCTTGATCAAAGTTTACCTAAATCGAGAGTCATTTCTTGTAGGGAAGAGTTGATAGCAGAGACTGAGCTGGCTTGTTTTAAATACCCTTGTTTTGTGAAAGTTGATGAAGTCGATTTGATTACCAGAGAGAAACCAATTAAAAATGCGAGTGAGGTTCGGCGATGTCAAACCTATGCAGAGGTTATTAATGTTGTTCAGTCTTTTTTAGATACACACAAACACATTTTAATTCAGGAATTTGCGCCAGGAAAAGGAGCTGGCGTTAATATTTTAATGTGGAAGGGTGAGGTTGTTACAACCTTAACGAATATTTGTGATCGAGAATCTCCCTACACAGGTGGATTAGGCAGTATTAGATCGGTTATTGATCATGCAGAAATGGAAGCAGATGCGCTTTCCAAACTAAAAGCGTTGAAATGGCAAGGAATTGCTATGGTGGAATATCGATTGGATGAAACCACAGGTCAGTTTTACTTTATGGAGGTCAATGCACGCATTTGGGCTGCTATGCATTTAGCGTTGTTTGCTGGTGCAGACTTTCCCAGATTTTTGGCAGAGTGCCACTTTGGTGAAGTGTCTAAAATACCTGAAAGATATGCTTCCGTTCGATGTCGCTGGGATTATCCAGCCGATTTGGGATATGTCGTATCTGTATTGAAAAGCAATGAGTTTTCTGCATGGAAAAAGGTAAATTCAGCATTATCCTTTTTTTATTTGTACTTTAACCCAACACTTTATCATGACTTACTTTTTCCTGGTGATAAAAAATTATTTTGGATACAAAAATGGGAGCTTATTCGAAGTGGACGTGTGGGAGCAGTTTATTTTTCAGGAATCAAACTTTTTCGTAAAGTATTAAAGCAACCTATATTCTCATGGATTTTTCAGCATAATGAGTTAGCTGTATACCGATTAGTATTAGATAAAGAAAAAAATAGATTTGAGAATGTCTTACCAGCACGACAGCTTTTTGAGGAAGATCTACAATACCTTGAAGCATGGGAAGAATGGCAAAATGTTGGAGAGTTAAAGCGAGATTTTCAGCACCGCTTGAGAAAAGGTGAGCTGATGTTTGGTGTTGTGGATAATCAGAAAATATTGGCTTTTGCTTGGTTAATACCTGAAGCAAAGACTTCTTTATTCCCCTTAGTTAAAAGACATTTTCATTACCCTGAGGGATCGGCAGTTATCTATAATGTTTATACATCACCAAGGGCCAGGGGGAGAGGTTTTTATCGAGAGGTATTAAATGCTTGTATTCTCTATGCAATGAATAATCTCAAGTTAAAGTATATTTATCAGGCTATTGAGCCAACAAATAAAATACCAGTCATGATGGCAGATAAGATTGGCTTTCAGGAACAAAAACGCTTTAAATATCTTTGTTTCCTAGGAGGGCGAACCGTTAAGGAAAGTTAGGGATGTGTATGTCCCTCCCATAGCTTGAAACTTTAAGCTTTGATGTAATGTTCTGACTGGAGGTAAATGATTGTGGTAAAAATATTCGAAGTCACCTCAAGCTTGAATGCTTTTTCAAAGCAAAATAGGGTGAACTTTTTCTATGTATTGTGGCGATTCATTATTTGTTATTTTAAAGGGTTTGGTCTTAAAGAGTTCCTTACTTACCCACTGTTACAAAAAATACCGGCTGATTTAATTACTTATCGGGAATATTCAAACTTTGAAAAGCGAGTAAACCCAAGGAGCACGGGTATTGTAGAGTTTGATAAATGGATTCAAGCTTGTGTTTGGAAAGCAAATAATATCCCTCATGTAAAAACCTATGGCTTTATGGGGCCAAGATCATCGGTATTTCATTTAAATGAACAGATTTTGGTGGATAAAGAGATTAGGGATATTTTAGAGGTAATAGCATACCCATTTGTTATCAAACCTGCGGCTGGAGGACATGGTGATGGATTTGATATTGTTGATGAATATGATCAACAAGCAAAAATGGTAAAGCTTCGGTCGGGCAAACATAAAACCATAAAAGACTTGCAATATGAATATTTTTCAAAATGTGACTGGGTATTTCAAGAACTGATAGTTCAACATCAAACCTTGGCACAAGTGAATGCATCGTCTGTAAACACAGCAAGAATTCTTACTGCCACTAATGAAAAAGGTGAATTTATATTGTTAGATGGAATGATGAAGTTTGGGACTGCTGGCTCAATGATTGATAATATGGGAGCTGGTGGTATTGGCTGTCATATTAGTGCTGATGGAAAATTAAGTAAAGGCTACTCAGTTCATGGAGATGAAGCCTTCGAATGCCATCCAGGTTCAGGCATTAATTTAACAGGTAGAACTATTCCATTTTATCAAGAGGCTATAGAGGCAGTGAAATTAGCCCATTCATGCCTACCACGCCCACAATTTTTAGGGTGGGATGTGGCTATTACCCCAAATGGCCCTGTCATAGTTGAAGTGAACTCATTCATGGCTGTTTATGTGAATCAGAAGTATGGCAATGGTTATCGTCAGACAGGACTGAAAGCGTTTTTAGAGGGGTAGGCTGTTATCCGAAAAAACGTCTTTGTTTTTGTCTGTTTTATAATTTGTATTATCTCTCAACTTTTCTTTGCCGTTAGTAATAATGTTTTTTACCTAATACAGTACAGGTTTGGTTGTTGGAATTCCTGAATTTGAGTTATTAGGCATATTTCTTGATAGTGAAATAATAGCACTTTACTCCTCCATCCCGTCTTATTAGTCTGTATTGATAAATCTCACAAATAAATGTTCGATTGATAGACAATTTCTGTTTAGTACAAAAGTAGGACGCGTATAATGTAACAATTTGTTTATTTTTGGCTAAAATTTAACTATCGTAATGTAAACTTTTTTTTCTG
Source organism: Spartinivicinus ruber (assembly GCF_011009015.1). Lineage (NCBI taxonomy): Bacteria > Pseudomonadati > Pseudomonadota > Gammaproteobacteria > Oceanospirillales > Zooshikellaceae > Spartinivicinus > Spartinivicinus ruber. The sequence continues at coordinate 1,586,013 of NZ_CP048878.1, forward strand.
TTGTAAAAATAGTTTAATACAGGAAAGTATTGGTCTGTCCATAATATGCAGGAAGTATAATAAGTGAGTGACTAATGACCAATAAAATAAAATACAAATAAAACAAGTACTTAACTATTAGGAGTCAGTATGAAAACTAAACAGCTTGCTTTGTCGGCTATTTCTGCTTCTTTATTGGCAGGTCTACTGGGTGTTACTTCTATTCAGGCTGCAGAGGTGCCTGCGGGGGTCAAACTTGCTAAAGAACAAACACTTGTGCGTGGCAATGGGACTGAACCTGCGTCCCTTGACCCACAACGGATTGAAGGGGTGCCAGGAGGCAACATTGCTCGAGATCTGTTTGAAGGTTTGGTTAACGATGATCCAAAAAAGGGCACTGTGCCAGGGGTTGCTGAGAGCTGGACAGCTAATAAAGATAAGACAGTTTATACCTTTAAACTAAGAAAAGATGCAAAATGGTCTAATGGTGAGCCAGTAACAGCCCATGACTTCGTGTTTGCGTTCCAGAGGGCTGTAGACCCTAAATTGGCATCTAACTATTCCTGGTATATTGAGTTGGCTGAAATTAAGAATGCTTCAGAGATTATTAAAGGAAAGAAGAAGCCTTCTGAGCTTGGTGTGCGTGCAGTTGATGATCGTTCATTTGAGGTAACAATCAATAAGCCACTACCTTACTTTGTCAAAATGATGAGTCACTACACGACTTTTCCTGTTCATCGTAAAACAGTTGAGAAATATGGAGAAAAATGGACGTTAGCAGGTAATATGGTATCGAACGGTGCTTATAAGCTAAAAGAATGGGTAGTAAACGAGCGTATTATTCTTGAGCGTAACAAAGCGTATTGGAATAACAAAGAAACAGTAATTAACCAGGTATCCTTCTTACCAATTCAATCAAATAATACTGAACTTAATCGCTACCGTGCAGGTGAAATTGATATGTCTTATGACTCAATTGCACTGGAGCATTTTCGGCGACTACAAAAAGAAATACCTGATGAGGTAAAAGTAACCGGAAAAGTGGGTACTTATTACTATGTATTTAATACGCGTAAAAAGCCTTTCGATGATGTTCGAGTGAGAAAGGCGCTATCTTTAGCAATTGATAGAGAAGTGATTACTGATAGAATCTTAGGTCAGGGTCAGTTACCAACCTTTAATTTCACTCCAAACAATGTTGATGGTTTTACTCCACCAGCTAATCCCTATTCCAAAATGACTCAGAAGGAAAGACTGGATCAAGCCATTAAGTTACTTAAAGAAACAGGTTATGATAAAAATAACCCACTCAAACTTACTCTTCTTTACAATACTGATGATAACCATAAGAAGTTAGCAATTGCTATATCTTCAATGTGGAAGAAGTCTCTTGGTGTTCAAGTAACACTAGAAAATCAAGAATGGAAAACCTATCTGGATAATAAACGATTAGGTAATTTCGAAGTGGCTAGGGCTGGTTGGATAGGCGACTATAATGAAGCCTCTACCATGTTAGATTTGTTAACGACTGATAATGCACTGAATGACTCTAAATATAACAATAAGGAATATGACCAACTTTTAGCGAAGGCTAAAACGGCTGATGACCCCTCACAATACTACACTAAAGCAGAGGCTTTAATAACTAGAGATATGCCTGTTGCTACCATTTATCAATATGTTACTCCGCGCCTAGTTAAGCCTTATGTTGGAGGCTATCAGGTAAGTGCGACAGGCTCTTTGTATACAAGAGACTTTTATATAATCGCTCAAAAATAGCCACATAATAAATTACTAATTCCCTGGTATTAAAACAATGCTAGGGATTTTGCCATAATAATAAATGAGCGAGAGTAGCAATGCTTAAGTTAATTATTAGGCGGTTTGGTGTCGCGATACCTACCCTATTGGTATTAATTACAGTTTCATTTATTTTGATGCATGCCGCACCAGGTAGCCCATTTTCTTCGGAACGCACTTTGCCAGCTGAGGTATTAGCCAATATCGAAGCTAAGTACCATCTAAACGAGCCCTTATGGAAACAATATTTCATCTATTTAGGTGATTTATTACAAGGTGATTTAGGCCCATCTTTTAAATATAAAGACTTTACTGTCAATGAATTGTTAGCTCAAGGTTTTCCTGTTTCGGCAAAGTTAGGACTTGTTTCCTTTGTTGTGGCAGTAGTATTTGGTATTGCCTTTGGGGTGGTTGCTGCGTTAAGGCAAAATACCTGGATTGATTATACCAGTATGACTATTGCAATGACGGGTGTTGTTATTCCTAGCTTTGTATTAGCACCATTATTAATTCTAATTTTTTCCATTACTTATAAAATATTACCAGCAGGTGGCTGGAATGATGGTGGCTTTAAATACTTAATATTGCCCGTAATTGCCATGTCTACTCACTATATATCTGCTATCGCCAGGATTATGCGGGGTAGTATGATTGAGGTGTTACATAGTAATTTTATTCGTACGGCTAAAGCGAAAGGGTTACCCGCTAGCCAAATTATTTTTAAGCATGCGCTACGCCCAGCACTACTGCCGGTGGTGTCTTATTTAGGGCCTGCTTTTGTTGGGATCATTACCGGTTCGGTAGTCATCGAAACTATTTTTGGTCTGGGTGGTATAGGCCAACTGTTTGTTAACGGAGCACTTAACCGTGACTACTCTATGGTAATGGGGCTGACAATAGTCGTTGGGGTACTGACTATCATGTTTAACGCGATAGTAGATATTTTGTATGCCGTTATAGATCCTAAAATACGTTATTCCTAAAATAATAAAATACTATGAGAGATAGCCATGCTTGCTTTAACAAAAAAAATCGAGTCGTTGCAGCAGGCTGCAACGGAAGCAGATATAAAAGGCCGTAGTCTTTGGGAAGATGCCTGGCGTCGCTTTATTTCAAATAAAGCGGCAATAGCCAGTTTAGTTATTTTGTTGCTGATCAGTATTCTAACTATTGTAGGGCCACTATTAAGTGAATTTGCTTATGATGACACTGATTGGCTGGCAATGAATGCCGCGCCTTCAGTTGAAAGTGGTCATTATTTTGGTACCGATCCTCTTGGTCGTGATCTATTTGTAAGGGTTATGATGGGAGGGCAAATATCTCTGATGGTTGGAGTAATGGGCAGCCTGGTTGCTGTTGTTGTAGGTACACTGTACGGTGCTATTTCCGGTTTTGTTGGAGGTAAGCTGGATAGTTTTATGATGCGTACTTTAGAGGTTCTTAGTTCTTTCCCCTTTATGTTTTTTGTTATTTTATTGGTTACCTTTTTTGGCCGAAATATACTCTTGATATTTGTTGCCATCGGCATGGTATCTTGGCTTGATATGGCCCGGATTGTCAGAGGACAAACTCTTAGCCTTAAAAACAAGGAATTTATTGAGGCAGCTCATGCTTGTGGTGTTAGAACCAACAAAATTGTTACTCGACACATCGTGCCTAATGTGTTGGGTGTGGTTGTGGTTTATGCCACTTTATTAGTGCCTAGCATGATTTTGTTTGAATCCTTTTTAAGTTACTTAGGGTTAGGTATTCAGGAGCCGCAAACCAGTTGGGGAGCACTTATCTCTGAAGGGGCGAAAACTATGGACATCACTCCCTGGCAGTTACTATTTCCTGCCAGCTTTCTTGTACTGACTCTGTTTTGTTTTAACTTTGTGGGTGATGGATTAAGAGATGCATTGGATCCTAAGGATCGCTAGCCCGGAAGTTTCACTGGATATCAAAAATTCTGGGCAATCTGTTAAACAGCTTGCTTTATTTTTGGAAAAGCCTTGGTGTTTCAAAGGCGAGAGGAAGGTGGCATGAGTTTATTAGATGTACAAGATTTACGGGTAGAGTTTGAAACACCTGATGGAATGGTAACAGCAGTAAATAGCTTGAACTTTTCACTATCTGAAGGTGAAACTTTAGGAATTGTGGGTGAGTCTGGCTCAGGTAAAAGCCAAACGGCTTTTGCCTTAATGGGATTGCTTGCAAAAAATGGCTATACCTCAGGCAAAGCCTTATTTAATGGTAAAGATATTTTGCAATTGACTAATGCAGAATTAAATAAGGTCAGGGCTGAACAAATTGCAATGATTTTTCAGGACCCAATGACATCGCTCAACCCTTATATGAAAGTGGGAAAACAATTAGCTGAAGTATTGATCTTACATAAAGGAATGGATAAAAAATCTGCCAGGGCAGAATCGATAAGGATGCTAGAGGCTGTTCATATCCCAGAAGCACATAAACGAATAGATATGTACCCCCATGAATTTTCTGGGGGTATGCGTCAACGTGTCATGATTGCAATGGCGCTATTGTGCCGGCCTAAACTGCTAATTGCAGATGAGCCTACTACTGCGCTTGATGTTACAGTGCAGGCACAAATTTTAACTTTATTGAACGAGTTGAAGCTGGAGTTTAATACTTCTATTATTATGATCACCCACGACTTGGGAGTGGTCGCTGGTCTGTGTGATAAAGTACTTGTGATGTATGCTGGGCGTACTATGGAATATGGTGCAGTGAATGACGTATTTTATAAGCCTACTCATCCTTACACGAAAGGTTTGTTAGCATCGATACCTGACTTGGTCGCAGACCAGGATGAGCTGCCAACCATTCCTGGTAATCCACCCAATTTATTAAATTTACCCCAAGGTTGTCCTTTCCAAGACCGTTGTGGTTATGTGTTCGATCGTTGTAGGCATACGACACCTGAACTGAAGACTTTTGATGGCTATCGGCAACGGGCATGTCATTTACAACAAGAGGCTGTGCAGCAAAAAAATAATCAGCAGGAGGTGATGGCATGATGGCAGCGTCGGAAAAAGTAATCGTACAAGTCAAAGACCTTAAAGTTCACTTTAAAGTTGACAATAAAGGCGGTTGGCCTTGGCAGCCAAAACCTACTTTAAAAGCGGTAGATGGCGTTAGTTTTGATATTTATGAAGGTGAGACCTTAGGGGTTGTTGGCGAGTCTGGCTGTGGTAAATCTAGTTTAGCTAGGGCGTTGATTGGTTTAATTCCATCCCATTCAGGTTCTGTATTATGGCTAGGAGAGGATCTTACTCAGTTAAATCAGGAGGCGTTAAGGGAAAAGCGACAAGATTTACAGTTTATTTTTCAAGACCCTTTGGCTTCTCTTAATCCCAGAATGACTATTGGCGAAATTATTGCTGAACCATTGCAAACCTTTTACCCGGATATGAGTAAAAGGCAAGTAGAAGAAAAAGTTAAAGCCATGATGAATAGGGTAGGGCTATTACCGAATGTGGTGAACCGTTATCCCCATGAGTTTTCTGGTGGTCAATGTCAGCGGGTTGGTATTGCCAGAGCATTAATTTTAGAGCCTAAACTGGTAGTTTGTGATGAGCCTGTGAGTGCTTTAGATGTATCAATTCAAGCCCAAGTGGTTAACTTGCTAAAAGAACTTCAGAGGGAAATGAAGCTTTCTCTAGTATTTATTGCTCATGATTTAAGTGTAGTTAAGCATATTAGTGATAGGGTAATGGTGATGTATTTGGGGAATGTGGTGGAGCTGGCGAGTAGTAAAGATCTTTACACTAATCCTATGCATCCTTACACCCAAGCACTATTATCGGCTGTACCACTTGCTGACCCAGAAAAGGAAAGAAATAAACAGGCGCAAATTTTAGTTGGTGACTTACCATCTCCGATTAATCCACCAAAGGGGTGTGTTTTTTGCACTCGCTGTCCTATAGCAGAAGCTCGTTGTCAACAGCAACGACCTATTTTACAAACATTTGGTAGCAATCATCAGGTGTCTTGCTTAAAAGTAGTAGATGGTAGCTGTTAAGTAATAGCAATAATTTTTATAGATATTAATAACCCGAGTATATACTCGGGTTATTTCCTCTGTTCTTTAACCAATCCATTCAATTCTTACTCGATAGCTGCGCCATGGAGCAGTTGAAAATCGCTCCATTATTTTTTTAGTTAAATTGAATGTTAAAAGATGAGCTAACTTATAGCTATGTAACTTAACTAAGTAAAGCCACATTATCCGTTTTAACTTCATTTCTATCTGTTGATTATTCGTTTTGTGGCTTAACTCAATTAGTTCTCGAACAAAATTTTCAGCAACTATATTGTTGGGTTTTAGATACTTGAGCTGATTAATTATATTAACATCAGGAAAAGCACTAGTGGTTTTATTAGTTAACTTAAATACTAATAATGTTCTTATACACTTTGAGCATTGACCACAATTACGATCGACATATTTCCAGCATACTTGCAAATCATCATGAAATTTTTTTTGCTCTATAATAGTTAATGTTTTTTCAACTCGAGTAGCTTGTAGTCCATCATGAATGATACTAACTGATTCTGTACTCCACATTGGGTCAGCTATAGGGTGGGATCCCCAAGGGAATAGTGTGTTATAAGTAAATGAAGAGGGAATAAATACTTTAGATAGTGGCAGGCTGATTCCAAGTGAGGCCATGGTAATACCATGCTGAAACTCATTAGAAATTTTCTTTTCATTTATATATTCACGAACGTTATTCTTTATCACAACTAAAGACTTATTGTGTTTTTGAGCTATATTATTAAGCTTTTTGATAATAGCTTTATGCTGGTCAACCGGATCAAATTGATCAAACCCAGTTAAGAAAATAAGATAGTCAATTTCATCAAAATGTGAAATTAGGGTGAAAGTGCTATCAATCCCACCAGAAAAAAAGCTACCGGATTTCTGATTTTTGGGTTTATTAGTTATATCTTCGTAAATAGCCGCATTGATAGCCACGGGTTGTAGCTTGGGGTTCCAGCAGTGATAAACTTGTTGAATCTCATAAACTTTTTTAAATAATAATGGAGATATCTTTAACGGTGAAGCAATAGTAATATCCTGTTGACTAACCATTGCTTCTAATAGTGCTGCGCCTAAGAACATTTCTCCAGGTAAAGTGGGAGAAACGTGTTTAGGTATTTCAAACCAAATTTCATCATCATTCAATGTAGCTGAATGGCGAATGGTTGTGCCTAAATCTTGACTGATATAATTGGAAATGATTAACTGTTTATTCATCGGTCGATTGCCAACTTACATTTTATAGAGGGAATTCTGGCAAAGGCTGCTCCATCTTTGTCAGGACATACATTGGTTTCTACCAGTACCGGCCCGTTCTCAGTCATTGCTATATCCAGGCCAGCAAACTGTAAGTTAGGTAACTTACGTAGTACTTCACAAGAAAACGTTACAATCTCATGCCATCTATCCAAGATATAGCCAGCTAATAAAGTGCCATTGTCTGGGTGGGATGAGAAGTTATTGCGGACAGGGGTATTGGTAATAAGCCCTGGTTGAATTTCGCCAGTATCTATATTAACAGGACACATAATGCCACCACTATCTCCATTATCAACCTGAGAGCCTACCCGTCCTACTCGAAAATAAGCACCAATAACTTCGATTTCTCTGCTCTCTAATACCCATACTCGTACTGTGTTTAAACTGCTATCGTTATATTTGGCATAAGCAGTACTTTGTTGTATGTACTTTTCAATAAGTAAATCTGTTTTACTAATATTATTAGTTAAGTATTGAGTAAATTCTTCAATAGTAAATTCCTTTTCAGAAAATATTTTTTTTAGCTTTATTTCACCATTCACTACTTTAATATGACAAGCAATAAACCCGTGACCACCCCAGCCTTCAATAGGTTTGAAACACAATGTATTATCTAGGTTACTTACGAGTAATTGACGAAACTGTTCAAATGTTGTTAAAGGATTATCATCTGTGTCAAAGCCTTTGGTTGGGTGGTAATAGCCAATAAATGCTGCTGTGGGAATTTTTAAAAATTGATACAAAGCTTTTTCATTAAGTTTACTTTGTGTTAGCTTTCGGTATTCTGGCGGGTTCAGTATATCCAGCACAGCAGTATATTCTTTACTGGAAAGATGTGCATCGCGTTGTTGTGATGGGAAGTCGTTTCGTGCCATGCCAGCAAGTAAATAATAGTTAGGCCCTATTCCATGGCTAAAGTAAATGTGCAGTGCGTCTGTAAGCAAGCTCAGCAAAGGCTTTTGGGTGATGTGAGCCTCTTGTCGAAAAAGGACAATAGTTTGCTGTAATCTGCTGAGTAAACTTCCCTTAACGGAAATCATACAAGATCCTTTTGAATAGATAATAAAAAGTTTTTTCTTTGTTTTAATGCCGAGGCTTTATTAATTCATGAGAGACTAGAGGCTGGTGAACAACTTGCTTAATCTAAAGTTACAAGCTGGTTTGTTAAGGTTTTTTGAGTGTTTTGTAATTTTTTTGCCCACTTGAGTAAAGCCTGCCTTGGCCAGATAATAACGTAGCATTTTGGTGTATATTGTCCATTATTAAATGCCTGTCGACGCTTATTTGATTTTATCAAGCTATCACTGTTTTCTCCTTCTGTTTCGGCATAAAAGCTAAAGCCACCATTTTTGATAATCAACTGTTGTACATATTCTAAATGAGGGCTTATTTTGCTTATTGCTGGATCATAAAACCAGCTACCACCTATTAAACCATTAATTTGTGGGTTTAAAATAAGCATGTCTGCTAGGAGTAGGCAGGTGTTTTGCCAACCCTCTGGGGTAAATTCTTCCAGCTCTTCAAGGTGAGTATGTAATCTAAAAAAATTTTTGAGGGATCGAGTATGAGCCTGCATATTAATAAACTTGAGTGCCTGGCTAAATCCACCACTAATTACAAGAGCCCGCTGAATAGAAGAATAAGGCTCAACCAAGCGTGCACCTGCGGGAAATATACGGCCAGAACATAACGCTAGGTCTTTTAAATAGCAATCATATATGCGCTTTTGATCAGATGAGATATTGATAATCCGATGAAAGCTGTATGTGAACTTTTTTATAATAGCAGGACTGACCTTGAATTTAAGTGACTGGGTATTAAATCTTTGGATTAGGTAAAGTAATAATGTATGTTGGTAAAGTGAAAGGGTGTTTACACTAAAGTTATCATGAATTTTTTTCCACAAATTCGTGACACTCCCAGGCAGGTAAGTATAGGGTGCTTCATGGGGTAATTGCTGTAATATTTGTCTTGTAGATTCTAAAGGATAAGTTATAAGAATATCTGGAGTTTTTTGTTGTATTTTTTCTAAACAAGCCTTTAGTTGACTTTGCATTATTTTAACTAAGTTTTAATTTTAGTGCTGATAGTTTAGGTTTAACTAACTGAATAATAATGGCTTCTGCGCCAGTTGGTTGTGATGCAGAGGAAGCTGTTTGTAGAGGATAAGTGAAATACCATAAACTAAAATGGCAGATACTATAAATGGCCAAGCCGATAATGGCCATTACCGACATCGTTAGTAAGTTGATAAAAAAGTTATCATGCAGTGGAAACCATGCGTTTAACAGCAATAAACAACCCGTCAGACAAATTGCCGCTAAAACAGTACGTGTCAGTGGCCATAATAGTTGTAGTATTGGTAAAGTGAGTAATCGACAACTAGTGACTAGGCTTAACAGGGTTCCAAAAATTGCAGTTGCCAGAATGCTAAGTAAAGCTTCTAATATTTGATTTTGAGTAATAAAGTAGCTGAATAAGATAACTCTGATTACTCCTTGTATGAACAAGATAGCGGTGACTATTTGTGGCTTTGCCAGAGCATAATAAATTGAAAAAGTGGCTCCGGTAACTAACGAAAATGCTCCAGAAAGGCAAAAAATCTTTAACATCCACGATTCACTGAGCCATTTGTCACTTAATAAAATGATAACAAAATATTCATTTAAAATGGCAAGGGTAACGGCAATAGGAACACCAAAAAATGCAATCATTGAAATGCTATTAAGAAAGACTTGCGCTAATTGATGTCTATCATTTGTTAGTTTTGAATAGCCTGGAAATAGCGCTTTTTGGATGGGTAGTACTAACTCAACTGTCGTGATATCAGCCACTTCTTTCATCATTGAGTAGTTGCCTAACACTTTTGTGTTTAATGAGCTACCGACAATTAGCATCATCAGGCGGTTATTGGTGAAACCGAGAATGTTTGTAAATAACATCCATTTTGAAAAATTTAATAAACTCCGCCAGCTTTTTAGAGATAGGGATGGGCGATAGTCACTCATGATGAAACTGAGGAGAAGGCCTGCTAAGCTATTAGTAATCATGCCAAGAATTAAAGCCCAATATGATTTTAGTAAAACACCTGCTGTGACGGTTACTATAAAAGACAGAATCTTTTTACTGAATTCAAAATGAAACTCTTTTTTCAGTTTTAGCTCTTTGCGGAAATTGACAATACCAATATTGGTAAACCCTTGTAAAATAGCCATCACTGCTAAACATGGAAAAATTGAGGTGAGTTGGGGTTCATTAAATAGAGCTGCCATCGGATGACTGCCTATTAGTAGGCCTATCGCAATAAACAAGCCCATTAATATATTCAGGCTCCAGGCCGTGTTGTAATCTTCTTTAGTCGCGTGTTGATTTTGTATTAATGGCAGGTCAAAGTTAAAGGTCGTGATTACATCCAAAATGGCATAAAAACTCATCGCAAGTGCCACAATTCCATAATCTTCAGGAACAAGCAGTCTTGCCATAATAAACAGGCTAATAATGCTTAACAAGCGAACGCAAAGCCTTAGGAAAACCATCCAGACTGCGCCAATGCCCATTTTTTTAGTTATACTAGAGTCGTCCATTAAATGAATCATTCATGGGCACCTCTAAGTTTATAGGTGCCCTTGCGTCATAAAGTTTTAATAGTAAGCCGAGTTTGGAAGGCCAATATATCATACGCTTACTTTTATTTGATAGGACTTTTAAAACTAAGTAACAACTGAAGTACTAACTAATAACATTATTACCTCCTTACTAATCAGTAAGGAGGAGTAGTCTTTCACGCCTATATAACTATTAGAAGGTTATTACTATTATTTATTGTGCGCCAGCTTGTTTTAAAGTATTGATATAATGTTCTGCTTGTTGGTGGCTACTGATAGTGGCTAGGAATGTTTCACCTTCTTTACTGGTGGCGTTAATGTCATGCCCTGCGGTAATAAAAATTTGTAGGAAACGAGCAAAGTCATCTTCGCGTAAAGCACGATAAGCTTTGGTGAGGATATGATAGTCGTTGTTTACATCATCGTGAGATTTAAGAGTTAAAAGGTCTTTTAGTCTTTCATCAGAAACTTCTTCACCAATTACTTTTTGCTTGTCTTTTTTCATTATGAACACACCGACTTAAATACAAAACTAGATTTTATCAGGCTTAAAATAACTAAGGAACACTTGAGAAATATTCTTAAGTGTTTCTAAGCCATCATTGGATGAACAGGACTAAGAGGTAGTATACGACTTGAGATAATAGCCAAGCTATGGCTCAAGTCATATTTTAAACGGTAGGCGAAGAGTGGTATAGGTACAGTGTGTTTAGTTTAGTGGCCTTTTAATGCGTAAATACCGGGTGCATTACGCCAGTAACCTTTGTAGTCCATCCCATAGCCGAAAATATAGCGATCCTCAATTTGTAAGCCAATATAGTCAGCGTCAAGTTCAACCCCTTTACGGTCATGTTTTTTCTCGACCAGAACAGCTGTAATTACTGACTTAGCACCAGCTTTTCGACAATAGTCAACAATGGCTGCTAAGGTATGACCTTCATCCAATATATCATCAATGATCAGAACGTTCCGATCATTCATTTCAGTATTTGGTTTTACCAGCCAGTTTAATTCGCCTCCTCGTGTTTCATTCCGATAGCGAGTAGCATGGATATAGTCTATTTGCAGAGGAAAGTTCAGCTTGGTCAAGAGTTTGCCACTGGTGACTAAGCCACCATTCATAATACAGAAAACCAGTGGGTTACTGTTAGCTAGATCAGCTGTGATAGCTTGTCCCATGCGGTCGATGGCTGCTTCAACTTCTGTATTGTCGTATAAACAGTCAGCTTCAGCATACACCTCTTTAATATGGTCAAGATCAACAGGCATGAATGGGGACCTCACTAAGCGTTGGGTAAGTATGTAATACAATAACCAAATCGTTAAACCAGAAACCAAGGGCCCTGGTGAAATCTCTTCTAGTATAATGTACTTGTCAAAAGGGGTAATTTTACCTTTGTAAGGGACCTTATACTAGATATAAAGGGCGCAACCATACTAAGGATTAGCCATTTGAGCAAGCTTTTTCTTGGTTTAGCTAAATATATGATCTGGGTGATTTTTGAGCAATTAAATTGCTAAATGTCGTATGTGTACACTCTTCGCTGTGGGTCTATATGATATTGATGTCATGAAAGTTATCAAAAACTTGAGCAAGGGGTAAACCTCACTTAAAGTATGGGCAATACAATGCATGATAAACGAATTGACTAATAACAAGCAGAGTAAATCATGAAAGTTCATGAGATTAAACACCCTTTGGTACAGCATAAACTTGGTTTAATGCGTAAAGAGGGAATTAGCACCAAAGGGTTTCGTGGGTTAGCAAGTGAAGTTGGGTGCTTGCTTACTTATGAGGCAACTAAAGATTTACCATTAGAAGATAAAGAAATTACAGGCTGGGCAGGAAAGGTCACTGTAAAACAAATAAAAGGCAAAAAGATTACGGTAGTGCCTATTTTAAGGGCAGGCCTTGGCATGTTGGATGGGGTTTTGGAGTTGATTCCCAATGCAAAAGTCAGTGTGGTAGGGCTTTATCGTAATGAAGAAACCTTAGAACCTGTGCCTTACTTTGAAAAGCTGGTGAGTAATATAGATGAACGGATGGCTTTGATAGTAGACCCAATGTTAGCAACAGGTGGTTCAATGGTAGCTGCTATTGAAATGCTAAAAAAAGCCGGTTGCCATGAAATCAGGGTCTTAGTGCTAGTTGCTGCTCCTGAGGGAATAAAAAGAGTCACTGAAGCGCATCCTGATGTTGAAATTTTTACTGCAGCCATTGATGAGAAGCTTAATGAAAATGGCTATATCATCCCAGGATTAGGGGATGCTGGGGATAAAATTTTTGGTACTAAATAAACTGTAGGCTTTATAAGGGGTGTGCACGAAATAACTTGCCAGCTTTTTGTTCTTAGGTGGAAGTTATTTCGTGCACGTTCCCTTGATGCTTAGTAATGACAACAAACCCTAAAAATCATTCGCGAAGAGTATAACTATTGTCCAGTCATTTTTTTGCAATTTATTGATTACCTCTATCCCGTTGTGCCTCTTTTTCCAGGGCCAAACCTGTTTTAGCCAGTTTAATGAGTTTGATCCAAGAAGGGGTAAATAAAACATCAATTAATTGTTGAAATAACTGATACTTTTGTCGTGTGTAAGGAAACCAGTTGGGTTCAATTTTGCTCGATTGTTTGTCAATTAATATAGATTTACTTCTGGTGAAAGCCAGCAGACCTTCTTTACCTTTGGCTCTGCCAAAACCACTTTGTTTGACACCACCAAATGGTAATGCTGGGTTACCCTCGGTTAACATGACATTATTAATTGAAACTGCTCCCACTTGAATTGCATTGGCCAGTCGTCTTGCTCTGTCAATATCACGGCTCCATATACTGGCACTTAAACCATAAGGCAGTTGGTTAAGTTCTGTGGCTAGCTGCTTCTCGTCATCAAATGGTAACAATGCGATGACTGGGCCGAAGGTTTCCTCTTGATATAATTTCATTTCTGGTGAAATATTACTCACTAATGTGGGCGGGAAAAATCGACCTTTTTCATTAAAAGTATTACCACCAGCAATAATGGTTGCGCCTTTTTCAATTGCGTCGTCCAGTTGCTGCTTAACAATCTCTAGTTGAAAATCAGTTGTCATGGCTCCTATGTCTGCATCACCCTGATCGCCCGTATTAATCACTAGTGGCTGTACTGCGGTTGTGAGTTGCTCAATGAATTGCTCAAAAATATCCTTATGAATACAAAGCAGTTCTACTGATGTACAAGATTGCCCGGCATTTGTTAAGCCTCCCCATAAAGCGCCTGCTACTGTACGTTTGATATCGACATCAGGGAAGACGACCATAGCATCTTTTCCCCCCAGTTCTAAATCAACTGGAATGATATATTGGGATGCTTTTTTTAGAATGGCTTTGCCAGTGCGAGTGCTACCAGTAAAAAATATTTTATTGGGTTTTTCATCAATCAGCTTTTCTGCTGTAACGCCTGAGCCATAAACTACTTTTAGGCTTTGCTTTAATAATGGAGAAATAGCACAAATTTCTTCAATCAAACCAGTAAGGGGAGTATGTTCAGAGGGCTTAAAAATAATACTGTTTCCAGCTAAAAATGCCCCGGTAATAAATGTCATAGCAATATGAAAAGGATAATTCCAAGGGGCAATAATTAAAACTGTACCATAAGGCTCTTGCTGAATATAAGACTTTTTACCGAGTAATGATATTGGTGTTGATACTTTACGAAGTTTAAGAATTTTATGGGCATTGGCTTTATTCCAGTGTAAGTTATCTAAAACTCCCAGTACTTCTGAAACAAGAGCGTCTGTCCTGGACTTGCCGGTATCTGTAACAATTCTAGTGCAAATTGCTTCTTTATTTGCTTTTATATAACCAATAATTTTGTCAATTTCTGCTGCTCGTTGACTAACAGAAAATTGTTGTAAATCTTTTTGGGAGGATCTTAGTATTTGGTAGATTTTTTTAATTTGAGAGTCAGAAGCTTCTTGAATTGTAATTGACTTTCTCAATTTTAGGTAGTCGTCAGTCTGATGTGTTTGCTGTTGAGAGGGAGGTTTAGGTGACATAAGCAATATTCCTGATGGTTTTTATAGAAAGTTTTTCTCAGGGTGCTGCCGGGTGATTGGCTGGCAATTGATGTGATAGCCAATCGCATCATGAACTCCGCTAGTATTCCTATAAGGACCAGCAAGATCACTATAATATAAACTGAAAATAAGACCTTTTAGTCCCCAGAATCCTAGACGGCATTGCTGGCCAATAAAACCAGGGGCATTGCTGAAAGTGTCCAATAATACTATAAACTGTGGAATAAAGTTTCTTGGTACGAACGATAGTAAGCTTAATAAGACTTTTAAATCTTTTACATTTTGTGTAGGAGTGAAGCTTAGTACTTCGTCAATATGATGTAGGCAACCTGTATCACTAAATGCAGGTAATTGTCCATAGCCTGGAGCAAAAATATCACCAAGTTTTTGTAGTGCGCTAAGTTGCCGAATTGATAATTGATGAGAAATGATAGTCTTCATTGTACTTGTATTTTTATACAGAAAGTTTTACGGATATACTCTTCACGAATGCTTTTTAGACTTTGTTACCAGTACCCTTCGCTGAGAGTATATACCTGTTTAATTTGCACTTAAAAATAAATCATGAATGGTATATATTAAGCTTGTTTAACTTATATATACCCTTATAAAGCGTTCTCAAACCAGGGTGCTTCTTTAGTGTGAATTGCAACAGGAGTAAAGCCTGCTAAGTCTAAAATAGTTTGGCTAGCTCTATGGGCTAATGCCATAACTGATAAGGACGGATTTATACCCGGTGCACAGGGAAATACGGAACTATCTACAACATGAATATTATCGTAACCAAATAGCTGGAAATTTTCATTAATAACAGCATGTTTGGGGTTAGTGCCAATAGCGCAGCCTCCCATTAAATGTAACCCGATTGGCATATGAGGTTTATAAATTGCATTGGGGTTGAGGCTAGCAAAAATATTATACACTTGCTCCATACCTGCCATGGCCTTTTGGTTGTCAAGATCAGATAGAGTTTTATAAATTTTCAGTTGTCCTTTTCGGGTTAGTTTTATCTGGCCAGGGTTTTCGTCCCGAATGGCGACTTCGATACAAGCTAAGTGACGATAACGCTGCATAAACTGATGGTGAGAAATTCCATAGCCTGATTTCATCATAGCAATGGCAATCGGGCCTCCAAATACATTTTCTAACTTAAAGCCCTGTTGACGAAACCTTTGATCTGCAGACTTTAATGCTTGAAAAGCACCTTTATGGGCATCCACCGGGTCTGGCATGTCGGCGAAAAGCATATATTGTGGATGACAAAAAAAGCCTTTTCCTAACGCAGGCAAGGATTGGCCGAAACCAGATGTTAATAAAAGTTCAGAGCTGCCTAGAGCACCAGCAGCAACAATTACACGTTTGGCTCTGACCTGAATGGGTTGATTGGCTTGAAGCCCATAAATAACAACTTGTGGTTTGCCGTAGATGATTTGTTGTGCATGGAATTGATCTATTAAATGAACACCTTGTTGTAATGCTTTAGGTAAAAATGTAACCACCATGCTTTGCTTAGACTGACGATTACAGCCGCCTAAACAAACAATACAATCATTGATGTTATGGTTATGGCACTGACTTTGACCACGCCTGAGTGGTGCATATTCTAAATGATTATGCTCAAACCCTTTTGCATAGAGGCGGGCATTACCATTCCAATGCTGCTGAGGAATGACTTCAAGCCTAATGTGTTGCTCTATCTGGCTATAATGTTGATTGAATTCTTGACTCGTAAACCAGTTAATGCCTGAATGTTGTTTAAAGTGATCAAATGCAGCTCGGTCAAAGCGGTCAAGTAAACATTGATTGACAATAGTGCCTCCACCAACCACTTTGCCCCTTAAAAATAAAATATTCGCTTGCTTATTTAGTTCCATGCCTCCTTGCCAAAATAATTGGCTGTTAGCATGTAATTCATTGGTTGGGTATTGACCTACAGGAGTATTTTTACCTGCTTCTAGCAAGCAAACACTAGCGCCAGACTTGCTTAAAAAATAACTAAGCGTGCTGCCAGCAGCTCCAGTGCCAATGATGGCGAAATCATATAGTTTGTTCATGGGATTTATTGTTCTTATTCTGTCATTAACAGACTACAAAACTGGTACTGTAGTTTAATTGATTAAATAATACTATTGTGCATAAAGACTTAAAATAGAATATAACTTATGACAATTTTATATAATGTTTTAGTTTGTTGTCAGAATCATCTATAGCTAAGTTTACTGTAATCTATCTGTCATAAAACTTTTTAAACTCGAATATATTAAACTTACTTCAACAGATATGGCTAAAAATAGCAAGGAAAATAGAAAAGCGTATAAACGTCCATTGCGTTTTTGGACTAAAGTAAATCAGTAAAATGGCAATACATTAATTTAATGAGGCTATTAGTTCATATTTTTAAAACCCTGTTTTTATATAAGGAAAATAGGATATTGGTAAAACTATATCTTGGGTTAAGTTATACTTTCTCAAAAAATAAATATCTGAAAACCAAATAACTATCCATCCATCTTAGTTGTCACTGATAAATTATTAATCGCCAATATGTTATATTATTGTTGCAGTTTTTAGCATGATGGTTCTGGGGCGAGATTTTTGAAGTTTAAGAGAATAACTTCCTGGCAGCATCAGCAGGAAAAGTCAAGATACATTGCTTGATAACTAAAAAGTAACTGTTAGTCAAAACACTTGGTCTGGTGTAGTAGCTTCCAGTGCTAACAAGAGTAAGTAGTGAGACTGATAAAACAGCCACCAACTGTTTTGTATCACTATAAATCTTGTTTATATATTTTACATGCAATGTAATGCTTGTGAATTAAATCAATATAATGTGTTGAAATAACACGAGTTTTTAGGGTTGGTACCCTACATGCAATAAGGAATGCACGTAGGCGGCTTGAAAAGCTATCGTTAATATCCTTGAGGGAAACCCTAATGAACTTGAAATCTTTTGCTAAAACAGCTTTATTTTCAGCTACTTTGTTAGCACCTTTCACAGCTTCTGCATCTTTATTGCATTTTGACTTAATTCCTAGCACTGGTATTTTTCAAAATGTATTAGACACTGATGGTGCTCCTATTGTAGCTACTAATACAGACTTAGGCGCTTCTTTTGAAAGTGAGTTAGTCTGGTCTGATGAAGGGGGTACTTCCAGTAGTTTAACCCTAAATACTATTAAATCAGTGGATATTACTACTGCAGGTAGCCCAGCATTACTGTCAACTATTACCCATAACAATATGGTGCTGCAAACACCAGTAGCAACTTTGGCTAGTGGGCAAATATTTGGTGGTTTGAATTTAAGTAGTATGTTCTCGCTTGGTGAGGGAAGATATAAAGAACTGCCTGGTAGCCCTACATTAGGTGAAGTAGCTGAAATGGTATTGGCTAGCCCTGATACACCAGCAATGTTGCCGGGTGCAGACATACCCAACTCTATCTTGAGCTTATTTAATTTCGTCTTTGATGAAACACTCAATAATGCATCTCCATGTCCCTATGGAGATCCAAACCCATGTGATGATGCATTCACAGCATTTTTATTAGGAGATATTCCACTACCCATTCAAATTAAACTGATTATTGATAGCGAAGCTTATATGCTGACGATCTTTAATACCATAAATGATCCTACTGGTGATTTTGCTAATGCTATAATGGATCAAATGTTTATTACAATGGAAGGTGAAGAAACAGTTCTATATACCTTTGCTCAGTTGATGTATGTCCCTGAGCCTGCCAGCTTAGGTATATTAGGACTAGGGTTGTTAGGCATGGCAGCAAGGAGAAGATTGTTAAGCTAGCTTCAAAGCAGAAGTTAACTACTCAAAGCGCAGCTTACGCTGCGCTTTTTTGTTTGTGAAGTTGAATTTAAGAGTTTGTAGAAAGTAGATAGCACATCACTGCTGTCCCATAAGATTGAAACAAAAAAGGCTTAAGTCCCCATAAGTTGTTACAATGAGAGTGCAACCAAACACTGCAAAACCAGAGGATTTAAGCCTTGGCTCATCGTAACACAATCTTGCACCAAATACTTCAGTTGCTTTCTAGACATGAGTTTGAATCACTAGCCAATCAGCATCATACGGGTCAACGGCTACGTAAAATGACTCGGTGGGGGCAGTTTGTTGCGCTATTATTTGGTCAACTCTCAGGTCGCAATAGTTTGCGTGACATCATTGATCACCTATCGATTCAGCAGCATAAACGCTATCACCATGGTATTGGAAATATCACCAGAAGTAGTTTGGCCCGTGTCAATGAACAGCAACCCGCTACGCTTTATGAAGCCTTGTTTTATAAGTTATTAAATAAATGTCATCATCATCGGCCAGGGCATAAGTTTCGTTTTAAAAATCCATTGTATTCTCTTGATGCATCAGTGATCGACTTGTGTTTATCCATGTTTCCTTGGGCAGATTTTCGAAAAAGTAAAGGTGCTATCAAGTTACATGTTGGGTTTGATCATAATGGCTACTTGCCTGCATTTATGAGTATTACTGAAGGGAAATGTCATGAAATACAGATAGCACGCAGCCTTGATCTCCCCAAGGGGAGTATTCTTGCTGTAGACCGTGGCTACACTGATTATCGCTGGTTTAATACTTTAAATGAGCAAGGAATCTTCTTTGTAACCCGACTAAAAAAGCAAGCCAAATACCGTGTACTAAAGCGCCAGCCTACCGACAATAGCAGTACAGTCACTTCTGATCAGCACATTCAGTTGACTAGCCAACAAGGGGCTGTTTATAAAGGTCATTTACGTCGTATCGGTTTTAAATGCCCAGAGACTGGCAACCAATATTACTTTTTAACTAATAATAGTAAGCTCGCAGCCAGCACCATTGCAGCTATTTACAAAGAACGCTGGAAAATAGAGCTATTTTTTAAGTGGATAAAGCAAAACCTAAAGATAAAATCGTTTGTCGGTACCTCTAAAAATGCCGTGTTAACCCAGATATGGGTAGCCATGTGTGCTTATTTGCTCGTCGCTTATCTAAAATTTTCTCATGGAATAACACTATCGATCACTCAAATAGCTCGACTCATGCAACTCACTTTGTTTGAGCGTAGAGAGCTTAAAGCATTATTTACACCCTCACCACCGAATAATACAGATGATCATAAGCAAATGAGGATGCTGTAAATGTGGGACAGCAGTGATAGCACATATATTTGAATATTATCAGCGGTAAATTAAACTGTAAGATAAGCTAATTACTTTCATTAGGCTACTAAAATGTATAAAATATTATTGACCTGGCTAATTTTTTTACCAGTTTTAACTTCAGCTGAACCGATTTCTATATCTACAGGAGAGTGGCCACCTTTCACAGACTCGAAAGCTAATAACCATGGAATAGGCCTCCAAATTGTTAAAGAGTCATTTGGTAATGTAGGGCATGATGTGACATTTAAATTTTTTCCTTGGAAAAGAGCATACTCAGTTGCTAAAGACGCTGAATATCAAGCCAGTGCTATTTGGGCAAAGAATGATGATCGAACAGTAGATTTTTATTACTCTGATCCTGTCATAGATAATGAGACTGTCTTTCTGTATTTAGAAGGAACAGTGTTTAATTGGGAAACACTAGCTGACTTAAAAAAATATAAAGTAGGAATTACAACAGGATATAGTTATGGCCAAGAATTTGATACTGCAGTTAAGAACTCTGTATTTTCAGTAAGTACTATCACGAGTGACTTGCAAAATATTAAGAAACTATTAGCCGGTCGTATAGAGGTTTTTCCAATTGAAATCAATGTAGGCTACTCAATCATAAAGTCCAACTTTCCAGCTGATAAAGCAGCTAAAATAAAACATCATCCCAAAATACTAAATACAAGCCCTACATACTTGATAGTCCCTAAGAAGTTAGGTGAGGAAAAAGCCAAAAAAATTGTTAATGACTTTAATAAAGGCCTAAGTATGTTGAAAGAAAAGGGACGTTATAAAGAAATTCTTAATAGTATTAGATAATACTAGCCTTTGGTTCAAAGGGCTTTATTAGATTAGTGAAGCTTTAAACTAACAATTAAAATAGTTGCCAAAAAGATACTGATAAAGAACCATAGCTGTGAGAGTGTGGTTGTTTTTTAAACTCTCTAGTGCGAAATACTTTGGCAAAAGATAATTTTACATTCTTTATAGTAACACTGAGCCCAATAGAAGCATCCGCAACCCATGGCTCTTTGTCAACAGAATGGCTATCTCTGAAGGTATTGCCATCAAGAAAAATATCTCTACCTACCAGGCGAGAGTCAACGGAAGCAAATAGATGGATGCCGAATCCATCTGTTAATTTCCAGCCTTTACCTGGAGCACTATTATCTCCTCCAGGTCGTACTGACGAAGTGCCAAAGTCATCAGGAATTTTCCAACCACCACGAACCTCAAAACCAGCATTTAAATAGGTTGATACATTACCTAAAGCACCACCAGCGTGTAATACCGCGTCGTAACCTATACCATAATTAGCTGTTTGTGAAATAAATTTATGCTTATGTTCATAAAGCGCAATAAAGCCTGGTTCATTTTTTAACTGATTATCCCAACCATTAAACTTGTCAAATCCTCTTAAATCATGGATAAAGTCTTGAGTTTCTTGGGCAAAAGAAAGTGGGCCAACAACACCAAAATTCAGTTCAATAGTATCTAATTGATATTCTGAACGAGCGTGATAAGCGGCACCAAAATAAAGCCACCCTGCATAAGGACGCTGATCGTTGATTAGGTCTTTTCGCGCTATATCTTCAGGGGTATACATGACTTGGGCAAAAGATAATACAATATTATGATTAACTTTCATTTTAGGGTGAAAGAAAGTTAGTTGCTGGTTGATGTAACTAAACCAGTCAGGAAATTGTTCATCTTCCTCGAAACTTTTTAAATTAGGAGAAACTAAAGAAAATCTGGTGCCGTTGGTATAGTTTTGATCTGTTTCAGCAAATAAGTCATTTTCAAAATAAAAGTTGCCCGTCCATAGTTTTTCTGACTCTGCATAATTTTTTTTTGAAAAAAAGCATAAATATAGAGTGACTGTTACCAGTAATATTTTATTAATGTTACAGAAAGGCATACTTAAATCTTCTGTTGTTAAAATCCTAACTAGTATAGTAGAGAAGCTCGTTATATAAATACTATAAGTAGATGAGAAACTATATTCGATAGATATTATATGGATGTTTCTGTTACATAAACTATTTTTTGTATAGTCGTCACTTATTGGTAAGATAATCCAGTGAGATAATGTTTGTGGTGCTAGTGACTGTTAATGTGATATATCGCTACTTTATTTTGTTGCTAAGCTTATGTATTTGAATAAAAAATAATTGAATGTTGTTCGAAAAATACTAAAGTTGTCGTGTTTATTTGCGTGAATAATTTGATGCCAAAAAAATGGTATTCATTGTGAGTAATAAGTATGTAGCAACTGCAAGTGAATTCAATTTTTGTCTATCATTGAATACTTTTTTGAAATTATGGGAAGAGTATAAACTCATAATCACAAAAAAATGTTATAAGCTGTAATATTAAAAATATCCGTCCTTGGTTGAGTTTTAATGTATTGACCTATATAGAAACAATCAACGCCAATCGACATTAGTTAAACAGGTATTATGTTTGCCAGACATGCTGCTCTTTGTTACCAATAGCAGTGAGGATTTAGAAGATTTTACTATTCAAAATGATAACTATGAACAAGTTATGCAATGTCTTAATAGGTTACCAGAAAACTTAAAGTCAGTCCTTGTCTATCGGTTTATTGAAGGGGAGGTACCCTGAAATTGCCTTTCGGCTTAACCCTGCCCAGCCTACAGTAAGAAAACATATTCAGCTTGGGCTGAGTAAACTCAAGCAGCTTGCGGTAGCGTGACTGCTTTCAAGTAAGTGGGAAGGGGAGGGACTAAACAGGCTAACTTGCTGCCCTTAATTCCATTTAGTATGTAGGCGACTTGGGACAGCAAGCTAGTGGGTTACTGCAACCATAAATGGATCTGTTTTCTTTTATATTAGTTGCTTTTTGATGTTAATTCACTTGTTCTGCCAGTTGTCTTACTGCTTTTAAGGCTATGGGCTCAAGCTCTGACTGACGCTCTTGCAAACCTTGAATGATTTGGTCTTTCATTGGTCTTGCCCAGAACCGGTTGATGTGGTTAGCCACGGCAGCTGCTGCCTGTTCTGGGGCATGCTGGTGAGACAAATTGGCAGCAATATGGTTGGCCATATTAATTAGCTTTTCGAGATGAGTGTTACTCATTGATAGTGCTCCATAATTGATTTAAGTATTATTTAGCAATTTAATTTGTAGTTGTTATTTTTATTTATATGCTTGGTTATAGATTACATGCCGATTGCCGCGAGCGAAAGCAATTAAATTCAATCCTGCGTACTTTGCCTGACGAACGGCTAAATATGTAGGAGCAGAGGCAGCAACTAACGTACAAACACCAAGCTGACAAGCTTTGTGAACCATTTCATAACTGGCACGGCTAGAAACAAGTACGAAACCTGTGGTGGTATTAATACTGGACCGTGCTAGTGCACCTAATAACTTATCTAAAGCATTATGTCGACCAACATCCTCTTTCACCAGCTGTATGTTTCCAGTAAGGTCACACCAGGCTGCGGCATGAACAGCACCTGTTAAAGTACGTAAATGTTGATGTTGGGCTAAAGTATTTAAACCAACTTGTATTGAATTATGTGTTGGTAATGGTTGGGGAGTAAGAGGCTTAACTTGCTGTATAGCTTGGTCTAGTGACTCAACACCGCAAAGCCCACAACTGGTTCTGCCGGCAAGTTGGCGACGTTTGTGCTTTAATTGGTTAAAGCATTGTGAGGCAAGGTTTATCGCCACTTCAAGTCCCTGTGAGTGGTTAATAATGTTAATGTCGTATATAGCTTCAACTTTGTCTGCAATCCCTTCAGACAGGCTAAAGCCTAAAGCAAAATCTTCTAAATCTTGTGGTGTTACCATCATTACTGCATGAGATATCCCATTGTAGCTCATGGCAATGGGGATTTCCGCCGCAACTTCATCTTCAAACTGTTGTATACAGCCCTGCTGCCACTCAGTAATTTCCATTGTCTGGTGGCTGAGAGTGTAGTCTGTTAGCTCACTGTTTATCAAACTGCTATCCAGTGAAAAATCATCTTGCCATTGGCTTTCCAAGGCTTTGTTGACTTTGCTCAAACTTACAACAGATAATTTATTATTCAAGTTGCTCAAATTAAAACACCACTTAAAGCCTTACTTTTATGAATTTGTTGGTAAAAACTCCAGTTGTTGTTCAGTAAAACGTTGAAACTGCTGCTGCCAGTTAGATGGCTTGGCTACTTTGCTAACTTGCACCGCAGTTACCTTATACTCTGGGCAGTTGGTGGCCCAGTCTGAGTTATCTGTGGTTACTACATTGGCACCACTGGCTGGATGGTGGAAAGTAGTGTACACCACACCAGGTTGAACGCGCTGAGTGATTTTGGCACGTAATACTGTCTCACCTGCACGACTTTTGATGCCTACCCAGTCACCCTCATTAATACCACGATCTTCGGCATCATGTGGATGTATTTCTAACAGGTCTTCCTGGTGCCAGGAGACATTTTCTGTGCGACGGGTTTGTGCGCCAACATTGTATTGGCTAAGAATACGACCAGTAGTGAGCAATAAAGGAAACTTCCGGCTAGCACGTTCTTCAGTGGCCACATATTCAGTGATAGCGAACCAGCCTTTACCTCTCACAAAGGCATCAGTATGCATAATTGGAGTACCAGTGGGCGCGGACTCATTACATGGCCACTGAATGCTGCCCAGCTTGTCGAGCTTTTCATAGTTAACACCAGTAAAAGTTGGCGTGAGTGAGGCAATCTCATCCATTATTTCTGATGGGTGGTTATACTGCATCTCATAACCAAGTGCTTTGGCTAATGCTACAGTGACCTCCCAGTCTTCTTTACCCGCTAAAGGTGGCATGACTTTACGTACCCTTGATATCCGTCTCTCGGCATTAGTGAAGGTACCGTTTTTTTCTAAGAAAGATGCACCGGGTAAAAATACATGGGCAAACTTGGCGGTTTCATTTAGGAAAATATCCTGCACTATCAGACACTCTAAGCCTTTTAATGCAGCCTCTACATGGTGGGTATTGGGGTCAGACTGAGCAATATCTTCTCCCTGGCAATAAAGGGCTTTAAATTCACCATTAATTGAGGCGTCAAACATATTAGGGATGCGTAAGCCCGGCTCATTATCGAGAGTAACCCCCCAGACCTGCTCAAACTGTTGTCTAACTGTATTATCTGATACATGTTGATAGCCGGGTAATTCGTGAGGGAAACTGCCCATATCGCAGGAGCCCTGCACGTTGTTTTGGCCTCTTAATGGGTTAACCCCCACTCCTTCACGGCCTACATTACCTGTTAACATTGCCAGGTTGGCAATGCCCATTACCATGGTAGAGCCTTGGCTATGCTCGGTAACCCCTAACCCATAATAAATCGCACCATTATTGGCCTTTGCATAAAGCCGCGCAGCCTGACGCAATTCTTCGGCGGGAATGCCGGTAATATCCTGGGTGTTTTCTGGTGAGTGGCGCTCATTACTAATAAATGTTTGCCACTGTTTAAATGCCTCTGTATCACAGCGCTTAGCAATAAACGATGGGTTATGTAGTCCTTCTGTGCAAATGATATGGGCCATTGCATTAATAAACGCTACATTTGTGCCAGGCCTTAGTTTTAGGTGATGGGCTGCTTGGATATGGGGGCTTTTTACCAAATCAATCTGACGCGGGTCCACTACAATTAACTTTGCGCCTTCCCTTAACCGTTTTTTCAGTTGCGAGCCAAATACAGGGTGGCCATCTGTGGGGTTAGCCCCAATTACCATGACAACATCGGCATATTTAACTGAAGCAAAGGTTTGGGTACCGGCAGATTCCCCTAAGGTCATTTTTAACCCATAACCAGTTGGGGAGTGACAAACCCGGGCACAGGTATCCACATTGTTGTTGCCAAATACGGCACGCACTAACTTCTGGACTAAGAAGGTTTCTTCGTTAGTACAACGAGAGGAGGTGATGGCCCCTATACTACCGCGACCGTATGTATGTTGAATGGAAGACAGTTTGTCAGCTGCAAATTGCAGTGCCTCTTCCCAGCTGACCTGCTGCCATGGCTGGTCGATTGACTCGCGAATCATTGGGGTAGTTATGCGGTCTTTATGGGTAGCATAACCAAAGGCAAAACGACCTTTAACACAAGAGTGCCCCTGGTTGGCTTGGCCCCCCTTATACGGCATCATCCGGATAACTTGGGTACCTTTCATTTCGGCTTTAAAGCTGCAGCCGACACCACAATAGGCACAGGTTGTCACTACACTGTGTTCTGGCTGACCATGCTCAATAACACTGTTGTCCATTAAGGTAGCAGTGGGACAGGCTTGCACACAAGCGCCGCAGGAGACACATTCTGAATCCATAAAGGCCTGGTTTTGCCCAGGTGAGACTTTTGATTCAAAGCCGCGGCCTTGAATAGTTAGGGCAAAAGTACCTTGCACTTCGCTACAAGCTCTGACACAACGAGAGCAGACAATACATTTGCTGGGATCAAAGGTGAAATAAGGGTTAGAAGTGTCCTTTTCGGCAGCTAAGTGATTATCGCCATCAAACCCGTAACGCACTTCTCGTAATCCAACATCCCCTGCCATATCCTGTAATTCACAGTCACCATTACTGGGACAAGTGAGGCAGTCGAGGGGATGATCAGAGATATACAGCTCCATCACGTTACGGCGTAATTTAGCGAGCTTTTGCGTTTGGGTGTTAACCACCATACCTTCGGCTACAGGTGTTGTACAAGAGGCTGGGTAACCACGACGGCCTTCAATTTCCACAGCGCATAAACGGCAAGAGCCGAATGCTTCCAGTGAATCGGTAGCACATAATTTTGGGATATTAATATCAACTTCAGCAGCTGCTCTTAGTATGGATGTGCCTTCAGGTACGGTAACAGAAACGCCATCTACCACCAAACTAACTCGTTTTTCGGATAGCTTGGGGGGAGTGCCATAATCTTTATTGGGATCAAAATATTCTAACATGTTCAGCAGCCTCCCGTTTTGGTATTAGTCGGCTGAAAATCGTCGGGGAAATGATTAAGCGCGCTCATTACTGGGTAAGGGGTCATTCCACCCATGGCACAGAGTGAGGCATGGGTCATGGTATCGCATAAGTCTGTCAGTAATACGGCATTGGCCTGGGTATTGTCACCTGCACGAATTTTATCGATGACTTCTACACCACGGGTGGAGCCTATTCGGCAAGGTGTACACTTGCCGCAGGATTCCTCTACACAAAATTCCATGGCAAAACGGGCTTGTTCTAGCATATCAACTGTGTCATCGAATGCGACAATGCCACCATGACCTACCATTGCATCAATTTCCATAAAAGCTTCGTAATCTAAAGGGGTATCCCATTGATGCTCAGGCAAATAGGCACCTAATGGTCCACCTACTTGTACGGCTTTTATCGGGCGACCAGTTAATGTGCCAGCACCGTACTCTTCCAGTAACTCACGTAAACTGATGCCGAAAGCTAGCTCTATCAGGCCACCTTGCTTGATATTGCCTGCTAATTGAAAAGCTAGCGTACCGCGAGAGCGGCCCATACCGAAATGCTCATAATAAGCTGCCCCCTTTTCTAAAATAATAGGCACAGTCGCGAGGGATAACACGTTGTTAACAATAGTGGGTTGGCCAAATAAACCTTCAATAGCAGGAATAGGGGGCTTGGCTCTGACTAAACCACGCTTGCCTTCTAAGCTTTCCAGTAGCGAGGTTTCTTCACCACAAATATAGGCACCTGCGCCTAAGCGTACTTCTAAATCAAAGCTGAAATCACTGCCTAAAATATTGCTTCCAAGATAGCCGTGTTGATAGGCCACAGCTATTGCTTTATTCAACATTTGGTTGGCATGGGGGTATTCTGAACGTAAATAGATATAGCCTTGGCTTGCCCCTGCGGCGATACCAGCAATGGTCATCCCTTCGATTAATGAAAATGGATCTGCTTCCATGATTAGTCGGTCTGCAAAGCTGCCAGAATCACCCTCATCAGCATTACAGACAATATATTTTTGCTCAGCGGGGGTGTCTAATACCGTTTGCCATTTAATGCCTGTAGGGAAGGCAGCACCGCCACGCCCACGTAAACCTGACTGTTTTACCTCATCAACAATGGCTTGTGGGCCAACTTCCAAAGCTTTTTTTAAACCGATATAGCCTTGATGAGCTGTATAATCTTCAATGGAGGCGGGTTTGATTATGCCTGCGCGCTGAAAGGTTAATCGCTGCTGTTTTGATAGATAAGGAATTTTTTCAGTTAAGCCTAAATACAAAGGGTGTTGTGGATCACCTGATAAAAAATTGCACTCAAATAATGAAGTAACATCTTCTGGTTGAACTGGGCCATAGGCTACTCGGCCATCAGCGGTTTCCACTTCAACTAAAGGTTCTAGCCAAAATAACCCTCTGGAACCATTACGTATTAACTGAAAATTAGATTGATATTCCTCAGCTTGTGCTTGAATAGTTGCAGCTACCTGATCGGCACCAACAGAAACTGCAGTAGAGTCACAGGGCACAAATACTCTAATAGAGGAGGGCTGACCAGTTGGTTGCGAAGTTGCTGTAGTTGTTTGAGTTAATGTGGTCATTGGACCTCCACAGCAACGGTTTGCATTTTATCAACTAACTGGTTGAACTTAGTGGCTGTCATTCGGCCATGGATATCATTATTCACCCTGACTGATGGAGAGCAAGCACAGTTACCCAGGCAATAAACTGGCTCTAGTGTGAAAACGCCATCTAGTGTGGTTTGGTGATAATTAATACCTAGGGTTTGCTTGATGGTTTGTTCTAGTTGTCGGCTACCCATGGCCTGGCAGGCTTCAGCACGACAAACCTGAATAACATACTCGCCACAAGGCTTGGATCGGAAGTGGTGATAAAAGCTAATCACTCCATGGACATCCGCCTGAGATAGATTAAGCTTGTCAGCAATCAGTGGCACGGCATCGGAAGGAATATAGCCCAATTGATCCTGGATGCTATGCAAAATAGGTAGCAACGCACCGGGTTTGTCTTTTAATGAGTCAATCGACTTTTCAACTAATTGCCGGTCCCAGCTAGAGTTACCCTGCATTCTGTTCCTCACCTTGGTTAAACCACGTTCATTGGTGCATACCCATTGATACTCAAGGGTTTGTTATTGTTTTTCAATCTTGGAAGGGTAAACGGCAACTATGCAAACCTGCATAGCCGTTTAAGACATGACAATAGTTAATTAAGACACTTATGATTTGTTTATTTAACCTGACGTTTGGTGATAGTTTGATTTGATAATCATTTGCATTTATTGGGTGATAATGAAAAACATACCAATTGAAACGACCTAAAATAAAAATAGCAATTACTAGAACAATATCGTTGTTAAACTTAAAAATAACAGATAATGGGCGACCTATATTAGGCTGAATTTTAGTTTATTTTTATATTTAAACAGTTTTTTATGGAACATTGAGTAAGTCGTCTTTTAATAATTGTGTATTAATAACGCTGCCTTGCTCAAAGGGAGTGTCAAAAATACATGGAAATAATAAGTGTTTGTCAAGCATTTCAATTACATCAGTTAGTAATATATCTAAGCTAAATTTAATAGGTTTAAATTGTTGCCAATTTTGAATAGCACAAGCAAGTGCAAAAGATTCATTTGGCCAAAGCGGAAATAATTGATAACCGCTGGCATAGTTTATAGCCCAATGGCCTTTGTATAAAGTCCAAACTTCTTTATTGATCGCTACCTCCTTCATGAAATATTGATATCGTCTCAAGCGAGATAAGGTTGTTATTTTATTTAACTCATCAGTTAATGGAGACCGCATAGATAACCCCATTTATACAATTTAAAAAATGGAGCATGTCAGCCCCATAAAGTTAGAGGACTAATATATAGAAACACTTTACAGCCGATTAATAGAAATAAAATAACTCAAAGAAACTATTGAGTTAATACAACAGATTTGGTTAGTCAGTTGGCTTTAAACAACGCAAAACTAATGTTGAAGTGAATGATTAGTGCTGCTATAAATGCTGTTAAATGCCGACAGTACTTGCTAATAACATTACCTGTCGTGTGTTCACTATAAATTGGTATAGTAGTCTCAGGCAATACATAAATATTATGAAAAATATTCATATATTGGGTGTATGGTTGTCGGGCTGACGGAGGGTTACATAGTTGCTAATTTCTCTCGACTAATAATCACCACTGCTGTTACGACCATAAGGCCTCCAGCCACTCGATATAAGTTCAGCTCTTCATTTAAGATTAATACTGCAAGGATAATAGTGACTATAGGTTCTAGCGTAGATAGGATAGCAGTATCTGAAGCGCCAATTATCATATTACCTAAATTAAGTGCAAGAATGGGAATGACTGTACTAAAAATAATCAAACCTGCTGTTGCTAGCCAGCCACTGCTTTGTTGAGGTAGTTTAACCTCGCTGGTTATTAAGGCTGTAATGGTGTACGTTAATGCTGCACCGATAAAAATGTAAGTAGTACTAGTGATAACATCTTTGTTGGTTAAATAGTGATTGGATAATATAATATAAACTGCATAGCCAAGCGCAGCAGCTAAACTTAGTAAAATACCTAATAGGCTTCCTTCTGGCACTCTACCTACTGCAAAAAACACCCCTATAAGAGCAATGGCTAAAGCTGTGACTTTTAGTTTTGTTAGTAGTTCTTTGAACAAAAACCTAGCGATTACTATTACAAAAACTGGAAATAGATATAGTAGAATAGCCACTAAACTTGCTGAAGCGTATTGCATGGCTGAGAAGTAACATAATGCAATTGTAGCATAGACAAAGCCAAGGCATATACTTGGCCAGCAAAGCTTGTTCATAGGTTTTTTTTGTAGGTGAAGAACCATTAGTAAGCAGGCGGCTGCACCTATAAATCTTATCCATAAGAGCCCTGTCGGGTTTGCTCCTGTTGTATATATTACTGAAGCAAACACTGGTTGAAAGGCAAATGTGATTGCAGCAAATAAGATGTAAAAGGCCCCTAATGGCCATGATCTGGTTTTCATAAGCTCACTTAAAATGAAAAGCTTTCTATACGAAAACAAAGGTATAGTGCATGTCTGTTTAAGACATAGCTTTGCCTGAAAAGCTAACAAACATTAATAAGGGTTAATTCTATGACTAATAAAATACCAATGGGAAAACACTGGTCAAAAGTTGAATATCTCCACCAATCAGTGACAAACCCAAATATTCATATTAAAGGAACACACAGTTACTATAGTGACGCCTGGACGGGTGGTTTTGAAGAGTCTGCTGTACGTTATTTGTACGGTGATGCATATAGTCGGGCTACTTGGAAACCTCAGTGGAAAAATGATCAACTATATATTGGTGACTATGTTTGTATTGGTGCAGAAGCGGTTATCTTGATGGGAGGAAATCATACCCATAGAGTGGATTGGTTTAGCCTGTATCCTTTTGGTGACAATATTATTGATGCTTACCAAGGAAAAGGTGATACAAAAATAGCTGATGGTGTATGGATTGGCATGCGTGCTATGATTATGCCTGGTGTGAAAATTAGTGAAGGGGCTGTTATTGCATCTAATGCAGTGGTGACAAAAGATGTATCTCCATACTCTATAGTGGCAGGCAACCCAGCTAAAGTCATTAAGATGCGCTTTCCTCAAGTTATTATCGAACGCCTGTTAGCCTTAAAAATTTATGACTGGCCTGAAGAAAAATTTAATGCAGTGCAGCAATGGATATGTGCTGATAATATTGAGCAACTTGAATCTGCTTTGATAGCTTATGAGAAAGAGAAAAGTATAGAGGGTTAAAACAGTTCTACATCACCTTGTGTAGGTTTACAGTTTATTGATTGAATATACTCAGCTTCACGCTGTTGAATAGTATTGTTGTGTAAGGAGCGCAGCTTTTTCATTTTGACAGAGCCAGAGTCTGAAAAATACAAGACTTTTCTCGGATATATATCCCCCAAATCTTCAGCAATGACTTGGAGATTTTCATTGCTGAGATAACTTTTAACAAAGTCTATATTGCGTTTACCAATATTGGTCATATTTTGCAAAACTTGTCCACCACCAAAAAGCTTAATCTCCAAATTTCGTTTACTGCCACCATGCTTGAGAATTTCATTAATTAAATATTCCATTGCCCAATTACCATAACGCATTGATGAGTTAGTCTCAGTCGCATTGGATGTTTCACCACTTAAATCACCTGGTGACGGTAGCATAAAATGATTCATACCTCCAACTTTGATATTTATATCCCGTATACAGGCAGAAATACAAGAACCAAGTACTGTACAAATCATTTCACCATGCGTGCTAACATAAAATTGTCCGGGTAATATTTTTGCTGTTGGGATATTCCAGCGTTTGTCCCAATATCGGTTAATATTTTCAAACCCTATTAAAGGATTAGGTAATTGAGGCTGCATATTCATACTACTATCTCTAGTTGATCTGTTGGTATATAGTGCGGCCTAATGGTTTAAAGTACCTATTATTGTTATGTAAATTTTCAGAGTGTCCAATAAAAAGGTAACCATTAGATTGTAGTATTTTTGCATATCGATTAATTAGCCTTTTGCGGATTTCCTGATCAAAATAAATCATGACATTACGGCAAAATATAATGTCGAATTTGCCACGCATTGGCCATTCGTGAAGTAGGTTTAATTGGTTAAATGTTATTATTTTTTTTAAAGAATCTTTCACTTTTACTTGGTTATCATTAGTTCTATCACAGAACCACTTTTTCAACCTTGGTTCGCTAACCGTTTTAAGTTGGTCTTTCCGGTAAATACCTGATTTAGCATGATTAAGTACATTTGAATCTAAATCCGAAGCTAAAAGTTTAGTATTCCAGTTAGGGTTGATCATTTCTCGCATAATGATAGCAATGGAGTATGGTTCCTCACCGGTGGAGCACCCTGCAGACCAGATACGAACTCGCTTGTCATGCTGGTGTTGACGAATGACTTCAGGAATTGCTGTTTTTTTTTAAAATTCAAAATGATGTGGCTCACGGAAAAAAGAAGTTAAATTAGTGGTAATGGCGTTGACAAACTCTTTATGCTCTGTATTGTTTTCTTTCTTAAGTAAGTCACAGTATTGCGAAAATGTTTGTAACTTTAGGGAGCGTAAACGTCGAACAAGACGACCATAAATCATGTCTCTTTTATGCTCACGCAATTTAATCCCAGTAATATTATAAGCGATTGTCTGAATGAAAGCGAAGTCATTATCGCTCATAGGAAATTCGCGGCTTAAATAATCATTTTTAGTGTTAATTGTCATGTTGTTGCAACGTAATAACAATGGCGATGATAGGGCATTATATCTAGGTTTTTTGAGTATAGGTTATAAAGTTAAGATATAGCATGTAGTGTAGTATCTTTATGACAGTATATTTATAGGTATGAATATTAGTCAGATATTATAAGTGGGGTATACCCATTCAAGAATGATTCTTAGGCTTTGTTATCTTCATTTCTGATTACCAAGGATAATGAGAATGCAGTTAAAAGTATTATGACATGGATGTCATATATTAGCGCAATGCGGGGCAATTGCCGAGGATCATTTAACTGTCACCCTGTCTGCCTATTATCTATAGGGTTATGGGGGTGTCGTCACTTAAAGGCTTCCTCACTTGGGTATATTTAATAGGTTGTAGAGTTGCACAGTTAATGACGATTGATCACAATAGTGTAACAATAGCTTATTAAATCAACATAAAACCAATTTATGATAAATAGTCATTTAATTTGTGTCAAAGCTTAGCTTAATAGCTAATATACGATATTTTTTAGTTAAATATCAGGAAATTAACAACTTAATTGATATATTTGTTTGTGGTTTTTCCTAAAAAAGAAAATTTTCTTTTGTTGTTTTATAGGATTGTCATAACCAAGGCCAAAAGTAAATGTTTGCTATTGATGTTGAGCAATACATATTTTTTTAAATAATATTGAATAAATCAATTTACTAATTGTCGAATAAAGCCGAAAATAGACAAAAACCTCACTGTTAGACAATTGTCTGGTAAGTCATGGAGTCATCTTTGCTATCAAGTGAAGTGGAGGCTTTGTGTATTTCTATGTAAATAGTCACTAAGAAACTATTGCAAAGAAATCCAGTTTAAAACCTGTTGTAGTGTTAGTATAAATCAAGGAAATGAAATGGTTGCTTGTATTAATTTACACCTTTCTCAAGAAGAAGTATTTTTTGATCAAATTGCAAACCCCAAGACTACTCAATGGAATATTGGTAGTAATGTAAAAATAAATGGTCAACTTAAGCCTGAATTTTTAATGCAAGCAATAACTTTCGTAGTTGAGAGTTTAGATATATTTAAGTTTAAAGTTAGCGAGGATGAGGGAAACCCATATTTATATAAAGATCCTTTGATTAATATAGATTATCGTAATCAATTAGACTTTAGTAGAGAAAAATTCCCAGAAGATAAGGCTAAACAGTTTATTCGAGACGAGTTTGATACCAATTTTGAACTGCTTTCCGGTAATTTATATGAGTTTTATTTATTGAAGCTATCTGATCAGGAATATTGGTGGTGCTCACGTTTTCATCATATTTTAATCGATGGTTTTGGTATAGCTATTTTTTGTAAAACAGTGGCTAAACTCTATACAAGTCTTGTACAAGGCAAGCCTGCCGGCGATCTACAGCATAATCTGTTTGCATACTTGGATTCAATCAAAGAGTCCCATTTTTATTATAATTCTAGTCAATATCAGCAGGATACAGTTTATTGGAGGAATAAGTTTAATACTGTTCCCGAGAAGTTGCTTGCGAAAAAATATAGTCAACAATTGTTTATTAGTGAAACGATTGATATTGAAATAGCTAAGCAGGATAGAGAGCAACTGGAGCAATTTAGAAGCACAGCTAATATCAGTTTATTGCAAATGACGCTTGCTGCGTTGGTTATTTATTTCGATCGTATAACAGCTCAACAGCCACTGGTATTTGGTATACCATTACATAACAGACTGAGTAAAAAGCAACAAAAAACAGTAGGCATGTTTACTTCGTTGGTACCTTTTTGCTACCAAATGGGTGATTCAAAACCAATAGATGCTTTATTAGCAGAAATAAAAAACACCCGAAAACAAGACTTTCCTCATCAACGCTACCCATTAGCTCATTTAAAAAGACAGATGATTGAAAAATTTGGTCAAAGTTATGAGTTATTTGACGTTGCAGTAAACTACGGCAAGTTTGATTATCAATTAGAGTTTGATGGACTTGAATCGACTGTTCAACAAGTAATTAGTCGAAAAAAATCATTGCCTCTACATGTTTTTTGGTGTGACTTTGGTCAACACCAACCGTTAACGCTAAAAATTATCTACCGGAATGATTATATGGATGAGCAGGAAGCAACACTTTTTGCTCAGAGAGTTATCCATATTTTACAGCAGCTAGTTACTAAAACTGATTGCCTTACTAGTGATATTGAAGTGATTAGTGCCTCTGAGCTGCAATTAATCCAATCTTGGACTCAACCAAAACAAGTTTTGAGTGAAGAACAAAGTATTTTTAATAATAAGCAGATTCAGACTTTATTTGAAGAGCAGGTTGATAAACAACCTGACTCAATAGCTGTTGTATTTGGTCAACAACAACTGACTTATTATGAGCTCAACTCTAAAGCTAACCAGTTGGCTCACTATTTAGTTGAGCATGGGGTTCAAGCCGAAACTTTGGTGGGGCTGTGTGTTGAACGCTCTATTGATATGGTCATTGGAATGTTGGCTATTATTAAAGCAGGTGGTGCTTATTTACCAATTGACCCTAGTTATCCTAAAGAAAGACAAGCCTATCTATTAGAAGACAGTCGGCCGATATTAATACTCACCCATAGTAACTTATTGGCGGAATTACCTGGTTTTAATGGCAGAATATGTTGTCTTGATATTGAGTGGCCAAAACTTAAGCATTACGCCAAGACTAACCTACAGGTTTCTAATAGTTT
Organism: Spartinivicinus ruber; assembly: GCF_011009015.1. Lineage (NCBI taxonomy): Bacteria > Pseudomonadati > Pseudomonadota > Gammaproteobacteria > Oceanospirillales > Zooshikellaceae > Spartinivicinus > Spartinivicinus ruber. The sequence continues at coordinate 1,621,888 of NZ_CP048878.1, forward strand.
AAATAGTCTTGCTTACATCATTTATACATCTGGTTCTACCGGTAAGCCTAAAGGCGTGTGTGTTGAACAAGCAGGTATTATTCGTCTGGTGAAAGCAACTAACTATGTAGCACTATCACCAACAGATGTTATTGCTCAAGCATCTAACCATTCTTTTGATGCAGCCACCTTCGAAATCTGGGGGGCTTTATTAAATGGAGCTAAATTGGTATATATCAGTAAGTCTGTGTTACTACTACCTGAAGCACTTAAAGCACAGTTAAGTCGGGATAATATTACGACTCTTTTTATGACAACGGCGCTTTTTAATGCAGTGGTCGAACAACAGCCTGATACATTTAGCCAATTAAAATATTTAATATTTGGTGGTGAGGCGGCCTCAGTCACCCATGTTAATCGTGTTCTAGATAATGGTAAGCCAGCGCATTTATTAAATGTATATGGCCCAACAGAAAATACAACGTTTAGTACTTGGTATGAAATACAGGGACAGCAGCAGTCATATCCTATTGGTATACCTTTGGCATATTCCAGCGCCTACGTGGTAGATAAGCACAATAATTTTTGCCCTGTTGGAGTTGCGGGTGAATTGTTGGTTGGTGGATTTGGAGTTGCTCGAGGTTATTTAAACAGGCAAGAATTAACTGCTGAAAAATTTATTAATAACCCATTTAATTCTGTGGAAAATGAGCGGCTGTATAGAACAGGGGATTTAGTGTGTTGGTTGCCAGATGGTAATTTGGAGTTCTTAGGACGTATTGATAACCAAATAAAACTCCGTGGATTTAGAATTGAGCTTGATGAAATAGCAAGCTTATTAAAGCAACATGAACAGGTCAAAACAGCAACTGTCTTAGTTCGCGAAGATCAGCCAGGGGATAAACGTTTAGCTGGTTATGTTGTAACGGCGAATACAAATAGCTCCCTCGAAACAGAACTGTTGCAGCATTTGGCAAACCAATTGCCAGAATATATGGTACCTGCAGCTATTGTCGCTTTAACCGAGTTTCCTCTAACTGAAAATGGCAAGATTGATCATCAGTCACTTCCCAAGCCTGATTACAACTTAGTTAATAATATGGTGACGCCAAGTAGTGAGGTAGAGAAATCTCTGGCATTAATTTGGCAACAGGTATTGGGTATTGAGCAACCACTTAGCTTACATGATCATTTCTTTAATTTAGGTGGGCACTCTTTATTGGCAGTAAAACTAGCCAGTCAAATACGCCATCAGTTCCAAGTGGATATTGGCATTGAAACAGTCTTTGCCCAGCCAACCCTTGGTGCTTTGGCTAATATTATAACAGCAACAAACACAACAGTATTATCTAGAATTAATGCTACTGATCGTTTAGCTCCTTTGCCTTTGTCCTACGCGCAGCAACGCTTATGGTTTATTGACCAAATGGAAAAGGGCAGTCAGCAATATCATATACCAATTACCTATCATTTGTCTGGCAACTTAAATATAAAGGCATTATCTCAAGCTTTTATCAAGTTAATTGAGCGCCATGAATCATTAAGAACAGTTTTTAAACTGCTAGATGATGAAGCACGACAGTATGTGCAAACATTACCAGAAAATTGGCAGTTAACTGTCACTGACTTACGAACGGCAACCATTGAAGAAAAACAACAACAGCTCGATACTTTGAAGAAACAGTTGCATAAGCTACCATTTGATTTAAGTCAGGACTTAATGTTGCGGGCACATTTAATTAGATTGATAAATGATGAAGCACTGTTGTTAATAACAATGCATCATATTGCATCTGATGGTTGGTCTGCAGAAATTTTAATTAAAGAATTAAACCACCTTTATAATAGTTTTATAGAAAACCAAAATAATCCCCTGCCAGAACTGACAGTTCAATATGGGGACTATGCTATTTGGCAGCGGGAGTGGTTGCAAGCAGAACGACTGAAAAAAGAGCTGGCTTATTGGCAACAACAGCTGGCAGGAGTACCAGAGGTACATAACTTACCATTAGATAAGCCAAGGCCTACTGTACAAAAGTATCAAGGGAAGCGAATTGAGCAGATTATTCCTGCTGCCTTAGCGGACAAATTTGAAGCCATCTGTCGAGATCAAGAAGCGACCTTATTTATGGGCTTACATGCGGTATTGTCCATATTAATTAACCGTTATAGTGGTGAATCGGATATTGTAATTGGTACGCCTGCTGCTAACCGGGAGCAAGCTGAAGTTGCGCCATTAATCGGTTTTTTTGTTAATACCCTGGTATTACGAGCAGATTTGTCCGGTGATATTAATTTTAAACAATTATTGGATCAGACTAAAAAAACGGCATTAGCTGCTTATGCTCACCAGCAATTGCCATTTGACACTCTTGTAGAATACATACAGCCTGCTCGCAGCTTGGGTTATCATCCATTATTTCAGATTGTTTTAGCGTTACAAAATAACCAACAAGCCAAATTACAGTTAACAGAGGTACAGGCAGAATTACTCAAGCCTGAATTATTTACGGCTAAATTTGATCTAATGTTAAATGTTGAAAAAAGCTCATCGGGGTTTGCTTTATGGTGGGAGTATAACACAGCTTTATTTAATCATAATACAGTTGAGCAACTAGCAAGTCATTTTAATCAATTAATTGAACAGCTAGTATTATCGACTGATCGTCCATTTAAAGAGTTGTCCTTATTAAGCGAGGATGAACAGCAACGTTTATTAACACAATGGAGTAATAGTCAGTCTATTTGTCAGGCAAGCGAAACTATTCATCGTTTATTTGAGCGGCAAGCATTAAAGACGCCGGAAGCTATTGCGGTTGTTGCTGAAGGTGAGCAATTAACGTATCAGGCACTTAACCAGAGGGCAAATCAACTTGCTCATTATTTGCGGGCTAGCGGTGTTGATACCGAAACTTTAGTAGGACTATGTGTTGAACGCTCTATTGATATGGTAGTCAGTATTTTAGCTATTTTAAAAGCAGGTGGTAGTTATCTTCCGCTTGACCCCAGTTACCCTAAAGAACGTTTGGATTATATATTAGAAGACAGTAATCCACTTTTATTGATTACACAACGTAATTTATTAAATCATTTTCCTGATTATACTGGTTTGATTACTTACATAGATACAGACTGGCCAATCATTCAAGCATACACTGGACATAATCTGACGAATATTTCGGAAATAACCAAGCTTGCTTATGTTATTTACACATCTGGTTCAACAGGTAAGCCTAAAGGCACCTTAGTTAGACATAAAGGGGTGGTTAGATTAGTTATTAATAACCAGGCATTGCCATTTTTATCTCCTGAAACAGTCACCATGCAATGTGCTTCAATCGCATTTGATGCAGCAACATTTGAATTATGGGGGGCATTATTAAACGGTGGTCGAGTAGTGCTTTATAGTGAAGAGATGGTTGATATTAAGCTGTTAGAATCAATGATCAACCAGTATCAAGTGAATACTATGTGGCTTACAGCAGGTTTATTTGACCATTTTGTTCAGCAGGTAGATACGCCACTCAATTCAATGCAATATTTGCTGGCTGGTGGGGATGTGCTTTCACCTGAGTCGGTTCATCAGCTTTATCAGGCTTATCCCAATATTCAGGTGATAAATGGGTATGGTCCCACAGAAAATACCACGTTTACTTGCTGCTACTCGGTGCCACGTGATTTTAATCAAAACCAGGCATTGCCTATTGGCAAACCGATTAGCGCCACTCATGTATATGTATTAAATGATGCACTTGATTTATTACCCACAGGGGCTATTGGTGAGCTTTATGTTGGGGGCGATGGATTGGCCAAAGGCTATTTAAACCAGACAGAATTAACCGCAGAAAGATTTATACGACATCCATTTAACAGTGATCCTCATGCCTGGTTATATCGTACAGGTGATTTAGTGCGCTGGCTGCCTGATGGTAATTTAGCCTTTGTTGGGCGAGCTGATCACCAGGTAAAAATACGTGGATTTCGTATTGAGTTAGGGGAAATTGAAGCATTAATTGCAGCTTGTGAGCAAGTACAAGAAGTTGTAGTGATTGCCAGGGAAGATCGACCAGGAGATAAACGACTAGTTGCTTATATTGTAGCGGAGCCAACCATCAACTTTACTGTATTCAAAAGACAGTTAAGCAAACAGATGGCCTCTCAATTACCTGAATATATGGTGCCTACTGCATTGGTGGCATTAACAGAGTTACCTTTAACTACTAATGGAAAAGTTAATCGTAAAGCATTACCTAAACCAGATTATCGTAATGATGCTGCATTTATTAAACCAGTTAGTCCTACACAAATAGCACTAGCACAGTTGTGGAAACAAGTGCTTGGTATAAATGAGGAGTTGAGTCTGATAGATAACTTTTTTGGATTAGGCGGACATTCGCTATTAGCTGTAAAATTAGCAGGTTTAATCCGCAAGCAGTTTAAGCTGGAAGTGAGTGTTAGAGATATTTTTGCATTTCCTACTTTGGATGGATTAGCTACGAGCCTTGAGCAGGGAAGCGTAACTCAATTAATTAATTCAGATAATCATGTCACTATTCATAAAACTAACCGGTCGGAACCATTACCACTATCTTATGCACAACAACGGTTGTGGTTTATAGATCAAATGGAAGAAGGCAGTGATCAGTATCATATGCCTTATTTATACCGGTTAACTGGACCTTTAAATAAAGAGGCATTATCACTAGCATTTAGGAAGGTTTTACAGCGCCATGAAAGTTTAAGAACAGTGTTTAAACTTATGAATGGTGAGGCTCGACAGTATGTGCAAGCATTACCAGAAAACTGGCAACTGGTGAGCTCGGATTTACGAGACCAATCGTATGCGCTACAACAAAAGCAGCTTGAAAAAATCAAACAACAAATACATAAAACTCCCTATGACTTAAGTCATGATATAATGTTGCGTGCTCATTTGGTACAGCTAAAAAGCCAGGAAGCATTACTGTTAATTAATATGCATCACATTGCTTCTGATGGTTGGTCAATGGGAGTGCTAATGAATGAGCTTAATCAATTGTATGCTAATATTTGCAAAGGTAATTCAGTAGAAAAAAACTTACCTGAATTAGCCATTCAATATGGTGATTATGCTGTTTGGCAAAGGAACTGGTTATCTGGTCAATTGTTAGAGGAAAAATTAGACTATTTGCAACAGCAGTTACAGGGTATTCCTGAGGTACATAATTTACCATTAGATAATCCAAGGCCAGCTGTACAGCAGTATCGTGGCAGCCATTTTGTGTATGAGTTAGACCCCATATTAATCAAGCAGTTTAAGGCCTTATGTCAGGCTAAGGGGGCTACTCTATTTATGGGATTGCATGCAGTATTGGCATCCTTGATTAGCCGTTACAGTGGTGAAACGGATATTGTTATTGGTACTCCGGTAGCTAATCGGGAACAATCAGAGGTTGCTACGCTGATTGGTTTTTTTGTTAATACGCTAGTATTGCGTAGTGACTTGTCTGATGAAATAAGTTTTGATGATTTATTAATACAATCTAAACAGACTGCATTAGCAGCCTATACTCGTCAGCAAGTGCCCTTTGATCATTTAGTGGAACGACTAAAACCGTCACGTAGTTTAAGTTACCACCCAATATTTCAAGTAATGCTGGCTTTACAGAATAATGAGCAGGTAGCACCGGAATTAGATAACATTACAGCAGAATTAATTAGACCTGATTTTCCTGTGGCTAAGTTTGACTTAACGTTAGTAGCGGAGGAAAGAGAACATAGCTTTGTTTTAACCTGGGAATATAACACAGCAATTTTTAAATGTAGCACTATTGAGCAGTTTGCTAAGCATTTTGTTAAGTTATTAGAGCAGGCTATTATCACACCTGATATGCCAGTAATGCAGTTGCCATTATTATCTAAACAGGAAACTGAACAGCTACTGGCTGACTATTCTAGAACGGTTTGTACGACTGTTAATACCAAAATTTTGGGCGGCAATAATGGTATACATCATCTTTTTGAACTGCAAGCTTATAATACGCCAACGCAAACTGCAGTGGTGTTTGAAGCTCAACAGCTGAGCTACCAGCAATTAAATGAAAAAGCCAATCAACTAGCCCATTATTTAATGGCAAGAGGTGTTACCCCTGGTACGTTTGTGGGGATTTGTTTAACCCGTTCTTTAGACTTGATTACGACGATTTTAGGTATTTTAAAAGCGGGTGGTGTTTATGTCCCACTAGATCCAAACTATCCACTCGAGCGCTTATCATTTATGGTTGAAGATAGTAAAGTTAAGTTTATTCTGATGAATAAAATGTTAACTGATGCTATACCTCTTGATCAGATACAAATTAGTGAGTCAAATATTATTTATATAGACGATTTGCAAGTTACTGATCAACTAGGTAAATGTCCTGTTACCAACATTACTGATGAAAAAGTAAATGTAGCTGCAGCTGACTTGGCGTATGTGATTTATACATCTGGCTCTACAGGGAAACCAAAAGGTACATTAGTTAATCATAAAGGTTTGGTAAATATTCTCCAAAGCCAAAAGGAAAATTTGCAGTTATCAACCACTAGTCGGGTATTACAATTTGCTTCAATTAGTTTTGATGCTGCTACCTGGGAATGGAGTATGGCGCTTACGTCGGGTGCAACCTTATATTTATTTCCACAGGCGATGATTGTTTCATTGGAGACACTATCTGAACAAGTCGCTAATTTTCAGTTGACCCATGCTTTATTACCGCCAGCGGTATTGCCTTTGTTAAATGAAAATAATTGGCAGTCGCTAAAATGTTTAATTATTGGAGGGGATAGTTGTCCGTTAGATTTAGCCAAACAATGGTCTAAAGAGCGCATTTTGCTTAATGCCTATGGACCGACTGAAGCAACTATTTGCGCAACGATTGCTCAAATTACCGAAAATGATTCAGTAATGCATATTGGCAAACCTTTTACTGGGGTAGAGGCTTATGTTCTGGATAAAGCTCAACAACCAGTACCAATTGGTGTTGCTGGTGAGCTTTATATTGGTGGTGTTGGGGTTGCTAGAGGTTATTTGAATAGACCTGAGCTGACAGCAGAAAAGTTTATTCAGCATCCATTTAATAATGATCCATCAACTCGATTATATGCAACAGGTGATTTAGTGCGTTGGCTACCCGATGGCAACCTTGCTTTCATGGGAAGAATTGATCACCAGGTAAAAATACGCGGATTTCGTATTGAGTTGGAAGAAATTGAAGCCCTGATATTAAACCATGAAGGAGTAAAAGAAACTGTAGTCATTGCTCGTGAAGATCAGCTAGTTGATAAACGATTGGTTGGGTACGTTGTTGTTGATACCTCTCATAGTTTTGAAATGATTAAGCCTGACATTATGCAGTTGCTATCTGAGCAGTTACCTGAGTATATGGTGCCTGCAACCTTAATGGAGGTTATGTCACTACCCCTAACACCTAATGGGAAAGTTGATAGAAAAGCTTTACCTAGCCCAGTTTATCAGGGTGAATCCTCTATTGTTGAGCCGACAACTGAGTTAGAGATTGCCCTAGCTGGTTTGTGGCAGAAGGTATTAGGAACTGACGATACAATCAGTCTAAACCATAACTTCTTTGGGTTAGGTGGTCATTCATTATTAGCTGTTCGTTTGAGTGGTTTAATACGTCAAATGTTTAATGTGGATATAAGTGTAAGAAATATATTTACTACCCCTACACTCGGATCACTGGTCAAAGCTATTGAACAAGCACAGGTGAGTGAGCAGCCAGTTATTAAGCCTGTCGACCGGTCACAACCTTTACCTTTATCCTATGCCCAGCAACGGTTATGGTTTATTGACCAAATGGAAGAGGGCAGTCAGCAGTATCATATACCCTTTATTTATCAGATCACTGGCCACTTGAATAGTGATGCATTATCCCAGGCATTTATTGCATTGTTAACTCGCCATGAAAGCTTGAGAACTGTTATTCGTTTACATGAGGGTAAAGCTGCACAGGTTGTATTAACTTTAGCGGAAGACTGGTCTTTACCAATAACGGATGTGAGATATCAGTCTAAAAATTTACAACAAAAACAGATTAATTCATTAAAGGAGCAGTTGCATAAAGCACCATTTGATTTAAGCCAGGATTTAATGTTAAGGGTACATCTAATCAGAGTGTCCAATGATGAAAATTTATTATTAATGACGATGCATCACATCGCGTCTGATGGATGGTCCGTTGGTGTTTTAATTGATGAATTAAATCAGCAATATAATAATTTAAGTCAAGAAAAGGCCATGGAATTATCTGAATTAGCCATTCAGTACGGTGACTATGCTGTGTGGCAGAGACAATGGTTACAAGGCGAAGTACTTGAAAAACAACTGACTTATTGGCAGCAGCAGCTGTCGGGTATTCCTGAAATACATAGTTTACCTTTAGATAAGCCTCGACCAGCTGTTCAACAATTTAATGGTGAACACCATTTTTGTGAGATAGATGCAGAGTTGGCTAAGCGTTTTAAAGCATTATGTCAAACGCAGGGCGCCACATTGTTTATGGGGCTTCACGCTGTATTAGCCACTTTACTAAGTCGTTATAGTGGTGAAAGTGATATTGTGATAGGTACGCCTGTAGCTAATCGTGAACAGGCAGAAGTCTCTGCATTAATTGGTTTTTTTGTCAATACATTAGTTTTGCGTTGCAATGTATCTGCAGAACTCAGTTTTAATGAGTTGTTAGGTCAATGCAAACAAACAGCATTAGCAGCTTATGCTCATCAGCAAGTACCATTTGATCATTTAGTTGAAACTTTACGGCCAAGTCGAAGCTTGAGTTATCACCCTGTTATTCAGGTAATGTTAGCGTTGCAAAACAATCATAGAAATGAATTACAGTTTAATCAATTAACAATAACTAGTGAACCATTGGCATTATCTACCTCATTGTTTGACTTAACGTTAAATGTAATAGAAAAAGAGGGCAAGTTTATCTTATGTTGGGAGTATAATACTGATCTATTTCTTGACGAAACTATTGAAAATTTAGCTCGCCGGTTTGAAAAGATTATGACCTTTGCTACTACAAAGCCAGGTCAAGCAGTTTTTAAGTTACCTATACTGACTAATTATGAAGAACAGCAACTCATTAATATTAACCAGCAACAAGCGCTGTTGCCTAACAATGAAAGTAATGCTTGTATTCATCAACTATTCGAGCAAGTAGCTGACCAATATCCACAGTCAATAGCTATTGTTTGTGGAAGTCAGACATTAACTTACTCAGTATTAAATAGCAAAGCTAATCAATTGGCTCATTATCTTCTGGAACTAGAGGTTAAACCTGATGATATAGTCGCTATTTGCTTGGAACGATCAATTGATTTAATGATTGCAATTATCGCAACGTTGAAAGCTGGTGGCGCTTATTTACCTTTAGATCCTACTTATCCCGATGATCGTATAAATTATATGTTAGAAGATTCAACTGCAAAGCAGTTGATTACCACTAAGTTATTATCGAAGAAACTTGGTTGTAATAGTCAAAACGTGGTATGTATTGATGAAGAATTTCTCATGCAGCATGTTGTTGCTTTACCGGTAACTAATATTAATCTTGAAACTATTAATGTAACGAATAATCACTTGGCTTATTTAATATATACTTCTGGCTCTACTGGTTTACCCAAAGGTGTGATGGTGGAACATCATTCGTTAGTTGACCATATTCAGGAAGTTATTAATGTTTATCAGGTTTGGCCACAGGATCGGGTATTACAGTTTTTTAATATTGGCTTTGATGCTGCAACGGAGCAGTTTTTTGTAAGCCTCGTATCTGGTGCCACATTGTATCTACATGATAAAGGGCTAATCACTGATAAAGAGTTTGCTAAGCTATTGTTACAGGATGAATTAACTCATATTGACTTGCCACCGTTATATGCAAAGGAAGTATTACTACCTTATATTAATGATATTGAATTCTGGCAACAATCCAAACTACGAAATGTAATTGTTGGAGGAGATGTTTTACCTGCTGATTTCGCTAGAGCCTGGGCAACGAGTAAAGCTAATTTACACTGCCAGTTAATTAATATTTATGGACCGACTGAAGCAACAATTGCATCGACCTATTATGTTGTTCCAGATAATATAAATTATCATTCAGTTCCTATTGGTATTAATACATCAGGCTCTAAGTTGTATGTGTTGGATCAATATCAATCACTAGTGCCTATTGGAGTACCAGGAGAGCTGTATATTGGTGGCAAAGGGGTTGCAAGAGGATACTTAGGTAAGTCAGAGTTAACAGCAGAAAAGTTTGTTATGGATCCGTTCACAGATCCTGATGGAAATTCAAATGCAAAAATGTATCGTGCTGGAGATAGGGTGCGCTGGTTACCTGGTGGTAATTTAGAGTTTTTAGGACGAATAGATAATCAGGTTAAAATACGAGGTTACCGGATAGAGCTGGGTGAAATAGAAACTCAACTTAATTTACATGACTGGGTGACAGATACCGTTGTGGTGATCCATGGTAATGAAGGTGAAGAAAAGAAAATAGTTGCTTACTTGGTTATGAATGATGCTGTTGATAATGAATCATATCAGCAGATAATAACTTGTCAGAAAATGTTGCAAAGAGAGCTTGAAGTTTATTTAAAACAACGCTTACCGGACTATATGATTCCTAGCTGTTTTCTAGTGATTGATCAGATACCATTAACTCCTAACCAAAAGGTTGATCGAAAAGCATTACCTGATCCTGTTTTTGCTATTAGTCAGCTTGTAATAGAAAGTGCCGAATCACGCTTAGAGCAACAGTTGTTGACGATCTGGCAAACAGTGTTAGATGTGAATAAAGTATTTGGTGTTACGGATGATTTCTTTTCTTTAGGTGGCCACTCAATTCTAGCTGTGCGACTGGTTGCTGCAATTAATAAACAGTTACTGTTTAAACTGACTATTCAGCAATTATTTGCTAACCCTTCGGTTAGGGAATTAGCTTATTTTATTGAAGGCACTAACAAACAGCAAAAAGATCAAGAAAATAGGAAAAATTCTCTTGAGTATCAACAGGTAAAAATTGAGGATAATTTAGTAGCAGCAGTACCAGATTTTACTGTTCTTCCTAATCACTCAGTTGGTAATTTTAATCATGTTTTGCTAACTGGTGTGACAGGCTTTGTTGGTGCCTATCTATTAAATAAAGTACTTACTCAGTGGTCGCAGGCAAACTGTTATTGTGTAGTAAGAGCTAGCGATATCAATGTAGGTTATATAAGGATTAAGCAAAACCTAGAAAAATATGGATTATGGGAAAGTGCCTATAATGAACGAATTACTGTTATATTAGGTGATCTTAATCAGGATAAGTTAGGATTAGCGGAGCACTTATGGGAAGCATTGGTAGAAGAGATTGATTTAATTATTCATAATGGTGCATGGGTTAATCATTTATTGCCCTACCAGCAGCTGAAACCTGCTAATGTTAATGCAACGTTATCTTTAATGGAGCTAGCTAGTAAAGGGTGTCATACTCGGTTTACTTATATCTCAACAACTGGTGTATTTAGTAGCCAACTAGGTCGGGATCAGGTTTCAGAAGTAACTTCTATTGAAAATGAAAGACAGTTAGCACACTCGGGATATGGTGCTTCGAAATGGGTAGCTGAAAATCTATTACTTGCAGCTCAACAAAAAGGACTGGATTTATTGATTTTTAGATTAGGTCGAGTGGCAGCTGATAGTAATACTGGACAAGGTGCACCTGAAGATGTAATAGGCCGTTATTTACGCTCTTGTATGTTATTGTCAGTTGTTCCTGATAGCTCATTTGAAGAAACCTTAATTACGGTTGATACAGTAGCTGATGCAGTCATTAATTTAGTTAGTAGGAAAAGGTTAGAGCAACGAATTTTTCATTTAATAGGTAATCAAGTAGTTGATTGGAACCAAGTGCTAATTAAGAATACGGCTCTAAGTCAGGTAAGTTGGCAGCAATGGTTAGCCATTGCTAAGGAGGCGGCTAATAAAAATAGTCATTTACCTGTTGCACCCTATTTACACGGTATTTTTGATAGTACGAATAAAGCAGTTGGTTTTGCTATTAATCAGGAATTAACTGAGAAAGTACTTATCGAACAGGATGTCAATATTTCAAGAGTGACGGATACCATGTTGAGCCAGTACATTAATTTATTAGCTGAAATGGTTGAAACTATAGAGGTAATTGACGTTATTAATGAATAGGTGAACTAATCTCTAGATACGGGGCATAAAGGAAGTTATTTTCAACTTCTTTTATGCCCAAATAATTTCCAAATATCAAGCTTAAGGTATGCTGGTAAATATTTAGGTCAAGCCCTTCGCAAATGGCTTTTTGCTGGCTTATTGATATCTATAATGACTCGTGGCTCTGTAGGTATTCGATAGACAACCTCATCTAAAGAAGTTATGCCTGCTTTGGCTTTATTCATTGCATCTGTAAATAAAGGAGTCATTCCTTGTTTGATGGCATAGTGATAAATTTCCATGCCCGTATTTCCTTTTAAAATCATATCCCTAATGTATTCATCTACAATCAGTAACTCAAAGACGCCTACTTGTCCATAATAACCTCGGTGATTACATTTCTCGCAGCCGCTGGATACGAAGTAACGTCCACCTCCTAGTTGGCTTTCAGTTAATCCTAATACTTTGAGTCGTTTTTTGCTTAAAGAATCACGCTTTTTGCAATGAGGACATAAAACACGGATTAGTCGCTGAGCTAGTACGACTTGCAATACATCTGAAAGAATAGATGCTGTAGCACCTAATGATAATAAACGTGGTACAGCGAAGGCTGAACAGGTGGCATGAAGTGTTGAAAAGATTAGGTGACCAGTTGCTGCAGCCATAATAGCTGTTTCTGCAGATGCTTGATCAAGAATTTCACCTAATAGAATAATATCCGGATCCTGTCTTAGCACATCTTCAAAAGCATCGTCAAAACTATAGTTTTTGAAAAAATCTACATGAATTTGATTTATGCCGCGCATTTGGTATTCAATAGGTGATTCTAAGGTCATTATTGAGCAGTCATCTCTATTTAAATATTCTAAAGCAGCATAAATAGTGGTAGTTTTACCACTCCCTGTAGGACCTACAACCAAAATTAGCCCTTGTTTGGAGTTTAAATGAACAATGAGTTTATCATATTCTTCCTCACTCATACCAAGGTCAGTTAGAGACAGAATACGCTTATTTTTGTCTAAAAGTCGCAGTGCAAATCTTTCCCCATAGATGCTGGGCACTGTTGCAATTCGAATATCTACTCCAGTATCCACGACATTTTCATAGGTGAAGCTGCCATTTTGTGCTTGCGTTTTTAATGTTGGTTGTAGCTTGGCCATTACCTTTAATCGATTAAAAAAACGTGACTGAATGATTTTAGGTAGATACCACTGCGTTGCTAAAATACCATCTTTTCTTAACCTAACCTTAATCGCATCTTCGTAGGGTTCAATATGTATATCAGTTGCCCCAATATAGATGGCATAGTCAAAGATTTTTTGGATTAAAATAGAAACACCAATTTCACCTACTTTGGGTACTTCTGCCTGTTTAGTGAAAAGTGAAATCTCTCGTTGTAGTGCCTGGCCAAGAGGCTCAGTCCAAATACTCACATGAGGCTCTATGTCTTTTTTGCCTGTCACTTCGTCAATTGTTTCTTCAATAACATCATTAAAATCTTTGCCTTCAGCATAAGGATAGTGTCTGACAATGGCCCGAAGAATGGTTTTAAAATAACAGACATGGCGCTTGATTGCTTTACCACAGCTTTTTTCTAACTCTTCTACCAGCTTATTATCTGTTGGATTAGACATGGCTACATGGACATGTTCGTCTTCAAGCTTAAACGGAAATACGATATTTTTAAGTACTAATTCATTGGAGAATAAATTAAATAACTCTTCTGGAATAGTGCGTTGTGTAATCTCATAGAGAGGATCGGTTACAGGGTAGCCAGTCACTTCAGATAGTACCTCATTTAGCTGTTCAACCGTTAGCAAATTGAGATCATGAAGTACTTCATAAATCAAGTTATCTGAATAGCTGGTAATGATTTTTGCCTGAATAAGCTTGGAAGGGGATATCATATTATTTTTTGTAATATAATCAATAACGGCTGCTTCTAATTCTTCATTGGTCATTACTGCACTCCCCAACTACATACTACTGCTTATGATGCGATAAAGATTATGAGTAATAGAAAGATAGCAGTTAATATTGAAAGCCTCTATTTTTAACTTATATTCCTGCTTTGATATTTTACGCTGCTTTTCTGATTACCAGGGCTTCTATAAGTTAGTTTTTTATAACTTTATAGTTCAACCTCATCAAGCAGTGCAGATACATTTAATACTTCAGGAGACTCCACCTTACCTCTTGGAGGGGTTATTCCATTAAGAAAGTCATACATTTGTTTGGTAATCATGTCAACTATTTTTATTTCTATTTGTTTGGTATCGTTGAATTTTAACGATGAAAAATAATGCAGATCATCAATGGCATTTTCACACAGTTCATTAGCATAAACTTTGAGTAAACAGCAGTTGGAAGAAAGAGTGTCTTCTAATTGGGCAAAGTTAAAATATTCTGTAGAGGGCAGAGCATGGTCGGGGTTTAAGTTAATTGGCTTTTGATTAATAGACTTGCTGACTTTAATTTCTTCAAATAAAGAGAGTGAAAACTTGATTGGTCGCTCCGTTGACTCATTATTTTTATCCACAAGGCTAATAAAAATATTGTAATGATTTGTTGATATTCTTTCAAAGTAAATGTCGCTATATATAAATAAATTTTTGAGAGACTTTTTTATTGAATATATTGCAAGTTTGTTAATTTTTTTTATTCTTTGTGATACATAAAACTGCTTATACCAGTAGTCTATAAAATAGTTTGTATTATATTGACTATCCATGTTCTTTAGTTATACCTTGAGCAGCCGCTTAGCTGTATATCCTTTATTGAGTTAAGGAGTATTAGCTTGAGTATATACTTAATACAATAACAGAGGAATAGTAATATGAATCAGCAACACCTTGAATTTCATTCAGTGAAAGAAATTAACCTGTTTTCAGAAGGTGCTGGTAAGTATTGATATCGACTAGTTTTAGAACAAAGCTCTTATCTATTATGGTATGCAGATAAGCCCATAGATTGGTTTTCATGATGTGAGACAGCCCTTACTAAAGTGATTGCATAAGATAAACCCCTATTTTTATCAAGTAGTTATGTAATTTGCCATCGGTGTTATGTGACAAGTATAAGGCAACTGGTGAATTATCTTTGTCAATTTGTCACAAATTTTATTTGTAAGCAGAGCGTTATGCACACTAGTAATACAGCTGACTCCCACCATGTTGACTTCTTTATACTGTCCATTGGTCATAACAGTAGATGAATCAACAACATCACTGATTATAATCAGCCAGTTATCGGGGGCTGGTGAAAAATGGTTGGTACTAATAAAATCAGAAAACTTTGTAAATGAAGGTAAATCTTGATAAAAAGTCAGGTAATGACTTTGGCATTCTGGTTGTATGGATTATTATCAATTTAGTTTAAGTTTATATTAACTTATTGTTATTCCTCTCAACAGGTAAGCCACTCGATTACCGCACTATGGGTATATATAACTTAATTTAGTCTATTGGAAGTCTATGTGTGAATGGGATAATGGGATGGAATACTTAGGTTTAATCAAACCAAATAGTGATATTAACCTTTAAGCCTGGCTCTTTAAGGTTGTTTTCTATTCTGTTTGCTTGTTCACTTTCTATTTTTAATGAGTAAGGCTCGTTGATATCGATAGGAGAATTATCTAATTGTAAGGTGATTTTAGGCTTTTTGGGAAGCTTATCATTAGTAGGGGCTTTATTTTCTTGCTCCTTAGCGGAGTTGAAGGTGTATTCGAGAGCTGGTTGGGCAAAGCATGAGAATGAAGTTATATTAGTAAAAGCGCAGCTAATTAAAATAAAAATTCTAAGTAAACTAGGTTTTCTCTTGAGTAATTGGCTTTTTGTAGGGGGGAAGTGCATTCCATTAGTCCCTTTGGAAGTTGTTATTTTTGGTTTTAATAGTACTTTATTGATTGATCTTTAAAAGGAAGTGTGCACAGTTTTTAGACAAACTTTGAATAAATAATATGGAGTATAAGTAACCTGTATCACTTTTACTCCATGTTCTATTTCTTAATCGCGAATAATTAAATATTAGTTTATCTGTAGTCAGGATGATGTAGTAAGTACGGTGTTATCTCTAGCTGTCAATGAGTATGTGGTTTAAGTAAAAACCTCCCACTAATAATAATATAAATAAGATAAGTGCTAACAATATAGGCTTGGCACCAGCGGATTTAATTGCTTTCCAGTGGGTTTGCATACCTAAGGCTGCCATGGCTATTGCTAATAAAAACTGACTGGTTAATTGGAAAGTGCCAAGAACGAATGGTGGGATTGTAGCATAAGAATTGATACCTGCTGTTACAATAAAACCTAAAACAAACCATGGGATGGTAATTTTAGTTTTACTAGACATATTATTAGTTGTTGTTTTATCAAGCTTACCTAAGATAACAGTTAGCATCAGGATAAAGGGTGCCAGTAGCATTACCCGGATAAGTTTGACGACAACCGCTGTTTGCATGGCATTTTGACTAATGGTTTGACCAGCCGCTACTGCTTGGGCTACTTCATGGGCGGTGCTGCCAATGTAAATACCAAATGCTTGTTCTGATGTGCCAGAAAATTGATAAATAATGGGGTAGCTAAACATGGCTAAGGTGCCAAATAAAACTACAGTGGCAACCGCAATGGTGACGTGTTGCTGTCGGGCTTTAATGGATGCTTCGGTTGCCAGAATAGCGGCAGCACCACAAATGGCACTGCCAACAGAAGTTAAAATTGCCATATCACGGGGCAGTTTAAACAGTTTGATACCGATAAATGAGCCGATACTGAAAATAATTAAAATAATAAATATATCCAATAGTAATGCTTGCCAACCAACGGCAATAATTTGCTGAAAACTTAAACTGAAACCAAATGAAATAATGCCTAATCGAAGCAATTTTTGTTGGCAAAATTTAATAAATAATAACGCTTGTGAGTTGGGCTGATGCTGGGGAAGATGGCCAATAGTGGTACCTAAAATAATAGCTAAAGGTAGGGCACTTAAGCCAAGCTGGCTGAATAAACTGGTTTGTGCAAGCCCAATTGCTGTGATAGCAAGTAAGGGGAGTAGGAGAGCAACTGGCATTGTAACAACCTCAATATCGAGAGCGTCATAAAATTACTAGACGCTTTACCTTTCACAACAGTTTCTATCTAAGGGGCGATAAGTTTCTACTGTTTAGCTAAATACTGAACTACGATTTTATGCTCTGTATAAATATAAGAATAATGAATGTTTTTAATATAATATATAAGATAAACCGAACAATTATAGTCTAGAGTCATTATGAGTGTTTCGTTAAGACAACTGCGTTTATTTGAGGCAACTGCTCGACTTGGCCGATTAACGGCAGCGGCTGATGAGCAAGCCATGAGCCAATCTGCGGCTA
This sequence comes from Spartinivicinus ruber, assembly GCF_011009015.1. NCBI lineage: Bacteria > Pseudomonadati > Pseudomonadota > Gammaproteobacteria > Oceanospirillales > Zooshikellaceae > Spartinivicinus > Spartinivicinus ruber. Next base: position 1,639,452 of record NZ_CP048878.1, read on the forward strand.
GCCAAGCATTGAAAGAGCTAGAGCTGTCGTTGGGCTATCCCTTATTCAGTCGGATAGGGAGGGAGCTGGTGATTACCGATGCTGGGCGGGATGTGTTAGTCAAGGCCCGCCAAATTACCGATATGGTTAATGAGTTGCAGACGGTACCAACCAGCGAAATAACAGGGGTTTTACGGGTAGTAGCCAGCGAGACCATTGCCTCGTTTTTAATGCCTAAATTACTAGCTGAATTTATAGCCACTCATAAACAGGTTAAGCCTGAACTGAAAATAGCCAATACTCAGGATGTGATTGAAAAATTAGATAAAGGTCAGGCTCATATTGGTTTAATTGAAGGGCCTGCTATTCATCAGTGTCTTACAATAAAACCCTGGCGTCAGGATCAACTGGCAGTATTTTGTCATCCGGAACACCCACTAGCTAAAAAAGGTAAACTAACTATTAAGAATATACAACGTGAGCCGTGGGTTTTGCGCGAGCTAGGTTCTGGTACGCGAGCAGTATTTGATGCAGCAGTTGAGCGAATTGGTGTACAGCTAACACTAGGGCTAGAACTTACCCGGCATGAGGCAATTAAACAATCAGTTAAAGCAGGATTAGGGCTTGGTTGTCTTTCTCAATTGGCTATAGCGGATGAAGTGGCTGCTGGGCAATTAGTTGTGCTAAAAACACCGCTGGACTTAACCCGACGTTTTTCATTACTTAGTAGCGAAAATAATTATTTAAATACACCTGCCCAGGGGTTTATTAAGTTTCTTGAAAAGAATGCTTAGTTAATGGTGACGTTATCTATATATCTTTATGAACTTTGTTCACCTTAAAGGGGGCGGTATGAATGGATAAGTTTTAGTGTTTTACCATTAGGAAGCCAATTATCAATCCAACCCAACAACTCATTCACAACTATGATGCTGCTTTTAATACCGACAATATGACAACCTTTTTATCGCTTTTATCAGATGATGTAGTTCATGATATAAATCAGGTGGTCGTGAAATAAATAAGGAAGCATTTGCTGTATTTATGGATTGTATGAATAATCATTACCGGGAGCAGCTGACAGATATCGTTATTATGTGTAACGAAGATGGCCATCACGTCAGTGATGAGTTTTATGCTAGGGCCTGTTAACACTAGTTGAAATACCTACAGTGCAGGGTATTTACCTAACTAAGCAAAGTGTAAACTACCCCGTTTGAAGCTTTTTAAGAGAACAGCAATGAGTAATATTCAGTCAGAAATTTATGAAATAAACAAAGCTTTTACTCAGAAGTACTGTTATGACCATGTCTATTACTTAAACTTCTCAAAAGGTCATGCTACTTTAGATTTATTTGCTGGATTTGGGAGAGTGAGTAACTACCTAGCAAATCAAGGTATTGATCTGGAAGCTGTTGAACTGCTTGAAAATTACTCAAGACATATTCAGTTGCCCAGTTCTAAAATTCATACCTGTGATGTATTAGAATTTACTCCAAAGAAAACTTTTAATAGGATTATTTCAGGGTTTAATTCATTTTGCCTTTTGACTAAAGATTGGGAAATAAAAGCCTTTTTTACAAAGCTTGATTCATGGTTAGCAAAAGACGGGCTTGTTTCGTTGAGTTATTACCATCAAGATTATTGGCATACTATAGAAAAATTTACTTTTCAGTATAAGGGAAAAATCGCTTTCTATAGACCTCGTTATGATTTATCTGAAAGAAAAAAAGGCAGAGGCATTTGGATTGATGAATTTCTGGTTGATGGAGAGCTTGTGCTGATTGAGTATCATACAATCTATCAGCGACATAGAGCCATTTTTGAGTAGAACAAACTTAGAAATAGTTGGTGTTGTTGAAAACTTCAATAAAAAAGAAGAGGAAATTGATGAACTAGGGTGGGTAGATTTTGTTTTAAAGAAAAAGTAGTAGTTGTTATTATCATCAATTTAAATTGAACATGATTAATACAAATTCCTAATTATCATCATACCTAAGCTATATTTAGTAGCTTACCTGGTAGTGGAGGTGTTCTCAGTGCTACAAATGCTAGCCTAGGAATAAATTCTACTAAGCTAAATCTTCGATTAAATCGATACTGAAATTCAGCAAGATAACGTTGTGCATATTTAGCGCGAATAGCATGATAAGTACTACGTAAAGCACTTTTTAAGTTTCCAAGGATGGTGTTAACCCAATAAAATTCAGGTTCCTCTACTGATGCACGACCACCACCGCATACAATTTTATCATGAAGACAACCTGCTTCTATGACACCATTAAAACAGGCCAGTCCATCGGAGATTACGGTACTGCCCTTGGCCAAATTCTGCCTACTCCAAGCCGTTATCTCTTCTTTATTAAACCCTTTTAAAATGCTCAGTTTAATTCGTGTCGGTTGACCTTGTTTTGTTGTTTCTACGGCTGCTACAAAAGGTATTTTCCCATCTGCTCCCCTACCTCTTTTGCAACCTGTACGCTCACCACCAAGATAGGCATCATCAATTTCAATAAAACCCGACAATTGCTTGGTGCCTTCTCTTTCTTGCATCACTTTCATGAGCTTATGTTTCATTCTCCAGGCAGCTTGATAGGAAATACCTAAATGGCGATGTAATTCTATGGCTGATATACCTTTTTTGTCTTGGGAGATCAAATACATCCCTTGGAACCAAGTCTTTAATGGTAATTTGGTTGATTCAAAGATAGTACCTGCAGTTACAGATGTTTGCTGGTGACATTTATAGCACTGCTGAAGCTTTCTAGTAGTGAGTTGACAGCATTTGTCGTATCCACAATTGGGGCACTGAAAACCTTCTGGCCATCGCAATTTGTATAAGGTATTAAAGCATTGTTCTTCTGTACCATATTGTTTGAGAAACTCGTTTAAACTCAGGCCTTTTTGAAATTGAACTTTGTTGATAGCCATTATTTATACCTTCTCAATTAAGTTTCCATGCTGTTCAAATATACAGCAGTTAATGGCTTAGGTATAGTGATAATTAGGAATTAGTATGTATTGTGAAGGTGCTTCTAGGAAATCAGTTGTTTCTGGTTTTTTTAGAAGTGCACTATAGTCGATAGTGGTAACAGCATAAATTCTGAGACTTTAACTTTCATGAAACGGCCATTGGTCTCTATAATAACAATGTACTGCTATATAGTTTGCGGATGCATATAATGAATAATGGCAAGCTTCATATTGATAAAGAAAGATTAATGAAGTCATTTACAGATGGCTTAATCTTCGTCGGTATACTTGGAATAAGTAAGCTTATAAATAAGATATTAAATAACCAGTTTATAGTTTTAGAATTTATTATTGAAATTATAGTTTTTCTCTTTGTTTTTACAATAATAAGCTATCTGGTTTTATCGATTAATTCTAAAACAGAAGCTAAGCCTGAGCTTTCAAAACCTATGTCCTGGGTTGCATCTCCTTTTATTTGGGTTGGTGTGCCTACGTTAATAATATGTATTTATATTATAGTTAATTAACAACATTACTCACGCTAAATGTATTTTAGTTAATTTATGTGTTACTAAAATACTTAGATAGGAAAAAATAAACTAAAGGATAAAAACTGTTATAACTAAAGTCTGAATGTATGGGGTAACAGGGTATTCTGTAGCGGCGATGAATACCTTGTTACTCTATATGGGACACTATCCCTTCAATTTTTCCCTTAACAGTTTATTTACCACCCCTGGTTCTGCTGCTCCACGAGAAGCTTTCATTACCTGGCCAACAAAAAAGCCGATCATTTTGCCTTGTTTGGCTTCATCAGCACTGCGGTATTGTTCAACTTGTGCAGTATTATTGGCGATAACTTCATCAATCATACCTTCAATGGCTGAAGTGTCGGTGATGGCTTTTAAGTTGCGTTTTTCGATGATTTCATCGGCTGAACCTTCGCCGTTCCACATGGCTTCAAAAACAGTTTTGGCGCCTTTGCTGGAAATAGTTTCGTCTTTTAAGCGGATTAGCATTTCGCCTAGCTGTTTTGCAGAAACCGGGCTTTCGCTGATTTCCAGCTGGTTTTTGTTAAGACGACTGGCCAGTTCGCCCATGACCCAGTTAGCTGCTAATTTCGGGTCTTGGCATTGCTTGGTGACAGCCTCAAAATATTCGGCAGTTTCGCGGTTGGCAGATAGAACACCTGCGTCGTATTCACTCAAGCCTAACTCATCAATAAAACGTTGACGTTTTTGTTCAGGGAGTTCAGGAAGTGAATTTCTTACTTCATTTAAAAACTCAACAGAAAGTACCACGGGTAATAAGTCAGGGCAGGGGAAGTAACGATAATCGTTGGCTTCTTCTTTGCCGCGCATAGAACGGGTTTCGTCTTTTTCGGAATCATACAGGCGGGTTTCCTGGATGATTTTGCCGCCACTTTCCAATACATCAATATGCCGTTCAATTTCAAAATTAATGGCTTTTTCAATAAAGCGGAAAGAGTTGACGTTTTTTATTTCTGTGCGAGTGCCCAATTTTTCGCTGCCTTGCGGGCGAATGGAAACGTTGGCATCGCAACGCATGGAGCCTTCTGCCATGTTGCCATCAGATATCCCTAAGTAACGGATAATCGAATGAATAGTTTTTAAATACGCAACGGCTTCTTTGGCTGAACGTAAGTCAGGGTCAGAAACAATTTCCAGTAATGGCGTACCAGCCCGGTTTAGGTCAATACCTGTCATGCCATGAAAATCTTCATGTAAAGACTTCCCTGCATCTTCTTCCAAGTGAGCACGGGTAACGCCGATCCGTCTAGTTTCACCGTCATCTAAAGTAATATCCACATAACCAGGACCCACTATTGGTAAGTCCATTTGGCTGGTTTGATAGCCTTTAGGAAGGTCTGGGTAAAAATAGTTTTTTCTAGCAAAAACATTACGCTGATTAATTTGCGCATGAATTGCCATGCCAAACATCGTTGCCATTCTCACTACTTCTTGATTGAGCACAGGTAAAATACCTGGTAGCCCTAAGTCAATAGCACATGCTTGGGTATTAGGTTCTGCACCAAAAGCGGTACTGGCACCAGAGAAAATCTTGGATTTTGTAGCGAGCTGAACATGAATTTCCAGCCCAATAACAGCTTCCCATTTCACGATAAATCCCCTTATGCCTGAATTGCTGTTGGTAATTGTTGATGCCAATTAGTTTGTTGCTGATATTGGTGAGCAATATTTAATAATTTAGCTTCGGCGAAATAGTTACCGATTAACTGCATGCCAGTTGGCAACCCACCAGCAAAACCAACGGGAATCGACATGGCTGGTAAGCCTGCTAGGTTAGTGGAAATGGTATAAATATCCGACAGATACATTGCAACAGGGTCATTGGATTTTTCACCTAACTTAAATGCTGGGGATGGGGTAGTAGGGCTGGCAATAATGTCTACATCGTTAAATGCTGCCACAAAATCATTTTTAATTAACCTTCTTAGTTTTTGTGCTTTGATATAGTAAGCATCGTAGTAGCCAGCAGATAGTGCATAAGTGCCTACTAAAATACGACGCTTCACTTCCGCACCAAACCCTTCAGCACGACTGCGTTTATATAAGTCTTCTAAATCTCCTGGGTTTTCACAGCGGTGGCCAAACCGTACACCATCAAAACGGGATAAATTTGATGAGCATTCTGCAGGGGCAATGACATAGTAAGCGGGTAAGGCCAGGTCGGTGTTTGCTAAACTGATTTCTTTAACCGTGGCACCAAGCTTTTCTAATTCTTTGATAGCTTGCTCAATATTAGTGGCAATTTTACTATCTAACCCTTTAGAAAAATACTCTTTGGGTAAGCCAATTTTTAAACCTGCAATACTATCGTTAAGACTGGCAGTGTAATCAGGTACAGGCTCATTTGCACAAGTTGAGTCTTTCTCATCAAATCCTGCCATGATGTTCATTAATAAAGCGGCATCTTCAGCGGTTTGGGTCATTGGGCCTGCTTGATCAAGGCTGGATGCAAAGGCGATCATTCCCCAGCGGGATACCCGGCCATAGGTGGGTTTTAGCCCTGTTAGACCACAAAGTGCAGCGGGTTGGCGAATGGAACCGCCTGTATCTGTACCTGTAGCCGCTGGTGCCAATCGGGAAGCAACAGCTGCAGCGGAACCACCGGATGAGCCACCTGGGATGCAGTCTAATTGCCAAGGGTTTTTGACTGCACCAAAGTAACTGGTTTCGTTAGATGACCCCATGGCAAATTCGTCCATGTTGGTTTTACCCAACATTACACAACCTGCGTCTTGGAACTTTTGTGAGACAGTTGACTCATAAGGAGCAATAAAGTTGGCGAGCATTTTAGAACCACAGGTCGTTTTAATGCCGTTTGTGCAAAAAATGTCTTTGTGAGCTATTGGAATACCCGTCAATAGGCCTGCATTGTTATTTGCACGGCGATTATCGGCTGCTTTGGCGGTGGCTAGTGCGTGGTCTTCTGTAACACTGATAAAGCTGTTTAGCTGGCTATCGAGCTGTTTAATCTGGTTCAGGTATTGCTGGGTTATCTCAACACTAGAAAATTCGCCTTTGGCTAATCCAGCGGCCAATTGCGCTACGGTTTTGTTTAACATGGTAATGTTAGATCCTAAAACGGGGATTGATACTGAAAATGTCAGTGCTGTTGCTCTGTAAAGTGCAATCCGTTATTCGATTACCTTTGGCACTAGATACAAGCCATTTTCAGTAGCGGGAGCAGTTGCTTGAAACGTTTCCCGTTGGTTGGTTTCAGTCACTTTATCAGGCCTGAGCCGTTGTTCCATTTCTAGAGGGTGAGCTAATGGTTCGACATTATCCGTATCCGCTGCTTGCATTTGGTCTATCATAGCTAAAATTTGCGTTAACCCTTCTGTAGTGTTTGCAATATCTTGCTTGTTGATAGCGATGCGTGCCAGATGGGCGATTTTTTCAACATCAGTTTGGTCAAGGGCCATGGGTGCTCTCCAACTAAAAGCCAAACTGCAAATGTAGGGGTTTGCAATGATAATCTCAAGCGCTTGGGCGGAAACAATTATTAGAGGTACTCTACAGATAATCGATGAAAATGTAGAAATAGAAGACAGATATTTGTCAATCAAGTAACACATTAGACTACAGTATAAGTAAGACGCTGTTTTGAGTAGTCAAGCTTAAGTCAGTCATAACTGGCAAGCCTGCCCTCAACTAAGGGCATAATTGTTTGCTTCAAGATAGCTTCTTAGCTTGCTCTATGTAACAGCGGTTGTTAGAGTTTGCAGCAATTTGCAAGATCATGAATAAAAACCATAGCCATATCGATATTTATTTGACTCGCTCACCACAATTGACTAGAGCAGCTGGTATGATTGCTCATTAAATTGTATTTAGCTTTGTTCTGCAAGGTGGTTGAGGGTTAGCGAGTTAGATGGATAATAGAGGCAAGAAAGTAAACTGTTTTATTGGCCGGTTGCGCTGATCTTTTTATTAAATTGCAGCTAATTTCTAGTGTAAAGCACTGCAACCATATTCACATTCTTTGTTTGTTGGGAAGAATACCACACATGCTCAAGAAACTACGGGGATTTTTTTCAAGTGACCTGTCAATTGACTTAGGTACTGCCAATACCCTGATTTATGTTAGAGATAAAGGGATCGTGTTAAATGAGCCCTCGGTGGTGGCTATTCGTCATCATGGGAGCCAGAAGACTGTCGCAGCAGTGGGTACTGAAGCAAAGCGCATGTTGGGTAGAACACCTGGCAATATTACCGCGATTCGGCCTATGAAAGATGGGGTGATTGCTGACTTTAGTGTCACTGAAAAAATGCTTCAGCACTTCATTAACAAGGTACACGAAAATAGTTTTATTCAGCCAAGTCCACGCGTACTGGTGTGTGTGCCTTGTAAATCAACTCAAGTTGAACGGCGGGCGATACGTGAATCAGCATTAGGAGCTGGTGCTCGAGAAGTCTACTTAATTGAAGAGCCAATGGCAGCCGCTATTGGTGCTGGGCTACCAGTAGAAGAAGCTCATGGCTCAATGGTAGTGGATATTGGTGGGGGAACCACTGAAATTGCCATTATTTCCCTTAGTGGCATTGTTTATTCAGAGTCTGTACGCGTAGGTGGTGACCGTTTTGATGAAGCCATCGTTACTTATGTTCGTCGTAATTATGGCAGCTTAATTGGTGATGCCACTGCAGAAAGAATTAAACAGGAAATCGCCTGTGCCTACCCTGGTGATGAGCTACGTGAAATTGATGTTCGAGGCCGCAATTTGGCAGAAGGGGTTCCACGCAGTTTTACCTTAAACAGCAATGAAATTTTGGAAGCGCTGCAAGAATCTTTAGCAGCCATTGTTCAATCCGTTAAAAGTGCTTTAGAACAGTCCCCACCTGAGCTGGCCTCTGATATTGCCGAGCGAGGCATGGTATTGACGGGGGGTGGTGCGTTATTAAAAGGACTAGAACGCTTATTAAGTGAAGAAACAGGCTTACCTGTGGTAGTGGCTGAAGATCCTCTTACCTGTGTGGCCAGAGGGGGTGGTCGTGCCCTTGAAATAATGGAACGCCATGCATTTGATCTTTTGTCTACTGAGTAGTCAAAACCAATAGGACAAGGTAGTTCTTAAGCAAGTTTGGTTGATAAAGTAGCCCCGCTAAGTCGGGTGCTTTTTCTCAGTAGCAACGGAGGTTGTCAATAACTGCTTACTTGCTTGCTATAGTGAGTCGTTACCTTGATGGCTGCTAGCTAGCAATGACCGGTATAAAAATGCTAGTGGAATGCAGTGTATCTGTTACCTCCCGTAGTAATAAAAGGCAAATAGTGGGAGTCGCCAATTAAGCGGATATTTTCTAAACAGCAATCGCTTACTGCACAGCTGGTATTCTTTATCGTGCTGTCAGTCAGCTTGATGCTTGCTGAACAAAGATTTCATGGTCTGGATAGTGGCCTAAACAAGGTTAGAGCTTGGTTGACTGTAGTCGCCACGCCTGTCCAGTGGGTGGCTGATTTGCCTGCACAAATGTGGGGGATGGCTGATGATGCTCTGAAATCCCGTAAAGAGCTGATTCTTGAAAATGCTAAATTAGAAGCTAAAAATCTACTGCTTGAGCGGCGCCTGCAAAAGTTGGCTGCTCTTACCGCTCAAAATATTCGTTTAAGAGAATTACTGAACTCCTCAAAGCTGCTTGATGAGCGAGTATTGATTGCCGAGCTGGTGGGGGTTGACCCAGACCCTTATACCCATCAGGTCATTGTCAATAAAGGCTCCACAGATGGTGTATTTGTTGGGCAACCATTACTTGATGCTAGTGGTTTGATGGGGCAAGTCATTTCAGTCAGCCCTTTTTCCAGTCGGGTGCTACTTATTACTGATGCTAATCATAGTTTACCTGTTCAGGTAAACCGAAATGGTGCTCGAGCAATTGCTGCTGGATCAGGTAAGCTGGATGAGTTATTACTTCGCCATGTGCCTGATAATGCTGACATCCGAGAAGGTGATATTTTAGTCAGCTCAGGCTTAGGGCGGCGTTTTCCTGTAGGCTACCCTGTAGGCAAAGTCATTGAGGTTATACATGACCCTGGTAAGCCTTTCGCTATCATCAAAGTAAGACCTTCTGCAAAGCTGGATCGCAGTCGTCATGTGTTATTGGTATTTAGGGGCAAAGAAGCTAATGATAACCGTGATGTGATTGCAGTGGATGAAACTCAAGTAAGTGAACCGCTTAATGTCAACTGATCGACCCCGGGGCCGCCTGGTTATTTGGACGACAATATTTTTTGCGTATGTGTTGAGCTTGTTACCCATGCCATCCTACTTGGAGTTAGGGAGGCCTGAGTGGTTAGCTATGGTTGTGCTGTATTGGGCGTTAGCATTGCCTGATCGCATTGGGCTAATGATTGCTTGGATTGTTGGCTTAATGCTTGATGTGATGCAAGGTGTGTTGCTTGGGCAAAATGCACTGGGCATGGTAATTGTTGTGTATGTGGCTCATAAACTACATCGGCGCATGCGAATATACCCTTTATTACAGCAGTCTATGGTGGTATTTGTGGTGATTGGAATTTACCAAATGCTTAATCTGTGGGCTAAATCCTTCAGTGGTCGTACACCTCCTAACTTATTGTTTTTGTTGCCAACGGTTGTCAGTGCCTTATTATGGCCATGGTTGTTTATTTTGTTACGTGATATAAGAAGGCGTTATAAAGTTAACTAAAGAGGGAGTTGCATTTACTTCGGGCTACACCCTCAAATACTAAGAATAGGTATGGACGTTCCAAGTATTTATTTAGCATCTCAATCTCCCCGCCGTCGAGAACTACTAGAGCAAATTGGGGTCAGTTACCAAGTAATTGCATCAGACGTTAATGAAACTCCTTTGCTTAATGAGCATCCACAACACTATGTAGAGCGTATTGCTGAGTCCAAGGCGGAAGCTGGTTGGCAGTTATTGAAATCCAGTGGACTAGCACAGCGACCAGTGTTAGCTGCAGATACGGCAGTTGTATTAAATGGAGTGATCCTAGGAAAGCCCACTTCTATTGCTGATGCTAAGGCTATGCTAACTGAGCTGTCGGGTAAACAGCATCAGGTGATGACAGCAGTAGCTGTAGTTAATGCTGAAACAACAAAAATCACTACCAGTATTACCGATGTGCTTATTAAGCCACTCACAGAAACATTAATAGACCAATATTGTGCTACAGGAGAACCTGATGATAAGGCAGGTGCTTATGGTATTCAGGGCTTAGGTGCGGTATTAGTTGCAGGCATTAAAGGTAGTTACAGTGGGGTAGTAGGGTTACCATTAACCGAAACGGCGCAACTGTTGGCGCAGTTTGAGGTAGATGTCTGGCAAAGCCATGGTATTTGAAATAATGCTAAAGAATTGTCCTTAATTAATGGTTCCTGACAATGTAGGAAAAGCCATGTCCGAAGAAATACTAATGAATATCACCCCAATGGAGTCTCGTGTGGCGGTGGTGGAAAATGGCGTTTTACAAGAAGTGTATATTGAACGAACTCAGCGGCGTGGCATTGTCGGGAATATTTATAAAGGCAAAATAGTGCGGGTGCTTCCGGGAATGCAAGCTGCCTTTGTCGATATAGGGCTAGAGCGGGCTGCATTTATTCATGTCAGTGAAATAGCGCCAAAGAATGATGTTAAAGAAAGCGAGGACTCAACCGAACCCCTGATTTATGAGCTGGTCCATGAAGGTCAGTCGCTGGTGGTGCAGGTAACCAAAGACCCGCTAGGGACAAAAGGCGCTAGGCTAACCACCCATATTTCTATTCCTGCCCGCTACCTGGTGTATATGCCTGATACTAACCATGTGGGTATTTCGCTAAGAATTGAAGACCAGGAAGAGCGGGACCGGCTTAAACAGTTAGTTGAAAATGCTCTAGTGGCAGAGCAGGCTGAAGAAAAAGGAGGATTTATTCTCCGTACAGCAGCTGAAGGAGTTGGAGCAGAGGAAGTTGTAGCTGACATTCGGTTTTTACATCGGTTGTGGGAGTCAGTTTCAGAAGCCATCAAAGAAGTAAAAGCACCAGAAGCCGTTTATGAAGACTTACCACTGCACTTACGTACTCTGAGAGATTTAGTAGATCCGAAAATTGAAAAGGTACGGATTGATTCTAGAGAAACTTATCAAAAAGTTTGCAAGTTTGTAAAAAAGCTTATTCCACAGATTGAAGGACGGGTTGAATATTATCCTGGAGAACGCCCCATTTTTGATCTATACGGGGTTGAGGATGAAATTCAAAAAGCCCTAAGCCGAAAAGTGCAGCTAAAGTCAGGTGGTTATTTGATTTTTGATCAAACTGAAGCAATGACCACTATTGATGTTAATACAGGCGCTTTTGTTGGTCATCGTAACTTAGAAGAAACCATTTTTAAAACCAACCTGGAAGCTGCAACCGCTATTGCCAGACAAGTCAGGCTGCGAAATCTGGGGGGGATTATTATTATCGATTTTATTGATATGGAAGAGGCTGAGCATCAACGACAGGTGTTGCGGACTTTTGAAAAGCTGCTTGAACGTGACCATGCCAAAACTAATATTACTGGGGTTTCTGAGCTTGGCTTGATTGAAATGACCCGTAAACGCACTCGGGAAAGCCTGGAAAATGTGTTATGTGAGCCTTGTCCTACCTGTGAAGGGCGGGGTACGCTAAAGACGGCAGATACTGTCTGTTATGAAATTTTCAGGGAAATTTTGAGGGAAGCTAGGGCTTATGAAAGTGAAGGTTATTTAGTGTTGGCTTCGCAAAAAGTGGTTGATCGGCTGGTGGATGAAGAGTCTGATAATGTGGCTGATTTAGAAGCCTTTATTGATCGCACTATTAAGTTTCAAGTTGAGCCTATGTATACGCAAGAGCAGTTTGATGTGGTGTTAATTTAATTTGTACTTGCATTTGGATTTAAGTTGTACTGATGGAATTTGTTAGTGAAACGTTTTGCAAAACTATTTACCCGGCTGATTTGGAGTTTTTGTGTTGTTGGCGTTGTGTTGCTTGCTTTGTACGTCAGTTTGGGGAGAATGTTACTACCATTATTGACTGATTATCGTCAAAGTCTACAACAGGAACTGTCTACTACATTAAATACTCCTGTCATAATTGCTGGGTTAACAGGTACCTGGTCTGGTTTTAATCCTGCGTTAGATATTAGCACTGTGCGAATTGGTGAGGCTGAATTGCAGTCGCTCAGTGCTGATCGAGTGCTTGCTGAGTTGGATGTGTTTTCCTCATTGGTTGAGCAATCTCCTGTTTTTCGTTATTTGCAGGTAGAAGGCTTACAGATAGACCTTGTTGAGGACCAATCTGGACGATGGCATTTAAAGGGCTTTAATCGTACGGCAGGTGAAGCGGATCCAAAGTTGGTTTTGACCTCACTACTTAAGCAACCTCACATTCAGTTTACTAACACCACCATCCGTTTTCAGGATCAACAAGGGCAAATTGAAACACTCGAAGATGCTAAGCTAGCTTTTAATAAAACTAGCCAGGGCTATCGGCTGGATGGATTTGTCAAGCAATCCCAAGGGGGAGAAGCAAAACTGATTGCAGAAATGCAACAAGTGTCGCCAAAGTCACTAGGTAGTCTTCAGGTATTTATAGATGCTTCTCCTAATAATTGGCGGCCTTGGGTTGCACTGATTGCACCTAATGATGTTCGGCTAGGTAAGCTGAACTTGGGGGGGAAACTTTGGTTAACTTGGCAGAATAAACAACTTACGTTGAGCGGTCTGCTGGAAAATATTGATTTAAATATCCAGTATCAAGACTTACCACAGCAGCAGTTAACCAAGGGATATCTGCAATTTAGTTTTAGACGTCAGGCGAATGATCGTTGGCAGCTAGCGTTGCCTTCTGCCAATTTTCGTTTAAATGGTATTGCTGCTCCTTTTAATGATGCTTTTGTAGATTTTCAGAAGGGAAAATGGACGTTTGCCAGTGAACAGTTGGATTTAAACTTGTTGAAGGACTCCTCCCTTACCACAAAACTATTACCTCAATTACCAACACAGCTTGCTCAGGAGCTAAATCCAAGAGGGCTGCTGCAAAAGATAGTGGTTGATTGGTCACCTGAAAAAAGTAACTTTCAGGTGGTGAGCCAACTGAAACAAGTGGAGGTAGCAGCCAAAGGATTTGCACCCTCGGCATCAGGTGTTTCTGGGTTACTCTACACCACAGCTGATCAGGGCTGGTTTGATTTGAACACGCGGAAAGGCTTTAGTTTAGGCATGACCGAGCTATTTAGAAAACCCTGGTATTATCAACGGGCAGCAGCTCACTTAGCCTGGCATAAAACGAATGATCAGTTTCAGTTATATACCAATCAAGCTCAACTAAAGCACAAGGGGGCTGAATATAATGCCAAGCTGCGGCTAGTGTTTCCCTTTACAGAAGGGCCAATTACGATGGCACTAGAAGCCGGCTTGCAAAATGCCAATGCTGATCTTGCTTACCAATATATTCCTGCCAAGCATAATGTGTTGCCTGAAGCGCTCGTTAAATGGCTGGATGATGGCATTGTTGCAGGTAAAGTTGAGCAGGGAGCATTTTTATATAACGGCCCTGTTACTCAAACTGAAGCGGAAAATGATATCAGTTTTGGTTTGTTTTTTAATGTAAGGGAAGGCACTGTTCAATATGATGCAAAATGGCCTCAAGCTGAAAATTTGGCAGGTAGGGTATTAGTTGATAATAAGCAAGTTGATGTCAATATAGCGAGTGGCTCAGTACATCAAGCAGGCATACAGCAACTGAAGTTAAGAGTGGCTGAGGAGAGTAAAAGTGGGTTTGCAGTCACAGTTGATAGTGATTTGAAAGTACCTGGATCTACAGTTAATCACTTATTAATCCAATCACCCATAGGGGAAGCTATGGGTATCAATAATAAAGATGACAATGCTAAAAATTTGCAGGTGACAGGGCAGTTTGATTCTAAATTAGGGTTAATGATACCCATTGATAAACCTGAGCAAACGGAGATAGCTGTTACTACCCAAGCACAAGAGGGGGCTATTGCCTTAACTAACTTAGGGTTGAAAGCAGAGCAAATCAATGGCGAGATAAAATACCACTCAGTTAAAGGAGTGAGTGGTAAGGATATTAAACTCAAATTGTTTGGCCAGCCTGTGCGCCTTGATATGGCTGCTAAACAGGATAAACGACAGTTGCAACAGCAGTTTAGCTTAGCAGGTAAAGCTGATGCAACGCAGGTGGCTGACTGGTTGCAACTGCAATTTAAACTCAAGAAACAGTTAACTACAAAACAGCAGCAACAATTTAACAGCATTGCAAAAGGCCAATTTGCTTACAATGTTGAAGCAACAATGCCATTTAACCAGCCAGAAAACTTTCAGTTAACAGTAAAATCCAATTTAAAAGGGGCTGCTCTTAATCTGCCCGAGCCGTTTGGCAAGAGTGCAAATAGCCAACAGAATGTACGGGTGGTATTAAACCAGTTTGGCGAAACGGATCGCTGGCGGGTTCAACTGGGACAATTGTTAAAGTCTGAATGGTTGGCACAAAAAGGTCAGTTGGCAGGTGCTGATATTGTGTTTGGTCAAGGAAAGCCAGGTAAGTTGAAGCGAAAGCAGTTTACCGTGCGAGGCCATTTAAATGAGCTTGACTTAACTAAGTGGTTGTCATGGGGCAATTTATTTACGCAATCAGCAAACAGTAAAAATCAGCAAAGACAGCGCCCAAAATGGCAAATCTCTGTTGATCAGTTTGCAGTAGAGGAACTGCACTCACCACTTGGAACGCTGGATAATATGGTGTTATCGCTAAATACCTACCAAAATGTCTGGCAGGCTGATGTAGAAAGTAACCAGCTAGCTGGGCGAGCGGTAATCCCATTTAATAGTCAGTTAAAACCATATGAAATTGGTTTAAAGCACTTGCATCTACCAACATTGCCTAAAACTAAAGCAACTAATCAAAATAGCCAGCAAGATCCTCTGGCTGACTTTAACCCGCTGACTATCCCTAATCTGGATATTGATATAGCTGATTTAAAAGTAGGTAATCAAGTGTCGGGTAATCTTTCTGCAAAACTAAGATCAGATTCGCAGGTATTGAAAGTTAGCAATATATCAGCCCAAATCAATCATTTAGGCGTAAAAGGGGATATTTTTTGGGGTAAACAGCAGACAGGTTTTAAAGGGATCGTTAGAGCAGTCGACTTAGCCGATGTGTTGGAGGCATGGGGACATGCAGCCCCCATAACCAGTAAAAAAGCAAAATTCACCATTGATGTTAATTGGCCTGGAAGCCCTCTCAACTTAGCCATGGCAAAACTGAATGGCGAGATTTATAGCAAAATTGAACATGGTCGTTTTCTGGAAGCTAATGGTTCTGCCAATGTATTAAGAGTTTTTGGCCTGTTGAATTTCAACTCGATTGCCAGACGGATTAAGCTGGATTTTTCTGATTTGTTAAAGTCTGGCGTCAGTTTTGACAAAATTAAAGCCACCACGCAATTTGCTAATGGTGCAATGTACTTTAAAGAGCCTGCGAAAATAGAAGGGCCTTCTTCAAACTTTACCTTATCGGGTAAAGCTAATCTAATCAACGATACACTGAATATGTCGTTATTAGTGACTTTGCCGGTAACCAATAATTTACCCTTTCTCGCTGTATTAATGGGAGCTCCCCAAGTAGGGGGTGCAATTTATCTGTTTGATAAGTTATTAGGTGATAAAGTTGAGAAGTTTGCCAGTGCCCGTTATACCCTGACAGGCTCATTATCTAACCCGACTATTGCGTTAGATAAATTTTTTACCAATAAAACGAAGCAACAATAAGGATTGATATGGCTGCGCAATTAGCTGTATTACAAATGAACTCCTCTGATGTGGTTGAGGATAACCTCATTCAAGCTGAAAAGCTGATTCAGCAAGCGGCCTTTCGTGGTGCCAAAGTGATTGTACTACCTGAATGTTTTGCCAGTTATGCAGGGAAAAATACCTTGCAAATTGCTAAACAGGAAAGTGATAGCAATGGCCAGATTCGTCAATTATTAGCCAGGTTGGCAGCACAGCATAAAGTATGGTTGATTGGGGGGTCGATTCCCTTTTTACCAAAAGAAAACAGTGCAGATCGCCGGGCTTTTTCTGCCTGCTTTGTTTATAACGATAAAGGTAAAGAGCTAGGACATTACAGTAAAATTCACCTATTTGATGTCACTGTGTCTGACAGTAAAGGCCAATATCAAGAGTCGAAGGAGTATATGTCGGGCAGCCACTTGTTAATTGTAGATACGCCGATCGGCCGATTAGCACCATTGATTTGCTATGACTTGCGATTTCCTGAGCTATTTCGAGTACTGATTAATTATGGCGTTGAGATTATTTGTTTGCCTTCCGCCTTTACTGGGGTGACAGGGGCTGCCCATTGGGATGTGTTAATGCGAGCCCGTGCTATTGAAAATTTTTGTTATATGGCAGGGGCTGATCAAGCTGGTGTGCATGCTGATGGTCGTGAAACCTATGGCCACTCTATGGTAGTAGACCCATGGGGTAAGGTAATTGCTGCTGCGGAAACTGATCAGCCAGAAGTAATAATGGCTGAGATTGATTTGAATCGGCTTCATCAACTACGTGGGCGAATGCCCAGCTTAAAACACCGACAAGATCAGCTGTTGCGAAACATCAAGGTTTATCACTATTCTTAAAGGAGGAGCATGCGCGAAATAGCTTCCATTAAAATAGAAAAATCAGTAAGTTACTGCGTGCACTGTTCTTTACCATTAAAAAAACAGGCTACTTATGTCGGATATACTTAAATCAGTTAAACAGCAGCTCCTCACGCCTGGTGAGCTAACCGAAGCGAAGATTCAGCAAGTATTAAATGGCATGTTGGGTCATACCATTGATGCCGCTGACTTATATTTTCAGCACACCAATCATGAATCCTGGGTGCTAGATGATGGTATTGTTAGAGAGGGCAGCTACAACGTTGATTGTGGCGTTGGGGTAAGGGCTATCAGTGGTGAGAAAACCGGATTTTCATACTCCAATGAAATTATTTTACCTGCTTTGGAGCAAGCTGCATTTGCTGCCAGAAGTATCGCCAAGCAAGGGCAGAATAAACAGTTACAAGCTTGGCATAGAAGCCAACCGTTGGATTTGTATCAGCCTCTCAACCCCTTATCTACTTTGGTGCAAGAAGACAAAGTAGCGTTATTACAAACACTTGATAAGCAAGCCAGAGCAATGGACCCTCGGATTAAGCAGGTAACGGTTAGCCTGGCGGGTGTTTATGAAACTATTTTGGTTGCAGCCAGTGATGGCACCTTTACTGCGGATGTACGCCCTTTAATTCGATTAAATGTTAGTGTAATTGCTGAGCAAAATGGTCGCTTGGAGCGGGGATTTGCTGGTGGTGGTGGGCGAACCAGTTATCAGTATTTTCTTGAGGATGACCGAGCTAAGGGCTATGTCGAGGAAGCTGTTCGTCAGGCCTTGGTTAATTTGGATGCTGTGCCAGCTCCTGCGGGTGCGATGCCAGTGGTGCTTGGACCAGGCTGGTCTGGAGTGTTGTTGCATGAGGCTGTTGGTCATGGTCTAGAAGGGGATTTTAATCGTAAAGGTAGCTCTGCCTTTTCTGGCCGGATCGGTGAAAGGGTGGCCTCACCTTTGTGCACTGTAGTTGATGATGGTACGTTGGCTGGTCGTCGTGGTTCATTAAATATAGATGATGAAGGGACCACCACCGAATGCACTGTATTAATTGAGAATGGTGTTTTAAAAGGCTATATGCAAGATAAGCTTAATGCCCGACTAATGGGGCATAAAGCAACAGGTAATGGCCGACGGGAGTCTTATTCTCACTTACCCATGCCTCGTATGACCAATACCTATATGTTGGCGGGTGAACATGACCCGGAAGAAATTATTGCTTCTGTCGATAGAGGCATTTATGCAGCCAATTTAGGCGGCGGTCAAGTTGATATTACTTCTGGTAAGTTTGTGTTCTCGACCAGTGAAGCTTATCTGATCGAGAAGGGAAAAATTACTAAACCAGTAAAAGGCGCTACCTTAATTGGCAACGGTCCAGATGTGATGAATAAAGTATCTATGGTGGGCAATGATTTAAAATTGGATAGTGGAATCGGTGTTTGTGGAAAAGAAGGCCAGTCGGTGCCGGTTGGTGTTGGCCAGCCTACTGTTAAGATAGAAGAGATCACGGTAGGCGGAACTGGCGAGTAAGATATCCCCAAGGAAGCGGCCCTTTGCTCTTAACTCTTTGTTGGGAAAAATCTTCCGATGCTCATTTACCAGCAAGTAAACTGCGCTTCGGGTATTTTCCCCTTATCGATTTAAGAGCAAATTGCTCGCTTCTTATTCAGGCATATCCGAAGAATTTAGAGAGTACTAGAAAGCAGTTCCCCCTTTTTCAAAGGAGGAGGCTGGGTAGCGCCATACTTCTAATTTTCTACCTTATATGATATGCCCCTCTATATTTATTTACTTCGAGTGGTCAGGGCTAAAGCAAGCTTCTTCTGCTAGATCTCGAATGTAACGAAACAGTTTTCGTGAGCTGGCAGGTGGCTTATTTTGCTGCTGCTCTTTTTGGGCGTTGCGAATCAACTGTCGTAAGTGCTGTCGATCAGCTGCTGGATAGGCTTCCACAAACTCGGCAAGTGCTGTATTACCTTCAGTTAACAGCCGATCACGCCAGCGCTCCATTAAATGAAACAGGCGGTTATATTCATCACTTGCGGTATCAAAGTGGTCTAAAACATTTTGGATAGTTTCCAGGTCTTGATCTCGCATCAACTTGCCAATAAATTGAAAATGGCGTTTACGAGCATTAAAACTGGTGATTCGCTTGCTTTCTTCTAATGCTTCTCTCAACCTTGGGGTTAGCGGGAGTCGTTCAAATACTTTCGCAGGCAACGTTAATAGGCGCTCGCCCATGGCCTGTAAAGCATGCATGTCTTTTTTGACTTGAGTTTTACTTTTATACTCAAGTTCATCATCTTCGAACTGCTCGTTGTCACTCATAATCGTTGCTAGTCTGTACAGCTGATATCACTAAACAGCAATTGTAGCGCTAAAAACACCGTTAATGTAGAGCTAAACTTTGATTACAACAATTTATGGCTGTTTAGCGTCAGTAGATATCTTGGTAAGCATTGAGGGGCAAGCTACAATACACTAAACAAGAATGCCCTTCATACCGGGCGAAAAATACGTTTAATGATAAAAGCTAATAATTTATGACTTTACAACGTGATAATCAGTCGCTTAATCCAAAAGTAGAAGAACAACACCTAGAAACATTAGTGTCAGATATTTTGGCCGAAGCCAAACAGCAGGGCGCGACTGCTGCCGAAGTGGGGGTGAGCTTAGATACCGGATTGTCAGCCAGCATTCGCAAAGGAGAAGTTGATACGGTTGAGTTTAATTGTGATCGAGGGTTTGGTATAACCGTTTATCTTGATCAATGTAAAGGCTCTGCCAGTACGTCTGATAGTTCAGCTAAAGCCATTAAAGACACTGTTACAGCAGCGCTAAATATTGCTAAATACACCTCCGAAGATCAGTATGCAGGATTGGCAGCTGTAGAATTAATGGCAAAGGAAATTCCCGACTTGGATTTATATCACCCTTGGGGAATCAATGCTGAAGAAGCGATAACAATTGCTAAAGAAGCAGAAGCCGCCGCCTTCAAAGTCAGCAATAAAATAACCAATTCTGAAGGTGCATCGGTATCTAGTCACCAAGGCTGTCGGGTATATGGCAACAGCCATGGCTTCATCGGTGGTTATGTTTCATCAAGACACAGTATTAGTTGTGTTTTGATTGCCCAAGAAAAAGAAGAAATGCAGCGTGATTACTGGTACACGGTTAACCGTGATGCCCATTGGTTAGAATCAGCAGCAGATGTGGGCAAAAAAGCAGCTGAGCGAACATTAAAACGATTAGGTGCCAAAAAAGTACCAACCACAACAGTACCAGTATTATTTTCAGCAGAATTAGCAGGTAGTTTGTTATCTCACCTCACCGGTGCCATCAGTGGCTCTAGTTTATATCGACAGTCTTCATTTTTGCTAGACCATTTAGGTAAGCAAATTTTTCCAGATTATATTCATATCCATGAGCAACCCCATATACTGAAAGCGATTGGTAGTGCTGCATTTGATAATGATGGCTTAGCAACTTATGCCAAAGATTTTGTGAGGGATGGTATTTTGGCCAGCTATATGTTGGGCACTTACTCTGCTAGACGCCTTAAAATGCAAAGCACTGCTAATGCAGGTGGGGTACATAATTTAATTGTTGACCCAACGGAGCCCTCCTTAGACTTATTATCGTTGGTGAAAAAAATGGATAAAGGGCTGCTAGTTACAGAGTTAATGGGGCAGGGAGTAAATATTGTAACAGGTGATTATTCTCGTGGTGCCGCAGGTTTCTGGGTAGAAAATGGCGAAATTCAATATCCAGTTTCAGAAGTTACGATTGCCGGTAATTTGAAAGATATGTTTAGTAAGATAGTTGCTGTAGGCAATGATGTAGACTACCGAGGTAATATCCGTACGGGCTCTATTTTAATTGAGAGTATGACGGTAGCCGGGCACTGAAAATACACGCTTCGTGATTGCTTTCTAGGTTTTGTTATCTTCGTTAAAAACTAGGGGGGAGGTGAATACAAGTTTATACATGGTGGTATGGACGCAACCAATTAGAGCAATGCAGGAGCAATTGCCGAGGAGAAATAAACTGTATTCACCCCAGTATAAGCACCTGGGGCAAGTCTGGTATAGCAAGGCTTGCGGCAGCTACCTTAACTTACATAAAAGTGCTATTGGTATTCATTACTCGATGGCCTCGCCTATAAAACCTTTACTTTGGGTATATGTATTTCGAGATATATCATAAATGATGGATTATTTGTGAAGAGTTGTGCACTGCTGTTCAAGGGTGTTATTTATAAAACAAGGGTAGTATTGCCTCAGGGTTGCCAAGTCTTCTGAGCTGGTATAACCTGATTCAAGCAGCCGCTGGTAATGTTTAGTGGGCTTTACTTTTTTTAGAAGTTGACTCAATCGGCTAATAACTTTTGCTCCCCAGTTATTTTTAGTGCAAGCAATATAGCCATAAAATACTTCGGGTACTTCTTCAATTCTAATCTTGGTTAAAGAGCTCGCCTGCTTGTTATTTTGGGTAAAATAGTTAACAACGATAGGGTATTCTATTATGTAGTCTATTCGACCATGAGAAAGCATATATAATAAGCTGGATGCACTGGTTGCATAAGTACTAACATTTTTATTATTACCTTTGATTAGCTCATCAATGATTATCCCGTAGGAACGCTTCATTTCAATCCCGCCATGAAATCGATCATCTGCCAAAAGGGAGTGAATCGATTTCATAGTGGGGGTTCCTAATAATTGAGCTGTCGAATGGTTGGTGATTATTTCATTATTGAGAACTATAGAAATAGGTTCAGAAAAGTAAGCAATTTTCTCCCGCTCTGGATTTTTAATTGATAAAGCATTGCAATAACTTTGCCCTTTCTGAACTGCTAACCAAAACCGAGCCCAGTTCATATTAACTGGAATGTGTTCATATTCGGATAACTCTTTTTCGGCTATATCGAGTACTCTGTTAGCAAAACCCTGCCCTTTATTTTTTCCTTCGAGAATCATCCATGGTGGCCAGTGAATGATTTGCCAATGTATTTTTTCTCTGGCATTTAGAGTAGTGCAAGATAAGTAACACAAAAAGAAAATAACTAAACAAAAAATCTTTTTCATAAAGGTTGGGTAATATGCTAACTCCAACGTACTTATATTTTTAAGTAAACTAATAACTATTTCTAATTTAGTTATTGTGTTTAAAATTATCTGTTAGCTATTTTAATATAACTAATTTTTAACATATAGATTATACAAGATGTCTTGTCAAAGATATATTGTATAATGGCTAAAAATCGTAGTGAGAGTTCCTGTAAGCTGTTGGAGCAGCGAGTTAGTATTTTGGGGTAGTTTTTTATACCTCTTAAGCTATTGATAATACCAGTTCAGTTGATGGAGATAAATATGTCAAAACTAACCCCAGAAATGACAGATCAAATTATAAACTCTTTAAAGGAAATTGAGCGCAAAGAGCAACAACCTGGTAAAAAGATAGAACTGAATAACGGTGGGAATAATGCACCTACTTGGAAAATTTCATGGGAGACAAGTCAAGATAAACAATAAATAACGAAGCTCAGGGCATGTTCCTGAGCTTTTATAAAAATTTTATAGGCTAAAACTATCCAAATACAGGTGGGTAAATGGACTTTCAGTTAAATCAACAGGTTTGTGATGGTGTTGAGTCATTAATAAATGATTATGCTAAAATTTCCTTAGATGACTTGGTTATAATGGCATATACGGAAGACAGTGCAGAGTCTGTTGCTTTGTTAAGTGAGTCTTTAAAACTTAAAAAAGTACAGCATCATTTTATTATGATAAATCCATTGAGTGATGAGGAGTTTTTATATGAACTCACTTGTTTGCTACCTAATGCAGCTGCACTAAAAGGAGATATTGTATTTTTAACATTTGAAAAAAATACAATGTCTCATAATAACGTATTTAGAAAAATATTAATGAACTGCAATGAAAAACAGTGTCGTGTAATAAGGGTAATAAGTGCTGGTTATGAATTTTTTGCTCAGTCACTAGCTGTTAAGCCAGAAGTGCTCTCTAAGCGAAATACAGCGATACTTGAAAAGCTAATGAAAGCGAAAGACTTAATTATTACAACCAAGAGTGGGACTAATTTAACGGTAGTATTAGATAACAATAGATATCGATGGATAAGTAATAGAGGTATAATAAAAGACAGTAGTTTTATGATGTTGCCTGCCGGAGAAGTCGCTACATTTCCAGCTAATATTAACGGTACTTTAGTAGCTGAATTTGCATTTAATGTAAATATAATTACTGATGTGGATGCAAGGCTAGTAAATAGCCCTGTAACAGTTAAAATTGTCAATGGTAGAGCTGTTGACTTTCAATGTAATAATAAGGATGTAGTTGAAATAGTTAACCACTGCTTCGGTAATAAAAATGGTAAAGTTGTAGGTGAGCTAGGTTTTGGTACAAATATTGGTATAAAGCGAGCTATTCCTCTTAATTCCCATATAAATGAAAGAGTACCCGGTATTCACCTAGGATTTGGGGATCATAATCAACTTCCTGAAACTGCAAATTATAAATGCTCTTCTCATCTAGATCTGATTTGTGAGGGAGGTACAATTTGGGTAGATAGTGAACTTGTTCCAATTGATTTACAAGAAATAAAACCTTCAGTAAATGCTCATCCAGAAAATTTATATGCTGAAGATCTAAAGTCACCCGTCGATCAGCAAGATATGGAACTAGATGACTGCTGTGGTTTAACAAAAAACTAGAAAGCTTATGTAAACCTTCTTTTAGTTGTATGCCTTTTTACATTATTAAGTAGATTTAGTTTGCTATGACTAAACTAATAGGGTTTGCTTTTATTGTATTATCACAAACCCTACATTTTCAAGATAACGTATATCCAATGAGAATGGTATATATGCTGGATATTTGGAGTTACTGTATAAAATTAAATTTTTGCTTCACACTCCTTTAAGCTTTTTTTAGCTTGAATATGCTTAGGATAGAGTTTTAAAAATTGATTAAAGGCATCACAAGCTTCATTATACCACTGTAAGTCTTTATAGATATTACCAAGATTAAATAGTGCGCTGGGAAAATCACTGCCTAATTCTAATACCCTTTTATAAGCGTCAATTGCCTGTTGATAATCTCCATCATTCACATGTAACCAGCCAAGGTTATACCAAGCTCCCTGGCTATCAGGGGCAATCTGAATGCAACGATCAATCAGTTTTCTAGCCATAGTAAAATTGCCCAAATGACCTGATGCAGCTGAGAGTTGCAGCAGTTCTTCGATTCGCCAGTCGGGTAAAGAGTCAAACATTGACTCTGTTATTGGGTGCTTTGCTTTGTTAGCGTATTCAGGTAACTCATTAACAATCACATTAACAAAATTCATATAACTACAGTCACATATTAAAGCGACTCGAAAGTAGATAATATCTCCTTTATTTCTTTCTGGACCGCAGTCCCCATTAATAATATGTCCTTTTCGCCCACAGGATAAGCAAGGATGAATAGTATGGACTTTATTCCTTTCTTGGTTATTTTGTGGACGGTAAGCGTATTTAAGAGAGAGGCCTGGACGTTTGGATGGATTCAATTGCCGGGATGATAACTCTACAACTTTAGCCATAACATTACTACCACTTACATCAATAAGTCACAACATTTAAATAAAAATTTAACTTCATCGCAGACTTGGAAAAAGTAGCCCTAATTGTATTCTAGTTTAAAGTAAGGTGTTTTAGGTGAGGAAATAACAATAAATATAAGTGATATAAATGTAATAGAGTTATGACGGCCATTTAAACTTATGTGAAAAAGCTGCTAGTGTTAGCTAGCAGCTGGCTAAGAAGATAAAGCTAAAATATTATCCGGCTTCTACTAAAGTAGCAGCTGGTTTAATTACGCAGGTAACGCTAATACCCATATGAGTTTTGTAGTCTAAAGACAATTTTTGTTTAATATTGAGACGCCAGATAGTAAGCGCTACATCAGTCTCAGAGCTAACTTGGAAGTCTGCAGTAATATTAACTTCAAACTTATACTCAGCAATTGTCATTGGGTCTGTGCCAGTTGACATAGCAGCTTGAGCAGTTCTAGCGGCACCAGCGAAAGCAACGATATATTTTGAAAGTTCAGCAGCATTAGCCATTTTATACTCTCCTTGATTAAAGAAATATAATTTATAAGTTCCTTCCTAACATGCATTGAAAGGTATAGCAAAGTAGGTGTGGTATAGCTTGTTAAAATTTATACTATTTTATAATCGGTCAACTATTTATTTATCAGTAAACTGTATTTGTAAAACAAAAGATGTTTTGCTAAGACACCAAGCTATAATAAATATACTTGTTAACTTTATTATGCGATTTGTATTGTGAAATAAAAAATAAATATCATGTAAGTAGGATGTAAATTAATTTTTCATAAATATGAAATAAAAGGTGTTTTTGGAGAATAACATGGATAAGACTAAAAGCCCTGAAGGTGGAGCGCAGGGTGATAACGAAGTACAACGAGAGCTTCATGAGTTGCTATTTGCAATTTATAACACATTAAAAAGTGCTAATAACCTGATGGAAAAATCAGGTAGTAATTACCATTACAATTTAGACAGGGTTGAAATTGAGTTGCCTATTCGGATGGAATATGGCCCGCCAGAAAGACCAAAAGCTAAGTCGGACACTGGTCATAGTGACAGTGATGGGGATGGTATAATAGAACCACACCCAGGGCTTAAAGTGAGGCTGCCAAATAAGAAAGATATTAGTGAAAAAATGAATGATGACATGTTAGTAGAGAAGAAACTAGATGCTGAATTTGGTAGGCTCAAAGTGTTGTTTAGTCGGGATAGAGTATTAATGAGTGAATAACTATTTTTAGGTATTTCCTTTATTATACCTACCATGAAGCATTTTTAGATCTAATACTCATTTGCGAAGAGTATAATGTAAAAAGGAATAAAGAATGACTAGTAAAGAAAATGATAAAAGTCAAAATGTAGTAGCTACGGCTTTCAAGGGATTATCGCTGTATCATGGGTTTCGACCAACAACAAATATTGAAAAAGAAGAGTCAACAGCTAACCACCTTTGTATAGCCTGTGAAAAAAAAGGTCAATATATAACCGGCGATATAGGGCCAAAACGGACGTGTGGAGAACTGCTGTATTATAAAGCAGCCTTACGCTGTCGCTGTGGTTTTATGAATTATGTTTATGTCATTATTAATGATCTTAAAGAGCAACAAAAAAAAGCTGTACTTTCAAGTGATGAGGCAATAGCTAAAGCTCTGGCTGAGGATGTTTTACCTCAGTGGGAAACAGAAGAATTATTGCAGCGAGCCTCTGCAGCTGCTCATAATAAAAACTTTAAACTCTCTAGAGCAATGGTGGATAAATGTTTGGAAATTACGCCAAAACATCCAGCCGCTTGGTATAACTTAGGTTGGTTAGCAACCAATGATGGGAACTACCCCGCGGCAATTGAAGCTTATCAAAAAGCACAGGAATTAAGTAATGACTTCCCTAGTGCAGCACTTAACTTGGGGCATATATATCAAGAATTAGGCAAATATCAAGATGCCATCGACGCATTCACACAATTCTTAGATAAATACCCAAAACATGCAGTCGCTAGCCGTTGTGTCAGGGAGTGTAAGAAAAAGATGGGGGAGTGATTTTTTAATCCCTTCATATTGATTTAAGATTATGAAGGGAGACTCTTTCTAAATTACCCTGCTTTAAACTGTCGTGGGTTTAAATGCATATTACATAAGCCATTAGTTATTCTCTCCACAAGTGTAGG
The DNA here is from genome assembly GCF_011009015.1 of Spartinivicinus ruber. NCBI lineage: Bacteria > Pseudomonadati > Pseudomonadota > Gammaproteobacteria > Oceanospirillales > Zooshikellaceae > Spartinivicinus > Spartinivicinus ruber. The sequence goes on from NZ_CP048878.1 coordinate 1,666,378, forward strand.
ATTCATGATATGGGTAATAATGAATTGCTATAGGAGCATTCTCGCTCCAATAATTCGTACCGCCTGGGTGGTATTCTGTATAGGCATTTTTTTATAGAGTCTTCAGCGAAAGAAAATTCACCGACTAAGTCTAATTTATCTTCCATATTTTTTTAAATGAGTTCCAATCTGAAAGATGAGTCTTATTGCAGTATTCACACAAGCCGGTATGTTTCTCTTTGTCAAGTATTTCTATGAAATTTTCAAAATTAATTTTATTTAATTTCATGCAATTACTTTTGAATTTTGTTTTTTGGATAGACTAATGGAATAACTCGTCGTCCTTGATAAGTGTCCGGGCTTTTTTTAAATTTTTCAATAAGCGTTTTTACAGACTCTTTATTATTGTTTGATTCGGTTATTTCTTGGTCATTTAGCTTTACACAGATATCAATCTCTACTGGACCACCAGTAAAAAATGTTAGATACCAACTGCTGTCCTTTTCTACTACTAGATATGAATATGGCTGAGAATAAATAACTTTCATTGTTGTTTGCCTTTTACATTCTTCACTGCATCATTGATACTAAGTTCTTTAAAACTACCTCTGGAATTGCATTTATGACTGCTTCATCGTGGTCAGTAGATAATTTCCCTCTGAAAGTTACGATATATTAGCATCTTCTTCTCTGTCAGCGAAAATTCTGAGATTGAAAGCTATTTTCAACCCCTATTAAGGAGTCCATAGCTCTTATATTGGGCACGCCACATCGTTTGATCTTAGCATCTTTTATAGGAGAAGGCTGTTTTTTGGAGTTACAGTTTGGAAATGTTTTGTTTGAGTAGATGGCATAGCTAATTGAGTAAGATATTCTAAGTTTTTTAGTCTTTGTACTTCAATCAAGGCATATTCTTCATTACACTTAAGGTAAGTGAGCGTGGGATAACTAATCATGTTGAAGAAATATACATTACTTCCTTGGCTTTCTCTTACCATCGTACTGAGTACTGGGTGTAATGCAGAAAGTGACGATGTCACTCAAAATGAAGATGTTAAAAAGCTGATTAAGCATACCTTAGACAATATGGTGTTTGTTAAAGGTGGTTCCTTTATGATGGGGGATTTTGGGATAATACAAAATGGCCAACGTCTAAGGGTTACGCGCTACAAAGATGATGATTACGTTCATAAAGTAACCCTGGATAGTTTTTATATGTATAAATATGAAGTGAATAACTGGGAGATAAACATATTTAAAAAATATAACCCGATTGATTGGGAGCTGCCAAAGTACAATAAAGCAGAAGCAGCTGATGATATGCCTGCAATGCGCTTATTATGGAAAGAGGCTAAAGCCTACTGTGACTGGTTGGGCAAACTTACGGAATTACCCTTTGACTTACCCACTGAGGCACAATGGGAGTATGCAGCAAGGAATGGAGGTAAAGAACACCCTTATTCCACTGCAACAGGATTCTTTGATAAAACTGGCAAGTTACACCCACCATTGAAAATGCATGGCTCGGATACAGGGAGCTCAAAAACCAGATTGTATGTAAATGAAAAGTACCCGCCTAATCAGCTAGGTTTATATAACATGATGGGTAATGTCAGTGAATGGGTCAAAGATATTTATGCAGTAGATTATTATGAGTACTCACCAGAACATAACCCGCAAGGACCTGAGTCTGGAGATAAACATGTCCGCCGAGGAGGGGGGGCTGGCTTTGAATTATCAAATGTTACTATTACACGTGGAGCACAGGGGGATAATGAGCCAGGTCTTTTAGACCCTAATAAACCCGCTAGAGGTGGTGTAGGTGTACGCTGCGTAGTGAATCAGTCTAATCCTCTTCAGTAAAAGTACGTTAGTTGCTAATATAGTTTTTAGTTTTATTTACTTGGCTCACTAGCTTCTCATTAAACAAACAGCATCATTTGCCCTTTATACTTAACTACAGCAGTTTTTAAAGAATAGACACCATCAAAATGCTTTTCTGTAGTGCTTACTAGTGGTATAAGATCGTCTCAATCAATAGATACTAATAGTACCTTTTATAAAAAAATTGTAGACTCGTGAATTTAAGCTAAAGTTGATGGTACTTTTCAAGTACTTATTTTACCATTATAATTCTTTCTTAAATAAGTTTGCAATTGTATTTGACTAAATTATGAATAAATCTGGTATTACATTCGGCATTATATTTGTGGTTATTGGTTTAGTCTGCTTAGGTCTTGGTTATTTCATGTACTCTAAAATAACTTGGCTTTATTTTGAAGGTAATGAAGCATCAGGGACCGTAGTTGGTTATAGTATTGATCATAAGTGGCGGTACCAAGAGCAGGACATTTCATACCCTGTAGTAGAATTTGTTACAGATCGATCTATCAAGTTAAACGCAGTAGTTAGGATCGGGTTTGCAGAGCCAAATTATAGTGTAGGGGAAAAAGTAACTGTTTATTACAATCCTCTCAATCCTCATGATGTTCTATCTTTTTCTTTTGTTCATTTTTTTATCCCATTAATATTATTGATTGGTGTTGGCTTGCTATTTTTTTTATTTGGAGCTACCGGTCTTATTGCTCTAGCTCGAGGTAAAGATACATTATTAGCAAATTCCAAGAAAGGAAAAGTCGATAAATTTTAAATAAATAGTTTATATTCACCGTTGGTAAATATAACATTAATACTATCTTTGTAATAAGTGTTGATTTTGCTTTTTTTTGAAATAACACCTTTTTCCTTTGGTAGTAAATGTGGTGCAAGACTGGGAATTGCTTCAGCAATCCTATCTGTTTCTGGTCGTTTAGCATATAGGGCTTTATAGTGAGAATTTAAATAATCTAATATAAGGATCTGATCTATATTATAATTTTCATAGTAAAGTCCTCCTCGAGCAACTATCTTATTATTCCATATTCTAAAATAGTTTTTAATATATTTGTCTTTATTTTCACTGTAGGATAACTCGATTATACTTGCTTTTAAATCAAGTAACTTAGTTAAAACTGAGCTGTTAGCAAACTTTATTGAGTGTAGGTAAAAATTAGCAAACTCTATTATTTGATTATTATCACGAATAAAGTCTAGTTTATTAAGAAAAGGAGTAATGTCAGTTTTTGACCATTGAAATACTCCTTGCCAATAGAAAGCACGATAATCATTGCGATAAATATAATCTTCTTTTGTCAACTCAACAGCTGCTAAAGGCGTCTCAACACCACGCTCTCGTAGATTAAGACTAATTTCTTTATCAAAGCTAGTAGGGGCAAGGTCAGCATTGGAAAGATCGTCTACATCAATGTAAGGAAAAGCCAGGACTTCAATGTTATTTTTACCTGTAACAAGAAATTCATTAACGGGTGTTGAGCCAGCACCAATACCTTCATATGCTTTATTAAGTGCAGGTAACCCATTCAATCTTATTTCAACAAAACATCGGGGGAAATTGTAATCTAGGATTAACATTGTTATATTTTTCCTGATGAAAGTAATCTACTCTTTACAGAAGTTATTTATGCTGTTAAGTAAAATATATATTAAAGTTCTTTGTCTTACTATTAGCATCTAAAGTAGCAATTAACACTGATATAATAATTAGCATTAATAAATTTATTATCAGCATTACATTGGTATAGTTATATGCAATTAATACACCAGTTTGGTTTATTGTTCTCTTCATTCACTACTTGGCTTAGATCGTCTAGAGCTAGTTGTATTGTTATTGCTTGCATACTGCTTATTGCTTGTGACAATAGTTCACGCTCAGCACTTGCAGCAGATGTTGATGACGTCATTAAAAACATAGAGTCGAATATGATGTTTGTGAAGGGAGGAGCATTTATAATGGGAGATCAGGATGAAGAATATATTAAGGCTAATCCCAAAGCGTATTTAGACCGTTATGCTCATGAAGTGACACTGTCGGATTTTTATATCAGCAAGTATGAGGTTACTAAAAAAGAGTTTTATGTCTATGTAAAGGCATCAAAAGTTAAGCGAAAGGCAAGTGATGACTATAAAACTTTCGAGAAAATTACTTCAGATGATCACCCAATAAGCTCTGTTACCTGGCATGAAGCACTAGCTTTTTGCCATTGGATTGGTAGTCTAACTGGAAAAAAATATACATTGCCTACTGAAGCTCAGTGGGAATATGCGGCGCGTTCTAGAGGAAAAGCAGTAGAATATGCAACTAATAATGGTAAGCTACAACTTGGTATAAATATAGAAAATAGATTTCAAGGGGTTTCTCATAAAGTAAATAAGTATCAACCAAACGAATTGGGTATTTATAATATGCAAGGCAATGTTGCAGAATGGACAAAGGATTTTTACAATAAAAATTACTTTAAAAACTCACCATCTAATGATCCTCAAGGAGCCATATTAAATAAACAACAGCATAGAGTTGTTAGGGGCTCAAGCTTTGATGAGAAATCTCAGTTACTTTATTATAGAAATTCATATCCTCAAACAAAATCAACAATAGGTATAGGCTTTCGTTGTGTAATTAATACTTAATAATATTCATTAATTAATACTGTTGTTGACTGCAACTGCGGGACTAACATATTTATCAAGAATTTCCTGAAATGATGTGCTTTCGAGGAAAAATTCAAAGTCAGATGCTTCTATGAATTTAATGAAAATTCCATGAACAGACTGTTTAGTCAGTATTTCATCAAATTCTTGAACTAAAGCCTCCATCGCTTTAGCATCACGCTTAATATCATTGCGTTGCATTATTTTTATTGAAATTTTATTAGCAATAGTTTCTATAGGATATATATAGCCGCTTTTTGAATTTTTAATTCTAATATCTTGATAGTGGTGAAATGCTTCAACCAACATAGCTTCAAGCTCTGATTTCTCTACAAATCCTTTACTTGGATCGTATTTATTAATAGTATCACTATCATCAGGCCATTTACCTAAACTAAACTGATTGCCCTTAAATATTACGTATTTTTCTCCTTCAGATCCACTGGGCTGTACTCCATCATCTTCTCCTTGTTTGGTACCAAGCTTAACGCTCCAGCTGAGTTCTGTATCTTTTACCTCTAAAAACATTTCTGCTTCAAATTTACCTTTAGGTTCTCGATAAATTTTAACGTCTCCTACTAACTCCATAGCTGTTTCAATGCTTAGTTTAACTTCTAGAAAATCACTGGCCTTTGCCTCTACATACACTCCTGGTTTTGCACCAACTTTGAATTCAGCTGCAATGAATTTTTCCTTGGTGGTTTGGCCTATTTTATCTGTATGGTTAATTTTTATATTACTATAAACTTCTAGCTTAAAGTATAACCTGGCATAAATGCTTTCTGTTGCTTGGATACCAATCCCAAGTTCACAACTGATGCTTGCAATTAAAATATCTACATTGCAACTAAATAAGCTATATACTTGATTAGTCTTTGGGTCCTCAACATTTTTCCATTCAACCTCTAAAGTGCCTTCAAAAAACTTTACTTCCCACTTTAAATGCCATCCGTAGGAAAAAGAAGACCTTAGATCTGCGAAAAGTCGCCCTAACTCGCTTATTTGGTCACCTATTTTAATAACAGGTTTTATCCAACCAAGGCCGTTAAACTCTAATTTTTTATTATTGCACTTAAGCTCTACGCCAAATTTAGCTTTCTCCTGGATTGGAGTACCACCAGTGTCATCCTCTGCCACCTGTATTCCTACTACCCCTGTATCTGTATTAGTGACTAGATCGGTATTGGTTCGAGAGACTTCACGACCAAAGTTGGTGGTTCTTTCTCGACGCAATTGAACAGTTGGGGTACCGTCCATATTCAAATGATGCCTTCCTACTGATCGTCCACCCCATTTAGGAAATTTGATATTTAGTGACCATACATCAGGTGCATAAGCGACTATGGGGATTGTCCCACCACATACTGTATTTAATTGATAAGTTTTGGGTTTATGGTTCATATAATCTATTAAGTACGAAAACCCTTTAATAGGTACTAGTGGGTCTTCTTCAGGATAAGGAATTTCTACTTCAAATACTTTCCCAGTATCATTATAATGTGTAGAAATAGTTTTATTATCTAAGTAGATTTTTTCTGGTGCATTGTTACCTTGAATAATGACTTTCAATGAATCTTTATGAAAATTCTCAAGTTGTTTAGCTCGAGTTGGAACGACTTCAAATGGTTCAATGGCTGTTGCTTCCATTGTATTACCAGTTTTGCTGAGAGTATTTGCCTTAATACGGTATTTTCGGTGTGCACAACTAAGCTCCACTGAACAAAAGCTAGTGCATGCTCCACATGAAGTATTTATATTCTGGTTATTATTTACTTGGGATTTTTTTGTTCTAGTACTTTTAATTATTTCGGGGTGTGTATTTTTAATTTGCTTGTCTGATTCTGCAGTTTCTATTTTTGGACCTTTTGGTGTACTGGGTATTTTCTCTGGCTGAGAGTTAACCTTTTTTATTTTGGGATGAGGGCTGCTTGCTGATACTGAGTCAGTATCGAATTCTACTGCCTGTACTGGAATAATTACTTTGCTGCCAGCAGGTAGGGTAGTTGCATTGGCCAGATGTTGATTATAGTTTAAAATATCATCAACTGTCGTATCATATTTAGCAGCTATACTGCTTAAATCTTCACCATGACGTGTAGTGTGTAATTGCATTATTAAGAGTTCTTTTACTTATAATGAGGTTTTGTGTTATACATGAGACTCAACCAGTTGATTAAAATAATGATATAAAGTATTTCGATAGGTTGTATCCCTGTCGGAAAAATAACTAATTGCTAAATAATGTCTTTCTCGGTCAATCAACTGGTTTCCATAATATTGATACATCGCTTGCATTCCTTGATATGCTTGTTCTCGGTAAGGTAGTAACTCTTGATAAGCTTGCATAAAAATGAGCCGAAGATTACTATCGGAATCATTGAATGGATCTATAGCACGACGATTTATTTTTGTGTATTGATAAATTTTATCATACGCCAAACACCGCATGGGGTTAATTGGGTAGTTAGGATGCTCATAAACCAATGCAGCGTAGTTTTCCAGATAATTGATTTTTTCTTGTGCTGAAAGTTGTTCATTAAGTAGTAAGTTATTTTCCATTTGAGCAAAGGTTTCGTCCGGGAGATGCTCTCCAAATTCAGTCATAACCTGAATAAGCTTAATGACCTGTTCTGTGTTGAAAATTTGATAAGATTCTGCTTTTTTTAGCCAATATTTTATTAATGCGATTAATTGAGTTTCGCTGGTTAAAGCAAAGTTTTTATTTTCCTGAACTAACCGGATAAAGATGGTTTTTACCACTTTTTTATGGTGGATAGTTTGTAAATGCTGCCACTGCTTATCACTCAAATTATACCAAGGCCTTTCCTCTGGTATTTGACCATTCCATGCTTCTGTATTGTGCCAAATATGCCAGCCATCAATTTCAGTGCCTGCTGAATCTAATGTAAGTATTTGTTCTATGGGGCCTAACAACTGGCTTTTCTCTAATTCACTGCTACCCGCCATCAGTTGCTTAAATACCCTTGAGCGGTAAGCAAAAAACAACACTTCTTTACCATTATCTGGTATTGTCGTATACAATAAGCTTTGCCAGTGGTTTACCAATGTTGATAGGGAATGTTGGCTAAATAGAATTACCCAGCTTTCTTCTTCAGTGGGTTCTTGTAATAAATAAGTTAAAAAGGGCGAGTTTGACTTAATTGCTACCAAACAAGGTGTTTTTTCCAAAACGGCTTCAAGTACGGTTTCTTTATAGATAGGGTAAAAGGTCGGGTTGCCCTCAGTGTCGTATAATTTTTCAAGAAGATTGTTAATGACTGCACCATCTGCCAATGCATAACAATGTTGCCCTGTACTTTGTTGTTGCTCAATGTACTGATGTATATTCATGATTATTTAAAGTTTATGTTAAGTCACAATCCTTGCATTCTTCTTTGAGCTGGCAGTCTTCTGCGGTTGATGGTGCTGATGCTGTAGCACTCAATGTAGCCAGCAAACCTTTAACAACCCCTACTGGTAAAGATAAACCAAAGCTCCCATGCCCCACTTTCCCAGCTGTTATCGTCGATTTAGGTGACACAAACACCCCTGCGGAATTTACTTTAATAAAAGATCCACCAGCAGTGACGGTGGCTTCGTTGCCGGCTTCGATGACGATTTTCATGCTGGCTTGGAAGAGTTGTTCAGTGCCGGTTTGTTCGGTGTGTAAACTGGCGGTTTTTAATTGATATTGTTGGCCGCTGGTGATGTTTTCGGATTGGCCGATTTGGCGGTTAGCTAGTTGGTCTTTTTTACGATGGTGTTCGCCTTTGATGGTTTCATGCCGGGATGCATCAACAATTAAATGTCGGTTAGCTTGAACTTGTTCCCGTTGGACATGTTTAACGGTTAAATTCCAGTCTTTTTCGCCGTGAAAAAAAACTTGCTCTTGACCTTTTTTATCTTCATAGCGAATTTCATTAAAACCATTACCCCCTAATGAGCTCTGGCTTTTTAAGGTAATACGGGTTTTATTAGCGGGTAGTTTATAGGGTGGTTTATTAGTAGCATGATAAAGCCTAGCTAAAACAATCGGGTAGTCTGGGTCGCCATTCACAAAGTCTAACATAACTTCCTGACCCAAACGGGGTAAGGTGAATTGCCCCCATTGGGGGCCGGTCCAGTTATGAATGACTCGTACCCATTTTGAGGTGTTTTCATCATTCTGGCCTTGGCGATCCCATTGGTACTGGATTTTAATTTGGCCATAATTATTGGTATAAATCTCTTCTCCAGCAGGGCCGCTAACTATAGCAGTTTGGATTCCCTTTAGGTGTAGTTTGGTTTGCTGGCTTTTTAGCCGGAAGGGCTGTTCTGCTGTGAGGGCTTCAAATTTATTATGGTATTGACTACCTTTACTCGTGGCTTCCTCGGCTTCTGCCTGGGGTTGATCGCCATAGTGACTAACTTGTTTAATAATCACTTCTTGATTAATTTTCTTGGAGGGATGCTGTTGTAATTGCATTCGATAACCGGCAATTAAACGTACAGATGTGCTTAGCCCTTTTATTGTAATTTGACTTGCCTGGTCGGCTTCAAGCTGACGTGTACTGTGTTTTTTACCTGCATCTGGGCGATGATATTGGCCTGGATAATGATAGCGTTCCAGTTGTTGGTAACGATCTGCGGTTTGACTAACTTCCAGATCCAGCCGTGGGTTTTTGAAGTCATAATCCCGCAGTGATACTTTACCGACCCCAACTTGGCGTTTGGTCTTGATACCAAATGTTGTGTCGTGTTCTGGCACCATGCTGGTTTTAGCATGATACATGAGCGTTTTTGCTTCAATAAAATTGAAAGCAGGTTTGCTGTCGCCAAAAATAAGGGTGTGTTGCTCTGCCTGATGTTCAAAATGAAAATGAATGCCTTCCTCAGCCATTAGGCGACAGATAAATGTGTAGTCAGTTTCCTGGCTTTGTACACAATAGATACGCGGTTGATAATTATTGGCTAAACGGAACTCGTAATTTTCGCCACTGATATTGGCATCGTCCAATACCTGTTTGATAATTTCTGGGGTGGTGAGTTGTTGGAAAATACGGCTGGTAGCACGGAATTTTAAAAACCATAGTTTAGGCACAATCTGTAGTTGATAGCGACTAAAACGTCGTCCCACCGTTACCTGGCTAAATTGGCTTACCTCACCATGAATAATACGGGAATGTGGATCATCCAATAAGGTCAGTACTGCTGCTTGTTGGTAAAATTGTTTAAAGTCCAGATCAGGGTTTTCACAAACCAGGGTTACATCAAAACAGTAGGTATCAGATAGAATTTCAGTGCCTGAAAAAGAAACAACACGTAGCTCCTCCTTACACCCTGAAACCTTGATGGTAAATTGACTTCTATTGGCTGCTACTGGCATATGACTACGTTAACTACAGTACTACAAGTTAAAGCTTGAAATTCACAAAGATAAGAGTAGCAGGTGTTGTTGGTGCTGCATCCTAATAAATCTTTGACATATTCTCATTAATTAGGATGGAGCATCATTTGCGAAGAATATCGGCTATTGATTTTTGAGCTGGCTAAGAAGTTGGCTCATGTCATTAAGGGTTTGTTTTAGCTGACTAATTTCTTGCTCCAGTTTAACTAATCGCTCGCTGTAACTTTGGTCAAGTGAGTCGGTGAGATCATCAGCCCCCTGACGTCGTGTTATTTTAATAGAATAACTGCCTTGTTTATCAGCTTTACTAATAATAGTAGGGTTACCAAATTCATCTTGCTTTAAAGTCAGTTGGTGCTGATTAAAAACGGCTTTTAGGGCTGCTCTGGTTTTTTCATCAAGGCCCTGCTGCTTGAGGATTTCATCAAGAGTTTGATTATTAGTGGGTGTCGGCTCACTGAAGGAGAGGGTAGGTGTAATCAGGCAAATGCTAGTTAGCAGTAAAGTGAGTATTCTCATTTTTTTATATCCCTTACGTTTACCCCCTTAATAAACCCTAATGTGTTTTATTAAGGGGAGTTCCATGTTCATTATTGTTGTTAGTCGACTATACCTCAGCTTGGTCTGTTTGGGTAGCTGAGTAGCAATGGGGGCTATATTTGCTTAAGCGAAATGCCTTTAGTTGGCGAGTGCGATATTCAATAGGTTGATTCTGTTTGTCTAAAATAGTCATGCTGCAGTCATTGGTACTGCTGGTGGTTGTGTCGGTTGGTAACTGAAAAAGGGGAGTATATTGCTCGTCTTTTTCAGCATAAAATTCAATGATCATTTGGCAAATATTATTGCCATAGGGAGGAGTGCCAACAAACAGCAAAGTATTCACCTTGGTAGCAGGTATTTTAATTACTTGGGGATGGAAGATGCTACCAGCATAGTTAAAATATTCCCCATTAGAACAATTATCCTGGTTGGTAAATATAACCCCCTGATAAAATGTTTTTAATGTTGCTGTTGGGCCGTTGAATGTAGGCTGGTAAGAGGTCGTGCAAGCTGCCAATAATATAGTGCTCATTATGGCGAGAATGTTTTTGGTCATTGAGGTAAGTGGTAATTACATAGGTTAAAACGAAAACATAAATATCTCATAAACACGTGTACTAAACAATGTTTTTGTTAACTTGGTCAATTGATATGTTGATGTTGACTCAAAAACTATGTTTCTTACAGCAGGAGTCAAGCTTGCTTGTTAAAGTGCTTAGTGAGAGCGAATGAGTTATGCAATAACTAAAAATTAAAATTGCCGAATTTTTTTATCGGAAAATGGCTAATGTACAATAAGATAAAAAATGTAATGAAACAAAAGCTATAAGTGATGAACCAGGCCACTGTTTTACTGAAGCCATAGCTCCAGGCCAGTGAATCGTTTAAAGCCTCGATTAAAGTGAGCGGTTGTAACAGCAATGGTGTGCTATAGCAAGTACAGCTATCAAATGATTGACCAATGAGAGAAAGGATCAGCCAGGCCAGTGCTATTGAAAAAGTGCTACGAGTTAATGTCCTTATGAGTTTCATTTTATTTATACAAAAACCAGGTTTGATAATAACAGCCACTGGCTAAATATCATGTATTTAGTGGCTACATTCAGTCGTCGGGTAGGGTATTCAAGAGTGGTAGAAGAGTCCAATTAAACAGCAAAGTATTACCAGCTGATACCTTAGGTCGCTCTACATAATACTATTTGTGTTGTGTAAGGCCGGATAGCGTTAAGCTGTTTTTTGTTCCAGCAGCTCTACCAGTTTTTGTACTTGGCACAGACCATGCTCTGATATATCAATCGTTTGAAATCCTGCCCAATTGTTTTCAGGGGTATTACTGGCTTTTACCCATAAACATTCAGCGGTCAGTTCAATGTCATTTTTATCTCCAGCAGTAAAGGTTACTTGGATTTGGCATTGATATAGCTGACTGCTTGAAAGCTGTTTAGAGGTAATCAGCATAAATCCTTCGGTGGAAATATTAGCCAGTGCTCCCAGATATTCACCTGAAAGCAAGTCATATACATTAACAGGCTGAATCGCTTGTGTCCGTAGTTGCTGACGTTTTTCCATGGCTGATACCTATTGTTGCTTGTAAATCTGTATTTAGGCTGCTTCAAATAATTATCTAGGAGACATTAGCAGCCTGCTTCTTGCTTAAGCGTTTTAATACGCCGTGGATCGCATCCAGTGCTCTATCCATAAGTGGAATTTTTTCTATATAGCTTATTTCAGCTTCACCGCTGGTCAGTTCTCTTGCTAATACATCGATGGATTTGACGATCACCCGATTACCGGATTTATCAACAAACATGTAATTCCAGGTAGTTGGGCTGAACCAAGATAGCTTCATATGGGTAGTATGTTGTTTAGCATTAAACTTAAACCAGGTACCAAACTCCAAGGTTTTCAACTGTTCGATCAAGCTTTCATCAATGCCTTCTAATGTAGCAGGCATGCCCTCTAGGTCTTGTTCTAGGTGGATACCAGCTGGTTCCGCTTCGGTTTGTGGAATGTTTTGTACTTTCTGAGTGTTGGCGCTGGCTTCGATTGCTTCAGGTTGTATGTTTTCTGTGGGTGGCTTGGCTTTTAAGGCTGAGCGCTGGCAATGCACGATGGGTTTGATGGCAGTGGTGATATCATTTGCCTGGTAGCTGCCTAATGCTATCAATGTTTGTTTAATATCGTGCATTAAATGAGGTTGACGCTCTTTTAATAATTGTTTTTCTTCGCCAGTGTATTTAGGCGAAACGCTCCAGAAGATTTCATCAATTATTTGTAGCGATTTGTGCCAAGCAGGGCTATCAGTGCCATGACGTAACAAAATAAAAACCAATACGTCATGCCACTGGGTTTTGATGAATTCGATGACAGCCGTGGGGGGGGAGGCAGTAGCGGATAATTTTTTATTGATGACTAAATTGGCTCGTTTGCGAGCAGCAACCAATTTATCTCTACCTTTGGCTGCCTCGACAGCACGTTTTTCAATGATATCGTTTTGTTTTTTGACTGTTTCAGTGAATGTTTTAAACTCATCCAATAGCTCATCAAATAAGCTGGCATCGCCGCAAAAGTCTTTAACAATACGGCGAACCGTGTGCTGGATTTTTGCCAGAATACCTCGCTCGTCGTTTTTTCCGGGTGGCCACAATACGGCTGCTTGAGCCATAGAGTTTAATAGCCGACGAGCTGGGTGTTGGTGTTTTACAAACAGCTCTTTATCGAGTAAAGCAATTTTCAGGTAAGGGGTATGTAAATGACTTAACGTGGTTTTACATACATCTGGTAAGTTCTCATCATCCAAAATAAAATCAAAGAGCATGCCCACTAAGTCGATAATATCGGCATCTGCCTGAGCGATAGTATGACTTTGTTTGTTTTGACTAAGCTCGCTAACAAATTCATGTTGAAATTGATCAATAGCCTGTGGCTTTTCAAAGTTAAGTTGATCATTCTGCAGGCTGCTTTTTTGTAAGGTGCCTAAAGCAGAGAGCAGCTCTTCCTGGCTAAAGGTTTCGGCATTGGGTTCATCAGGTAAGTCAGGGAAACTCAAGATACTTTTAAAATTGCAAGGTTCGTTATTGGACCCCACTAAATTGTATTTACGCTGTAAATCAATAAGGCTGTTAATAGATTCAAACAGTTGTTGGCTAACTTCATCCCACTGTTCAGGGGCATGGGCAATGTAAGGGCTATTTGTTGATAAAGCATCAACTGTGGTTTTTGTTGCTTGATCTTCTTCAGGTGGTTCTTTAGCCATCTGCTCAGTAATGGGTTTATTAGCAGTGAATGCGGCTGCAATTTTGGCTGCTTCAGTGACAGCCGTCATATCACTTTCAGTTGTATTGGTTGGCTGGGGCCTTGCTCTCGTCTTATGTTCGCTGGAGGTCCCGGTAAACTTTAGGTTGGGCAGTATATTGGCTTCGATAAAGCGACTGTTAATTGCTTGATAAGTGTCTGGTAGCTTGGCAATCACATAAATGTCAAATAACTGATAAAGGGCTTCTTTTATCCGGCGATCAACTTGTACAGGTTGCAGGGCCTCACTTAAAATTTCGGTAAGTTGTTTAGGGGCAATAGGGTTGGTTTCATCAGTGATTTTGTGGCCCCCAACTAAAATAGAAAGCCGCTGATTTAAACCATAAAGAACCTCTGCACATTGGCCAGTGGCGCGAGTGGCAATGTTAAGTAAGATCATTGATTCTTCATAAGCTTCATCATGAAGAACAGATAGTTCCTCAAACGATACTTGCTGTGTATCTTCAGCTTGTTGTTTGGGAGTAATAGAGTCAATGAACTGTTGAAAGTGCATTGATAGCTTTTGATGAAAATCCCGCTCAATTTGTGGTCGTTGAATGCGCAGCTCTCGCATACCATCAAAAAAAAGTGACTGCACCTTATTACTTTCAGCTTTATCAGCCGCATCGAATAATGCGTCATCAACATGATCAAACATTTCTGCCAAGGCTTTGGCAGTAAAATTCATCATTGATTTACGGCATGCTTGCAATAACTCTGCATGTTGATCGTTGCCTTCTCTAAATTGAGGGTGCTTGCTATGTAAGTTAACTACTTTGGAGTTATCCTGCTTGCTCATAGGGATCCTTGTGAAGTGAATCCATGCAAATCGTTGAGACTAACCTAAGGAACTCTTGAAGTCCTAAGATTTTAAGCAAAAGTAGCCGGAAGATAAATTTCACAAGTGAGCTGGGCTACGGTCACTGTACACTAACTAGTAGTATAGTATCCGCCCAGGTAGTGGATTAAGAAATATCAAAATTGCTTTATAGTTTAAGATTTATGCAAAGTAGTTGGGGAGGCAAGAAAAAGCATAAGAATTTTTACCCTAACCCTTGACAGTTTTTCTCACTAAGGTATTATGCGCGCCACCAACGTTGAGGGGGCAGCCAAAACTGCTTCTAAAACAAGCTTCTATAGCAGGTAGCAGGATTAACTGGTAAACAGTTTTGAAAATGCCTGGTTAAATGAAGCGAATCACTTTACAGCAGATGTTTAAACTAGTAAGTTAAGCATCCGCTGATGAAGATCCCCGATAGCTCAGTTGGTAGAGCAAATGACTGTTAATCATTGGGTCACTGGTTCGAGTCCAGTTCGGGGAGCCACTCGGGGTATAGCGCAGTCTGGTAGCGCGCCTGCTTTGGGAGCAGGATGTCGGGAGTTCGAATCTCTCTACCCCGACCACTTTTCTAAGGGTCGTTAGCTCAGTTGGTAGAGCAGTTGGCTTTTAACCAATTGGTCGCTGGTTCGAGTCCAGCACGACCCACCATATTTAAACACCGCCTCTAGTTATAAACCTTATTAAAAGCTCCTTATTTTTATCTTTGTTCGATCCTACGTTAGCCACTATCAGTACTTGTTAATTAACTATGTTGTTTAGGTGAATCCAGCCAATTAATCGGCTCAATAGGCCAAACCCTACAACAATCAAAGCAATGATGATAAGTAACTTCATAGGCTTGAATGGTTGTCGTTCTATTTGATTAACTGGGGTGTTTAGAAACTGCTCCACCCGCTGCATATCTTCTTCTGAAAGTTTGTTGTTAGTCATTTCACTACTTCCACACTTAACCTCCTCTTTTTAGAGGAGGCAGTCGAAAAGGTTAGACGATATGGGGATCCAACATATGAGTTATAACATCTCAATTGCTACAGCTGTGGCTTCACCGCCACCAATACATAATGAAGCAACCCCTCGTTGTTTGCCGTAATGCTGCAGTGCATACATCAAACTAATAATAATCCGTGAGCCTGTTGAGCCAATCGGATGGCCTTGGGCACAGGCACCACCATGCACATTCACTTTTTCGTGAGGTAAACCATGCTCCTGCATAGCGAGCATCGTTACCATGGCAAAGGCTTCGTTAATTTCAAACAGATCCACGTGGTCAGCATTCCAGCCTACTTTATTAAATAAATTGGTAAGGGCGCCTACTGGTGCGGTCGTAAATAATGATGGATGTTGCGACTGGGTGGCATGGCCCACAATTCTTGCCATTGCCTTAATGCTCCGTGCTTGTGCTTCAGACTCAGGCATTAACACCAAAGCAGAAGCACCGTCGGAAATAGAGCTGGAATTAGCCGCGGTAATCGTGCCTTCTTTGCTGAAAGCAGCCCTTAAATGAGGGATTTTATCTATCTGAGCATTACCAGGTTGCTCATCAATGTTAACTAACGCCTCCCCTTTACGGGTTTTGACTGGCACTGGCACAATTTCCGTGTCTAGTTTTCCTTTTTCAATGGCCTGCTGAGCTCGTTTTAGAGAAGCAATGGCAAAGTTATCCATAGCTTCCCGAGTCAGACCATGTTTGTCAGCCGTTTCCTGAGCAAAAGACCCCATTAGTCGGCCAGTTTCGGCATCCTCCAAGCCATCAAGAAACATATGATCTTTAATTTCACCATGGCCCATTCGGTAGCCGCCGCGTGCTTTATCCAGCAAATAAGGGGCGTTGGACATACTTTCCATTCCCCCTGCAACCATAATTTTATTAGTGCCTGCTTTTATAAGATCGTGGGCTAACATAACAGCCTTCATACCCGAACCACACAATTTATTAATTGTGGTACAACCTGTTGCAGGCGGGAGTCCTGCTAACAATGAGGCCTGACGGGCAGGACCTTGTTTTAAACCTGCAGGCAACACGCATCCCATAATTACTTCTTCTATTTCTTCAGGCTTAAGTTGGGAGCGGTTAATTGCTTCTTTTATTGCGACTGCACCTAGTTGAGGAGCGGTAACTGGGCTAAGTACACCTTGGAAGCCCCCCATTGGGGTGCGTGCACCATTGACGATAACAATCGAATCCTGACTCATGATCTATCCTAATTGGTGATAACCGCGTTATTTTTTGATATGACTTTATCGTGCTCTATTAGATTTTTCTAGGTTTATTTATGCCAGTGCTACTAGTCAATTGACGTATGCTAAGTTTTTGATCAAGTGTAACAAAAAGTTAGGTAAGACCTTTTCAAAAAGACTAAATAGAAATACTACAAGAGAAAGGAATACAAATTAATGGAAACTAAAATAATTAAGCCTACTAAGTCAGCTTATGACTATCCATTATTGCTGAAGCGATTACTGTTGTCAGGAGGGCGTTATGAGCCCAAGCGGGAAATTGTCTATCGTGACCAGGTTCGTTATAACTATGCTTCTTTAAGGGAGCGTATCTGTCGTCTAGCCAATTTATTGGTAAAAGCTGGGGTAAAACCTGGCGATACGGTAGGTGTATTGGAGTGGGATAGCCATCGTTACCTCGAATGTATGTTTGCTATTCCGATGATTGGGGCGATTATCCATACAGTTAATATTCGTCTGTCACCTGAACAAGTGTTGTATACCATGAATCATGCAGATGACACTTTAGTACTAGTGAATGATGAATTCTTACCCATTATTGAAGGTATTCATGATCAACTGAAAACGGTCACTAATTATGTATTAATGTCTGACAATAAAGATGCCACTGTTCCAGACAAGCTGCCTTTTATTGGGGAGTATGAGCAACTCTTGGCAGATGAAGATACGCATTATGATTTCCCAGATTTTGATGAAAATAGTGTGGCCACAACCTTTTATACGACAGGTACTACTGGTAATCCAAAGGGAGTGTATTTCACTCACAGACAATTAGTGTTGCACTCTTTGGTTATTGCTCAGGCGCTAGGCACTTTATCTGGCCATAATTTAATGAAGTCATCTGATGTGTATATGCCTATCACTCCAATGTTTCATGTGCATGGTTGGGGGGTACCTTATGCAGCAACAATGTTAGGTGCTAAGCAAGTTTATCCAGGGCGTTATGAGCCAGAAATGTTGCTCAAGCTGTACATGCAAGAAAAAGTGTCCTTTTCCCACTGCGTGCCTACCATTATGTTTATGATTGTCCAGGCAGCAAAGGCTAATAATATTAAGTTTAATAATTGGAAAGTATTAATTGGAGGCTCTGCATTGCCCAAAGGATTAGCTGTTGCAGCAAGAGAAGTTGGGATTCATCTAAATGGTGCTTATGGTATGTCCGAAACTTGTCCACTGTTAGCTGTTGCCTATTTAAATGAAGATTTACAAGCATTAAGCCCAGATGAACAATTAAATTATCGGATTAAAACCGGTGTACCTTCCGCTTTGGTTGACTTAGAAGTAATGGATGAGAGTGGCAATATTTTACCCCATGATGGTGAATCGATAGGAGAAATTGTTTGTCGTGCCCCTTGGCTGACTCCAGGCTATTTTAAAGAGCCCGAAAAAAGCGAAGATTTATGGCAAGGCGGTTGGTTACATACGGGAGATATGGCCACCATTGATGAAATGGGTTTTATTCAGATTTGTGACCGGATGAAAGACATTATTAAAACGGGTGGTGAGTGGATATCATCCCTTGATCTAGAAAACTTACTATCACAACATTCAGCAGTCGCAGAGGCTGCTGTAGTGGGGATACCTGATGATCGCTGGGGAGAACGGCCGTTTGCCATGTTAGTGCTGGAAAAAGACCAAATGGTAACAGCTGATGATATTAAACAACATTTACAAAAACATGTAGAAGAAGGTGAAATTAATAAATGGGCTATACCGGACCGCATTGAATTTGTAGAAGCGATTCCAAGAACGAGTGTAGGAAAAATTGATAAGAAAAAAATTCGATCAGATATGCAATAATATTATATCTGTAATTACCGCCACTTATCTCTTACCTTAAATATCCTATGGAATATTTGGGGTAAGCCCCCAATTTTTTATCACTATCAGCTACAATTAGTCAGTAACTGCCTTATACCTTGCCCATTGGGTATAGCAGGAGGGGGGTAGTATATAATCAAGATCGACTTGCACTTTGCCAAGGAGGGGGGTATGTCGTCTCAACCTACCATTGCTATTTATGATGAGTCATTTAATGGTCCTTTGACTGAACGGCTTAAGAAATATTTCGAAGTGGTTCCACTCCGGGTGACTGATGATTGTTTTACTGCTGCAGAAAACCCTGCTATTGAGGTAATAATTTTACGAGTAAAAGATCGTGATGAAAAAATATTAACATTGTGTCAGCAATTATATGAGTTTGACCAAGCTAATAACATTTCAGTTGTGCTGGTTTCTGATTGTCAAGAACTAGATTTTAAAGTGAAAGCTCTGGAAATGGGTTGTCATGACTTAATTGCTAGCTCTGTATCTGATCAGGAATTAAATGCGCGAATAACTAAAGAAATATACCATTCAATTGCCAGTCGCCAGTTGAAAAAAAGATTACAACTCAAACGACCAGAATTTACCGCTGACAGGCAAAAATATTTATTAAAAGAGGTAGTTCGTTTTAGTGTGGAAGCTGTTCATGCTGCAAATATAGATGAACTCAGCCAACAAGTATTTAAAACCATGAGGGCGTTTAATTTAGAGTGTAGCTTGCAGTTAAGATGTCAACACTCGGTAAAAAATATGGAAGCCCATGGTATGGCGAAAGCGCTAGAGTCGCAGTTGCTAGACCAGCTTAGAGGGATGGGTGATCGGTATCAGTTTGGTAAAAAATGTATCTTTAATTATGGAAATGTTTCGTTATTGGTTAAATCTATTCCAGCAGAAATAGCGAAAGATAAAAAATTAATCTTCGTATTAATTGAAAAAATTATCCGAGTGGTTGACCGTCAACTTTTAGTATTAGAAGAGCATAACCAACTTAAAGAGCAGCGGGAAATCTTAAAAATGCTGGTACTTCGGGTGCATCGTTATGTGCAAAAAACTGGAGATGGTTATCAAGAGGTGATGCGCCAAATTGCTGAAGTAGCGGAAAATACTGCACATGAACTGGAAGAGGCTGTCGCTAGTTTACCTATCGACGATAATGATCTAACACACTGTGATCGTATTATTAGTAGCAGTATTCAGCAATTCGATAGCTTGCTTGAAAAGGGAATCTGTTTAGATGAAGACTTTGAACAAATGATATACCGAATGGCAGACATTGTGTTATCCAATAAAGTAACTGATCGGGTCAGGTTAATTTCAGAACTGCTTGCTAGTGGTCCATGTGCAAAATAAAGTCACAAATTAACGTATACCCGTCGCGAATCATTTCTAGGTTTTGTTATCGTCGTTCCTCAATTTATATAGATTCATGGGGCTTCGTTACTTGATGGTCTTACCTAAAAACCCTTTGCATTGGGTATATACGCCACTAGTTAGCTTAACTGATATCATTCGCTATGCGTATAACGTGTTGTATATAACCTTTTAATGTATATCTTTTTTATTGCCAAATTCACAAACTTTGATCGTTTACTTTTTGTCGTAAGGTAATGAGGTTACAATCGGTCGAACTAAAAAAGTGGCCAATGGGTCACTATAGCTTTATGAAAGTAATCCACTTTTTGTATAGGATGCTTATATGATAAAGAAAATTGCTGCGACAACCTTGGCTGTAACAGTATTGGCGGGCTGCCAAACGACGAATCCATATACCGGGGAAGGAGAGTTTAATAAAACTTCCAAATACGGTGGGATTGGTGCATTGGCTGGTGCTGTCGTAGGTGGTATCGCGGATGGAAAAAAAGGTGCGCTGAAAGGTGCTGCTGTGGGTGCTGCAGCAGGAGCTGGGTATGGTTACTATGTTGATCGACAAGAAGACAAGCTAAGAGCTCAGCTTCGTGGTACAGGCGTGCAAGTACAACGCCAGGGTAACCATTTACGTTTGATTATGCCAGGTAACATAACTTTTAATACCAACTCATACGACATTCAAGCTGGTTTTTATCGAGTACTCAATTCAGTGTCAACTGTGTTGAAAGAGTTTGATAAGAATGGTGTCGAAGTTGTTGGACACACTGATAGTACGGGTGGGTATCAATACAACCAGCAACTGTCGCAGAAGCGGGCACAAAGTGTTGCCAGTTACTTGATAAACCAAGGTGTTACACCAAACCGAGTCAGCTATTATGGAGCTGGCCCTGATAACCCAATTGCTGACAATAGCTCAGCTGGCGGTCGTCAGCAGAATCGCCGGGTTGAAATTAACTTGCAGCCGCCGGCTCAATATTAATATCTTCTAATGATTGCTTATGTTATAGATGCCTTAGGTATCTATAACATTGGCCTGATTATTACTATCTTGCAAACTTAATTCCAAGTGCTGTTACGAAGCCCCAAACCCAATTAAAAAACACGACAAACAAGGGTGTCAGTAGTCCAAGTTCGAGACCTGCCATTCCCTTATGGGCTTTATAGGGGAATACCACAAACAGTTGGATAGCAGTTGGTGCTAAGCTAAGTAGGGTGCCTTTAAGCAGTAACTTTGACTTCATAAAAGGCAGTAAAAATAATAGGCTCCAGATTCCCCCCCAAACAATACGTGGATAAAGCCAAGCAGGGTTTAATGTTGGTGCAATAGCAACATCCATTGCTTTGGTAATTTCAAAATGACCAAATAGCCAAACGGTTAAGCTATTGGCTAAGGCACCTAAGCAACCCGCCGCAAAATAAATCATAAGTTTTTTCATTGAAATGCCATCAATTAGTTTTGTTTATAAAAACTAGACGAAAATAGCGAGAAATGAGGTATCTATAGCCAAAGCACATGGAATTATGAGCTTAGTTGGTCATAGGTCAGCTCTGCCAAGTTCAATAATTGGTCTCGTGGTAACTCTCCCGTTAGGGCATAGCCTAGTTCACGATCTACCCAATAGAATACACCTACCTTATTGGTTTGAGTGTAGTGAAAGGCAGTTTCACGATTTTCTGCTGCATCATGACGTACATAAAGGGTAAGGCGATTACCTGCATTATTTTCATACATAAAGTGAGCGACAGGCCCTTTATCACCCGGCAGCAGCCGTCCACCAACTAAGTGATAGCCTTGACTTGTTAGTTGTGGGATACGTAGTTGTGTACCCAACCGTTTTGAAAGCCATTTAACCAGGTGAGCTTCTTGATCAGCACCTACTTCGACTGGGTGGCGTACTTCAGGGGTGTAAACCACATGAGCTAACGTAGCTTGTTGGGCAAGTGGCAATATTGATGTTGGGGGATTGGAAGCTATAGGTGGAACACCCTGTGCTTTTTGAGTGCCTTGAAGATTAAAGCCAACTACACCTCCCAGCGTCATCCAGGCAACAGCAGCAGCTACTCGCAGCCAGGCTGGGCCTTTAGCTGTAGGGCGGCGAGCAGCTAGTTTTAAATGGCCTGGTATGGGAGCTGATAATTCAATCGCAAAAGCTTGTTGAATAGTTTGTTGCTGTTTTTTCCAATTATTTACTTTTTCAGCAGTTTCAGGGTGTTCTGTTAGCCACTGCTCTAGCTCATGCTGACGAGCTGCATCAAGCTGATTGTCCACATAAGCATGTAATTCATTTTCACTTGGCTTGTTCATTTCACAATCCTCAGCGATTGCTGCTTATCAGGGGGAGTTGGCTCTTTTGCAAGTAGTTTGGCTAGTTTGCTACGTGCCCGGGACAGTCTCGACATGACTGTTCCCTGGGGGACACCTAAAATATTGGCTGTATCAGCATAGGAATATTCTTCAAGGGTTACTAGTAGCAATACTTCTCGTTGTTCAATTGGCAGTAGAGCGATAGCACTGCGAATATCACGTAACTCTAATGCATCGGTTTGAGTGGCTCGTGTGCTGGGCTCTTCATGAAGCTCATGTAAAGCATCAGCAATAGGCTTTCGGCTACGATATTGGTTAACAAACACGTTATGCATGATGGTCATTAACCATTTATCCAGCCGACTGCCACGCCGAAACAGGGATAGCTTTTTCCAGCCCCTTTCTAGAGTGTCCTGCACTAGGTCATCTGCTGCATGGTGATCACCTGTTAGTGCTATAGCATAACGACGCAGACGGGGCAGATAGACTTCAAAGCTATCCATACATCACCTCATGAACAGCAGTAATTACTTCGCAATACGCCAAACGTTTTTAACCCCATCACCTGTGGTATCACCAGGCTGTTTATCTTTAACCCAGAAATACAAAGGCTTACCTTTCACTGCCCATTGTTTGCTACCATCATCACGGGTGATAATAGAAAAGCTTCCAGTTGGTTTTGCATTTTTTTTAGCAAACAGGGGTGGCCACAGGCTGGCACACTTATCATTACAGACACTTTTTCCAGAATTGGCGACATCTTTGTCAAAGGTATAAAGGGTCATGCCATTTTCCCCAACTAATATGCCGTTTTGTTGTTGTGCTGGGGCATGTCCTGCACTGGCGCAAGCGGCTGTCGTCGTAATAAATAGTGCAGCAATGGTTAGGTTTAGTTTATTCATTAGTCACTCCTATCGAGGCTGTCGCAAAACTACTGCGCTTGCAAATGCTGTGTTAAAAATCGACTCAAAATGCTCATTTATTAAGTATAAACTCCGCTTTTTCGCCGATTTTTGCCATGTCTTTGCTTCGCTCATAATCTTTTGCGACACCCTCTATCATGGTAATAACGAGTTAAATTCTGTTTAAGTAACAGTCGTAATAGTTAACAGGAGCTTTTATCTGTTTATTCCCAAAGTTGTTAAAAAAATCTTTGTCGGTTATTTATTGTTTTTGATTGTTGTGGTGATAGGTATTGCAGATAGGAATTAAAAATAAATAGAGCTACTGGCAAAAATAAAAACAAAAAAGCCATCCTATTAAATTTTTTTTAGAGGATGGCTTTTTTGTTTTAAATTAATTGTTTAAAAAGCAAGGATTATTGTGTTGCATTTTCTCCTTCTGTTGAACGCTTGCCTTTAGAATCATGGGGCTTATCTTCACACATGCGTTTTTTGTGTTTTTGATGGCGTTCTTTACGTTTTTCGTGTAGCTGATTAAATTTTTCCAATTGCTCTGGTGTTAATACACCAGTAAGTTGGTTGACGGTGTTTTGATGAACTTGTTCCATTTCTGCTTGAATTTGTGGTCGATACTTTTCATGAATGGCACAGCGTTCTTTGCGTTGGCTGTTCATAATGGAGTGAAAGGCTTCTTTTTGTTCGTCTGTCATTGATAGCTCTTTAACAAGACGGGGACCTTTGTGCTTACCTGGGTGACCACCTTCCCAAGCAAAACTATTAAAAGCTAATGGAATAGTCAGTGCTAGGGCTGCTAAGCTGTAACCAAATTTTTTCATCTCTTTTACCTCGTCCATTGCTATAACAAACAGTTTTTCTATCTTTCTATCGAGCTGCTAATTTGTCGATGATTTAAAGATACATAACGAATGAGGAAGAAATGTGGAAGAAATAAGGAACCTACTAGTTTTGTCCTTCTTCGCGAAGGATATACTTATCACGATTCATCTTTAGGTGTTAAAAAAAGTAATAATACCCACAGCGAAGGGCATTTTAGGCGAGGCCATCGAGCGATGAAGCCCCAGGAGTTTAGATCAGCTAAATGACTGGGGTGAAGAGCGACGGATAACAAAGCCTAAAATTCATTCGCGAAGGGTATAACCTGCTCCGTAAATGGAATGAATCATCTCTTGCTCCCCATTAATCTCCGCCAGCTTCTTACGTATTTTTTTGATATGGCTGTCAATAGTGCGATCACTGACGATGCGATGATCTTCGTAAATGTGTTCCATTAACTGCTGACGATTAAAGATGCGGCCAGGTTTGTCGGCGAGTATCTGCAATAACTTAAATTCAATCGCTGTTAAGGGAACTGGTTTGCCAAAATAGGTAGCAGCGAGCTGTTCTGCATCTAATTGCAGTGGGCTAGTGACTGTTGCTTCTGTATTGGTGTGGGGGTGAGCTCGGCGTAATACCGCTTTAACCCGGGCGACGACTTCCCTAGGGCTGTAAGGTTTGCATATATAATCATCGGCTCCTAGCTCAAGACCTAGCAGTCTATCAATTTCGTCAACCCGAGCCGTCACCATAATAATGGGTACACTGGAAAAGCTTCTGATAGCCTTGCATATTTCCAAACCATCCATACCTGGCACCATTAAATCCAGCAAAATTAATTCCGGCTGATTGGCTTTTACCCAGGGCACGACGGCTGTGCCTTCATGGAATATTGTGGGCTCGAAACCCGCATTGGCAATATAATCAGCTAGTAATTTAGCGAGCTTTACTTCATCTTCAACTATCAGTATTAGCTTCATAGTACACTTAGCATCACCTTCAGAAAGGTAATGAGATAATTAATTTTAAACCACCCAGAGCAGAATGTTCTGCGTTAATCTGCCCATGGTGGCCATCAACAATCGCTTTTACAATAGCCAGCCCAAGTCCTGCTCCCCCTTTATCTCTCTGACGGGAACTGTCTACTCGATAAAGTCGCTCAAATAATAAAGGCAGGTCAGCATCTGCAACACCAGGGGCTGAATCTTCCCAAATAATATTAATGGCAATAGCCTGTTGCTCAACCGTTACCTTGATATTGCCGGGGCTGTCAGTGTAATTAATGGAATTGACTAGCAGATTAGTGAACAGCTGTTGTATTCGGCTGCTATCAAGGGGCAAGCTAAGCGTTTTATCTACCTTGCTATCAAGTGTGACCTGAATACTTTGGTTGTGTAATAACTGATTATGGCGATCAAGGATGTTTTCTAAAACAGGGATAATAGCTTGTGGCGACAGTTGGTAAGCAACTGCGCCAATATCTTCAAGGGCCAAGTGATGTAAATCATTTACTAAATGTTTAAGCCGGTCCAGGTCTTTTTTTAATGATTGAATACTGGCTTGGCTGAGCGGGCGAATACCATCTTCGATGGCCTCCATTTCTGCTTGCAATACACTGATAGGTGTACGTAACTCATGGGCAATATCCGCCAGCCACTGCTTTCGTAATTGCTCTTGTTGACGTAACAACTCACTGAGTCGATTAAAGTCATTTGCCAGTAAGCCTAGTTCATCCTGTTGGTTATTGATTAATGGTGAATGAGGCTGGCGGTTAGCAAGCTGGTCCATCGCTAACCGCAACCGTTGAATAGGCTTTACAATGGTGCTGGCCAATGGGATAGCCAGCAATGCCATAACCAAAATAACAATACTAGTAATAACCAGCAGCCACTGTTGGTGCTCTTCAGCAAAGGTAATGTCGTTATATTCGGTAAGCTCTCTACGAGGAATTAATCCAACATAACCCACCACTTGATTTTGATGCTCAATAGGGTGAAACAGCGGTGTCACTTTATCAGGCACCCTACCAATCAACAGCTGCTTATGCTGATCAAACAACAAAAAACGGCGTACATATCTTCTGAAAGGCGGCGGGTGTCGTGGTGGGCGATTAACTAACCTAGGAGATAAGGCGGAAATCACTAGCTCGCTCCAGCGGCGACGATTTTGCGTAAGCGCCTGCCAGCTTTGTTGTTGCTGATAATAACTTGTCAACGATGGCACTAGCTTTTCAAGCTGAGCGCTATCACGCTGGTTGATGTACTGTAGAAACCCGCGATCAAAACTCCACTGCATTAAGCCAAACATAATTAGCGCCACCAAACTAGTAGCGATAACAACCAAAATACACAGCTTCCAGCGAATGCTGAGAAACATTTTAGGAGTAGGGGGTGTCAGCAGGCTTGATTTGTCGTTCATGGTTTAATAGTAACCAGGAACAGGGGGTGGGGCAATACAGGGAGTAAAAACGGGTAATCAACGACGTTTGATTGATCTATTTTTATGCGCTAGCAAAGTAGGACGGCTTATATGGATTGGTGTAAATATCGTATTTAAAATAATTATTTCTTAGTAGTTGAAAATGGCTAAAAATGTGGCGATATAAGAAGGATATATTAGTGGCTTTTCGGTTTGAAATATTGCTGAAAAATGGCAGTTGTGGTATAGTAATCAACCTTATAAACAAGGGAACAACCAAATTTTACCTCCTGTAGTCAGTAGGAATCTTTAGTCTAAAAAATAAGGGAAAGTAAATAATTGGGCTTTGCTTCTGATGAGTCTGTATATAAGAAAGCTTAAGAAATAAATAGAGGCTTTGATTAAAAAACAATATTTGTAAACTACTGACTGGATTAAAATGACACAAACCGAGAAATAACGATGGCATTAAATAAAATAAATACACATTATTCTAAGAGTAGCTACTCTGAAGAAAGAAACTACTTTATAAAAAAAAGTAAAAAATAGAAGTTTGCTTGAAAGCTATGGTCCCTTAGGCTTTTATGTTGATAATAAAGCTAACCTTGCGATAGGGTTTGGATTCGACTTATCAAAATACTCTGTAAAGGATGTGGTTAAAACTTTAGAACCACACTTATTGAATCCATTTACTTCGTATGAAGTAGCCGTTTTAAAAGCATATATTAATGATGAAGCGTTACAGTGGCCAGGGAGTAAGTTCAATGGCAAACAGTTATTGCCTTATCAAGTGAAACAACAGTTGATTAATATTCGATTAAAATCGACTGAAGCTGCATCAACTTTATTAGAAAATGAGTTGAATGATTTGGAAAAACAGCTTGACGATTTATTAGGTGATAACCATCAACTACCAGCGTCCAAAGAACGGATTGCGGTAATTTCACTTTTAAAGGAAAGTGTCGAAACTAAGGGTGAGTTATTAAAAGATAGTATAAAATCAATAAAAAATATAATCACTGAAGGGGAAGGTGATCCAACCCAGCGAGCAAGACTCTGGAGCTTAATTAAATATCAGTCTAATACTGAAAAGAGTCATTTAGTTCAAGAAACGCGCGATCAGCAAGCAGAGCTATTTTCATTATATGAAGGTGAGGGGGAGCCTACTTCTGATGAAGAAGCAAAAGCAGTTATTTATACACTTACTCAGCAAAAAGCAATGGCAGTATCATACTTTGTTGATATGGGGTTGGGTTCAGAGGCTCATTTTGATGAGCATGTCATGATAGCCACTGACTATCTGGGTGGTCTCGATAAGACAATCATTGGTGCTGATAGCCGCTATAAAGACAGTCAAGGTAATTCGGTTGATGATAAAGATAAGCTAATAGGTACAGAGGGCGATGATCTAATTTATGGCCAAAGTGGTGTTGATGAGATATTAGCTGGTGAAGGTGATGATGACGTTTTTGGTGGTGCTGGCAACGATATCATAAAAGGTGAGGATGGGTTTGATTCAATTGAAGGTGGAGAGGGTAATGACATTCTGCTTGGTGGAAATGGTGAAGATGCAATTGAAGGAGATTTAGGCGATGATATTATTATTGGAGGGGCTGAAAGTGATGAGCTAAGTGGTGGTGAAGGCAATGATATTATTAGTGGCTGCGATGGCAGAGATAGCATTTATGGTGGTGAGGGTAATGATATATTTATAGGGGGACAGGGGGATGATATTATTGACTTAGATGGTGGTGATATTTGTATAGTTAGCCCTGATAGTGATCATGATAGTTTATATGGCTCTAAAAAAGGCGGGGATACAGTATTATTTACTGGAGGCATTCAACCTGAACAAGTATTTAAAGGAGTGATTAAAAGAGGTGATAGTGTAGTACTAACAGCACTTGGAGCAAATGCTAAACTAACGTGGAGTTCATTTTTTCCTAATAGTGATGATTATGAAGTGAACAGAATTACTTTTGAGAATGGTTTTACTATCAATAGCCAAGAAGTACTCGATATTTTTTCTGATACAGCCGATAAGTATAAAAACATATTAAAACTAAGAGATTTTTCAAAAGATAACCTATGGTTTAGCCAACAAGATGATAATTTACAAATTAATGTGATTGGCTCAAATGACCAATTTATAATAGAAGATTGGTATTCTTCTTATAAGTGGCGGCAGGTTGATGTTCAAGTTGATGTTATTGAAACCAACGATCATTTACTTGTTAAAGATGATATAGAAGTGCTTGTGCAAGCCATGGCCGCCTTTAATGACTATGAAACCGCAGACGGTAATGTAACTGCTGAAGTGCAAGCTTCGTTAGCCCCTGTCTTATCAGCTGCATGGCAGCCTAAACATTGATTTAGATTGCTAATATACAGATATTAAAACCCGCATTATGCGGGCTTTTTGGTATAGGCGTTTTAATGTTGAATGGAAGGCTTTTGTTTACTCAACTCACCCAGCAACTGATCTTTTTTCTCCCACAGTTCTGTTACCCATAACTGAAACTGCTCGCGGAATTGGCCGTCATTAATATAATCTTTATTAAGAAATTCTTTGGGGATTTCGATTTGCTCTATTCGAATAGCAATGTCATTGATTTTTCCGCAGAGGAAGTCCCAGTAACTAAGTTGTTTTTCTGGGTAGTAGATGGTGATATCTAATAAGCTTTTTAGTTGATCGCCCATGGCGCCGAGGGCGAAGCCGATGCCGCCGGCTTTGGGTTTTAATAAGTGATTAAAAGGGGATTGCTGGTCACGGTGCTTTTCCTCGGTAAAGCGGGTACCTTCTATAAAGTTAAATACGGCGACTGGGGTTTCTTTGAATTTTTCGCAGGCTTTACGAGTGGTGGCTAAGTCTTGGCCTTTTTTTTCGGGATGTTTTTCTAAATAGGCTTTGCTGTATCGTTTCATAAAAGGAAAATCTAATGCCCACCAACATAGGCCAATAACAGGGACCCAGAAGAGTTCTTGTTTGATAAAGAATTTAAGCATGGGGATACGACGGTTAAGGACATGCTGTAATAAGGTGATATCTGCCCAGGATTGATGATTACTGGTCACTAAATACCAGCCGTCTTTTTTTAGGCTACTTAAGCCTTTTATATCCAATGTAAGTTGTTGGGTCAGTTTCATCCATAAGCTGTTTATGCTCATCCACAGTTCAGCGATTTTGATCAGTATTTTTGCACAGGCTTGTTGCCAGGCTTTAATAGGGATCAATAGTTTTAACAGGGCAATGATCAGTAATGGACAGCTGAGTATGATGGTATTTAAAGCCAGCATTAAACTGGCAATGCAGCCTTTAATGGGTGGAGGCAGTTTTTTAAGCATATGAAAGGTACATCCTATTAGGTTACTGCTTATACCCTTCGCGTATGATTTTTAGGGTTTGTTGTCATCACTCCTCACCTCAATCACCTATTATTTATAGGCTCATGAGGCTTCGTAGCTTGACAGCCGCCCCTAAAAGCCATTCGCAGTGGGTATATTAAATTATGACAGTAAAATAGCACTTTGCTTCGAGAGTGTGAATATTAGGTGGCTAGAAGAGTTTTGGTGATATGAGGGCTATATAACCGATACAGAGCGCGCAGCGAGTCTATCCCTCGGCATCCATGCCTATATCGTTCATCTAGCCCTATTCATAGATCTTGTTCTATGAATAGACAAAAACGACATCCAAGATCAACTTGTTTTTACTTTAGTCTTCAGAAAGGTGGATGAAGAAATTATTTCCTATTACTAAACTGATCCGCTTGAATGGCGGTGAGGGCGATGGTGTAGACGATATCATCCACTAATGCTCCCCGTGATAAATCATTAACAGGTTTACGCAAGCCTTGTAGCATGGGGCCGACACTGATTACATCAGCACTGCGCTGAACGGCTTTATATGTCGTATTACCTGTGTTGAGGTCAGGGAATACGAATACTGTCGCTTTACCTGCTACTGGGCTGTTGGGTGCTTTTTTCTTGGCGACACTTTCGATTGCAGCGGCATCGTATTGTAGCGGACCGTCTATTAATAAATCGGGCCGCTTTTGTTGGGCTATTTTGGTTGCTTCGCGCACTTTTTCCACATCACTTCCTGTGCCTGAACTGCCGGTGCTATAGCTAATCATGGCGACTTTAGGTGAAATACCAAAGGCGGCTGCAGAGTCAGCACTTTGAATAGCAATATCTGCTAGTTCTTCAGCATTCGGGTCTGGGTTTACTGCACAGTCGCCATATACCAATACCTGCTCTGGTAGTAACATAAAGAAAATGGAAGACACCAGTTTTGCATCTGGGTGGGTTTTAATTAATTGGAATGCTGGGCGAATAGTGTTGGCCGTGGTATGTACGGCACCTGATACCAAACCATCTACTTCATTTTGAGCGAGCATCATAGTCCCTAAGACTACATTATCTTCCAGCTGGGCTTCAGCCATTGGGGCGTTAAGGCCTTTATATTTTCTTAACTCAACCATGGGTTTTATATAACGGCCCCTGACTTCATCTGGATCCATAATGATGACACTGTCGGGTAACTGAAAGCCTTGATCTTGAGCTACTAGGTGAATTTCTTCGGTTTTACCTAATAAAATACACTCAGCAATGCCTCGTTCATGACAAATAGACGCTGCTCGGACGGTTCTTGGTTCATTACCTTCTGGCAAAACGATTCGCTTGCTAGCCTGGTTGGCCCGTTTAATTAATTGATAGCGGAAAGCAGGCGGCGAGAGTCGTATTTCTACCTGAGTGCCACAACGTTCTTTAAGCCATTCAGCATTGAGCTTATCGGCCACTGAGTTCATTACCAACTCAATGCGTTCTCTATCATCAATAGGCACTTCATTATTTAGTCGATCTAGGGTAGTTGCCGTGTTATAGGAATTGAGTTGAGTCAGTAAAATAGGGAGCCCATGCTGCTGAACATTTTTTTTGCATAAGTTCATTATTTGTTCATGGGGCTCAATACCATTAGTTAATAATAGTCCAGCAAGTGGCACACCATTACTTGCAGCCATGCAAGTGGCTAAAATAATATCATCCCGGTCGCCAGGGCAAATAATGAGTTTACCTGGCTTGAGTAAATGACAAATATTGGCTGCTGTTCTAGCACACAGCACTTTACCCGTTATTCGGCGGTGTTCAATATCCCCTTTATGAAGCACTTGAGTTTTTAGTAGGTCGGCAATTTCTTTGGTACGGGGGGAGGACATATCCTCATTCCAGGAGATGTAACCAATAGGGTGAAATTGCTTACGGCGAAACTCAGGTAGTTTATCAAATGCGTCGGCACTACTGTCTTCTATTTGCTGGAGTAGCTCGATGGGTAACTTGTTAATGATATAGCCAATGACTTTTCGATGCTGGATGCCTCCAAAATTATCAGCGGTTATTTCCAGCTTATCAGCTACTTCTGACAGACTGTCTTCCTGACCAGAAGCCACCAGAATAACATCAGCATCCAGGGTTTTGGCGATTTCACCATTTAATCCAGTAACATAAGGCGCTGCACGCGTGGGTACTAAGCCTTCTACCACGACAACATCGGCATCAATAGCGGCGCGATCAAATTGCTCAACTATTTCTTCCATCAGCATATCACGCTTATTGTCGCCTAATAGATCTTCTACTCGCTCTAATGAAATAGGTGGAGGAGGAGTAAAGCCCATCACTTGTTGTATCATTTGGGTAGAGCGTTCTGGCCCTTGATCTGATGCATGTTGTTGCGCAATAGGCTTACAAAAGCTAACTCTTAAGCCGACGTTATCCAAGGCGCGTACCAAACCAAGGGCAACTGAAGTGAGTCCAACACCAAAGCTAGTTGGGGCAATGTAAAATGTATGCATTGTTCACCTTAGTCGTTACCGGTTGCTGTGGTTTGATTAATTAAGCTGGCGGTATCTCTGGCAATCATTAACTCTTCATTGGTTTTTACAACTAAAGCACAAGTAGAGTTTGGTTGGGTAATGACACCCTGCTCATTGCCATTTTGCAGGTTTGCCTGCTCGTCTAATTTAAAACCAAGAATAGCCAGTTGTTTGATGACTTGCTGTCTAACATAAGATGAATTTTCCCCAATACCACCAGTGAATACTAATCCATCAATTTTTGTTAATGCCGTGGCTAATCCGCCTAAAGTCTTCGCTAGCTGATAACAAAAAACGGCAATGGCCAATTGAGCTTGTTGGTTACCCTGGTTGGCAGCTTCTTCAAGTGTACGCATGTCATTACTCAGCTCGGAAATGCCCAACAAACCACTTTCTTTATTCAGTATGTGGCTGATGTCGTCTAGGCTATAGCCATATTCAGCGGCTAAAAATGAAAATAGATTTGGGTCTAGATTACCACTGCGGGTACCCATCACTAGGCCTTCCAATGGAGTAAGTCCCATCGTGGTGTCTATAGCTTGGCCATTACTTATCGCGGCCGCACTACAACCGTTGCCTAAATGAGCACATAATAATTGGCTGTGCTGCTGGTCAATACCTAATTGCTGGCAAGCGGCTGTGGTTACATAACGGTAACTGGTGCCATGAAAACCATAACGACGGACACTTTTTTCTTTGTAAAACCGATAGGGAATAGCGTACAAATAAGCTTGAGCTGGCATGGTTTGATGAAAAGCAGTATCAAATACGGCAACTTGTGGCATCTTCTCAAAGTATTTTTCAGTGATGGTAATGCCCAATAAGTTGGCCGGATTATGCAAAGGGGCTAAGGGCTGACAATCAGCAATGGCTTTTTTGACTTTTTCATTGATTAGCGTGGAATGGGTAAATTCTTCGCCACCATGCACTACCCGATGGCCAATTGCAGCAAGAGAATCAATGAGCTGTTGTTCTGCTAACAGCTTTAAAATCGACTGCATGGCTAAATCATGGTCAGCTGTTGTTAGTGCAATTGTGTGTTTTTGTTGGCTGTCTTTCCACACGATTTGCGAGCCGGTTTCGCCTAGTCGTTCGGCAATTCCGGTAATAAGTGCTTGTTCAGTAGTGGGATTGATGACAGCAAACTTGATTGATGAGCTGCCACAGTTGATAACGAGAATGTTGGAGGGTGTAGTATTCACTGCAAACTGTCTTTTGTTAAGAAATTAACGTGTTATAGCCTTTGCGAATGGTTGCTAGTGCTTATGTTAGTCACTACAAGCGATTCACTGAAGGCTATATGCAATAGCACTTATCATTGTAGTGCCATCTCAAGTGGTTAGCCTATAACACACAATGAAAACAAAATAGAATATTAACCACCACAGTCTAACTGACTGACGTACAAATAAAATACGTAAAGCTACGAAAGAGTTGATTAGAGGTTTGGCTGTTATTTAGACAGGTTAGGGCTTTGTCTTGTCTATAGCGGAAGAGGAGTTGAATGCAGTTACCAGCTGGCTATCTGATAGATAACTGCATTGTTAGTTAAAGGTTCATTACTGTTGCGTAGAGGGATCTATTTTTAATGTTGAGGTGAAGTTGTTTCTAACTGATAAAATTACTTTATGTTGGGTATTTGTGGTTGAAACCAAGAGAATATTATGATGGTTTTTACCATGGGAAAACGCTTTTATCGAAATATCCAAGTTATTCAGTTGTTTGATAGGTTTATTCAAGGTAAATGAGACTTTCGTTTCATGATTGCCTAACCTAACCTTATTAAGATTTAAATTAGTCTTATTTCCATTTATAGTAAAAGCAATATTATTTTTAAGATAATCAACCAATTGTTGCTCTAGCTCTTCTTTTGCTGACTTTTTCGTAAGAGGTGGACTGTTGGTAACAGGTAGATAAGACTGTACCGTTGCCTGGGCTAAAATAGCGGTTAAATGCCAAGTGGATTTTTGCTGAGTTAATCTAAAAAACGACATGTTGCCACTATGAGCATGGGAAGCACCCGGTAATAGAATTAACAGGAAGCTAAATAATAGAGTAAGAAGGTTATTTATTTTATGCTGATTACCATTCATTTCACATATTCCATATCTTTAATATACTTTTAGTAAAGAAAGTTTTTTATTCAACAATGAGTTGGTCTTTGGCTAAGACACCCTTTAAACAGCGTGGAATATCGACATTTTCATCATGAATAGCATGGTAATGATATTCACCCCAGGGGTAGTGCAGAGTAGGACCAAAATGACCATTACATTTATCTAAGTCCCTAGCAGGGGAGCCAGGTAATTCAAGGCTGGCATAAATAGGGAAACCATCCATTGCATAACCGATTAATGCTGTCGGTTCCTTTTGATAAATATTGGTACATTGCACTTCAGTAATACCATTTTTATGTAGTTTTTTATTAATCGTTTCAGGAAACATATGCGAATGATAAAAACCTTCATTGATATGCCCGCCACAGGGATCTAAAGCAGGTAAATTTCCGGGACTGGTGCCAGGAAAACTATCTGTTACAGAGGGTGGGAGACCATTAATTGGAACGCCAACCAGTGATAATCCAACAATATTAGCGGCAGTTGCCATAGGCGTTGGTTCTTCAGCAAAACGGGGTGAAGCAGGAATTAAATAAGTCAATTTCAGTCGATAGTCAGGCTCTACTTCAATACAGTAAGCAAGCTCTGGATCACGATTATCTGGTTGACTGGGGTCAAAAATAGCAACTCGAATATTGCCTTTATCATCAATAATGTCATAACCGTCTTTTTCCATATCTTCGAATAAGTCTTTGTTAAGTACTCGAAGGCCAGGATTGGTTTTGCCGTCATAGGGGTATATACCACCTACGTCGTTGACTGTTTCTGGGCAGTAAGGACCATCCTCTATGGCATTACTTTTAACTTTTAACTGAAAGCAAAGAGATTGTTGCTTATTCTCAAGGGTACACTGTACAAGAGAAATATCCTCTAAAAAATGTTCGTTATTATAATAAGCTGGGTTTAGAACAGTTCTATGAGGGGGGAACTCTTTAATATTCACATTGGCTGATAATTGTGGTATCGCTAAGGCTAGTAAGGGAATAGCGCCAAAACACAGTTTATAGTAAGGCATAACTGTATCCTTATTGTTATATTTCTTAAATACAGAAAACTACGTGGTATAAAATAAAACACTGGAAATATAGCCAAAGCGAATGACTTTTAGGGGGCTAACCTGCTACTACAAGGTTAGCCCCCTAAAAGTTATTCGCGAAGGGTATAAGTACTAATTAGTAGCAATACAGTTGGTAAGGGGCAAATAACTTTACACTGGTTTACAAAGGTTAGGACAAGGAGAAGTTAAGCAACGAAATAAATGAAGTAAGCAAACAAGAAAATAAGAGAGACTGTGAATAATGAAACAATCTCTCAATAAATTTGTAATAAAAAAATAGATACTGTCGTTCAACCTCTAGTTGGTTTTTATAAAGTAATGGGGCGCTCAGGCCAAATAATAATGGGAGGTTCTGAGGAGCCTGCCTCACATAGCCAACTCACTTCATAGTCAGCGCATTTGCCATCGGCTTGATGTTTATTCCAACAAAATAAACCTTTTCTAGGCGAGAGGAGTAGCCGCTCTTTTAAACTAAGATATGTCTGGCCAGTTTTTGAGCGAGCTTTAACTCGAACAGGGTTGTAACAACCTGCAGGCATTTCCAGGTCGCCAATCGAGTTAGCCCGATGTTTACTTTTCCAACGGCTCCATTGATAGTTTGCATAACGGTCGGCACTTGTTATACATCCTGCATGGTTATTAGTTAAACTGATATCACCATCAATTGCCCCTTTAATACAGTTGATATCTAATACTGTTCGATATTGTTTAATATTATTATTAGGGGCTAACATTTCAAGTTTGGCATTTTGCAACTGTAGTACTTGGTAAAAGTTCACTTTAGGAATAAAGTTAGTTTTTACCTCATCTGTGTTATCAATATTGTTTGCTAGGTTAAGGGGGCTAGCTGCTGATGGATCTCTGCGTCTAAGTGTTAAGTGAGTTTCAGTGAACAAAGTTGTGCTAAGCGTATCTTGAAGTGATAGGGTTTCGCCTAACTCTCTAACTTTTCCTGGGCTGAGAGAGCCTGCAAATTGAATACCACATTGGCTGATATCATTACATTTAAGTAACTCTTCCATTTTGGTACGAACATCTTCTCGGCTTAGCAGAGGGTTCATCCCAGACTTTAGCTCTCTAAAAGTAAAGTTATAAAGTTTTATCCAGTCGACATTAAGTTTGATAATGTTTAAGGGTTTATCGCTAATGGTCCAGTCAACAACTCCAGTTAATAAGTGGTTCCATGTATTTCCTTTATTTAATAAATCTTGTAAATGAGGTTTCCAGCCTGGCAACGTAATTGCGTCAAATGGAATTTTGGTACTGGTGCTACCCCGTTCATGTAACTGAGTTTCAAGGCTATAAAGTAGATTAATATTAATATCATAAACCTGATCAGTGCCTTTTATTTTACATAGTGGCATGGTGACATGGGATTCGCTGGAGTGCTCAACAGGTATTTTCTCTATTTTGCACTCTAGTGCTAGCTGGCCATTTGTTACATCGAATGCAGTCGCAATAAAATTAAGCTGAGCAAATTGATGTTTTGCTGGTTGTACTGATGTATACCCAAGCTGCTTAGCTTCAGTTTTTAGCTGTTTAACGAGGGTATGGTTTTCGATGGTAGAAAAAGTACCACCAAAGCCAACCATTTCTTTATCAGTAAATGGTTGGGCTAAGCCATACAAAGTTACTGCATAAAAATTGGGTAAAATTTCATTTGTGCTAGGGTTTCTATTGCTTACATTGGTTGCAGGAGTAGGTGCTATTCTTTCAACTCCACCGTAGCGAGAGATATAAAATAATTGTCGATTATCATTAGGGTCAGTGATCAAGTGAAACTGGTTGATAATTTCAGCTGAGAAATTAACAGCTAAGCAGGATAGTGGAGTGAACAGTAACAAGAAGAGAAACAGTCTTACTTTCATAAAACTTCCTTGTGAAATCGTTGTAATACCAATAAGGTCTTATATTTTTTAGTTGAATGTCTCTTTGTATTATACTGGTGCTTTTATTTTTTGGTAGCAGGGAGTGGCCAAAATATTTGGTATTTATTGAAGTGCTCAGGTTAAGCTTATGAAAAAAATTCATCTTTTATATAGTAATGATTTACATAAACCTGTTGGCGTATACTTTATATGTTTCATCAAAAAATTATTATTGATTTTCATCAACAAATGGTTTTTTTGACTGTGTAAGTCTTTCCTCAAAATATACGCAGCTAAACTAATGAAATTAGGTGTAAATAAGTAGTTAGAAAGAAACTTGTTATGGGTTTTGTCTTAGACAAAAGTCTAATTTACAGAGCTTATGTCTAACAAATAGCATCACTGGCGCCTGGCTTGTCGGTGTATTTGAGCTTAGTAACAAGGGATAGTTCCATTTATATTTTTTAAAATTCAATAATAAGTTAGGTTCTTCAGTTTTAGTCATTAACGTTAGTATAAATATTATCCATTTTTTCTATACAAGGATAGTCATAATGAAATTAGGCAAAACCCTTATGGCAGTTGCAGTTGCTGCTATGGTTCAGCAAGCGGCTGCTGCTCCAATTGATGAGAGTCCAGATGTGCAATTTTCAGCAAGAATTTATGATAACTTCTATTTGCTGAAAGATGGCTATGACTCTAGCAAAATCTACTACATTCCTAAGCGTGGTAATGTTGCTATACAAGCTGCTACCAGTTCTATGCCTGTGCCTCGTTTTAACGTATTCCACAAAATGCAAACTTCCGGCTTTTTTGCAGGTGAAACATTAAGTTATATGGGTGGCTCATTTTCTACATTAGGGGATTATGACGCACTTCAAGACTTATTAGATGAAGCCAACCGCCATGGGTTAAAAGCTTTTCCTGCACCTGCCACTGAAGCACAAACCACTTTCTTAGCAACTGGTAATCAAATTGATAATGGTCGTTTAGATATTGCTTGCTCAAATGAGAAGCTGACGATTGGTCAAGGTGGGCAGCAACGACAAATAGATGTGCCTAAATGTACCATGTTAAATGATGAAAGTGGTGAATATGATTTAAGTACTAACGTCATGTATCGGTTCAGATCCATGATGGTGCCAAGTCAAACTGTAGTTAATCAAGACTTACCATTCCAAGCTGTAACAACACCTGGCTGGGATCAACAAATTAATAATATTCTTATGACAGGAGGTCAATGGGATAACCTGTTAACAGCTCGTATTGACTGGAAAATAAAAACTGATGAGAAATATCATGTAGTAAAAGTAAAAGTTGATTGGCCTGAGTTATTTAAACAAGCCAGCCAATTTACCAGTCAAAATCAAAATGCTAATCAGGAACAAGAAGTTCAGCAGTTCTTCCAGCAACAGGCCCAGTGTCAAGACGTATCACAGTGTGGTGCGGTAGTACAATTCCAGCAAAATGATGGATCTTTTGGTCCTGTGTCACCTGATGATGATCGCTATCAGCAGGCTGTTGGTGCATTAAGAGATAAGTTACAAGGCGAGTTGTTTAATGAGGTTGCAGCATTCCAGCAACAGCAACAACCTTCTCCTAACCCAGGGCAACAGCAGCAACAATGGGATCCAATTTATACCATGAAGTCAAACTACGACAAGTTAATGAAGGGGGGTGAGGAGTTTATGTACTACTATACTCCAGGTGTTATGCGCCATTACAACACCACACTTAACTTCAGTTGTATGAAGCAACCACCAATGAGTCGTATTGTTTGGAATATGGATGATCCAGGCTGTAGAGCGCTGATTGGACAGTAGTGATTGTAAACAAAGTATTATCATAATTATATTGCACTACATGCTTTCTAGCATGTAGTGCTTTTTGCATTTCGGGAACTAAAAAAATGGACGTAATAAATCGTATACTATGCTGGTTTGGTTATTGGCTTTTTGCAGTACTTTCTTTAGTCATAACAAGTTATACGGTCGCTAACCCTATAGACATTAATACATTGGATTGGAGCCGTATTATTGAGCAAGATAATATGGTATTTGTGCCTATTAAAGATATCCAGCGAGGACCTATTTGGTATACAAAATATAGTAAAGTCGTTTCAAAACCAACTAAAGTTTTTGACTTTAAAAAAGTAGTGGTATCTTTATACCCTAAACCACATGAGCAAAATAAATACTATTCATTTGTTGAAGAACATGATATTCAGGATGCAAAGGTTAATTTGATTCCACCAGGACAACAAGGATGTAAGCTGGAGTCTGAGTTAATTTCATTTTTTAGTGAATTGCCAGAAGAGTATCAACCTAAATTATTACCTGGTAACTATCCTTATCTATGTGAAGTCATGGTCTTTTATTTACCTGAGGATGAGTCTGCTGTATTTCGTTTTTTAGCTACCCATGCTGTACTTAAAGTGAATATGAATATACCTGTTAGCTTTAAAAATTTGCCACCATTATCTACTCAACCAATTATTGAAAATCTATCATTTGAAAAAGTTTTATCCTATTCAAGGCCGCATCAAGGGTTTTGTACTGATGATAAATACCAATTTTTTTATCAAAGTGCAAAACTAGCTCAAACCCACTCATCACTGTTTGTCTCTGAAGACCCTTATATTGGGTGGCAGACATTTATAGACTTATTTGATGAAAATAACCAAATGACGTGTATTCACAGAGATATTATGTTGAAGACACATTACCTTAAACAAAATATTAAAATCCGGCACTAGACTTTAATATTTAAGTTTTACTGTTTTGCCACCAAATATAAATTTGGTGGTTTATTATGAAAAAACAACCTTTATTACTGCCTGCTTGTGAAAACCGCTTTGAAGATGCTGTAAGGTTTCCTCATCGTAATGGTATTGCTCATTTCACTACTAACTAACTATATGGATGATGATCTCAGTGCCACTGGCTCCATGTATCCTTACTTCTAGAATGTAACCATTTGCTAAAGCTACTAACTGGCGGTAAGCTTGGCTGATTTGGAAATTGTATTGTTCCAGAGTTGTCGCTCTTCGCAGGAGTCAGTAAAAGCATGTTGCAGCTTCTCTTACAAGGCCAGATAGCCGTTTTTATTCTATTGTTGATCGCTATAGTGATAGCACTTACTTTTCATGAGTTTGGTCATGCCGTGACGGCTAAGCTGTATGGGGATGATACGGCAGAGCGGATGGGGCGGCTTAACTTAAACCCTATGTCCCACATTGATCCGATGGGATTGTTAATGGTGGCAATCATTGGTTTTGGTTATGCCAAACCTGTTATTACCAATCCTCGGAACTTTACGTCTCGTTGGGCAAGCATGGTAGTTGCTGCAGCAGGACCTGGTATGAACCTGTTGCTTGCTATTT
Organism: Spartinivicinus ruber; assembly: GCF_011009015.1. Taxonomy (NCBI): domain Bacteria; kingdom Pseudomonadati; phylum Pseudomonadota; class Gammaproteobacteria; order Oceanospirillales; family Zooshikellaceae; genus Spartinivicinus; species Spartinivicinus ruber. The sequence goes on from NZ_CP048878.1 coordinate 1,707,152, forward strand.
TTACATATAACCTTTATGTATTTGGCCTGGAGCAAGGCTGGTCGCTTTTTATTGGAGATGGGCCGAAGTTTTTCTTTACCTATTTGTCTATCATTAACCTCGTGCTAATGATTTTTAATTTGATCCCCTTAGGGCCATTAGATGGTCACTATATTTTGCCTTATTTGCTGCCTAGACATTTGGCTGTTAAGTATCAAGAGCTTAACAGTCGCTATGGAGCAGGTGCGTTATTGATCTTGGTAGCGTTAAGTGTTATGGGGGTGCCTATTTTCAGCTTTGTGATTAATCTAGGCTCAACAATTTTACCCTACATTACGTTTGTTTAATTGAGTATTTGGCTGTCCCTTTGCTTATGACTGCTTAATTTTTCTATGAAAAGCCTCTCTATTTAGAGAGGCTTTTTCGTTTTGGTTGAAGGGATAGTCGTGATACCTTTCAAAAGTAGTTACAGTTAGAATCGTAACTATTTCGCCCTGTGTTTACTTTATAGCCAGAAAACATCACTCCGTTTAAGTGAAAGGCTGAACCATGACGCTTCAATGAAAAGTGTTGATGAGGACCAGTAGAGTGGCCACCATTACAAAGTGCTTGGGATATATTGCCTGCATAATTGGCTATTGCCTGATTGCGGGAAACAGTTTGACCTGTCTGTGTTCGAATATTACTTAAATGATAATAAGTGGTGGACCAGCCTCCTTCATGAATAATTTCTAAGGGGCAAGAAGAATGTCCTACGGCTCTGCCTGGAGCGGCAGATACCACCTATAAATTTGGCAGAAATTAAGTGTGTGGATTCAAAATTATTGGCAAAGGTTGTTGCTTCATTTGATTCGTTATTATTTACATATAATGGTTTAATTGCTGTACTACTAATACATAAAATACTAAATGAAAGTACACATAATGTTGACTTTGGCTATAGCTAATTTGCTGTTGTGAGATTTTATTAATAATTGTTAGCGTTAATGCGATGGGGAATATTGTACCAGAACATAATGAGTACTATGCAGTTGTTCAATTTATTTAATAAAATTTATTAAATGTTAAAAGCTTTTTCTGATAGAGTGATTGTAAAATAATTATTTTGAAATGACTGATCTTTAATAAAAAAGGGAATGAATAAGTGAAGTACGCTTGGTTTTATTTAGTTATTATTCAATATATCCTGAGCACTGATATTTATAAAATTGTTGTTTATAAGCAGTTGACTGATTATTTAGCTAGAGGCTAGTTAGCGTTGTTCAAATATGCTCCATTCAAGTGGATTGGGCTTTTGTAAGCAAAAAGCATAAATTGCTACCTAGCAACTAAGGTAGTTTTGTTTATAGCATACTGAAATTGAGAATTATTATATATCTGTTAGACTAGCCTTTGAGCGGAAAGGCTTTTATGGCTTCACAAGTAACTCACTGGTCCTCCTTGATTTTCTTCTGTTTTCATAAATCCTCGACCTCATCCGGCGAGCCCCTTCATTATGCCTTGAAGCTAATAGGTATATGAGCAGCTTAGGGCTGAGTTGAATTGCATATAATGACTGATTTGAGGAACAGCTATGTTAATTGGTGACAAGTGTGTAGTGAGCATTGATTATACGTTAAAGGATGATGACGGTACGGTAATTGACCAGTCTGAAGCAGGTCAACCACTTGCTTACCTGCATGGCTTTGGAAACATTATTCCTGGCTTAGAGCAAGAGCTAGTAGGCAAAGTGGCAGGTGATAGTTTTCAGGTAAGTGTTAATCCAGAAGATGCTTATGGGGAACATCAAGAACAACTAATCCAAAAAGTACCTTTGGCTACCTTTCCTGACCCTGATAATTTGCAAGCAGGCATGCGTTTTACTGCACAGACGGAACAAGGTGACATTCCAGTTGTTATTGCTGATATACAAGACGATGAAGTAACCGTTGACGCGAACCACCCGTTAGCCGGTTTGACCTTACATTTTGAAGGGAAAGTCGTTGATGTACGTGATGCAACAGAAGAAGAGTTGCAACACGGCCACGCTCACTAAGTAGTGAAGCTGCAGATGGGGCCTGCATGGGCCCTTGTGATGTTGGTTGCCAATTAAATAGCGCTAGAACTCTTAAAATTGCTTTGTCCAGTAGACATGTTGCCAAGTAGCTCTTGCATACTGGCAGGTGCAATTGGTCTGCTAAGGTAATAACCCTGCACTTCATCACAGCCAATTTTAACGAGTAAATCGAGTTCTTCCCTGCGTTCAACCCCTTCTGCAATCACTGTCAAATCCAAATGCCTTGCCATCGCAATAATGGCATCTGTTAACGCGAAATTTTTGCCATCGGTATCAAGGTGACTAATAAGGCTTTTATCTATTTTAATTTTATCAAAAGGCAGGTTTTTCAAATGGGTTATTGAGGAAAAACCTGTACCATAATTATCTAAGGCAATTTGTACGCCATACTGTTTTATTTTGTTAAGAGTTGCTTCGCATAGTTTTAAATTTTGAATTATTTGTCGCTCAGTAATTTCAATACATAGCATTTCTGGTGGTAGGTTGACTTCTGCGATCGTATTGAGCAAGTTATTGAAAAAAGTGGGATTAGTCAGTTGTCGAGCAGCTACATTAATAGAAACTCCAATGTGTGGTTGATATTTACCATTTAGTCTTTTAATTAACTTAGCTGATTCGCGTATTACATAACAGCAAAGCGCGCTTCCATAGGTTGAATTTTCTGCAATACCAATGAATTCATCAGGTGGTACATTACCCAACTCTTTATTATTCCAGCGAATTTGTGCTTCAACCCCTGAGCAGTCGCTGGTTAAACAATTGATAACGGGTTGGTATACCACTGAAAACTCTTTTCGGCGAATGCCGGTAGGCAACAAGTTGGCGATTTCTACTTGTCTGTTATTGAGCGAATCCAGTCGTTTACTGTAAAAACAGGCAAAGTGATCACTATTATATTTTGCTTCATACATAGCAATATCAGCATGTTTAACCAACTCCTGGACGGTTTGACTATCTGGATAAACGGCTATACCGATACTAATGCTTACATCAATATTATATTGGCCAATTTTAATTGGCGAAATAGAAATGGCATTATTAATACGTTTAGCAATAGGGTATGCCTGTACTTCAGCATGCAACTGTTCAGCAATAATGGCAAACTCATCACCACTTAGTCGAAATAGCATATCTTCTTTTCTTAGTGCGCTGCTAACCTTATTGCCAATTTCTTTAAGTAGTAGATCCCCCGTGGTGTGTCCGTAGGTGTCATTAATGTATTTAAAACCATTAATATCAAAGTATAAAACGGCCATTACAGTATTATGGCGTTTGGCTAAATTCAGGGATCGCTTACAAAAATCGAAAAAATATAAGCGATTAGGTAAGCCTGTTAGGGAGTCTTTTCGAACAATAGACTTTAGTAACTCATTTTGATTAGCCTGTTTTTTTAACGCTCTTTTTAGTTCTAGTTCGATATTTTTTCGCTCTTTTGCATATCGTAATGACCTCAATAAAATTGAGGGTGTTACTTCATTTTTACACATATAGTCTTGAGCACCCAGACGTAGTAACTTTAAAGGTAGGGCCGGGTCATCAGAGCTGGTTAAAATAACAATGGGAAGCCGAGAGTTTATCTGTTGAATTTGTTGAATAGCTTGTCCTGCATCATCAATATCAGGTAAGTTTAAATCAAGCAATAAAGCCGTGTAATTTTGTTGCTTTAGTTGAGAAAGTGCTTTGGTAAAGTTATCTGCCAGCTCAATTGAAATATAATTGCAAGATACTCTTTCAATCATTGTCTTAAACAACAAAGCATCACTTGGGTTATCCTCAACCATTAACAGTGTGCTACCAGGCTCATAACTTTGTAAAATAAACTCTTTCATTGTTTACCCGCACTTTTAAATAGTTGAGTTAAACAAGTATATAACTGGGAAAAGCGCATATAACAGCTAACCCGCCGAGAGTCGACTGGCCAAAGATTAAGCTGCCTTCATGGAGCTTAACGATTTGTCGACAATACGCTAGTCCCATTCCTTTTCCTTGGAATTGCTTTTCACTATTCAACCGAGAAAAAACTTGAGTTATTTTATGATAATCTTTCTTTTTAACACCAATACCATTATCTTCAACTTGTAGGGACCACTGTCCATCAATAGTTGATGGTTTAATTACTACTTTTGGTTGTTGTTTTTCAGGCTGAAATGTTAATGAGTTGATTAATAAATTTCTTAATAGCAGCTTCCATAAGTGTTTAACCCCTTTAATTTTCGGTAAAGTAGCAATTTCGATAATTGGGGCTTGGAAGTTACTATGTTTTATATCTTCATTAATAACATCATTGGTAACAGTATTTAAATCAATTTTTTCGTATTCGTGTGATGTAGACCAAATTCTGGAATATATTAATAAATCATCAAACATTGCTTGAGTTTTAGCTGCATTCTTTGCAATTAGAGATAACCATTGTAATCCTTGATCATCCAACTCATTGCCGTATGTTTGTAACAATAACTTAGAAAAACCTTCTAACCCCCGTAATGGTGCTCTAAGATCATGAGTAATGGCGTATATTACGCTCATATATTCACTGTCTAAGTTCGTAGAAGCCTCGCTAGGTGAGTTCTTTGTGTTGGTTGTCAACGTGGCTGTTGATTCATTCATTGCATAGTCTCTTCAGACTTCAATATTGCATTAATTTTTATGTAAATTTTATTTTGTTAGACAGGAGTGATAATCTTTCCTTGGCTTTCTTACTTTATAAATTATCCTAATTATCACTATACCTAAGCCATTAACTGCTGTATATTTGAACAGCATGGAAACTTAATTGAGAAGGTATAAATAATGGCTATCAACAAAGTTCAATTTCAAAAAGGCCTGAGTTTAAACGAGTTTCTCAAACAATATGGTACAGAAGAACAATGCTTTAATACCTTATACAAATTGCGATGGCCAGAAGGTTTTCAGTGCCCCAATTGTGGATACGACAAATGCTGTCAACTCACTACTAGAAAGCTTCAGCAGTGCTATAAATGTCACCAGCAAACATCTGTAACTGCAGGTACTATCTTTGAATCAACCAAATTACCATTAAAGACTTGGTTCCAAGGGATGTATTTGATCTCCCAAGACAAAAAAGGTATATCAGCCATAGAATTACATCGCCATTTAGGTATTTCCTATCAAGCTGCCTGGAGAATGAAACATAAGCTCATGAAAGTGATGCAAGAAAGAGAAGGCACCAAGCAATTGTCGGGTTTTATTGAAATTGATGATGCCTATCTTGGTGGTGAGCGTACAGGTTGCAAAAGAGGTAGGGGAGCAGATGGGAAAATACCTTTTGTAGCAGCCGTAGAAACAACAAAACAAGGTCAACCGACACGAATTAAACTGAGCATTTTAAAAGGGTTTAATAAAGAAGAGATAACGGCTTGGAGTAGGCAGAATTTGGCCAAGGGCAGTACCGTAATCTCCGATGGACTGGCCTGTTTTAATGGTGTCATAGAAGCAGGTTGTCTTCATGATAAAATTGTATGCGGTGGTGGTCGTGCATCAGTAGAGGAACCTGAATTTTATTGGGTTAACACCATCCTTGGAAACTTAAAAAGTGCTTTACGTAGTACTTATCATGCTATTCGCGCTAAATATGCACAACGTTATCTTGCTGAATTTCAGTATCGATTTAATCGAAGATTTAGCTTAGTAGAATTTATTCCTAGGCTAGCATTTGTAGCACTGAGAACACCTCCACTACCAGGTAAGCTACTAAATATAGCTTAGGTATGATGATAATTAGGAAATCCTATATATAAAGCCATACCCATTATAGCTTTAACTGCCCGAACCATGCCAGATGAGAGAGATAAATGTTTACAAGCAGGTGCCAATGATTATTTAGCTAAGCCAGTGGATATTGATGTTTTACTGACATTAATACGAGTACTGCTGTTTGATAACAAAGTGGCGGCATAAATAAACTGTCTATTAGTATGGAATTAATAAAAATTTATGCAATTAACAACAGTGGATAATAGTGAAACAGCACTGTCTGACAGAGAAAAAAATATTTTTCATCCGAAAGTGATACGGTATTACTGGAAGTTAAGCTGTTACTGGAAGCTGTTAAGCATCGTTATGGTTATGATTTTACCCACTACTCTAAAGATTCATTACATCGGCGGTTACAAGATTTGGCAGAAGGGAGGAAAATTATTCATCTTTCTGAAATGATCCCTAAAATACTTTGGGATGCTAATTTTTTTAACTGCTTTTTGGCAAAACTGTCAATAGGCGTCACTGAAATGTTTCGTGATGCTGATTTCTTTGCCAGTTTTGTTAATAATGTACTACCAATGCTTTCCACCTTTCCTTATATCAAACTTTGGCATGCTGGGTGTGCTACTGGTGAAGAAGTGTACTCCATGGCTATTTTGTTAAATGAACACAACTTATTTGAGCGTTCCATTATTTATGGAACTGATATTAATAATGAAGCGTTGGAGCAGGCTCGGTTAGGTATTTATTCTGTAAAAAAAATAAAGAAAGCTGAGAAAAATTTTGAGAAAATTTCTAAAGAAATTAATCTTGATAATTATTTTTATACCTCATATAACCATGGGAAAATTAGTGACTTACTGTCACAAAATATTACTTTTTCTCATCATAATTTGGTGCAAGATGGTGTGTTTGGTGAAATGAATGTGATTTTTTGTCGCAATGTGTTTATTTATTTTGATCGTGAATTACAAAACCAGGTGTTTTCATTATTTTTTAATAGTTTGCGTTATGGTGGTTTTCTCTGCTTGGGAAAAGGGGAAAGTTTGCATTTTTCGGTATTAGAAGATCAGTTTGAAGTAGTTGACAGTAAACAGCGTATTTACCGAAAAAAAATGTTGGGCAAGACAGGTTAGTTTGTGAATGTTGTTATAGCTTATGAGCTCTGTAGAGTTAAACAAAAATAATACTTCTGTAGTATATCATTTACTTGATAGTTATACCACTTGGGGGCGAACGGCAAAAAAATATGCTGGAATCATATCAAAAGCATGCCAATTGTTACATTATTAGACCTGCTGCTGTTGACAGCTACATTGAAATAGCTCAACAAATCATTCGGTATTGATCTGGTTTAACTAAACTGCCAACGGCAGTTGAACCTTTTCAGTTTATGTGAAATTTTTCTTTTATGTATGAAGTATCATATAAATAATAGTGACACGTAAATAAGATCAGCGTGCCAATAAAACGGAGCAAACCAGGTGAAGGAAAACCTGACAGCTGCACTGCAAGGACAACAACAAAACAGCAGCTTATTACAGTGGGCGGCACAGCAACGTTTTATTGCAGTAGGTATTCCAGTGTTGGCCCTATTATTAGCTACATTATTATTATTTAGTTATGAACGTAATGTTGATAAGGAAAGAGTTACTAACGGATCGGAAATAATGAATACTCTTGTGTTATAATCGCTTCCATGAAATACGACGCAAGAAAATTGAGTACAGAAGAACAACACTTAATCCGTAAGCTAGGGCCTGTTAACACTAATTAGTTTGTCGACGATAAGTGCAAAGTGAATAAAAAAGCGAAAAACAGTGTCTAATTTTTCAAATCGAGAGAATATACGTCTAAAGCCTTTTAGCCTACGAAATAAGCGTTCAACTTCATTACGTTTCTTGTACATTTCACGATCATACTTCCAAGGTGATAACCGATTACTTTTTGGCGGAACCACAGGCTCCATATTTAAATCAAATACGAGTTGCCTGGTTTCGTCACCTTCGTAGGCTTTATCCATAATGACGTGCGCACCTTCCCAGCCACAGTTTTCAAGCCTCTTTAATAGCTTTCTACCTTCCGGTGCATCACCTGCTTGACCTGGAGATAATGAAAAAGTGACCGCCGTTTGATCATCTGCTGCTACCAGGTGAATTTTAGTTGACCATCCTCCTCTTGATTTACCAATCGCTTGTGGACCGTTTTTTTTAACGCGCCTGTACCATCAGGATGAACTTGTATGATTGTGCTATCGAGCGACACAAGATCAACCTGGATATTGATGACATCAGCTTCTTGTAATACAGAAAAAACATCATCTAAAACACCTTTTTTGGCCCATCGATTAACGCGTGTATAAATGCTGTGCCAGTTGCCAAAATATTTCGGTAACCCTCGCCACTTACACCCATGCTCGGCAACATAGAGAACGGCGTTGAGTACTTGTATATTCGATAGTTTTACATTGCCGCGCTGAACAGGCAGCAAGTGTTCGATCATTTTAAATTGTTGTGTTGTAATCTCCATGAGCCTATTGTAACAACATTAGTGTTAACAGGCCCTAGCAGTACAACGAGTTTGGGATGGGGAGCGTGTAGCCGACGTAACCGTTAGCTTAGGTTTAGGGAAGAAATCAATCTATACCTGGTTAAAGGTTGCTAAAGAAAAAGGACTTGACGGTTTAGCACCAAAAGCAAGAAGTGGCAGGAATAGAAAACTTTCCTCACAAGAAGAGCAAGAAGTTAAACGCTGGATAGTGGGAGGAGACCCACGTCAATATGGTTTTGATTTTGGGTTGTGGACACGCCAAGTTGTCTCTAATTTAATTAAAGACAGGTTTGGTATTGAGCTAAGTGTGACAAGCACAGGCGAGTTACTTCATCGCTTGGGTTTAACCCCTCAAAAGCCATTGCGCCGCTCTTATGAAAGAGATGAACAAGCGGTAAAACAATGGATTTTAGAGGTATATCCAAGAGTAAAAGCCTATGCAAAGAAGCGAAATGCAGAGCTATTTTGGTTAGATGAAGCAAGCATTAGATCAGATGATCCCTTACAAAGAACCTGGGGTGAAAAAGGTAAGCCCCCTACTGTACGAACCAGCGGCCAAAGGCAATCAATCAATGCAATTTCAGCCTTGTCAAATACAGGTGGGTTTTGGTATCACCTCTATCAGGGAAAGTTTACAGCAGATAAATGTATAGACTGTTTTAAGCGATTCTTAAAGAACCGAAAAAGGCGTATAGTTGTTATAGTCGATGGGCACCCAGTCCATAAATCAAAAAAAGTAAAGCGCTTTATAGATTCACTAAATGGTGAATTAGAAATAGTATTTTTACCGCCGTATTCACCCGATTTAAATCCAGATGAATTGGTTTGGAGCTATATGAAGAAAATGGGCACAAGCAAAAAGCCACTAAAAAAAGGTGAGCAGCTTATAAACCGAGCCACTCTGGACTTAGAAGGTATTAAGAGAAATAAAAAGCTAATTAAGTCGTTCTTTCAGGAAAAGCATGTATTGTTTGCTGCCGCCTAGGTAGTAATATTATCTTTCAAGAGCAAACTCGCAACATATTTAATGGTTTGGCTGATAACTTTCTATTTTATCAAGAAATAGTGAAAACTTTAGCTAGCCTTTATGCTATTAATAGTCATATTTCACGTAATCAGTTTGATTATTTTGTTAAAAGAAGCATAGAAGAATTTAACAATATTCAGGCACTAGAATGGGTTCCTCGAGTACCTGCTCATGAGAGATTAGCCTATGAAAAATCTGCTCAAGCTGATGGGCTGACTAACTTTAAATTTAAAAAATGGCAGCCTGATGGCAGTTGGATGGCAACAGATGAGTCATGGTCTGAAGAATATTTTCCTGTTTATTATCTTCAGCCGTTTAACTCGAATAAAATAATTATGGGAGTAGACCTAGCCTCTAGCCCTTATCGTAGTAAGATATTAAATGAAGCTCGTGACTCTGGAAAGCTTCAAAGTACTGCGCGTATGATCTTGGATGATGGAAATAAGAAACAAGTGGGCTATTTAACTTTAGTGCCTGTTTTTAAAAATAATGAAATAAATGTAAATGTTGATACTGTGCAGCAACGCCGAACACAACTGAGAGGGTTTGTAGTAGGAGTATTTCGCATAAGTGATATTGTTAAGTCTACTTTAGAGAAACTAGCATTTAATCATATATTACTGGATATTGTTGATGTAACTGTTAAACATAATGATAAAGTAATGTATGAAATGTCTAATACAACTTCGGAATTTTCAGATTATTCGCGTACTCTATCGTACTCAATTGGTGGACGTGAATGGGAATTTCGTTTTTTTGCTACACATAATTATGTTGAGGCGATTAGTGGTTGGCAATCTTGGCTGATTTTAGTTGTCGGTGGTGTACTGACTATAGTTATTGGGGCAGTACTTTATGCTTTAACAGGACAAGTTAAAGCAACTGAAGAAATTGTTCAACAGCGTACCATGGAGCTGAGTAGAACCAATGAACGACTTAATAGAGTGTTTGAAGCAGTACCCAGTGGACTAGTAATGGTCAGTGAAGCAGGCAAGATTTTATTTATTAACTCAATGATGGAAAGTTTATTTGGTTATCAGCAGGATGAAATAGCTGGCCAACCGGTTGAAATTCTCTTGCCTGAACCTTTACGAAAAGATCACCCTCAGTTACGTGATAGTTATTTTCGTCTGCCTGTAGCTCGGGCTATGGGGGGAGGACGTGACTTGATGGCTGTTTGTAAAAATGGTGGGCAGTTTCCAGTTGAAATTAACTTAAGTCCAGTTGAAACAAGTGAGGGCATGTTTGTTTTAGCCTCGGTGGTTGATATTACCTGGCGTAAAAAACTAGAAGATTCACAAAAACGACTTAATGTGGAGTTGATTGCCTCTAACAAAGCTTTCGAACAAAGTATTGACCGCTTGAATAAAGTGTTTGAAGCAGTGCCTAGTGGACTGATCATGGTTGATAAAACTGGCAGAGTTGTTATGGTGAATTCTGCAATGGAAAAGTTGTTTGGTTATGGGCGTAACGAGTTAATCAATCAGCCCCTTGAAATTTTATTACCTGAACCGTTACGCGCTGCCCATCCTAAATTACGCGATAGTTTTTTCAGGCAGCCAGCGACTCGATTAATGGGACAAGGACGAGATTTAGCTGCAGTCCGTAAAAATGGTAGCCAGTTCTCTGTAGAGATTGGTCTTAACCCGGTTAAAACACCTGAAGGGGTTTTTGTTATTGCTTCTGTCGTGGATATTACGGCTCGCAGGAAGTATACAGAAGATCAGAAGCGTTTAAACCAGAAGCTAGTGTCTTCTAATGAAGCATTAGCACAAAGTAATATTGAACTACAACAGTTTGCCTATGTTGCCTCTCATGACCTTCAAGCGCCACTCAGAGGTATTTCTGGGTTTGCACAATTTTTACAGAAGCGCTATCACGGGAAACTTGATGAGACAGCGGATAATTACATTGATCGCATCGTAGATGGCACTCATCGGATGCAAACCTTAATTAATGATTTATTAGCTTATTCCAGAGTGGAGTCCAGGTCGTGTCCTTTTCAGGTTGTATCATTAAATGATGTCTTTGATGATGCAATTGCTTTGTTAAGTGCTTCAATTGAGGATGCTAATGCGTCAGTAACCCGTGATGAATTACCCTAAGTGAAAGGAGATAAAGCGCAACTAGCACAGTTGTTGGGTAATTTAATTAGCAATGGGATTAAATATCATGGTGATTTACCAACTCAAATACATGTATCAGCAGAAAAAAAAGACGATGAGTGGATTATTGCTGTAAAAGATAATGGTATTGGTATTGATGTCAGCCAATATGAAAAAATATTTGAAATTTTCAGTCGCTTACATAACCAAAGGGATTACCCTGGTACTGGTATAGGGTTAGCCATTTGTCGTCGTATTGCGCAAAGGCATAGAGGGCGCATTTGGGTGGAGTCTGCTATTGGGAAGGGTAGCTCTTTTTATTTTTCTATTCCCGTGAGGAGTTTAAATGAACATGACAGAACGGGTAGCCAGGAGTCGGCCAGCAGAGATACTGTTAGTTGAAGACAATGAAGATGATGTATTGTTAACTCGTGAAAGCTTTAATATAGCTAAATTCGCGGTAAAGCTGCATCATGTTGAAAATGGTAAAGAGTGTATGGCATTTTTGCGTAAAGAGGGCAAATATGCAGATATGCCAATGCCTGATTTAGTTTTGCTGGATTTAAATATGCCCGTGATGAGTGGTCATGAAGTGCTCAGGCAAATTGTTAAAGATGAAAACTTACAACATTTACCTGTAGTAATATTGACGACATCAGAGTCTGATCAAGATGTTTTAGCTATGTATAAACTGCGGTGTAGCTCCTATATTACCAAACCGGTGGATTTCGATAAATTTCAAACCATTATCAGCCATTTAAATATGTATTGGTTTACAGTAGTGGTATTACCTCCCAAATAATATTTTTTGAATTTATGAGTCAGTTAGTTGGTTTGTAACAGAGGGCAGTTGGGTCGTAGCTGTGTTTGGTAATAGTGGCTGAATAAACTGCCAAATTGTTTCCAATAGAATTGGCTGGGCTTTGGCATTGGGGTGTAAATTGTCACGTTGCAAGTACTGCTGTTGACCCGCAACCTCTTGCAGAAAAAAGGGCATTAAGGGTATTTGTTCTTGCTTAGCAATTTTACTAAAGCTTTTTTGGAATAATTCTGTATAACGTTTGCCATAGTTAGGTGGTATTCGCATTTCCATTAATATGACTTTGCTTCCTGACTTTTTGATCTGTTGAATCATGGTTTGCAGATTATGCTGCATCTGCTTGATGGGTAACCCTCGTAAGCCATCATTGGCACCTAATTCCAGTAACACAATGTTTGGGTTGAACTCGTTTAATGCTTTGGTTAAGCGAGCCAGGCCACCGGTGGTGGTTTCGCCAGAAATGCTGGCGTTTACTACTTGGTAGGTTGGGTAGTCTTGTGCCATGCGTTGTTTTAGTAAGTGAGCCCAGCCTTCTTGCTCTTTTAGTCCATACCCTGCACTTAAACTGTCGCCAAATATTAAGAGGGTGTCTGCCTTGACCAATTGGGGTAAGCTGATAAGCACAAGTAGGAGTAATGGTTTTCGAAAATGAATAATAAGCGAGGAAAGCATGCCGACACCTGTCGTGATTTCTGCAGTGGATTTAGTGAAAAAAGTTACCACAGGTAATACCCAGTTAACTATTTTGAAAGATTTGCAGCTAGCTATCAAGGCCGGTGAAAGTGTGGCTATTGTAGGTGCTTCAGGGGCTGGGAAATCAACCTTGTTGAGTATTCTGGCGGGATTGGACCAGCCCACTAGTGGTGAGGTGGTGCTGGCAGGTAAAGCTATCAGTCATCTGGATGAAGATGGTCGGGCAGCTGTAAGAGCAAAAACGGTTGGCTTTGTTTTTCAGTCGTTTCAATTGTTGCCGGGGCTCACTGCTTTAGAAAATGTGATGTTACCTTTAGAGTTAACTGGCGTCAGTGATGCAAAAACACCGGCGACTAACTGGCTGACTAAAGTGGGCTTGCAGGCCAGGCTAGATCATTACCCCAAGCAATTGTCGGGTGGGGAACAACAGCGGGTTGCCATTGCTAGGGCTTTTGTTACGGAGCCTAAGGTGTTATTTGCTGATGAGCCAACGGGTAATTTGGACCAAACAACGGGTGCCACCATTATTGAGCTGTTGTTTGAGTTAAATCAACAACATCAAACCACTTTAATTTTAGTTACCCATGATACCCAATTAGCAGGTCGTTGCCTGCGTCAGTTGCACTTAGATGCTGGACAACTCCATGAGCAACCTCTTACTAATGAGAAGAGAGGTTCTGCTACACATGGCTAGTTTAATTTCGTTGGTGTGGCGGTTGTTAGGCCGTGAGTGGCGTTCTGGTGAGTTACGGGTAATTATGTTGGCTTTACTGGTGGCAGTCACAGCTACAACTGCCATTGGATTTTTTGTAGATAGGCTGGAAAGAACCATGTACCGGCAATCTGCTGAATTGTTAGGAGGGGATCTATTGATACGGCGCTCTTCTTCAGCGCCTAGTAAATGGGTTAATCAAGCTGAGCAGCTCAACCTTGCTCAAACTGAAATGATTGAGTTTCCCAGTGTAGTCGTTTTTAAGGAGCAAATGGTATTGACTGCGGTTAAGGCCGTTGAATCTCCTTATCCATTGGTAGGTTGGCTAACAACTGGCGCTTCATTTGGGGAAACTGAAGGGACTAAAGTGAAATTTTCGCCGGAGCCTGGCGAGGTTTGGCTAGAACGCCGTTTATTTCATCAGTTGAAGTTACAGTTGGGCGATACTATTGAACTGGGGGCAACTGAGCTTAAGGTAACCCGGGTGCTGCTATATGAGTCAGACCGGGGAGGGGATTTTTATACTCTGGCACCTAGAGCACTCATGAATAAGGGTGACTTAGCAGCTGCGGAAATTATCCAACCTGGCAGCCGCGTACGCTATAAATGGTTAGTCTCTGGAGATGATATTCAAGTCAATCAGCTGCTGAAGTGGTTACAACCTAGGCTGGCTGCAACTGACAGATTAACGACTTTAAAAGAAGGCCGTCCTGCGTTACATAAAGCAATTAACCGGGCCCAACGTTACCTTGGTTTGGCTACTTTAATGGCTGTATTACTGGCGGGGGTTGCAATTGCAATTGGTGCCAAACACTTTGCGACCAGGCACTTTGATCAAGTGGCTATTATGCGTTGCTTAGGTGGACAAAGCCCGTTAATAGGGAAGCTTTATCTTGGCCAGTTGCTGGTACTGGCGTTAATTGTCAGCGTGGTTGGCTGTGTGGCTGGCTTTATTCTCCATTGGTTGTTTGTCATTTTGATGGCTGAGCTATTACCAGCAAACTTGCCTTTACCTGGGCTTTGGCCTGCGTATTTGGGACTATTAACTGGAGTTGTGGCAATTCTTGGGTTTGCTTTGCCACCAATTATTTCTTTGCAGCAGGTGAGTGCTTTACGGGTTTTTCGGCGGGAGCTAGTGCCGCCGCCATTGTCTTCCTATCTTATTTATGGCGTTGCTTTTACTGCACTGTCGGTATTGCTTTGGCAATTTACCGGGGAATGGTGGATGACCTTGGGTTTATTGATTGCTGTAGCAGGGGTTGGTTTGGTGGTTTGGTTTGGCTTGCAATGGGGGGTAAAAACCGTTTTTGCCCGTATTCAACTTTTGCAATGGCCACTAGCTGTGCGGTTAAGTTTGAATCACTTACAACGACAGGCAGGGCTGACTGCCACTCAGTTACTGGCATTTGGGTTAACCTTATTAGCAATGACGGTGATCTTGGTCGTTAGAACTGATTTACTTACTCAGTGGCAGCGAGAGTTACCACCTAAAACGCCTAATTATTTTGCGATTAATATTCCTCTGGCTGATCAGCAACTAGTGGCTGACTGGTTTGAAGGGCATCAAGTAGAAATAACGCAGTTGTATCCCATTATTCGAGGCAGGTTAACAGCTATTAATAGCAAACCTGTGAAGCAGGCAGTATCCAAAGAGCAACAGACAGATAACGCTTTAAATAGAGAGTTGAATTTAACCTGGCGGGATGAATTGCCACCTCGAAATGAGCTGGTGGATGGTCTGTGGTGGGCTAAAGATAAAGTCAGTCAAGAGGTGTCTATAGAGCATGAACTTGCCAAACGGCTGAATATAAAACTAGGTGATCAACTCACTTTTACTATTGCTGGGCAAAACTTAGAAGCAACAGTAACGAGTTTGCGTGAGGTTAATTGGGAATCTTTCCAGCCTAACTTTTATATGATTTTTCCTAAGCCTGTACTGGAGCCATTTGCTGCTACTTATCTCACCAGCTTCCACTTGCCAGCTGATAAGCAACGATTGCTAGCTGAACTGGTGAAAGAATTTCCAGCTATCACGTTGTTGGATGTTGCCGCTATGCTGAATCAAGTGCGGTTAATTCTAACTCAAGTGACCTCGGCAATTGAGTATGTGCTGTTGTTTGTCTTTGCTGCAGGTTTGGCGGTGCTTTATGCAGCTATCAAAGGCACGTTGGCGGATCGTATTCAAGAAGGGGGAGTGATGCGTGCTTTGGGTGCTAGTCGGCAACAGATTCGCCAGTGTCAGTTTATTGAGTTTGCTGCACTGGGAGGTGTAGCCGGCTTGTTAGCAGCATTGGGAACTGAGATAGTCTGTCGACTGTTGTATAGCGAGAGGTTTGATTTAACATACCAAACAAATGTTTGGCTATGGCTTGGCTTACCGGTGCTGGGCAGTAGCGTTATTGCTGTGATTGGGCTATGGTCAAGTCGCCGGGTAATTACGGAAAGCCCAATGGTAGTGTTAAGGGAGAGTTGACCCATTTTTGGTGCAGTCTTTAAGCTAAGGAAAGCTATACTAATTATAATTGTTACAATTTAGCGTCTGTCTTAGTGGAAAGTTAAAAAGGAATTTAATCAGGAGACAGTTATGATCTTGAATCATTTATGGGGCTTGTTTGCTCATCCACGGGAAGAGTACGATTTAATTCGTAAGGAAACCCTCGCCAATAAAAAACTGTACTTAGCCCATGTATTAATATTGGCAGCAATCCCCTCAATCAGCTCCTATTACGGAGCGACCCAAACCGGTTGGTCAATTGGTTCGCTGGAGCAAATTAAGCTTACCCCTGAAAGTGCATTAATAATGGCTGCTTTGGCTTATTTTGCCATTATTGCCGGTATTGTATTTATGGGATTATTTATTCATTGGATGGCTAAAACTTACGGCTCTTCACCTAGTCGTACAAAATGTATTGTATTTTCTGCCTATACAGCAACACCACTTTATATCGTTGGCATTGTAGGTATATACCCAAATACTGCAGTGAGTTTAATCGGCTCAATTATTGCCATTGCTTATACAGTTTATTTACTTTATGTTGGAATCCCCCGAATGATGAAAATACCTGAAGAGCAGGGGTTTTTATTTGCTACTTCGATTGTTTGCGTAGGACTAGTGTTATTGGTCACCATGAAAGTAGTTACAGCGCTATTTTGGGGTATGGGGTATGGGCCAGGGTTTGAAATAATAGGGTGAAGCTTCTTTGTAGGTATTTTTGCTTAGTTTACCTTCGCTAGAAATTGCTGGTCCGAGTGATAGAATTCGAACCAGCTGTCCTGACCAGTTACAATTTAGCTTGAAGTAGAACAGAGTAACAAATTAAAATTAAGCTAAAAGCGTGTTTTTTATTGTTTTTGTTGTGTGAATTTAGCATGGAGCTACCGTTGAAGCTGAGCCGATCGCATTAAGTATACCGTTGAGCATTTCTGTTGTAATACGAGCTTTATTAAGTGCAATATCATACAGGAAACCAAATACAACCGTTAAGTATGCCAAATAGCTCCATCCTAAATAGTCATTATAAATTATCGTAAAGAACCAGTTTTGCTCAAATATGTAACAGTAGGAACAAACCAAAGTGGATAAAAATACTAATATGCCTGGTACAAAAAGATGAATTATTGATTTTGGCTTTACAAACGAAATAAGCAACTAAAGTTTCACCAAAACATTTAAGCCACTAACTGAAGCATAGTACTAATTAAATTATTATTATGGGTTTTGGTAAATATCCCCAAACCCTTGCTGAATTTTTCCTGTTCAGTTTCTTCCGCAAAGAGACGGCGGATATCAGAAAAAGCGAAAGAGCTCCGGTTTGCAACAGAGTGGCGACGAGTAGGTTTACTAGACTGTTGTGCCACATAAAACCAAAGCAATGACATAGCCATCATACAAAAATGGAGATGGTTCGTCACGGCATGCTCTGTTCTAGCCTGACAAGATAAGCTCCCTAATTCCTGTTTTAACTCTTTAAACCCAGCTTCAATCTTCCAGCGTGCACCGTACCATTCAATTATTTGAGTCACCGTTAAAGAGGTATCTGTTGAGTAGAGAGCAACCCAAGAAGCTCGTCCGGAATAAATCCACACGACTCTAATCTGTGTTTTTAACGATTGACTCATCACTAGCTCAGTATAAGCCTGTACCGCGCGGGTCTTACCGTAGAGCTTAACCTGATACGTTGTTGCATTTCTTTTATGTCGCCTTGCCAGAGTTGCTACATTGCCACGACGCTTGCCGTACTTTCTAGGCGCTCCTCTTTTTCTTTTCTTGGGTTGAGTAGGCTGATCATATAAGACACTATTCGAACGCAATCGAGAGAGGAGATGAAACTGTTCGCCAAGTGCTTTTTTCAAAGGCAAATATAATGACCCGTTACCAAACCAGTTATCACAGACTAACAATACTGAGCGATGGCCACATACTTTAACTACACGTAATATCATGGTAATTGCTTGATCAATCCGTGTTTGAAAGTCTTTTTTAGCGACATCTTTATTCAGCTGATAAAAACGAAAGTTTAGAGGTAAACTAGCCCAACGACCGTGAATATTTTTTAAGCAGCTCAGTTTGACAATATTTTGCCCCCAGATATAACGCGACTGATTTTGTTTAGCTGCATGATCAAAGTGTTTGCCACAAGCAAATATGTTTCTTCCAGTTTTAGGCAACATAGAATCATCTGTGGCAAGCAGAATAGGTCCTTCTGTCTGATTTAAGGGTAATATTTTTTGCCAGACAATTGGCCATAATTTATCCCAAGCTAACTTAGGAGAAGCCATAAATCCATAGAATCGACGGAGGGTGACGTTATATTTAAAGAGCTTTGTTATTGCTCGGTAGATATGTGAAGCTCTGGAACCTATTACTGGTAGCATAATGGCGATCAAAGTATAAACAAATAGTGCCTTTCTTTCTCCATTTTGCTTAATTTGAGTTTGCAATTCCTTAAGAAGATCGATTAAACTTTGCACTGAAGCCTCTTTTTTGGGTGTTGTTTTTTGGCGAAAACTAACATATCAAAAAAGGGGCTTTTTTGTTACTGGAATGGTGAAACTTCAGATAAGCAATATAAGTGTACCTAATTATCATCATACCTAAGCTATATTTAGTAGCTTACCTGGTAGTGGAGGTGTTCTCAGTGCTACAAATGCTAGCCTAGGAATAAATTCTACTAAGCTAAATCTTCGATTAAATCGATACTGAAATTCAGCAAGATAACGTTGTGCATATTTAGCGCGAATAGCATGATAAGTACTACGTAAAGCACTTTTTAAGTTTCCAAGGATGGTGTTAACCCAATAAAATTCAGGTTCCTCTACTGATGCACGACCACCACCGCATACAATTTTATCATGAAGACAACCTGCTTCTATGACACCATTAAAACAGGCCAGTCCATCGGAGATTACGGTACTGCCCTTGGCCAAATTCTGCCTACTCCAAGCCGTTATCTCTTCTTTATTAAACCCTTTTAAAATGCTCAGTTTAATTCGTGTCGGTTGACCTTGTTTTGTTGTTTCTACGGCTGCTACAAAAGGTATTTTCCCATCTGCTCCCCTACCTCTTTTGCAACCTGTACGCTCACCACCAAGATAGGCATCATCAATTTCAATAAAACCCGACAATTGCTTGGTGCCTTCTCTTTCTTGCATCACTTTCATGAGCTTATGTTTCATTCTCCAGGCAGCTTGATAGGAAATACCTAAATGGCGATGTAATTCTATGGCTGATATACCTTTTTTGTCTTGGGAGATCAAATACATCCCTTGGAACCAAGTCTTTAATGGTAATTTGGTTGATTCAAAGATAGTACCTGCAGTTACAGATGTTTGCTGGTGACATTTATAGCACTGCTGAAGCTTTCTAGTAGTGAGTTGACAGCATTTGTCGTATCCACAATTGGGGCACTGAAAACCTTCTGGCCATCGCAATTTGTATAAGGTATTAAAGCATTGTTCTTCTGTACCATATTGTTTGAGAAACTCGTTTAAACTCAGGCCTTTTTGAAATTGAACTTTGTTGATAGCCATTATTTATACCTTCTCAATTAAGTTTCCATGCTGTTCAAATATACAGCAGTTAATGGCTTAGGTATAGTGATAATTAGGTATAGTGATAATTAGGTAAGTGTAAATGCTAGTAAGTTAACTACCGTAAATATACGAAAATCTTGTTTAAGTTTGATTGAGACCTCCATATACTTAGTTTTCATGAATTCAAGGAGTTTTTCATTTGCATTGGTTAGAGGAAAAACTCTAGACTGATAACTCTCTTTGATTAACTTCTCATGTTTTTTCCGGCACTCGCAGTCCAAGTTCTGCATTTCAGCAATAACAATGGCAATTTTTTTATGGACTTTTGTTCTCAACTTTTCTTTGTATTCGTCAATTTTATCTGAATTTTTATCGTAGATGTTTTGGGCTAGCTTAAATAGTTTAGAATCTTTATGCTCAACACTTATTTCTTCAATCTTATAGCCTGTTTCTTCTTTGATCTTAGATTTGATAAACTCTCTGCCAACATCCTCAACGAATCCTGGTATAGAAAAAGTAAGCCATAAAACTAGGGTGAAAAAGCATGCACCAATTAATCCTATGATTCTTAGTGTTAACTTCATTAGCTATTCCTCTTGTATAAATAGCCTTTGGATCGATGCTTCTTGATCAGGCAATTCAAGGAAGATTCAGTGAATTGCTTGATCTGATATTTAGGAAAATAAGCAAGTATATAAAAAGACTACTCTCTTGATTTTTATCTTCTTATGTGAATTTGAGTTATTTTTTCCGATTTAACTCCATCCACATCACTGTTCCACCTGCCACGGCAGCAGGTATTACTAAGAAGTTAACAAACGGGATAAACATCAATAGATACACGGTACCGCCAAAGGCTAGAGCATTGGCTCGGTTTTGTTTTAATTGCTCTATCATTTCTTTAAAGCTGACTCCGTTATTATCTGCTGCGTAATCTACATACTGTACTGACAGCATCCAGGTGCTATAAGCAAACCAAGCAAATGGCGCAATGATATTAATGATAGGGATAACGGTAATTATTATCAGCAATACCAGCCAGGGTAGATAATACAACAGTTTACGTAGTTCTCGGCCTATGGCTTTGGGAATAACAGTGACCAACTGTTGCCAGCTAAATACTTCTTCGGTGCTATGTTCTGTAATTTGTTTTTCAACGGCTTCTGCTAGGAATCCATGAAAAGGGGAGGCGATAATATTGCCAATAATACTAAAGGTAAAAAATACCAGGAGTAATGCGGTAATCGCAAAAAAAGGCCATAGTAGATACTCTAGCCAGCTCAGCCAACTGGGTAGATCACCTATTAGCCAGCTAATTAATGCACCAAACTGACTAAACAATAAGATAAGTGCAGTAGTAAATACACTGATATTTAATAAAAGTGGGATTGCGACAAATTTTCTTAACCCTGGCTGGCTGATTAATTTTAACCCTTGAAAAAAGTGCTGTGTGCCTTGCATAAATGAATGTGCCTTTGAGTTGCAGTCAATACCTATCGTTTTGACTATAGAATTTTACTATAAACTTAATTGATAATATTTAATATCAAGCTTGGATGCTAGCCCATACATTAATTGATGATATTGAGTTTAGGGCACCTCTAATAGGCCCATCTTGGGTGCCGTGTTTACTGGTCTATGCGTAAAGTGGTTACCTTTATTTTGCACATGGATCACGAGTGTTTCATCCAGCGAAGATAAGCGTCATAATACGATGCCATTCTGCCTGGCAGAACAGGCTCAGATGTGGTTTAAAGGAGAAAATTAAATGTCAGAAGTCAAACACGCCCAGCTGCTGATTTTAGGCTCTGGTCCTGCTGGCTATACGGCTGCTGTATATGCAGCACGTGCTAACTTGAACCCTGTGTTAGTAACAGGTATCCAGATGGGTGGACAGTTAACCACTACGACTGATGTTGATAACTGGCCTGGTGATGTTGAGGGTTTGCAAGGCCCAGCCCTAATGGAGCGGATGCGACAGCATGCGGAGCGCTTTAATACCGAGATTATTTTTGATCATATCCAATCAGCAGACTTGCAACAGCGTCCGTTTCGTTTGAAGGGTGATAATGGTGAATACACCTGTGATGCCTTAATTATTGCTACAGGCGCGAGTGCTCAGTACTTGGGCCTTGAAAGTGAAGAAGCGTTTAAAGGTAAAGGGGTTTCTGCCTGTGCGACTTGTGATGGCTTCTTCTACAAAAAGCAGAATGTGGCGGTTGTTGGTGGTGGTAATACTGCAGTTGAAGAAGCGCTGTACTTGGCAAATATCGCTAACAAGGTGACCCTGGTGCATCGTCGTGACGAGTTCAGGGCAGAGAAAATTCTTCAAGATAAACTGATGGATAAGGTCAAAAATGGCAATATTGAGCTGGTGCTTGATAGCACGCTAGACGAGGTGTTGGGTGATGCTGCTGGGGTAACAGGTATAAGAGTGCGTAATAAACATACTAAGGAAACGACAGAAATTCCCGTCGCAGGTGTGTTTATTGCTATTGGTCATACCCCTAATACCAGCCTGTTTGAAGGGCAGTTGGAAATGAAGAATGGCTACATTAAAGTCCAAAGTGGCATAGAAGGTAACGCTACACAAACTAGTATTCCTGGTGTTTATGCTTCAGGGGATGTGATGGATCATGTCTATCGTCAGGCGATCACTTCAGCGGGTACTGGTTGTATGGCAGCTTTGGATGCTGAGAAGTTTTTGGATAGTTTGAAAAAATAATACCTTTCTGATCTAGGTGGACAGGGCATGCTGTCTGCCTGGCACTCTCTTTTTGTTACAGCTATGCTGTAAGCTAATGTCATTAATCTTGCTGCTTTACCCTCTGGAATATACAGCCGATAACAGGGGTATTTCCTATGAACACACCTGCCAAAAGTTTCGTTGGATTGTTGTTTTTTGCCTCTTTTTTATTGCAAGGCTTAGGTTTTGCGGAGGAGTCGATCAGTATTCGTGCTGATGAATGGTATCCAATGAATGGGGATCCTGCCTCTGATAAGCCTGGTTTCATGATAGAAATTGCTCAGAAAGTGTTTGGGGCTAAAAACATTAAAGTAGACTATCGCCTTATGCCCTGGGAACGAGCTTTGAGTTCAGTACGAGATGGTACTTATGATTGCGTAGTGGGTGCTTACCCTAGTGATGCGCCTGACTTTGTTTTTCCCAAAGAAAATTGGGGGCAAGATGTAACAGGTATTTATGTGATCGCTGGTGACAGCTGGCGATTCAGTGATTTAAATTCGTTACTAACCCGTAAGGTTGCTGTGATTGGTGGCTACTCCTATGATGATGAGCTAGACAAGTTGATTGCAAGCAGAAAAGATGTGTTCAAATCTGTTAGTGGCAATAATGCGTTAGAGAATAATATCAAAAAGCTTTTAGGTGGACGTGTTAATACATTGATTGAAAGCGTGGCAGTGGCGGAAGCTAAATTAGAATCCATGGATAAAAAAGGAAATGCGCTATTAGCTGGTACTTATGGTGAGGCAAATAATATTTACTTTGCTTGTTCACCAGCCAAAGAAAGCTCCAAACAGCTTGTTGAGATAGCGGATGAAGGAATTCAACAACTCAGGGATTCAGGGGATTTAAAAACAATTATGGCTAAGTATGGTCTCACTGACTGGAAGTAGATAAGAATATTGTTTATTTGTTTAGCGCTTATGCGCCAAATGTTGTTTAAAGGCTCATTCCTTTTTATTAGTGGGGAGTGAGCCTTATCAGTTGTTAAGCAAATATACAAACTTAGCTTAATGATGGATTTTCTCGTCTTATCACCCCAAAGTCTTCTGAAAGTGTGCCTTTTTCTTTAGGGTGTTTTTTGGGTGCGTAGTCTTTAGGTGGTTCTATTGCATCCTTGGAGTCACTGACCTCTGCCTTCTTGCCAGAAACCAGTGCTTCTGTCGCTAATAATGTATCATTGGCACCTTGCTGAGTTTCAACATCGCATAGCTGAGCTGCAGAGCTAGCTATGTGCTGGTTGAGGTCCTTATAGGTTTCCGTTAGTTTGTTAACCAGTTCACGGGTTTGATTGAAGTGTTCATTCACACTTTCATGGTAACTGTTTAGTTCGTTCTGAGTTTGCTGTAACTGGTTTTCCAACTTGTTGCTGCGGTTACTGTTGTTTGTCATTAAGTTATACATATACAGCAGTGAGGCACCCACCACCATTCCTAAAATAAACCAAATGAGATTTACTGTTTCCACAACTAATGCCTCTAACTTTGTCGTTCCTATCTATCATGTTGCTGAGTTTTTATGGGTTATTGTCAGCAACATACTTGCCAAGAGCTGTCGAAATGTTCGCGAAACTGGGCGTGTTATTATAGATTTGTTGTATAGCTCGCTTTAGCCCTTTGGCAGCCTTAAGCTAAGGTGCTTTATTGCTTTAGCTTATGCCCCTAAATTAGCTATTTTTTTATTTGATGTATACCCTTAACAGGTGATTTTTATTCACACCCTCCGAAAACCGTGCCCTGGGCCTGGGAAGTGTCGTGGTAAAGGAATGCAGTGCAAAAAAAATCATGCTGAAAAGCTATGCAGTAACCTCTAATGTAGTGGCTAAGTGTTTGTAATCTGCCTTGTGTCAGGAAATTTAGCGCTTATAACTACGCTTATCACTGATTGCACAAAGCTTTTAAGCTGGTTAAAGTGGCGTCCACAAAATCAACAGGTAATGGGGTTGGGTTCAGTTGTTATGACACCTTGGGAGCGCTACCAGCAAGATTTGCTTCGAGATGACTTTAGTTATGATCCTGAGCAGGAAAAGGCAGTAAAACACTTGCAACGGCTGTATGAGGATTTAATTGTTGCTCAGCAGGAGTACTCTAAACCAGTCACTGGCTGGCTAAAATGGTTTAGTAAGCAACATTCACTTGAACCTTGCCAGGGGCTTTACTTTTGGGGAGGAGTTGGCCGCGGCAAAACCTATTTAGTTGATACCTTTTTTGACAGCCTGCCATTTGAAAATAAGATTCGTACACACTTTCATCGTTTTATGCAGCGTGTGCATCAGGAACTAAAAACCCTGAAAGGTGAAAAAAACCCTTTAACTATTGTCGCCAAACGGCTGAGTGATGAAGCCTGTGTGATTTGTTTTGATGAGTTTTTTGTGTCAGATATTACTGATGCAATGATTTTAGGGGGGTTATTTGAGCAGTTGTTTGCTAATGGAGTGACCTTGGTTGCGACATCAAATATTGTACCTAATGAGCTGTATAAAGATGGCTTGCAGCGCCAACGGTTTTTACCAGCAATTGAATTGGTAGAAAAATATACTGAAGTAGTTAATGTGGATAGTGGTATTGATTATCGGTTGCGGGTATTGGAGCAAGCGGAGATTTATCATTACCCCCTTAATTCTGCTGCTCAAACCAGTTTAGAAGACAGCTTTAACCGGCTAGTGCCAGATAAAGCTCATACTACTGAAAATGAAGCACTGATTATTGAAGGTCGTCCTATAAGGGCATTAAAATGTTGTGATGATTTGGCTTGGTTTAGTTTTACAGAGCTTTGTGATGGCCCCCGTAGTCAAAATGATTACATTGAATTAGCGAAGGTTTTTCATACAGTTTTACTGAGTGATATACCACAGTTGACAGCAGATAAGGATGACCAGGCAAGGCGTTTCGTTAATTTAATTGATGAATTTTATGATCGTAACGTTAAGGTGATTATGTCAGCGGAGGTAGCAATTCCTGATATTTACCAAGGAACCAAGCTGACGTTTGTTTATGAGCGAACCACCAGTAGGATGTTAGAAATGCAGTCTCATGAGTATTTAGGGCGACCGCACAAGGCTTAGTAGTGACGGGGGGTAGAACTTTTAGTTCCCTCCCCTTAATCTTTCCTGCAGGGGAAAGGAACTTAGTTTGGTATATTTTCGCGATAGTCTGATAAGTACTAAATTAAGGTGCTGGATTCGGTTGCTCGGTATGAACCGATTCTATTTCTTCCAATACTGCATCCGCCAGCGCTAAGTTAATACTATTAATATTGGCTTTTAGCTGATCCATACTAGTGGCACCAATAATGTTGCTGGCAACAAAAGGGCGACTACTGACGAACGCCAGCGCCATTTGGGCAGGGTCCAGTTTATGGCGCTGGGCGATCTCAACATACTTTTCAGTGGCTTTGATTGCTTGTGGGTTGGAGTAACGGGCAAATCGACTGAAGAGTGTCAGCCGGGCATTAGCAGGCTTAGCTCCATGTAAATACTTGCCACTTAAAGCTCCAAATGCCATGGGAGAGTATGCTAATAAGCCTAAATTCTCGCGATGAGCAAACTCTGCCAGGCCTATCTCAAAGGTTCGGTTTAACAGGTTATAGGGGTTTTGGATAGAAACTGCTTTAGCCATGCCTCGTTTTTCAGCTAGTTGCAAATATCGCATAGCTCCCCAGGGGGTTTCGTTAGATATCCCGATATGCCGGACTTTACCACTTTCAACTAGTTCATTAAGTGCAGCTAGGGTTTCTTCTATGGAAACTGCTTGTTCCTCTGAAGGGGGGGGGTAATTAAGCTGGCCAAAGAAATTAGTTTGTCGCTCAGGCCAGTGAACTTGATATAAATCAATATAATCGGTGTTTAAGCGAGAGAGGGATGCGTCAGCCGCCGCTAAGATATTCTCTCTATCTAGTCTTGGCCCTTGCCGCATATAATTGACCCAATCACCAGGCCCAGTGACTTTAGTGGCTAAGATAAATTTGTCCCGGTTATTTCGCTGTTTTATCCAGTCACCAATAATGCTTTCGGTTTTGGAATAAGTTTCTGCTTTGGGAGGAACTGGGTAAAGCTCAGCAGTATCAATAAAGTTAATGCCCTGGTCTAGTGCATAATCCAGTTGCTCAAAGGCTTGCTGTTGGGTGTTTTGTTCTCCCCAAGTCATCGTTCCTAAACACAATGTACTGACGTTAAGAGGGCTGTTGCCCAACTGGCGATATTGCATAGTGTTGTCCTACAGTCTGTTAAGTGTCATGGCCTGTATTATTATTTAATAATGTGACCCAAAAAATGTCATATCTATAACCAAGCTGATAATGAAACTGGCCGAAAAATAAACTACGCTTGGGGTTTATAAAATGTTATTAGGGGCTTTTTTATCCAAGCGCTTAGCGCTATAATCGCCGCCTTCGTTTCCCGCGAATTGAGATGCCCGTGTGCAACACTGAAACCCTTTTGGCGGTTTTAGGATTGCCAAAAGCTCAGTTTGTAACATTTTGTCGATGTTGAATCGACTTACGAGGCATAAAGTAATATGAAAACTTATACTGCAAAACCAGAAACTGTAAAGCGTGACTGGTACGTGGTAGACGCTTCAGGGAAAACTCTGGGTCGTCTAGCAACTGAGATTGCGCTACGTCTTCGTGGTAAGCATAAGCCTGAGTACACTCCTCATGTGGATACAGGTGACTACATTGTTGTTGTTAACGCTGAAAAGGTGCATGTCACTGGTAATAAAGCTAAGGCTAAACTGTATCATCGTCATACAGGCTATCCTGGCGGCTTGCGTACCATGAACTTTGAAAAACTGATTGATCATGCGCCAGAGCGTATCATCGAGAAGGCTGTTAAAGGCATGTTACCAAAAGGCCCATTAGGCCGAGCTATGCACAGCAAGCTGAAAGTTTATGCCGGTGCAGAGCACAAGCATGCAGCTCAACAACCTCAAGTTCTGGAAATTTAACGGGAAGGTCTGAATATGTCTACGGCTCAATACTACGGAACTGGTCGTCGCAAATCTTCGACTGCTCGTGTTTTCCTGAAATCTGGAAGCGGTGCTATCGAAGTTAATGGTCGTCCATTAGATGAATACTTCGGTCGTAAAACTGCTCGTATGGTTGTTCGCCAGCCACTTGAAGTAGTTGAGATGCTGGAAAACTTTGATATTAAAGTAACGGTTAAAGGTGGTGGTGGTTCCGGCCAAGCTGGAGCAATTCGTCATGGTATTACCCGGGCTTTAATTGAGTACAGCGAAGATTTTCGTTCGCCTTTACGTAAAGCGGGTTATGTAACTCGTGATGCACGTGAAGTTGAACGTAAAAAAGTGGGTCTACGCAAAGCGCGTAAGCGTCCACAGTACTCAAAGCGTTAATTATTGCTTATCGCTTTTGTGGTCAAAAAGCCTGGGACACCCCTCCCGGGCTTTTTTTTGATAATAAAAGATGGGCCTTCGTAAAAATAATAGTCGGTCCAGATATACCCGATACATCGGGTATAAATAAATTGATTATCCTAGCAAACTAAATTGGATATAATATTGCAGTATTTTGAGGATAATCAGGTCGCTAAGCCTTGTTGTCAGTTGTTGCCTAACTTGCTAGCGGCTGATAATTTTTTTACCATTCGCACATTTTGAGTCTGTTGCAAAACCTGGCCAGTGCTGCATCTTATAAATAAGTGACATTTAGTGTACTGCTAAATGATAAGTGATTAGCTACAAGGCAACCTTGTTTATAGCATGCAGCACTTGTTCGCGTGTTACCTGTTTTTTCAGACGGTCATCGAATTCGCTCTGATGGGGAGATAAGTTTAATGACAAATGACGGCGTAAATAAAGGCCGACGACGCTTTTTGGTAGCAGCAACCTCGGTGGTTGGTGCTGCTGGTGCAGTAGGCGCTGCAGTCCCATTTATTGCTTCCTGGAACCCAAGTGCAAAAGCTAAGGCTGCGGGTGCCCCGGTAAAAGTCAACCTGGCTAAAATTGAGCCAGGCCAACAAATTATTGCTGAGTGGCGAGGTAAGCCTGTATTTGTGGTGCGACGCACCCAAGAAATTCTGGATAATATAAAACAATTAAATGATCGGGTGGCTGATCCAGAGTCGACAGAAGAGTCCCAACAACCGAGCTATGCAAAAAATGAGTTCCGTTCTATTAAACCAGAAATTTTAGTTTTGGTTGGCCTTTGTACCCACCTGGGTTGTTCACCTAAATTTTTCCCAGAAGTAAAACCCATGGAGTTTGACCAGGAATGGAAGGGTGGTTATCACTGTCCTTGTCATGGCTCTAAGTTTGACTTAGCGGGAAGAGTTTTCAAGAGTGTACCGGCACCTATTAATCTACAAGTGCCGCCTTATTCATTTATCGATGATAATACTTTGATTGTCGGTGTTGATGAGGAGAACGCATAATGAAAGGCTTTATGGAATGGGTGGATGCACGCTTCCCCGCCACTAAAATGTGGGAAGAGCATCTGAGTAAATATTATGCACCGAAGAATTTTAACTTTTGGTATTTTTTCGGTTCGCTTGCTTTATTAGTACTGGTTAATCAGATCCTGACGGGTATTTGGCTGACCATGAGCTATGTTCCTTCTGCTGAAGAGGCTTTTGCTTCTGTCGAATACATCATGCGCGATGTGGAGTATGGCTGGATTCTGCGCTATTTACACTCTACTGGGGCATCAGCTTTTTTTGTGGTGGTCTACCTACACATGTTCAGGGGGTTGTTATATGGCTCCTATAAAGCTCCACGGGAGTTGGTATGGATCTTTGGAATGACCATCTACCTGTGCTTAATGGCAGAAGCTTTTATGGGGTATTTGTTGCCTTGGGGACAAATGTCTTACTGGGGAGCCCAGGTAATTATTTCACTATTTGGCGCAATTCCTGTCATTGGTGCTGATTTGCAGCAGTGGATTCGCGGTGACTTCTTGATTTCAGGTATTACCTTGAACCGCTTCTTTGCCCTGCATGTTATTGCTTTACCCATTGTTATATTAGGGTTAGTGGTATTGCACATAATTGCTTTACATGAAGTGGGCTCTAACAACCCTGATGGGGTTGAAATTAAGAAAAAGAAAGACGCTAATGGTATTCCGTTAGATGGCATTCCTTTCCACCCATACTACACCGTTAAAGATATTGTGGGTGTGGTGGTATTTTTATTTGTCTTCTGTATTGTCGTATTCTTTTTCCCTGAAATGGGCGGCTTTTTCCTTGAACCACCAAACTTCGAGCCAGCTAACAGTTTGAAAACACCTGAGCATATTGCGCCTGTTTGGTACTTTACACCCTTCTATGCCATTTTGCGGGCAGTACCAGATAAATTAGGTGGTGTCATTGCAATGGGTGCGGCAATTGCGGTGTTGTTTGTATTACCCTGGTTGGATCGTAGCCCAGTGAAGTCTATTCGTTATAAGGGCATTCTCAGTAAAGTTGCTATTGGCTTGTTTGCTATTAGCTTTGTTTGCTTAGGTTACCTTGGAGCCAAACCTGCTACTGATCTTCGAACTCTTTGGTCGCAGATATGGACTGTGTTTTACTTCTTATTCTTTATTTTGATGCCTTGGTATACCTGGGCTGAAAAAACTAAACCAGTTCCAGAAAGGGTGACAGGGTAATGAAAAAACTATTGGTAGCTTTTGTAATGATGTTATTACCAGTTGCCAGTTGGGCGGCTGGGGGCTCAGGCTTCGATGTAGATGGCTATGCGAAGAAGAATGGGTTTGAGGTTGATTTAACAGATAAAGCCGCACTGCAACAAGGCTTAAATACCTACATGAACTATTGTATGGGTTGTCATAGCACCCAGTATCAACGTTATGAGCGTGTTGCTGATGACCTTGGTATTTCTCATGAGCTGATGATGGATAATGTGGTATTTAATGATGTTAAAATCGGTAATCTGATGGAAAACGCTATGCAGACTGAGGACGCTAAGACATGGTTTGGTGCAGCGCCACCAGATCTTACTTTAGTGGCTCGGGTGAGAGGTGTTAACTGGTTGTACTCTTATTTAAAAACTTTCTATGAGGATAATTCTCGCCCATGGGGAGTGAACAATAAGGTATTTCCAGATGTAGCGATGCCTCATGTGCTACTGGAATTGCAGGGTATGCAACACGATAGCTGTTATGGGCAGCAATCACATGAAGTTGATACCCAAACGGGTAAACCTTTATGTGAGCTTACCTTGAAGTCTGATGTAAAGCATGAGCAGACACCAGAAGAGTATGACCAAACAGTAAGAAATCTAGTTAGCTTTTTAGCTTATGCTGGTGAGCCAGCCCGCCTTGATAGAGAGCGAATTGGGGTTTATGTATTGTTATTTCTTGCTGTGTTTTTTGTCTTTGCTTATCTATTGAAACGTGAATTTTGGAAAGACGTTCATTAGACTGTAAAACAGTAAAGGTGTTTTTTTGTAGGGTGCGCGTTGCTAAAAATTTAGCACGCGCATTTCATTTTGAGTTGATCTCTATATGGGGGTGAAAATGGGCGTGGTTGCCAAACGTTCCTCAATGACTTTTTTTTCTGACCCTTTAGATCATTATTGCCATCGTGTAAGAATTGTTCTGGCAGAAAAGGGAGTAGCTGTTGATATTCAGGATGTCGATCCAGATAATAAGCCAGCTGAGCTAGCTGATCTGAATCCTTATAACAGCTTACCAACTTTGCTTGATCGTGACTTGGTGCTTTATGAGCCCAATGTGATGATGGAGTACCTAGATGAGCGCTTTCCGCACCCGCCATTACTGCCTGTTTATCCAGTGGCGCGTGCACAAAGCCGACTCTATGTTTATCGGATTCAAAAAGACTGGTGTGCATTAGTAGACCAGATCCAAAATCCAAAAACCAAAGAAACAGCAGCTAATCGTGCAAGAAAAGAGCTAAAGGAAAGTTTAACCAGTACTGCAGCAATTTTTACTGAAAAGCCTTTCTTTATGAGTGATGAATTTACTTTAGTCGATTGTAGTGTTGCTCCTATTTTATGGCGATTACAGGTGTTAGGTATTGAGTTGCCAAAACAGGCTGAGCCATTATTAAAGTATGCTGAACGGATATTCGCTAGAGAAGCTTTCAAGGAAAGTCTGTCCGAGGCAGAAAAAGAAATGCGAGCCCTTTAAAGGAAATTGCTGTTTGTTTGCTGAAAGGGGCACTTTTGTGCCTCTTTTTGTATCTATAACCTAGATATTGGGTATTTTGAATTACCAGGATTATTTGGAGAGTTATCTATGTCGATGAGTAGTAGTCGACCTTATATTATCAGAGCACTGTATGAATGGATTGTCGATAATGACTGTACACCTTATATATTAGTAAATGCAGAGGTGGAAACAGTTGAGGTGCCTCAAGAGTATGTTAAAGATGGCCAAATAGTCCTGAATATTTCACCAACAGCTGTGCGCGACTTGCTTATTAGTAATGATGCCATTGACTTTAATGGCCGGTTTGGTGGCATCGCTAGGCATTTACATGTGCCAACTTATGCAGTGATGGCTATTTATGCCAGAGAAAATGGTCAAGGAATGGTGTTTGATACAGAAGAAACGCCCGAGCCAACACCGGACCCTACCCCTATTTCACCAGAGCCAGCAACTAAATCAGGAAAACCATCAGGACGACCTAGCCTGAAGGTTGTTAAATAATTACTATTTTAATTCCTTTTTCTTTGCCTTAAGGTGCTGTGAAGCAAGGCTAGCACTTAATTACTAAAAAGTGCTAGCTGGAGAGCGGTAACTCTAAACCGTTACTCCTGATCAATATACTCAAAAACCTTGACAATCTTTTGTACGCCATAAGATGTGCGTACTACATTCACCGCTTCGTTTGCTTCTTGTTGGGTGACTAAACCCATTAAAAAGACTACGCCATTTTCAGTGACGACTTTAACGCGTGATGCCGGCACTTTTTCGTTGGCAAGCATTTTGGTTTTAATTTTTGAGGTTAACCAGCTGTCGTTGCTGCGAGCCAAATAAGAAATGGGACTGGATGTTTCTAATTCATTGTATACTTGTTTTACTTTTTGCAGCTTTTTAACTTCTCCGCCTGCCTGGTTTTTCAGTTCTTCAGTTGCTACTTGTCCAGTTAGTAGGACAATGCCATTAAAGCTAGTGACCACAACATGATGGTTTTTAAATTCGGGGTTTGTTTTTTCTAGATTGACCTGGGCAAGGGTTTCAATAGTTTCGTCATCAACGATACTACCCAAAGTGCGCTTACCCTGATTTTGAGTAATAGGACCTTCATGGGTCGCCGTTAATATAGGAGTGCAGCCACTTACAAAGGTCAGGAGGCCGATTAAACAGATTACATGGCTTGCTTTCATAAGCTTCCTCCAAATAAATGTTCATCAATTAGGTCACATAAACAGTGGATTACAAAGCGGTGTAGTTCGTGAACTCTTGCTGTAGCCTGTGATGGGATACGAATTTCGATATCATCACCATGAAGTAAGGCAGCCATATCACCGCCTTCTTTTCCTGTTAAAGCCACAACAATCATTTCACGATCATGTGCCGCTTGAATTGCTTGTACAACATTTGCCGAATAACCGTTGGCAGATAGAGCAAGTAAAATATCTCCAGGCTGGCCGAGAGCCCTTACCTGTTTTGAAAAGACTTCATTATAACTATAGTCACTAGCAACTGCTGTTAGCGTGATGGTGTCTGCTGTTAGAGCAATAGCAGGCAGGGAAGGCCTTTCTCGCTCAAAACGGTTTAACAGACTGGCAACAAAGTGCTGTGCTTCTGCTGCAGAGCCACCATTGCCACAGGCGAGAATTTTCCCGTCGTGGAGCAGTGTGTTAACTAATAGCTCACTAGTGTGGGCAATCAATGGTGGGAGTGACTCTGCGCACTTAATAGTGACATCAATATTCTCCGAAAAATGATTGGTAATGTGATCAATTATTTCCATCAGAGGGTCTCTTGCAATAACTGATATCAGCCATTTCCAGATTCAGTTATTGGCTTAATTACGGGTGCTGCAGAAGGTGTAGACAACGAAGCTTGTAATAGTATCAATTCTCTTGATTGAATTCACTAGCTGTCGGTTGTAAAAGCGTTAGGTATCCAGTCAATATACAGCTGTTGCTGGTTATCTTTAGCAATGGCAACCACATCAAATCGGCAGGGCATATCAAGTTTTTTGGTCATTAAAAAATATTGAGCGGCTTTTATGATTTTATGCTGCTTATGTGGGGTGATAGTACTGGCTGGCGAGCCAAAAGCTTGATTTTTACGGAATCTTACTTCCACAAACACCAAACTTTCGCCATCTTGCATGATTAAATCCAGCTCACCTACTTTACAACGGAAGTTACGCTGAATGGTTTTTAGTCCTTGTGCTTCTAGGTGACGCTGCGCTACTTGCTCATAGCGCAGTCCTGTTTCAGTTGGTTTATTCTTGCCCCATACCATAATGTACAGCGGGTGCGTTGTTATATTGCTGGTAGGCGTTAACGGGCATGGGTTGCGGAGTTCCACCTTTGAAGAAAAACCAAGGCTGGGTCCGCTCTACCTGTTGGTGAGGATTTAAAGTGAGGGAGCCTGAAGCACCAAATAAACGAGTCCCTTCAACTGTCTTCAATTGAGGTAGTCTAGGATAGAGACGATAGGCATCAATACCTAGCGCAAATAAGGGACCATATAAGGTATTGGAGCGGTCCCAGGTATCAATGATTTTAGATTTTAATGGATCATCAAAAACATCACTCAACCAGGGCATCGAAGGAAACATAATGCCATCTAAATCGCCGTCTTTTGTTGGGTTGGCTTTGCCAGTAAAAATAGTGCCCGTCGCATAAACGGGTAAGTCACCGCCATAGTGATAAGCAAGGGTAGGCTTCACTTGTCGGCCTTGTTTGGCGTTGGCAGCCAAAAATACCATGTCAACATCGCCACGGCGGTTAGGATTGTGGCGAATTTGCTTGCCAATCACCTGTTCCACTTCGTGGGCTCTCAGGGTGCTGGCACGGGGATTAAGTAAGGCGCCAATCACCTGATTGTAGTCACTTTCTCCGGTAAATCGTGCATCACCACGGATAGTGCCACCTAATGACTGCCACTCATTGCTAAAAGCGCTGACTATACGATTACCCCAGCTTGAAGCAGGGGCAATAATGACAGGCGCTCGGAAGCCATCATGCCAGGCTTGTTGGGCAGCTTGTTTCGCTTCATCCTCTGCAGCTAGCCCAAACTGATAAAAGTTGGCAGGGGAAGAGGCAGTACGATCACCGTAGTTTAAGGTTAAGGTGGGAGTGGTAGGTGCCAATTGTTGTAGTTTTTTAACCCGTGCCTTTTTCAGTGGTCCAACAATCATTTCAGCGCCTTGAGCAGTAGCTTCTGCTACAGCATCATTGATAGACGCGTGTTTATTGGTGTTAATGACTTTAATTTCAGGTACCACATGGCCGTTTTGTAAAGCATGATAATAAGCAGCTAAAAAACCATCGCGAATGGCTTTCCCTGCATAACCCAGTGAGCCCGTCATTGGCAGCAGCAACGCAATTTTGTTGGGGCGGTGAGCCGCAATTTGCTCCAGGGCTCTCATGGCTTGAGGAATTTGCTGATTTCCAGGATGGTTCGGCCACTGTTGTTGCCATTGTTGAAATGCTTGAATTTGGCTATCAACATCTTCGGGCTTTTTCATGATGGCGGCTAAACTCACCCAGCCCAAGGTTTTTTGGTCACCAGTATGGGTCGTTAAATAACTCAGCGTGTTTGAGTCTAGGTTAAGCAGGTTACGCCAAATTGCTTGATGAGCAATGTGCTTTTCATCTGCACTGAGTAAAGGAAGTGCTAATAGCCACTCATCTAATGCTGCACGGTATTCTTTGTTACGTTCATAAGCTCTGGCACGTACTTGGTAAGATTGCTTAGTCAACTTGGGATTGCTGGTATTTATTACATTAGGGTTGTCCACCCACTCAAAGGCTTTACCCGTATTATTTCTAGATAGTGCTAGTTGTGCTTGCACTAAAGCGTATTCGGCCTGTGAGTTGAGTGGGAGTCCTTGGGGGTTTAACCCATTAACAATACTGGCGGCTTCTTGTGAATTATCTGTCGTATTGGTTTGCAGTAGTAAATTAGCCGCGGAAATTTTTAATGACTCTTTCTCTGGAGAGGGGGCTCTTTCAGCCTTGGCAAGAAGTCGCTGAACTTCAGCCAGGCTTTGTGCCGGTAGCGGAGCAACACTGCCATGGGTACGAACTTGTTTAACACCACCACAACCAGCAATGAGTGTGGAGGCGAGCGCGAAACTAATAATATTACGAACCGATTGCTTCATACCTGAACTTACTTCTAACAAGCGTTGTTAATGTTGAACTGATGATCTTCGGCATCATTTATTTGAAGTATTTAAGAGTTGCTATATGAAACTCTTAAATACTTATAGCGATGATGTCAGTCTCATGAAAAATTTATAGTGCTGAAATATCAGGCTTAATATGCCAGCTTACCAGAAAGCCCTTCATAATAGTTAACCTTAGCCTAGCCCGGATATTTCACCAGATCGTAAAAATTTGATATACAACCTGCCCAGTGTAACTAACGTCTTCGAAGTTTGTAACCTTGTTTTAATTTGTATCCAAGACTTATCGGCAAAAAAAGCAAATTGTTTAGAGGTTATTTTATACCAGAGACTTAAACCAGTATGCCCTACGTATTTGATTTCTGGTAAAATACTTGAGTTAGTATTAACGGTATATCTGCAAGTGCAGTGGTTTTGCTGCATCTTCAAGCCATAGTGGGGTTTTCTACTTCTAATGAGCAGTGAGATAAAGAGTCAAAACAAGCTAGCACAAGGTGTCTTATATGTGGTAGCAACCCCTATCGGTAATATGGATGATATGACACCTAGAGCAGTTAATGTATTACAGACAGTGGATTTAATTGCTGCTGAGGATACTCGTCACAGTGGGCAGCTCCTGAAGCATTTCATGATCAGTACACCATTGGTTTCCTATCATGATCATAACGAGCGAGCTCGAACAGAGCAGCTTATAGATAAGTTGCTGCATGGACAGCAAGTGGCGTTAATTTCTGATGCGGGTACTCCATTGGTGTCAGACCCAGGGTATCAGTTGGTGAAGGCGGCGCAGGATAAGTCGATAAAAGTTGTTCCAGTGCCTGGGGTGACTGCCATGATTGCGGCACTGAGTGCGGCAGGTTTGCCTTCTGATCGGTTTTGGTTTGAAGGTTTTTTACCCCACAAAAAGCAAGCCCGGCAGCAACGGCTGGAAGAATTATTAAAATATTCGGCAACAGTGGTTTGTTATGAGTCTTGTCATCGAATAGTTGCTTGTGTTGAAGACTTAGTTGCGCTGGCTGACAATAGCCGACAAATCACTATTGCTCGAGAATTAACTAAAACATTTGAGACTATCAAAAAAGACACTGCTGAAGAGTTACTGGCTTGGCTGACAGCTGACCACAATCAGCAGAAAGGCGAGTTTGTGTTGCTAATTGAGGGGGCGACTAAACCTAAACCTGAAGAACTACCTGAAGATGTACTCAAGGTGCTGGATATTCTTTTAGCAGAGCTATCGGTCAAGCAAGCAAGCCAGTTGGCTTCCAAAATCACGGGCTATAAAAAGAAACAGCTCTATGAGCTTGCACTGGCTCGGAAACAGGGGTAGATTTAGCGCCGAGAGTTGGCTGGGCAACCGCTGTTCAACGATATAATAGAGTGTGTGAACACTTTATTTATGGGTTTGAAGGGAGGAAAGTCCGGGCTCCATAGGGCAAAGCGCCAGGTAACGCCTGGGGGGTGTGAACCTACGGAAAGTGCAGCAGAGAGTAGACCGCCTAAGCAATTGGCTTGTAAAAGCTAGTTGCCGGTAAGGGTGAAAGGGTGCGGTAAGAGCGCACCGCATGCGTGGTAACACGTCATGGCATGGTAAACCCCGCTTGGAGCAAGACCAAATAGGAATTCATAAGTGCGGCCCGCACTGAATTCGGGTAGGTTGCTTGAGGTGTATAGTGATATGCATCCCAGATGAATGGTTGTCTTCAACAGAACCCGGCTTACAGGCCAACTCTCTCACTCTATAGCGTATTTGCTTCCTCTATCTTTCTTTTTACCTACCTTTCTTATGCTTTTATTCTCCAGTCACTTGTATTGTTAGAGCCAAATAATCTCATTATTCAGATTTGTCAGTAGCTTTGTAGGCTAAACCATTGTTCCTTATGGTGATTTATTAGTTTATAGGCTCGCGTAGGGTTTACTTGTTTAGCTATTTGCCTGATTTTTATGGCTTTTTTGGTTTAAGGAACGCGAGTGACTGCTTGACGAAGAACAAGAGCGTTCCTATAGTGTCTCAAAGTGGAAGAAAGTGGGTTTTTGTGGAAAATATTGGGTTATTGGTGGAACCTGGGGTATCTCAGGTTGAGGGTTTCTCAATTTGTTTCGTGGTGTCAGCTCAATCAACATGGATGCCAAAGGGCGTCTGGCTATACCAACTAAGCACCGGGATAAGTTATTAAGTCGGTGTGACGGGCAGCTAGTGGCAACTATTGATACTGAAGAACCCTGCTTACTGATTTATCCCATTGATGAGTGGGAAAGCATTCAAGCCAAAATTGAAGCGCTTCCTAGCTTTAACCCAGTGGCCAGGCGAATTCAGCGCTTGCTCATTGGACATGCAACCGACCTGGAAATAGATGGTAGTGGCCGAATATTGATCCCCCCTTTGTTGCGGGATTATGCCAGCCTAGAGAAAAAAACCATTCTGTTGGGCCAGGGGAAGAAGTTTGAACTTTGGAGTGAACAACAGTGGGCTGAGCGACGTGACCAATATCTGGCAGAAGCCAGTGGTGGTGACAGTATGCCGGCTGAGTTGGAGTCACTCTCTTTATAGCGATGACAGCGATGTATCAGCATCAGACCGTATTGCTGGATGAGGCAGTTGAAGCCTTGGTGGTAGATCCAGCGGGAAATTATATTGATGGTACTTTTGGCCGGGGTGGTCATAGTCGACAAATTCTTAGTCGGTTAACCAGTGACGGCCATTTGTTGGGTATTGATAAAGACCCAGATGCCATTGCAGTAGCTGAGCAAATTGCCAGTGAAGACCCACGATTTCAAGTTGGCCATGGCTCATTTGCCGAGCTAGCTGAGTTTGCTCAGCAGTGGCGAAGTCCACCTACAGTTGCGGGAGTGTTACTTGACCTAGGGGTCTCTTCCCCACAGTTGGATAACCCAGAAAGAGGCTTTAGCTTCTTGCAGGAAGGGCCTTTAGACATGCGGATGAACCCAACCATTGGGATG
Organism: Spartinivicinus ruber; assembly: GCF_011009015.1. Classification (NCBI taxonomy): domain Bacteria; kingdom Pseudomonadati; phylum Pseudomonadota; class Gammaproteobacteria; order Oceanospirillales; family Zooshikellaceae; genus Spartinivicinus; species Spartinivicinus ruber. The sequence goes on from NZ_CP048878.1 coordinate 1,745,839, forward strand.
TCAGCCGCTGACTGGATAGCCAGTGCTGAAGAAAAAGAAATTGCTGATGTGTTGTGGACTTATGGTGAGGAACGTTTTTCACGTCGGATGGCCAAGGCCATTGTTACAACACGGCAGCAGTTTTCAATTACGACGACAACTGAGTTGGCCAAGGTTATTGCGGAAGCAAATCCTGCCTGGGAGAAACACAAGCATCCAGCGACTCGGGCATTTCAAGCGATTCGCATTCATATCAACAATGAGTTGGGAGATTTAGAAGCAGCTCTTGATGCTGCGCTGGAGGTACTTAAACCAGGAGGGAGGCTGGTAGTGATTAGCTTTCACTCATTGGAAGACCGGATCGTTAAGCGTTTTATCAAAAAGCATGTAAAAGGGGATGAGCTTCCACCAGGCTTACCAGTGACAGCTGATCAGTTGAATCAGCGTTTAAAAGCGGTGGGAAAAGCGAGAAAACCATCAGATCAGGAGGTGGATGGTAATGTGCGCTCCCGTAGTTCCATTATGCGGGTTGCAGAGAAACTTAAGTAATTAATTGTGCTGGTAAATGTTGGAGTGATGCTCCTATGAAATTAACAGCTTCAAAGCCTGTGGTAGGCATAGCGCTGCTATTTATTTTGGTGGTGATGTCGGCCTTGGCAGTGGTGTATGTCTCCCACTTAAACCGCCAGCAATTTAATCTGTTGCAGGCTGAGTTGACAGCACAGTCAAAAGCCCAGGTGAAGTGGGGCCAGTTGTTGTTGCAGCATAGCACGCTGACCACTCCTAGCCGGTTAGACAAAATTGCAACAGGCAAATTAGCTATGCATATCCCTTCAAGTGATGAAATGATGATCGTTAAACCATGAGCCAGCTAAAAACTGATGTGCCCATCTGGCGCTTCCGATTTGTTATCACTGTGTTGATGCTTGCAGCTGCACTGGTGGGCTGGCGAATTATTGATCTGCAGGTGATCGATCGTCACTTTCTGCAAAATGAAGGTGATAAGCGGGTGGTGCGCCATTCAGAGGTGGCAGCCACCCGGGGCATTATTTTTGACCGAAATGGTGAGCCGCTTGCAGTGAGTACTCCAGTAGTGACTATCTGGGGTAACCCCAAAGAATTGATCAATGTTCAGCCACAGTGGCCAGCTATCGCTAAATACTTAGGAGTCAGCCCAAGCTACTTGGCTAAGAAGGTTAATGATAATCGCACTCGAGAGTTTATTTATCTTAAACGGCATATGCGTCCTGATCAGGCTAAACCGCTGTTGAAAGAAAAAATCAGTGGTATTTATGGTATTGATGAGTTTAAGCGCTATTACCCAGCGGGCAGAGTGGCTGCTCATATTGTTGGCTTTACCAATATAGATGGTAAAGGTCAGGAAGGTATTGAGTTGGCCTATGATCATTGGCTTACCGGCAAGCCCGGTCAGGTGCGTCTGTATAAAGATAGAAAAGGGCGGCTGGTGCGGAGTGCTGAACTGATTAAAAGTGCTCAGCCAGGAAAGGAGTTGTATTTAAGCATTGATTTGAGAGTGCAAAACCTCGCTTATCGAGAGTTGGCAAAAGCTGTCAAGCTGCATAATGCCTCAGGAGGAACCCTGGTGATGTTGGATGTGCAAACTGGGGAAATATTGGCGATGGTTAATCAGCCTGTGTACAACCCCAATAACCGTAGTCGGGTACGGGCAGGCGCTATTCGTAACCGTGCTATGACTGATATTTTTGAGCCTGGCTCGACGCTTAAGCCATTTACTATTGCAGCTGCGCTGGAAACTGGAGAATTTACTCCGTCTTCCCTTATTGATACCAGCCCTGGTTACATGATGGTAGGGCGTAAAACCATTAAAGATCATCGTAACTATGGTGTTATCGATATCACTACAGTATTGAAAAAGTCCAGCAACATTGGCATGACCAAAATTATTCAGCAAGTGACTGCACCTACAGTCGCTTCGTTATTACATCGGATGGGGTTTGGCTCCGATACTGGCACAGGGTTCCCAGGTGAAAGTACTGGTTTATTGCCTTTACGTAGTAAGTGGCGGGCAACGGAAGAGGCGACCTTATCCTATGGCTATGGTATGGCAGTTACTGCTATCCAGCTCACTCAAGCCTATGGGGTGCTGGCGAATAAAGGGAAAAAAATGCCTACCACTTTATTAAGGTTGGATGATCAGCCTGATCCCTCACAAGTGATTCCCAGTAAAGTAGCCCGTGATGTTGTAAAAATGTTGACCAGTGTAGTTGAAAAAGGCGGGACAGGCACGCGAGGGGCCATTGATGCTTATCAGGTGGCGGGTAAAACGGGTACAGCTCGTATTGCTGAAGCAGGAGGATACTCAGAAAAAAAACACCATTCTGTGTTTAGTGGTTTAGCTCCAGTTGATCATCCAAGGGTTGCAGCTGTTGTGATGATTGATAACCCAAAAAATAAAAAGTATTACGGTGGTGAGGTTGCTGCACCTGTTTTTTCAAAAGTGGTAGCTGGTTCCTTACAGTTATTAGGAGTATCACCGGATAATTCGGCGGCTTTAGCCAAGCATGGTCGTGACAGGAGTGGAAATAACACATGACAGCAAAGCAGGATGACCAGTCAATGCCGAAATCGCCAGTAATGCCTCTCTCTCGGTTATTGGCTGCAATTGGGCAGCGTCAAACTGGGTTTGATCCAATTATTTCAGGAGTGGCTATTGACAGTCGACAAGTAAAACCTGGTGATTTGTTTATTGCGATGCCTGGCTATCAGGTGGATGGACGGCGTTTTATTACTGATGCATTTGGTCAGGGAGCTGTAGCTGCTTTAACTGAACAAACCGGTCGACCAATGTCGGGGCAACCCTCTGTATTTGAAGTGCCTCAACTGAAAAAACAACTGGGAAAACTGTTAAATGAATATTTTGGTTATGCATCTAACCAAATAAATATTTTGGGTATAACAGGTACCAATGGCAAAACCTCTTGTAGCCAATTTGCTCGGCAACTGCTTAATCATTTAAACATCAGTTGTGGTGTAGTAGGAACGTTGGGCTATGGTACAACTGATTTATTAACACCATTATTAAATACTACGCCTGATGCATTACAGTTGCATCAATTTATTTATCAGCTGGTTAATCAGCAAGTGCCTTATTTAGCAATGGAAGTTTCCTCCCATGGGCTTGCTCAAGGTCGGGTTGAAAACATTGACTTTGATGTGGCTATTTTTACTAATTTAACTCGTGATCACTTGGATTATCATCAAACCATGGGGGATTACGCAGCGGCAAAGGCACAGTTATTCACCAATATTGCGTTACAACATGCGGTGATTAATCAGGACGATCCTTATGCAGAATTAATGTTGGCTGCTTGTCATCCTGCTTGTCAGCGTTGGCAATATAGTTTGCAGAACACAAGTGCAGATGTTGTCGCAAGCCAAATTCGTTATTTAACTGATGGCATTGCTGCAGTTATTGAAAGTCCTTGGGGTAAGGGTGAAATACACATCCCCTTATTGGGACATTTTAATTTAGCCAATGTATTAGCAGTCATTACTGGGCTAGCGGCGAATGGAGTTAACTTTAATCGTTTACTAGAGGCTGTAAAAGCACTTAAGCCTGTTACTGGCCGGTTGCAAACGGTTAGAGAAAACAGAGGTAAAAAACAGCCAACTGTTGTCGTAGACTATGCCCATACACCGGATGCGTTAATTCAATTACTCAAAGCTGTGCGTTTACATAGCAATCAGAGGATTATTTGTGTGTTTGGTTGTGGTGGCGACCGAGATAAAGGTAAGCGTTCGGAAATGGCACAAGCTGCTTATCATCATGCTGATCATTTGGTTATTACATCAGATAATCCTCGTACGGAAGATCCTCAAGAAATTTTAGATGATATTCGTCAAGGGCTACCAGCTTCCCCTGAATTTCCCGTCGATGTTATTGAAGATAGAAGTCTGGCTATTCAACAAGCCATTCAACAGGCTAAAACTGACGATATTGTTGTTATTGCTGGTAAAGGGCATGAAAACTACCAAGAAATAATGGGCAAGCGATTACCCTTTAGCGACTTCGAACAGGCTGCACAAGCATTATTAAATTGGAGTAGCCATGATTAAGCGTAATCAACTGAGCACGATTAGTCGTCTAATACCCAACAGTCAATTATTAGGTAGTGATCAAACCTTTTCTGGATTAAGTATTGATACCCGCACTATTCAACCAGGTGAGTTATTTATTGCTCTAAAAGGTCCTAATTTTGATGGGCATGATTATATTGCAATAGCTAAGCAGCAAGGGGCAGTTGCAGCGGTTGTTGAAAAGCCAATTGAGGCTGAAAAGACAGCTGATATGCCAATCACTCAGCTAATCGTTGAGGATAGCCGAATAGCCTTGGGGCTGATTGGTCAAATTAATCGTGAAGACTTTTCGGGGCCTTTAGTTGCATTAACTGGTAGCAGTGGCAAAACCACTGTTAAAGAAATGTTGGCGGCAATTTTTCAGCAGCAAGGTCCAACATTATCAACGGTTGGTAATTTAAATAATGATTTAGGGGCACCATTAACTTTAAGTCGTTTAACCGCAGAACATCAGTATGCAGTGATTGAACTGGGCGCTAATGCAATAGGTGAAATAGCCTATACGAGTCAGCTTAGCAGACCTACGGTGTGTTTAATTAATAATGTGATGGCCGCTCATTTAGCAGGTTTTGGCTCATTAGAAAATACCGCGAAAGCTAAAGGAGAAATTACTCAAGGTTTAGTGGACGGTGGTACGGCAGTATTTAATGCTGATGATCAATTTTTTGGTTATTGGAAAACCTTGTTGCCAGAAAATCAGCAGTTATTAAGTTTCAGTGTTTTAAATACTGAAGCTCAAGTATATGCAACTCATGTTGAGCTTATTGATCAGGGATTTCAGTTCAAAATACATCTACTGGATCACTGTTTTGACGTAACGCTTCCTTTACCAGGACGGCATAATATCGCCAATGCGCTGGCAGCGGCAGCGACTGCTTTTGCTGCAGGGAGTAGTCCGCAAGCAATTGCTGCAGGTCTTGGTGAAATACAGCCCGTTGCAGGGCGTGGTGTACAACTGTCAGGCAAAAAGGGGTGTCGGCTGATTGATGATACCTATAATGCTAACCCTGGCTCAGTAAAAGCAGCCATTCAACTATTAGCTCAATACCCTGGCAGGCGCCTGCTGGTACTGGGAGATATGGGGGAATTAGGTGAACAAGCTGAAGCGCTGCATTTTGAAGTGGGCCAGTTTGCCAAGCAACAGGGCTTGGATGGTTTGTATGCAGTAGGGCCACTCACTGAACAGAGTGTGATTGGGTTTGGTGAAGGTGCACAACACTTTAACAGTAAAGCCGAATTGGTTGAGTTTTTAGATAAACAATTAAGTGAGTCGTTAGTGGTTTTAATTAAAGGTTCTCGTAGTGCCAAAATGGAAACAGTGGTTACTGCTTGTCGAACGACAGGGGGTAATAGCTGATGTTGTTATGGCTAGCTGAGCTGTTAGCAAATTACGTAAGCAGTTTTAGTGTTTTTCAGTATTTAACTCTGCGCGCTATTTTTGGCGTGTTAACGGCATTAGGAATGTCTTTATGGCTTGGTCCGAAGATTATCAGGCATTTAACCAGCCGCCAAATTGGTCAGGCGGTACGTGACGATGGACCGCAAACCCATTTAAGTAAAGCGGGCACTCCAACAATGGGAGGTGCATTAATTATCGTAGCAATTGGTATAAGCACCTTATTATGGGCGGATTTATCCAATCGCTATGTGTGGGTGGTATTAGCTGTCACCTTTATTTTTGGAGCGGTAGGTTGGGTTGATGATTATCGAAAAGTCATCGAAAAAAATTCTCGAGGTTTACCTGCTCGATGGAAATATTTTTGGCAATCGGTTGCTGGATTAGGGGCTGCGATTTTTTTATATCAAACCTCTACGCCTGATCAGTTGCAATTGATTGTACCGGTGTTTAAAGAAGTAGCGATTAATTTGGGCTTGTTTTTTGTGGTATTGGCTTATTTCGTAATCGTAGGAAGCAGTAATGCAGTCAATTTAACCGATGGTTTGGATGGTTTAGCTATTATGCCAACGGTAATGGTCGCTGGAGCCTTAGGAGTGTTTGCCTATTTAACTGGTCACGTGGGATTTGCTGAGTATTTGCATATTCCCTATATCAAAGGCAGTGGTGAGTTAGTGGTGATATGCGCGGCCATGGTGGGCGCAGGGCTTGGCTTTTTATGGTTTAACACTTATCCAGCACAGGTTTTTATGGGAGACGTAGGTGCACTCTCCTTGGGGGCGGCGCTGGGGGTCATTGCGGTAATCGTAAGGCAGGAAATTGTTCTGTTTATCATGGGGGGAGTATTTGTAATGGAAACCGTTTCTGTGATTTTGCAGGTCGGTTCTTACAAATTAACAGGACGCCGGATTTTCCGCATGGCCCCTTTGCACCATCATTTTGAATTAAAAGGTTGGCCTGAACCACGAGTAATTGTGCGTTTTTGGATAATTACCTTAATGCTGGTTTTAGTTGGTTTGGCCACCTTAAAAGTACGTTAATAAGATAAAACGGGTAGCATCTTTAAAAATGCAGTTTCAAAGGTGCTTAAAGGTAAATGAGAAATCGTCAATTCGAATGGTTTTTAGAGAAGAGGCCGGCAAGCGATGAAGCCTCATGAGCCTATAAATAATGGGTAACTAGGGTGAAGACAGTTTATTGCTCCTGCATAAACTGCATTTACACCATCCGTGGTGTTTAGCGATGGCAACAAACCCTAAAAGCTATTCGGGAAGAGTGTAGTAATTGAATACTGAAATGATTACATCAGACCAGCTAAGGGTAGTCATCGGTTTAGGTAAAACTGGCTATTCTTGCGCTCGTTTTCTGGTTGAACAAGGGCACCGGGTAATGGTGGTAGACTCACGACAGTCGCCGCCTTACTTGCCACAATTGCAACAGGATTTCCCAGAATTGCCCATCAAACTGGGTGTATTTGATAGTAATCTGTTAAAGCAAGCTTCAGAGTTAATTGTCAGCCCAGGTATTGCATTGACTGAGCCTGCTATTGCTGATGCGATAGCTGCAGGTGTGCCAGTAGTCGGGGATATTGAGTTGTTTGCCCGAGCGTTAGAGGATACACCGGTGATTGCGATTACTGGCTCCAATGGTAAGAGTACAGTCACCACCTTAGTCGGGGAAATGGCTGCTGTTGCAGGTATTAAAGTAGCCGTTGGCGGTAATATTGGTAGGCCTGTACTGGAGTTGTTAACTGAAAAAGCGGATTTATATGTACTTGAACTATCGAGTTTTCAGTTAGAAACCACTTATTCGTTAAAACCAGCAGTGGCTTGTATTTTAAATATCAGTCCAGACCATATGGATCGCTATGCAGATTTATCTGCTTATCATAAGGCGAAGCAGAGAATTTTCCGAGGTGCACAAAGTGTGGTGTTTAATCGCCAAGATGCTTTAACTCAGCCATTGGTTCCAAGTAGTGTACCTCAGGTGTCGTTTGGGTTGAATGAGCCTGATTTGAAACATTTTGGCTGTCGCCAGTCAAACAACACTGTGCAACTGTCGTATGGGCTGGATGAGTGGCTGGACAGTCAGCAGCTATTGATTAAAGGCAGTCATAACCAGGCTAATGTATTGGCTGCATTAGCGATTGGTCATCAGTTACATTGGTCAAAGCCTTCCATGCTAACAGCAATCAAGCAGTTTAAAGGGTTGCCTCACCGTTGTGAGTGGGTGGCTGAGCATAATCAGGTCACTTTTATTAATGATACTAAAGCGACCAATGTGGGGGCTGCGAAAGCTTCAATAGAAGGGTTAGGTGAGCAATTAACCGGAAAAATTATTTTATTGGCGGGTGGTGATGGTAAAGGCGCTGATTTTAGCGAGTTGAAACCAGCCATCGCAAAATATGTAAAATGTTTGTTGACCTTTGGTTGTGATGGTGAGCGCTTAGCCGCTGAAGTTGCAGGGGCTGCTGAGCAACAGTCTGTTACCGGTCTTAGCGAAGCAATATTACAAGCAGTTAATTATGCGAAGCCAGGAGATTTAGTGTTATTAGCACCCGCTTGTGCCAGTTTTGATATGTTTACCAACTTTGAACAGCGTGGTGAGGTGTTTAAGCAAATAGTAATGAGGTTTATTGATGCCCAGTAAGCCGCTGAAAAACTCACCGGTTGACTTGCCTTTGCTATTAATTGCTATTGCGCTTTTAGCATTAGGATTGGTGATGGTGACCTCTGCTTCAATTGAAGTGGCTGCATCTCAATATAAAGACCCGCTGTTTCATTTTTACCGGCAATTGACTTATTTATTAATGAGTTTATTGTTAGCCGGCTGCGTATTTATGGTGCCAATGGATACCTGGCTGAAACTGGGGCCTGCCTTGTTATTTACTGCAATGGGGCTGTTAATTGCAGTATTACTAATTGGCCGGGAAATTAATGGCAGTGTGCGCTGGATCAGTCTAGGGCTATTTAACTTACAAGCATCTGAGCTGGCTAAATTATTTTTTATTATTTATTTGGCTGGTTATTCCATCAGGCAGCAAGATGCTGTGCAAAATACCTGGCTGGGGTTAATTAAACCCATGGGGTTACTGTCCGTTGCAACATTATTGCTGCTGCTGGAGCCCGATTTTGGTGCTGTGGTTGTATTAATGAGCACTGCTATTGGCATGTTATTTATGGCTGGGGTCAAGTTATGGCGATTTTCCATTTTAATTTTAGTGTGTGCAGGTGCTGTTGCTGCAATCGCTGTTTCACAACCCTATCGACTAGCCAGGTTAACCACTTATATCGACCCCTGGAGCCACCAGTTTGATAGTGGTTATCAGCTTACTCAGGCCCTAATTGCATTTGGCCGTGGTGAATGGCTTGGAGTAGGGTTGGGAAATAGTATACAAAAGTCATTTTATTTGCCTGAGGCTCATACCGATTTTGTTTTCGCTGTTTTAGCAGAAGAAACAGGATTAGTTGGAGCGTTAATTGTTACTGGTTTGTTGGTTGGGCTAACTTTACGGGCACTTTTTGTTGGTTTGCAGGCGCAACGGCGGGGCCTTACTTTTTCAGGTTATTTAGCTTATGGCATTGGCTTGTTATTTGGTATGCAATCATTAATTAATATTGGTGTAAATACTGGTTTATTACCAACTAAAGGATTAACCCTGCCTTTTTTAAGTTATGGTGGCAGTAGCTTAATTGTTAACTGTCTTGCGCTTGCTGTTTTATTTCGCGTTGACTATGAATCCAGGCTTATTGCAGGAAAGCCTTCCCCAAAAAAACGTAACAAGGGGAGGTCAAACTAATGAGTCAAATGGAATATAAAGGCACTGTTGTCATTATGGCGGGAGGCACAGGTGGACATATTTTTCCCGCTTTAGCTACCGCGAACTTATTTAAGGCCAAAGGGTATGAGGTACACTGGTTAGGAACAGAAAACAGTATGGAAGCGGAGCTTATTCCCAATTATGAACTGCCAATTACACTAATCCCTATTAAAGGTATTCGTGGAAAAGGGGTAGGTGATTTGGTTAAAGCGCCAGTTCGTTTAATCCGCTCTATATGGCAGGCAATGAAATTATTTAAGCAGCTAAAGCCGACTTGTGTCTTAGGTATGGGTGGGTTTGTGACTGGTCCTGGTGGTGTCGCAGCAAAATTGCTCGGCGTACCTTTAGTGATTCATGAGCAAAATGCCATTCCTGGTTTGACTAACCAGTTGCTTGCAAAAGTTGCTAATCGGGTATTGGAAGCATTTCCTGGCACTTTTCAAAATCAGCAAAAAGTATTTTGTACAGGTAACCCGGTGCGTACAGAAATTGTAAGTGGTAATTCCTCCAAGCAGCCTCAGCAACCCCTTAAATTATTGGTTGTGGGAGGGAGTTTGGGAGCTAAAGCCATCAATGACCTTATGCCTGTGGTGGTAAAAAACTGTATTGACCAAGGGGTTGCTATTGAAATTTGGCATCAAACGGGTAAGCAGCATTTTGCTGAAGTTGAAGCAAACTATCAGACTGAGGGTTTTGCCAATATAAACGTAGAGCCATTTATTGCTGATATGGCTGCTGCTTATCAGTGGGCTGATCTTGTTTTGTGTCGATCAGGTGCATTAACCGTTTCTGAGTTGGCTAGTGCTGGGGTGGCGGCGTTATTGGTGCCATTTCCATTTGCAGTAGATGATCATCAAACTAAAAATGCAGAATTTTTAGTGCGTAATGAAGCTGCAGTATTAATTCCACAATCAACACTAACTGTTGAAAAACTGGTAGCTATGTTAATTGATTTTTCAAAATCTCCAGAAAAACTTGTTGCGATGGCAAACAATGCCCATCAGCTTGCTGAGCCTGAAGCTACCAATAAAGTTGTTCAGCATTGTTTAGAGGTAAGCTATGGGTAACCACACACAACAATTGTCGACAGTTTTTGAAGTGCCTGAAATGCGTCGAATACGCCGAATCCATTTTGTTGGAATTGGTGGTGCTGGCATGTGTGGTATTGCCGAAGTGCTGTTAAATCAGGGTTATGAAATCAGTGGCTCTGATATTAAAGCCTCTGCTGTAACAGACCGTTTAGCATCGCTAGGGGTAACAATTTGTATTGGTCATAAATCTGAGCATGTGGCAAATGCCAGTGTGGTGGTGGTGTCTACTGCTGTCGCTGCAGATAACCCTGAAGTATTAGCGGCTCAAAAGCAGCGCATTCCGATCGTACCGCGAGCAGAAATGTTGGCAGAATTAATGCGTTATCGTCATGGAATTGCGATTGCGGGTACTCATGGTAAAACTACAACCACTAGTTTGATGGCTTCTGTATTGGCTCAGGGTGGCTTTGATCCCACTTTTGTCATTGGTGGTAAATTAAACTCTGCTGGTACCAATGCTAAATTAGGCGGCAGTCGTTACCTAGTGGCCGAAGCGGATGAAAGCGATGCCTCTTTTCTGCATTTACAACCAATGATTACAGTAGTTACCAATATTGATGCTGACCATATGGCAACCTATGAAGGTGATTTTGAAAAACTCAAACAAACCTTTATCGATTTTCTACATCATCTGCCGTTTTATGGATTAGCTGTATTGTGTATAGATGACCCTGTGGTAAGGGAGATTTTACCGCAAGTTAAACGTCCCACCGTCACTTATGGCTTAACCAATGAAGCTGATTATTGGGCAGATAATATTCAACAACAAGCTACCCAAACGACTTTTTCTGCACATTGCGCTGGTGAAGAAAAACCGCTTGAAATTACCCTTAACATGCCAGGTACGCACAATGTATTAAATGCTTTGGCAACGATTGCTATTGCAAAAGACGAAGGTATTGTTAATCAAGATATTATTACTGCACTGGCTGGTTTTCAGGGAGTGGGGCGTCGCTTTCAAGTTTATGGAGAGTTTCAGACCGGTGTAGGTGAGATTATGCTGGTGGACGATTATGGCCACCATCCAAGAGAAGTTGAGGCAACTATTAATGCTATTAGGCAGGGCTGGCCAGACAAAAGACTGGTAATGATTTATCAACCACATCGTTATAGTCGTACTCGAGATTTGTATGAAGATTTTGTTGACGTGTTATCTGAAGTCGATGTGCTGCTGTTGATGGAAGTTTACCCGGCGGGAGAAAAGCCTATCAAAGGGGCTGATGGTCCAAGCTTGTGTCGCAGTATTCGTCAACGGGGCAAATTGGAGCCTATATATGTTAAGCGAGATGCTGATGTTGCCAGTATTTTGGGAGATATTATTCAGGAAGGTGATCTGCTAATCACTCAGGGCGCGGGTGATATTGGTGGTGTGGCCAATCATTTAGCAGAAATTAAATGCTGTTTTGTCAATGATAAAAATACAGCAGAAAAAGGTGAAGCATGAATAATCAGTTTGGGCATGTAGCAGTGCTTTATGGTGGTTTATCTGCAGAGAGAGATGTATCACTAAAAAGTGGCCGGGAAATTTATCAGGCATTAATCGATGTAGGCGTTGATGCTTCATTAGTTGATGTGGGTAAAAATGTTGTCCAACAGTTGCAGGATATCAAGCCGATTGATATTGCATTTATCGCTTTACATGGCCGAGGTGGTGAAGACGGTACTTTGCAGGCACTATTGGAATTTCTGGAAATTCCTTATACCGGTAGTGGTGTATTAGCTTCAGCGTTAGCAATGGATAAATACCGCTCTAAATTACTTTGGCAAGGTTTGGGGTTGCCAACACCAATGTTTCAGTTGTTTCAGAAAAGTCTGCAAACCTCTGAGTTGTCACCCAAAGTCACATTTCCTTGTGTGCTAAAGCCTGCGAAAGAAGGCTCAAGCATAGGTATTACTAAAGTGAATACAGCTGAAGATTTTTCTGCAGCTTTAGCAACCGCTCAGCAGTTTGATGATGATGTATTGGCAGAGCCTTGGATTACGGGTGCAGAGTTTACCGTTGCTATTTTAAATGGGCAGGCACTTCCGCCAATTGAGTTAAAAACCGACAGAACATTTTATGACTATGAGGCCAAATATATAGCCAACGATACTCAATATATTTGTCCGTGCAACTTATCGCTAGGTAAGCAACATGAATTAAAAAAGCTGGCACTAGAAGCTTTTTATAGTTTAGGTTGTGAAGGTTGGGGCCGTGTGGATGTGATGCAAGATCAAGCAGGTGACTTTTGGTTATTAGAAGTCAATACAATACCTGGCATGACTGACCATAGTTTAGTGCCAATGGCTGCTAAAGAGGCAGGCTATAGTTTTTCAAAATTAGTATTAGAAATCCTGGCTACGACACAATAGATTCATAGGCAATAATGATGTACCCTGTGCGGTTACGCGACAATAATGGTATAAATCGTAAGCAAGCAAAACGTCGAGGTGCGAGTAAAAAAAAACGAGTACAAAAAAAGTCAATAAAATGGAGCAGGTTGCTGGCGAACTTTCTAAAATTATCTCTAGTAGCTTGTTTTATTGGTTTGAGTATTTGGTACTGGCCAAAGCTAACAGACTATTTTAATCAGCCTGTTAAACGGGTTCAGGTGGAAGGCCAGTTTGCTGCATTAAAAAAAGTACAAGTGCGGCAGCTGGTAGAACCTTATTTAAGCAGCCGTTTTTTTAACATTGACTTAACGGGACTACAAGCTGATTTAGAAAAAGTACCTTGGGTAGAATCTGTTGCCTTACGACGAGTGTGGCCAGATCAAATCAAGGCAAAGATAGTAGAACACATAGCAGTGGCGCGCTGGAATGATGATGAGCTGTTAAGTAACAAAGGAAGTCGTTTTAAACCCGAAAAGTTGACAGGGTTAAAAGGCTTACCAAAGTTAACTGGCCCAACAGGAACAGAACAACAGGTTATGGCTCAATATCATAAAATAGCGCAGCTTATTCGCCCATTAGGGATGTCAGTTAATGAGTTAAGTGTTAGTTCCAGGGGCGCGCTAGTATTTGTAACTAATAACTTTCAAGTACTGGTTGGCAGAGATGATGTAATTAAGAAAATACAGCGCTTCGTTAAAGTTTATAAAACACAACTGGCGATAAAAAAAGAGTCAATTAAATCAGTTGATGTACGTTATAGCAGTGGCGTGGCAGTGACTTGGAAAACAAGTGAAATCAGCAGTGAATAATTCAGATGGGAATTAGCGTTAAGGCAAAACAGCAACGAAGAAAAGTAGCGTCAAGGAAAATAGCAGCAAGGGCACAAATTGGAATGGGGTGTAAATTTCATATACCCAGAGCGTAACATTAAGTGTTCGCGAGGGTATAACTTCACTTGAAGTGTAATGGGTAGGAAGGTTTTCGAATGGCAACGTCTCAAGACGGAAAAATGATAGTCGGTCTAGACATCGGTACATCTAAAGTAGTCGCTATAGTAGGTGAGGTGGCTGATGATGGCACGTTGAAAGTGGTAGGCATTGGTGCTCATCCGTCACGTGGGTTGAAAAAAGGCGTTGTTGTTAATATTGAGTCTACAGTTCAATCTATTCAGAGAGCAATAGAAGAAGCTGAATTAATGGCTGGCTGTCAGATTCATTCTGTGTATGCAGGGATAGCAGGCAGTCATATTAACAGTTTGAATTCTCATGGCATTGTGGCTATTCGAGACCGTGAAGTTTCCCCTGCGGATGTGGATCGTGTAATTGATGCGGCACAGGCCGTAGCGATTCCTGCTGATCAAAAAATTCTCCATATTTTACCGCAAGAATATGTGGTGGATACACAGGAAGGAGTGAAAGAGCCTTTGGGTATGTCAGGGGTTCGACTGGAAGCAAAAGTGCACTTGGTTACTTGCGCAGTGAATGCGGCACAAAATATTGAAAAATGCGTAAAACGTTGCAATTTAGAAGTAGAAGATATCATTTTAGAACAGTTGGCTTCCAGTTATTCGGTATTAACCGAAGATGAAAAAGAATTAGGTGTTTGTTTAGTTGATATTGGTGGTGGGACGACTGATATTGCCATATTTACCAGTGGTTCAATTCGTCACACAGAAGTGATTCCTATTGCTGGTGATCAAGTAACTAATGATATTGCGATGGCGCTACGCACACCAACCCAGCATGCAGAAGAAATTAAAATTAAATACGCCTGTGCACTTACTCAGTTAGCCCGGGCAGAAGAGCTTATTAAAGTTCCCAGTGTCGGTGATCGTCCACCACGAGATTTGTCACGACAGGCATTGGCAGAAGTAGTCGAGCCCCGTTACGAGGAATTGTTTACGTTAGTGCAAGGTGCGCTGAGGCGTAGTGGGTTTGAAGAGCTAATTCCAGCGGGCATTGTACTAACTGGTGGTACAGCAAAAATGGAAGGTGTTGTGGAATTAGCTGAGGAAATTTTTCATATGCCCGTCAGGTTAGGCATGCCTACGGATATTAAAGGACTTTCTGATGTGGTAAAAAACCCAATTTTCTCGACAGGTGTCGGGTTATTGCATTATGGCCTACAGCATCAAAAAGAAGGTAATGTTGCCATACCAGTAAGATCTGTCGCTAAAGAAAGTATCTTTAGCCGGATGAAACATTGGTTTCAGGGAAACTTTTAACAGGAGTAATGATAATTAATACAAATTAAATTGAGTAGCAGTAGATAGTTGAGAGAAAGGAGAGGGTTATGTTTGAGTTGGTTGATAATGTGCCGCAAAACGCGGTCATTAAAGTTGTCGGTGTGGGCGGCGGAGGTGGCAATGCTGTCAACCACATGTTAAATAAGCACGTCGAGGGCGTTGATTTTATCTGTGCTAACACAGATGCTCAAGCGTTAAAAAACTTGGCGGCAAAAACGGTTCTGCAATTAGGTACCGGAGTAACTAAAGGGTTAGGTGCAGGTGCTAATCCTGATGTTGGTCGTGAAGCAGCGCTGGAAGATCGTGACCGGTTGATTGAAGTATTAAATGGCGCTGACATGGTATTTATTACAGCCGGTATGGGTGGTGGTACTGGTACTGGTGCAGCACCAGTTGTTGCGCAAGTTGCCAAAGAAATGGGTATTTTAACCGTCGCTGTGGTGACCCGGCCGTTCCCTTTTGAAGGGCGTAAGCGGATGATTGTGGCTGATGAAGGGATTAAAGAATTAGCAGAAAATGTTGATTCATTAATCACAATTCCTAATGAAAAATTGTTGCCTGTATTAGGAAAAGATGCCAGCTTATTGTCTGCTTTTAGTGCGGCAAATGATGTATTGCTTGGTGCTGTTCAAGGTATTGCTGACTTAATTATTCGTCCGGGAATGATTAACGTCGACTTTGCGGATGTGCGCACAGTAATGTCTGAGATGGGAATGGCAATGATGGGAACTGGTTCTGCTACAGGTTCTAATCGAGCAGTAGAAGCAGCCGAAGTTGCGATTCGCAGCCCGCTACTTGAAGATGTAAATTTACACGGCGCGCGTGGAATATTGGTTAATATTACAGCAGGATTGGATCTTTCTTTGGGCGAGTTCTCAGAAGTGGGTAATACTGTAGAGCAGTTTGCCTCAGAAAATGCTACCGTAGTGGTTGGCACCGTAATTGACCCTGACATGTCTGATGAGTTACGAGTCACCGTGGTAGCGACAGGGTTAGGGGCGAATGATGCAACTGATGCACCTGTTAAAGTAGTCGATAATACCAAAAGTGATGGTACTTTAGACTACAATAAATTGGATCGCCCTACAGTCATGAGAAAGCAAGCTGCCGCCGGAACTGACAACCAAGTTGTCCAGCCGGAACGGACTCGTAGTACAGACAATATGGATTACTTGGATATACCTGCATTTTTAAGAAGGCAAGCTGACTAAAGTATTAAATAAAGTTGACTTACCATTTGTGTATTGGTCAGCTTTTGATACAATCGCCGGTCACTTGTTTGCCTTCTGGCAGGATTTGATCAAGACGGCGTACATATATGATTAGACAAAGAACCTTAAAAAACATTATCCGTGCTACGGGAGTAGGACTACATTCAGGAGAAAAAGTCTACTTGACATTGAAGCCAGCTCCTGTGGATACGGGGATTGTTTTTTGTCGGACAGACTTGGATCCGGTTGTAGAAATACCTGCAATAGCAAGCTTTGTTGGTGATACTACTTTATGTACATCACTAATGAATAATGATGGCATTAGAGTAGACACTGTTGAACATTTACTTTCTGCAATGGCAGGCCTTGGCATTGACAATGCCTATGTGGAAGTAAGTTCTCATGAAGTGCCTATCATGGATGGCAGTGCTGGGCCTTTTGTTTTCTTAATTCAATCTGCAGGTATTGAAGAACAAAATGCAGCGAAGAAGTTTATCCGAATTAAAAAAGAAGTTACCTATAAAGAAGGTGATAAAATCGCAACCTTCTTACCATTTGATGGCTTTAAAGTAACCTTTACGATTGACTTTGACCACCCAGTATTTAAAGGCAATATTCAAACTGCTTCTGTTGATTTTTCCAGTACCTCTTTTGTAAAAGAAGTCAGCCGTGCAAGAACCTTTGGCTTCATGCGTGACATCGAATATCTACGCTCTAAAAACCTTGCCTTAGGTGGTAGTGTAGATAATGCAATTGTTGTTGATGACTATCGAATTCTTAATGAAGATGGCTTGCGCTACGATGATGAATTTGTTAGACACAAAATGCTTGATGCAATTGGTGACTTATATTTGCTGGGTAATAGCTTGATTGGTGAGTATCGTGCAGTTAAATCTGGGCATGCTTTAAACAATAAAGTATTACGTGCTTTGATGGCACAAGAAGATGCATGGGAAGTAGTCACTTTTGAAAATCCTGCTGAGGCTCCAATCTCCTATATGCGGCCAGTTGCTGCAGTATAATCTTTGCTGAATTAATACTGTTGATGAGTTAGGCTTTAACTCTAGTCGTTGTGAATTGTATAGTAGTTACAAATAGGCGTGAGCTTTTATGGGAAACGCCCTTTAGCAGGCGGCTTTCCACTTCATTGATATGTGGTAGCCATTATAATACACAGGTAGATAGCACATCTAGTAAGTTAATATGTTGGCTGATAATGCTGATGTTTTAACAAAGTGTTTATCTATTTGCCTGTTGTTGAGTAATCTAGGTAAAGATATTGTATTATATATGATGTATAAGGGTAAATACTTATTGTATTATAAGCATGTGAACATTTTGCTACTTAAACCCACTAAAGAAAATTAATACTAAACGTTTTAAGCTAATGTCACTTATGCCACCTGTTGGTTAGGGTAATTAAGTGGTGCAGGTAAAAAAAGGTTTATTGTTAACAAATAAGATTGACGGGGTAAAAGAGCTTAGCTAATAGCGGCAAAAGTTTGCAGTTTAGTGGTAAGGCTATTGTCTATTACTGCTTAAGTCATAGGTGTTAGACTTGTGTTACAATAAGTTCAACATACATAAAGGTGTAACTAGTGGGGGTTAATGACTGCAAGCACTGATAGGGTGTTACTTTAAATAGCTGCTATTACTTTTAAATAGCTGATAGTTATGCTCAACTCTATTTTGTACTCAATTTAATAATGATGTACTTATCTTGTAGTCAGGCAATATGAGCTTTAATGGCCTTTGTTTTAATTGGCGTTATTAGAGGTGCGCAATCCCCGTGAAATAAAAGTGCAAGTGAATGAATATTATTATTGTCCGACGAAAGCTAGATAGATCACGAACACTTCATATTGGCCCCTTTGGGCTTACCTTACTTGTGCTTACCCTACTCGTTGCTCTTATTGGCCTTTCAATTTGGGGAACTTATACCTACCTTAACCCTCTTTCAACTCATACCGCAAATAATCAAGCTGCACAGCATTGGCAAGGGGAAATTGCTAATCAACGGCGTGAACTCAGTGCACTTAAAGATCAGGCTACCGCAGAGTTGGATACATTAGCACTGAGAGTGTCTGAGCTACAAAGCCGGTTGGTTAGGCTGGATGCATTAGGTGAGCGTTTAACCCAAATTGCTGATCTTGATAATGGCGAGTTTGACTTTAGTGAGCCTCCTGGGTTGGGTGGCCCTGAGTCCACTGATATAGATGATACATTTAAGCCCCCCCAGTTTATTGACTTGATAGATCAATTGATTAAGCAGATAGATAATAGAGAAGCTCAATTGGAATTGTTGGGCGACTTGATTACTTCTCGTAAAATAAAAGACGATGTATTGATAGCCGGTAGCCCTATTAAAAAGGGATGGTTGTCATCAAGGTTTGGCCGACGGACAGACCCAATTAATGGACGTTATGCTTGGCATAAAGGGATCGATTTTGCTGGGAAGTATGGGTCGGGTATTTTCTCTGTTGGCTCTGGTGTAATCACTTGGGCTGGTTCGCGAGGAGGTTACGGGAACATGGTTGAAGTCAATCATGGTAATGGATTTGTTACCCGTTATGCACATAACAGTAAAATATTGGTTAAAGTAGGTGACTTAGTTAAAAAAGGGCAAAAAATTGCTTTAATGGGCAGCAGTGGGCGTGCAACAGGACCACATGTTCATTTTGAAGTGTATAGAGACGGTAATGTTGTTAACCCCGCCAAGTACATTTCCCGTGCTAATGGTTAAATCAATAGGCACTTTGAGTAGTTTCTCTTAAAAGCTGTGGTAATGCTTTCTTGTATAAAGGAATTAGCGTTACAATCCAGCTACTTTTTCTATTTTTGTTTTTAAAATCAGCCAAGCAACCTAAAATGCTGTCTGGCATTAATTTTGTGGACACTATAAGTAAACGATTATGTTAGCGCCTTTAGTTCGAAAAGTCTTTGGTAGTAAAAATGACCGCCAGTTACGCCGGATGCGTAAAGTAGTAAAAGCAGTGAATGCTCTAGAGGAGTCATTGAGCAAGCTGTCAGATGATCAATTAAAGGCCAAAACTGATGAGTTTCGTGATCGCGCTCAAAAGGGTGAGACCTTAGACAGTTTATTACCTGAGGCATTTGCTGTAGTTCGAGAAGCTGGTAAGCGCATTATGGGGATGCGTCACTTTGATGCTCAGCTGATTGGTGGTATGACCTTGCATGAGGGGCGTATTGCCGAAATGCGTACGGGTGAGGGGAAAACCTTGGTGGCAACTTTGCCTGCCTACCTTAATGGTTTAACAGGCAAAGGTGTTCATGTTGTTACTGTCAATGACTATTTGGCTAGTCGTGATGCAAACTGGATGCGTCCACTTTATGAGTTCCTAGGCCTAGCGGTTGGGGTGGTGACATCAGGCCAGGACCCAGAGTCGAAAAAAGCAGCCTACCAAGCGGATATTACCTACGGTACTAATAACGAGTTTGGCTTTGATTATTTACGGGATAATATGGCGTTTAGTCTGGAGGATAAGTTTCAGCGCCCATTAAATTATGCCATTGTAGATGAAGTAGACTCCATTCTGATTGATGAAGCCAGAACGCCATTAATTATTTCTGGTGCCGCTGAAGATAGCTCAGAGCTTTATACCCTTATTAACAAACTTATCCCTAAATTACAAAAACAAGAAGAGACAGTAGAAGGGCATTTTACCCTTGATGAGAAAACTCGACAGGTTGAGCTGAATGAGTCTGGCCACCAGTTTGTTGAAGAGCTACTTGCAGAAAAAGATTTGTTGGCAGAAGGTGAAAGCCTCTATGCGCCCAATAACTTAAACCTGCTCCATCATGTTTATGCTGCCTTAAAAGCTCACCAAATTTTTCACAAAAATATCGATTATATTGTGCAAAATGGCCAAGTATTACTGGTGGATGAACATACCGGTCGGACTATGCCTGGTAGAAGGCTATCTGAAGGGTTGCACCAGGCTTTGGAAGCGAAAGAAGGCCTACAAATTCAAAGTGAAAGCCAGACTTTGGCATCAACCACTTTTCAAAACTATTTCCGCCTGTACGAAAAACTCTCTGGCATGACTGGAACAGCAGATACGGAAGCAGTTGAATTAAGACAAATTTACGGTCTGGATGTGATCGTTATTCCTACCCATAAACCAATGGTGCGGAAAGACTATAATGACTTGGTTTACCTTAGTATTGAAGAAAAATACGATGCTGTCATTGAAGACATTAAAGAAAATGTTGCCAATCATCGCCCTATTTTGGTGGGTACTGCTTCCATTGAGTCTTCTGAGCGAGTGTCTGCAGCATTAAAAAAAGCAGGTATTGAACATCAGGTATTGAATGCTAAATTCCATGAAAAAGAAGCGGAAATTATTGCTCAGGCTGGCAAACCAGGTGCTGTGACGATTGCTACTAATATGGCAGGTCGTGGTACAGATATTGTGTTGGGTGGTAACTGGGAAGCGGAAATTGCCAAACTAGAGAATCCCACTGAAGAGCAAATCAATAGTATTAAAGCTGAGTGGCAAGAACGACATCAGCAAGTGTTGGATGCTGGCGGCTTACATATTATTGGTACTGAGAGACATGAGTCACGCCGAATTGATAACCAGCTGAGAGGACGTTCAGGCCGTCAGGGTGATCCAGGTTCAAGTCGTTTTTATTTATCCCTTGAAGATAGTTTAATGCGTATTTTCGCCTCCGATGGTATTCGTAATTTGATGCAGCGGCTTGGTATGGAAAAAGGTGAAGCAATTGAGCATCGGATGGTAACCAATGCCATTGAAAAAGCTCAGCGTAAAGTAGAAGGCCGTAACTACGATATTCGTAAAGCATTATTAGAATACGATGATGTTGCCAATGAACAGCGTAAATATATCTACAGCTTCCGTAATAAAGTGATGAGTGAAGATGACTTATCTGAAATGGTTCAGGAGTTCAGAGATGATGTTTTAGAGCAAGCGATAAACCAGTTTATCCCTCCTCAAAGCTTACAGGAAATGTGGGATGTAAATGGTCTGGAAGAGCATTTAACATCAGAGTTCGCCATTAATTTATCTATTCAAAAGTGGCTGGATGAAGATGATAAACTTTATGAAGAGCCATTGAGAGCAAAAATCAAACAGCAACTGTTAGATGATTATCAGCAGAAAGAAGAGTTGGCAGGTGCCACTGTACTACGCATGTTTGAGAAACAAATGTTGCTAAGAGTGCTGGATGATAAATGGAAAGAGCACTTAGCAACAATGGATTACCTGCGTCAAGGTATTCATTTACGTGGTTATGCCCAGAAAAACCCAAAACAGGAATATAAACGTGAATCGTTTGAGTTATTCCAACAGTTATTGGAAGACATCAAACATGAAACTGTCAAAATTCTATCTCATGTACAGGTAAGGCAAGACGATAATACAGAAGAGGTTGAACGTCAGCGTAGAGAAGCCCTCGCAAGACAAATGGAGTTTCAGCATGCTGAAGCAGCGAGTATGACTGGTGAAACACCTTCAGCTGAAGATACAGAGCAACAAACTACTAATGCACCGTTTATTCGCCAGGAACGTAAAGTTGGGCGGAATGAGCCTTGTCCTTGTGGGTCAGGGAAAAAGTATAAGCAATGTCATGGTAAAATTGTATAAAATATGCCTAACCTTTTAAGGTGAAGGCTTAAATATGCAGTAAGTAAAAAAGGGCGACGGTAGTCGCCTTTTTTGTGAGGTAAAGCAAATTATGGCTGTTGGCATAGAATCAATAACACAACTGTTGCCTATACCTGGCATCAAACTCTCAGCAGTTGCTGCAGGCATCAAGAAAAACCATCGAACAGACTTAGCATTGCTGCAGTTTCAACGAGGAACAACTGTCGCAGGTGTTTTCACCCAAAATCGTTTTTGTGCAGCCCCAGTTCAATTGGCTAGGCAACACTTAGCCCATGGGCCATTAGCAATCTTGATTAATGCGGGTAATGCTAATGCTGGTACTGGGCAACAAGGCTTAACTGATGCTTTTCACAGCTGTGAACTGGTTGCAAAGCATATAAAACTAAATCCTCAACAGGTACTGCCTTTCTCGACAGGAGTTATTGGTGAGCCATTACCTGTTAGTAAAATCGCGGATGCCTTACCTCAGCTATCCAACTCATTAGATGGCCACTCATGGAATCATGTGGCGGAAGCCATTATGACGACAGATACTCAGGCAAAAGGTATTTCTAAGCAGTTTGACTGGGATGGGTGCACTTATACTATCACTGGTATTGCTAAAGGCGCTGGTATGATTAAGCCTAATATGGCCACAATGTTAGCCTTTATTGCAACAGATCTGGCTATTGAGCAGGCTTTGCTTCAGCAACTAACAAGTGATGTAGCGAACTTGTCGTTTAACAGAATTACTATTGATGGTGATACTTCAACCAATGATGCTTTTATGGTGGTTGCTACTGGTGCCGCTAATAATAAGATAGCAGGTACTAGTGATCGGCTATTTCAGCTATTTAAAAACACCTTAATTGATGTGGCTCAGCAATTAGCACAGATGATTGTGCGTGATGGTGAAGGTGCCACTAAATTTGTCACTGTCAATGTACGTGGGGCAAAAAGCTCTCAAGATGCCCTGGAAATAGCTTATACAGTAGCACATTCACCACTTGTTAAAACGGCCTTATTTGCTAGTGATCCTAATTGGGGAAGAATTTTAGCTGCTGTGGGCCGAGCACCGATTGCTGATTTAGATGTGAGTAAAGTACAAATAAAACTGAATGATGTATTAATTGTTGAAAATGGCGGTCGAGCAGCCAGCTATACAGAAGCGCAGGGCCAGCAAGCTATGGCAGAATCAACTATTTCTATTGATATTGAGCTTGGTAGTGGGGAATTTGCTGAAACCATCTGGACCACTGATCTTTCCCATGAGTATGTCAAGATTAACGCTGAATACCGGACCTAATGTCTGAGAATTACTCTATGCACAAAAAATCAATTCAGGTTGCGGCAGCAGCTATTATTAATGCTTCAGGTGAAGTGTTAATTGCTAAACGACCGGATGATAAACATCAGGGGGGGAAGTGGGAATTTCCTGGTGGTAAGGTAGAGCTGGGTGAAACGATACAAGATGCATTGATACGAGAATTGCAGGAAGAGCTCTCTATCCAGATTGTTACAGCCAACCCATTGATTCAGATAACCTACGAATATCCCGAAAAAATCGTGCAGCTTGATGTATGGCAAGTAACAGAGTTTAGTGGTGAGCCTGTAGGAAATGAAGGCCAAGCGATCCAATGGGTAGCGAAGGCTCAGCTAGTTGATTATCAATTCCCACCGGCTAATCGTCCTATTTTGCAAGCCCTGTTATTACCGGATCGTTATTTAATTACTGGGGATTTTATCGATCAAGCTGATTGCCTCCAGCGGATCCAAAAAGCAGTTGACTCAGGTATTAAGCTGATTCAGTTGAGGGTTGAAGAAGAGTCAGTGTCGTTCAACTTCATAAAATCCGTGGCGGGTTATTGTGAGCAAAACCAGGTTCAGCTGTTAATAAAACAGAGAAACTGCTGTAAAGAAACAATTGAACTGCCTGGAGTTAGTGGTGTTCATCTTACTGCAACTGAATTATTAAATGCTGATAAAGCAATAATTGCTCGATATCAAGGGCAAGGTTGGTTAGTTGCCGCGTCTTGCCATAATGCAGATGAAGTAGTGAAGGCTAATGAACTAAGAGTGGATTTTATTAACCTATCTCCAGTACAACTAACAAATAGTCATCCATTACAGAAGCCATTGGGTTGGGAAAAAGCGCAGCAACTCATTGAACTAGCTCAAAGTCCCGTTTATTGTTTGGGTGGGCTAAGCGTTGATGATATAGAAAAAACCAGACAGATTGGTGGCCAGGGGGTTGCTGGAATTAGCCAGTTTTGGCCCAATTGTAACTAACGAAAAGGCTCTCCTTAGCTCAGGCTAACTTAGCCAATCTTATCAGTAGGGTATTCTGCCACCAGCTCTTCCTCTGGCAGAAAAGCTGGGTCACCTGGGATACGGTGTTGCTCATCAGCCCAGGCACCTAAATCAATTAATTGACAGCGTTTAGAGCAAAAGGGGCGATATTCATTTTTTGGTGACCAAGGACCTGCTATTTTGCAGGTTGGGCACTTAACAATAGCACTAGTCATGATGAGCAAATCCTAAATATTGCTGGTGAAGCTGATCCAACTGAGCATAAAGCTGCTGAAGTGAGCCTTGATTGTTAATTATATCATCTGCTCGCTGCTGTTTCTCCTCTTGTGACATTTGGGTTGCCAGGATTCGCTGTGCTTGCTCTTTGGTCATGTTATCCCGTTGGCAGGCCCTATCTATTTGCACTGATTCAGGTACATCGATTAACAAAGTGCGATCTACCAGAAGGTGCTGATCAGTCTCAAATAATAAAGGGGATACCAGCACTGCATAAGCAGATGTAGCCTGCTTCAGCTCTGCAATAATTTGTTGACGAATCAGAGGATGGAGTAGGCTCTCCAGCCATTTTTTTTCTGCTGGAGAATTAAAAATCAATTGCCGTAGGTATTGTCTATTAAGTGTGCCATTTTCAAGTAATACTTGTTCACCAAAATGATCAACAATAGCGAGTAATGTCGAAGTACCTGGCTCAACCACTTGTCTGGCAATGACATCAGCATCAACAATAACTATTTGCTTAGTATTAGCTAAATAGTCTGTGGCAGCGGTTTTGCCACTGCCAATACCACCCGTAATACCGACTTTATACACCATGAAACTTTGCTATTTGTAGATAATTATTAATCAAGGTTTCACCCCATAAGCAAGCAATGATACCGGCAATTGCCAAATAAGGACCAAAAGGGATTTTACTACTTCTGTCTTTTAACCCAAGCCCAATCATAATGATACCTACAACAGCCCCCACAAGAGAAGAAAGGAGGATAATAACAGGTAGCATTTGCCAGCCAAACCAGGCACCAAAGCAGGCTAGCAACTTAAAGTCACCATGCCCCATACCTTCTTTGCCTGTGAGTAATTTAAAAGCCCAATACACACTCCATAATGATAAATATCCGGCAATTGCTCCCCAGAGTGCGCTACCAAGATCAGTGAAGAAGCTGAAATAATTTAGGGCAAGACCAAGCCATAAAAAAGGTAAGGTAATACTATCAGGTAGTAACTGCTCATCCAGGTCAATCATGGTGAGTACTACCATGGCAAAAAATAAGCTGCTAACTGCTATCATTTGCCAGCTAAAGCCATAGTAATAAGCAGCAGCCACAGCTAGCAAACCAGTGACGAACTCTATAATGGGGTAGCGAATAGATATGGAGGCTTGGCAGTTAGCGCATTTTCCCTTTAACAGGATATAGCTCAAAATGGGTATATTATGCCAGGCTTTCACGGGGGTTTGACACTTAGGGCAATGGGAGTGAGGGAAAATTAAATTAAATTTAGTAGGCTCAAAGGTAGGTGGTGTTTGTTCAAGCAACTCACAACACTGCGTTTGCCAGTCCCGTTTCATCATGGTGGGGAGTCGTAAAATAACGACATTTAAAAAGCTGCCAACAATCAGACCAAAAACAAGTGAGACTATAATAAAAGCAGCAGGACTACTGGCTAAGTAATCAATTATATTCATTTAAAGAAAATACCAGATAATAAAAGGGCAGTGTTTAAACTGCCCTTATCATAGCAAAAGTGATAAACGTAAAAGAAGTAGGCTTTTAAACAACAGAACCCAATTGGAAAATAGGTAAGTACATAGCCACAATAAGGCCACCTACCAAAACGCCTAATACAGACATAATCATTGGCTCCATTAAACTGGTGAGATTATCAACCATATTATCCACCTCCTCTTCATAATGACTTGCCACTTTGTCTAGCATCTCATCAAGGGCACCAGATTCTTCGCCAATTCCTACCATTTGGACTGCTAAGTTAGGGAATACTCCAGTGTTTTTCATGGCAAACTGTAATTGTTGGCCAGAAGAGATATCTTCTTTAATCTGCCTAGCTGCATCATAATAAACTATATTACCTGCAGCACCTGCTACAGAGTCAAGGGCATCCACTAAAGGCACACCTGCCGCAAAGGTTGTAGAGAGGGTTCTGGCATAACGGGCAACAGCCGATTTATCAATAATATCACCAACAATCGGAACTTTTAGCACAAACCGGTCTCTACCATCACGTAGTCCTTTAGATTTCTCTAGTGCTTTGCTAGAAGCAAAAATAATTACACCAATACCAATTAAAAAGTAGAGCCAGTAGGCTTGTAAGAATTCAGAAATCTCAATTACAAACATAGTAAAGGCTGGTAAGTCAGCGCCAAAACCTGAGAAAACTTCCTGGAATTGAGGTACTACTTTGATCAATAGAATAGCTGTCACAACTACTGCCACAACGACTACAGCAATTGGATAGGTCATGGCTTTTTTGATTTTGGCTTTTAGTGATTCCGTTTTTTCTTTATAAGTAGCAATTCTATCTAGTAAGTTTTCCAGTGCGCCTGATTGCTCACCAGATGCCACTAGGCTGCAATATAAATCATCAAAATATTTAGGACGTTTTCTTAAGGCTTCAGCCAAGCTACTACCCCCAGCGACGTCATTTTTAACATCGTTAACCAAGTCTCGCATATTGCTATTTTCACAGCCATCGGCGGTAATCTCAAACGACTGAATTAGCGGTACACCTGCTTTCATCATGGTGGCAAGCTGACGGGTAAAGACAGCAATATCCATCGGCTTGATCTTTTTACCTTTACCGCCAAGGCTAATGGCTTTTTTCTTAACCTTGGTTGGATTGATCCCCTGCTTACGCAGCTCTGCCTTGACCATGGCAATACTGGCGCCTTGGATCTCCCCTTTGGTTTTACGACCTTTTTTGTCTTTACCTTCCCAGGCGAAAGCGCTGGGTTTAACTGCTTTTGTAGCCATTGGATTACCTGACTATCAGATTCCTTGGGTAGGCCCGCTACCGAGCATTATGGGTTTATAACTAAGGTACTTTTCAGTTTAACAACTGTTGGGTCATCTAAATCAAAAAGTACCTTTTTAGTTGTATCACAGAATAAGTGTAACGCATGCACGTTAAATCTGTTAGAAACAACCAGTTATAATGCTAACTTGTTCAAATAATTAAGGTTTTTGCTTAATAAAACACCTTTACTCTTCTAGCACGACTAATCTTTGGTCACTCGATTCACTTCTTCCAGGCTAGTTAACCCTTGTAATGCCTTTAGCAATCCGGATGTACGTAAGTTATTGAAGCCTTCCTTTTGTGCCTGTTCAGCTATTTCAATGGAATTGCCTTCTTCCATAATAATTTTTGAAAGTCCTTGTGTAATTCTCACTACTTCATAAATACCCAACCTCCCTTTATAGCCATTATTGCACTTTTCACAACCTTTTGGCTTGGGGCCATATAATTGAGCTGTTTGTGCCTGTTCTTCCGTGAAGCCTTCATGAAGTAGAGCTGTTTTAGGAATGTCCATTTTAACCTTGCAGTTACTACATAGTCGTCGTGCTAAACGCTGGGCAATAATTAAATTGACGGTAGTAGCTAGGTTAAAAGCTGGTACTCCCATGTTTAATAAGCGTGTTAGGGTTTCAGCAGCACTATTGGTATGTAGAGTGGACATTACCATGTGACCCGTTTGAGCTGCTTTGATGGCAATACTAGCGGTCTCTAAGTCTCGAATCTCACCTACCATGATAATATCAGGGTCCTGTCTTAAGAATGCTCGCAGTGCTTGGGCAAAATCCATTCCTTGCTTGGGGTTAACGTTAACTTGGTTGATGCCTTCCAAGTTTATTTCGACAGGGTCTTCAGCAGTAGAAATATTGCGTTCGACAGTATTTAGAATATTAAGCCCAGTATAAAGCGAAACGGTTTTACCACTTCCTGTTGGTCCGGTAACTAAAATCATGCCTTGGGGTTGATGTAAAGCTTCCATATACATGTCTTTTTGTTCTTCTTCATAACCTAGGCTATCAATCCCCATTTGGGCACTGGTTGGGTCAAGAATTCGTAATACAATCTTTTCACCCCATAAGGTAGGACAGGTATTCACCCGAAAGTCGATAGCTTTTGTTTTAGATAATTTCATTTTAATCCGGCCGTCCTGTGGCTTACGCCGCTCAGAGATATCCATAGCAGACATAATTTTTAAGCGGGAAGAAATACGAGGGGCTAAAGTAATGGGGGGTCTCGCGGTTTCATGTAGTACACCATCTGTCCTAAAGCGAACGCGATAGCTTTTTTCATAGGGCTCAAAGTGTAGGTCTGAAGAGCCACCTTTAATGGCGCTTAACAGCATCTTATTAACAAATCGGACAACAGGTGCATCATCAGCTTCATCACCGCCCGCGGTCTCTTGTTCTTCGTCACCAGCTGATATTTCTAGTGCATCTAAATCTTCATCGGATAAATCACTTAAAGCGTCATCAGCGCTTTCTAAAAAACGCTCAATTGCAGCTGAGAGCTTGTCCTCTTGAACTAATACTGCATCAATATTTAACCCTGTATTAAAACGGATTTCATCTAATGCATTGAGGTTAGTTGGGTCAGAAACAGCAACAAATAGGCGATTGCCCCGTTTCAACAAGGGGAGGGTATGGTGTTTTCTAATCAGTTTTTCATTGACGAGCTCTTTAGGGGCTTGCTCAAAATCAAAGCAATCTATATCCATTAAAGGGGAGCCAAACTCTTCCGCAGCAAGCCGGGCAATATCCTTTGACTGAACAAGATCAGCCTGAACCAAATGGGTAACAAAAGGAATTTTTTGTTTAGAAGCTTCTTGAAATGCCTGGCTCGCCTGATCATGACTGAGCAGGTTATCATCAACTAAACGTTTAGCTAGTCCCGTTAGAATCATCTTTTATAATCGCTTACTTAGGCTACAACTATCGAAAATATATCGGTTAGATCGAACCAAGTATAGAGTGAAACCACCAGCTTTTCCTACTGAAAGAATAAGGTAGCAAAAAAGTTATATAGCAACAGCTGACCAAAAAGGTCAGTTAGTGACCATTAATTGGGTGTGGTTTAATCAAATAACTTATCAAGCAAAAAATTAAATTGATGCTATAAATTAGTTTTAGGGCTTACAAATGCTTAGGCATTAAGCATAACTAAAGAGTTGGCATGGAAAGTGACTATTTAATTTTACATACCTTAAACACAACGGAGTTAGGTCACATGAAACACATTAAACAACAACAGCAGGGTTTTACCCTTATTGAGTTAATGATTGTGGTTGCAATCATAGGAATATTGGCAGCAGTAGCGATACCTGCTTATCAAGACTATACAGTTAGATCAAGGGTTACAGAAGGCCTATCGCTTGCTTCTTCAGCAAAGTTGGCTGTAGCGGAAAATGCAGCATCAGCGAATAAAAGCTTATCAGCTGGTTGGACAGCACCTGCTGCAACTGACAATGTGACTGGTTTGGCTGTCGATGCAACCAATGGAACAATTACAATTACATATACTGCCGCAGCTGGTGGTGCTGGTAAGACTATAATTTTAGAGCCAAAGTCTAATGGTGCTGCTCTTGCAGCAGGTACTCCACCTGCTGGTGCTGTGACCTGGACTTGTACAGGCGGTGATTTAGAAGCCAAATATAGACCTTCTAATTGTCGGCCATAAAATTTATACAAAAACCTTACTTAAGGAAGCTTTATTTTAAAGCTTCCTTAATTTTTTATTAAATTTAACTTGTCTATAGGGTAGGGCTCTGGATGCACAGGCACTGATAAAATATAGTTAACCAGAAACTTAATAAGTTGTAATTAATTTGCTAACTATTTTGCCTGTAACTATTTATACAAACTAAACAAGCTTAAAATTTTTTTGGTGTTTTTTTAAATCTCTTCGGGTTCTATTCCCCGCCGCTTGCGGCGTAAAAGGGAGGACGGTATTCATCTAACCAAAATACCCCGCTTCGCAGAGCGAAGTTGAGCGTAAGCGAAAGGGCTTGCCCCGGGGATCTTTATTTTCACTAAAATTCCGTTAACTTTATTAAGTTAGCCGGATCTTTAAATGTTGGGAAATACTGTAAATTGCTACTGTTGCATAAGATTGAAAAAATATTAAATCCACATAAGTTATTACAATAAAGGTGCAACCAAACACTGCAAAACCAGAGAATTTAAGTCTTGGCTCATCGTAACATAGTCTTGCACTAAATACTTAAAATTGCTTTTTAGATATACCACTAGCTAACCAGTATCGTTCAAATCAATTTCTACCTAAATGAGTCTTGGTGGGGGAGGTTAGTTGCACTGATCTTCCTTGGGTAATACTGTAGACACTTTTAAGTAGTAATAGCTCTATAATTACGCTCATCCTTAACTCAGCAAAAGTTTTTCCATTAAATATTGACTAAATTTTTTACGTTTTCAGGTGGTAATTAAAATAACCGCTTTATCATTGCCTCTTAACTGCTGACCTTCTAATTTCAATGAACTTAGTGCTGATAATGAGGTATTTGATTATTTGGAGCTGTCCTAAAAGCACTACCATATGTAGATTGTTCTGGTCAAACTAAACCGAACACTTTTCTCTGAGACTGTTCAAAGTTGACTGGAGACATTTTTTCATTAGCCGTATGCAAACGTTCCAGATTATAATATTTCATATATGCAGTAACATCTTGTCTTATATGCTGGCGAGTAGGTTGCTCTGTTTTCAAAATCCAGTCGTGCTTTAAACTACCAAAAAATCGCTTTACTACTGCATTATCCCAACAAGCACCACGTCTTCCATTGAAGATCGTATCCGGTGCTTTTTTAATAAATGTTGAAATGGCTGACTTGTATACTGTGATCCTCTATCACTATGAAACACTAAGCCGACCTTCGGCTGTCGTAAATAAATGGCTTTAGTCATCGCTTTGCAAATTAAGTCTGTATTCATACAGCTAGTGCTTCAACCAAAAAGTTCTTTCACTACTCAAGGCAACAGGTGATGCCTGTCTGCTTTGATATACAGGCTCTTTCTTAGAGATACAGCATAAGTCAAGGTGAAAAAACTTTATTGTTAGACTACTAGCTATATACCAGCCAACAATTCGCCGAGAAAATAAATCCATGATAAGTCCGACATTGAGAGAGCGGTAGCTTTTTTTAGTATATCTTTTTCCCGTTCCAGACGTTTAATCTTTGTTTCTAAAGCCTGAATATATTGCTGTTCAGACGTTAGCGCTTTTACTTTTGGTGTAATGCCCTGCTTTTCTTGTTGGAGTTTATTTACCCATTTGCGAATGGCTGACTCACTGATACCCACTGCTTCTGCGGTTTCTTTGGTACTGTAACCTTGGTAAATGAACAGGTTTGCTGAATCAACTTTAAATTCTGTTGAATAATTCGGCTTTTTCCTATCTTTACTAGATTGCCATTACTGAAATCACAGGAGGTTGCTTTTTGGTAACACGGCATTTGGTGTATTATATAGAAATAACGATTTTAGCCGACTATTAAGTGATTGATATCTGACTAAACCCTAGATTTGATTCACTATAGATTACTTAATTTTAATAAGGAGTCTAAGTAGTCTATCTGGATGTTATTTGTGCTTTTGGCCTTTATTGCATCAATCTCAATTAAAGCACCTTGGTATTGTTTTGTTCTAATTAGTGCATTTAAATAAGAGATTCGCATTGGTAGTGAAATTTTTTTATTTAATTTTGTAAACCGTTCTACTTCTTTTATTGTTTTATGGTGTTTTTTTAAAATTATGCTTTCAATATAATTGTTTATGTTGTCAGTTTTTTTTCTGGGGCATGGTAGTTTGAAAGTGTTGTTGTTTATTTCTTGTATATTTTCGTTGGGTGCCCATGATATTTTATTGAAAGCTGTCAATACTTGGGTATTCCACACTGAATTTACTTCTTGATTATTACAGGCTTTTGTTTTATTAATTATATTGAGTGGTTCTAGGGGGTGTGATGTTAATAGGTCTTCAACTTTCTTTGCTTCTATGGTTATAAAAAACTTACTTTTTTTGTTTATTTTTTTGATATTAATTTTGTTGTTTAACACATCCTGGAAAATATGGCTCAAGGTTGATCTTATTAATGGTATTGACGAGTATCCTAAAAATCTGTGCTTGTCAGCAGACTCTTGAATAATTGGAAAGAAATCAGAGTTTGGTTTTATCTTGTTTGTCTGAATAATACTGTGCATTATCTTTTTATTAGATACTAAGTGGATTTTTATGTCCTCAAGTGAAGTATGGTTAATTCGGCTTAACTCTTTAGCTACATTAACCTCACTATAGATGTCTGTATAATATTGGTGGGCCATTGAATTGTGATGAGCAATAATTAAAATATCTCCTAGGTTGGTTGAGTAAATAGTATAGTCTTTAAAGGTTTTGTCGATAGCAGATAGAATGCTATAAGTTAGCTCTGAATTAATTTCATAAGCTTGTAGCCACTGAGCAAAAATACCTTTTTTAGATAGAAACTCAGTGATAAGCTGGTAATATTCTTCTGTAAATAAGCTTGCAACACCGCTGACCCATGGGTTTGATGGTTCTGACATGATGATGTCATATTTTTTTTGTCTTGTAGTAAAGAATGTTTTTGCATCATCAATATATATTTTACTTCGTGGATCGTCATAGACTAAATGGTTCCTTTCATAAAACTCTTTAGCGCCTTCGATCATGGTAGGCTCAATTTCAATCGTCTCAACTTTTTCAATGGAGCTATTAGATAAGAAAACATGAGATGTTAAACCTGACCCCATACCAATAACAGCCACTTTTTTTGGGTTTTTAACTAATGCCATAGGAATGGCTGCAGCAAGGATCATTGTGTACTCATCAGTAGACGCTTGTTTTGTCTGGCCATCTATAGCTGCGTCTGGCTTTCCATTGGTTGTTATAACTTTCTTTTCAATGTGCTCATTAATTTGTTCAATGACAGATATAGTGGCTGTTTTACCATCTCTGTGAAAAACTACGTTCGACTTTTCTTGCTGATATAGTTTTCCTGTCCTAAATACACCAGAAGCCATTTTTAATTGATCAAAATTGAGTGCTGAAAGTGAAAGTGGTAAAATAATAATCAATGCTTTTTTATAAATAGCTGTTTTAGTTAATAAGCTTAATAATACTAGTCCTATAAAAATATCGAGTATACTACCAGAGATGATTAGGTTTTTTAGACCTAATAAAGGCATAATAAGTTGTACTGCTAGAGTTACGCCTACTATAGAGCCAACAGTATTGGTCGCATATACCCAACCAATTGCACGTTCGTTATAGCCTTTATCTAGTAAAATATAGGTAATCAGTGGAAGAGTCATTCCTGCACAGATAGTGGCAGGTAGCATCATTACTAAGCAAATAAAATGACTGATTAGGTTAAAATAAATGTAACCGGGCTCGGTACGTTGTAAGGCCTGCATGGTAAAGGCCATAAAATCGAAAGTGTAGTTATAGAAAGTGATTGTTAGGGCGGCTAATATTCCCATGATTATTTGGATATAGCCTAGCCATTGAATTGGATTGGCTATTTTGCTGATTTTATTTCTAATCCAAAAACCACCGATGGCTAATCCCAATATAAAAGCACTCAACATTAGTTCAAATGAGTGAACTGAACTGCCTAACACCATACTTAGCATCCGAATCCAGGCGACTTCATACATAAAAGAAGCGGCGCCAGTGACGGCTGCGACGATAAGTAAAATTTTAAGTGTTTTATGAGTAACTATTTCTTGTTTGGCTAGATGGGTAAGTTGAATATTTTCATCTGCAAATTGTTTGCTGGTTATCCAGGAGACAAGTGCTACAGCAAAATTAATCAGCCCTGCTGTTAACAATGTACCGGGTAGGCCAACAGTGCGGACTAAATAAAACCCGGCAACTAAAACACCAATAGCTGCACCAAAACTATTGGAAAAGTATAAGATAGATAGAGAATGGCCTTTCTTTTCTGGAAAGTAGTGGATAAAACCAGCACTCATTAAAGGGAATGTGCTGCCTAATAAAATAGTTTGAGGAAGGATTAATAGAGTGGCTAAGCTCCATTTGAAGGCTTCAATTGGTCCACTGCTTCCTAAGAAAGGCATGACAGTATTGTAAGCAAAATCAGTGCTGGCTACATAAATATTATGAAATACTAATGCAAAAATACCGACAATTGCTTCAATAATTGCATATGCTAAAAATAAGTTTTTGAATTTATGTAGGTATTTACTGGTTAGCCAAGCACCAAGTGCCATGCCTCCCATAAAAATAATTAAAACTAAAGTTTGTGCATAAGCTGCATGACCTAAAAATAGCTTTAAATACTGAGTCCAGATGGATTCATAGATCAGGCCTGCAAAACCGGATAGAAAAAAAACAAATATTAGTGTATTTCTATTTGTGGTTTCACTAAAAATAATACGTTGATTGATTGCTAAGGTGCTCATCCCGGTCTCAGCTTTTTATTAGACGGCACCTTTAACCATAGAGGAGATATAAGAGAAGTGTTAGGTTTCTTTTGGTTCCTTGAAGGGCTTCTCTTATATTATTTTTATGAAGCTTTTATTGTCATTTTTTGGTAAATAATTGTTAGTTTAAGCGTAGTGTCCTACTACAACTTAATATCACTTTTTGCTTGAGTACCCCTCCGGGTTCTTCTTTTGCCAGCGCCATGTGTCGTTGATCATGTCTTCAAGTGTTTTTGTGGCTTCCCATTTAAGTTCGTGCTTGGCGAATGTTGGGTTGGCGTAACAAGCGTCTATGTCGCCGGGGCGGCGATCGGTAATTTTGTAGGGGATGGGTTTACCGCTAATTTTGGCGAAGGCTTCTACCATTTCTAATACACTGTATCCGTTGCCTACTCCCAGGTTATAGGCTTGGCAGCCTGGCTTATCAGCCATTTTTTCGATGGCTTTAACATGGCCTTTAGCCAGGTCTACTACATGAATGTAGTCTCTTACGCCAGTGCCGTCGGGGGTATTGTAGTCATTACCAAATACGTTGAGCTGTTTGCGCTTTCCAATAGCGACTTGTGAGATATATGGCATTAGGTTATTGGGGATGCCATTGGGATCTTCACCAATTAAACCGGATTCATGAGCGCCTACTGGATTAAAATAGCGGAGCAGGGCGATATTCCAGCGATTATCAGCTTGATGATGGTCTCTTAAAATATCTTCAACCATTAATTTAGAGCGGCCATAGGGGTTGGTGGCTGATAATGGGAAGTCTTCAGAAATAGGTAAGCTGGCTGGGTTGCCGTATACGGTAGCGGATGAGCTGAATACTAAGTTTTTGACTTGATGGGCTTGCATCATTTGACATAGTTTTATGGTGCCTGTCACATTGTTTTCATAGTAAAACAATGGGATTTCAGAAGATTCACCAACAGATTTTAGCCCTGCAAAATGGATGACTGCATAAAACTGATGTTGTTTGAATACTTGTTCTAAGGCTTCAGTATCAAGAATATCGATTTTATGAAAAATCAGTGGTTTGTTGCATATTTTCTGAACTCGCTCTAATGACTCTGGGTGGCTATTGGATAAGTTATCTACAACAACAACTTCATAGCCTTTATTTAATAATTCAACACAGGTATGACTACCTATGTAGCCTGCTCCACCTGTTACTAAAATTTTCTGCATATTTACATCCAATAAAAATTATTTAGTAAGCTTAATCATTAGAGTGTGTTTTCAAATCGCATAGATAAATCGATAGCCCGGCAATCTTTGGTGAGTGCTCCTATAGAAATATAGTCAACACCAGTGCTGGCTACTTCTACTAAAGTTTCTTTGTTGATACTACCAGAAGCTTCTAGCTTAGCTCTTCCTTTGACAAACTCAACTGCTTGGGTGAGTTGCTCAAGAGAGAAGTTATCTAGCATGATGATATCAGTTCCTGCAGCTAGCGCTTCTTCTAACTCTGCAAAGTTTTCCACTTCCACTTCGACAGGTTTATTGGGGTTAAGTTGTTTAGCCTGGCTGACTGCATTGGTAATGGAGCCGCAGGCATTAATATGGTTTTCTTTAATTAGATAGGCATCATATAAGCCAATACGATGGTTATAACAGCCACCTTGGGTTACTGCATATTTTTGAGCAATGCGCAGGCCTGGTATAGTTTTGCGAGTGTCTAATAATTTAACTTGCGTGTGCTTAACTTGCTTAGCATATTCATGGCAAAGGGTGGCTGTGCCTGACAGGGTTTGTAAAAAGTTTAGAGCGGTGCGCTCTGCGGTCAGAATGGTTTGAGCACAACCGGTGATGCTAAATAGCTTTTGATTAGCAGTAACATGTTGGCCTTCATCAACCAACCAATCAATAAGTAAACTTGGGTTTACTTGTTTAAACACTTCATTTACCCATGCTTGGCCACATATGACAGCAGTTTCACGGGAGATAACATAAGCGGTGGCTTGGGTTGTTGTTGGAATCAGTTGTGCTGTGATATCTCCACTACCAACATCTTCAGTAAGTGCTTGTTTGACATTATATTCAACAGCTTGTTTTAGGGTGACTGGGTCAATCATTCTTGCCTTCAATACTCTAGGGTTAAGGTTTGCCAAGGTTGGTGCCAAGTATATCTAATTTTTCTCGGGGAGCTTAAGGATCAACTGGTTTCCTTGTTGGCTGAAGTCTAACTGGCGTAATGCACTCATTCCCAGCAGGATCTCATCACCTTCCATGTGGGGGTTGATACTAGCTTCTACATCAAAGAAGCGAATGTTGCCAATTGTAAGACTAGCTAATCGGGTAACAAACACATTTACTGTGCCATTGGCAGTTTCTGCTTTATGGCTAGCCAATTTGGGTAAGTTAAGGTTATTGGCAATTGTCTCAGGAATAACCACATTGGTTGCACCAGTATCTAAGAAAAACTGGACTTCACTGTCATTTATAAAGCCATTTGTTACGTAGTGGCCATAACGGTTTCGGGTCAACCTGACTTCTTGACTACCATCTTGATTGATTTGGGTAACAGGTATTTGGTTAGGGTTATGCTGTTGTTTTTCCCAGTTACCAAAATAAAAAGTTAACAGCAGTAGAGCCGTAACCCAGGCCGCAATTAACATACTGCGCCCGATGGTTGAGGTGGAAACTGCCTCTGCCTCTTGATGGTTTTGGGATTCTTGAGGGTTACTCATATTAGCGTTACTTAAATATCTAATAGCACTAGTAATACTAACATTATTGGCAAACAAACCGTGAGTAATAGAGCCAACGGCATATACGCTTCGCAAGTAACTTTTTGGGTTTGTTGTTGCCGCTAAAAACTATTCGCTTTGGCTATAAATAGACAATTTTGGAATAGTTATGCGTTTGCAAAATAAGTAATTGAAATAATTCTTCTTATATTAGTGGAGAATTATACCACTTCACCCACCTGTAACCTCTTATCTGTACCCCACGAAGACTGGTACTAAAGGTATTTTTGATAGCTGTAAAATACTGTGACACTAATCTCATATTGCTGCTTTTAATAACTATTTATTGTGTTGAAATTACTATAATAACCTTGATAGCTTTCACTAAATTAATGGCACTATTTCTCATACAGTTGTATGATAGTTCCAGCTATCTGTTATTTAAGCAGGATAGTCATCTCGACTGAATGACAGTAAAGTAAGTAGAGTCGGGCAAATGCGGAGAAATAGCTAATGCAGGAAGATTCGAAGGTTGTTCGCTTATCATCGAAAAATACAAATTCCGTGAAACCAGCCACTCGCCTTTCAGCACCGTTAATCAAAGTCTGTGAACACTGCCTTCATCATCTTCGATCTTGCATTCGTAATCTGTTTGAAAATGCAGATGATACTCTGTTTGAAATGGCCGATCGTGCCGCCTCTAACACCGAACAGAATATTTACTTTGAAGCCATGCGCGAAGTACGACTGAAGCGCAAGGCACTAGAAGCTTCCTTTTTTGAAGCCTATAAGCAAAACTTTAATGAGCTAGTAGCTTCCCCAAAACAAACCAGCCATGTTGAGTTAGATGAACTCTCTTTTGATGCTCTGTCGATAGTAAACAATGAGGACCTCGAAGAAACGGTTGCCATTGATACGATGGTATCAAAGGTGGTTAATCGCGATCATGGCATGCAGCTAATGCACTTAACTACACGAATTGATAGCTTATTACCTCAAAATATCAATGATAAAGCCAATCCTGTTGGCCCTGAAAAGCTTTGTAAAGCATTTGTTCAAGCAACTAAACAGCTAGATATAGATATAAAAGTTAAGCTAATTGTTTTTCGTTTATTTGAGAAATATGTATTAGGGGCTGTTGATAAAGTCTATGGTGAGGCTAATCAGCTGCTCAAGGAGGCTGGGGTAATGCCTCAGTTGACAAGTCGTCCTCCTGCACAAAACCGCCGAGCACCCATTTATAGAAAGTCAGGTGAAAGCCAAGACAATTTAAATCAAGGTGCAGTGAGTAGGGAGCAAACAGCAGCGGAGACTCAAGCAGCACAGGAAGCCTTTTCAGCCCTTCAAGATTTATTATCAGCTGCTCAATTATCAATGCCACAATTCGGTCAAGGAGCGGGAAGTAATCTGCCTGCAGTGAGTCAGCCGGATTTAATGGGGATGCTCTCTCAAATTCAGCATCAGCCGGCAATTGGGCAGTTACCAGGTCCCAGTCAGCCAGCCACACAGGTCGATATAAGAACAGCACTGGAAAATCTGTTAAAAAGTTATGATCAAAATAAAACTATTGGTCAGGTCGACCAGGATGTCATTAACTTGGTATCAATGCTGTTTGAGTTTATTTTGGATGATCGTAACCTACCCAATCAATACAAAGCTGTTATCAGCCGTTTACAGATTCCATTATTGAAAGTTGCTATTCTTGATAAGGCTTTATTTTGTAAAGCCTCTCACCCAGCCCGTCGTCTGTTGAATGAAATGGCTTCTGCTGCACTGGGCTGTGATGAGAAAGATAATGCTGCCCAGCAAAAACTATTCGACAAAATAGAAGAGGTCGTACAAAAGCTATTGCACGATTTTGAAGTTAACATAGAGCTGTTTGATGAATCCTTGTCAGACTTTACTGCTTTTGTGCAAAAAGAGCAGCGTCGAGCATTGTTAGTTGAACAGCGAATTAAGGATGCTGAAGAAGGCAAGGCAAAAACTGATCAGGCTAAGCAGCTGGCTACGCAAGAAATCCAAAATCGATTGGCAAATCAACAGTTACCAGAGGTAGTGATTGAGTTGTTACAAGAAGGCTGGACTAATGTACTTTTTATTGCCTATTTGAAAGAAGGGGAGCAGTCTCAAGCCTGGCAAAATGCCATTGCTACAATGGATGATTTAATTTGGAGTGTGCAGCCCCATACAGATATCGAAGATAGAAAGAAACTATTACAAATGGTTCCACCCTTAATGCGACAGTTAAGGGATTGTTTAATCGAAATTTCATTTGATCCTTACAAGCAGAGACAACTCTTTAAACAGTTACAAAACCTACATGTGCAAAGTTTAAGACAGGTTAAACCAGAAGCTAAACCTACTTCCGCTGAAGTTGTAATCACTGAGCAGCCAGTAGTAGAACCTGTACCAGAAGAACCCCATACTCCTGCAGAGGTTGAACTAAAGCCTCAATTAAATAACCAAGCAGAGTTAGTTGATACGCAGCCTCAACAAGTAGAGGTGAAAGCTGCAACTGATGAGAATAATATTACTGAGCAGGCAACCACTGATAATGAACCAGCGGTTAGTGAAGCAAGCTTAAGTACAGTGGCTAGCTTAAAGGTAGGTAATTGGGTTGAGTTTGGTCTTAATGAGGATAATAAATTCCGTGCCAAACTAGCTGCGTTTATCAAGCCGGCTGATAAGTACATTTTTGTTAACCGCACTGGAATGAAAGTGGCGGAGAAAACCCGATTAGAACTGGCGTTAGATATTGACCATGGTAATGTTAACTTGCTTGATGATAATTTGCTGTTTGATCGGGCATTAGAGTCAGTGATTGGCAACCTGAGACAAATGAAGAAAAACTAATAACTGCCGACCTTTCCTGTTGGACCTCGTTAGTTAATTTTGAACAATACTTCTCGATACTATTGTATAATTCCGGCTATTTTGTAGACCACTCCTTTTCGATAAAGTAAACCAGCCATAATATCTGTAATCTTTGATATCCAGTGAAATCTTCAGGCTGGATCATATATACTCTGCTTTTAGTACCTAGCTGCTCTCTATTCTTGAGCCTAATCACAATAACCCTGGTGATTAACTATGTTATTCATTTCTTTATGTGTAGGTGTTGCTATTTTCTTCATGGCTGATAGTCGTAAATTAATTCAGCATGATAATTGGTTCAACAAGCTGGTGGAATTCATTGAAACTAAATTACAACACAAGTTAGGGGCTGAATGGATTTGGATTATTACACTATTAATCCCTACTGCTATTGTTGCCTGGTTAGTCAGTGAAGCGGATGAAGCTTGGCTGGGCTTTCCGATGTTATTTGTTAGTGTCATTTTGCTCGTTTACTCGTTGGGCCGAGAAGGATATTTAAATAGCCTTGACCTTTATGTTGCTTCATTAAAGGTTGCCAATGCTGAGACTGTTTTTATTCGTGCACAAGAGCTGTTTCCTAAGTTAAGTAAAGATTTACGAGATGAATGGAGTCACCAATATCAACAAATTAGACAACTAGTGTTTTATCAAGTAATGGAGCAGCTGTTTACAGTTGTGTTTTGGTTTATCGTGCTGGGGCCTGTCGCGGCTCTTATTTACCGTTTAAATGAGCTTTATCTGGTATATCGGCAGCAGCATGATGGCTCTAAGTTGGCATCAGCTCATGTCGCCTGGGATTTAAAGTATATCATTGAGTGGTTCCCTGCTCGGGTATTGGCCTGGTCATTTACTTTGGCTGGAAACTTCACCAAAGCTTATCATGAGTGCCAGCATAGCTGGCGGCAATGGGCGGAACCAACTGGAGAAATTGTAGTTCGTACCGGCTTACAAGCACTAGCTATTCCGTTAGATATGGAGGAATTTAAACAAACCACTGATACAGCTGAGCAGCAGCAAATGGCTGCAGACGAGCTAATGGCAGTGCGAGGTTTGTTAAACCGGACGGTGGTTATCTGGGGGGCTACTATTGCATTAGTGACCTTGCTTACCTAGCTAATCCCGTAGGGTGGCTTCCACAGCTTTTGACTTATTTGTTGCTGGTGGGGGGATCAGGTTGGGCTTTAAAGGTAAGCTGATAATAAACTCTGTACCTATCCCGGCAGCAGACTTCACATGAAGCTGCCCTTTATGATTATTGGTGATAATAAAGTACGACACTGATAATCCTAGTCCTGTGCCAATGCCTACCTCTTTGGTAGTAAAAAATGGTTCAAAGATTCGTTTGCGCGTAGCGTTATCCATTCCAATGCCATTATCTTCAACTTTTATGACCGCATGAGTGGCAGTTTTTTTACTGGTGATAATTATTTTGCCATTCCACTTTGTCTCTTCCCGTTGATTAACTGCCTGGGCTGCATTTTTAATTAGGTTGAGTAGCACTTGCTCAAGCTCATTAGCAATACAGGGCACGCTAACCAGGGTATCATCCAAGTTGGTAATAATATGAATCTGCTCTAACTCAAGCCCATGTTTAATATCTAAATCACTGTGGGCAATTTCGATGGTGCGGTTAATGAGTTCGCTTAGATCGGTAGGAGATAAGGTTCTGGAACTACGTCGGCTGAACTGCAGCATATTCTGAACAATCTTGGAGGCTCGGGTACCTGCATCTTTAATGTTCCCCAAAAAGCGAATAATGCCCCGTTGCTCCATGTAGGTATACAATTGTTGGATATCCAATTGTAATTTTTCTGCTTCTTCTTTATTTTTGGCAAGGGTAGGGGATATGCGCCGTAAAATATTCTGCACACCTTGAATAATACCACCTAGAGGATTGTTAATTTCATGGGCCATGCCAGCAGCTAGGCCACCCACAGAGAGCATTTTTTCAGTTTGAACCATTGTGTCTTCTAACTGAATACGCTGGGTTATATTATCCAGTCGAATCACAGCCCCTTGGTGCTCTTCACCACACAAAGGGTAAATCACCAGATCAAAATAGTTTTCCTCATTATGATGGGTTAGGGGAACCCGTTCGACTGTTTCTACGGTTTGGTGGCTTAAGGCTTTATCGATTTCAGGTTCGTGCTCAGCCAAAATACTCGACAGTTCTTGAATAGGTCGCTGTAGTGCCTGATTTCCTTTTATATTAAACAATGCAGCAGCTTCTTCATTCCATTGTTGAATTTGTTTGTTGGTGTTAATGGCGATCAACGCCGAAGGCATTGAGTTAATAATATTATTGAGGTATTTCTGTAAAGCCGTCAGCTTTTGTTCAATGTGAGTACGTACTTGTACTTCAAGCTCCAGTTTTTTATTGGTGCGCTGGGTTTCCAAGGCCATTGATTGTGCTTTCATACTCGCTTGCTCAGCCTCATCGCGCGCTTTGCGTAGTAGCTGGTCACGAGCTTCTATACGGTTGAGCATAGTATTAAAGGCAGTAGCCAAAATACCCAGCTCATCATTATGAAACTTGGTGGCACGTACTGAGTAATTTTCTTCAATGGATACGGTATGGGCCAGCTTAATCAGGTGAAGTACTGGCTTGGTAATCACCTGACGGATAACCCCAGTCACAAACAACATAATCAATACAGCAAAAATCATAATGATCAAAATGGCTACTTTCATAGCCAGGAATAACATTTCAGGCAAAGAATGATTTGCTTTTATTTCCAAGGTAAGTTGCTGACCGCTGTCTAGGTGAATTTTTTCAATGTAAGAAGAAGGTTCAAGAGTA
This sequence comes from Spartinivicinus ruber, assembly GCF_011009015.1. Taxonomy (NCBI): domain Bacteria; kingdom Pseudomonadati; phylum Pseudomonadota; class Gammaproteobacteria; order Oceanospirillales; family Zooshikellaceae; genus Spartinivicinus; species Spartinivicinus ruber. The sequence continues at coordinate 1,788,864 of NZ_CP048878.1, forward strand.
ATAGAGGTAATACTGTCTTCTGATTTGTGTTGTTCATCGGGAAATGAGATTAATAACTTACCACTTTCATCGTAGAAGCTGATTGACTCAATATAATCAAATTGACTTAAATGTTGTAATAAATGACGAGCTAAGTCCGGCTCACGTTGAATTTGGGAAATTAATAAGGGGTTAGTCAGCAGTTTGCTAGTGGTCGTGACATTATGGGGAACAATATAATCTCTTGATATTAAATAAGTGGTTAACACTAGTGTAATACTGGCCACAAAGGCAATAGAGATGATAACACTTAGCAGCAGCAGCAATAGCTTGCGGCTAATTGGCAGGCTGGAGAGATATCCTGATACTGAAGCTGTCATATGTTGATAATTTAACAAATACCTTGCGTAGAAGGTTTATTATTAAATGTAGCCTTTTTCCTTTAAGGTGCGAATAAGCTGCTGGTGATGGAGTAAATTAATTCCCATTGACTGGGCTTTTTCAATAATATAACCATTAATGTAGCTTAACTCAGTGGTTTTCCCTGCCCTTACGTCCTGTAATGTAGATGAATTATTATTAGCTGTTTGTAAAATAACTTTTTTTACTAAGTTTTCCAGTTTATCGGATAATGGAACTTTTAGCTGCTTTAATAAGATCGCCGTTTCTAAACATAGGTTGATAACTTGCTGGCGTATTTCAGTTTGGCGCCATAATTCACCATTTTTACATTGATAAAGTGCTGTCAGGCCATTAATGGCACTATTAATGGCTACTTTTTCCCAAATTGTAGTGAGTGGGTTGGTTGTCCAGTGAATATTTAGGGGCAGTTCAGTTAACTGATGAAATTGACTGAAAGGTTGTCGGTTATTTAGTTGAGGGCTAAGTTCCCCGATGACAATCTGGCCAATACCGGCATGCACCAGCTGAAATGGCGCAGTCAAGAAGCAGCCATGAGTCACTGAGCCAACGGCAACCTGCAGGTGGGGTAAGGATTGAGCAATGGCTTGTTGGGAACCTAAACCATTTTGCAACAAAATAATCTGCGCATGGGGTGCTAATAAGTGAGCAATGGTTTGAACTGCAGGTAGTGCATCGTAAGCCTTAGTGGTAACAATTAATTTGTGAATATTATTGGTGAGCGAGCGGCAATCAATAGTAGGAATATGACAAGTAAATTGAGTATCAAGCTGCTGATAATGGATGGTAGCTGTTTTAACCGTTGCCTGTTTGACAATCAACTGGGTTGGACAATTATTTTTAGCCAGCTGACTAGCCAGTAAACAACCAATGGCACCTGCGCCAAGGATATACCAGGGGTGTTCATTGAGGGGATGAGTCATCTTTTTATCGTTATATGGTTAGCAACAACAAAAAATAAACAATGCAAATTATAACGGAGATAAAATGTTGAAGGCCATGAATTCATAGCCTTAGATAAAAAACATTTGTTGTTTAATGAACGGTTTAGACTAGGAGGTTGGCTCACTTTGGGGTGGTTTTTTCTTTAACATGCCAGGACTCCACTGAGTAGCAGTAATTAAGCCTGTTTCAAACGATTTAGCCAGCATTTTTCGAGTAACCACTAACAATTGCTCTGCAGTGGGGAGTGGTGGTGTGTTTGTTAGTATGCACATACTCATTGCCGCTTTAATGGAAATATAGCCAACTGATGATTTAAACGCTTTTAGGTTAAGCCCTTCGTAGATACGGCGAAAACTTTTGGGGGTGTACTGCTCATCATGCAAATGGGTAGTAATAATTGAAAACTGATCATCGCCAGTGCGCGTAATAATATCCAGTGGTCTGATTAACTGCTGTAAGCGTCGAGCAACACCTTTGGCCACTTCATTATAAATAGCCAATCCCCGTTGTTGCTCAATTTGCTTGGCATTTTGCAAAGCAACTATCAGTAAGCAAGCAGAAGCGTCCCGCGACTCCACATGACGAATAGCTTCCCCTAGGTGCTGTAGACAAAAACGCAAGTTGCCAATGCCTGTTAAGTGATCGGTAAGGCTATGTTTTTCGAGTTGCTGGAGGTTATCAACTAAGAGTTTATTTTCTTCCAGCAACTTATTTTGCATATGTGCTGTTCGATCAGCTGCAAATATTCTTGGTAAAAGCTGATCATTCATTACCGATTTATTAATAAAATCATCAACTCCTCGGTCAAATGCTTCTGCTAGCGCTTTCACTCCTTCTTTCGCGGTTAATAAAATAACGTAAGTGAAGTGATGCAAACGTTTGTCTAATTCTCGAACCTGCTGTGTAAGCTGTAAACCATCCATTTCAGGCATTAGCCAGTCAGCCACTAAAATGCTGGCAGGACGTTTTTGTAGTTGAACCAGAGCTTCATTTGCACTACTAGCGAATCGGATGTCCCGAAAGCCTGCGCCTTTTAAGGTGCGGCCAATCATTACGCTACTGAACTTAGCATCATCAACAACCATTATTGGTACATTAAGATTCGCCATTATGGTCCTGTAGTATTGTTTATTAAGTGAGTGGCTAGTATAAAACAGACTAACCTAAAATTAAGTTATAATAACTGCTGGCAATATCTGTCAAATATACAACAAGTTGTTAGTGTAATGTGTTGTCTGAAGCGACGATTTAGAACTTAATCAAAATTCTGGCTTAAAGGGGCTTGACAAAAACAGCTGCATCGCTACTTAAATGTGCTTAGCCCTCTTCACCCGTCGTATCAAAAGACACTACACTAGCCGTTTCTAAGATTCCTTTAATTTTATTATAGTGCTGGGAGAGTTTATGCCTTCTTTTGACATTGTTTCTGAAGTGGATCGTCATGAGTTAACAAATGCGGTTGACCAAGCCAACCGTGAGCTGGAAAGCCGTTATGACTTTCGTGGAGTAGAGGCAAGTTTTAGTTTAACGGAAAAACAAATCCAACTGACAGCAGAAGCTGACTTTCAGTTGCAGCAAATGCTGGAGATGCTAAAAAGTAAGCTGATCAAGCGGGGTATTGATGTTAAGTGTCTGGAAGTGAACGACTTTTATGGGTCAGGCAAGCTTGTCAAACAGGAAGCCAATGTGCAAGAAGGGCTAGATAAAGAACTTGCTAAGAAAGTCGTTAAGCTCATTAAAGATGCGAAACTGAAAGTACAACCTTCAGTACAGGGGGATAAAGTCAGGGTTACAGGTAAGAAGCGTGATGACTTGCAAGAGGCTATAGGCTTATTAAAAGAAGCAGACTTGGATATGCCACTACAGTACAATAATTTTAGAGACTAGTATAAACTCAGCGGGTCTATATCAACTAGTCAGTAGCACTTTATGAAGAGAAGGTAGTTACTGTAACTACCTCTCATGAAAACACCAAACTGACGAGAGAAATTGCCGATCGCTAGGGTATGGGCAAGGAGTTTTTTGAGTCTACTTGCTGATCATTGCTGTTCTTTGGTGGAATAACTCTTCCAGCAATAATAATTAACACCAGCACTGGAATACCTAAAATGGCAGTAAAAATAAAGAAGTGTGAGTAGCCAATTTGGTTGACTATCCAGCCAGAGCCCCCTCCAATTAGCTTCGGAAATAACAGCATTAATGAGCTAAACAGGGCATATTGAGTGGCAGAATAAGACACATTGGTCAAGCTGGATAAATAAGCAATAAAAGCAACCTGGGCAAGACCGCTACTTAAGTTGTCCAAGCTAATAGTAAAGATCAAGAAGGTTGTGTCATGGCCAATATGGGCTAAAGCAGCGAACAATAAGTTGGTTATGGCTGACATAAAAGCGCCGATAAATAGCACTTTAATTACCCCAATGTATTTCGTGATAAAACCACCTAAAGCTGCCCCCACTAGAGTCATAATTACGCCGTAGACTTTTGAGATAGTCGCGACTTCAGACTTGGTGAATCCCATGTCCACATAAAAAACATTAGCGATCACACCCATAACAATATCAGCTATACGATAGCTGCCGATTAGTAATAAAATCACTACCGCTTGCCAGCGATAGCGTTTAATAAAGTCCCAGATGGGGCAAACTATTCCCACATATATAAAGGTCACTAAACGGCTAATTATATGGTGCTCAGGAAAGTTTTTAGCGATAACAGCTGCTCCTTTATGCTCCATATCTAAGGTAGCCTGGCTAATCAGCCGCTTGGGCTCTGGCATCAATAATGTGGTTAGTACGCCCACTAGCATCAGGCTTCCCATTACAAAGTAAGTACTTTGCCATGCAGTAAGCTGATAGCCAGTTTGATCACCTGAAAACCAGGTCGCCAGCCAGAGAGCTCCAGCACCACCTGTAATGATGGCTACTCGGTAACCGCCAATATACATGGCTGCCATTGCTCCTTGTAGCTCAGGCTCAGCCATTTCTATTCGATACGCATCAATCACAATATCTTGGGTGGCTGCACTAAATGCAGCAATAACGGCCAGTAGTGCCATTAGCTTTAACGTGTCTTCTGAGTTGGTTAAGGGATCTTGTAAGGCCATTAACAGGAAGCACGACAGAATGGTGAATTGGCTTAATAATAACCAGCTACGACGTTGGCCGCATATTTTGCCTAATGTGGGAATGGCTAATTTATCAACAAGGGGAGACCACAGAAACTTAAAGGCAAATGCTAGTCCAGTCAGACTTAGCAGCGTAATAGAGGCGCGATCAATGCCTGCTTCCCGTAACCAAAAAGATAGGGAAGAGAAAATCAACATAAAAGGAAGCCCGGCTGAAAAGCCTAAAAATAGCATCGTAATTACCCGACGCTGGCTGTAGATAGCTAAGGTTGCCAGAAGTTTGGATAGAGTGGCCTGCATGTATTTTTTTCTCAGCGTTAAGTTTTGCATTGGTGAGTATGACACCAATAGCATTTAGTTTGTGAATGCTTGTTAGAGTGGTATAACTTGATATCATTCACCCTGCCATTGAAACTTTTGTAGTGATACTTTTTGGTTATCGAAAGTAACTCCTTCGGCCTCAAGTTTTTCTTTTTGTATTGAGAACTGTTTACTATCTCGCGGAAATGATAAGCAGCCTTTGCTATTAATTACCCGGTGCCAAGGTAGTCCAGAACCATTGGGGAGTTGCTTTAATACACTACCTACCATGCGTGCATGATTGGGTAAGCCAGCCATTCTGGCAACCTGGCCATAAGTAGCAACACGGCCTTTAGGTATTAAGCTGATAACTTGCCAAATTCGGGCATTTTTTGTTGGATCCATTGCTGCTTCTATTGTGGTTATAACTTAAGTTGTGGTGGTTAATAGGGGTTGATACTAACTGATGACTAAAATGGTTATTTGCTCAGGTTGAAATAAATTAGTTGAAGCAAATAAATAGTTGTTAACCTCAAATAGCTGTCATCATAGCGACGACAAACTTTTTTTCAAATTGAATTATTCACCTATGCATGCATCTAACCGTACTCATTTTCTTTAAGTAAGTATTAATTATTCAAGCCAAGCATATTTAAACCCGTAGTTATTAACTTGCCAGCATCTGTTGGCCTTTTGTAAGAAGTTCCTGTGATCGTATGATGTCAAGGTTAATAAAACAAATAGTCTACACCTGCCTTATGTTTCTCTGCTTGCCTGCTGCTGCAGATACGCTGACATTGTCCAATGGTGACAAAATCTCTGGAAAAATTAAGTATCTCGACCAGGAGGTATTAGTTATTAAAACGCCCTATGCCAGTATTCAGTTGGACTGGACTAAGGTAAAAGCCATCAAAACCAAAAAACCAATGACGATTGTAACGCGTTCCGGTGATGTGGTTCATGGCAAACTTGCCAGTGAAGGTGCGCTTTATCATGTTAAGCAGGATGACGGCGAAGTAATTGAGTTTGCTGCTTTAAACGGAATTAGCCAGTTTTACCCTAAAGAGGATAAAGAAAAGCCTTGGCGTTTTTCTGGAAAAACCTACGCGTTTCTTGAGTTAAAAGATGGTAATACGGAGTCAGAAGAACTGAACTTTGATGCTGACTTAAGCTTTGTTCATGGTGTTCATCGTCATAATGTAGGGCTGGAAACAGACCGCACGACTAAAAAGGAGCATGTAGTAGAAGACAAGCTGCAAGCTGACTACAGCTATGACTACTTTTACAATCAGCACTGGTACTTTACTACCAACCTGGGGTATGAAGAAGACGGTATCAAGGAGCTGAATGAGCGTCTCTCAGCTGGTATTGGTTTGGGTTATGAGTTTTTTAATACACCATTACACCACCTTTCTGTTGAAGGTGGTATTAACCATATTCGTGAAAAGTACCGGGATGAAGGAGTAAAAGAGTTTGAGGTGTTCCGTTGGGCTCTCGACTACAGCAAAGAAATGGTGTTTTTTGACAAACTGTCGTTTTTCCATAATCACGAAATGTTTATCCCTAAAGAGTCCAGCAAAAACTTTCGCTTTGAGAGTGAAACAGGCTTTGAATACAGCCTGCCTTATAACATCTCAACAGTACTGCAATATGAGTACGACTACGATAACTACCCAGCAGAAGGTAAGCATAAGAAAGACAGCACCTTCTCCTTTGGGGTAGGGTATAAGTGGTAGTGACAGCCTTCCTAGAGACTGTCAAAAAAGGAGTTAAAAATAACTCTAGTGTTTGATATGGAGCGACAGAATAGTCTGTTACTCCATATCTGCTAACATTTGGGTAGACTGCTTGAAGTTGTTTTGAGTAGCTCTTCATTAAATCCCCCTCATATATTTTATTATAATGCTTATCCTCAAATTGAAGAGTTGTTAGGCAAGGCGTTGAGCGATGAAGCCCCAGGAGCTTATTGTAATAAGTGACTGGGGTGAAGAGTGAAAACAACATAGCCTAACAGCTATTCAAGAAGAGGACTAAAGGCGGAAGGCGCCGTCTACTTCTACCACTCTCCCCGAAAAATAATCATTCTGTAGAATAAATTCTGCTGCTTGAGCAATTTCATCAGGAGTGCCCATCCGTCCTAATGGGATTTGTGAGGTCATACGCTCTAGTGCTTCGGGCTTCATACTAGCGGTCATTTCTGTACCTATAAAGCCAGGGGCAATTGCCGCACAGCGAATGCCATAACGAGCCAGCTCTTTTGCCCAGGTCACAGTTAGAGAAACCGCTCCAGCTTTGGCTGCTGCATAGTTGGTTTGACCAATATTGCCTGCCCGAGCAATGCTTGAAATATTGATAATGACTCCAGGCCGCTGCTTTTCAATCATCTTCGTAGCACATTCACGGCCACATAAAAATAACCCAGTCAGGTTTACATCAATAACACTTTGCCATTCAGCTAAGCTCATTTTATTGACAATTTTGCCATCTTTAACTTTTACTAACATTCGGTCACGTAAAATACCTGCATTATTAATCAGAGCGTCGATCCCCCCGAAATGATGGCTGATTTGCTCAAATAAGTCTTCAACTGAGGTTTCATCAGCAACGTTTGCGATAAATGAACTGGCTTTAGCACCAAAAGCCTGGCAATGGGCTACAGTCTCGGTTAATTTATCTTCGTTGAGGTCTACCAAAGCCAATTGAGCTTGGTGTTTGGCAAAGCGTTCAGCCATAGCACGTCCCAACCCTTGAGCGGCCCCAGTAATAATGATGACTTTATTAGTAATTTCCATTTATTAACTCCTAGCTTAGTAGGAAGCATGAGTAGCTTCTTTAGGTGAGAATGATTATTATTCTTTAATTGATTATAATAGTTTTTGGTTATACAACTGGTTTTGCAAAATGAGTAAAAAAGAACAAGCCGCTAAAGCCGCAAGGCAACTGTTACTCAACCAATATCATGGGGTATTGGCTACCCAGTCACTGTCGTTGCCTGGCTATCCCTTTGGCTCGGTCGTGCCCTATTGTTTGGATGGTAAGGGGCATTTAGTAATGTTGATTAGTCGTATTGCTCAGCATACCAAAAATATAGAGGCTGATAATAAAGTTTCGTTGACAGTGACGGAAGCAGATATTGATGATATTCAAACAGGTGCGCGATTAACCTGGGTGGGTGATGCCTATCAGGTAAATGATCCATTACTGGCTGAGCGTTACTATGCATTCTTTCCGCAAGCGAGAGGATATCACCAAACCCATGACTTTGATTTTTATGTGATAGAGCTGGTTCGAGCCCGTTTTATTGGTGGATTTGGTGAAATTTACTGGTTGGAGCCAGAGCTGCTTATTAAGTCGAATCCTTTTTTTGGAGAAGTAGAGCAGGGCATGGTGCAGCATATGAACCAGGATCACACGAAAGCTATGGAAACTTATTGCCAAAAAGCCGATATTAAGTTGCCAGAAGGTATTACACCACAAATGGCGGGTATTGATAGTGAAGGTTTTAATTTAAGAATTACAGATAAAATTGTACGGATTCCTTTTGCTGAAACAGTGGATACACCTCAGCAAGTTAGGCAACAGTTGGTGGCACTGGCACACTGATGGTGGTATTTAATTAACTTACAGAATTATTACATGTAAGGGGTTGAAATTTGTCGGATTTGCCTTCATCTTGTTATCAGTAATTAACTGAATGTGCGAATGTAAACTTGCCAGGAGAGTCTAATAGCTAATGCTATTTTTCAGGTTGCTGTTGATTTTCCTGAAGGAGATAAATTGATGCGCCCCCTATTGTTGATTTTTGTTGTTGTCCCCATAGTGGAAATGTATGTGCTGATAAAGGTAGGAGAAGTGATCGGCGCATGGCCAACAATAGGGCTGGTACTGTTAACAGCAGTGATTGGTTTGCAATTATTGCGGCAGCAAGGCTTGTCAACGTTAAGGCATGCCCAACAAAAAATGCAGGTTGGCCAAATGCCTGCACAAGAAATGCTTGAAGGTTTAGTGTTAGCAATGGGTGGTGCTTTGCTGTTAACACCTGGGTTTGTTACCGATGCTTTTGGTTTTTGCTGTTTGTTGCCATGGCCTCGTCAGTGGCTGATAAAACAAGCGATTAAAAAGGGCTTGAAAGCCCATAACCTGAATGCTTCTGTACATTTTTCTGCTGGTATGTCGTCTAATAATGACCCTGATATTATTGACGGAGAATTTAAGCGAGAAGATGATTGGCATAAGCTGAATAAATAACCTCGCCATTTCACTCGAATACTGCTTAATACAGTATTCGAGGTATGCCCCTTCACTCAGACCATTCCTGTTTTATTTTCCTTATCGTTTTTTAATCAAACGTTGCCTTGGTTTTTATCTAGCCAAAGTGAATGCCGATTAATAAAGGCCAAGTAGAAAAAAACTAAAAAAATTTTGCTAAGGGGTGTTGAAAAATTTTTGGTGCAACCCCATCTTCCTTCACACGAAAGTTTGATGTCAGTCATAGTATGGCCTGCTTTCAAAAGGTAAGGCGCATTCTACAAATGACTGAGTCATTTTAGCTGCTTTCTTTGGGAAAGCCGCATAGCAATAAGCTGATTATGCTGTGCAGATTTATACGATAGTTGAGCAACACTCGGCGAATTGAAAAACATTGGAGAGTGATCAATGAAAATCCGTCCATTACACGATCGCGTTGTCGTACGTCGTCAAGAAGAAGAAACTACTACTTCTGGCGGCATTGTGTTACCAGGTACTGCTGCTGAAAAGCCTAACCAAGGCGAAGTTGTTGCTATTGGTGAGGGTAGAGTTTTAGATAACGGCGAAGTGCGTCCTTTAAGTGTTAAGGTTGGCGACAAGGTCGTTTTTGGTCAGTACGCTGGAAGCAACACAGTAAAAATTGACGGCGAAGAGCTGATCATCATGAATGAAAGCGAAATTTATGGTGTGTTAGAAGGCTAAGCCTTTTTTAAATTACTACCCGCTTTCTTAAACAGATAATTGAGTTCAAAGTAAGGATATTAACATGGCAAAAGAAGTCGTTTTCAGTGATGACGCCCGTCAGCGCATGTTGCAAGGTGTTAACAAATTAGCCGATGCGGTTAAAGCTACTTTAGGGCCAAAAGGTCGTAATGTAATTATCGAAAAGTCTTTCGGTGCGCCAACCATTACTAAAGATGGTGTTTCCGTTGCTAAAGAAATTGATCTGAAAGACAAGTTCGAAAACATGGGCGCGCAAATGGTCAAAGAGGTAGCGTCCCAGGCAAATGACAGAGCTGGTGACGGTACTACCACTGCAACTGTATTGGCTCAGTCTATTGTTAACGAAGGTTTGAAGTCTGTTGCTGCAGGCATGAACCCGATGGACCTGAAGCGTGGAATTGATAAAGCAGTAACAGCTGTTGTTGAAAAGCTACAAGCTGCTTCTATTCCTTGTGAAACATCAAAATCTATTGCTCAAGTAGGTACTATTTCTGCTAACGCTGATGAGCAAGTAGGTGAAATCATTGCTCAAGCAATGGAAAAAGTAGGTAAAGAAGGTGTAATTACTGTAGAAGAAGGCAGTGGTTTAGAAAACGAACTGGATGTTGTTGAAGGTATGCAGTTCGATCGCGGTTACCTATCACCTTACTTCATTAACAACCAAGAAGGCATGAGTGCTGAGCTTGAAAGCCCATACATTTTATTGGTTGACAAGAAAATTTCTAACATCCGTGATCTTCTACCAGTGTTAGAAGCGGTTGCTAAAGCCTCTAAGCCATTATTAATTGTTGCCGAAGATGTTGAAGGTGAAGCATTAGCAACATTAGTGGTTAACAATATGCGTGGTATTGTTAAAGTAGCTGCGGTTAAAGCACCAGGTTTCGGTGATCGTCGTAAAGCTATGTTGCAAGATATCGCTATTTTGACTGGTGGTACGGTTATTTCTGAAGAAGTAGGCCTGTCTTTAGAAGGCGCTACGTTGGACGACTTAGGTCAAGCTAAGCGTATCACTATTACTAAAGAAGATACGACTGTTGTTGATGGTGCTGGTGCTGCTGCTGATATTCAAGCGCGTGTTGAGCAAATTCGTGCAGAGATCGAGCAATCTACTTCTGATTATGACAAAGAAAAACTGCAAGAACGCGTAGCTAAGCTTGCTGGTGGTGTTGCTGTCATTAAAGTAGGTGCTGCAACTGAAATAGAAATGAAAGAGAAGAAAGCACGTGTTGAAGATGCGTTACACGCTACTCGTGCTGCAGTAGAAGAAGGTGTTGTTGCGGGTGGTGGTGTTGCATTGATTCGTGCCCTACAAGGCATTTCTGTGAAAGGTGACAATGAAGACCAAAACCAAGGTATCGCCTTAGCTCTGCGTGCTTTAGAGTCTCCAATTCGCCAAATCGCGGAAAACGCTGGTGATGAAGGCTCAGTGGTTGTAGACAAAGTGAAGCAAGGTGAAGGTAACTATGGTTATAACGCTGCGACTAGTGAGTACGGTGATATGATCGATATGGGTATCCTTGACCCTGCTAAAGTCACTCGTGCTGCTTTACAAGCGGCTGCTTCTGTTGCTGGTCTGATGATTACGACTGAAGCAATGGTTGCTGAAATCCCAGAAGAAAAAGCTGCTCCTGATATGGGCGGCATGGGCGGTGGCATGGGTGGAATGGGCGGCATGATGTAATGCCGGCTATCCAGCCAAGCTATACTCTAAGCATTTAATGCTAAAAAACCCCTCAACTGAGGGGTTTTTTTATGGGTGAAACAAGGAAAAAACGTTTACTGACCTAATGTGCTAACAATTTTCTCTAGCTCATTAGCCAAGTCTTCTAGTGCTGCACTGGTTTGTGCGGTTTTTTCTGCTTGATCACTATTTGAAGAGGCAATAGTAGTTATTTCGTGAATATTCTGAGTTATATCTTCAGCAACTGAGGTTTGCTCTTCTGCTGCGGTTGCAATCTGGTGGTTCATATCGCGTATTTCTTCCACTGCATGAGTGATGTTTTTTAATGCATCTCCAGCCTGAGCTACCCTTTCAACCCCTAAGTCGGTCTGGGTTCTACCACGTTCGATGGCTTCTACGGCATGATGGGCACCTACCTGAACATTTTCAATAATGCCTTGTATTTCCGCGGTTGATTGCTGGGTACGTTGTGCCAGGGTACGAACCTCATCTGCTACTACGGCAAATCCCCGTCCTTGATCACCCGCTCGAGCTGCTTCAATAGCAGCATTAAGTGCCAGCAAATTGGTTTGCTCAGCTATACCACGAATAACATCTAAAACAGTACCAATACTTTTGGTGTCTTCTTCGAGTTTTTGGATAACTTCAGAAGCATTGGCTATTTCTTGGGACATGCTTTCAATGGTTTTAATGGTACCTTCCATAACGGTCATACTTTCTTGTGCAGACTCGTCTGCTTGACTGGCAGCTGTTGCTGCTCCTTGAGCATGTTGGGCAACTTCATTAGCAGTAGCAGTCATCTGATTCATTGCCGTTGCTACTTGGTCGGTTCTTGAGTGCTGTTCCTGGATGCCTTTGTTAATTCCTGATGAAATCTGGACCAGTTCAGAGGAAGATAAAGACAGGCTGCTTAAGGCATTTTTTAAATTAGTGACTGTAGCTTTGAGTGATGCCTGTAATTGGTTGGCGGCTGTGGCTAATTTCCCCAGCTCATCTTCTCGATATAACTCAAGTTCTGCAGATAATTCACCCTGGCTGACATTGCTGATGTGGTTGATGATTTGTCGGGTGGGCTTCACCAGAAAGTGGTGGAGCATAAAGCCTAGTGCTACTCCAACCAAAATTAAAATAGAAACCATAGACAAGGTGGCAGTGATACTGATTTTGTCGCTGTTTGCTTTTGCTTTAACAGCTTCTTCTGTTGCCAACGCGGTTAAACGAGTGGCTGCCTCTCCTAGCAGTTGGGAAGGTGCCCGGTCAACACCACTAACACTTTTGTCCCCTTTATTGATATCAAAATTAGATTGGGTAAAGGTGTCTTTTCCTTGTCGGTATTTTTGGGACATTTCCTGGTATTTAGTACTGAAGTTTTCAAGCGCAGTAAGGGTTTCTGTATCCTTAACACTTTGCTTAAGGCCTTCAAGCATTGCGGTTATTTTTTTCTCCTGAGCTTCAAAGCTTCCCCAATATTTATTAAGTTGGTTTGAGTCACTACCGCGAATTAAAACATTTTTCCATTCCTGAACTTGCTTTTTAAATTCAAGGTTAATTTGGGTGATAGTAAGTGCATTATTAAAATCTTGATTAAGTAACGTTTGGTGTTGGTTAACAGCAGAGTTATATCTGATAAAGCCCCACTCAGAAACAGCAAAAATTAAAACTAAACCAACAACAAATAATGAAAAGATTTTTACCGCTAAACTTTGTTTTAGCCACTCCATTACGTCACCTCAACAGCTGAGTTGCTAACTGGTTTAAGTGTAGATGAAATTACAATTAAGTGACTAAAAATCAGTGAAGCACGAGGCCTCACTGGTGCTCTCAAGTTAAGTCTGGGCTTTGGCAGTCGCTAGATGATTATCCCATGCAAGGTGAGAAAAGCGCTGTAAGGATAGGGGGGACAGTGAGCCTTGTTGGCATTGCATGATGTGTAATTGACCTAGCCCTGTTGTGATCGCGCATTGATCCAGAGCTGTTGCGACAACCCCAGCCGCATCTGAGACATTAAGGCTGCTCTTTAATTTTCTGGTACTGAGTTGCCAACTAATTACTCGGTTTGCTCGTGGGCAGGTAACTATTACAGTATCAGCATGATCAAGAATGCAGACACTGGCGGTATATTGATTCATTTGTAGCCAGGCCAGCTCATCACTTGCCATTGATTTCAGAGGAGAGCCTTGAGCTATTTGGGAGGCGACCAAAGGCTCTATGTCAGACTGGTCGCCTTGATACTGCATACCGGCAACGACTTGTCCACGCTGAGAAATAGCCAGGTGGCGAATGCTCAACTGATGGTGGACAAAGGTTTGCTGGTCAACTAACTCACCGGTTTTGATATTGATATGGCTTAAATTGGGGGCCATAGCATCCAAGTTTAGTTTTTTTCTGCCACTTTCTGGACGGGTAAGAATCCCACCATTCGCTACCACTAGGGTATTTCCATTAGGGTGAAGCACAAGCTCATGGGGGCCAATACCACCGCTGGCCATTTCACCTAAGCGGGTAAATCGTTGGGTGTCATAAATGCCAATAACACCAGTACCTTGCTGCCAATTATTCTCCGAACAAAATAGCTGCTTACCATCCTGGCTAAAGACACCATGGCCATAAAAATGGCGGTTGGCAGTTGCTTTGATAGTGGCAATGAGCTTGCCTTGTTGCCAATCAACAATATGCACCCGTTGGCCAGGACGGCGGTCAAAAACAGCAATCAAAGGTTTGACTGAATGGCTGCTGATGGCATGGGCTCTGGCGGGCAGTGGTAATTGCCATAGCGGCTGGTTTGATGTTGGTAAAAAGCCTGCTACTCCATAGTGATTGGTGCGGTCTTTATAAGCACTGACCAAAAGCGGAGGTGTGCTGTTAGCCCAGCTGAACTGGTTTGTGGCTAAACCGGTACTGCCTGCAATTATATTTATCAGAAACTGTCGCCGGTTCATAAAGTTAATCTCCATCATTAGCATTAAAGCTAATGATTACCCCTAACTTGTCGGGTAATTGTTGGCCGAGCAGTTGTTGTAGCTGCTTTAGATCTTTAGCTAGTTGAGTCGGTAGGTTTAACTGCTGCTGTTTTAGTAACATAAAAAGCGGTTGTTTAAATTGATCAAGCTGCTTAAAGGTAAGACTGAACTGCTGATCGATTTGCTGTGCTAACACTTGTCCTTGGTCTTTTTTCAACAGCAGTGGTTTTAGTTGGACCTGGTAGAGTTGTTCAATGCTAACCAGGTTGCTTTTGATGTTTTCGATTGAATGCTGACTACGCCAAGACTCTGCAAAATAAGGATTAGCTTTTTGTTTGCCCAACGGCATAACCAACTTTTTATGACTGCGCTCAATGAGTGTGGCAATACCATTCAGTAATTGACTGATATTATCTTCTGTGGATTGCTTAGTGGTTATTGTTTCAACTTGCCAGCGTTGTTCAAGTAGTTTGCTATTAGCGAGTAAATTGGCGCTAATACTCGTTAGCATCTGACAGTGTTGAAGACTCTGGGTGACTTGTTGGTTAGATGTCAGTTGTGGGTCAAACAATAAGTATTCACCAGCGCTTAACCCTTGCACTAACACACTAGACTCTTTGATCGCTGTAGGAGTAATAGTTTTAGGCTGTGGATGAGCAGTTAAAAAACCTTCCACTTTACGCTTGATCAGGTTTTTTTTGTCTGGCCAAAATTGGAACCGCCAAGCCATATTATCTTGCTGGACTGGGCCAAAATTAATCACTTCAGCAGCCATCCAGCTATTCATCAATTGTCGCCAATGCCTCTGAGCTGTTGCTAACTTTGCTGTTGAAGGTGACTGGCACAACTGTTGTGTTGATTGCTCGAAATAATTAGCTGCATTAGCAAGTTGCTGGTAAAGCCCGGATACCTGTTGATGCAAACTGTTGGTTGTTGGCGGTGGAGGGGATTCGGCTGAGGCCACATTGCTCAGCCAATAGCTGTTACTAGAGGCAATGAGCAATGTTGTTAGGAGGTAGGTTTTTGTTAAGACAGAAGAACGTTGTGTAAAGTTCATATCGGTATCTTAAAAATTACAGTGAATTGAGAAATGCGATTAATGCTTGTCGATCTTGTTTGGCCATTTTGAGTACCTGCTGCTTAGCCGGCTCAGCTTCGCCACCGTGCCAGAGAATGGCTTCCAGCAGGTTACGGGCTCGACCATCATGTAAAAACTGGGTATGGCCATTTACGGCTTGGGTCAAGCCAATACCCCACAAGGGTGGTGTACGCCATTCTTTGCCACTGGCTAAAAACTCTGGGCGATGATCAGCCAACCCTTCCCCCATATCATGAAGTAATAAGTCAGCGTATGGATGAATAACTTGGTTAGACTGCTCTGGTTGGTTTTTCAGTTCAGGCGTTTTAAACTGAGTAATATGGCAACTGCTGCACTGAGCTTGCTCGAATAACCTTTCACCTTTTTTTACCATAGGGTCATTTAGGTTACGGCGAGCAGGTACTGCTAAGTTTTGTGAGTAAAACTCAACAAACTTCAAAATTTTATCTTCCACTTCCGGGTTGCCGCCCGTTGCCGCTTTTTGACAGGTGGTTTGTTTTGCAGTGCAGTCAGTGGCTGGAAAAAGCTTAGAAGTAATACCAATGTCACCATTAAATGCGGCAGCATTTTGTTGCATCAGTGATGGTTGTCCTGCTTTCCAGCCAAACCGGCCTAAGACAGTTTTTTCTTTGGCTTTGTCCCAGACCTGATTGGCTTTGCCGGAAATACCGTCATTGTTACTATCCTCGGGGTCTGCATTGGCCAGAATATCAGCGGCTGAAATAGCTTCTAATAAACCTAAGCCAATCATTGGAGGGGCTACCCGGGCAGAGAATAATGTGTCTTTTTGCATGGGGCCGTAGTTAAGCCCTGTAATTGTTAAGTTAGGCTTGCGTAAAGTGACGGTTTCTCCATCAGCAAACTTGACGGTGACAGGTGTATACTCAATATTCACCTTACCTTCTTCGGGTACTCCCGGCACCCCAAAATCTTGGAGTTGACCACCGTAGGTTGGCTCAGGGATTACTCCCGAATATTTTAGTTGTTGTTTTTCTTCTGTAGTTTTGGCTGGAACGCTGAGCCTGACGAGTAAGGACACGGCAACATCTTCTAGGTTAGCAGGAGGATGACCTCGACCATCTTTAATATGGCAGTTTTGACAACCATTGGTGTTAAAAACAGGACCTAAACCATCGCGTGCGGTAGTGGTTGATGGGGCAATCACCCAAGGGTTGCGAAAAAAACTATTACCGACACTAAAATCCAACTTGCGGCTCAGCGGCATATTGGCAGAGGGAAGGGAGAATGCGTTATGTGTCGTATTAAATACTGTGGCAGTACCACCGGATAGGGCTTTGTTTTTTTGCGCTGCTACTTTCTCACTATCATCGGCAAATGCAGGCAACACAAAAAAGCAGGCGACTAATGTTTTGAGTAGTTTTCCCATAGGCTTAATCATCAAAAACTTCCTAAAAATAAAACAAAATAATGGAATATGTTGTAACAACGCCTATGAGTGCGTTTTAGCTCTATGTTTGAGGGATTATATTTTTTCAGGCGGTCAATGAGTAGTTGTTTTTAAGATTAAATTTTTAGCCATTGCTTTGCTTGTAGATGTATCAGAGCTTCCTAACTAAAAAGTTAAGGTTGTTGCAAAGTTAGCAAATATGAAATAACAGGCGATGAATAGCCTGTTATTCCTAGACTTATTTTTAACAACCTTTCGAGATGATCTAGCAGGATACTCTGTAGCTAATTAACAATTATTTAAACTCATGATCCGCTGTATCAGGGCTCAAGTTGCTGATTCCTACTAAGTTGGCTGCCATTTCAATAGCTGATGTTTCTGCAACCAAGGCTTTAATGGCATTTTGTGGGATTTTGTTGCCTTCTTTGTTGTTGGCTGCAATTAACTGGTCAAAAGCTACACCATTATTAGCAGAATCGACCATTGCTTGGAGTGCTTGCTCTGTTTTACTAAATGCACTGGCGATTGCTTTTGCTTTATTAGTATCTTTTTGTTTAACCAGGTCAGCTAAGCTTGGGCCTGTTAATACTGAGCCATCAACTCGCTTGTATTCACCAAAATAAATATTTTTTACGCCGAGTCCATTGTAATAGTGGGAATTATGAGTGTTATCACTGAAACAGTCATGCTCATCTTCTGGAGAATTAGCTTCTAAAGCCACTTTGATTCGCTCACCAGCTAATTCACCTAAGGCTAAACTACCCATACCAAAAAACATTTTACGCAAACCATCTTCTGGTTTGTTACTTAGTAATTGTTGACGATAATTATTGGCGGCATCCGGAGCCCATTGTTTGACCATGGTTTCCAGATCATCGACTAAGAGTTGAGCGGCGACTTTTAGGTATTGGCCACGACGCTCACAATTACCGTTAGTACACGGTTTTCCTTTGGCATAGTCAGTAGCAGGGCGTTTACCCGCACCGGCATTGGTGCCATTTAAATCCTGACCCCATAACAGAAATTCAATGGCGTGGTAGCCGCTAGCCACGTTGGCTTCTGAACCACCTAACTCGTTTAAGTCAGCTAATAATTTAGGCGTCAACTTGCTTACATCTAGTGAGTTATTGCCGATTTTTAAAGTGGTGTTGGCGATGATATTGGCTTTGGCGCCTTCATTGCCTAATTCATGCTCATAGCTGCTATCAACATAATCAACTAAACCTTCATCTAAAGGCCAGGCATTTACTTGACCTTCCCAGTCATCAACAATGGCATTGCCAAAACGAAATACTTCAGTTTGCTGGTAAGGAACACGTGCGGCAAGCCAGGCTTGCTTGGCTTTAGTTAAATTAACTTCAGAAGGTGAGTTAAGAAATGCATCAATGGCTTGTTGTAATGCTTTAGCTGTAGTCAAGCTGTCAAAATAGTTTGCATAGGCAATATCAGCATAGTGTTTAACCACAGCTGCTGGTGTAGCTTGCACTTTAGTTGAAATAGAGGCTGTTGATACGGCAGTAGTTGCTTGAGGTTGATTGGCGTTTGCATAAGAAACCAGGGTAACACTGGCTAAAGCGCAAGCTAATAGATGACGGGCAAAACCTGCTGACTGCATTTACTTTTACTCCTAACGTATGGACTTTGCGTATTTAGTGTTAGGGCCTGCTGATGTTATTTGCATTGCAACATTTGATGGCCATAACCAGCCATGACTAAAAATAGTAATGACTTAAATTTGTGTTCATTTATCCAACTTGCGTGTTGCGATCTTTACGGTAAGTTGAATAAGATTGCTGATTATAATGATAATACTTATCAGTTAAAAGTGAAGGGATGGTGCTACCAGAATATTTCATCGGATACCAAATATCCTGACGAGTGACAGAATACTATATTAACGGGTAATAAATAATAGTGGGCTTATTACAAATAATTACTATTAGCTAGTCAAAATGGCTACTGAGGGCTGGCCTCAATGTGGGTTAAGCTGCTTTGTAGTTTTTTTTTATGAACTGTTGAAACTGTTCTTCAGATACGGGTTTACTGTAATAATAACCTTGACCTTCCTGACAGCCTTGCTCAATGATGTAGGCTTCCTGCTCAACAGTTTCAACACCCTCTGCAATAACACTGAGATTTAAGCTCTTGCTTAGTTGAATAATGGCTCGAACAATCGTGGCATTTTCTTCGTCTTCTAAGACATCCTGAACAAAGCTTTTATCGATTTTGATTTTGTCGAAGGGAAGTTTTTTCAGGTAACTTAGTGATGAATAGCCAGTTCCAAAGTCATCAATGGCAATCATCACTCCTGAACGTTTGATGCTGTTGAGTTTAGCTGCAGCCATGGAAAGGTCTTCCATAATGCCGGTTTCAGTCACTTCTAATTCCAAACAGTGGGGCGGGATATTATTTTTTTGGATAGTATCTGCAATTAGGGTCTCGATTTTTTCATGGCGAAGTTGCACGGCGGATAGGTTAACGGCTATCCGGAAATCTTCAAACCCCTGTTGATGCCAGTTACTTAGCTGTTGGCAAGCCTGGTTTAATACCCATTCACCAATATCAATAATGGTATTGCTTTTTTCGGCTAAGGGAATAAACAGGTCAGGTGAAATAAATCCTTTATCTGGGTGTATCCATCTAATTAATGCCTCAGCACCTGCAACTCGTCCAGTTAGGTAAGACACTTGGGGTTGGAAGACGAGGTGTAGCTCTTCGTTTTCCAAGGCTTTTTGTAGGTCTTTTTCTAACTGACGGCGTACCCGCATTTCAGTATCAACACTCGCAATATAAAACTGGAAGCGATTCTGGCTGCGAGCTTTGGCTAAAGTCATGGTTTGTTCAGCTTTTTGTAGTAATTTTTCAGGATTATTGCCATCTTCAGGGTAGAGGGTAATCCCCATGGTTGAACGGATTGAGATAGGAATGTTGTTAATGACAAAGGGTTCTTCAAGGTCATTGAGGATTTGTTGAGCGAGTTCAGCGGCCTCATAGGGTTGGTCGATATCATCCTGAATGATGGCAAATTGATCCCCGCCCAGTCGTCCCACTGCTTTAACTTTGTGGTGCTGATTTCGTAGGCGATCAGCAAGCGCCATCAAAATATGGTCACCGACTTTATAGGTAAATTGCTCGTTAACCCCTTTGAAATCATCAATGCCACAACAAAGCACTGCTACTGACTTATTGCGGGCGCTGGCTTCTTGCAGAATTTGTTGTAACTCTTTTTGTAACATGACTCGGTTAGGTAATCCGGTCAAAAAGTCATATTGGGCCAACCGCAATACATGGGCTTCTGCCTTTTGCCTCTTGGTGTTATTACGGTCAATAGAGTCTAGCAATTGGTTGGCTGTTCGAATCCATAGGCCTAACTCATTACTTTCATTGCCTGGCAACATAGGGATCTGTTTTTGGCCGGGCTGATCTGGGTTGATTCTGGATAAGTTATCAATGATTCGAGTTAAGGGCTTAGTTAGTAGCCAGGTATAAATGAGATAGAGCACTGTGGCCATTGCAATGGCCCGCAATAACCCTGAAGTAAAGATGATGATAGAACGATTGACAAATTCGGAGCCGCTTCGTGCTGTATCGATGGTAATAATCAAATCGCCGTAATACTCACTGTAAGGTAGCCGACCAAATAAGTTAACTTTGTATGTACGCTCTTTGTTAAAAATTTTATCGGTAAGCCAGCGGTAGGGAGTGTCGATCAATGGGCGACTTTTTTCCGCTAGCATTGGTTCATCGGGGTGGCCAATGGCTGCATAGCGAATAGAGTTGTTCTCAAATAATCCCTCAACCACTTGAGAAGCCATTTCCTTGTCTAAGCTGTACACCGCCTGGATAGCGGGATCTCTAACCATAGCGAGCATTGCATAGGCAGAGGTATCGATGGCTTCATCGGCGCTATAGGCGTCATATACAATTTGAGCAAAACTTAATACAAGTCCAACCAAGCATGCGGAGAGTAAAACGACCCGCAACAGTTTGACTGATAACCTGTTCTGTTTAGCTATAGCCAAATTGACTTCCCCAGGTTATAAGGTCTATGAGTGCTTTTACCCTACCAGTATGAGAAAAGTTTTAATATTCGTCAAAAATGTTTTTTATTCGGCTTAGAAATAAATAAGTTTTTTTCTTCGATCTAATAAATACAGTGAATATTAGCTTTTATTAACGTTGGCTGGAAGCTGCAATTATCAATAAAATTTTGTTAAATAGCCATAATAATGGCTATTTAAGTTGCAGAATTTTAAAACTCTGCTATAGCGCCTTTTTTAAATCCTTCAAAGGCATGAACAGTAATTTTATCGTTTGGATAGGCTGTTTTAATAGTGGATGCAATATGTTGGGCAATCAGTTCAACAGTACTATCGGTATCGATAAGATAACAGTGAGGTTGGCTAATAATGAGCTCAAAATAACCTTGTTGAGCGGTATAAGCAAACTTAAAATAAGCTATGTCATTATCGATAAACTCGCCTGTAATATCTTCTTTAGTACCAATATATATATCGCGAAATTGGTTAGCGTAGTCTTCCTCAAGGCGTGAATCTGGTTTGTTATTTCGATAAATTTGAATCGCTGAGCGGTGGCCATGCGCGATGCGCTGGCAGCAGCCTTTATGCTTTTTCAAACCATGACTGTAATGGTAAAAGGGGCCATCAATAGTCTCTGGATATAATTTCAAAGTAATATTATCAACATTATCAGGTAAGACTTGTTTTAAATGTTGCTCTATTACAGGCGTGACACTGATGGGTGAAATTTCATGGGTATCAATGGTAATAATTGCACTACTGGGGGCATCGCAAGTAATTTTACCGCGGCTTTCTGTGGACAAAGTAACATTCATGCGTCCGTGTTCAGCTGCAATATTAATAGCTGGGTGGGTACCGGGTACTAGTAATTTATGGTCAACAAAGTCATCAATTGTTTGTTTAATTGTCTTTTTTACCTGGCCAAAATCAAACACCATTCCTTCTTCATTCAACTGGCCATCAAGGATGACATCTACCAGCCAGCTTTCACCAACTAAACCTCTAGTAGGGCAGTAGTAGGAAAAGTCGATAACGGTTAGTTGCTTAACAAATAAAGCAGGCATTTTACTTCCTTCTTAGGGAACACATCATTGTGTGTATTGTACTGTCGTAATGTCGACATCGCCATTTTGGAGGTTGTTGCACTCTCGAATATTTCATAAAGTGGTGAACAATCTGGCATGAGCTTTGATTTTATAAGCATTGATTAATCTCGAGTGTGTTTTATGGTTGATACCCTGACAGCTGAAGACCTGGACTTTGATCGCCAACATATCTGGCATCCGTACACGTCAATGACCAACTGCTATGAAATGTATCCTGTTACCAGGGCTGATGGGGTTCGTTTAACCTTGGCTGACGGGCGTCAGTTGATTGATGGTATGGCTTCCTGGTGGTCGGCTATTCATGGCTATAACCACCCTGTGTTGAATCACGCGTTGCAACAGCAGCTAGAAAAGATGGCTCATGTGATGTTTGGTGGGATTACTCATCAACCAGCTATTCAGCTAGCTAAACAGTTGATAGATATGACTCCAGAGCCTTTACAGCAAGTCTTTTTTGCGGATTCTGGCTCGGTGTCGGTAGAAGTGGCGATTAAGATGGCCATCCAGTATTGGGTAGCGGCTGGTCAGCCAAAGAAAAAGCGTTTATTGACTGTTAAAAAAGGCTATCACGGCGATACTTTTGCCCCAATGTCTGTTTGTGACCCTGAGGGTATGCATGAACATTTTGCAGGGATGTTACTGGAT
This sequence comes from Spartinivicinus ruber, assembly GCF_011009015.1. Taxonomy (NCBI): domain Bacteria; kingdom Pseudomonadati; phylum Pseudomonadota; class Gammaproteobacteria; order Oceanospirillales; family Zooshikellaceae; genus Spartinivicinus; species Spartinivicinus ruber. Next base: position 1,811,545 of record NZ_CP048878.1, read on the forward strand.
AACTACTTTGTTGAAGCACCACAATGTGGTTTTCATGAAAATTGGCAAGAAGATTACATTGCAGAGTTTAAAGCGACGCTGGAACAGCATCACCAGGCCATTGCTGCGGTGATTTTAGAGCCGATTGTACAAAATGCAGGGGGTATGCGCTTTTATTCGCCAGCCTATTTAAAACGCGTCAGAGAGCTGTGTGATGAATATCAGGTACTGTTAATTTTGGATGAGATTGCCACTGGGTTTGGTCGATCGGGTAAATTATTCGCCTGTGAGTATGCTGATACTAGTCCTGACATTATGTGTGTTGGTAAAGCATTAACGGGTGGTTACATGACTTTAGCTGCCACTTTATGTACTCAACAGGTGGCTCATACCATTTCCAGTCATGGTGTATTAATGCATGGGCCGACTTTTATGGCGAATCCACTGGCTTGCTCAGTCGCCTCGGCAAGCTTGCAGTTATTGCAGCTAGGACACTGGCAAGCACAAGTGGTGCAATTAGCCGCTACCATGGAAGCTTCCCTCGCTCCTTGCCGAGCGTTTGCCAATGTGGTCGATGTACGGGTTTTAGGCGCTATTGGGGTAGTAGAGCTTGCCCAGCCTGTTGATATGAAAGTTATTCAACCGTTATTTGTAGAGGCTGGAGTTTGGGTACGGCCTTTTGGCAAGCTGGTTTATATTATGCCCCCTTATATAATGGAGCAAGAAGATTGTCAGTTGTTGTGTAAGGCAATTTATCAGGTAGTTAGCAAACTTAATAAAGTGTAAACGTAAAAATAAAAACACTGAGGGTGTTGCAAAAGGATATGAGCGAAGCAAGGACAAGATAAAAATCGGTGAAAAAGCAGAGTTTATACTTAATAAATGAGCATTTTGAGCCTATTTTTTAACGCAATATTTGCAAGCACAGTAGTTTTGCGACAGCCTCCAATATAGTGAGTGACAAAATGACTGATTGGCAACAGCTTTATGAGAATCATATTGAACAGGTGAGCCAGTTTTTTGAAAAAGCAATGGCATTATCTCTTGTTGATGGCGTAATCATTTTTTCGGGAGCACCTAAACGCGCATTCCTGGATGATACGTACTATCCATTTAAGGCAAATCCATTCTTTAAATGGTGGGTGCCATTATTGACTCAACCCCATTCTGCTGTGGTGTTTCAACCAGGAGAAAAACCACAGCTTATTTACTTTATGCCTCAAGACTTCTGGCATGTTACTCCCGAAGCGCCTACTGGTTATTGGGTGGATAGCTTTAATATAACAGTGATTGATGCGGTTGAAGTCATTAAAAGTGTTTTACCCAATAATCTCGAAAAGTTTGCTTTTATTGGTGAAGAAACCCAGTTAGCCGACAAATGGGGGATAGGACAGACTAATCCAGAGAAGTTGGTAAACTACCTTAGCTATCACAGAGCTTATAAAACGGCGTATGAGCAACAATGCTTAGCGCAGGCTAATCAAATTGCTGCAAAAGGCCATCAGGCAGCTATTACTGCTTTTCAGCAACAGCAGCCAGAACTTGATATTCATTTAGCATTTTTGTCTGCCTGTGGCCATCAAGAGTCGCATGCACCTTATAATAATATTGTGGCCTTAAATGAACATGGTGCAATTCTGCATTATGACCATTACCAGTCGACACGACCTGCACAATATTTGTCTTTATTAGTGGACGCAGGTGCTTGTTTTTCAGGTTATATTGCTGATATTACCCGTACAACGAGTGCAGTTCAGTCAGGGAAATTTAACCAATTAATTAAACAACTTGACCAAGCTCAGCAATGGATTATCCAGCAAATAAAAACCGGGTTGGACTATGCAGCCTTGCATGATCAAATGCATCAACAAATTGCAGTTATTTTAACTGAGTTGGAAATTGTTAATACAACAGCTGACTCCTGTTATGAACAGCAGTTAACCCGTACCTTTTTCCCTCATGGTTTAGGGCACTTAATCGGGATTCAAACCCATGATGTCGGTGGTTGGCAGCAGGATGAACAGGGTACTCAGCTCAATCCACATCCTGACTATCCTTTTTTAAGACTGCAAAGACCTATTGCAGAAAATATGGCGTTCACCATTGAGCCTGGTATCTATTTTATCGACTTACTATTGGGGCAGCTATCGCCTGTTCAACAAAAAATGATCAACTGGTCTGTTGTTAATGAACTTAAGCCGTATGGCGGGGTGAGAATAGAAGATACAGTTATTGTTAAGCAGCAAGGCGTTAATAATATTACCCGACAAGCATTTGCGGCAATCGAGTGAGAGCTAGGGCCTGTTAACAGGCCCTAGTTAAGAAATAGGCGTTTAAATGGTCTTGGTTATCAAAAAGTAAATGTTGTATTTTTTGAAATTAGTGGAAAAAACATTAAATTCGAATAAACCAGTTGAAAACGTCAAAAAAACGTTCATGTTAAAAAATGCATTTCTCGAAGTAAGCCGTGTTTCTTAGTAGGCAATTGTAGTAGAATCCTTAACAATCAAAAACTTGCCTGCTCTTCGTGAAAGATTTTTTGACTTTATTGTCGTCGTATTCTTTCGTGTGAGTATAACATAGTGACTCGTAATCGAGCGACTTAAAACATGTGGGGGATAATCATTGAACACTGGGGCTTGGCTAAGCTTAACAACAACTGCTATTTCGCTAAGTGCAGTATCTGTGCTGGCAGCAACAGTTGCAGAAAAGCCTGGTACAGTTGCTTCTGGCCTATATGCTTCGGTGATTTCAATTCAGCACCATGAAGATGAGCAGGCGACCGGTCGTTTATTGATTACTAACCATTCTAAACAAACAGTTGATTTAACCAATGCCTTAGTTGAGTTTGCCACACCTTATCGGGTCATTGAGGTTACCGGGAGCTTTTTTCCTATTTCTATGCCTGATCGTCGGGTGTTGGTTTCTGAGCGAATGGGCGGGCAGTACAAAAACCAACTGGTGTTGGCATTTAGTGAAAACCAAAAGCTGAATACAGAATTACATCCTGGCTCCACCTTGTCTTTGATACTAAAGTTTGAGTCGCAAGCTAAGCTAGGCCAGTCATCAGCAAAAGCTATCATTTTTTTGTCAGACAAAGATCAGCAGACCAGCTATCAACATGGCCAACTGATCTTTAGAGCACCTAAAGCACCAGCCCCTGAAGTTAAGCAGTTACCTGCGGTAGTGACTGTAAAAGGTGCTGGCGACTTTGAAAAACGAGTGGCGGTTGACTGGGGACAGAAGTTTATCCTGGATCAGTTACCCTATGGTGAATATACCATTCATACTGAGCAGGTAGGTGACTTCCCTGGTATGGCTAAGCAAACCATTCGTTTAACCAATAGAAAGTCAGCTACTGTAGTAAAAATTCACTATGATGAGCCTGTTTATACAACAGTAATGCAACTGGTTACACCTGCTGAAGTAGCGGGTGATGAAGAGCCTCTGGTTGCTTATATTCAAGATGTTACTCATGGTGAGCACCCCAGGCAGCTGGTGTTACAGTGGGGAAAAAGCCAACAACTGAACAACTTAGTGGTTGGACACCGTTACCGGTTATGGTTTAACCCTATTAAGCACTGGCCTTATCAGTATGAACCCAGCGCTAGCAGAGAAAAGCCATTTGAATTTACCGCTGGTAAAGATGGTGTTCAGCAGTTTGTGTTAACTTTTCAACAGTCCTCCGAGCCAACAGGTGAGCTTGCTGTTGCTACTGAGGTGGCAGGGTTACCTATTGGGGCGAAAGCGACACTTATTTTAAATCCTATCTCTGGTGGGGAGCCTGTAACGCGGAAGTTATCGGTTGGCCAGGATAGTTTAACCAACATTGCACCGGGTAATTATTGGCTTACGGCCAGTGACTATCTCTATCAAGGTAAAATTTATCGAGCTACTCTCTCATCTGCCAAATTGGAGCTTAATCATCATCAGTCCGCTAGAATTAATATTGAATATACAGATAATAATAAACTGTTTTTTGCTGGTCGAGAGTGGCAGATTAAACAAGGGCCGTTGCAAGACTCATCAAAAGATGGGCGTTGGGCGCCGGAAAATGTTTTTGTCGATCAACGTGGTAGATTACATTTGGTATTAAATTATCAAAATGGGAAGTGGCAAGCCGGTGGCGTTGAGTCAGTTGACGACTTTGAGTCTGGTCAGCTACAAATTAAAACAACTACTCAAATTAGTAATCTGTTGGCCAACAGCCAATTTTCCATTGGCCTCCAAAATAAGGATAAAACCAGAGGTTTTGGTTTTACTATGAGTTGCGCTAATAGTTGCCAAGATACAACAGATGGTGTCGTTACCCGTTATTGGCTACAGCAAAAATCAGCATTAAAAGGCAAGCAAAGCTTATATAACTGGCAAGCCAGTCGATTAACCCATGCTATTAATTGGACTCCAAATGGCGTTTTATTTGAAACCAAAAAAGGCCATAATCAAAAAGGATCTATAACCCTATCACGAAAATTTTTATCAGCTGCTTTACATAATGAAGCTGATTTTCCATTACAACTGATGTTGACTCCTTTGTCTGACGCTTTGCCTAAAAGCCGTAAGGTTGAGTTGATCATTAATTCAATTACTAGTGATGTTGATTAAATTTGGCTTTTAATTGGTATTGTTAGAGTTCTCCTTTTTAAATATTTACTTCTTTTGTCGTTTATTATTCACGGAAATATGTGAACTATATCGATGGAAGATTAGTTTCTTTTGCTACGCTTAAATCAGGACTATGCTTTACATAAACTGTATTAAATTACGGTAAGTAATTCGTTGTTTTTTTAAGGGTTTATTTTAGTATTTTTTTAATTCTTACTTAAGTAAATTGTAAAGTATAAGCCTAACCGAATTTGAATGAATATTGAATTATATTCAAAGCGAAGGGTTGGTAAGGAGCTAGCTTACTACTGTGGAGCTAGTGATAGCCGCGCTAACTGAAATAAAAGTACTAGCTGATATCCACCGTCCATGGTGGTCAAGGGTGATGACAACAAACCCAAAAGCTCATTCACGAAGGATATATGAACGGTATTCTTTTAACTGAGTGGTTTTAGGATTAACTAGAACTGTATTCTATTATTTTTTGAATTCATTTTATCTATGAATATTTTTGGAGTTGCTTTTGAGTTGCTCCCTTAATTGGTATTACCAAAATAGTATTTTTTTAGCTGCATTCCAAAGCCTAAACATTTTTTTATTTAACAGTTAAGTTGACGGAGGCATCAATGAATAGCCTGTCTTTCCGGCATTTGTTGCCAAAGACGCTGAGCTTAGGTATTACCCTTGGTTTAGGTATGTCTTTGGCTGATACATCTTTTGCCACCCCTATTACAGAGAATAATGTTGCAGATGACAAAGTAATAGCGGCCTATTTTGCTGAATGGGGAATTTATGGCCGAAACTTCCATGTTAAGGATATACCTGCAGAAAAGCTGACCCATATATTATATGGTTTTATTGCTGTTTGTGGCCCTAATGAGTCATTAAAAAAAGCGAATCCCCAAGGTTTTAGTGCACTACAAAGAGAGTGTAGTGATCAAGAAGACTATACGGTTACCATTCATGATCGTTTTGCTGCGTTGGAAAAAAGTTATCCAGGTGATAAATGGGATCAACCAGTCAAAGGTAACTTTAACCAGCTGGCTAAAATGAAAGCGGCTAATCCGCATATTAAAATTTTACCTTCACTTGGTGGGTGGACGTTATCTGACCCTTTTTATTATTTAGCTAACGACTCACAAAAGCGTGCTAAGTTTGTTCAGTCAGCAATCGACTTTATCAAACAATATGATTTTTTTGATGGTTTGGATATCGACTGGGAATTTCCTGGTCAGCCAGGAGCCAACCCTGACTTAGGTAAACCAGAAGACAAACAGGGGTTTACTATGTTAATGCAGGAGTTGCGAATGGCCTTGGATAAGTTAGGCCAGCAAACCGGGCGAAAATATTTGTTAACAGCTGCCGTCTCATCAGGCCCTAAAAAAATTGCTAGCATAGACTACTCCCAAGTGTCTCAGTATATGGATTATGTATTTACCATGACCTATGACTTTTATGGGGGCTGGGATAATACCTTGGGACATCATGCTGGTATTTATGCAGCAGATCATGAAAAAATACCGCAATACAATGCTCATGATGCCATCAATAATATTATCAAAGCGGGCTTTCCTGCCAATAAACTTGTAATGGGCGTAGCCATGTATGGCAGGGGCTGGAAAGGCATTGCCGGTGGGCTTCCCGATAACCCATTTACAGGTAAAGGTGGTGGACCATTACCTCAAAATACACAGCAAGGCACCTGGGAAAATGGTGTTATTGATTATAAAGGAATTGAGAAATACTACTTGGGTGGTGTAAATGGTCAAGGAACTAATGGCTTTAAATATTACTATGATGAAAAAGCCCAAGCCCCTTATGTATGGAATGCTGAAAATGGTACTTTAATTACTTATGACAATCCGCGCTCAGTTAAAGCCAAAGGGGCTTATGCCTTAAGTAAACAATTAAAAGGGTTATTTGCCTGGGAAATTGATGCGGATAATGGTCAGATTCTCGATGCTATGCATGCGGGGTTAAATTCTGATGGTCAGCCACCCGAGCCCCCCAAACCAAATCCTGATAACCCTGAGCCACCTACCCCGACACCAGACCCTGGAGATGACGACAAACCAAACCCAGCCCCCGATCCAGGTGATAATGACAAGCCCAAACCGCCTACGCCTGATCCAGATGGTGATGCCATAGCAGAATGGGATGCAGAGACAGCTTATTGGGCAGGTGATAAGGTTCGTTATCAGGGCAAAACCTATCAGGCGAAATGGTGGACCGAAGGCAATGAGCCAGGTAAAGGTCAGTGGGGACCTTGGAAATTACTCGGTAGTAAGCCTGGTGACGACAAGCCAACACCTAATCCTAAACCAAACCCAAATGATAATGATAAGCCTGACGACAATGATCATCCCAACCCAATTCCTGATAAACCCGATACTGGTGACGTCAAAGACTGGAATCCGACAGCTATCTATGTAAAAGGGAGCCAAGTCAAATATAACCATGTTATCTATGAGGCAAAATGGTGGACCAAAGGGGATGAGCCAGGTAAAGATCAATGGGGACCTTGGAAACGGGTTGATGGAGACAAACCCAATCCAGATCCTGACAAACCTGATCCGGATAAACCAGATCCAGACAAGCCTAATCCTGATGATGGCTCGCCTAATAATAGTGGTAAATACGCTGTAATTGGTTACTACATGTTAGAGCCTGATGAAATTAATAAATATCCAGCGGTAGACTTTCCTGTGAGTAATATTTCACCAGAAAAGGCTAAAATGCTTACTCATATCAACTATGCGTTTATTGGTATTAATGAACAAGGCCAGTGTGATTTATTACAGGGAGCCAATGAGCAGAAGTCAGCAGAAGTATTTCAGTTGTTGACTAATCTCAAGCAATACAATGCCAATTTAAAATTGATGTTTTCAGTGGGTGGCTGGGCATTTTCCAATGATGCCAGTCCTACATCGAATCGGTTTAGAGATGCAGCGAGTACCCCGGCAGCCAGAACGAAGTTAGCCAAATCCTGTATTGCATTCATGAAAAAACATGGGTTTGATGGTATCGATTTAGACTGGGAATATCCAAGAAAGCAAGATGCAAATAACTTTGTTGCTTTATTGAAAGAGTTTCGCAAACAGATTGATCAGGTAGAACAAACTAGCCAGGCAGCTGATTATCAGCTAACCATTGCTGGAGCAGGTGGTGCCTTTTTTATGTCTCGTTACTACCACTTGCTAGATAAAGTGGTAGAGCCGTTAGATTATATCAATCTAATGACCTATGACTTTAACGGACCTTGGCAGGGGGTGACCAAAACCAACTTTCATGCCCATTTATATGGTAGCAAAGGTGAGCCTAAGTTTTACAATGCATTACGTGAAGTACAGTTTAATCCACCCAAATCTTGGGAAGAAATAAAGAAACTATTTCCCAGCCCTTTTGCTTTAACTGCGGATGCGGCAGTGAAGCAGCACTTAATCATGAAAGTGCCACGTAATAAGGTAGTTATGGGGGTGCCTTTTTATGGTCGAGCCTTTAGAAAAACGGGAACAGATAATTATGGGTTGTATCAAACCTTTAATACCCAAAAAGGTGATCCATACAGAGGTGACCCAACATGGTTAGTAGGGTGTGATAAGTGTGTTGAACGTAATGAGCCACGGATAGCCACTTATGCTGATATTAAAAAAATGTTAGCAGGCGACTATGGCTATAAGCGGCACTTTCATTCTGAAGCGAAAGCCCCTTGGCTGCATAATGTCAAACATAACCTGTTTGTAACTTATGATGATCAGGAGTCAATGAAATATAAAACTAACTACATCAGGCAGGAGAAACTAGCAGGGGTGATGTTTTGGCACTTAGGTCAGGATGATCAACAAGGGACCTTGCTGCAGTCATTACATCAGGGATTGAATAGCGGTAACGTTAGTAGTCACTAAATACTATTCGCTTATATTTAAAAAGTCAGCACCATGGTTGCTGGCTTTTTTATGGTGTTGTCAAGAAAAGTGATTTAGGAGAAGAAAGCCGTGGTTGGCTAGCTTGGATTACGAGTAGTGGGATAAAAAGATAGACGGGGTCTGTAGGGTAGTGCTGGTGCACTACCCTGAAAGCAGTATCAGTTATAAGCTGTAGCTTATAAAGGAACTACGTTCTCAGCCTGTGGGCCTTTAGGACCTTGAGTTACAGTGAACTCAACTTGTTGGCCTTCAGCCAGCACTTTAAAACCTGGTGTTTGAATTGCACTGTAGTGTACAAAAACGTCAGGACCAGATTGTTGCTCTAAAAAACCAAAACCTTTTGATTCGTTAAACCATTTTACAGTGCCGTTTTTTCTATCAGACATAATTTGGATCTTTCTTTAAACAATTAAACTAAATTCTTATACACAATCCAGGGGAGTGAGCATAAGACGGTGTAGCAGAGAAATTTAGGTGTGACTTATGACAAACTAACGAGGCACTACAAAAGGAACATCGTGAACATTGAACATAAATTAACGCCGTACTTTCAAGCTGAATGAATTATAAACAACCCTATTGACAAGTCAATGTTTTTTATTTATTTCATCGCAAGATTAATTATAAAGATCAACAGACTCTATAATCCACAGCCTAAATTAGCAGGTACTGCCACATCCATTAGCTTTGGATTGGGCAAGTTCAAATTATCCATAATTCGACAATACTCCTCAGCACTATTGACTTGTAGGCGTGGGTTAAAGCGCTTTTCTTCTCCGATGGTACTCACTGTCATGCCTTTGTAATCATGGCCAGGATAAACCAACGTATCTGCAGGTAGCTTAAGTAATTTATTAAATAAGCTATCATATTGCTGGCGAGCATCGCCTTGTTGAAAGTCGGTTCGGCCAGTTCCTCTGATTAATAAGGTATCACCCGTAAACAACATCTGTGGTTTTTCGCTAGTTAATAAAAAACAATAGGAGTCGTCTGTATGGCCTGGGGTATAAATAGCTTTTAACTGAAGGTGGCCTAGAGCAATAATCTCTCCATCTTTAACTCTACGACTTGCACATTGGACTGGCGCTTGATCGCCAAAAGTAGTCTCACATTGATATAGCTCGCGAAGTTTACCCAGTGCTGTTATATGATCTGCATGAACGTGTGTATCAATAGCATAAACCAGCTGTAATTCTAATTCACTGACAAGCTGTTGATACTGTGGAACCTTTTCTCTTACTGGGTCGATTAATAGTGCTTTGCCGCCTTCTGATTCAGCTAGCAGGTAAGAATAAGTCCAGGTTGCTTCATCGAAGAGTTGACGAAATAACATAAGTTTGCCCCTTTCACTTAACTTAAAATCTTTGGCACTGAAAGCGCCATCAGCCCAAGAACTGATACAGCGAAAAATCTTTGTAGCTGCTGGGTAGCAATACGCTGAGTTAATACGGTGCCAATAAAAATGCCAATAACACTGCCACCTGTAACTATCATCAGTAATTCAGTAGGTACTTTGGCAATCCAGTTAACATGGAATATAAAGCCTGTAGCGCTCACGAGAGCAATTACTATCAACGATGTATCAATGGCGCGTCGCATACTTAAGCCAGTAAGCACGTTGAGAATAGGTACATTCAGAAAACCGCCCCCGACTCCAAATAACCCAGATAAAAAGCCGGCTCCCGCACCTGCCAATAATAGTAGTAATGATTGTTTGTTAGCTGACTTATTGGTTAATTTTAGGTGAGTGCCTGGCGCTTGGCTGGAATCTTCTTTGGGTAGCTGCCACATGCGAATAGCAATATAACTAGCCAGTAATATGAAACCTGTTAATAGTAAACGCTGATCTATTAAGCTACCAAGCCAGCGACCAAGGGGAGCTAATGTCATACCAGTAGTGATAAGAATGGTGGCGGGCTTCCATGCAATTTGTCTCTTGTTTAGCTTCGCTAAAATACCAACAATTGCACTGATACTCACTGCACCTAAGGCAATCCCCATGGCATCATTAGGGGATAAGCTAAGCACTAAAATAAATAGCGGCACAGCAAAAATGGAGCCGCCTGCACCTGTTAGACCTAGCATGAATCCTACTAAAATACCGACAATAATGGCTAGTGTCACAGGTAGCCCTTAACGTTGTTGAGTTGCATCTTGAGGCAGCGCAAACCAGCGTAACTTTTCGGCACTCGCTGGTAATTCGAGGGTGTATTGCTCAGCAGCTTGATGAGGTATAGTGAGCGCTACTTCGGCTATGCTCAAACAATCTGTTAGTTTAACTGGACAAGTAGGTTGTTTGGGATGTGGCTTTGACACACTAAAGTCAATGTCATCTAAAGTCACTAATAGATGTGGCTTTTGGCCTTGGTATAGCCATACCCCTGACTTACCGTCAAACTGATAATAAGACAGCAGGCGCCAACCATGACTGGCAATTAACTCTACTGCACGAACAATATAATCAAAAGTTGCTTGGTCGATAAAGTAGTTGAAATTCAGTCTTACCCAACCTGGCCTTAAAATCATTTGGCCATTTACAAGTTCTGCTTCTAAGGCTTTGCTATACGACATGTCCATACCAAGTAAGGAGTGTCCATAAGGTCCAGCACAGGAACAACCACCGCGGGCTTGAATGCCAAATAAATCATTTAACAAGGCAACAACAAAGCCGTAATGTAAATATTTTTCTTGCCACTTAATTTGTAAAGAAACTATCGATAACCGAGGAGCATCAGGATTACCCAAAATTTCAATGGATTCATGTTGCTGCCAGCGTTGAATGGCTTGTTCTATAAAATGATGTTCGCGTGTTTCTATTTCTTTCGTGCCAACGGTTTGTTGTAGTTTGAAGACCAAACCTGCACGAATTGATTCCACTATCGCAGGGGTACCACCTTCTTCTCGTCGCTCAGGGTTGTCAATAAAACGGTGATCTTCAGGGGTAACATACACAACGGTGCCACCTCCAGGAACTGCTGGTACCCGATTAGTTAACAAGTGTTTTTTGACGATGAGAATACCAGGGGTGCCTGGGCCTCCAATAAATTTATGGGGTGAAATAAATACGGCGTCTTTGCTGCTGTCGCCTTCATTAGTTTTCTCACCTGTCATATCAATCGCGACATAAGGTGCAGCAGCAGCGTAATCCCAGAGGCTGTAGGCACCGTATTTATGTAATAGGCGGGAGATGGTATCTACATTGGTTTTAATTCCAGTGACATTGGAGGCTGCGGAAAAACTACCGATTTTCAGTGGACGAGCAGAATATTTCTCCAATTCGCTGACTAATGCATCCAGGTCAATCTGACCGTTTTTATCAAGGGGGATGGAAACCAGCTCAGCAATGCTTTCTCGCCAGGGCAGCTCATTAGAGTGATGCTCATAGGGGCCAATAAACACCACTGGACGTTCATTGGGTGGAATTTGTTCTAGCAATTGATATTGCTCATCTAAATTGGCGGGTAAGCGTAAGTTAAGGATATCAATCAACTTATGGATAGCTGCAGTAGCACCGGAGCCACAAAAAATAATTTGATCTTCTTCCTGGCCATTAACTGACTGACGGATAATTTGTTTGGCTTGTTCCCTTAAGGCAGTGGTTTGACGGCCAGTGAATGAGGTTTCGGTATGAGTATTGGCATAAAAGGGGAGTACTTGATGTTGGATAAACTGTTCGATCATGCCCAAAGCCCGGCCTGAAGCAGTATAATCAGCATAAACCAATGGCTTTTGTCCAAATGGAGTTTCAATGGGGTGGTGTTCACCAATGACACTTTGGCGGATGTTGTCGATCAGTTGCTGCATAAGACTACCCTTTCATTCCTTTATCTTCTTAGTATATAAATTATAGTTCTGAATGGCCTGAATATTGTTGCTAAATTGCTATACATTTTCGGCTTTGGTAGGATAAAGTTTCACGTATAACTGTTTTAATGAAACTATGTTCTTTTTGTGTGTTTGATTTGTGAACAATGGATAAGTTTGATAAGGCCATATTAGAAATATTACAGCAAGATGCCACGTTACCAGTTGGGGAAATAGCGGAGCGGGTAGCACTATCTAAAACCGCGTGTTGGCGAAGAATCCAAAAGCTTGAGCAAGATGGTGTCATTCGTAGCCGGGTTGCTTTATTGAGCCAAGAGCAAGTCAATTTACCTTTAACTGCATACATTGCAGTACGAACTAATAAGCACAACGAAAAGTGGTCTGATCAATTTCGCAAAGTAGTGAACAGCCTCCCCGAAGTATTAGAGGTATATCGTACTAGTGGTGATTTAGATTATTTAATTAAAGCAGTAATTACTGATATGGCTGGTTATGATCAGCTATATAAAGCTTTGATTAAGGCAGACTTATATGATGTAAGTGCCAGCTTTGTAATGGAAACCATGAAGCATACTACTAAGTTACCATTGGATTATCTGTAGACTTTTAAAGATGTTTGAGTTTTGTACTGTTTTACATTCATTAAAAAGCCCGCAAAATGTAGGGATGATAATTCGTAGCCACGTAGCGCATGACGGGAAAGAGGTTGTATTTATTGGTCATGAATTACCCTGGCAATTTAAAAAAGGTAGTCAATCCTTTTCCAGAAAATTAGAGAAGCAAGCAGAAATTGTTCATGTGCCAGATCCTAATGACTTGTTTGCATGGCTTGAAACTAGAAATTATACACCTGTCGCTATAGAAATTGCTGAAGGTGCATCATTATTAAATCAGTTTACGTTTCCAGAAAAAACTGCATTAATTCTGGGTAATGAGGCTGATGGATTACCAGCTGATTTTATCATTCAGTGCCGTAGTACTGTGACAATCCCTCAGTATGGCCCAGTAGGGAGTTTAAATGTGGCTGTATCGGCATCTATTGCTATGTATGAGCTGAAGCGGGGGCAGTCACCTGTGGTAATTGAAAATGATGAGTTTCAAACACTGGCTTAAATTCTCAAATGTTTTCAGTTCTTTGGGTTATGAAGATATTATGGTGACTTAATCCGAAAATCTTAATACACTACTTGTGTTGTTAGGTGAAATAAAAAATACGGATATTGCAAAGCAAATATGTGACCGACAATAGCTCTCTTTATTTGTAGTGGGTGCTTATTATTCGGCAGGATGCTGTTAAGGTGCCTCTTTCATGTTAAGCAAAAAACAACATACTTTTTTTATTACTCAGTTTAAGTCATTTTTTTCTTACTCTCCTTGGCTTATTTCATCAATGCTTGTCTTAGTGACTGGAGATGCTATAGCGGTTGATTTTCATGGGTATATTCGTTCAGGAATTGGTACAACCTTAGGTGGTGGTGATCAAGCTTGTTTTAAAGCAAGAAGTGCCCCAGCTAAATATCGATTAGGTAATGAGTGCGAAACTTACGTAGAAATTGGGTTAGGGCAGGAATTATACAAGGAAGGTGAAAAACGTTTTTATGTCGATACCATGCTTGCTTATGTGTCACAGCAAGCTAATGACTATGAAGTGCTAGATGGTAGTGATGATGTAGGAGATGGTGAGTCATCAATACGACAGATGTATGTGATTGGTGAAAATCTGATTGATTCATTGCCTGGTGCTAATATCTGGGCAGGCAAACGTTATTATCAGCGCCATGATATTCATATTAATGATTATTATTATTGGGATGTGTCTGGGCCTGGCGTGGGTATAGAAGGTGTGGATGTCGGTATTGGTAAATTATCTCTGGCTTGGGTACGGAATACTGATGAAGACTATGTTTCAGAAGGGGCACAGTCGGGCACAAATGTAGCCAATGATACTTTTGATATACGTTTGGCCGGGTTAAAAGTGAATGAAGGTGGTTCGCTTGAGTTAGGAGTAGATTATGGGCAAGCCAATTTAACTGATCGCCAGCAAGATTTAAATTTTGATAATCAAAAAGGCTATTTATTTACGGCTCAACATACCCAGTCAGACTGGTTTGGAGGGTTTAATAAACTGGCAATCCAATATGCGACTGATGGGATGGTAGGCAGTGGTCACAATGGTAGCCGAGCGGATAATGGCAAAATGTATCGGCTAGTGAACCAAGGGGTTGTGAATTTTTCCCAGAATATAGAAGGGATGTATGTTGCTCTAATAGAAAAGAAAGACCTAGCAGGTGACAGGGGGCAAACCTGGTTGTCATTGGGGGTTCGACCGGCTTATAAATGGACCGAAATTATGAGTACGGCAGTTGAGCTGGGTTATGATCGAGTCAAGCCAGAAGATAGCAGCTTGGATACAGTTGATCTAACGAAAATTACCCTGGCTCAGCAATGGTCAGCTGGTAGTAGCTTTTGGGCACGGCCAGTTTTACGTGCTTTTTTTACTTATGCCAAATGGGATGGTGATAAGTACAATGCTGCTAGTGAGTCAATTGATGATGGTGACGATGATGGAACAACAGTTGGGTTTCAAGTAGAGGTTTGGTGGTAATTAATGATTAATAAATGGCTTACAGTCACAGCCGGTTTGTTAGCATTATTGTTAAGTTATGCTGGAAAAGCCTCTGATAATATAACCCTGCAGCAGGTGTCTAATGCTATTGCAGAATTGAAGGCCCAAAAATCCTGTTGTACTACCTTTGCAAGTTTGCCTATTAAGCCGTTGTTGGTAAATCAAACAACTGAAGTCATAATCAACAGTCACTCAGTAGTATTTGAATTTAATTCAGGGAAAAGCTATATAGCTGCATTTAAATTGCCAGATACCCAGCGGTCACTGCAAATAAAGTTATTTAGTAAAGCTAATCAAACGGTATTTGAACCCTCAGTGATGTTGTTAGACAGTGAGTTTCGTATAACACGAATTCTCTCAACAGATGATTTTATTTATCGCCCAGCTTGGGGGTTTAAGCCAGATAGTATTGACGGCATGTTTCGGGTAGATCGAAGTCAGCCTGGTAACCCTAACAATGAAACTTATTTAGTGATTTTCTCTACCTTAGCTCAAATGCAGGGTAAAACAACTTTAGTGCATCCAGCAAAAGCATTTGCAAAAGCCCACTATAACCAACCTCCAGAGATACCAGATCCAATAGCCTGGCACTCACCAGTGGGAAATCTTGAGTTGTCAGTCGAAGAAGAGGAGCGTAGCTTTTACGAAAAGCGGTCTTATATACCAGCCTTTAGTTTTCGGCAAGCTAATCAAGCTGTTGATCAATTAGAAACTAAGCAGGAGGTGTTGCCACAGACCCACCAATATTTTAAAGAGGCTGTCAAAAACGCACTAAATCAAGGTGAGGTAGGCAAAGCATTAAGTTTAGTGGAGGAAGCCGAACGACTTGGTCTTAAAGATATAAGGCAGTACTTTATTGAGCGAGTTGTACCAAAACAATAAAAATGCTTAACAAACAAAAAAAGCCCACGAAAAAGTGGGCTAAAAAATACAGTGGGTACAAGTTTATATAAAGAGCGGTTTAGCTGCGGCGTTTACATAATGCAAGTAAACCTAGACCAATTAGGGCTACTGTACCAGGCACTGGTACAGGTGTAGGTGTTTTGGTAGCTGTTACTTTTAAGACCATATCATCGAAATCATAGTCTATTGCGCCACCATCATCGTTTAAACCAATATAAAAGCTATTCTCTCCAGCTGCAGCTAAGAAGAAAGAAGGTTTTAGCAAATCTCCTTTGAGATTATTTCTACCGTTGTTATTGCCGTTAGCTACAGTTGCATGAGGTGTTTTAAAGCTAAAGTTTAACCAGTTTCCTTGCAGCATTGAGTCAATGATCTGTTGTCCTGCTTGAGACTGTTTGTTGTTAAAGCTTTGTCCATTGATTGTTAGGAATATGTTTTCAAAGGATGCTTCAGACCCTAGAAACTCGTAAGTAAGATTAACATTGCTATTAGCTTTTAGGTTGCCGCCATAAGTAACCTGTAAACCAGGTTGAGTAATACCGCCACTTGGGTTGTGATTACCTGGTAAGGTTCCAACCTGGCCACCTTCGATAGAAAGTAAACCTGCAGTAGCAGAAGTAGCACTAGCAAGAGATAGAGCTAGTACACTAAGCGCTTTTTTCATGGACTTCATGGAAGAGACCTACTACATTTTATGGATATTAAAGAGTCACTTGCCCTATACACGAAACGTGCCAATGTTACATAACCTGCTACTGTTGTACACTTTAAATAATAAACTCAAGCTGTAGTGTAAACCCTCATAAAGTAGAAGATTTTTATTTCATCTTGTTTAATGTGAGCTGCATTTGGCTTATTATGTGATGTGGTTAAATATAAATTAATAAATGTGATTTAGTTAACTTATTCATAAGTAAGAAGGCGTGTAAAAATAAATAACATTCGTTTTTAACGCTTATGTTAGCCTGTTTATCTACATTGTTAGTTGGTTGATTAGTAACCTTTTTTCTAAATGATTACTGAAATGGATTTGGATTTCTTTTGGCATTTCATTCAGTAAACAACCACGCTGTTTTACTTCTTTGGGTTGTGTCTGTTGCCAGATATCAAGAGCAGCCTGTAATCGGGTTAACTCAACAATAGGCTCAAGGTCTTTTTTTAATTGCAGGCTTTTTATAAGCTTATTGTCTGTAGTAGTGTTCGCATATAGGTGTGTACTTTTTGATTTTGAGGTATTAACTAAACCAACGCTATTACTACTATAATAAATAGCATTCCTTGCCATTTTATATCGTTTTAAAGCCAGACAAACCAGGCTTAGCTCAGGAGAGCGGCGATGAAAAATTGATTTTTTCAATGTTTTTTCAAAGAGGTTATTGACAGGATGAAGCAGCTCTAGCTTAGATAGCTTGTTATTATTATGTTTGGTTGTCAGTGCAAACTGACTCCCTGTTTTAATATAAATTTTCATATTTTTCCGTGCCAAAGATTATATAAGTTAGATTACGAAAGGACAGTCAAACATGAGGTGGTTTCACTGTATAATCAGTCATAAAATGGTATATAAATTGGGAAATAATATTATATAAGCTTAATAGGTCTAGACAACTAGTTTCATGCTGAGGAAACGTAAAGATTTCACTAAAAGTATCAATCGCATAATAAAAAAATATTTATTACAAAAGAAAGCTTACCTGTTGGTACACAATATGAAGTAATAGCTCAAGTTGAAGTGGGCAAAGCATGGTATGGCTCTTCCCGTAAAGTATTTCAGTCTTTTGCTGATGCAGCGAGAGATCTAGGTGCAAATGCTGTTGTAGACGTGAGGATATGGTATCAACCTTCAGGATGGTCTTGGGCTGCACCTCATGGTTCAGGAAAAGCAGTAAAGGTAATTGAACCATTTAGTATTGATTTTTCGCAGGTGAAAGGATATTGGCACTAACGTTAGATACTATTTTTATACGCTAGTCTGTTATCGATTTGTGTAGGTATAATTACTTATGACGTGCAGTGTTTGGTAAGTTCTTTAAGTCATATTTTGCCATAATTGACCATTTTTGGTTTATTTACTCATTGCATTATACAGCGTAAGATTTTCACTGCTCCTTAGAGGATCTCTTATTTATACGCTATTCATTATAAA
Organism: Spartinivicinus ruber; assembly: GCF_011009015.1. Classification (NCBI taxonomy): domain Bacteria; kingdom Pseudomonadati; phylum Pseudomonadota; class Gammaproteobacteria; order Oceanospirillales; family Zooshikellaceae; genus Spartinivicinus; species Spartinivicinus ruber. Next base: position 1,829,555 of record NZ_CP048878.1, read on the forward strand.
TGAAGGGTTTTCTATTTTTTTAGTGGGCTAACGGTAGCCTTAGGAGATGTATTCGTTTTTTATAATATTATAGGTGGTATATGAAAAAAATATCTGCATTACTGTCTGCTACACTGGTGTTTACATCACTATTTTCCCATGCAAAAGATGATGAGCTTATTAAAGAAACTTTTGATAAGTATTCTGCAAAAGGGACGATGATCATTTCTTCTTATGATGGTTCTCAGCAGTATATTTACAATCAAAAACGTAGTGAGCAAGAGTTCTTGCCAGCTTCTACTTTTAAGTTGCTCAATACACTAATTGGTCTAAAAGAAGGTGTTATTACTAAAAATACTGTCTTTAAATGGGATAGTAAAGACAAGGGATGGGATATGTGGAATAAAGATCAAACATTGAAGTCTGCTCTGTCATACTCCTGTGTTTGGTGTTATCAGCAAATTGCTAAACAAGTGGGTAACAAAACATATTTAGAACACTTTAATAAAGTAAATTATGGTAACAAAAAAACAGGTCCTAATGTTCAACGATTTTGGTTGGATGGCGAATTACGAGTTACAGCCCAACAGCAAATTGATTTAGTGAAAAGAATTTATGACGAAAAACTACCTTATCCTAAACAGGATATAGAAACGCTCAAGAATATAATGGTGGTAGAGAAAAAGCCTAATTATACCCTTTATGGTAAAACTGGCTGGGCAAATAACTCTATACAACAAGTAGGCTGGTTTATAGGGTTTGTTGAAACAAAGTCTGGTCCTTGGTTTTTTGCTATGAATATTGAAATGACTGAAATGAAACAGGCCTCAATAAGAAAATCAATAACCAAAGAGGTATTGTTGGGGAAAAAGATAATATTTTAGTTATTTTATTTTTAACTCTATAGGTAAGGTGAATGGTTTTCAGGAGGTTTAGCTTACTACTGTGAAGCCAGCGATAGCAGCATTCACTGAAATAAAAAGTGCTAGGGCCATCACGCGATGAGCCCAGTACAGCAGACTTGCCAGGAACTTATGTGCTTTATAAATGTTTGGGAAACAGATAGTTTAATACTTCTCAGTTCCGGCATTGCTCTGATTAGTGGTGCCCATACCATCGCATAAGCTATATTCCCATTACCCATGGTCCTCTGTGACGACAACAGATCCTAAAGATTATTCACGCAGGGTATGCTTGTTTGCAATAACTTTGGTTAGCATGAAGAGAGTAAATTAAAAAGCGCACAATCCTTGTGCCTGTATAAAAATTATTTATTTTTAGAGGTTCTTAATGGATATTGCTTTAATTTTAAATCATACTCTGCAAAATCTTTAATTGGAGCATAATAAAATTGTGTATTACCAAATCCTTTCGCTGAATTTAATGCTACCATTAATATACTTTTTCCTTCTTTATTAGTAGCTAAACCTACAATGTCGGATTTGCCATCATTGTTTACGTCAGCAACTGATTGCTGCCTGTATCCATAAAACTTTGTTGCAATCTGTTTGTACAGATTAAAGCTATATCCACTCATATTTTCAGCAACGTTAACAATCCCAACTTGATGAAAGGTAATTAGGTCAGCATAGCCATCTTGGTTGATATCGACAACTTTTATACTGAAAGGCTCTTTATTAGGTGCTTTGCTATGTAACCATGAAGCTACTGCCTGGAAACCATTAGACTGGGAGTTTATTGCTACATCAACCGTTTTGTTATTCAAACCCACCAGGTCAGGATATCCATCATAATTTACATCGGCTATTTCAATGTGCTTGTATTTTGAGATGTTAAATTTTCCTGATATCTTCTTCCACTTAGTACTAAAAGAGCCATTATCTCCTTCAATTAAATAAATATTATCTTTATAGAAGAAGATAATGTCGTCACTGCCATCATTATCGATATCGGCTAATTTTAAGTAGTCTGCGCTGTTTTTTAAGTTTCCTTTAAACTTTGTTAATACAGTGTTATTGCCAATAAAATTTGAGCCATGGTTTAAAATAGAGGTAACGCCTTTATTGCCTATACCTACAATATCTGTTAATCCATCGTTATTGATATCTTGTAATATAACATATGTAAGAGCATCATCACTTCCGGCGTAACCAAAACCTAAGTTACTAATTCCATTAGTACCAAATGAACCTTTCCAATGATTAATTTCTAGCTGTTCTATTGCCCCATCACCATCCAGGTCACGATAATAATAGCTATATTCGCTTTTTGGGGCAGTGAAAGTACCTACTTCAGTAAACAATTTTTTTGCATCTATGTTTATATTATCTTCAGATGCAAATGAAACAGCACTAACAGTACATATACTGGCTAAAATAGAAGTTCGAATAGCTTGAGTGAGTTTATTTTTCATTTATATCTTCTATAAATATAGTTGATCTAATAGTAATAAAAAGGGCCCCAAAAGAGGCCAAGCCACGGGGGTAGTAGTTAGTTATGAAGTGAGTTAGTAGTTATAGGTATTAAAAATTATATTGAGCAGATAATGTATAAGTATCAATATCTGTTTCACCAAAAGCCAAGTCTTTATGGCCAACATCCTTGATGCGCTCCCATTGTAGACCAAAGGTGACGTTGTTAGTAATATTGTAGTTTACACCTAAGCCTAGGGTTAGACTATTACCGCTTTTGTTTTCACTGTGACCGTTAGCATCTGGTAAATCAAACTGGTCTTGAATAATTTCGTTTTTTAATACTCCAGAATAGTTTGTGCTGCCTTTTTCATTAATTTTCCACTTCATCACTCCTACACTTGCTTTAAGATCAATACTTCTGTTAAGAGGATAAAATCCAATAGCTTTAACACCTATTCCTTTAAGTTTGCTTGTTACTTTCCCATTAAGTTCGCCATCTATACCATTGTATTTACTAGAGCCATTATATTTATAATCAGCATTGGAGAATTTATTGTAATCTAACTCAACACCAAAATATTTATTTACTCGATATCCTAAAAATATTTTTCCTAGATTACTCTCATTAGAACTTTTTGTTCCATATTGTGTTTGTATATTGTCTCCTCCATTGTGAATTAGTTTACTTGCATTTGATAGTGATTCTTTAGTGCTTCTATCTATATCTTCATAAGCGTCATAACTAGACTTACCAGCCCCAATTCCTAAATAAAACCCACTTTTTTCATCAGCAAATGGATTTAAACTATCTTCAGCAAAAGCTGGTGCTGCTACCGTGCTGGCAATAATGGCAGCTAAAACCGTTTTTTTCATAGTTACCTCATGTTAGTACAGCTATTTACAACTTTTTTGTATATATAAAGGCTTAATTGGGATTCCTCTTTTTTATTTTTACAACCGATCTATTTTATAAAGAAAGATATCTCGGGAGCTTGCTCCCGAGTGTAACTGTAAAAATTCCGTTTGACCGAAGGTCAATCATGTCGGCGTAAACTCGGTTGCTTGCGGCCGAGTAGTCGAGGTGAAGGAATTTTTTTAATGTATACACATTAGTTATTAAATAGATGTTTATCGACAAAGGAATCCAGATTAAACCTTGATAGAAAAAGGTTTTGTTATCTTTCGTTGGCTATGCTTAAGTGAAACTAAATTTTTAAACAACTGTTTTTCTTTTGAATTAAGATAATAGGTGTGGATATTTACTCTTATTTGATTGACTATGTCAACCAAATGTATGATAAGATAAGGAAAACTACTTATTAATTGTGAAGCTAGAGCTATAAAGCACTTGTATTTGTGTGTTGTACTGTTTTTTTTAGAGTATAGCTGCCATTCTGTGTTAGTGTATTTGCTAACTTCTTAGCATACTATAAGAATATAGTTGACGTTGTAAACTATATTGAGTACTATGCTTATCATCTTAATCAGGTGCGTTTAGTTTTTGTTTGATCTAGAATACATGAATTGAATGAAAACTATTGTGCAGGTTCAGTATTTTAAGGGTATTTGGTCCTCTTGTTATACCTATTTAGTTTTATCTATGTGGCAGTTGATATAGCAAGAGGTTTTTTTGATAAGTATTTAATTTTTTATATTTCAGGCTTCTTACATAAAAGCACTTAATGGTATAGATATATTTTATAAACTCATAGGTATTTACATTTAAAGTTATCTCTTAGTTGTAAGAGATATCTCCTTTTTCACCTGATAAAAGTTTGGAAACAATTTTCTTAAGAGAATCATGTTCTCGATGAGTAAGTTTTTCTAAAAAATACTCATTAGTTTTCTGTGAGCAATATGCCGCGATTTCTAAAGCATTCTCACCCTTTTTAGTTAAGCGGACTTGAGATGAACGGCCATCTTCTTGAGAGGGCTTTCGTGATATTAACTTTAGTTTCTCCATTTTGGTTAGGGATCGAGCTGTTGCTGTACGGTCGATACCTGTTTTATCTGCTATTTGTGATGGAATAGCAGCATTATGTTTGCCAATGGCAGATAAGATTACCCACATTTGTATAGTAATCTCTGAGCCTGATTCTTCTAATAACACTTCGAAGCGTCTTTGCATCACTTTTGAAAGGCGATGAATAAAATATCCCATACTGTCATCTGCTGAGTAGGGTTGCTTGGTAGTGGGCATATAGTTACCTATGTCAATTAAACCTTTATCCCATTATATGTGAGACTAATGTTGGGATGCCAATAGCAATTGGCTTGTTTGCTTACAATCTCTTGAGCCTTGCCTATATCAGATGAGATATTGTATGACACGTTACAATGTAAAGATTCTGTAAAGGCCTAGTGGTTAGAGTTTGCCAGGTGGTGTTGAAGTCAGTATAGTGGTTGGTAAACTACATTTGTTTATAAACCAATCTATATCCTAAGCCATGTTTTAAGCTTGGGTATCAGTCACTCTCTGGATATTGAGTGTTTTAGCTGTCGCTCAACCGCTTTCTCTAAAAGCAACTTTGCGCTGGATATAGAAAGACTTATATGGTTAACAGGTATGATTATTAAAGCAAACACTACATTTCTAAAGACGTTTGCCGCTTTAATTTCGGTGTTAATACTTTCTGTTTCGGTAAATACTTATGCAGATAGTATGCGCTGTAAAAATCGATTGGTTTCTACTGGGGATTCAAAAGCAAAGGTATTGCTGACTTGCGGTGAGCCTATGTTGAAAGAAGATCACAGCTATACCGTTTCTGAGAAAGTAAACAGTGATATTTATAGACATAATCAGCAATACAATGGTGTAAATGCTCATGGTGCCAGTAGAGAAATTACCCGGCTTATCAATGTAGAAAAGTGGACCTATAACCCAGGCCGTAACAAGTTTCTTAGAATAGTCACTTTTAAGGAAGGCAAAATTGACTCCATAGAAACGGGTGAGCGAGCCAACTAATCATGTTAAAGCTATACTTTTTTACAAAGGTATAGCTTATTCTTTTTCTTGTCTGTAGTAACTTTTCTATAGTAAACCAGAGTCCTCTAGCTTAATAGTAATCCCCTTTATATCTGCCTCAGTCATCAATATCGCCAGATATTGCTGAATAGCCCTTAATCTCACTTTAGTTTGCAAATAGCTTTTGATTTTAGCTTCAACTTGCTCATAAGGTAGCTGCTGTCCTTCTGCTTTTGCTGTTACCCAAACTACATGATATCCATAACGCGTTTCAATAGGTCGAGGTGATAGCCCTGGTGCTAGTTTAAATACTTGGCGTTCAAATTCTGGAGTAGTTTGCCCTTTACTAATTTGTCCTAAGTCACCGCCAGACTCTTTAGATGGACAAGCTGAGTGGAATAAAGCAAGTTCATTGAAAAGAGCGGGTTCTTTAGTCAGTTCTTTAATTATTTTTTCTGCTTGTTGTTTAGCTTCCATTCTTGCGGGGGTATCTTCTGGTGGTGCTGCTAATAAAATATGTTTAACCGCTATGACAGGGGGGCTGGTAAACCGTTCTGGGTTAGTAGCATAGATTTGTTTGCACTCTTGTTCTGAAGCAGTGGGGATATCTACTTCTTGTTCTAATAATGTGCGTATAGCGGCTTCTTCTTCAGACTCTTCGGTCCGATGTTCTATAGGCAGTTGCTGTTTTTTTATTTGTTGATTAAGTAATAGTTTTATTACTAAAGCTTGGGTTGCTAAATACACAGCTTCTTCAGGATTATCTGCTGGATGATATTGTACTTCCTGTGCTATTTCCTGTTCTGATATTTCTTCTCCATTGACGAAAACAGGATTAATTGTAATGGGAGCTGTTTGTTGTGAAGCATGAGAGCAGGCTGGTTGATTCATAGTAAATTATCCTTTTTGCCTGACTACCTGATAACACCTACCGATATACCACACGGGGGCACTGATAATATGTACAAGCCGTGTGAATGGGAACAATATAAATAATGTCATTCCCAAGAACACATGCAGCTTATAAATAATACTCACTGGTGATATTGAGGCGGCCGCAGCGGCTGGTTGCAGAGTAATAATATATTGTGCCCAGTTAGCCAATAACACCATCACTGAACCATCCATATGCTGAGAGGACACCAGAATTGAAATTAAACCTAATACTAGCTGTACCCATAAAACAACTAACACTAATAAATCAGATTTACTGGTATTAGCTTTAATTCTGGAGTCAGTTAAACGGCGGTGGATTAACATAGTTAACCCTACGAAGCATAAGATGCCGAATATACCACCAGATACCATAGCTAATAATTGTTTAGCAGGGGTAGAAATAACATGGTGATAAACTGACTCTGGTGTTAACAAACCAACCACATGGCCGAGCAAAATAAAAATAACGCCTACATGGAACAGGTTACTGGCAAGGCGCATATTTTTCTTTCGCAACATCTGGCTTGAGCCTGCTTTCCAAGTATATTGGGATAAATCAAAGCGTGCCCAACTGCCTATCAAGCAAATGGCTAACGCGACATAGGGATAGATGCCAAATAACAATAAATTGATAGTCATGATCTTGCTCCCCTATTACTGTTAGTGGTATTGCGAGAAGAGGGATTGGTTACAAAATGGATGGGAGTTGGCAGTTCCTCCTTGGCTTTTTTAGGTTTAGTACTAAGGTTGCAACTGTTGCCTTCTAAACCAAAGGTCACTTGCTCTTCTTCCCATACCTTATCAATGGCCTCGGGAGTATAATCAGGCTCTTCATTTGCCACTTGTTTTTGCAGGTCGCTTAAATCAACCTTGACATCTGCAAGCTCAAGTAATACTTCAAAGCAACGGGAATAAATGCTCTCACGTTGAGCTAGGCGCACTTTTAAAACAGCTAAAATTGGCGCAATATTGGTTAGTTGCTGTTGTATAGAGGTTTGATCTTGATGAGTTAAAAATTCAAGAAAAAGTGGCAAATAATCGGGTAATTCCCGAACTCTGATATGAAAGCCTTGTTCTTTATAAAGCTCCATTAAATCGACCATCGCTTGACCACGGTCACGGGATTCACCATGAACATGTTCAAATAATAGCAGCGAAACAGCACGGCCTCGGTCAAATAAACCAACATATTCTTCTTGCCGGTCCATTAAATCCGTGGTGGTTAGGTGATTTAGCACATCGATCAAAACAGTTTTGTTTTTTGGATTTAATTCCTGATCATGCTCAATGGCTTCAGCAAGCTCACCTCGTCCTTGTTGTAATTCAGTTGAAGGATAATCAAGCAGTAATGAAATAACCTTTAATATTTTCATTCGTTACCCCTCAATTTTTACAGTTTGAATGATATTACGCTGGTCATTTTGTTTGCCACCAAACAGGCTAACGCCAGAATTACTTTGACAGCCATCACCAAAAGAGAAGCCACAGCCAGAACGGTAACCATAAGTATCTTCTACTGCAGACTCGCGATGGCCTGTTGGGATGACATAACGGTCTTCATAGTTAGCAATTGCCAGATAACGGTACATGTCTTCTACCTGAGCAACGGTTAAACCAACTTCATCCAGCACGGCTTGATCAACTTGTTGATCAACAAGTTGGCTACGTTTGAATGCCCGCATTGCCAGCAAACGTTTTAGTGCAAGTAAAACAGGTTTGTCGTCACCGGCAGTAAGCATGTTGGATATATAACGAACGGGAATTCTTAAGCTAGCAACATCTGGAATAATTCCATTCATACCAATATGTCCAGCTTCAGCTGCATGTTGAATTGGGCTTAAGGGAGGAACATACCAAACCATGGGTAAGGTACGATATTCTGGATGTAAAGGTAGAGCCAGCTTCCAATCAACCGCTAATTTATAAACAGGAGATAGCTGTGCAGCCTCTAATACAGAGTCTTCAATACCATCAAGCTTTGCCTGTTTAATGACTTCTGGATCACATGGATCTAAGAAAATATCCAGCTGTTTTTGGTAAAGGTCTTGTTCTAAAGGTGCACTGGCTGCTTCTTTAATTTTATCGGCATCATAAAGTAAAACACCTAAATAACGAATTCGTCCAACGCAGGTTTCAGAACAGACGGTAGGCATTCCTGATTCAATCCGGGGGTAGCAGAAAATACATTTTTCTGATTTACCGCTTTTCCAATTGAAATAGATTTTTTTATAAGGGCAGCCAGAAATACACATCCGCCAACCACGACACTTGTCCTGGTCTATTAACACAATACCATCTTCTTCCCGTTTATATATAGCACCAGAAGGGCATGAAGCGACACAGGCTGGGTTAAGGCAATGTTCGCAGAGTCTGGGCAAATACATCATAAAGGTATTTTCGTACTGCCCATAAATTTCTTTTTGGATATTATCGAAGTTTTTATCTTTTGAGCGCTTTCTAAACTCAGTCCCTAGAATTTCTTCCCAGTTAGGCCCCCATTCGATCTTTTCCATGCGCTCGCCGCTAATTAAAGACCGGGGGCGAGCAGTGGGTTGATGATCACCTAGTGGTGCTGTGTGTAAATGTTGGTAGTCAAAATCAAATGGTTCGTAATAATCATCAATTTCAGGTAAATCAGGGTTAGCAAAAATATTCGCAAGAATACGAAATTTACCACCAATTTTGGGCTCAATGGTGCCATCCGCTTTACGAGTCCAGCCACCTTTCCATTTTTCCTGATTTTCCCATTCTTTGGGGTAGCCCACTCCTGGCTTAGTTTCGACGTTATTGAACCAGGCATATTCCATGCCTTCTCGAGAAGTCCAAACATTTTTACAAGTAATTGAGCAGGTATGGCAGCCAATGCATTTATCCAGATTTAATACCATACCAACTTGTGCGCGTATTTTCATTTTAGGTGCTCCTCACACATCTTCAGGCTATTGGTATTGTCATATTTTTGTAGGCAGTGGTTGCGGTAATTCATGCCCTGTTGGGCCATCCAGCCAATCTACTTTTGCCATTTTTCTGACCACTACAAACTCATCTCGGTTACAGCCGACGGTGCCGTAATAATTAAAACCATAGGACTGTTGGGCGTAGCCACCAATCATATGGGTGGGTTTAAGTACCACCCGGGTAACAGAATTATGGTGACCACCACGAGTGCCTGTGACTTCAGAGCCGGGTACATTCACAATCCGCTCCTGCGCGTGATACATCATCACCATGCCTTGTTTTACCCGTTGGGATACCACCGCTCGACAAGCAATAGCACCATTGGCATTAAATACTTCTACCCAGTCATTGTCTTCGATACCAGCATCTGCAGCATCTAATTCACTTAGCCAAATAATCGGGCCACCTCGATTTAAGGTAAGCATAATTAAATTGTCAGAGTAGGTACTGTGAATCCCCCATTTTTGGTGAGGGGTGATCCAATTTAGCACAATCTCTTTATGACCATTGGTATGTTTGCCTTTTACAAAGTCGACAGTTTTGGTGCAAATGGGGGGGCGATAAGAAACCATTTGCTCGCCAAAAGCCTGCATCCAGAGGTGGTCTTGGTAAAACTGTTGTCGTCCAGTAATGGTGCGCCAGGGAATTAATTCATGCACATTAGTATAACCTGCGTTATAACTCACATGCTCAGATTCCAAGCCAGACCAGGTAGGCGAAGAAATAATTTTTCTGGGTTGTGCTTGTACATCCCTAAAGCGGATTTTTTCCTCATGCTTGGGTTCCGCTAAGTGTCTATGGTTACGTCCTGTCACTTGACCAAGGGCATCCCAGGCTTTTACTGCTACATTACCATTGGTTTCTGGCGCTAAGCTTAAAATAATTTCTGCAGCATCAACTGCTGTATTAATTTGTGGCTGGCCTCTGCTGACACCTTCTTCGTTTACGCTGTAATTTAATTGCCGAAGTAATTCGACTTCTTCCTCAGTATTCCAACTAATACCTTTACCACCATTCCCAGCTTTTTCTAACAAAGGACCAAGTGATGTGAACTTTTTATAGGTATTTGGATAATCCCGTTCAACCACTACCATATTGGGTGCAGTTTTACCTGGGATTAGATCGCACTCGCCTTTTTTCCAGTCTTTTACTTCAAATGGCTGAGCAAGTTCTCCTGGAGTGTCATGTAATGTTGGCACGGTAACAATATCTTTTTCTACCCCAAGTTCACCTTCAGCCACTTGAGAGAAGGCTTTTGCAATGCCTTTATAAATATCCCAATCAGAGCGTGCTTCCCAGGCAGGATCCACAGCTTTTGATAAAGGGTGAATAAAGGGGTGCATATCGGAGGTATTTAAATCGTCTTTTTCATACCAAGTAGCGGTAGGTAAAACAATATCGGAATATAAGGCAGTTGAAGACATCCTGAAATCAAGAGTTGTTACCAAATCTAATTTGCCTTCAACACCTTGTTTTTCAAAGTCAATTTCTTTAGGAATAATGCCATCACGAGTGGCATTGTCTTCATTTAATACGCCATTTTTGGTACCTAATAAATACTTCAGCATATATTCATGGCCTTTACCTGAAGATCCCAATAAATTAGAACGCCAGACAAATAAACAGCGAGGGAAGTTATTAGGATTATCAGGTTGTTCTGCTGCAAAACGAATATTGCCGGATTTAAGCTGCTCCACTAAATAATCTTTAGGATCTTTACCTGCTTTTACTGCCTCTTTGGTAATTTCCAGTGGGTTTTTATTTAATTGTGGTGCACTGGGTAACCAACCCATCCGCTCTGATTTAATGTTGTAATCCAACATATGCTCTGGCCATTGGCTATGATCAACCAACGGTGAGAGTACTTCATGGATGCTAACTTTTTCGTGACGCCATTGCGAACTGTGATTATAGAAAAAAGAGGTGGAGTTCATATGGCGAGGAGGACGACTCCAATCTAAGCCAAAGGCGAGTGGTTGCCAGCCAGTTTGTGGACGTAATTTTTCCTGACCTACATAATGTGCCCAACCTCCGCCAGTTTGACCCACACAACCGCACATAATGAGCATATTAATCAAACTACGGTAATTCATATCCATGTGATACCAGTGGTTCATCGCAGCGCCAACAATGACCATTGAACGGCCTTTGGTTTTATCGGCGTTATCAGCAAATTCCCTGGCCACTTGAATAACTTTTTCTCGTGAAACACCAGTGATTTTTTCTTGCCAAGCTGGGGTGAAAGGAATGTCATCATCATAACTGGCAGCAACATTGTCACCACCCAAGCCACGGTCAATACCATAATTGGCAATGGTTAAATCAAATACAGTTGCTACCTTGGCTTTTTTGCCATCAGCTAGTTTTATTTCTTTATAAGGTAATTTACGGGCTAAAATTTCATCATGTTCACAATAGTTCCAATATTCATTGCTTTCATCGGCGGCAAAATGGGGAAAGGCCACATCAACGGTATTCTTCGTTCCATCGATAAGAGAAAGTTGCAGTTTAGCCTCTTTTCCTGATTTGCCCTCTTTATTTTCTAAATTCCATTTGCCTTGTTCTCCCCAGCGATAGCCAATACTGCCTTGTGGTGACACTAACTTATTCGTATTCTCATCAAAGGCAATGGTTTTCCATTCAGGATTATTATCCTGATCTAGATTGTCGACAAGATCAGATGCTCTTAAAAAACGGGTAGGTTTTAGGATTTTGCCTTCATACTCTTCTAATAATACCAACATGGGCATATCAGAATAACGACGAATATAATCAGTAAAGTATTCACTAGGTTTATCAAGATGAAACTCTTTTAAAATAACATGACCAAAGGCCATTCCTAATGCTGCATCAGTCCCTTGTTTTGGATTTAACCAAATATCGGTTAATTTGGCTACTTCGGAGTAATCTGGGGTAATGCTAACGGTTTTAGCGCCTTTATAACGAACTTCTGTAAAAAAGTGAGCATCAGGGGTACGAGTTTGTGGAACGTTGGAACCCCAGGCAATAATGTAATTGGAATTATACCAATCAGCTGATTCCGGTACGTCGGTTTGTTCACCCCAAGTCATAGGTGATGACGGAGGTAAATCACAGTACCAGTCATAAAAGCTCATGCAAACGCCACCAATTAACGACAGGTAGCGTGAGCCAGCTGCATAAGAGACCATTGACATGGCAGGAATGGGAGAGAAACCAATAATACGGTCAGGGCCGTATTTTTTAGCGGTATGGACATTAGCTGCTGCAATAATTTCGTTGACTTCATCCCAAGATGAGCGAACAAACCCACCCATGCCCCGTTTTGTTTTATATTGTTTGGTTTTTTCTGGGGCAGAAACTATGGATTCCCAGGCAGCAACCGGCTGTAGAGTTTTCCTTGCTTCCCGCCATAGTTTTAATAATGGCTTACGTACTTTAGGGTATTTAAGTCGGTTGGCACTGTAAATATACCAACTAAAGCTGGCACCACGAGGACAACCACGGGGCTCATGATTAGGTAAATCTGGGCGGGTTCTTGGGTAGTCAGTTTGTTGGGTTTCCCAGGTCACCAAGCCATCTTTTACATAAATTTTCCAACTGCAGGAGCCTGTACAATTAACACCATGCGTTGAGCGGACAATTTTATCGTGCTGCCAGCGACGACGATAACTGTTTTCCCAGGCACGGCTTTCATTGGTGGTTTCACCATGCCCATCAGAAAACTCACCGATTTTTTTCTTAAAGAACTGTAGTCTATCAAGTAAGAGACTCATTTTATTATCTCCATAGTAGCCAAACTTATTTCTACTATTCAGGCATTCACAGTTATGGTTAAACTCTAGTTTTTTCTTATCACCTGTAGAAGGGTTTGTAGATGTTAATGGATATGGAGTGATAGGGTCTTTCGTAGCTAAGTAAGACAAAGGTGTCTTTTTAGCCCTTGATAGGGCATGGATGGCCCTTCAAGAGTGGCAGAGAAATACCCTATTATTCCATATCTGACACTTAATCCACTTCTGTTCACTGTTTTCATAGAGTTAACCATAAATACAATCTATGTACTGTCTTATGGGTTTTTATGTTCAGCTCCGGGCCTTAAATAAAACCACCAATTAATCAGAATACATAAGCCATAAAAAGCCGCGAACCCATATAAAGCGTACTCTGGTGTAGTTGCTTTAATTTGTTCCCCAAATACCTTAGGAATATAAAATGCACCATAAGCAGCCACTGCAGAAGTCCAGCCCAAAACGGGGCCAGCTTGTTCTTTATTAAATACCATTGCAATGGTGCGGAAGGTGGAGCCATTGCCAATACCGGTAGCGGCAAATAACACTAAGAATAGCAGAAAGAAAGGTACAAAATATTCTTCTGGTGTGGCTGAGGCATAAGCGGCTTTCATATAATAAGCAACACCTAACGCGCTCAATACCATCACAACAGACACAACTTGGGTAACTAATGCGCCACCGACTTTATCAGCAATCCAACCGCCAACTGGACGAATTAATGCACCAATAAATGGACCCATCCATGCATACATTAATGCTGAAGGACCATTAGGGTTAACTGTATCATGGGTTAAGACTCCATCTGCCCCTGCTATATGGGAGTAACCAAAAATTACTTTAATGGCTAATGGAAAGGCTGCAGAAAATCCAATAAAAGAACCAAAGGTCATGGTGTAGATAACACTCATTACCCAAGTATGCTGATGACCAAAAATTTGGTACTGACGAGTGAGATTCTGTTTGATATCACCTGGAAATAGTTTGAGTAAAAATACGGTTGATGCAATCACGATCACCAATACAATTTCTTTTGGCACGTTAAAGCCAGAACCATTAGCTCTTTCTGGTAGCAGTAACCATAAGCCTATGATGGCAGTAATAAAACCAACCAACAGCATGCAGGTGATAATAGAGAAAGCTTTAAAGGGTGAGCCTATATCCGGAGAAACTTCTGGAGTCCGGATATTGTTCATACCAAACCAACCGGCAAAGGCAAGAGGGATTAAAAATAATAGCCAAACAAAACCCGCATTTTGAATCCAAGTTTCGGAACCGGCTGGAATTTTGCCAATTAATGTACCAGAGGTGTTTTGTAGAGTCATTGAATCACCACCCAATGCTCCAAATACCCCAAACGTCATCATTAAGGGTACTAGGATTTGCATGGTGGTAACGCCAAAATTACCTAACCCTGCATTAAGGCCAAGGGCTAACCCTTGCATTTTTTTTGGGAAAAAGTAACTGATATTTGACATGGATGAGGCAAAGTTGCCGCCGCCAAATCCTGATAATAGGGCAAGTAACTGAAATACCCAAAGTGGTGTATCCTTTGATTGCAGGGCTATTCCAGTACCAAAGGCAGGAATCATTAATAAGGCAGTAGTAAAGAAAATAGTATTTCTTCCTCCTGCTAGGCGAATAAAAAAGCTGGAAGGAATACGTAAAGTAGCACCTGTTAATCCGGCAATAGCCATTAATGTAAATAGCTCTGATTTCTCAAATGGAAATCCCAGGTTTAGCATTTGAACGGTAATAATTCCCCAGTACAGCCATACGGCAAAACCACATAATAAACTGGGAATAGAAATCCATAGGTTTCGGTTAGCAATTTTTTTACCTTTGGACTCCCAGAACTCTGTATTTTCAACATCCCAGTTAGTAATATCTGCACTCTTAGAAGCAGCAGCTGGGGTAGGGTTGGATGTATGAATAGTCTCTGACATGTCGTGCTCCTATTAATAAACACTTTCGTCTAGTTCTAAACCTTCTGCTTTTCGTAGCTTGCGAATGGCAATATTCATTAAAATCATGCAAATGGCGACAATACCGAATAACACCATAAAACAAGAACTGCGTACGCCGATCCAATCATTTGCAATGCCGAAAATAATGGGTAAAGTAAAGCCGCCTAAGCCGCCAATAACACCTACCATGCCACCGACTGACCCCATATTAGCTGGATAATAATCGTGGATAATGCGATAAACAGAGGCTTTACCGATACCTTGGGCGATACCTATCAGGAAGACTAAGACAGTAAATACCCAGATATTAAGGCCCACTTTAAAGTGCACATCTCCCTCAATACCGTGAATAATCATGGTAGTTTGTGGGTAAGATATAAAGAATAAACAAACCAGTGATACCCAGAAAACGGCCCAATTTATTGATCGTGCACCAAATTTATCAGATAACCAGCCGCCTAAGGCACGAATAACACCTGATGGTAAGGTAAATAACATGGTAATAAATGAAGCAGTTTTTAAGTCTAACTCATATTCACCAACATAGTATTTTGGTAACCATAGTGCTAAGGCGACAAACCCACCAAAAACAAAGTAGTAGTAAAGACCAAACCGCCAAACCCTAATTTCTTTTAATGGGGCTAGCTGAGCAGCTAATGAGATATGTTTGCCTGATTTTTTTCGTTCTTCATGGGCGGGATCATTAAAGGTAAAAAACCAAAAAATCACTGCCATGATGACCATTGCAACAGAATAAATCTGAGGTACAGCCCTCCAGCCAAGTGCAACAACAATCATTGGAGCCACTAAGTTAGTAATGGCTGCACCGGCATTGCCTGCACCAAAAATCCCCATGGCTGTGCCTTGTCGGTCTTTTTCAAACCAGGCTGAGGTATAAGCGATACCAATAGCAAAAGAGCCACCTGCTAAGCCAACAAATAAACCAATGACAAGGTACTGCCAATATTCAGAGGCAAAAGCTAAACCATAAGTTGGTATGGCAACCAACAACATGTGAATAAAAAAGACAATCCGGCCACCAAAGCGATCAGTCATTATTCCGAGAGGTAAACGGGTAATAGAGCCAGTAAGAATAGGGGTAGCAACTAAAATACCAAACTCAGTATCTGATAAATTCAGTTCCTGTTTGATTTTTATTCCAATGATAGAGAACATGGTCCATACAGCAAAATTTGCTGCAAAGGCCACGGTGTTCATGGAAAGGACCGACCATTGCTTTTGGGTATGGCTAAGCATATTAACCTCCTTTACGACTGCATACCCTGAAGTTAGGGGAGGTTAATGGAACTATAGTTGATCTCGGTCAATAGTTGTTTTTGTGGATAGTTGTCAAACAACAATAAATACCTATTTAGAGGTATGCTAGCAGTTTAGTATAATATATTGAAAAATAAGAATTTTTTATTTTTTATTGAAATAGAAGGGGCTAAAGGCAGCAGTATAGTCTCTTTAGAGGTATGCTTGCGGGGTTACATAGTATGGCTGGATTAATAAAAATGATTCTCATTAATTATGTTTGGCATAAAAAAATTGGTGATTTGAGATATAGTTAATTTCACTTAAGTCTGAATTAGATAATTACTATGGTTGAAAAAAAACAATATAGCTTATTAACCCGAGTTGGAGTGGCTTTTGCCGCAGTCGTCACCTTAGGTTTGGTAAGTATGATTAGTTCAGTCATTATTGCTGATTCAGCTGAAGGAGACAGCTTTGCAATAAATTTATCAGGATCGCTTCGCATGCAAAGTTATCGTATTGTCACCTTATTACAACGAAAAGAGCCACCAGCAACAATTAAGCAAGCGATTAATAATTTTGAGCAGCGCCTATTCAACCCTATATTACAACATGTTGTTACCAGTCAATTAGATGATCAAGTTGATAATAGTTATCAACGGGTTGTAAACCGTTGGCAAAGCTTAAAGCCACAATTGCTAACAAGTCTTTCTTCAGATTTAGCATTTATTCATTTTCAGCAGGTGGAAAGTTTTGTTAATGGTATTGATGAGCTGGTAAAACACTTAGAAGTTGTCTCTGAAACAAAAATTTACACCTTAAGAGCTATTCAAGTTGTTACTTTATTCTTAACTTTATTAGTTATTTTTATTGCCATGTATAATTTACATACACGACTAATGGCTCCTTTAAAAGAGCTGGTGCAAACGGCCAGTGCGATAAGGGATGGTGATTTTGAGCAGCGTTCTCCTTATCAAAGTGCTGATGAACTAGGATTACTCAGCAATACTTTTAACCAGATGCTAGATCATCTTACTCAGTTAAATAGTGAGCTGGAACAGCGGGTAGAACAAAAAACAGCAACATTACAAAGAACCAATCGAGTGCTGGAAACCCTATATGAAACTAGTCGTTGGCTGAATGACTTTCCACAGGAAATCCAAACCAGTTTGGTTAAATGCTTGGAACGTTTACAACAGGTAACAGGTTTAAAACGAATATCTACTTGTTTGGAATTAACTAAAAGTGAACCATTTAATCAATTATTATCTTCTGACCAAAATAAACGACCACCATTTTGTCAGTTGCCCGATTGTGAAGGATGTCAAGAAAGAAGGGAAATACAAGGTGATTTAAAGCAGTCTCAATTAATTAGCCTTGCAATAAAAAATAAGGTTGATTGTTATGGAGAGCTATTAGTCGAAACAGAAGTGAACACCTCCATTACTGATTGGCAATTGCAGTTGTTACAAGCATTTACTGATATGGTCGCAACAGCTTGTAACCATAATCAGTTTATTGAGCAAAAGGCCAGGCTGGCAATGATGAATGAACGTGCGGTGATTGCCCGTGAGTTACATGACTCGCTAGCTCAGTCTTTGTCCTACCAAAAATTACAGGTTGCTCGGTTACGGAAACTAATAAGTGCACAGGCAGATCCTGATGTGTTGGAAAAGACAATTAATGAAATACAGCAAGGGCTAAATTCTGCTTATCGTCATTTGCGGGAGCTACTCAGCACATTCCGTTTAAAAATAGATGCGCCAGGGCTTGAGCAAGCGTTGAAAGGTACAATAGAGGAATATCAACAACAAACACACATCACGTTGCACTTGGATTATCAACTGCAGCAAAGTCATTTAACAGCACATGAAGAAATTCATTGTTTACAGATTGCGAGAGAAGCCTTATCCAACGCGATCAGGCATTCCAATGCAAGTAGGGTGACTGTATACCTTTCGGAAACGGCTAATGGTCAGGTGGAGCTGGCTATTGTAGATGATGGGATCGGCATTGATTTGAACACAGAAAAGCCTAATCACTACGGGCTAATTATTATTCAAGAGCGAGCTAACAGTTTGCAAGGGGTTTTAACTTTAAGGCGTTCTACTGAGGGTGGTACAGAAGTTAAAGTTGAGTTTACTCCACAACAGACAACTAGAAACCAACAAGAATTAGGTGAGTTAGTATAAAATATGAGCGATATGGTAGTGAGCGACATCATTATTATTGATGACCACCCAATGTTACGTAAGGGGTTAATTCAGTTGTTGGAGTTAGAAGTTGATTTTAACCCCGTAGCGGAATGCGGTGATGGAAAACAAGCTGTCGAATTGGCTCAGCAGTATGAACCAGATTTAATTTTATTAGACTTGAATATGCCTGGCTTCAGTGGGATTGATACCTTAAAGGCTTTACGGGCAGCAGATATAGATGCACGTATCCTGATGTTTACTGTTTCTGATGCTCAGGAAGATGTAGTTGAGGCTTTTAAATGGGGGGCTGATGGTTATCTATTAAAGGATATGGAGCCTGAGCAGATTGTTGAGCAGTTGCGCCAGGCATTAACTGGCCAAATGGCGATTAGTCCAGAGCTCACTAATATTCTTGCTTCTGCAATACGGCATAAGTCAACCATACATAAAGCCAATATTAATGATTTGACCAGTAGGGAAAAACAGGTACTAAAACTAATTGCCGCAGGACAAAGTAATAAACTGATTGCTCGTAAGCTAAAGATATCAGAAGGAACAGTGAAAGTGCATGTTAAAAGAGTATTAAGCAAGCTGAATATGAAGTCTCGGGTTGAGGCAGCTGTGTGGTTAGTGGAGAACCGGATAAGTTGATTATTGTAAGTATTGTCTTTGGATCTCAGTGAGTGTGCCACTACTCTTTAGTTTATCAAAAGACTGCTGAAGCCTTTCAACAATATTGGGATCAGTATTTTTTTGGATAACGATATAGTATTTTTTAGAACCGTCTAATAAAAGTATTTTCTCAAATTCAGCATAATTGCTACCAGCTTGTTTAGCTAAAAAAGCAAGTGAATATTCTAAAAAAACGACGAGATCTGTTCTACCTAACAGTATCATATGTACAGTTTGTTCGTAGTTGACAGTTTCTGTAACGTTTAGCCCCTCACTTTTTAGTTGTTCTGTTGCTGCTGTACCAATTACTGTTCCAATGGTATAGCCTTTCGATTTAATCTCTTCAAGTGATGAAGCTTTAATATCTTGCCTTTTCTTGAGTTTGTAAATGTAAATGTTTCGATCACTGATAGGACCAATCCAATGAAACAGTTTTTCTCGATTCGGCTTTCGAACGACCGTATAAAGTAATGTACCCGGCTTTTCAGTGGCTAATAGAAATGCTCGTTTCCAAGGGGCAAATGCCCACGATTTGACTTTGATACCAGAATCTTTAAGTATATGTTGAGTTATATCTGTCGATAGCCCAGTAAATTTCCCATTTTCTTTGTAAGCGTAGGGTGGATAGTTTTCTACAATGATATCAATGCTTTCTGCCAGTAATGTAGGTTGGTACAAGGCAATAATAAAGAAAGCAAAGAATTTCATTGCAAAAATGTATACCCTTTTAGAATAAATAGGCCATACATAAATATTAGCTAACTTTATTTGAATAGACAACAGCAGATTTCTTTTAATTCATGCCAGGTTTACTGAACCAATAGCCATTGAACTCGCTATCATGTGCGATTATAGATGGGGAGTCACCTTGTATCGCCTTATTAAATTTATCTATTCGATACAGTGCAGATTATATTTCATTATTTAATAATAACGGATCTGTGTGTTAGCAACATATTGTTTTATGTCAGGTAATAGCTGTTCTAAATGATAATAGTGACTTTTCTGGTTAAGTTCAGTGTTGAGAATATTGCCCGGTCTAAAGGACTGTAATATCCAGTGCTTAACCTTGTATGAGGCTAAAGTGACAGCTATTGAAAGTAGTTGGTCAGGGGACAATAGCTGGCAATTAATGGTGGTTCTAATTTCATAAGGTATGTTCGATTGCAATAGGCTATTTAAACTACTTAAGCATTTTTTATAGTAAGCTCGGTTACCAGTAATAACTGTCGCGACCGAGGGAGGTGCTTTATAGTCAAAACCCACCCAGTCCAGTTGCGGTAAAATAGCTTTAAAATGTTTAGGGAGACTACCACTGGTATGTAACCCTACTTTAAACCCCTGTTGTTTGCACCATTGTATAGCCTCGACTAACCCTGGTTGAATTAATGGTTCACCACCACTGAAAACGATTGCTTCAACTAAATTCACTCGTCGTGTTAAAAAATGTTGAATAGCCAGCCATTGATAGGCTCCAGAACAGATTTTAATTAACTCTGGATTATGACAATACTGACAGCGTAAATTACAACCTTGGCAATATAGCACTGTTGCCAAATGGTCGGGAAAATCAATGGTGGTAAGGGGGGTTATTCCCCCTATTTGAATTGCTTTCATTGTTACCCTACGTTTTGCGTATGTTTTCTTTGTCTTCTATAAAAAAGCATCTGTCATTGTGTTCAGATAATTTACCTGGGTTGAAAGCGACAGTGGGGCGATGGTAGCCCATTACCCGGGTCCAGACTTCGCAGCGTTGTCTTTTTGGATGATTGTTTAAAGTTTGTTTGGCCATTAATTGCTCCTTATTAAAGATCATTGGCGATAATTGCTTGATCGCACTTTGGACAAAACTCGTGTTCGCCTGGTAAATAACCATGCACAGGGCAAATAGAAAAAGTAGGGGTAATCGTAATATAAGGGACTTTAAAGTTGCTTAACGCAGCTTTAACCAATTTACGACAACTGATACTGCTGGAAATAGGCTCGGCCATATAAAGGTGTAGTACGGTCCCGCCGGTATAAGCTCGTTGAAGTGGTTCCTGCATCTCCAAGGCTAAAAATGGGTCATCGGTGTAACCCACGGGTAATTGACTGGAGTTGGTATAGTAGGGAGCATCGGCAGGCCCACACTGAATAATATCGGTAAACCGTTTTTGGTCTTCTTTGGCAAAGCGATAGGCAGTGCCTTCTGCTGGAGTGGCTTCCAGGTTATAGAGTTGCCCTGTTTGCTGTTGAAATTCAACAATTTTAGTTTTGATATGAGCCAGTAACTCTGAGGCTAACTGCTGGCCTTGGTTGGTGGTAATATCTTCCTGATCATTACTAAAATTACGAACCATTTCGTTTATACCGTTGACCCCAATAGTAGCAAAATGATTCCGTAAGGTCCCTAAATAGCGTTTGGTATAAGGGTATAAGCCTTCATCCATCAGTTGTTGTACTACATGACGTTTAATTTCCAGGCTTTCTTTGGCAGTATTTAATAAGTAATCTAACTGTTGAAATAAAGCTTGTTTGTCGCCTTTATGTAAATAACCCAGCCGGGCACAATTAATAGTAACCACGCCCAATGAGCCAGTTTGTTCCGCAGAGCCAAATAACCCATTGCCTCTTTTTAGCAGCTCTCGTACGTCGAGTTGTAAGCGGCAGCACATGGAGCGTACCATATGAGGTTTTAGGTCGGAATTTAAAAAATTTTGAAAATAAGGCAAGCCATATCGAGCGGTCATAGCAAATAAGCGCTCAGTATTTTCGGATTCCCAGTCGAAGTCAGGGGTAATATTGTAAGTAGGGATAGGAAAGGTAAACACTCGACCTTTATCATCTCCTTCGGTCATTACCTCAATAAAGGCTTGATTGATCATAGCCATTTCGTTGCTAAGCTCACCATAGCTAAAAGGCTGCTCTTCACCTGCAATAATAGGAATTTGTGTTTGCAGATCTGTAGGACAGGTCCAATCAAACGTTAAATTAGTAAAGGGAGTTTGGGTACCCCAGCGTGAAGGAATATTGAGGTTATAAATAAACTCCTGTATCAGCTGTTTAACTTGTTGGTAATTTAGTTGATCTTTACGAATATATGGCGCTAGATAAGTATCAAATGAACTGAAAGCTTGTGCACCAGCCCATTCGTTTTGCAAAGTACCTAAAAAGTTAACAATTTGCCCCAGTGCTGTTGATATGTGTTTGGGTGGTGCTGACTCCACTTTACCCGCGACTCCATTAAACCCTTCGTACAACAGTTGGCGTAATGACCAGCCAGCACAATAACCACCCAACATGTCTAGGTCGTGAATGTGAAAGTCAGCATTGATATGTGCACTTCTCACTGCTTCGGGGTAAAGGCTGTAGAGCCAGTAGTGGGCAGTCATTTTGCCTGAAGTGTTTAAAATCAGACCACCTAAAGAATAACCTTGGTTAGCATTGGCTTTGATCCGCCAGTCTTGCTTGGTCAAATATTCCTGGTAGGTGTGGTGTATATCCAAGAGTGGTAGGGATTCGACAGTATTTGTACTTAACATGATTTTTAACTGCTAAACAATGAGTGATGTATACTATATATAGTATGGTTATATAGATATTTATACCATTTATTGTATTTGACTTAAGTCAAAGCTTTAGTGGGTTACTACTTAAAGAAGGAAGTACTACACCTGATATAGAAGTTATCCATGTGGCTCAGCAAAGCTGGCCGAATAGTAATTAGTCATAAGATATGAAAAAGGCAGGAATAAGAGGGTATAAAATAGAACAGCCTTTTTTAGTAGATTAGTACTCACCACTATTGGTTATGATAAGGGTGTCTGCCATTGGTATGGGAAGTAAACCATGACAAATTCTCTCAGTAGTTACTTAGGCAACGGTTCTATCGACTCAGGTTCCAGTGTGGATGGTTTGGAGCAGTTACCTTCATCATCTGCCAATCAACCAGTTGACCAAGCGCCTCAGGAAAATGTTATCCAGTTGAATGAGTCTGCGGCGGCACAACGGCTATTTCAACAGCAAGTTCATTACCCTCCACAACAGCATATGCTGACTGGGTTGGATGCAGTCAATACTGAACTGGTGGCTGCCACAAGTGATGCACAACAGTTAGTAAGTAGTTGTATTATAGATGATCATGGCGTCGCCATTGATGAGCAGGGAAGAGAGCTAATTAAACAGCACCTGGAAACGGTACTGAATAATTATGTTTTACATTATGGAAAATGGGAGATTAAATCCAAGTTAAGACGTTTGCCCAAAGACCCTGTCGGTTATTTTGCTAAAACAGGTAATGAACAAAGGCCTGTTAATGGCAAATGGGCTTCTCCAAAACATTTAGCTGTATTTAATAAGCTTCAGGGACAAATGCCTGAGGGGGCTCTTATTATTGAGGACGGCAGAATTAAGGTAAAAGAACCTTTCCCTAACACTGTACAGGGTTTAGCCAATTATTTGAATAGGCTAGTGGGGTATGACACTATTACGGAAGAAAAATCCCATAACTCAAACAAATCTATGCTAACTAAACTGCTATTAAAAGGGGATCAGGTAGTTATTAATACATTGATCAAGTATGTAGATGTTATCGGCTCAGAAAAAAATAATACCACCAAAAAATACCGTGTTTTGTTTAAACCACACGATAATCCTTTTACTGAAACCACAGCAACTAAATCTTATCATAGCCAGTTAAGAATTCGAGCGAATACCCAGCGGGCTGCTGAAGTGATTGAGCATGAGACACTACTGCTTCGCCAGTTACTTCAACGCCTGGAAACTTATCAAAAGCAAGTCGCAGCGATTAGCCGAGGTGGTTTGTTTGAGCAGGCAATTCAGCAAATTGCTACCAAAGCAGATAACCATTTTCGTAATCATCCCGTCGATTATAAAATACGAGACTTACAAGCGTTAAAAATTGAACTAAGTAAATGTCGGGAATCATTAGATCAGCAACAAACCCATTTGGCGACTAAGGACGGAATAAAGCAGCTTAGAGAGCAATTAATGCACTATCAGAGTTATGTAAATCGTCTGGGTCAATATGTCGATACTGTTAAAGATTTAAGCTCGGCATTAACTGGTTATAAAGCAGTTTCAGATACAGGTAAAGCCATTAGCCTGCTTGAACGGCTGGAAAATCGTCAGATCAGTTGGCGTGATTATATGCCTGCCGATGACAGTCAATCAGGTAAGGTCAAACTGTCCTTTCAGAAATTCAGGGCAAAATGGTGGGCGTTTGTAGCGCGTTCTTCCGATTGGCAGCACACTATTCACTACAATCGCAAAAACGATATTATCAGTAGCATTAAAATTATGTATGAACAGACTGATAAACTGAATGAACTATTAATAACTGAAGGAAAAAGCCAACAACTTGATAAGAATGCTTTATTGTTTCGGGTTGAACTAGCAGACCGGCTACTAAAGATTTCTCGTAAACTAAAAAATAAATCAGCTATTCGGTTTGGTTTTGTTATGCTGAAGCGCAAGGCTTTAGAAAAGTTGCTTGATAAACAGCTGGGGTTAGAGGAAGGGAGTGTGCGCAACTTTAAAACCAGCCCAAATAAAAAAGGTATTACTGGGGGTATTAATCGACTTACTGAAAGAGCAGGTCGGATAGTTTATAGATATAAATGAAGCGAAGGCTAGTGGTGCATGCGTAACGCTGGGTAACAATGTTACGCATAGACCATTAGCTACTTAATAGACGCTTTTTAATCCGATAAAGAGGTTCAAATATCCACTCCATAAGGGTGCGTTGTTCTTGAATCAGATCGGCACTTAAAGTCAGCCCTGGACGGAGTGGATATTGTTTGTCATGGAGTTGCATATATTGCTTATCGATATCCACTTCTGCCCGATAATAAATTAATCGATCATCGAGTTTAATATTACTCTCTTTTGCATAGGAAGCCACATTGGAAAGCTGGGTAACAATACCTTTGAGTGTACCGAATTTTTCTACTGGATAAGCATCAACTAATACCCTGACCGGTTGGCCTTCTCGGGCAATACCTACTCGTGGAGAGGGAATATAAAGTACTGCTTTTAAACCCTTGCTGTTTTCAGGCTGAATTTCGACAGCAATTTGCTCTGATGGTAGAATGGTTGAGCCTTGTACAACATTGATCTTTTGAATAATCCCTGAGGTGCGGGCAGTAACAACTTTTTTCCGGTTGCTGTTATAGTCATTGGCCTGGCGTTGAATATTATTCAGTTGAATTTTTAATTCTGCTCGTTGCTTTTCTATTTGGATTTTTTTACGTTGGAAGTCTTCTTGGTGGTTTTCAATTTCAAGATTAACTTGCTGTAAGTTATCAGTCAGTTCCAACTGTTGTTGTTTGGCTTGAAATAAGCGAATTTCTGCATCATCCAATACTTTCTCTGAAACAATTTTAGTTTTGGCTAGTTTCTTTAAGCGAGTGACATGTTTGGTTAATTTATGAATAAGCTGTTTTTGTAGGGCTAACTTTGTTACTAAGGAAGACTTGTCATTTTTTAACCGCCTGTTAGTGGATTGGTTGATTTTCTTTTCAATGATGATTTCTTCATCAAGTTGGCTGATTTGTTTGGTGAGAGTTTGTTTTTGTTGATTTTGCAACTGTACATTCTGTTGTTGAAACGACACTTGGTTGGTATCAATGTTTTCATTAAGGATTGAAAACAGGGGGGTTCCTTTAGACACTTTATCACCTAGCTTGATAAAAATGTCATCGACTTGTCCTGAATAGGGCGATTTTACTTTAATCAGGCCTTTTTCTGGTTCCAAATAGCCTGTTACTGTTTCCCCTGGGGCGTATTGAAAGGAAACCAGAACAATAATCGTAATGAAAAGCACTGAAAAGCAAACAAGAGAAAATAGCTTGATACTCACAGGTACACTGATATTGCCATCCAGTACATGCTCGATAGTTTTATCGTGAGTGACAAATCTTCCTTTTGTTTTCTTCATAATCTTACAACTGATCTTATTGGGCTAACTTCGTGGGTTGAAAATAGGTGCCCACTTGTTGCCAGTTCATCCATTCGCTAGGTCTTGCCCGAATAGACTGCTCTAGCATTCGTACAATCGCATTAAGATAAACTTGTTGCCCTTCTATACTTGGTTTTTTCCTTACATAAAAAGGCGGTTTAATCTGCAAATAGGGTTTCTTGTGAAGTTCGAAGGCATTCCCCCAGAGTTCAATCGGTAATAGTGGGCATTGGGTTTGGTATGCAATTTTTAGGGCGCCAACAGCAAAGCGGGCTTTTTTACCAAAAAAACGAGTTTCCTGAGCTGTGCCAAATGCGCCACTGAGATCACCATAAATAATGACCACTACTTGCTGTTTCCGTAGTTTTCTAAGGAGCTGCTTTAAATCTTGGCTATCAGTTGCTGAAAGAATACTGACGCTTAATTGGTGAATATTGATCAGTTTATTAATCCAGTTAAAGCTTAATCCTGTGGTATGTGCACCCCGTAAAATAATTAGTTCATATTCAGGGGGTAATAGTGGCCAAATCACTGAACATAGACTAATAAAATCGCCGAAATGAAAGGGTAATAAGATAGCATTTTGTGATTGTGCCAATAGCCTTTTCAGTGGCTCTACATTTGTGACGCTAATGCGTTTGTTAACAAAATTTAACCAGCGTTTTAATCCAACGCGGCAACAGAGGAAAAAGCAAGCAACCAGTTTATATTGGTTTTCAAAGAAGCCAACGGCATGAGCATAAGCAACATCGCTTTCTTGCTTGAGCAGTAACCGAAAATTTTGGTGCTGATTATTGATATCCGCTCTGGCAAATAGCGTCGATTGCCTGCCAAACCAGCCGGCAACTACGATTACCCAGCGATAGGGTAAGGTATAAGCTGCAATAAAAAGTAATAATAAGGCAAATCGGGTATACCAGTTTCTCATGGCTTGATTGCCTTTCGCTTGCTATCTTTGATGGCATCATGGAAAAGGTGACCTTTGCGCATGAGGAAAATACGGTCTACCCCTGGTAATAACTTGAAGTCATGAGTGACGATGATCGTGGTGCGTTTTAGCTGCTTGATATTATTAAATACTTTTGCGGCCGTTACCCGGTCTAAATGGGAAGTAAATTCATCTAACAGCAAAATATCGGGGTTTTTGTATAGCATTCTGGCAATCAATAGCCGTTGTTTCTGACCGGCTGATAAAAAGCCTGCATTTTCGCCAATTACGGTGCGATAACCAAAGGCAAACTGCATAATATCATTATGTACTTCTGCAACTTTGGCACACCACTCTAAACGTTGATCATCCACTTCACCAGCAAAAGCACAGATATTATCAATAATAGTGCCACGAAACAGTTGATCATGTTGGGTGACAATTCCGATGCGTTGACGATATTCATTGATATTCAACTGGGTCATATCAGCCTGATTAATAAAGACACTATTGGCTGACGGCTTGTATAAGCTGGCAATAATATTCAGCAGTGTTGTTTTGCCACTACCTGTTTGCCCAACAATGCCAATAATTTCACCGGCACTTATATTCAGGCTGACATTTTTTAAGATAGGCTCTTCTTCACCTTTGGGAGCATAGCTTAAATTACGAATTTCAATGGTATTTGGCTTTTCAATGTAAACTTTGGGCTTATTATCCAAGCGTTGGTTTTCATTGGGTTGAGAAACAATATCGTAAATACGCTCCAAGTGAACTTTCATCACTTCTTTGTCTAGAATAACATCCAATACCTTGAAGGTATTTTCTGCAAAAACAAACTTAAACTGAATAAAAGCGTAAAGTTCCCCAACAGTCAGCTTGCCTTTAATCACTAATAGGCTGCCAACAAGAATAATTGTCATTTGTTCAATATTTAGGCAGAACTTACTGAGCACATCAAAGACAATCTTGACTTTCTCTTGTTGGCGGTTAGCAATAATATAATTGAGAAAGTTGTTTTTCCAAAGAGTGGTTCTTTCAATTTCACCGGCGCCAAATTTAATTGAATGGATATTACTTAAATTTTCTATCAGATAAGCATCGGAACTGGCTTTTTTGTTAATAGCTTCTGCTGCAGCCTGTTTCAAAGGTTTATGAAAGAAGTAACGAGAACAAGCAAAGATTGTCATGGCAATAAAAATCAGCCCAGAAAGCATTGGGCTGTAATAGAGCATCAACACTAAACTGATTACAGCACCGATTATTAAAGCCACAGAAGTCGCTAAACTGCCAGCAATGTAATTAGTGACTTGCTCTGCAGAATTGACTCGGGAAATGATGTCGCCTGAAGTTCTGACAGAGAAATAGTCAATAGGCAGACGCAGTAAGTAAGCAACAATATTGCCTTTAACTTTTCTGTTTAGGCTATTGGAGAAGTAACTGATTAAATTAGCATTTAGGTACTTAAATACCACTTCATATAGAAAGATCAAACCAAAAACTATGGAAAGTAGGTAAACGACATCCGTATCTGCCTTACTGATGGCTTCATCAACGGTGAGCTGGATATAAAAGGGGGTTAATAACCCGAGTGCCTGTAAGGTTATGCCGGTGGCAAAAATAATAAAAAATGAAGCGGGAATGCCTTTGATATACTTAAAAAAATCGCTTAACAGTAAACCGCGTTCTTCAAATAGTGTCTGTTGACCAAAGTTTACATCTGGAATTAACTCTATAGCATAGCCGCTAAGGTAGTCGAGATAATCTTCCCGGTAAAGGGTACGGCGTCCCAGTGCTGGGTCAATGATTGTAATAGCATCACTACTGACTTTTTCTAAAACCACGAAGTGGTTTTGCCCCCAGTGTAATATACAGGGCAGGTTAAGGGTATCTACTGCATTAATATCAAATCGTATAGGGAAAGCTCTTAAGCTTAGCTCACCAGCCACTTGCACTAAATTGTATATACTATGGCCGGATTCGGCGGAAGGAGGGTAGTGTTTGCGTAAATAGCGTAACGACGTTTTTTGACCAAAACCACTGGTAATCATCGCCATGCAGGCCAGCCCACATTCAGTGATTTCTTCCTGCAGAATGACTGGAATTTTACGCTGTCGGTTTATTTTTTGAGACTGCATTATGATTCAAAAAGTAGCAAGTAGTGGTCTTTGATATATCTGCCTATCACATATGAGAGGCAGATATAAGTGCTTTTGAAGTTATGACTTAACTTTAGAAGCACTAATGACCGCGTTTTCAATTGCAGCGAATGCGCCACCAATGCCAGTTAAAATACTAGTAGCGACTTGAGTAACAGGGCCAAGATCAACGCCGCCACGGATATTTTTAGTTTCTTCTAAAGAAAGTGTTTCTTTTTTAGTAGTATTTTTTTGCATGGACAATCTCCATATGTAGTGGGCTTACATATAACTAAAATTTTTAACTAGATGAAGCCCTTATTTTTATTAACTGCTAATATTAAAGGTGATATGCGTCAAATATTGCTTTTTGGAAAAAACATCTATGACGCTCATCAAGAATATCAGGTTGAGCAGAACAAACAGTGATTTTGTTTACAAAGTTATGCAAACTCAATCAATGTGTTTTTGTTAATTATTTTGACGGCTATTTATTAGCTGATACAAATATATTGAACAACTAATCAAGGCTGAAGTGAATTTTTACAAGGTTTTTCTTAATGTTGAATGTTAACTATTGAAGAATGCGAATAAAGACGTAACAAGAAATAGAGCGAACGAAATAATAATTAAAGAGGTATATAAGAGGCGCCCTTATTTTTTAATTATATAAATTGTTGGAGTGATTGCAGTAAAGGTTTAATAAAGGTGTAGTATGTGGCGGTAATCTGTGTTATTGAAATGAGAGTGCGTCAGTTTTATTAGTATCAAAGTTATTAAACGATTTTGAGATAATCTGTTGGCGTGCTATCAGCTTGGAAAATTGCTCTTTGATCAGATTTTTTAGCAATGATTCATAGTTGACTATTAAATATAGTAAGGCTGCTACACCTGCAGCAGTGAGAACTATTCCAATAATGTTAGAGCTGATGGTTAATGTGACTAATCCAATTATTAGTCCAAGCAATATATTGAACAGTATTACAAAACCAATCACTTCAAAAAATCGCTTACTCATCTTTTATAATCTGCACTCTATGCTAGTAAAGGCTTACATGATATTGAATGGCTGAGAAGGTGTTTTAAAAAGAGTGAATGCATACAAAGTTGTATTGTAAGAGATAACTACCAAGGGGTTACTCGTACGGCGGGCCTATAGGAATAGGCTCCCTTACTGTTTATTATTGGTTTCGCAAAAATCAAAGATAAACAATAAAAAGAGCCTAAATGGATTATCCAACAGATTTAACTGATACACAATGGGAAATACTGAGCCCTGTATTACCTGCATCCAAATGGCAACCTGGCAATAGAGGCAGACCACCCGTTAATAGACGCCTAATCATGAATGGCTTGCTTTATGTCCTAACAACTGGCTGTCAGTGGCGAATGGTGCCTAAAGACTTTGGCTGTTGGCAGACAGTATACGGTTATTTTAATTCCTGGAGCCAGCAGGGGGTTTGGGAAACCATTATGGATACCTTCAGGAAATGCTATCGTGAAAAAGTAGGAAGAAAAGCCGATCCCAGTGCAGGTTGTATTGATAGTCAAAGTATTAAAACTCATACGCAAGGTATTCATGTTGGTTTTGATGGTGGTAAAAAAGTAAAAGGTCGCAAACGTCATATTTTAGTTGATACGCTTGGTATTATTATCTGTGTTGTAGTGACTTCAGCTGCCGTTGGTGAGCGAGAGGGATTAAAACAGCTACTTAAGGGCTATGTTGCAAAAGGCATGACGAGTTTACTCAAAATTTGGCTGGATAGCGGTTATTCTGGCACGCCTATTATTGATTGGGTTAAAGACTTTCATCAAGCTACTCGAGAAATTATTCTAGAGGTGGTTGAAAGGGCAGGTAAAGGATTCAATGTTATTAAACAGCGCTGGGTGGTTGAGCGTACTTTTTCTTGGCTAATTAACTATAGACGACATGCTAAAGACTATGAGGTTCTAACAAAAAATAGTGAAGCAATGATACAGATCGCCATGTTACATATTTTAGTCAGGAGAATCGCTTAAGCTTTTATTTTAAAACACCTTCTGAACAATAATATGGAGGCTGAATAAACTCAACGTGAATCCTGAATATTTACACATTTTTACACATGAATAGGATAAGAGCACAGTTTGATATAGATGCTGATTATTTTTTTATAAATACCAGTGATGATAGAGTTTTATTTTGAAAGTTTATTAGAGGATAAATTAAAATATCCTTGTCTTGATAGCTTAAATAACTCTTCATAGCGTCCACTTTGTTTTAATTGGGCTAATCCAATATTAAATGCAGTTATTATTTTTTTGGCTTTTTTTGTTTTTTTATTAATCAATAAGTAATAGCTTGGGTTAATGAGAGGCGTGGGATGGTATACAATTTTTCTAGCCTGTTCTGGCTGATAAAGCTTGCTTAAAATGGAATAGCCCACTTCTCTATCCAAGGGATAAAGTTGGATACGGCCTTGAAGTAATTTCATAAAGTTGGGTGGTTCTGTTGGAGTTCGTTCAACAATCAATTGCCCTGCAGACTCAGCTTGCTGGAATGCATCACCATAATTAGCTCCAATCAACCCACCTATTTTATAAGGTTTTAAATCATCTACCTGCTGCCAATTAAATTTGAATGACTTCAGGTGCCAGAATACATATGGTGCAGTGAATAGGGAGTTAGAGTAGTAAAAAGACTGCTCTCTTTCAGCACTTTTCCCCCAGAAAGAAGCGCCATGAAACTTTCCTTGTTTGGCCAGCATGAGCCCACGTTGCCAGGGGAAAAATTGAAACTCGACGGTTATCAAGTCATTACTGGCTAACTTGAAGGCCTCAGCTACAACCAAGCTAATAAAGCCATAGTGTTTCAAATCTTGAGATACATAAGGTGGCCACTCCCCAGTCGCTAAGCGTAGAGTTTTACAAGCCCATAATTTACTATACGTAGCACTTGTTATAAGTACTAGTGCTATAAGGTAAAGCTTTGCTTTCAAAGGAGTAGCCTATTTACTGAAAAAGTCTTGCTTTAAGATTAGCAAAAGGCTTGGTGTATAGTGGTTGTTTAGCTCTTATCCATCAGCAATAGCAATAAATAGTGTCAACTTGAATATTACAGCCATTGCAGCGTTTATTGCACTGTTTGGGGTTTTGCTTGATGATCACATTTTTACGTTCCCAGTGGACTAGCATCGCTTCAATAACCTGTGCTGGGGTGTTGAAGTGCCTGGTTAGCGTCGTGAGGGAAACAGACTGTTGAGTTTTAATAAAATCACGTAGTTCTAATAACATGGCTTAAGCACTCGCAATTTTATGGTTAATAAAGGGCTGTTTGTTGGCTCGTCGCCTTAACAAAATAAGCACAATAATCCATAACCCAAGCAAAGTGATAACCCAGCTGATTGAATAACCAGGGTGCTTGGATAAAGTCGCTAGTTGGTAATATACAGTAGCAGTGGTATAGGCAATAGCCAAGGTCCAGCTAGCGACTAACCACATCCAGCAAGCATTGGCTTCACGAAAAATAGCTCCTAAAGTAGCCAGGCAGGGAGTATAAAGTAAGATAAACAATACATAGGCAAATGCAGCATGTGATGAGCCAAATAACTGGTAAATGGTTGAAAATGTGTGTTCTGTGGCAACCGTTTGTTGATTATTGATTTCGTCAATACTCATACCGAAAGGGTCTTGCCAGCCATCAGCTAATTCTGCCAAGTTGGCAGGAATAGTGGATATAGCTAAATAAATAGTTTTCCAAAACTCGAGCGCTTGCTGGTTAGTCTGGGGAGCAACGGTATTTAACTGACTGTACATGGTGTCGAGGGTTCCAACTACCGCTTCTTTGGCAAATACGCCGGTGAAAATTCCTACTGTGGCTGGCCAGTTTTCTTGGGTAATTCCCATCGGGGTAAACAAAGGGGTTAATGCTTTACCCGTTATAGAGAGTAATGATTGTTCGGTATTTTCGTTATTAAAGGTTGCATTGGTTCCCAAGCTATTTAGAATACTTAATAACGCTACCATCACGATAATCACCTTGCCTGCTCTGGCAATAAACCCTTTCAGACGACTCCAGGTATGAATAAGAATCGCTTTTAAAGTGGGGAGATGATAATCGGGCAACTCTAAAATAAAGGGGCTGGATTTCCCTGGTAGCAGAGTATGCTTCATTATTATGCCTGTGATAATGGCAAGCAAAATACCAGTAAGATATAAAATAAATACAATGTTTTGGCCATTATCAGGAAAAAAGGCAACGGCAAACAATGCGTAGACAGGTAACCGGGCACCACAAGACATAAAAGGGGTCATGCAAATGGTTAATAATCGGTCTCGTTGGCTTTCTAATGTTCGGGTTGCCATTACAGCAGGTACATTACAACCAAAGCCAATCAACATAGGAACAAATGATTTGCCTGGTAAGCCAACCCATCCCATGACTTTATCCATAATAAAGGCAACTCTGGCCATGTAACCAGAGTCTTCCAATAAGGCTAAAAATAAAAATAAACAACCGATAATGGGAATAAAGGTGGCAACTGTTTGAATACCACTACCGATGCCATTGGCTACTAGAGTAATGAGCCAGTTTGGTGCGTTAATTTGTGCAAGCCAATAAGCAGGAGTATCAATAAAGAGGGCTCCTGCCGTAATATCAAAAAATTCAATAAAAGCACTGCCGATATTAATGCTAAACATAAACATTAAATACATGATGGCTAAAAATATCGGTATTCCTAGTAGGCGGTTAAGAACAATATTATCAATTTTTTCAGTTAACGGAGTGAAGCTACAGGCTTCACTAGACACTACATGTTGAGTAATTTGACTGATAAACTGATACCGATCATTGGCAATAAGAATATCTAAGTCTTCGCCCATTTGCTGAGTTATGTTGGTCGCTTGTTCTTTAGCCCATTGTTGTAATGAGGTTATCCAAGCAAGGTGGGGGTTTTTATATGCTGAAAAAAGGAGGCTGTTTTCATCTTTTTCAAGTAAATTAATAGCTTGCCATTGTGAAATAGAGGTTTGACTGTCTTCACTTAGTTGTAAAAGTGCCTGGCGAATTAAACTGTTATAAGGCTGTGGAGGTAGAGGGATGGCAGGTTTTTGTAGAGTTTTGGCTACTAGTTCTCTCAGCTTGGGTAGCCCTTTTGCCTGTTTTGCCACGATTGGCACCACTGGGCATTTTAATCGTTGTGCTAATTGCTTGACTGCGATTGTTTGCTTAGTCGCTGTAAGTTTGTCCATCATATTGAGGACAATGATCATGGGTTTGCCTAGTTCAAGTAACTGCAAGGTTAAATATAAACTGTGTTGTAAATGGACTGCATCGATAATATTGATGATGAGTGAAGAGGAATCAGTTAATAAATAGTCCAGGGTGACTTGTTCATCAATTGCTGTATTTTCGACATTATCTAAAGAGTAGAGGCCGGGTAAATCCACTACTTGGATGGTTTGTTGGTTATGTTGAAAATACCCTGTCTTTTTTTCAACTGTTACTCCTGGCCAGTTACCTATCTTTTGTTTTGAGCCTGTTAAAGAATTAAATAATGAGGTTTTACCACAATTAGGATTACCGACTAAACAGACTGTTGATAAAGACATCAGGATAACTTCTCCACCTGTACTACATCAGCTTCATTTCGACGAAGGCTTAGTTTGTAACCGCGTACAGTAATTTCAATAGGGTCGCCTAAAGGTGCTATTCGAGCAACGGTAATAGTAGTGCCTGGGGTGATTCCCATGGTTAATAATTGGCGGCGGTAACCTGGGTTAGTATTACTAATCGTTGTGACATGCCCACTTTCACCGACCTGTAAGTTTTTAAGTGTATCTTGCATAGCGTTAGGGGATTAGTTTAGTTTTCAACAGCTTATCGTTGAGATGAATGGTCTGTATTGATTCAAGTCATTGTAAATGCAACTGATTCTTATTTTTCTTATGGGTTGAAAATGCTGAGATAAGTTACAATAACAGTTATTGGCTAAGCAGTGGCTCATACCAAGTTATTTTTTTGTAATGCCCGGTAGATTTTTTTGCTAGTTTTTGCCAGGCGATCTATTTCTCCAAGGGTAGGGATTTGCCCAGATTGTAAGCGTGATTCCCAGTCATCCAGTTCACAGGCAAGAAATTCCAGGAGTTTTTTAGCGCAACCATGACAAGTGCCGGTACATAATACTGACTCAGGAGTATCAAAGGGGACAGCTGATCTGATCTGGTTGACCAAGTTTTGCATAGCGACAGGTGTGGACTGCTTCTTAACCAAACTGATGATCAACCCTGGGTTTAACTAATATTGGCGTGTAAATAATAAGAAAGATGACGAAAGCGGTGATCCAACATAACTGTGATAATACAATCCAATTTAAATAGTGGCTCATATCCAAGATGGGTAAAAATACCCTGATTACACCACCAATTGCTAAGATAATGCAGGCAGCTCCTACCAGTTTAGGTGGCTGTTGAACATTTCTACCTGTATGACCAAGGGAAACACGACTCATCATACTCAGTGTAACCAGACCAATGCCGCCAAAGGCCATACTATGAATGGCTAGAAAAAATGACACATAATGATAGCCACTAAGTGAAAACAATAAAAAGCCAACAATAATGAACGCATAAGCCAAGTATAAACTCCATAATAAGGGTTTACGCCATATTCCCTTGGTATACCAGCCAGTAATTCGAGCTAAATGAATAACAAACAATATTGCAGCCAACCAGGCAGCGATAATTGTGTAGTGAGTGAAAACGGTGGTAATAAAAAATAATAAAAAAATTACCAATGAACTAATATCAAGCCAAAGGTGATTTTTTAAAGTGACTGGATAGCAAACCCCACGTTCAATGAAAAAAGGGATAACTCTACGGCCCATAGTCAATATCAAACCAATGATAAGGTATAAGCCAGTATAATTTCCCCAGTGAATACCTGATTCTAGAATGCCAAACACACCGAGATAAAAGAGTGTATTTGCAACACCCATTAATAAAAGTTTGGCCATAATCCCTGTTTGTTTCCATTGTTTTGCTTTAACAACAGGCGCTATTACACAGAGAATTAATAACAGTATGAATAGGGTATCCATTATTGCAGCAATTAATAATCCTTGCTCAAATAAAATAGCAATACGTGGAACCACCCAACAACTAAATAATAGTGCTAGTTTAACGCCATAGACAGTTTGAGTATTTGTCCAATTTTTTACGGCGGTTAATAAAAAGCCTGCAATAACAGCTAAGCTGTAACCAAAAATCATTTCATGGGCATGCCAGACCATTGGGCTAATAGTAGAAGAGGTGAGTGACCAACCCAATCCATAAGTCCCTAGCCATATGGTAATGGAGGTAACAGCATAAATGGCAGCCCCCAGAAAGAAAGGACGAAAGCCCAAGTTGAATAAGGCAAAGCGAGGTTGGTTCGATTGCTGACTATTTAGTGTAGCTAAAGCCATACGAATACAGTCTTTCCTTGTTGAGCACTTTATTGTTACTAACTTAAACATTAATAACAATAATCTATGATTGGCATAGAGGATAAATTAACAAGGTTCATTGATTCACATCAGTATTAGCGAAGTATTCAGTTTATATGCTTGTTTTAAATAAAGTTTTTTGTAGTTAGGTGCACAAATTATATTGGGAATAGCGTTTTTATGACAGTTACAACGGTACAAGATGAAATCCTTATTGAACAGCGTGCTTCAATTATTCGCAGTAATGATGAAGACTTTGCTAATTGGGCGGCAGGTTATGGTGTCATTATGCATAGTGCTCAAACGCAATTACGAATTTATGAATTGGTTTGTCTATTGGTAACAGAAGGAATCATTACCAATAAAGCTGAGGCCTATCAACAATTAGCTGCGTTGGATAAATTGACCTGTGCAGCAATGTGGTTAGTTGTCCACATGACATATACCAAAAATGTCTTCTTAGATGGTAGAGAGTTAACCGCTGCGGATTTTAAACGGCAACCTCAAGGCCATACTGGGGGATCACTCAATATGGTGCCTGGTTATATGGGCTATATGGGGGTAAATGCATTAACAGGTATTACTCGGCAATGGCTAATGGGACAAGGCCACTGTGTAGCAGCAATTGATGCGGTGAATTTGCTATTAGAAAATACAACTGATGTCCACAAAGAACGTTATAATTGGTCTGAGCAAGGATTAACCCGCTTTGTAAGGGATTTTTACAGTTATCTAGTTAATCAACAGGGAAAGCCCGTTTCACCATTGGGTAGTCACGTTAATGTACATACAGCTGGTGCAACCATTGAAGGAGGCTATTTAGGCTTTGCAGGCTTGTATTATGTTCATCAACCAATGCCTGATGAGCGTTTAGTGGCTTTTTTAAGTGATGGTGCATTTGAAGAACAACGGGGGAGTGATTGGGCGCCTAGGTGGTGGCGAGCTGAGGATACTGGCTTGGTTACACCGATTATGATTGCCAACGGTCGTCGTATAGATCAGCGTACCACGATGAGTCAATCTGGTGGTTCTGAATGGTTTAAACAGCACTTAGCTTTAAATTATTTTGATCCTGTGGTGATTGATGGCACTGACCCTGCTGCCTTTGTGTGGGCAATCTTTGAAATGGAAAATCGTTTACAAGCACGGGCGGAAGCCGTAAAGCAAGGTAAACAGCATTACCCGATAAAACTGCCGTATGTGATTGCAGAGACAATCAAAGGTTATGGTTTTCCAGGTGCAGGTACGAATGCTGCGCATGGTACGCCTTTACAAGAAAATCCTGCTAAGTCAGCAGAAGCGTTAATAGCATTTAACCAAGGTGCAAAAAAACTGTGGGTGTCTACTGATGCTCTGAAAAGCGCGGTTAAATTGGTTAATAATCATAACCAGGCAGGTCGTCCTAAAGAAAATAGGGTAAAACAATCTGCAGAAAAAAGCAGGGTAAACTGCCCGCCACTTAATTGGAAACAAGAACTGTATAATAATTGTTCTCCTATGGCTGGGTGGGATGAAGGCTTTACGCTATTAGTAAAAGAGAATCCCCATTTGCGCGTGAGGGTAGGTAACCCAGATGAGTTAAGAAGTAACCAAATGAATCAAACCCTGGACTGGCTTAAGCATCGTGTGACCCAACCTGAGCGAGGTGTTGCTGAAGCAGTGGATGGAAAGGTGATTACGGCGCTTAATGAAGAAGCTGTGGTAAGTGCCGTATTAGCAAACCAACAAGGGATTAATTTGGTAGTGTCTTATGAAGCTTTTGCAGTGAAAATGTTGGGTGCTCTTCGTCAAGCAATTATTTTTGCGAGACATCAAAAAGAGGCGCACCAACCTGCGAATTGGTTAAGTGTGCCTGTTTTACTCACTTCCCATGTTTGGGAAAATGGTAAAAATGAACAGTCCCATCAAGATCCAACTTTATCTGAAGCGTTGATGGGTGAAATGACTGATATGGTAAGGGTGTTGTTCCCTTGTGACTGGAATAGTGCTTTAGCCACAATGCAATCAACCTATGCGAGCTATGGACAAATTTGGTTGGCGACATTACCTAAATTACCGGTACCTATTTTATTACCTAAAGATCAATCGATAAAACTGCTTGAAGATGGTGCAATATTAGTAAGAGGAGCTACAGAGGCATCAATTCAATTAGTCGCGGTGGGTGCTTATCAGTTGGCTGAGGCATTAAAAGCCAGTGACCGATTAAAAGAGCGAGAGATACCCCATTCACTTATTTATATTATTGAGCCAGGTCGATTTAGAGTAGCAAGAGATAAGGCTGAAGCTGAGCAGTTAGTAGTTGAAGAGGTGATGGATAATTTGTTTCCAGATACTATTAAGACAAGAGTGTTTGTTTGCCATGGTCGACCAGAAGTCTATCTTGGTATTATGCGGCAACTGGATTTAGGGCCTAAACAGACAGCTGCTGTAGGCTATATCAACCAAGGTGGTACTTTGGATCTAGGCGGGATGCTTTATGCCAATAAAACAACTTGGGCACATATTTTATACCAGACTGCTAAGACTGCATCACTAAACCCGTTGGATATTTTGTCAGAAAAGGAAATTCAAGCGGTAACAGGGGGGGGTGACCCTTATGCAATTATTGATAAACCTTATCAGTAACATATGATGTCCATACTTGATAACCATTTAGCGGTATTAGGTATTCTGTTTTTACTTGGGCTAATAACTGACGTTATTGGCCGTAAAACTCACCTGCCTCGAGTAACTTTATTATTAGTATTTGGGTTGCTGGTAGGGCCTTCTGGACTGGCATTGTTACCTCCCTTTACGCAAGACTGGTTTCCATTAGTAACGAATATTGCATTGTTAATGGTAGGATTTTTATTGGGAGAAAAATTAGCAGGCCGGTTTTTAAAGGAAAATGGTAGGGAAGTACTGATTATATCTTCAGTTGTCACTTTGATTACGGCAATAATTGTATTCATTGGTATGTGGCTGTTAAATTCAGGATTAATTTTTGCTTTATTAGTCGCAGGTGTTGCAACTGCGACAGATCCTGCTGCAGTGAGTGAGGTAGTTAAAGAAGCAAAAGCTAAGGGCAAAATAATTCAAGTATTACTTGGCGTTGTAGCGATTGATGATGCTTGGGGATTATTACTCTTTAGTTTTATTTTAGTGTTATGTCAGTCAGTTTCAGGTAATCCGCAGATACTTGATATTGTAATGCATGCCCTTTGGGATTTAGGTGGAGCATTTGTCATAGGTGCTCTATTAGGCATTCCTATGGCTTTTTTAACTGGGAGGATAAAATCTGGGGAACCTACTTTAATAGAAGCATTAGGTATGGTGTTTTTATGTGGTGGTATTGCCCAGTGGTTAAATGTGTCTTATTTGCTAGCTGCTATTGTAATGGGAGCAACAGTAGCAAACCTAGCCCACCACCACACTAGGCCATTCCATGCTATTGAAGAAATTGAGTGGCCTTTTATGGTGCTGTTTTTCATATTAGCTGGCGCTTCATTTGATGTTTCAGAACTTGCAAATATAGGTGTACTTGGAGTTGCTTACTTAATATTAAGGATATTAGGGCGTTTAATAGGCAGCTGGCTGGGAGGCAAGCCCTTTGCCTTTATCCCCCAACAATCGATGTGGATCGGTTTGTCTTTACTGCCACAAGCAGGAGTAGCATTAGGATTAGCTCTATTAGCCAAACAACATTTTCCTGAAATAGGTGAGTCTTTATTGCAACTAACCATTGCAGGTACGATTGTGTTTGAAATCATCGGGCCGATTTTTACCCGAATAGGGATTGGCCGAATGTATAAAGGTGATTATTAATTTCCTTGAAGTTGTATAACTATCGGTGGAGAGACTTAGAAATAATTTTTTAATTGCTACCATGAAATTTGGTAACAATTTATCTGATTGTCAAAGCCTGAATTAAGTTTTTTGTCATTGTCTTATTAAACGTATTTTAATCGTGTATTAACTTTATAGATATATTTACTGGTTACACTGCAATATTGCATAAGCGTAACATTTTATGATGTTTCTTATTTGAAAAAGAATAGTCTTTATACTAATGGCTTATGCTACTCCAGATAAAATAGGATCTTGAATCATGCTTGGTCGGTTGAATTTTATACTTAAAAATATTCAGTATTATGTTGCTCAATATAAGTGATAAGACAGATGACTTATCAAAAGGCTGCTATAGTTTGATTAATAAAAAAGGAATAAAGGTCGATCAAGTATTATTCATGAGTCGCTTGTCACTGGAAAAAAATTGCTGAATAAAAGTATTGAAGGTTTTGTAGAGTTTATATCTGATCACTGCTGTCCCATAAGATTGAAACAAAAAAGGCTTAAGTCCCCATAAGTTGTTACAATGAGAGTGCAACCAAACACTGCAAAACCAGAGGATTTAAGCCTTGGCTCATCGTAACACAATCTTGCACCAAATACTTCAGTTGCTTTCTAGACATGAGTTTGAATCACTAGCCAATCAGCATCATACGGGTCAACGGCTACGTAAAATGACTCGGTGGGGGCAGTTTGTTGCGCTATTATTTGGTCAGCTCTCAGGTCGCAATAGTTTGCGTGACATCATTGATCACCTATC
Source organism: Spartinivicinus ruber (assembly GCF_011009015.1). Lineage (NCBI taxonomy): Bacteria > Pseudomonadati > Pseudomonadota > Gammaproteobacteria > Oceanospirillales > Zooshikellaceae > Spartinivicinus > Spartinivicinus ruber. Next base: position 1,870,707 of record NZ_CP048878.1, read on the forward strand.
GATTCAGCAGCATAAACGCTATCACCATGGTATTGGAAATATCACCAGAAGTAGTTTGGCCCGTGTCAATGAACAGCAACCCGCTACGCTTTATGAAGCCTTGTTTTATAAGCTATTAAATAAATGTCATCATCATCGGCCAGGGCATAAGTTTCGTTTTAAAAATCCATTGTATTCTCTTGATGCATCAGTGATCGACTTGTGTTTATCCATGTTTCCTTGGGCAGATTTTCGAAAAAGTAAAGGTGCTATCAAGTTACATGTTGGGTTTGATCATAATGGCTACTTGCCTGCATTTATGAGTATTACTGAAGGGAAATGTCATGAAATACAGATAGCACGCAGCCTTGATCTCCCCAAGGGGAGTATTCTTGCTGTAGACCGTGGCTACACTGATTATCGCTGGTTTAATACTTTAAATGAGCAAGGAATCTTCTTTGTAACCCGACTAAAAAAGCAAGCCAAATACCGTGTACTAAAGCGCCAGCCTACCGACAATAGCAGTACAGTCACTTCTGATCAGCACATTCAGTTGACTAGCCAACAAGGGGCTGTTTATAAAGGTCATTTACGTCGTATCGGTTTTAAATGCCCAGAGACTGGCAACCAATATTACTTTTTAACTAATAATAGTAAGCTCGCAGCCAGCACCATTGCAGCTATTTACAAAGAACGCTGGAAAATAGAGCTATTTTTTAAGTGGATAAAGCAAAACCTAAAGATAAAATCGTTTGTCGGTACCTCTAAAAATGCCGTGTTAACCCAGATATGGGTAGCCATGTGTGCTTATTTGCTCGTCGCTTATCTAAAATTTTCTCATGGAATAACACTATCGATCACTCAAATAGCTCGACTCATACAACTCACTTTGTTTGAGCGTAGAGAGCTTAAAGCATTATTTACACCCTCACCACCGAATAATACAGATGATCATAAGCAAATGAGGATGCTGTAAATGTGGGACAGCAGTGATATCTGATAGTGATTATATATAAAGCCCAAGCAGTTAAGTTTGCCAAAAACTGTTCTTCATTCTACTTACTGCAGATAATGTAATAGGTTAAAGTTAGTATTGAAACATTATTTCATCTGGTTTATGTGATCTCAGTTTATAGCAGACACTGCTTATATCAAAATAGGTTACAGGCCTTGTGAAGAGGGGAGCTAATAGAACGAATGTTGATCAATGGTTAATATTACTTACTCGTGACATTATGCTACGGTTATCTAAATAGACAGAACCTATTGACATGTTTAACAAAAGCTTTATATGATTTCGAGATGATCAATTTAACTATTCTTTCAATCAACAATTATCACCACTCACACTCAATTTGTGCTGAGAGGGTTGGTGTGTATGTGATTTGATCAGTCATAAGACGTACTAAAAGCCCTCCCAGTTGATGAATTGAGAGGGCTTTTTTTTTGGCTATACTTTTGCGAGCAAAGGGTATATGAGAGAAAGAAAAGCTATATGGAAGGTATCATTTTTATTGGTTTGCAGGCTTCTGGTAAGTCTTCATTTTTTCTTCAGCAGTTCTATAAGACCCATTTAAGGTTGAATTTGGAAAGGATACCCATGGCTTTGAAGCACCATACGACACTCGTTTTCGAGATGGGATGGTTGAGACTGTTCAACATTTAATGGATTGTGGCTTTAAAATTATTTATGGTTATACGCAGAGTGATGAAATTTCACTGTTGTTTGATTTAAATGAAAATACCTTTCAAAGAAAAGAACGAAAGTTAAACTCTGTACTGGCAGGTGAGGCCAGTGCTAAGTTTAGTTTGTTGCTGGGTGATCATGGAGTATTTGACTGCCGAATCTGTCAATTGCCTGCTAGACAACTAGTGGTTGACTATTTCAGGTGACGTAACGAAGATGCTCACCGGAATGCATTGAACGCTCATTGCTACTGGTTGTTAAGAAAAGAAGGAATAAAGCCTAAAACTGCGGCCGCAACTTTTTGTAACATGTCTGTTGCAGAGAAAAACGAGTTTCTCTTTCAAAGAGGTATTAATTTTAATGAGTTACCAAGCTGGCAGAAAAGAGGTGTGGGAATCTACTGGGAAACCTATGAAAAAACAGCGGTTAATCCATTAACAAAAGAGATGGTATTAGCAACTAGAAAGCGACTGAAAGTAGATTATAAATTGCCAATGAAAGACATGTATAGTGATTTTGTTTGTACGTTGGTGCAGAATTCAGAATAAAAAAGGAAGTAAAGAAAATATATGAAATACCACCACTTGGGTATACCCACTAAAGAGCCATTAAAAGATGAAATTCACTTAAAGCATTTAAAAATGTATGTGAGTGGTTATGGTAAAAACCCTTACGGCATTGAATGGGTGAGGTATGAAGAAGATGCACCTTACCCGGAAATTGTTAAAACATTGCCTCATGTTGCCTTTGAAGTGGAGGATATTTATGAAGCAATTAAGGATAAGAATGTGATCATTGAACCGAATAGCCCTAGTCCTGGTGTAATAGTCGCATTTATTGAAGATAATGGCGCGCCTATCGAGTTTTTGCAAGTTGATCGTTCAATTGCTGAAGAGGGGATATAAAATATTTGGCGTGGTGGTTTAGGCCTCTCACCCAAGCATGAACTGGGTGAAAGGCGTTGACTATAAATTTGGGTACCCTTAATTTTTTACACTGAAAGTACGCTTATTATTTACTATAGTTTGCATGTTAGTCACAGCCACTGCTTTAGCCACTTTTTTAGGCAGTGCATCAAGAATGGGTTGCCATCTATTTAAAATTTTATTTTGAATATTAAATTGATTAACAACATCAGATCCAATCATAAAATGGCTTGGGTAATCCGTAATTAATTTTATCCATTGTTTATTAGGTTTATTGTCCTCTAGCATCAAGTCTAAAAGCTGCCAGGAAGCTAATACATAAAGATTAGGGTATTCAGTTAGCATGCGTCGTAGTTCTGTTAAAACAAACTCAATTGATTGATTTTCTACCAATGTGGTGCTGACACCAGCATGGGCCCATATAAAGTAGGTTTTGGGATTGGACTTAATAGCTTCTTCAAGCTCTGGTAAGTAAATAGGTTTTTTTTCTTTGGTAGAGGTTATATTAGAGTGAAGTATAACAGGTAATTTATAACGTGCTGCTAGTTGATAGATTTTCATTAGGGCAGGGTGGTTGGCTCTAGCTCTTTCTCCAGTGGTTAATGCTGTTAAACTATCATGCCGAGTGAGTATCTCACCAATTCCTTTCCAGAAACCTGGTCGCCATTTTAGTTCTTGTTCAATCTGTTCAGCAGCATGTAAGTCTGTTGGGTTAAACCCACTAAGGAAGGGGTGTAAGCGTAGTTGATCTTCCTTAGGTAATGTTTCAATTTCTCTTGCAAGGATTTCGTCAGTACGCGAATAATAATAAAGGGGGGCATCGTCACTAAAAGTTGATCTTGGTTTGTTCGGTTCTGCTGCATCCCACTTTTTGATAACAGGCATACCCATTACATATGCTTGTTCAATGTTTGATTTGTTCATGCTTCCTATTAGTGTTTCAACACCATGGGATTTGCCAAAAAAACCGACAAGGTGAACTTCTGCATCATTAATATGCCCTTCATAAGCACCTAATTGGTGGCTAATGGATAGGAAGTAATACCAATCGTGGTAAATAATCTGTAAAATACCTGGTCACAGTATTTCACTTAATTTGACTAGGAATTTAATAATGGCAAGGATTGCTTCTATTCCAGATGAATTGTATGACTACGACTTTGATGCCTTACTGAACAGAGAACCACATCCAAGAACACGGCTTCGCTTATTAGCGATGGCTCATTTACAAGCAGGTTGGTCTCAAACTGAAATAGCACGAGCATTAAGGAAATCAAACAATACCATTCAGGACTGGCTCAACCGTTTTAGACGAGATGGCCTTGAAGGACTTTATGAACAACCCGGTAGAGGAAAAAAACCGTTTCTTTGTCCTTCACAATATAATGAATTTAAAGCAGCGGTTATTACCTTACAAAACCATCGTCAAGGCGGTAGAGTTCAGGGTAAAGACATACAACAGTTGCTGCTGGAACAATTTAATATAGACTACAGCTTAAGTAGTATTTATGAAGTATTGCATAAAGCAGGACTTTCTTGGATTACATCAAGATCTAAACATCCTAATCATCGCCCAGATAAACAGCAAGCATTTAAAAAAACTTTGAAAAAGAGGCCTTAAAAGTACTTCCCTCATGCGTTTCTCCAGATAAAGTTGATATTTGGTTTCAAGATGAAGCCAGAGTGGGTCAGCAAAATACCTGTACGCGTATTTGGGCAGAGAAAGGTACGCGTCCACGAGTGGTAAAGCAACAACAGTTTGAGTCAGCTTATCTCTTTGGCGCTGTGTGTCCTGCTAAAGATAGAGGAGTGGCTCTTGTATTACCTATTGCTAACACAGAAGCAATGAGGTTGCACTTAACAGAAATTTCAAAAGCCATTTCTAAGGGAAGACACGGACTGGTTATCGTTGATCAAGCGGCATGGCATACGACTCATCGCCTAGAAATACCTGCGAATATCACGCTATTAAATTTACCACCCGTTTCCCCAGAGCTTAACCCGGTAGAGCGGATATGGGAAAAACTGAGAGAAGATTCACTGGCAAATCGTTGTTTTAAAAATTTCAATGATATTGTTGAGTCTTGTTGTGAGGCATGGAATGTATTTGTGAATAAGAAAAATAACATTAAAAGCTTGTGCTCCAGATGTTGGGCTGTTTTAACAAGCTAATAAACAGGATTGGTATAACTAATGGATAAAAACTTAAACAACAATTTCAACTTCATTACTAAAGCCATGTTAAAAGGTAGATCAAAATAGGTTATCGCAACAAAATAATGGTAGGTAAAAGATCAGTACTTTTACTGATCAGATTGTCATTATGACACTCAATATAGAGTACATTTTACTTCCGATCTCAATGTAAAGAGTTTGTAAATGAATAACAACTGAGCAGATATTGGTATTGTTATTGTCCTCACAATAGTGTATTTGTTCCTGAAAACTACCTGAACTGGATACAAACCTATCATAAATCAGAATTGCGTCAGCTTTAGTAATCATAATGTGTCTGTTAGATGCTGAAATCCCTGACGTTATTTGGCAATAGTAAGAATTTGGTAATTTGATGAAATATTTAAACTCATCGTTGTATAAATGGGTTACGTAATGAAAATATTGTTGGTTGAAGACGATTTAATGATTGCGGATGCAATTGCTCGAGGGGTAAGTAAAGTCGCGTTACAAATGGAACATGTGTCCTCTATTGAAAAGGCAAAATTGGCACTAGCTGATCAAGAAATAGGCTTGCTTGTCTTAGACTTGGGTTTACCTGATGGTGATGGCTTAAAGCTATTACGAGACCTACGTCACCAAGGTTTGGAATTACCAGTACTGGTATTAACCGCTAGAGATGAACCAAGGGATAGGGTAGTTGGTTTAGATAGTGGTGCTGATGATTATTTGATCAAACCCTTTGATATGGATGAGTTAATTGCTCGTATCAGAGCATTATTGAGACGAAGGATGGGCAGGGCTGCTGCGGTTATTGAGTATGGTCAACTAACGTTGGACCCTGGGCAAATGCAGGTTTTGCTGAATCAGCAATTGGTCACAATCCCTTTACGCCAGTTTCGGTTGCTTCAGTATTTATTAGAATCCCAGGGGCGAGTGAAAACCAAGCAGCAGATTATTGATGCTCTTTATCGCTGGGATCAGGATATTGAAGAAAACACCATAGAAGTTTATGTTTCGCAGTTGAGAAAACACTTATGGCCCAAGTTAATCAAGACAATGCGTGGAATCGGTTATTTAATACCAAGACAGTAAAGCACCGATTATTAATTAGAATTGGTCTGGTGCTTACCATTACTTGGTTTATTGCTGTTTATTTTGCTAAAAGTTTGGCCTGGCATAAAACCATGGAATTTTTTCAGGATCAAACTCAATCAATGGCTCGTAGCTGGGTAGAGCTGGTTTTAATGCAAAATGAAAAATATTTACAACTGCCTAGCCAGTCTTGTGTGTTATTATTAGGGTGGCGCGATAACCAATTAGTCTTTCAACAAGGAGAAGTCACCTTTCCTAAGCCAACACAGCAGCAGACGTATGTTACCAAAATAAATGGAAACAAATGGGTGATCAGTACCCTGTGTAAAAAAGGTACTTGTGTGTTAGTGGGGTTAAAGGATGCTGAACGAAAGCATGCCGTTCGAGGGTTAATCATATTAATTTTTTTACCTTTATTGATTATTTTCGGCTTAGCTATGTGGGCAATGAATTACGCCGTTCGTTCAGGACTGCAACCATTAAATACGTTAGCAGAGAAAGTTTCTAGTGTGTCTGTAGATAAGTTAACACCTTTTTCAGAAACAACAATGAGCAAAGAGCTATTACCACTAGTTCAAGCGATTAATCAATTGATGAGTAATATGAATGCTCAGTTATTAAAAGAAAGGCAGTTTCTGGATACCTGTACTCACGAGTTAAGAACACCTGTAACGGCATTAGTTTCCCAAATACAAAGCTTAGGGTTTATAAATAAGGAAATAAATACTAATTTTCAGAAAGTAAGTGCTGCCGCATTGCGAGTTGTTCGTGTAGCGAATCAGTTTCTGAGCTTGGCAAAAAGTAATAATGCAGGTGCATTAGCTAATCAATGTGAAAAATTTGACCTTTGTGAGTTGTTTCGTCAAGTGATTGTTGATCTGGCAATTGATCATGATCGGTGTGACTGTCAAATGGACGGTTTAACCTCTCTGCTTGTTTATGCAGACCCGTTGGCAATGGAAATGGTGTGTAAAAACCTAGTTGAAAATGCATTACTTTATGGGGTTTCACCTGACAATGAACAAGTAAAAGTGATGATAACTTGTGAAGCTCATGGTGATACAGTCACTGTAACTGTTGAAGATGCTGGACCAGGAGTTGAGGCAAAGTACCGGGAAAAATTATTACATCGTTTTTATCGGGTTCCTGGGAAAAACTCTGAAGGAGCAGGACTTGGGTTGAGTATTGTCAAAGAAGTTGCATTGCGTTATGAAGGAAATATAATTCTTGATAAGAGTCTGTTAGGAGGATTAAAAGTGACAGTTTCATTTAAAAATATTCAAATCCAAGGAAGTTGATCATCTTTATGTAAAGAAAAATATGAGGAATGTAAAGAGCCTTTCGTCAATATAGTTTTTGCTAACTTCCTATAGAGGAATGGAACAGGTATAAGAGAAATGCCTCCTTCAAATAGGAGGCATGAATATATTTTATTAGCTAGTTTTTAATAACGACTTAATAAGTCGTCGATTGCTGCATCACAATTAAGTAGTGGTACAGGATTTAGGGTATCACCTGGCTTATAGGTATATCCATTACTATTTTTAGTGAGATAATTTTTGATAGCCTGCTGGTTAAGAGAAGGTTCTATTTCCTTTAATTTGGCTATGCAAGAGAGAGTTTTTGCGGCTGCTACATGAGTTGATACAGCTTGATAGTTATGACTACCTCTAGAAATTATTCGCTCTGGATATAGGTCATTTGTTATAGGTTCCCTCGATATAAAAAATCCTTCTGCTGAGATAGTTGTACTTTTACTTATATTGGAAAAATACATGGGTACATTCTCAGTATAAGGACTATTAAGCCATGTTCCTACTGTAGGATAAGCATAAAGGTCAAAGTTATCTATCACAGAGCTAGAAACATCAACTGGAGAGTGGGCCGTAACTGATATTGTCTCAGGTAAACACGCAGGGAAAGCAGTTTGCCCTGTATAGCCCTTATTACCAGTAGGAGTAATGACTACCACACCACGGGCTATCAGATCATTAATGGCTTGTCTTATTTGAAAGAAGGTGTTTTCACTATTTTGAACCACAGAATGTCCAGAGCAATCACTACCCTTAACACCCCTATAATACAAGCTGGGTAAATAAATAATGTCCACCTTTTTATTTGGATTATTTACATACTCTAATAAACCTTCTTTAATACCTAGCCAGTCATAAGTGCCACCATCAGAGCCTAATTCACTTCCATGTAAATTATTTGGTCTATAATTGGTGTGGTGTACGTTATACACGTTTATATCGCTAAGATAGGCGCTGCCAATTTTAGCGTTTGATTCTTTTTTACTACCTGATTTGTATTTTTTGGCTGCGATACTGCTCACTATCTCTGCTCCCATGTAGCTAGCATCATCAATGCTATATGCAGCTCCCTTACCAGATTGACGACTTGATCCAGATGGACATGAAGATTTCTTTTGATATTTTTTATCTTCTGGCTCATACAAACCATCATCATAATCTGGGTCAAAACCTTCCCTATCATAAAGTGGAAGTAAGCAATGTTCATTGACATGCGCTAGTTCAGAGCGGTTGCTCGGTATTCCTGTAGTAAAAACAGCTACTTTTATATTTCTTCCTTCTGGGCTTGCATTTATATTCAATATATTTGGATGATTTGCAAGTTTTTTTAGTGTGTCAATGTCAAGAGCCATATACTCACGATAAATAGAATCCTTTATATGTTTTTCATAATTCAAACCAATTCGATAGTTGCTACTTATTAGTTTAATTAGCTCTATTTTTTCTTTATCAGGAAGATTGAAATCAACTTTAATCCATACTTTGTAAAGCTCATTGTTATAATCACTTGATTGGGCGATATCATTAATTATTGTTTTGCCATATTTGTTTAAATTTGGTGACAGCTCTTTTTTGACTTCATCTACAGTAATTGCTTTTAAGTGAGTGCAGTTTAATGCTATAAAAAAAATAGTGCTGAGTTTTATGGCTGGCTTCATATTATATTCCAGAATGTATACTTAAGATTAATGGTATTATTTAGGATCTAAGTTCTAGAAGAAGGAGTTAGTAATAGTGCATCATCACAATTTAGCATAGGTCTACTAATATCGTAGTCGTTCTTCTTGCTTCCTTGTTTGACTGAATATTTAAAAATATCTTTTATTTCAGTGGTTGATAATTTTGGGTTTCTCTCTAGCATTCTGGCAATACATGCTGAAACGTAAGGAGCTGCCATAGAAGTGCCAGAGATCTTTAATTTCAAAGAATTAGGATCAGCTTCATCATAATTTGCATTTGTTGATTCGATATTATGGCCTGGAGCTAATACTGTTACATGCTTAGATAGATTGGTATAGTCTGTCACATTTCCACTATTGTAGGTCTCATTTGTATAGTCATCTGTTCCTGATGTTGGGTAGACAGCACCAACAGAAATTACGTTTTGAAGACAAGATGGAAATCCAACGTATCCTTTTTGGTAATCATTACCAGAAGCGACAACAATTTTTACCCCTTTTTTTGCTAGATTATCAATTGCTTTTTTATAATCAGCTAGATGTCCTGATAACATGCCATCACAATTTTCTGAAGCATAACTACTACTACCTAAACTCATATTAACGATATCCACATCAGGAATATCTGATGTAATTTTATTTAATGCTTCAATAGTGTCAAAAGTTGATCCATTGCCGTTTTTATGTAAAGAGCGTAAGTTGACAATGTTAGCATTATAGGCCATTCCAGCAGGAGCACCTCCCTTGAGAGGTTTCGCCGCAATGATGCCTGCTACATGTGTACCATGAGTATCTTGTTTACCATCTATGGTACGAGCACTACCTCCTTCATTTGGGTAGTTTTGTGGACAATTGGACGGCTCCCCCTTCTGATCTATATGCTTAGAAAAGCAATAGTGAGAAACATTAGGCAGCTGCGGGACATTGGCTACGCCTGAATCAATAACAGCTACAGTAATTCCCTTTCCAGTAAGGTCTTTGAATCTTGTATGTCCATTATAGTCACTTTGGGTAAAAGAAGTACGATATCCTCTATTTTTTTTTGATAAATTTCCTGTATTAAGTGAAACCTCTTCTATATAAATATCTTTGGAAGAATTGCTTAGCTTAATGATATCTTCATATGTAATTTCTATTGTAAATAATGGCGATGTTCCAACCATATTAAAATTACTATATTGTATCCCTGCATTGTTTAAAACAGCTTTTGCTTCATTTTCAAAGTTTGTATCATCACTATTTATTAAATTGTCTGAAAGCTTGATGGAAATTTTTATCGCTATATTTTTATTGGTTGTTTCCAGCTTTCGTTTAAGCTGTCCTGAGATGTTAGGGTAATTAAATTTGCTGTTTGAGTTAAAGCTTGTTTTATTAATTGTTTTGGGACTGAGTTTGTTGGAGTCTTCTGTATTTTCAGTTGCTAGGGCATTACAGGAAACAAAAATAGCAAGGCTTAAACTTGATAATAAATAATACTTCATAAATAGCTCTTTAAGGTTGGGTGGATATTATTTAATTGAAGTTGATTATAGATATATGATCAATACTTCTCATATATGTAGTTGTTGGATTAATTAACTATTTTTACTCACTTTCAACTTATCAATAACAATCGTACTTGCAGGATCATCAGCAAAAATACGAATATTGCCACAGCTGTTATATACACTGCTATTGACTCTACCCGTTGAATTGCCGCCTGAAACAGTAATGCGGCTGGTGCTACCACAAGCATATACGTTGACAGTTGTTTTTTGGTTGTTAACGCCATGGACTACCATTTCTAGCTGATAGTTACCATCTTCTTTTAATTGATATTGAAGCTCTCCACCACTCGCATAAGTGTTAGTTAAATGAAACTCATTTTTATCTTCACATAAAGTACTGGGCTTGGCCTCAGCAAGCTTTGCTGTACCTGTGGTTTTCCAATTAGTGAGCTTATCTATTTTTTGAATAGATTGACATAATTTAGTTTTAGAGTTTGCATCGCCAGGTGAAGGCCAGTTGTTATCAGTAGGCCAACTATTATCTGTTGGCCAATTAGGTTTAGGCCAGTTACTACTAGGCCAATTATTTGTAGACCATGAATTATCAAACCAGTCATCATTACTTGTATTTTTGTTATTCCAGCGGTTTGTTTTATTTGAACTGATTTTTTTTGATGAATGTTTGTTAGAGCTATTCCAGCTAGCTGAAGTACTACATTTGGAAGAGCCTTTACCTGATTGATAGCAAGAGTCACTATCAAAATTACCGTTGGCCTGGCTTAGTGAACTAAAAGCAAGGGTAGTAGCTATAAAAGCTAGTTTATTAAGTTTCATATTTTATCCTTAATTTTATTAGAGGTGTTCTATGATTTGTTAGTGCAAATTATTTTAATTATGTGGTTAGTTAATATGTTGGTTTATTTTGCATTTTTAGGTTTGTAAGTTTTATCTTTACATTCTAATGTGATGTTGGTGAGCTAACTTAAAACTAATTTGTTAGGTTGAGCTAAGTGCTGGTTATAAAGGGGAAATGTTAAAAAAAAGCCCATTTTTAAAATGGGCTTAGAGGTATTATTTGGAGAGATTGATTTTCATAGGAAAAATTATTGTTTGAATTAGAATGTATAACCAACACTTAGGCCAGCAAAATTTTGTCCACTGTTTTCCTTTGTTAGTGAACCATTAGAAAAGTGTCTTGCGTAAAGTTCTAGTGCAATACCACTATCAAAACGATAGCCTACCGCTAACCGTTCCCCAAAGGTGAATTTAGAACCTATGCGGTTGGTGTCATTATCTTTAATATAAGCGCCTAAACCAACAGTGAGGTAAGTATTTTTTCCGCTAAGTAGTGCTACATCTTTCGATATGCCAAACATGTTCAGGTCATACTGACTTAAGTCTACATTATCTTTAAAACTTTTATTAGTAGGATCATTTTTTGAGTTTTTTCCTCGGAATATACCTAATTCAAGATTATTTCTTGCTGGTAAACGAAAGAATGTATCAGGTTGACTATAGGAAATACCTCCAAAGTAAAGTTTTTCAAACCCTTTGCCACGAAAACTCATGCCACCGTGTACCATGATTTGATTTTCTTTATCGCCAAACATTGGATTGTTGGTTTTAGACTCAGCGAGAGCTGTGTTTGTTAAACAGTGAGTAATAAGTAAGGCTGTTGAGTAAAGCTGAAATCTCATCGGAAATGGCCTTTATTTATTCTGAAAAAATACAGTAGGAATTGTAGGTATATATTATTGATAATAAAGTAGCTTTACAGTTTCTTTACTATGAGTTGTGACTTATATCTATATTATCTTAGTCTGATTTTTTTATTAATGTGTTGGGTTGTTATTGGTTGTGTTTGATTATTCTTAATAAAACTTTAAATACATGTGTTTAATTTATTTTTATGTAAAACAGCTTTTAGCATGGATTTAATTTTTGATGCACTACACTTTCCTAAAGCTTTACTACACTAAACAAGTTAGCTAGATTTTTTTTATAAGCTACCAATGCTATATAACAGGAATATTGAAAAAGGAACTATTCATTCTTGTGTTTAAGTACTTGAATATATAAAGAACAAGGAAGTTCTCATGGTAAACTTTTGGTATTTTGGCCAAAGACTCATTGCTAAACTGCGTTTGACACAAAAGTTTCAGTTAATTTTGGGCTTGTTAGCTTTTCCTATTGTATATGCTTTTTGGCAACTTGTGGCTACACATAATCAAGATATCCGTGTATGGGAGGCTGAGTTACAGGGGCAGCAGCTTATTGCTGCTGTGCATCCTTTGCAGCTTATTGCTGCTGAACATAGGGGTAAAACAGTTGCTTGGCTGGCTGGTAGTGAACTTGCAGCGGATGACCTTCCTAACATTAGAAATAAACTTGAACAAGCATTTCAACATGCAATTAAAGTGGCAAATGATAAAGGGTATCCAAAAATTTCTCGTGAGCTTAGCTCTATTTTTCATGATTGGAAGTCGATGGTTGATCATTTATCCATGAATGTACCAGCTAACAAGGCCTTTTCTCAACATTCAGATTGGATCAATCGTATATCTATTATTGTCGATACCATTGCTACAGATAGTGGTCTTATTCTTGACCCTAAATTAAATACTTTTTTAGCCATGGATATTTTTGTATATCAGTTACCTCTATTGTTTGAAACAACAGGAAAACTTCGTGGTAAAGGGAGTTTAGTTGCTGCTAAAGGCCAATTTACCCCTGAGTTATTTATTGAGGTAACCCGGCTTACTGAAGTTATGGAAGAAACCTATAAAAAAGTTGTCGCACAGATTACAGCATTAGGGAATTACTCTGATAGCTATCAAAAACGCATAGAACCTTATTCTAACCAGTTATCAAAAGTGGTGAACGATTTTATATTAACCAGCAGAAGTGAACTACTAAAAAATGACAGCCCATCAATTGCAGTAGAAGATTTTTTTAATAATGGTTCTACCGCAATAAAAGCTCAAATGGATTTTTACCTCCTAATTGAAGAGCTATTTGTGGAAGGTGCTAGACAACACTTAGCTGAAACGCAAAACAAACGTAATATGGTAATTACTGTATTTAGTGTAACTATGCTGTCTGCACTATATTTATTAGTTTGTTATCAAATTAATACACGCTTAGCTATAAATAAATTACTTTATGCTGCAAACTCACTAGAGTTAGGCCAACTAAATATTCAATTGGAAGCAACAGGCCAGGATGAGCTCTCTGAAGCCATTAATGCAACAGGCCGAGCGATGAACTTATTACGTCAGAAAGTGAAGGCACTGGCTGATGAAGCTGTTGTGTTAAACCAAACGGCTCAGGCACTTGATCAAGAGTCAGATACTAATCAGCAATCAGGGAATGACCAAAAGCAGAGGATTAGTCATATTGTAGAGCTTGTTAGGCATAGTACTGATTCGGCACAGTCGATGCTAGAGCTTGCAGATGAAACATCGCACCATGTTCAAAATGTCTATCACTCTGTTGAAGAAAGCTCACAGCAGTCTATTGAAACAGCTAATGTAAGTCATCGTTTGGCTGAGCAAATTAATGATGCTGCCCAACAGATTATCCAATTGGCTAACAGTGCTAACAATATCAGTAATGTGATACATGTGATTAGAGAGGTAGCAGAGCAAACCAACTTATTAGCACTGAATGCCGCGATTGAAGCCGCCAGAGCAGGAGAGCAGGGGCAAGGCTTTGCAGTTGTCGCTGAAGAGGTTCGTACCCTGGCAACAAGAACCCAAGAGGCGACGAATGAAATTAGTCAGTCTATTTTAAACTTACAGCAAATAGCTGAAGATGCGGTTAAGGTGATGGAGGCTTCATCAAGTGATGCCGCGACCAGTGAAGAGAGAACCCGTAATACAGGTGATGCATTACAAAAGGTGACTGAGGCTACAAATCAAGTGGCTGCAGCATTCCAAAAAGTTGCCGAGGCTGCGAACATTCAAGCATCTACAGCAGCTGATATTAATTCGCATATAGACTCAGTTAATCAATCGGCATCAAATTTAGTATCTAGTGCAAAACGTGTTGCTGAAAGTGCTAATTCTGTACATATCCGCAGTAAAAATATTGAAGATATTGTTTCTGGCTTTAAGTTTGGTTGATTATTGGTGGTATTACAGTAAATCATTTGAGCCAATTTATATCTGGCACAGCTGGCTTATATGAGTATACGTTGATTTTTGTAAAATAACTGTCTTGTCAATCATCTTTACTTTTTTTACATTTGCTGCTTTTGTAATACTCAGACTATAGCGGCCCTATACGTATTATTACAATGGTTATTTTATTTTAAAAAGGTCTTCAATGTTATAAGATTCAATAGTTATCTATATATGAGTCTTAATCAGTAGATGTACATGAATATGAATTGGTGTCTGATAAAGCTTATTAAAGCTGCTGGTATACCCACTTTGCTTATTAGTCTTACCGCTTGCAGTGTTATGTCTAGAGAAGAGTGCTTGACAGCAGACTGGTATACAGTTGGTTATGCAGATGGTGCTGATGGGCGGCCTCCATCTAGAATTGGAGACTATCGACAAGACTGTGCTGAATATGGGGTTAGACCTGATTTAGACAACTATCGTTTAGGTCATCGTTCTGGGCTTGATAGATATTGTACTGAGGCAAATGGTTTTCAAGAAGGTGTTGAAGGTAATAGGTATAAGGGTGTTTGCCCTTATCCATTAGAAGCTAACTTTTTAGCTGGGTATAACCGAGGGAAACAAATCTATCAGGCGAAAAGAGAGTGGAAAAATATTCAAGATGATTTAAGGCGTGCAAGCTCTGAATTAGAAGAATTTGATGAAAAGATTAATAAAAAAGAGCGTGAGCTGGTAAAAGATGGGTTGACATCCGCGCGGCGGGCTGAAATATTGCAAGATTTAAATAATATCCGGTATAACAAGCAACAGTTACAACATAAAATCTATCAGCTGGAAAGTGATGAGCGCTGGTCAAAACAACAGTATAATTCACTGCGTTTTAGAGATAGTTGGTAAATGCTCAATTGGGATGAGTCATGAACTATAAGTGGGGAATGTTAAAATAAGTGTTTATTTAGTGTTTATGTTGGCAACTATATTTTCTACTGCTACAGATTTTCCTTTTAGAATTAATTCTAAAGCGTACTGAGGGTATTTATTATAGGTGATAATCACTATGTGATGGTGCTTGTGATGTTGATAAACGTACGCATGAATGCCATCTTTTGCATAAAACCATTTGTTTTGGTCTGCATTTAGTATTTTTCCAAACAAGCCATTTTCCCATGAGGCTTCTTCTATAGAACTATTAATTGTTTCTGGTAAATCGTTGAGTGTAAATTGAAATTCTACTTGAAATTGATTCCGTGGCACTGGATTGTATTTGATATGGTGATTTTCTGGCGAATGAGGTGGTTTGAGCAAAATAAGAGGAGTTATTTTTAATGAGGTATTTACTGGATACTCCAGTAATATAGAGTCATGGATTTGACGTACAGATTGGAAGCTTGAGGGAAGTACAAGCTGGAGGTCTTTCCATTTATACTGAAAGCCTTGGCTAACATTGGTTTTTGGCCACTCTTTTTTAATCGCTACTTGGTTGCAAATATGTTCTTGATTAAGGCAGATAGTACGAGTGGAATTTGTTGACTCACTACATGCTGTGGTAGTAAGTATAAGACTAATAGTCAGAAAGGATTTTTTTAACACTTTATTGCATCACTTATAATGAAGTAAACTAACGTAGTCTATTCAATTTGTTGGCTTATGAATAGCGTAAAAAGGCTTTTTGTTATAGTCATCAAGAAAGCTGCTTAGTCATTATATGACTTACAATCTGATAGCCGCTATTTTTATAAAGTGTTTGGGCAATTTTATTATTTTTGTAAACGTGTAGTATTATATGGTTTACATGATGTTGCTTTATCTTGCTCTCAATTAAAGCCAGTACTTGTTTGCCATAACCTTGTTGCCGATGAGGTTGATCTATTTCTATAGTATCAAGCCAGGCAGATTGCTCATCCTTCTGAATAGAATAAGAGACAACCCCTATTTTTTGTTGATGTTTATCTTCAATTGTATAAATATATTGGTTTTTTGTATTGATGCCATCTTTATACTTATATGAAAGTTGCTCTTTGGCGATATCCAAGGCTCTTTTAGGTGGTAACTTGTAGGCTTTTGTCATCCACTCAGCAAATTCTTTTACTTCATTTTCAAAAAATATAGTAAATTCATATTGTTTCATTGGGCGAAGTGTAACCATAATTTTTCTCTCTTATATGTTATCAGGTGGTTTGGAATGGTCTATCCCATTAACAAGGATATTCAAACAAGAGTTTAGTTTGCTAAAATAGTATAAATAGGTACTTTAAACAAAATAAAATATTTTAGAAAGTCAGCTTAACATCAGGAATGCAAGTTAGTCTATCAACTAAGTTTGAATAACAATATCACTCTGTTGAGGAGAGCTGTACTCTATGCCTACGTCAAATCAACCAGTTCCACGTATTGACAAGCTGGGAACAACCACTATTTTATTGCATTGGATTGTCGCAGCTGTGATGATTTTTTTATTGTCATCCGGTATATATGACTACTTTCGAAGACTTTGGCTGGTATTCCTGGCATAAGTCAGTTGGTGTATTGGCGTTATTTATTGCGGTGTTAAGGGTTATTTGGCGAATAAAAGAAGGATTTCCAAAGCCTTTAAATAATGACCAGTCAATACAGGTTATATTAGCTAAATTAGCGCACTATACGTTATTAGCTTGTACGATAGTGATGCCTATTTCAGGCATTATTGCATCTGCAGCAGGTGGTTATGGTTTGCCTTTCTTTGAATTCTCATTAATTGAAAGTGTCCCTCCAGCTGAGAGGCCTATGAATAGTTTTTGGGCTGGTTTTTCCAAAGAGGCCCACTTCTTTGCCGGCTATTTAATGGTTGCAATTTTAGCTATACATATTGTTGGAGCGCTTTGGCATCAGCTGGTTAAAAAGGACAATACTATGTATAGAATGATTGGCGTAAATAAATAATAAGTGGAATGTGTGAAATGCCAGCTATAGTGAGTATATTTTACTACAGCTGGTTTATGTAGCTTGTCAAAATGAATCCCTCATCAATCCAACCACAAATACCACCAATCATTTTCTTAACTGGGCGTTTTAACTCGGCCAGGCGCACGGCCGCTTTTTCAGTCGCATTACAATGAGGGCCAGCACAATAAACAATAAATAGAGTATTTTTAGGAAATTGGTTGATTAATTCTGATTTTATTTTCCAATGAGGTAGATTAATAGCGCCTGCAATATGTCCTTGGTTAAATGCTTCTTCACCTCTCACATCCAATAACACAAAATCTTGTTGGTGGTTGGTTATTGCGTGGTGAACATCCCAACAATCAGTTTCATACTGTAGCAAATGCTGAAAATGGGCTAATGCTTGATAGCTGGGCGCTGCAGGTGTTCTAGATACTACTGACGACATGTTATTGCTCCTGGGGAATTGATAAATCTATATCATGGGTTTTGGTATATATCTTATGCAGTGGGAGCCCCAATTTAAATTGGCTTAAAAGACAATATGCGTTAACTTTAAGCCAAGTGATTTAACTGATGGCAAGTAAAAGTGTGTACAGTAGCGATTTTGGCCTATCCGGGGTTGGCTACCTTTGAGTTTGGTTGCGCCATTGAGCTGTTTGCCTTATCCCGGCCAGAATATCAGCAGTGGTATCAAGCGGAAGTGGTCACTTTTGATCGTAGTCCGGTATCTGCGACTGGTGGTATTTTAGTGACAGCAAAGCCGGTGACGAGTTTATTGGATTATCACACCTTGATTATCCCAGGTTGGCCAGTTCAGCAAACGGAGGTACCCACATTAATAAAGCAACAAATAACTAACAAGTATAAAAGTGGTGGTCGAATATTATCGTTTTGTTCAGGAGCATTTTTGCTTGCTGAATTGGGGCTGTTGAATGGTAGGCGGGCAACGACGCATTGGCGTTATGCTGAGTTATTTCAACAGCGTTATGGGCAAGTGCATTTTCAAGACAATGTCTTGTATACATTTGATGGCCAAATTGGTTGTTCGGCAGGTAGTGCCGCTGGAATTGATTTGGGTATTGAAGTGATCCGTCAGGATTTTGGTCATGACATTGCTAATCAAGTAGCGCGGCGTTTGGTGGTTTCCCCTCATCGTAGTGGCGGTCAAGCGCAGTATGTGGAAACACCTGTTATCAAACATCATAATCATTTTTCTGCCACGCTGGACTGGGCTGTAGAGCACTTACATCTGCCAATAGCCGTGAATGACCTTGCTAAACAAGCTAACATGTCACGGCGAAGCTTTGATCGACATTTCAAATTGGCCTTGGGTATGAGCCCAAAAGAATGGCTTAACCGACAGCGGTTAACCTTGGCGCAAAAGCAGTTAGAGCAACGTACTGCTTCTATTGAGCAGATCGCGCTTAATGTAGGGTTTGGTAATGCTATGAATTTACGCCATTACTTTAGAAAATACCTAGGGATATCACCTAGCCAATATCAGGCACAATTTTTATAAAAGTAGCTCTATAATAAGAGTGGCATTGCTTTCCTGGGGCTATTTATGAGCAGTACTATAGTCAAAGGAGGTAATCTATATAGCCATTCGTGAAGGGTATAAAAAACGAGAGAATGCAATGTTAGCAATATTGGTACACTTATTATTAACTGCCATTTTTCTATTGGTAGTGGCTAATTTTGTTAAGGGAGTTGAAATTGACAATTTTGGTACTGCCTTTTTCGGTGCTATTGTTTTAGGTATCTGTAATGCGGTGATTAAGCCGGTTATTTCCTTTTTAGCCTTTCCGATTACTATTATTACGTTAGGGTTATTTTTACTGGTAATTAATGCATTTATGCTACAGTTGACCGCAGCGCTGGTACCAGGCATTAAGGTAAGGGGATTTTTGCCTGCCATTGTCGGTAGCATTATGTTAACCATATTAAATTTGCTGATTAACTGGGTGATGTAACAAGGAGTAAGCAAAAGGAGGGTTTCAGTTGGAGGATTTAATACGGCAGTTTGTATTGCTTTGGGCTGTGATTGATCCTATCGGAACATTACCTGTTTTTTTGGCAGTAACGGCAAGTGGTAGTGCTGCTCATAACCGAAAAATTGCTTTAGTTGCAGTAGGCGTTGCTTCTTTGGTTTTGCTGTTTTTTATTGTTGCTGGTGAAATACTGCTAGAGTCAATGTCAATTCCTTTATCTGCTTTTCAGGTGGCAGGTGGAGTCGTTTTATTTGTTTTTGCGCTGTCGATGATTTTTGGTGAAAGTAAGCCAGAAGAAGAATTACATATGGTTGATAAGGGTGTTGATAGTGCGATTTTTCCTTTGGCAATACCTTCCATCGCTTCGCCTGGTGCTATGATGGCGGTGGTATTACTCACTGATAATCACCGCTTTTCAATCGTCGACCAAGTGATAACCACTGGTATTGTGTTACTTATTATGCTCATAACATTGTTGTTACTGCTAGTTGCTCCTTTTATTCAGAAAATTATTGGTACCTCTGGAGCGAGTGTTATTAGCCGGGTAATGGGGCTAATACTGGCTGCTGTAGCAACCAATAGTGTGTTGGAAGGGGTACAAGTTTACTTTCAGCTATAGGCTCTCTGTGGGTAGTCCCTAGTATATTCATAGGTGAGTAATTATTGACTAAGGTCAATATATTCCCTAAGAGAGAAAGTAAGCTGATATCCATGAAATTGTAAACAAAGGTGAGTGGTATTTGTAAAAAGTAGTCATAACGCATCAAGAGTAAGACAATTACAGATCGTTATAGGTACACAGGTCGTAATAGATAATAGTCATTTCGTTTTGATTCCTACGTAAATATATTTATGATGGTAGGCTGAATTATTCTCGGATTAGGATTAACAAAAGTGCATCAACATACTGATTTTATTCCACTCAATATTGCTGTGCTTACTGTAAGTGATACCAGGGATGAGTCTACTGATACTTCTGGTCAGTATTTGATTAGCGCTTTACAGGAGTCAGGCCATCAATTAAAGCACAGGCAAATTATCAAAGACGATATTTATCATGTTCGTGCCATTATTTCGCAATGGATTTATGATGAAACAGTACAGGTGGTAGTGATTACAGGTGGTACAGGGTTTACTGGCCGTGATAGCACACCAGAGGCAGTAGCCGTATTGTTTGATAAGGAAGTGACTGGCTTTGGTGAGTTGTTTAGGCAGGTTTCCTGGGAAGAGATTGGTACCTCAACCCTTCAGTCCCGCGCACTGGCTGGATTAGCCAATCATACCGTTATCTTTTGTCTGCCCGGATCAACGGGAGCTTGTAGGACCGGTTGGGAGAAAATTATTAAGCCCCAGCTGGATAGCACAACACGTCCTTGCAACTTTGTATGCCATTTGTTGCCGAAATGAAGTAAGTATCTGGGTTGATTGGTTATACACTGGAGGCCTTGATTTCACTGGCTGTAAGAAAACTTCTGGGGCCCGGTAAAAGCAACAAGCATAATCGGTGGAGAAAATAGTTAATGAGCTGCTCAGAGCATAATCTTATTACAGTTAGCCAGGCAATTGTACAAATTCAGGAAACTTTGCAACATAAGGCAGATGTTGAATGGCTGTCATTGGCTGAAGCTGTAAACAAAGTATTAGCAGCAGATCAATTGTCTACCTTAAATGTGCCGCCGGCAGCTAATAGTGCGATGGATGGCTACGGGTTTAATGCTAAAGATTTGGCTACGGATCAATCTACCCGGCTTCCTGTTGGTTTGAGAGTAGCTGCTGGAGATCAACCGGGCATCCTGCCTTCGGGCATGGCAGCAAGAATTTTTACTGGGGCTTTTATTCCGGAAAATGTTGACTTGGTGATTCCCCAAGAGCAAGTGAAAGTAACTGGTGACCATGTTGAAGTACAGCCGGGCTGGCAAATTGGCCAACATATTCGTAATACTGGTGAAGATATTGCTGAAGGGCAGCAAGTGGTGGCTGCTGGCAAACGCTTAAGGCCTCAGGAACTAGGATTATTAGCTTCGGTTGGGGTGATGCAAGTGCCGGTTTATAAGCCGCTAACAGTCGCGCTGTTTACTACGGGCGATGAGCTAATTGAACCAGGCCAGCCATTACCAGAGGGTAAGATTTATAACTCAAACCGCTACACTTTGTTAGGCCTATTACAGCAAACAGGCTTTAAGGTGATGGATGGCGGTATTCTCCCTGATCAGCATGATGCAACTAAACAGGCCTTATTAAAGGCAAGCCATCAAGCCGACGCCATAATTACGACGGGTGGTGTCTCTGTAGGAGAGGAAGACTATGTTCAGGGCGTTATTCAAGAGTGCGGTACAGTGCATTTATGGCGTTTGGCAATCAAACCTGGTAAGCCGCTATTATATGGGCAATTAGATAAGAAGCCTGTGTTTGGCCTGCCTGGAAACCCAATATCCTCATTAGTCACTTACCTGATGGTTGCTCGTCCAGTATTGCAACAAATGCAAGGCTTACATGAGACAAAACCTGCCAGTTATCAATTTAAGGCTGGCTTCGCTAAAAAGAAAAACCTGCGTCGGGCTGAGTATTTGAGAGTACAACTACAGCCTCAAGCGGGAGAGCTAACCATTGTCCCTTATCCTAAGCAAGGTTCGGGGGTGTTGTCGTCGGCAAGCTGGGCTACGGGGTTGGCACTGGTGCCTGCTGATACGGAAGTCAACCAAGGTGATCTACTCGAATATTGGCCATTTGGCGAGCTAATTTAATCAGTATAAGCTTTGTAATTAAAGAAGTAAGTGATGGTCGCTTCCGTCATACAATCTTGATCATTGCAGTTGCTAATATGCAGTAAAATAGGTAAAAAATGATGGTGAGAGTGTTTCGTGGTTTAAAAATAAGTTATACACCGATGGATTGCTCATTACTATCATGGAGTGGAAGAGGTAATAACAATGAATTCTCCATTAGTTGATCGTTTTGGCCGGAAGATTACCTATTTACGCTTTTCTCTAACTGACCGCTGTGACTTTCGCTGTGTATATTGCATGGCGGAAGATATGACGTTTTTACCCAGACAAAAGATTCTAGGCTTGGAAGAAATTCTTCAAGTGGCGGAAACATTCGTTTCACTTGGGGTGAATAAAATTCGTTTAACTGGCGGTGAACCATTAATTCGCCATAACGTAATCTGGTTAATTGAACGGTTAGCTGCTTTATCTAACCTTGAAGAGCTGTTAATTACCTCTAATGGCTCTCAGCTAGTTAAGTATGCAACAGCATTAGCTAAAGCAGGCATCAAACGGATAAATATTAGTTTGGATACTCTTGATCCCACTGAATTTAAACAGTTAACCCGTACTGGTAATATTGAAAAAGTATTGTCAGGAATTGATGCCGCGCAACAAGCAGGTATTGAAGGAATTAAATTGAATGTGGTCGTAATGAAAGGACGCAATCAGCATCAAGTTTTACCTCTACTGTCTTATGCATTGGCAAATAACCTAGATATCAGCTTTATAGAAGAAATGCCGCTGGGTGCTATTTCAGAGCACAGCCGAGGACTGACATTGTGTACCAGTGAAGAAGTTAGAACAATTATTCAGCAACAATACGAGTTATTCCCTTCTACTTATGAAACCAATGGACCTAGTCGTTATTGGCAAATACCGGGCTACCAAAGCAAAATTGGTTTTATATCCCCCCATAGCCATAATTTTTGCGGTGATTGCAATCGAGTAAGAGTGACGGCAGAAGGTAAACTTCTGTTGTGTTTGGGTAATGAGCATTCTGCTGATTTAAAAAATATTATTAGACGTTATCCGGGCGAGCAGGATAAATTACGCGAAACTATTATAACGGCGATGGACTTGAAGCCTGAACGCCACTATTTTGATCCTACTGGTGATGTACAGCTTGTGAGGTTTATGAATATGACAGGGGGTTAACCCTATTAAAGTGTTGGGTGGGGCTCAACAAAAAAATCATGTTCTAACATAAGTTTTAATAAAGAACCATTTCGTTGTATTTCGTCTAGGCTGCTGTTAAAGATATCAACCAGAGACTCATTTTTTTTAGGAAAAGCGATATGTAGTTTATTTTCTGATAAAGCTTTTGGTAAAAAATCAACCTCTTTAAGTAAAAGTGGCGATATTTTTTTTATTTCGTGGCGTGCAACCAGTTCATCTTCCAAGGTTAAATCAATTCTATAGTGAAGCAACTTATAAAAATTAATAACAAAAGTACGTTCTGGTATTTTAGTTAGCTCAGTTGATGTGTCAAATGCCTTGTTGTAAGCATAATCCTGAACTATACCAATTTGGTAAGGTTTTAACTCAGACAGCTGATTAAACGTAATGTCATTGTTGCGGAGCTTTATAAACTTAATGCGATTATTCATATAAGGCTTACTAAACAACATTTTTTCAGCCCGTTCAGCAGAGTACCAGGCATCTAATAATCCATCATAACTACCCTCTACTGTTCCTTTTAAAGCTCTAGCCCAAGGTAAAATAATGATTTGTATTTCATAATCGTACTGACTATAGATTAATCTTATTAATTGAGGAGAAAAGCCATTTCCTTTTAAATTAGCACCACTATAGGGTGGCCATTCTGTAGCAGCAAACCGAAGCTCTTTGCTTACAGCAGGAGTAATTAAAACGGCTGCAAATAAAATTATACTTAGCGGTTGCCTAAAGCCTTTTACCAACAACCGCTTGATTGAGGCTAACATTGTAGAATACTCTGAATAGTAATAAATCCACTATCACTACATTATAGAGCATTAGGGGTGCCCTTTCTTTTAGATCAGCTGTTGCTGAGCAAAAACCTCTCTTACCATAGAAACGGGCATATTGCCTGTGGCTAAAAATGCCTGGTGAAAAGCACGATCTAAAGCGTTGCCGGACAAAGTAGATTGCTGTTTTTTTATAAAATCTTGTTTTAGCTGCCAAACCAATTGATTGCCAACCAAATAACACATGGGGTAACCCCGTTCAGTCGAATACCAGTTTAATTCTGCTTGAACCCGTCCATCAGTAAAACCAGTAACTTTTTGTAAGAGCTCACCTGCTATGCTGAAAGGGTCATTGGTGGGTGTCTGTAAGGGAATTCCGACATCAAGAAACTGTTTGTTTCCGGTTAAGAAAAACAGGTCAATAGCCACCCGGGCGCCGATTCGGCAGATCTCTCGCTTGGCAATAAAACGTGCTTCATCGGTTAAGTCACCCATGTATCCTATGTCTAACATATAGTCTTCAAGCATAGTGGTCCAGCCTTCTGCTTGCTCTGGGGCAAAAATGATACGGCGAATTTTGCTGCTATGGGTTGTGCTGGTTGCTAGTTGTAAATGGTGACCAGGAATTCCTTCATGAATCATCATTACAGGAATGCCCAGCATATTATGCTCATCAATTATATCTTCCCGTAAAGTCAGGTGAATTAAACTGGTACGTGTGCCTTCTCGTAATGGTAATGGAGAACGCATAGCACCAGCAGGAATGACTGGTTCTAAAAACTTCGGCGTTTGCTCAATTAACATTTGCTGGTCAGCGAAAATAGGAAATAAATCATGCTTGTTAATGAAGTTAATAATTTTTTGATTTTCTTGTTTATAAATATCGATAATAGAATGGAGGTCGTTATTGGTAAGTTGAACCTGATAATGCTTATTTAAAAATTGGTGAAGTGATTCTGGAGTAGTCTCAGTGGGTAACTGATATTTTTTTATTAAGGTTTGGGAGAGTTCATCAATTTGTTTTTGGGTACGATGAAGAAAGTTAGCTGCAAGGGTTTTTAATTCATTGAAGGATAAGTCTATACCATGGTTATGTACTACTTGTTGGGCATCGCCTACCGATAATGCAAAGTGGTCGGTAGTGGGCAACTGGCTGAGTTGTCGCTGGTAATGGTTAAGAGCTGTATCGGCTTGGGCAATGTGTTTTTTTAGCTCATTTAAACCACTAAACTGTTGCTCAGTTGCCCAATCAGTAATTGCTTTGAACAGCGTAGGTAATACTGCAACGGTTTCCAGATCAATTGATTGCCAGCGTTTAACTGGGGTGTCTAAGCGAGCTAACATGCCATGTAAAAAAGTAGGGATATTCGCAATGCGGGAAGAAATGTTTTCTAGGCGGTCACTGGCAGATCTGGGATCATCAACAAATAAAGTAAATATCCCCTCACTAATGTCGTTGCCAGCCGTTGGGTGTTGAGCAATTTCTAACCTGCCATTAAAGCGACGTTGATAGCGATGCACGATTTTACTGAGATGTAACTCAGATAGCTGTAAGTCAGTGAGTTGATTGAAGTCTGTTGTTGTCTGTTTTAATTGGTTAATTTGGTTGATTAAGTTTTGTGCCTGTTTAGCCCTGGCAGAGCAGTTTTCAATTGATGGCTCAGGTAAATCGTTGAGGTTTTTAGCTAAACCAAGCGATAATGACTCATTAGGATCACTGGCAAGAAAATTGATAAGATCTGTTTCAAATCTTTGGTATTGTTCCATGTACTTTCCATTAGCGAGTATGAAAGTGCTTATTTACATACTTTTATCAGTAATTTTAAGCTGTTTGGATATAATACTTGCAATGTGGAATTTTAGCCAGTTATGAGCGTTGTATGACAGTTTTACTAAATATTTTTTAAATAGAAGCTGGGCATTATTGAAAGTGACGAGTTCAATAATGGTCAAGTTCACCGATATGCAGGACTTGGTATAGCCATTTTTATAGAAGACTAGCTGTATATGTCAGTTTAATTTGATCCTATTCTCTGTATGAATATGTTTAATGGTAAACTGATTTAAATCTGTGTTTAGAGTTGCCGCTCTTAGCCTAATTGTTTTTGGCTGTTGTGGTCGATAAGCATAGATATGGGAGCCACATTTCTTACAAAATACTCTGAATTTTCCGTTGGATGACTCAAATGCTTGAAGTGAATCCTCTCCATTAACGAATTCAAAGCTTGATGAGTCAATTGTTACGCCTATGGCGAATGCAGATGAGTGCGCTTTTCGGCAGGTTTGGCAGTGGCAACACTCTATGGTTGATATTGCTGTATTGACTTGATACATCACGGTACCGCAAAGGCACTCACCACGATACATGGTAAACTC
This sequence comes from Spartinivicinus ruber, assembly GCF_011009015.1. NCBI lineage: Bacteria > Pseudomonadati > Pseudomonadota > Gammaproteobacteria > Oceanospirillales > Zooshikellaceae > Spartinivicinus > Spartinivicinus ruber. The sequence goes on from NZ_CP048878.1 coordinate 1,897,178, forward strand.
CTGAGAATTAACTTATTTTGGATAAGTTAAACTACTTTTGTATTGATGTCATAATCTATTTACCTGCTTTCAGAAACATTTCTCATTTAGAATCTAACAGACCCTTGAGAAAGCTGGATTCCTTTTAATTTTTTGACTGTTTCCTCATTGAGAGGATTGTTATTTACCTCTACCAAAATGAACTTATGAACTTCAGGAAGCGTTAAAGTGGTAATGCGATTATTTATGGCATTTAGTGTTGATAAGTTGATGTTTTTTGATACATCAAGATCGCTAATTTTATTGGAGGAAATATCTATATGGCTTAGCTTAATATTATTTGAAAAATTAATCTTCTTAAGAATGTTACTTTCTATAGTAATTTCTTCTAATTTAGTATTATGTATAGTATTGAGGGTATCCAGTTTATTGTTAGATAGCATCAGTATTCTAATGTTAGAGTTACTGCTTAGATCAAGTTTGGAGAGTTGATTTCCCGAAAGGTTGAGCTCTTCTAACAATGGGTTCTTTGAAATATTCAGTTGTTGTATTTGGTTTTCAGCAAGGTTTATTTTCTTAATATTTGGAAGGTACTCTACTTCATCTGCATACATGATTTTCATATTAGGACAGTCAATAAACTCTATTTCTTTCAAAACTTGTTTTTCATTTTTAGCTAAACAGCGGTAAAAGTACTCATCTTTAAACCTGATATCTGAAACATATTTTAAGTTGGATTTTTGTGATGAGTTGGCAAAACTTATATTTTTAAATAATAAAGTAAGAAATATGGTACTAAAAAATATAACTAATTTTAAAATTTTGTTGCTCATAAAAGTATCCCTTTAGTATAATATATCCAAGAGTAAATATCATATTTTGTATAAGGTATGCATTGCCTTTCATCAAGATTCTTTTATCAAGAGTAGTTCAATAAGCATCCATCTCCATTAATAAATTATGGGAAGAATTGATAGTTATCAGTTAATAGTCCTTCAGTTATTTCTTATCTATTATTTAATTTTTCTCGAATATTACATCGGGTGTTAATTGTTTTGCTCGATAGTTACCTCCTTTTTGCGATATAAGTCTAATCCAGGTAGGTAAAGTGGGGCTTTATCTACTAATACTAATTGGAATAACAAAAATAAGACAAGTAAGGTGTTTAAATGAAGCTACTAATACAGATTTGTATCGCGCTAAGTGTAATTTTTATTTCAATTTCCAGCTGGGGGTATGCCAATAATTATTTAATAGGGCAGGCCAAGAGAGATATTACTGGACCTGCAGCAGAAGTGGTGATGTTAGGATATGCTAAAGCCGATCAAGTGGCGGCAGGGATTCATCAACGGTTGTGGGCTAGGGCATTTGTAGTCACTGACAGGTTTGATCAACAAAGGGTTGCTTTAGTGACTATTGATGCTGGCATGGTTTTTCAAGGCATAACCCAAGCAGTAGTACGGCAGCTGCGGCAAAAATTAGGTAATCGTTATAGCGACAGGAATTTGCTAATTACTGCCACTCATACTCACAGTGGGCCAGGTGGCTTTTCTCACTATGCGTTATATAACATCTCCAGCAAAGGTTTTATTAAAGAAAATTTCCAGGTAGTGGTAGATGGTATTACGGATGCTATTCTAGCAGCAGACCAACAACTTAAACCGGGTTATATTTTGTTGAATAAAGGTAAATTGACAGGAGCTAATAAAAATCGTTCTTTAGAAGCTTATTTGAATAATCATGACGCTGAATATTTTCCTGCAGAAGATCAGCAAATGACTATTTTAAAATTTATACGGCAAGGAAAGCCGATTGGTTTATTATCTTGGTTTCCTACCCACGCTGTTTCCATGTCAAATGCCAATAGATTAATTTCTGGTGATAATAAAGGTTATGCGGCTTATTTGTTTGAGCAGAGAATACAACAGCAGGTGGGTGATGTTGACTTTGTGGCAGCATTTGCCCAGTCTAATGCTGCTGATATGTCACCTAATTTAGCACTAGATGGTACAGGGCCAACCAAAGACGCTTTTGCTAATACACGTATTATTGGGGAGCGACAATTTAACAAAGCGTGGTCTCTTTATAAAACGGCTGCTATCCAGTTAACTGGGCCTGTTGAGTTTCGTCATCGCTATGTAAATATGGCTAACCAACAAGTGTTGCCTGAATTTACTGATGGTAAGCAACGCGAAACTTGTACTGCTGCACTGGGCTATGCATTTGCGGCTGGGACTGAAGATGGGCGTGGACCGTTTTCATTTAAAGAAGGGGCATTAAAGGAAAACCCTTTCTGGAAAGCAATTACCTGGATGCTTACCCAACCATCTGCAGCACTGAAGCGCTGTCAGGCGCCTAAACCTATTTTACTAGCTCAGGGAAATTTTAAGCCGTTTCCATGGAGTCCGGAAGTTTTACCTGTCAGTTTATTGCGAATCGGTCAGCTGGGTTTATTAGGCTTGCCTGCCGAAGTAACAGTTATGGCTGGACGACGCTTAAAAACGACAGTTAGTGTACAAGCACAAAGCTTATTTTCACACCTGGTAGTAGCAGGTTATGCCAATGCCTATGCAGGCTATTTAACCACCCAAGAAGAATATAATAAGCAGCACTATGAAGGGGGGTCTACTCATTTTGGTCCCTGGACGCTAGCTGCTTACCGCCAAGCCTTTGCTGGCCTGGCACAATCTTTAGTTGAGGGCTCAGATATTACTCATGAAAATGAGCCATTACCAAGAGATTTGGCTGCGCATCAACTCAACTTTCAAACTGGTGTTGTTTATGATCAGCCTCCACTCTTTAAACATATAGGGGATCGGGTAACAGACGTTAAAACTCAATATCAATCCGGTGAAACAGTAGAGGTGAGTTTTTGGGCCGGTCATCCAAAAAATAATTTGAAAACTGGAAGCAGTTATTTATTTGTGGAGCAACTAGTTCAGGTAAATGATAAGCAAATTTGGCAGCCTGTTTTTACTGATAATGATTGGAGCACCCGTTATCATTGGCAGAGAAAAGATCCATTATGGGGGACTTCAGTAGTAACAATTAGTTGGCAAATTCCTATTGATCAGCAACCAGGACGTTATCGTATCCGACACGAAGGTACATACAAAAAGAATTGGACTTATCAGTTGTTGGATTATCAAGGTACTTCAAGTGAGTTTGCAGTGGTTGCAAATAAACTTACAAGAAAGGTGAAGTAATAAGGCAACGCAAGGGAAGTTAAAATGTAACCAGGGGCGGTAATTTTAGGTCCCTGGTAATTGAAAGTAGAAAACTGAAAAGGAAGCTAGTGAACTAGAGCTGATTGCTACGGAAGCTTTGCAGTTCAGTCATTAGCCATTCCCTACTGGACATTGGGGGGTGGTCTTTACACAGCACATGATAATCTTTACCTGTGAGTGTACTTCGGCTAGCAGCTAGTTGGATAAAGCGCTCTGTGGTTTGAATGTCTTCTTTGAAATAGTCAAATTTGTTTTGAATATGTTGCGCTGCTTCAAGAGAGCTATGTCTAGCACCATTACGCATCATAGTGCAGGCAGAGTTTCTAACAAACTCAAGCAAGTGTTTCACTTCTTGTTTTTGTTCCAAGCCTAAAGCCTGGTCTTGATTCTTAGGCATCTCTGCCTGGCTATTGCTGAACGTTGGGATAGTCAAGCTAAACATAGTTATCATGAGTAATAGCTTATTGACTAAGTTGAACATAATGTGATCACCCTCTATTCAGTGTATTTAATACTCACAACTAAACCTAATTCACAGTTTATAAAGGTTGCTGATTTTCACCTTTAGTTTAGAAAAGATCAAATAAGTAGTTATGCGATTCTGTGAATTGATCCACTAAAAAATAAAATTAAACTTAAATGACTAACAAAAAAATAGCTGTTGCAACCCTAGAGATAAATATTTCAATCGCTAATCTGTATGTTTGTGTTTACTGACATTGTTTTTTCTATTTCTATCCATAACGACGAGTCGTAGTGAATAGACTATGAACTTATTATCAGTGTGAATTAGATGAGCTTCAAACAATAATTTTGCTGTATTTCTTAGCTTTTATTATGCCAGAGTAAACAGGTTATTTGTGTGCAGTTATTAACCTAAAACAGCTTTAACTGGAAGAGTTGTTTATTCTGTGATAAGCACTTGGTTATTATTTGGTAACTGTTACGTTGAGTTAGTAACTGATGTGTATGAATTTTGGTACTTTCGTTTTTTATTTTATTGTAATGCTTTATCCATGTTAATTTATTAATATACAGGCTACATATTCAGTATATTGATTGGTTTTTTACACTGAATAAATTGATGCTTCATTTTTAATTAGGTAGTTTTCGTTTTATTTCCTTCAGGGCTGAGTAGTGTGATACAGCCTATTATAAAACTGTGCTACAGCAGTTTTTTTCAACCGATACAGGGTAGCAGGTCGGTTACTGCCATAGCGTTTTTCACCAGTATCTTCTAATAAATCTTCATTTAAAAAACGGTTGCGAATTGATCGCATGGGGGGGGTTTTGCCAAGAATAGCCAGAAATACATCACTGATATCTGCTAGAGTGAAACACTCGGGCAATAAATAAACAGGTAAAGAAGTATATTGCACTTTATTTTGCAAACGCTCTAATGCCAGAGAAATCAGTTGGTTATGGTCAAAGGCCAAGGGATGCCCAATAGTGTTACCTTGTAAGTTTAACCAGCGAGTATCAGGAAGCAGAGACTGATTCACTGCACTACCTGGAAACAATGCATAGTACATCACCGTAATAGACCAACCTCGGGGGTCTCGTTGCTGATTACCGACTGTTTGTACTTGCTCTAAGTAAGGGGCGGTTGTACCTATCTTTGCAACCAATTTGCGTTGAGCTGCTGCATCCAAGTCATTATCTTTGCTGATATCAATAAACCCACCTGGTAATGCCCACTGTTCCTTTTCTGGATGCTGGTGGCGTAAACAGGTTAAGACTTGGAGTCGGTGGTTGTGAAACCGAAACGGTACTATATCCACTGTGCATAATGGCACATCAAAATCTTGAACATTGTATTGAGCAAGATATTCGGCTTCTGTAACTTGAGAGTGATCAACCATCGTGTCTAAAACGGCTTATTGTCAATGTTGCTACCTGTTTCAGTATGGAAATACCAATACTGCTGTGTTTATACCATCAATTTTGATTACTGCAAGTTAAAGAGCATCTCTAGTAATTGTTTAAGGTCTATGCGTAAGCTGATGGGGGCTTGAACATTACGATAGCCACAAATTTACGCCATCAGCGATTAATTTCATTATAATGGCCGCTTTTTGTTATTTGTGTGTTAACAGGCCCTAACCCTTTAAAACCAATCGGGCTTAATTTGATCAAAAAGTAACAAGTTGCTTGACTTGAAAAGGAACCTAATTCACTATGTTAATGAATTAGGTTCTTTAAGAAGGTGGGTCATGGTAGAATATGACATGATTAAAAATGACACTAAAGAAGCGAAACAGGTTGCCACTAAAGCCAATGCTAACGTTGTGACAACCGCTGTAATCAGTGTCGGCCCTAAGCATACGGTGGCTTCATTTGATGTAGATGCACAAAATTGCTTTACACCAGTTTGTCCTAATGAGCTGCCTGTACCAGAAGGTACTGACATAGTGGCAGAATTGAACCAACAGGCAGAATTAGCCCAATATCGTTTAGGGTCTAAAGATGCCCACTCTCCTCAGGCAGTTTGGGTTGCTGATCAAAATCATCCACCGTTAAGTCCGTTAAAGGGCAAGAATGTTGATGTGTATTGGCCCCTACATGCCGTACCTGGGACAAAAGGGTTTACACTTATTGAAGGGCTGCCTGAAATAACTGCCTACGATTTTTTTGTTTGGAAAGGAATTGAGCCAGATATGCATCCTTATGGTGCTTGCTATCACGATTTGACCGACACTAAAAGCACGGGTGTCATTGAATACCTATTGGTGCATAAGGTCAGAACTGTGCTGGTGGGTGGGTTAGCTTTGGATTACTGTGTTAAAACAACTGCGTTACAGCTGGCCAAAGCTAAGTTTCAGGTGATTGTTAACCTGGCGGCTTGTCGGGGAATTGCAGAAAACAGTATTAATGAAGCGCTTAATGACATGCATAAAGCGGGCATTTTACTTATAAAGTCAGCGGCACAAGTTAAGATCAGTCAGTAAGGAATAGCCCATGTCCCGATCAATTATTAAAACCCCTTTGGATACCGATTTATACAAATTTACTATGCAGCAGGCCATGCTGCATCAGTATCCAGAGGCAGATGCTGTTGTGTGCTTTAAATGTCGTAGTGACTTTGACTTAAGGCCATACCTTCATGAAATACGGGATGAAGTAGAGGCTTTATCTGAACTCTATTTCCGTGAAGATGAGCTGCGCTATTTAAAACAACTGCGGTATATAAAAAAAGATTATGTCGATTATTTGCGCTTATTCCGGTTAAATCCTAAGCATGTAAGAGTATTTATTGAAGATGGCCAGTTGGCGATTACCATTCATGGGCCATGGGTTCATATTACCCATTTTGAAATTTATATTTTAGCTATCATCAGTGAGGTGGTAGCACGTAATAAGTATCCTGATGTGGACTATAACGAAGGGCGTCGTCGTCTTTATGAAAAAATAAAAATGATTAAGCAGGCTGCAACGAAAGTTGATTTGTCAGGTTTTAGTTTGGCTGAGTTTGGTACCCGCCGTCGTTTTTCCAGAGAATGGCAGTTTGAGGTTGTTGATATTTTAAAGCACGAGCTGGGTGAATATTTAGTGGGTACCAGTAATGTAGATTTTGCCCGTGAGCTTGAATTGTCGCCAATTGGGACCATGGCTCATGAGTGGCTACAGGCCCATCAGGCACTAGGGGTGAGACTAATCGATAGTCAAAAGGCTGCTTTGGATGCTTGGGTAAAAGAATATCGGGGTGACTTGGGTGTCGCGCTAACAGATGTGATTAGCATGGATGCATTTTTACATGACTTTGACATGTATTTTGCCAAACTGTTTGATGGGATTCGCCAGGATTCTGGAGATCCGATTACCTGGGGTGAAAAAGCAATCGCCCATTATGAGCGGTTAGGTATTAACCCAAAAAGTAAAACCTTAATTTTCAGTGATAGTTTAGACATTCCACGAGCACTTGAAATATACCAGCACTTTGCCAATAGAATAAATGTCAGTTTTGGTATTGGGACTAATTTAACGAATGATTTAGGCTGTCCAAGCCTAAACATCGTGATTAAAATGGTTGAGTGCAATGGTCAGCCAGTAGCGAAATTATCGGACAGTACTGGCAAAATTATGTGCCAAGATGCAACCTACGTGGAGTATTTAAAGCAGGTTTTTCATTATAACGGACCTACCGTTTAAACTAGTGCAGAATGAATCAGTAACAGTGTAAACGGCAGCACTGAATAGTTAGGTTGTAAATCTTGATATTGTACAATTTCATGCCATGCTTATTGGTACTTATACTCGTAATAGAAGTGCCAATTATGAACACTAAAAAAGTAATCAATCTGTCACTAAAATACCCTCGCATTACCGTGCGTACCCTCGCTACCTTAGCTGCTATTGGTGACAATGAAGGCAGCTCAGTTTCTGAAATTGCTCAACGAATGGAGGTTGGTGAAAAAAATGTAGCCACCACGATTCGGCGATTAGAAGAGGGTAGAGCAGGAAACCCTGACGAGCAGCTGATTCGCGTAAAGCAAAATGCTAAAGATAAAAGGTTTAAACTTATTTATCTGACAGCAAAAGGCCGTAACATTCTGAAAAAACTGTAGAGCCTGTAGAAATCTTCAGGCCAGATAAAAAAGCCCCGTTAATGATGGGGCTTTAATTATTTACTGATTAATTCATTGTTCAATATAGGTATAGGTTAGGGAAGCTCATCACTACCACAGCCCTCTCCATCAGATAATGGCTATGGGAGTTCTGGTAATGGGTCTGGTTCAGGCTCTGGAAAATCTGGTAATGGTTCTGGTTCAGGCTCAACAGGCACTGGTGCAGAAGTGGTGAGCGGAGCCGTTTCCACATGGGTAATCACATCCACTCGCTGTGGTCTAATTCTGCTCATACGTTTTTCCAGCGGGGTTAAGTGATTATATTGGCTTTGTTTGTTGCTTCTGAAAAAATCAAACGGCACTGTAAAAGCAGCAGTCAAAACGTTGGTTTCTTTATTGACATTGTCGTGTTGGTATTCCGCCCCTAAGGTAACGCTGCTACCAGGGATACTGCTGACAATATTGGCGATATCGTATTCCAGCCTGACCCGACCGCCAGCAATATGCTCGGCACCATTTGCATCAAAATAATAGCTGCCACCATAAACGCGCATTTGGTTATCGTCAGTCTCATCCCAAATGGGGAGTCGATAACCCACCTCAACATCTGCACCATGATAAGCAAATTCCTTGCGAATTTGATTGGTAGCTGTATTTCTGCTGACTTCTTTTTCTTTATCACCTATGGGAATATAAAAATTAAACCTAAAATCCCAGTCGAAGGAAATGACTTCAGCACCAAAGTTGAGTTGATAAAAGTCATTGTTATGTTCGGTGCGTTTATTGCCAAGAAAACCGTAGCCACCAACAGCCCAGTCTTCATTAATGATTTCTCGGTAACCATAACCTGCTTGTGCTTCAGAGAAGTCATCTTTGGCCTTCGCCAAAATATTTAAATATGAAACGCTTGAGTCATCTTGAACTACAGGAATAAAGGAATTGAAGTCACCAAATGAGCTATCGTCGGTATAGGCTCCCTCACCTGATAACCAGCCATCCCATTTATTAGTTGCTTCCTCTGCAAAGCTATTAGTACAAAGTAAAGTAGTACTAACACTAAAGACAATTAATGCTTTTTGTTTAATCATATTTACCAACTGCTTGGTTACTTCTGAGCCTACTCACTACTTATTTTGTTGAAGTGAAGACTATAGTATTTAAATCATCCATTTAAAAAACTGTCGTAATCTACACAATATAAAACCATTAGTCAAAAACAAGCTTTTGGTCAAATAACGGACAGTATCACAGGCCAGATTCCCTAATTAAAACAGCAAACACTCTATTATAAATCCGAGTGATTAAACTTTGTGCTTTGCCCACAATTTTTACTGAACCTGCAATCATTTGAGGAGGGTAATGAGGATAATCAATCACTTGAAAAGTAACCTGATAAATTGGTTGCTCTGGTATAGCTTGATTATTTTGATTTATTCGTACGGCGATGGACCCACCAAATATTGACTGAAAAAAAGTTTGCTCAAGTAAAGGTGAGTTAATAGTACTTACCTGATTTAGTTTAACCATTATTGGTGGTAGCTCAGGTATTTCTGGGTAAAATATCCCTGACTTAGTTTCACTCAACTGATTACGTATTGTTGCTGTACTATAACCAGTCAAATAGGAACGTTTCGGTGTAATGAGTTGACCTAAAGCATATTCAGAGTTTACCCATTGACCCATGTTGGGGGTAGGATAATGCCAGTAGAGTGTTCCTGTATAGGGGGCTTTTAAAACTAATAAATCTTGTTTTTGCAGTAAGCCTTGTAACTGTTGTTTAGCTTGAGTCAGTTGTTCTAAAATCAGGGCTCGGTTATACAACTGCTGACTATTGCTAGTCGTTTGGCGCAATTGCTCTTTTATATGGCTAATCTTTAATCGACTAATATTGATTTGATGTTTTAATAATGGGTTTTCTAGAGTGAGTATCGGATCACCTAAAGTAACCTGTTGTTGATGATTGGCATGTATCGCAGTGACTCTTCCTGCAGTAAATGCATACAACTGCTGATTTTGTTGTGGCAGATAGAGTGCTGGAATAAGCTCAGACCAACTAAAAGGATAACCGAGTAAAACTAATAAGGCACAGAAAATAGCAATAGGTAACAAGCATTGGTTCGGCTTTTGGATAAATTGCTTTAATTGCCACCACTGTTTTAATTCAAGCAGAATGGGGCGTAAAATTAACCAGTAAACTTCTGCTAAAAATAGTGCGATACCTAAAGTTTTAAAGAAAAATGCATAAACTAGCAGAGCAATACTAAAAAACACGACTAATCGAAAAAGCCAAGTTAACCAGGCATATACCACCAGTAATCGAATAGTAGTAATTGGAGCTTGAATGGGGCAAGGCTTGGTTAAGCCTAAACAGAGTTTACGTAGATACCATTTGCCGCAAATAAAGGTTTTGGTTTGCAAGTTGTCAATGGCTAACCAGTCAGAGAGTATATAATAACCATCAAAGCGCATAAAAGGGTTTAAATTAATAATTAATGTTAATAATAGCCCGCTAGTTGCGATAAAGGCTGCACAGTTTTGTAAAGGGCCTGCGGGTAGAAAATGCCATAAAAACAACATTAAACCAGCAAGCATAACTTCAGTTAATACCCCAGCTCCATCGATAATAATTTGCTGATTGCGATTAACCAAGCGCCAACTGTGACTGCTATCTGTGTAAAAACGTGGCCATAATAAAATAAAGGCAATACCGATACAGTTAGTCCTGCACTTATAGTATGCAGCAGCAAAAGCATGACCTAGCTCATGAGCGAGCTTGGTAAATAGTAAGCAAACAATCAATAAAAGTACACCAATAGGTTGATTTAAATAAGAGAAACTATTAATAAAAACATCCCATTGCCTATAAATCCAGAAGCTTCCAATGATGGTTATTATCAGCCAACAATAAAATAAATAGGGGGATAGGCACTTTTTTACTAATGGTAATAATGCTTGAATGAACTGGTCCGGCTGCCAAAGCGGTATTTTCCAGCATAGATAATGTTTGAAGAATTGAGTGAACGGCTTGTTATTACTAAGAGAAAATGTCTCGTTAACAGGAGTAACAAGTTGATGTTTGATTAAAAAAGATTTTACCTGGTTAATTTCAGTTGTGGAAACGTTAAGGTTTTTTAGAATAGAGGTTATTGCAGTCGATGAGACTTGTTTAGATAGGTGTTGGATAATTTTATACATACGCCAGCTAATGCGAAAATATTGGTTTTTAGCTGGATCATAAAGTGACCAAGTTGGTGCGCCATTTATATCCACTGGGCCGTTGAAAAACTGCAGATCTTGACGCAAGCGGGTTGGTTGCAAAGCTATACTCCCAGAAACTGTCTTATAGCTGTAATGGGGCGCCTGAATAAATAGTAAAATAATGAGACTGACGTGCTGTACACTTTGGCTGTACCTTTTAAGCCAATCTGGGCTATCCCTTGGTAATCATTTAATGATGCGGTAAGCTGGTAGCTTAATCCTGCGATAGGGTGAGGCGAGGCTGAAAAGCTGACTTTCTGTAAAGTTGCTTGTAATGGCTGGAGTGGCGCTGCATCTAAGAACAGTTTAATTTTGCTGTTATCTGGAAGTAATGTATAGTCTTTTACGGGTACATGGATATGAACTATTAAATCATGGGGATCACTAATCGTCATCACTTGTTGGCCAACTGCAACAGGACGACCTTGCCAATCATTTACGGAGGAAAATTGTACGATGCCTGTCTGAGTAGCTGTTACCTCTGCTTCAGCCAGTTGAGCTTGGGTAAATGTTGATTCAGCTAAACGTAATTTCGCTTCAGCTTGATAAAGAGCAATATTATTTTCAGTTAGTGACTGCTTTAAAGACACCTGTAGAGCTTGATGATAACGGGTATAAGCTAGGTTTAATTGTTGTTGGCTAATAGCAAATTGATTCGCAAGATCTGTTGTTTCGAAGCTAAACAATTTTTGTTGAGTGACTACCGTTTGATTAGGGGTAACCCATAGCTGTTTAATTACACCACTAATAGGTGCGCTTATTACTGTGGGGGCTCGCGAAATAATTTCTGCAGGTGCCGTAATGGTTAGGCTGACAGGGTAGCAAAACAGAAGAAGCAACATTATACAACAAACAATTACCTTTTTGGGGGTTATCCAAAGTAGCTGTTTGTCTTTGATACCTAATGCTTGGAGACCATGTCCATAAATAGTGGTGAGATGACTTAATAACCTTTGTTCAGAAGGTTGCCACTTTATTTTAGTCCTGCCAAGCCATAATCCCCCAACCAACTTGCCCGTTGGTAAATAAATAGGTTGATAAAGTACATGAGGTACTATTAAGTTTTGACTGTTAATATTGTTAGTATTTAAAAGTTGTTTGATGTTTGGGTTAAGTTCAGTTTTTTTAAAAAAGTTGGGATGATTGTGAGTGATGGTTTTTATTGTACAAGCCAAGGGGCTATGAACATCTACAACAGATGCATTAGCTATACTTACTAACCTCCATTGGCAATGTTGGTAAAAAACCAAGAAGGCTTGATCATAAAGTAATAGTTGATTGGTATGGTTAACGATAAGAAATTGTAGGGCTTTAATAGATTTTACTTGGCGAACCTGATTTTCAAGTTTAACTAGTCGAGTTAAACTAGTTATATATTTTGTGTTTGGTTGTTTAATGCCAATATTTAAATCACTCATTTTATTAATGCAGTTCCACTCATACCGACAACAAGTTGTTTGTTGTTGTACTTACGAATCTGAGCAAATGCACGATAAGTCTGGCTAACGGGATCAATTGTGGGGCTAATTTGAGTGATACTGATGAGAATTTGCTGGTGGCTATCATCAATCTGAAAAATAAGTAATGTGGAAGGTTTGACTTGAAAATAAAAACTGTCAGGAATAATCAACTCCACAGATAAATGTTGATGATCGATTACTTCTATAATAGCATCACCAGCTTTAATGCTTTGATAAGGTTGGGCTAGCAAGCGAGCTACTTTGCCAGAAAAAGGCGCTTTTATGGCACAGCCCTGTACGCTGATATTCGCTTTGGTAATATTTGTATTAGCAATGTCCACTTCTGCTTGGGCAAGGGCAACTTCCAATTGTCCAATGGCATTATGCTTCAGCAGTGATTGGCTGTTTTGATAATGTTTTAATTTAGCTCGGTATTTTGCCTTAGCTGCTTGATATTCTGCTTGATAATGGCGGCAATCCAGGGTCATTAATAAATCACCTTGCTGAAAAGTTTTACCGATACTCAGCGGCAGCTGCATAATTTGTCCACCAATCTGTGAAGAAAGCACTACTTGATGCTGAGATTTGATAATACCTCTAATTAAGGAATGTTGTGCTAAAGGTGTATTTATGTCGGGTAATTTTTGCTGATAATCCAGGTTTTCAGTCGTGGTAGATAAAGCCGGGTTGGGTGGCATGTTTATTTGGGGGCCTGTTGCAGTTATAAGCATTGCAATGGAGAAGGTTAATAATATATACATTTGGCTTTCAATTAATTGGGTTCGCAGTGATTATGTTATACCTTAAGCGTAGGGTTTTTTAGGGGAAACCATCGAACAACAAATCCTAAAAGTTGTTTACGAAGGATATGTCGCCGAGGGTTTGCATTTTTTGCTCTATACTACTAGCCCAACCATCTAAGGTATTATCTGTAACGGTTTTAGGTAAAACGTCAATACCAGAAGCAACTAATAATTGGCCAAAGGTATTGTGTACGTCAGCATAACTGAGATCTCGCCTTAATTTTCCAAGTAAATGGTTAAGTTCAGCTCTTAATAACTCATTTTTACCCAGTCGATTTTTTTTAGCATTGACTCTAACATGGTGGACAATTTTTTGCTCAATCTCACTGAAATGACTGGATGCTTTAAATTCATCAATAGCTTGATAGTATGCCTGCCAGGAAATATGTACTTGGGATAATACAGCCATGTGCATGGCCAGTCGGTTAAGTTGAATAATATTTTGTTTTTCTTTTGCAGTTTTTAGGCGACTAAGCTGGGAGAAAGTGCCTAATAGGTTATAACTGATATCAAATCCAATATCTCCCCAATGTTGGTTAACTAAAAAATCATTACTGTTATAGTGGCCAGCTGCTTGTAATTTTAAATGGGGGAGTAGTTGCAACATTGCAGCTTTGGTTTCAGCAGCTGTAATTCGCTCTTTGTATACTTCATTGATTAATTCTGGTCGATGCAACAATGCATATTGCTCAAATTCGTTAAGTGTCATCGGCGGGTCTGGTAGCCACATAGCATTCGCTGCAGGCTCTATCACTTGAATATTACTGCTTGGTAGTACATTAATTAGTTTAGCCAACTCAGCTTTTGCTGGAAGTACGTTTTTTCGTAAAATATGCAGCTCACGAATAATTAATAAAATATCTCGTTGATAGCTCAGGGCAGTATAAGGTGACTGTAGTCTTTTTTTACGAATAACTTCGCTGTCTTTCAGAGCGTTTTCCGCCTGAGTCATAATCTTGTCGATATACTTCATAAGACGCTGTTGGGCGACAGTCCGCCAGTAAGCAGAGCGCACATCCAGCATAATTTGATGAGCAATTTTACGAATGTGCTCTTTGGCCATTAAATAACGATCAGCTTGCTGTTTAGCACGTACATAAGATAAACCAAAGTCTAATACACTCCAGGTGAAGGATAAGCTGGCTTCAGTGATCTCTTGATCAGTGGATGTCGATGGTTCTAGGGTTTCAGTTCCGGTTTCGATTGACTCACTGGATGACGCATTTATATTCGATCGATAGTTATAACCCGCTTGTGCGGTAAGTTTTGGCAGTAGCTCAAGTCGGGCGGTAGTTAGCTCTTGAGCAGAAAGGGCCCCATGTAACAAATTAATGCGGTGATTAAGGTTGTAACGAATCGCTCTAGCCATTGCATCTGATAAAGCAAGGGGGGCAGTTAACGGTTGTTGATTCGCCTGTAATGCTGACTGGTCTTGACTTAAACGCTGCTGGTGTTGTTTGAGGGTGATGGGGATAGGGTGGATACTACAGCCACTTAATATTAACACTATAACAAATACAGCAATAGTTTTATTCATTTCATAGCAGCAAGCAATAATGAATACATCTAATCTACTACTGTAGTATAGCATTTAAATGAAAAAATTTTGCGCTGTTATTGCGCTGATTGTTGCTGATAGTGAACTTCACCAGTATGAGTATTAATAGTGACCTCTCGCAATACAATATCACCATTGGCTAGCTTAACATTTATTTTTAATGAAATTTGATCTACGTCTGCAGGTGGTGACCCGTTAAATGTACCTTTATTATTATCAAAGTGAAACCAAACGGGCAAAGCAGATCCATCTATTAGTTGAGCATTGTAACCTACCACTTGTTGGCCTTTCAATTGGTTGGAATGTTCCAAAGAGCCAAATAATCCTCTGCTGTCAGCCTTAGAGCTAACAATCAAAAATTCGGATGCTTTTAAAGTAGACTTTTCAAGCTCAACGATAACCGGGCGTTGGATTATTTCCTGGTCAGAGGTTGGACTTTTGTTAAATAAACTGTTAGCTGTGCGGGTAGTATCCGGATTTTGGTGGCCAATGGAATGATAGTCTTTGGTTGCATTCACTATGTTTATTGGCATCAAAGGTTGATTAACGATAGTGGTAATGTTCAGTAGCTGTTGCTCATCAGTAGAAGTAGTTGTTAATTCTTCATCTACTTCTTTCAAAGGCTCTTCTGGTAAAATATCAATGTCCAGCTTCGTTTGGGTCGAAATGACTAATGCGGGGGCAGTTGTTTTAGCGACTTCAATATTAGCATTAATACTGGGGCTGAATCCCCCCTTACCATCGGTTAACTGAAACTGAATAGTACGATTTCCTGGTAAAGGTAAAGTTTCATTATTAGAAAAAGCAATATTTTGCACTAAAGCGGAAAGAGCTGCTGGTGTAGCCTGATTATTTAAGTTAATTGTCAGAGGAATGTTTTTGCTACCACCAATGAAAGTGCCAATGGTGACCCCAGAAAAGTTGATTGAACTACCTGAAATCTTGATTTGATTGAGATCATTGCCTGTCGAACGAATAACTAGCTGGTCATTTTGCTTATCGCTGCCTGTTAATAGTTGTACGGTTAATCGACCGCCTGAAAAATTAGCATTATCAGGGTCTACAACAATAGCATTTTGCCTTGTGTCGATGGGAAGAAGACCTGAGCCTTTTAAGTAGATTTGACTATCGCCACTTAAATTCTTGATTATTGGTGTACCATTGACATTAACTGTGGTTTGGGCTGGAACACTATTGCTACCATTGCCATCATTCAGTGTATATTGAATCGTGCGATTACCGGCGGTAGGGTTGCTGGTATCGGTATTTTCGTAACTGATTTGTTTGACTAAGGCTGAGGTGGCTGCAGGAGTGGCATTAGCATTGAAGTTAATTTGCAGGGGAATCCCTCCTGTGCCACCTGAAAGGGTGCCAATAGCAGTACCACCAAAACTGACAGTGTTGCCTGCCACACTAATTTGTCCAATCCCATTGCCTTGGGACCGAATGACTAATTGATCTTCCGCATTGTCATTACCAGCGGTAAATTGTACTGTTAAATTGCCGCTATTAAAATTTGCATTATCGATATCCACGACATTAGCATTATTACCTTGGTCAATTAATTGGGTACCATCACCGCGATTATAAGTAAAGCTATCACCATTAAGGCTACTAATTACTGGCGTACCATTGACATTAACAGAGGCTTGTACTGGGAGGCTAATGCCGCCATTGCCATCATTTAGCGTATATTGAATCGTGCGATTACCGGCGGTAGGGTTGCTGGTATCGATATTTTCGTAACTGATTTGTTTGACTAAGGCTGAGGTGGCTGCAGGTGTGGCATTAGCATTGAAGTTAATTTGCAGGGGAGTCCCTCCTGTGCCACCTGAAAGGGTGCCAATTGCAGTACCACCAAAACTGACAGTGTTGCCTGCCACACCAATTTGTCCAACCCCATTACCTTGGGACCGAATGGCTAATTGATCTTCCGCATTGTCATTACCAGCGGTAAATTGTACTGTTAAACTGCCGCCATTAAAATTTGCGTTATCGACATCCACGATATTAGCATTATTACCTTGATCAATGAGTTGGGCGCCATCCTCGCGGTTATAGGTTTGGCTATCACCTCCTATGTTATTGATGGATGGGCCTTGATTGAGAGACGAAGCAATTGTAAAAACATCACCATTAGCTATGTTGAGGTTATCGAATGTCAGATTAGTGCCATCATAACTAGTTGCTGCAATAGTGTTGACGGTGCCTGTAGTAAAATCCCCATCCCCATCTGTATCAACTAATAAGCCAAAATCACTAGTTACTGTACCGGTAGTAGCAATAGTGCTTAGATCAAAAGAAAAGTCAACTGTGCCAATATCACCCGTTTCCTGTACTTTCCATTCCCTGGTAATTCGTTGATTAACGCCTAGCGGCTTATCAGTAGTGGTTTCAGTGAGTGATCCATTATTATTACCCCAAATAAAAAAGTCACCATTATCTTGTGAAGAGGCGCCACTAGCAGTAAGGATGCTATCTGAATTAATTGATTGTGACTGGGTTTGATCAAGGGCGGAATTGTCATCTTGACCTAGGCCGGCGACATCATTATGAAATGTTGCATTATTTATAGCATTCCAAACGATTGTACCATCAGAAGATTTATAATCTCCTTCTATTATGGAGCCATCACTATCCGTTGTATCAAGCGTTGTACCGTATTTAATAGCAAGATACGACTCTACCTGTTGTTTATTAGCAAGTGATAAGTTGGTATTGTAAATAATAATTTCAGCCAGGTTCATGGTGGGGGTCACTAAACCTATTAGCTCTGGAAAGGTACCTACAGCTAAAGTACCAGATTGTGTTGGATCTGCTGTTGCTGTAGGAATAGTGGTACCTTTTTCTAAACCATCCACAAATAAACTATTTAAAGCAGCTGACGTAACGCCTGTGATAATATGGTAATTAGTTGAAACAGTATTACTAACAATTTTATTGGTCACTGCATCGGTTGGAAAGTCCAAACGAGGGTTGTTAGGGGCTTCATATTCAATACTTATTCGGTTATCCCCAAACAGACCATTGATTTGCTCCCACTGTATGACAACACCTACTGATGTAACGTTTACTACAGCAAAAATAGTATTATTAGCAGCGCTGATCAGGTCAGTGCCGGTGACCATGGTTTTTGTTAAATAATCATCAGATGCCCCTGATGAATCAAAAAATAAAACGGGATTAAAATTGGCTGCATTTGCATCATTACTATTTAGCAAAGTAGGCTTTTGAGCATCCAAGGCTTGAACAACCGTATTATCACCACCATTAACACTTTGGTCCTGCCATGCAGACACCAGGCTGCCAGCTTCAGTAACACCTGCATCTGCTTTTAGCCAGGTAGTCAGGCTGCCCCCATCAACATTGCCTGGTGCAGCAAGTGTATGTGCATAATGTTGACGAAATTGCGCGGGAAGAATGGATGGGTGTTGATTAATTTCACCCAGTTGATATTCCAGATGCCAGTTGCCACCTTTTGTAGCAGCACCAGTAATATCTGTAGAGGCAGCAATGTCTGCGCCAGTGAGTTTGGCTAATAAAGCGATGGTATTTTGCCCTACAATGGAGCTTGCTACATTGCAACCATAAATGAATATATCTGCTGTATCATTGAGTTTGGTGGCTAACAACTTAAATTGATCGGTATAAAGCTGATTAATCGTTAATTGATTTACAGTGCTATTACCTAAGATTAATTCACCGGGTTTGCCATGACTGAAAATATGAATAGCCTCTATAGTATGGTGATTGGATAGTGCTGTATTAATAGTTTCTAGACCATCTTGATTAGCGGGGATTGGGTAAACACTGATATTGTTGTCTAATGAGTTAATAATATCCTGGGCGTTTTGCAGGTTTAAATCTACAAATGCAACAGTTGTGGATAATTCTGGATTTACTTGCTCCAGAGCAGCTAGTAGTGCTTGATGCTCTACTTCTTGATGAAAGGCATTAGGTTCAACTTCTGTATTAGTTTCGTTAGCAATCTCAAATTCAACAGCCATTGCACTATCAAAAAGCAGCCGGGGTTCCAATAACTCAATGTATGGGTTGAAATCAAATGTAGGGAGTTGATTTGTAATTTTTTTATTAGTTTTTTTCATAAAATATACAAAATACTACTTCTATTTATACTACATCTAGTCTGAATAGTTCATCGGATATTAAAGACTATAACCACGTAGACTAAACAGTTTGTTTTATTTTTGATAAGACTTGATGATTGTAAGGTTTGGAACCCTATACTCGATGTATATATTAGTCTGCATGAACGAAAACTGCTATGGTAATAATAGTAATTATGACAAACTGAGTGTTAAATCCTCATAATCCATTACTTGGTCGGGTTAGTCTGTTATTAGATGTCTATGCATCTATTTACCAACTTATTTCGTTGGGCTGCCATTCTATATACGGGTGGTGAATTTTTTGGGTTATTGCTTGCAATGTTCCATTTGCTTTGAGTTTACGCAATGCATTTGAAATAATACTGTCAATTTCTTTTTGTTTGTCTCCCTTTGGGATTACAACTGATGATTCCCATTGATAATAAAGCTCTCTGCGAATATTGGTCATTCTACTTTTTCGAATATAGCTATCTACTGCGTCTTGCTCCATAATGTATCCATCAATTCTACCATTCGCGAGCATTGTGATCCCGCTTTCTATTGTCGTTAATTCCTGCGTTTTGAATGGAAAAAAGTGAGTATGTCCCATCATGGTAGCAAGGGAGTATTTGCTGATTTCACTAGATATTGCTGAAATAATGAATACTATCCCTCCGATATACAAGAAAGTGACTTTGACTAAGTATCTTCTGCTAAAAAATAGTTTCACACTAGCTATTAACTGGATGGGCCTGTGGTAAAAATTCAAGGTATTGATTTAAGCCCTCGATAGCCAGATCTTTAGAGTCATAGGGACCTAATGTTTTACCCTCTCTTGTATAGAAATACCAGCCATCTTGTGTTTGTAAATATCGACCGTGGTGTTTAACAAATAAATTGTCAGCCTCATTTTTTCGAAATAATGGCACAGTACCACCTCTTTCAACTTGCTTTTATTTTAAAAATCTTTCACATAGTAAAGTATTTAGTCAGAATGCCCAAAATCTTTGCTATTTGGTGCAATATCTGGGCTAGTATCACTAAGTGATTGATATTTAATGTAAACAAGGTCTGGCTTAATAGAGAGTGTAAATTATTCTGTTTAAAATATTTGTATATGAGAAAAAGATTACTTTTTAATGATTAGGAGGTAAAACTTAATATTGCCGTTGGTTTAGATGTTAAAGAAGTGATATCTGAAATTTAATTAACAATTAGGTTGGTATTTATATAGATAAACAAAAATTTGTAAGCACCTACTTTCTGGGTGGATCGTTTTTATATTTAATACATAAGTCGAGTAGACGGCTATGGATTTTTTTGATAGTTTTCTGAGGAGCTGCTGAGAAAGCAGTTGTTAGTGCTTTATATTTAAAATACTTAGCCTGGTTTATATGAAATTGTATTAATAAGCTAAGTTATTGCGAGTCTTTTAAAAATCAATAAATAAAAAAATCTAGACTCAAGCGAAGGACTTTTTTTAAGAAAAAAACTGCTCAACAGCTATGCTTAAAAGCTATTCGCAGAAGACTAGACCTAAGGAGAGGTTATGTTAAAAAACATGCTATTATCCTCAGTTGTTGCGCTTGCTTCAGCAACCACTGTTTATGCATCAGATTTTTTGGATGAAACAGAAAGCTCGGCTAGAACTTGTTATGGTACCTGGAAGCTGTCGTGTGAAACTTCAGATACTTGTGGTAGAACCACTGCTTATCAACAAGGCTATGTGACTGATGGAGGCTGTTTTGTAAATTGGGGGCCTCACAAGTCAATAGGTTGTTCTAATCCTGGGTATAAGGCAGTAACTGTAGGTAAGAGCGGTGACGACCGTATGACGGAGTGGTATTTTAACTATACTAATCGTGGTCGTTGTCCAGTGAAAGCAGTAGTTCATACCCCTGGAAAGAAAGTTAGTGTATTTAAGGTTGAAATTCAATAAGTCCAGGTTTACTGTGACCCCTTCCCATATCTAATAAGCTTAACAACACAGCTGGCCTTGACGTCAACTGTGTTGTTAATAGCTTTGATTTTCTAATTTAATTTCATAATAAACATTGCGTTCCTGTGTTGCCAGGGTAGGCTATACAATGTAGCAGACAACAGGTAACAGTAATCTATGGTTGGATATTGGCAGCGAATTCAACAACAAGGGCAGCAGCTTTTAAAGCGTACTTTAGATCGACACCTCCGCCTGGCGGTAACAGGGCTAAGCCGCAGTGGCAAAACTGCTTTTATTACATCATTAGTCAATCAGCTTTTAGAAGGGAGTTATAGTCAGCAGTTGCCTTTTTTTGAGGTTGTTCAAGATGACCGGTTATTAGGCGTACGGCGTGCCCAGCAGCCGCATCCGGAAGTGGCCAGTTTTCGTTATGACTTGGCGTTACAGTCGTTATCGGGTGAGGCGCCAGAATGGCCTGAGCCAACCAAAGGGTTAAGTGAAATACGGCTAGCACTGCGTTTTTTACCCGCTACAGGGATATCCAGTTGGTTGTCTGAACCAGTAACTCTGCTATTAGACATTATTGACTATCCTGGTGAGTGGTTGTTGGACTTGCCGATGCTAGAGCAAAGTTTTCTTAGCTGGAGTGAGCAACAGTGGGCATTACTTAATCAGTCACCAAGACAGGCACTTGCCAGTGATTGGTTAGGCCGTGTAGCTGCATTGGGTTTTACTGAAGCTGCTGATGATCACATTATTAGAGAGCTTGCTGAACAATATACAACACTTATTCAACGGTTCCGAACAGAGTTAGGACTCCATTTTTTGCAGCCAGGTCGTTTTTTATTGCCTGGTGAAATGAAAGGTGCGCCTATATTAAACTTTTTCCCAGTTCCTGTTACTTCACAAGATAAGGTGAGTAATGAATGCTTATTAGCAGAATTAACCCGTCGTTATAACAGCTATTGTGATCAGGTAGTGAAACGTTTTTATAAAGAGCACTTTGCTCAGGTTGACCGACAGATTGTATTGGCCGATTGTTTACAACCATTAAATGCAGGCTCTGGTAGTTTTAATGACTTACAGCTGGCATTGGAACAAATTGCTGAAAGTTTTAACTATGGTAAAAGCAATTTTCTCACTCGGTTATTTTCACCGAAAATAGACCGGCTGTTATTTGTTGCAACCAAGGCGGACCATGTGACGCCTGATCAACATGGACATATGGTGGCTTTATTAACCGAGCTGGTCCAGGGTATTAAACGTCATGTACGGTTTGATGGTATTACCGTGGAATCAATGGCATTGGCTTCCATTAGAGCAACGCAGGCTGGCTTCTGTGATTATCAAGGTAAGCAGATACCGGCAATTGAAGGACATCAATTAACTGATCGAAGCTTACTGACATTGTTTCCTGGTGAAGTACCCAGCTCGCCGCCAAAAACTGATTATTGGGAGAAAAAGCCGTTTCGTTTTGTGGAGTTTTTTCCTCCAGCCAAGCAACTAAATCAACCGCTCCCTCATATTAGGATGGATCAAGCATTGGATTTTTTATTGGGGGATAAACTGCAATGAGCAAACAAGATGAACAATTAAATCAAGCTATTCATTTTGACAAACCACTGGCTGAGCAACAACAATCCGAGAAAGTCGAGCAACGCTTGGACTTTACAGCTGACCAGTTTACTCCGAAGCTAGAACAGCCAATTGAGCAAGCTTTACCGGTGGCACCTCGATCAACAAAGTCACCGACCGGACGTTGGTTATTAATTGCTGCTGGGTTGGTAGGCGCTGGTGCCTTAGCAGAATTGACATGGTTTTTAGTTGAGCAGTGGCAGCAGAGCCGTTTGATAGCAGTCACCTATACAGCAGGTTTGGTACTATTAGTGACTTGTTTTGGCAAGGTGATATTTGGTGAATTGCGTAGTTTATCCAAGCTAAAAAAACTGCAACAGTGGCAGCGAAAGGCGAATCGTTTACAACAAAGCGAACAGCAGGGGGAAGCTATACGTTTTGCTAAAAGGCTAAGTCAGCAGAGTGGTTACCAGGCAACTGATGGGTATCAGCAGTGGGTTAGTACTGTAAATAGTAGTCACAATGATGCAGAGGTAATTGCACTATATAGCCAAATGGTGTTGAAGCCATTGGATAGCCAAGCTGAGCAGGTGGTATATCGCTGGTCATCAGAAGCAGCATTATTAGTGGCAATTAGCCCACTGGCCATTACTGATATGCTGATTTTGGGGTGGCGTAATATCAAAATGATCGATAAGTTGTGTGAGGTTTATGGCGTTAAACTAGGCTATTGGAGCCGTATTTCTCTGATTCGTACGGTATTTCGCAACATGGTTTATACCGGTGCCACTGAACTTATTGCGGATATTGGTATGGATTTATTAGGAGCAGAACTAGCAGGTCGGGTTTCAACTCGATTCACTCAGGGAATGGGAGCTGGCTTATTAACCGCCAGACTAGGTTATCAGGCAATCAATTTGTGTCGACCCATTCCTTTTTCCGTTAAGCAAAAGCCTCGATTAAAAAGTATTTATGGACAGTTAATGATTTACTTAAAACAGCAGTTTATGGATAACTTGCTGGCAAGTGTTAAGCCAGGCAATAAGCAGTCATTAAGTAAGAAAAATGATGAAATGAGAGGGGCTAACCAAGATACTGAATAAATAAATGGTTTTTAGCAAAGAAGGTTTAATGTTGGAGGCATTAAGCCCCCAGCATTTTGTTTTAGAGAGAACTGGCTTAGCCTGCAAAGTTGCCTGCCACAAACTCCCAGTTGACCAATTGCCAAAAGGCTTTTAAATAGTCTGGGCGAACATTGCGATAGTCAATGTAATAAGCATGTTCCCATACATCAACAGTTAATAAAGGTTTTTGGTTACCTGTTAAAGGCGTGCCAGCGTTGTTGGTGTTAACAATTTCCAAACTACCGTCTTGGTTTTTAACTAACCAGGTCCAGCCAGAGCCGAAGTTGTTTACGGCTTTATCAGTCAGTTGTGCTTGGAAGTCTGCAAAAGAGCCAAATGCTTCAATGATGGCATTAGCCAGTTCACCAGTAGGCTCACCACCACCATTGGGGCTTAAGCAGTTCCAGTAAAAAGTGTGATTCCAAACTTGAGCTGCATTATTAAAAACACCACCTTCAGAGTTTTTAACGATGTACTCTAAGTCTTTGCCAGCAAAGTCAGTACCTTCAATCAGGCCGTTTAATTTCACAACATAAGTATTATGGTGTTTACCATAATGGTAATCCAAGGTTTCTTTTGAGATATGAGGCTCAAGGGCATCACGTTCATAAGGAAGAGCAGGCAATTCAATAGCCATTGTAGGTTACTCCATTTATATTATTCATCAGGCTTAATAATAGGGTATGTCTTATATAGACAATAAGTTCAACTAAGGCAATGTTATGACATCGCTTTTACATGCTTATTTTTACATCGGTTGTCTGCTGTAAAAAATATGTATGACCAATCTGTTGCATATTACTCATGCCTTGCTTTGAATTTAACCCTACAGGTTTCAGAAGTAGGCAAATCATAGCACTCAAGTGATGCCTTTTCTATGGTATAAAAAGTAGGGTTAATAGGGGAAAGCAAACGTAGGAAATATTGGGCTTATAAGGCTCGTGCATTTATCTCGAATGTACCACTAGTGACTTTGATTCTAGAAGTGCCAGGCAAGCTTTCGATGGTGTTTCTGCCCATTAGTTGGGATGGGGTAAAGTAACCTCCTTCTCCACGGTAGTGCAACAGGTGTTGTACTGCTAATAAGGTGCCGGCTACTGTCAATAGGTAGCCATTGGGGGTGGTAAGAAAGGCATGCTTAATATCCCCGCGATCATTTTTCACTTCTCCCCAAACAGATACTTTGCTTTGCAGTCGCTCTTGTTCTGATGGCCCTCGATATTTACGTGAAGCTTGATATTTTAAGAGTCGCTGTACTAATGGTAGTGATAATAAAGGACGATACCAGCGTAATCGACGTAGTCGATGAATACCAGGGGGTGATAGAGGAATGTAAACCTCAATGTTAGGAATATGGGTTGAAAAGTAAGCGGTTGCGACATCTCCCCAAGGGATTATTACAGCTTGTTTTAAGCCATTGCCAAAGTCAATTTGGCGTTGTCGGTAGCCGAGCGGTACAGTTTTAATAATGCCATTTTCACGAATTTTACAGCCTGACCTTAATCCTTCAATTGCTGTTTTCATGGTGCCGGGGCTTAATTGACTATTGCTATCAAAACCAAGGGCCAGGTAGTTCGCATCTGGCAAGGCATTTTTCAGGGTGGCTGCGATGCAGTCTGTTGGTATGACATCAAATCCTACACCAGGACATAGTACAACATTAGCTTCCTTGGCGGCTTGGTGTTGTTCAAAAATAGCTGTAAATACTGATATTTCACCAGTAATATCAAGGTAATGGGTACCCTGGCTTAAGCAAGCAGAAACAATTGGCCTGCTAGTAGTGGAAAATGGACCAGCACAAAGTACAACAAGATCAATGTCTGATAGTGATTGGTTCACAATTTGCTGATCAGTTAGGTCAAAAATACGGTAAGATAGGCCTAATTCAATAGCTAAAGGGGCAATTTCTTGATCGTTACGTCCCCCAAGTATGGGCTCGAGCCCTTGTTTCACGGCTTCTTTGGCAATTAGCCGACCAGTATAGCCATTGGCACCATAAATAAGCCATTTAGGAGAGAGTTGGGTTTTTACTGTTCCTGTCTGGCTTTCAAGCATACATAGTGGCTCCCGTAGCGGGCATGGTAAAGAGTTGGCATACTGCTAGTGAATAACCTGCATGAATCTATCAATAGCGTATGATTCGGAAGTGGTAGGCTATTCGGCTGTAGTAACTTAATCAAGGAATTTGTGAAATAGCTAAACTGCAATCAGGTGAAATTTAAATAATAAAAGGGTATTGGTGAATAGTAGTCAATATTCTACAATGGCTGGCAATGAAAAAGGGCGAGAAGTATTGCGATGACTGATAACCGATACGATGACTACGATGACTTACCCAGTGTATCGATTGCAGATGATGACATAGATAGCAGGCACTATGGTAGGCCAAAAACTATTGTGAAGAAGTCTAGCCCATTACTTGCATTTATGGTTTTTCTGCTAGTGATTACAGTTGTGGCAATGGGAGGGTTTGGTTATTTAACCATTGATAAGCTCAGGAAGGAAAATGCCAGCCTGAAGAAGTCGCAGCAAAAAACACTGACGATTTTAAATGAAGTGACAGGTAAGCTTTCGGCAACTGGTGCAGACTTAGCCAAGACTGCCTCTAAACGAGAAGCTGAGCGCGTCAAAATGAAAAAGGAGCTGGCACTGGCTCATAGCGAAATTCGTAAGTTGTGGGATTTAGCGAACAAACGGAACAAGTCGAGTATTGAGGCAAGCCAACAAGCGACTGAAAAAAATGCCCTGGCAATTGCCAAGCTAACCAAATCACTTGGTGGCAAAGAGAGTACTGTGACGCAGCTTGCTAAGGATTATAAATCGAGCCAGTCACAAATAACTAAACTGGCGGCAGAGTTAGCTCAGTTAAAGAAAGCAAATAGCAAGCTGACCAAACAGCTTAGTAACCAGTCAAAGCCGAACCCAGCAAATGAAGCAGCAATCTCTGTATTGACAGAACAGCTAAATCAGTTAGAGCAAACGGTTGAAACGCTTTCAGCCCAGCAGAAATTAGTTGGCAAACAGGATCAAGCCCAGCAGGCAGACTTAGTCAAACAAGTAGCAGCCCATGCAGAAACACTAAAAGCCATTGATGCATTTAGACGACAAGTTAATAGCCAGCTAATTGAAATTAAGAAAAAGCTTAAGTAATCAATATATACCCATCATGAATCATTTTTAGGTGTAAAAATAAAACGATATATACTCACAGCGAAGGATAATTTAAGCGAGGTCATGGAGAGATGAAGCCCCAGTCATTTAGTAAACTAAATGACTGGGGTGAAGAGCAATGGTATAGAAATCATTCGCGAAAAGTATAAAAGCCCTGCTAGCGCCGGGCTTTTTTTATCCTTCACTTTTCTTTTTTGTACCCCATCTTGTTATATATAATAGATACCTGGTTATCATTTATTGTGTCTACTATTTTATATATTGGGCAATATTGTTAATAGTTCAATAGTAATAAATTGGTTTAGTTCACGCCAAAAGCAAATGACAAAGCTATAATCCATTGAATTGAGACAAATTATTAGCAGGGTAAGTCTTGAGAATAGGTTATTTGATTATTAATTCATGTATTAACTTGTTTAGTGATGCTTTAACTAATCTAGTAAGCATTTAATATAGCAGTAAACATTTTACAATAGCCTATCAGCTAACCTAAAACGAGCTTTATATAAAAATACAAAGTACCTGCCTAAGTGGGTGTAACTAGAGTAGTTATCATTATGCAGTTAAATTGTCCTTTATTGTTGCATGTACCACTGTTAAGTGTGCTGTTGTTAACAGCTTGTACAAGTAATTCGCCGCTAAAACCAGGTGTAAAACAACAATCTTCTTTTAGTACACTATCTGCAACTTATGATTACCAGGGAACTGATTACAATAAGCTGCTAGGTGCTTATGATCAACGTTACCAGCAGGCCAATAAGTGGCTGGATACTAGTAACAGCTATGATTTATTTAACTTCTATCAACCTAATCAGGCAGACTTGCCATTAACAGCCACGGACTGGGCGAAGATTAAACAAAATGTTGCCAGCAACTTATTACAAAAACCGGTCATTCAAGCACATTTTCATATCCCAAAAAGCGTTAAACCTCGTTTATTAAACGCTTTCAGGCAACAAAAAGGACTACTGACACCAGCTCTCAAGTTGACTTCAGCCAATGAAATCATTCCAGACATAGAGCAAACAACACTGTTACATAATTGGTTGAAAGAGAAGCAACAATTTAAACTGCTTTCTCTTAAAAATAGCCTTAAATATCATGTACGCTTTGTGACGAGTGTTGAAAGTAAATGCCCAAATCGTGAGCAGCATGGCATGACAGGCTGCGTCATGAAAAGCTGGGTATTGTCAAATAACTTGAATTTGTTGGAGGATAACAGCCCATATAATTTATCTTATATCAACCGGCTGTTAAATGAACACTTGCCTAAAGTTGGTTACATGATTATTCCTGATCAACCGTTGGTTGAATCACCTGCGGTAGTGCATATGAAGTTTGCTAACCACTCTAAAACGTTAACCACAGCAACGGCTGTGCAGAGGGAAGCTGATATTAGCCCTCACTTGGTTTCTAGTCGTGTAGACTTTGTATTGGTAGATTCTGCAAGCCAGCAACTGGAAGGTAAGTTGACTAAAAACAGTGCCTACTGTGAAGTGAAACTATTACAGCTGGAAGCCCTGGATGCGCTAAAAAATAGTGTTAAGCCTACACTTAAACAGCGCGAACAAATAATGGAATACACTGACAAGGTGGCCAGTGAATTTTGCAAAAACACCCTAAAGCTGCTTGTTAAATAGACAATAGTGGGGTTTGTTTGTGATGTCTGTATAAACTTTCGTTATCTGTTATTTAATTTTTTTGGGATTTAGGCAGACTTATTAGTGGCTTTGTAAAAAGATATGCGACAATACCGTTGTGTACTTTTTTGCTCGCGTTTCTACATTTGTTGGTATTATTGTAAAAGTGAAGGGTATAAATTTTTTTAGAGCCAGTCTACATTTTGTAAGATATCCTTGAAAAAAATCGTTTTAATGGGGATAAGCTCAACCTTGGTTTTATCTATAAATAAACAAATGTATATCTAACATAATGGAAATACTCAGATTATCTATTAATGTGACGCGAATATTTATTATTTGCATTTCAGGAAACACTGTACATGCTGAAGTTGGGCTATAAACACAGCGCAAAAGGAGCTATATGGTTAGTAGGCAATAAAGTAGTGGTAGGGAATGGAGTTGATTGTGACTTTATTGTAAAAGATCCTACTATTGCAGACGAGCATATTAGTATTTTTATTCAAGGGGACCAGGCTACATTAATCGATTTAACGGGAGGGATAAATACTTACGTTAATAATGAACCTGTCTTGAAAAACCGTTTATTACAAGCGGGTGATACTATTCGCATAGGCGCTACTGAACTATTGATTTCTGATCCAAAGCAGGTAAGGGCGCCTGTACATAATCCTGTAAAAAAGGTAACGGGCTGGTATCTTAAGCCTGTTAATCATGATTTAGCTCAAAATACGATTGCTGTGACTGACCAGTTGCTGGTAGGGCGAGCTACTGACTGTGATTTATGTTTACCCTCTCCGCATATATCCCGACGTCATGCGGAATTGTATTTGGTTGATGGCTTACTTTTCGTGAAAGACCTGATTTCAGCTAACGGCTCTTTTATAAATGATCAACAAATTACAGAAGGTCGGCTTCGTACCGGTGACTTAATAACATTTGATCAGTTCAGCTTTGTGGTTATTGGTCCACCAGAGGATCAAAGTAAAACCCGAGTGAGAGCAAAGTCAGAGGCAATGACCACCCAGAACTACCATAAAACTAATACAGGTTATTTGCCCCTTAACCAGTTGAATTATGACTTGCAACAACAAGAGTTGGTCAATGCAAGTAAATCCAATACAACTAGTTTCAAGCTTTGGGGGTGGGGGGCTTTACTGCTTATTCTGATGACACTGTTGTGGTGGTTTAATTTGATTAACTAGTGCTGTGTTGCGAATTGATACACCATTTTGTAATTTTTTATGGTTTAGTGTCAGTATCAGTTATTGTGGCTAGCTTGTTCTTAATTAGGGTAAGAAATAACGCTGATGTAAAACCAGATGAACCAAACAGCATACACATCACCATAATTTGATAACGCACTGCAATTAAGGGGGAAACCCCTGATAGAATCTGCCCTGTCATCATTCCAGGCAAAGAGACTAGTCCAACTGCAAACAATGAATTTGTAATAGGAATCAAAGATGTTTTAAAGGCGATAATGCGCGCCTCCTCATAGGATAACCCTCTATTCAGCTCGGCTTCTATTCTTTCTCCTGCCAGGCTAACGCTGTTCATAGCATTAGCAAACACCATTCCTGCTAGAGGAATTAAATAATTAGGTAAATACCAAGGTTGTAGTATCAAAATAAATTGAGTGATAAAAAATAAGATTATTCCTCCACCCAAGGTAATTGAGATAAAGGACATTAAATATAATGTTTGGCGAGGAATTGATAGAGTGCGTAAAGCAATCCAGCTTGAAGCTGCTATCATTACGAAGAGAACCAAACCAACAATTAAAGCACTATCGCTGGCAAAAATATACGTTAAAATGTAACCAATAAATAATAGCTGAGTTAGCATGCGGCAAATGGCGTATATAGTATTTTTGTAATTTAATTGCCATTTCCAAATAATTATAATGACGGCCGCCACAGGAATAAACGCTAATGCTAGGTTGGAAAAGGGTATTATTTGTATTGACTCTTTCATTAGTTTGTACTTGTGGTCTTTAAATATACTATTACTCAATAATTGTAGTTATCACTTTTGTTTTAACTGAGTTAGCAATAAAACATTTTTCATGTGATAAGTGATGTATTTCTTCTAACTCTTGTCGGGTTGGCTTGCTACCATCAAAGCTAATTTTGGGGTGTAAGATGACTGTTGTCATTGCCATCCTGCCATCAGTGTCTTTTTCCAGCGTACCTATGGCATTATCTACGTATTCATTAATAATAAACTTTCGTTTAGCTGCTATAGCTAAGAAAAATAACATGTGGCAGCTTGATAAGGATGCGACAAATGCTTCTTCAGGATCAACATTTGCTTCCTCAGAGTATGGCAATGGGACAATATGGGGAGATGAGGAGGCAGGTATGGTGAGGCCTCCGTCAAATGACCAAGTGTGGGCACGACTATATTGATTAGCTAAGTAGTCTTCGTCGTCAGCTTTTTGCCATCTTATGGTTGCTGTATATTCAGACATTTTCAGGCTCCTATTGAGCAGGCAGTTGGTTGGCTAATATTCCTAAGTGCTTCTAATTCAGACATTTTCTCTAGAAGTCTACTAGGCTCCGTAAAAGGATAATCTAAATTACCTTGCCATTTTGTTATTGTTGTTGATTCAGTTGTTGGCAGTACAATCATGTGTTCAATAGTGATGATTAGTTTATTGGCTAGAGTGTAGAAGTGATCGTTAATTATCCAATCGTAACGTCCACAGCCTACACGAAGCTTTTTACTGGCTTTTTCTCTCATGATTACTAACCATTGACATGATAGATCACTTTGCCCGTTTTGAAATGAGTTGAGTAGACAGTAGGTGTAAACATTTTCGTAGGATTGGTTGAAGTTAGTCACCAAGGTGTCGGTGATAGCACTTAAGCCTGTTGTTATAGCAGGGAGTTCAATATGAGCTGATTTGTTTTTTATTTCCAGAACGGCATCTCTGGAAAAGACTTGCTTCATTAAGGAAGGCTGGTTTTTATCTTTAGCTTGAATATAAGTATGTATTATATTCTCAAAATCATTGTAGAGAGTGATACTCATATGCTTTCGCTATTTTCACTAAAAAATGACTGATTGATATGAACTAACTGCACTGCTGTTCTATGGATAATAGTTTTTGCTTGGCGTCTAAACCTCCGGCATAGCCAACTAGCTTCCCATTGTTACCGATAATACGATGGCAGGGAATAAAGATTGATATTGCATTGGCACCATTAGCGTTGGCCACGGCTCTGATGGCTTTTTTATTACCAATATTTTCTGCTAATTGCAGGTAGCTGGTGGTTGTACCAAAGGGGACTTGCAGTAAAGCTTGCCAGACGGTTTTTTGAAAAGGAGTTCCAACCATTAATAAAGGAATATCAAAAATATTTCTTTTGGCGTTAAAATATTCTGTTAGTTGTTGTTTGGCTGTTTGTAGAGTATCACTATTTTCTTCAATAAAACCTGCTTTAAGACCTTTGGTTAGCCTGTTATCAACCGTAGTTCTTGCTTCTCTATATTGCCAGTCACACAAGCAAAGCTGACCATTATATTCACCTAATACTAACGGACCACAGGGTGTATGATAATACTGGATATTTATTTTTCTCATAAGTTATTACAGTGTTTCTCCATTGACGATGGACCAATGGTAAGGTTGTAATTCTCGAATTGTTTTAAAAATAAGCTGATTTTGTTGGTTACTGATAGTAACTTG
Organism: Spartinivicinus ruber; assembly: GCF_011009015.1. Classification (NCBI taxonomy): domain Bacteria; kingdom Pseudomonadati; phylum Pseudomonadota; class Gammaproteobacteria; order Oceanospirillales; family Zooshikellaceae; genus Spartinivicinus; species Spartinivicinus ruber. The sequence goes on from NZ_CP048878.1 coordinate 1,929,280, forward strand.
TACATTGCCACCCCAGTGGACAACTCTTTCCTGGCAAATGTTGCAAGGACTAAGGATTAAATAATCAGCCTTCTCGCTTTCGCGATAAATGCATAATGAATGGGTGACTATTTCATTAAGTATATGGGCTTCTACTAGAAGTGCGCCCACTTCCATACATAAGGCAAGTGCATCATTTTTGGTGTCGGGTGCTACACTGGTCAAAATTTTACCTGACTGGGTTCTAATAGCCGCTGCACCTCCAAAATCCACAGGATAACGCTTTTCACTTAGTCTCATTGCAGCCTGGTATAATTGTTCTCCTATATTCATGCTATTGCCCATAGAATACTCAAAAATATATATGTAGTTGAGGTCTTTACCCTTTCGAATGAGGGTATAAAACTAAGCTTTTATTATACTTTTAAAGTTGTGACTAAATTAACAGTATATAGGCTTGACGTAAAGCAGATTGTGTCCAAGGGAGAGGGATAGTTGTAGCTCTGATGCCTTGCAGTCTTGAATCTGTAACTACTTCTGGGTACATCCTTATAACACTAGTACAAAACGTGACTTAAGTATCATTGTTGTTGTGCTGAATATCAATCAACCTAATTTACATAGTTTAGCAAAATCAATAACCTTGAATAGTAATAAAAAAGTAGGGTTTGCTTTGGTTCTTAATCAAGAGGCTAACAATAAATAATAATATTTTTAATGGAAGTAGTTATCTTATGGTGAAGCGCTTATTATTTGTTATATTTCTTGTAAATTCATTAACAGCTTTTTCTTTTGTAAATGCTAGCTCGTATACAGGGAAAGGTATTACTGTTGCTGTTATTGACTCGGGAATTAATAGTAATCATCCACAGCTTCGTCATATTACCCGACATTATTGTTTTTCATCGAACTGGGATAAAGAAAATAATTATAAACAGGCCTCCTGTCAAAGTAATTATCATGGTAGCAATAACCCTGCAGATCATGGTACTCATGTTGCCGGTATCATTGCTGCTCAGCCACTCAGTGAGGGTGCGCCCACAGGTATAGCGCCACAAGCTAATGTTGTTAATTTGCGAGTGCTACATCAGGCTAATAATGGTTCTAACTTTGACATTGTTGAAGCGCTTAAGGCTATAGACAGCAACCCAGAATTACAGGACGTTAAAGTGGTCAATATGAGCTTAGGTAGTCGCTCATTTTCAAGTTGGTCTTGTGTCCCTCCAACAGGGCCTGCACGTGCAATAAGGAACTATATTTCTAAATTAACTGAAAAAGGGGTTATTGTAGTAGCTGCTTCAGGGAACGAGGGTTTTGGGGTATTTAAGGATTTTCCGGCTTGTCTTGACAATGTTATTGCTGTAGGTGCCTTTAAAGCGAGTAACAAAAATAAATCAACGGTTGGTCAGCAGCCATTTGCTCATACTGAAGTACTTGCACCTGGTTATAATATTATTTCAACCAATGAAAATTTCGATCCATCAGATAAAAACTCTTTAACGAAAATGGACTCTGGTACCTCAATGGCAACACCCGCAGTAGCAGGTTGTATTGCGTTGATGGCAGAAAAAAATCCACAAATTAATACTGAGCAAGTTAAAGAAATTTTTACTAGTACTTTTAAGAGTAAACAACAAATAAAACGTAGCGGAAAACCGACTGGGGTTTTGGATTGCGTTGCTGCATTAAATAATACCCCGTTGACTAAGCTAATCTCACAAAAATAAGCTTTTATTTTATAATAATTACATCAAAACTACCTTGTTTAATAAATCGCTCGGCCAATTGGCCATGTATAGCATGGGTCCAGTGGTTTTGTGGTAGCCATCCAATAATCAGTAAATCGATCATTTGCTGCTGCAATCGTTGACTGATGACATAGCCAGGTTCTCCTTGCATACAGGTGATGGAACAGGCATCAGCTGGGAGTGTATTTTGTAATTGGCTAACCAGTTGATCAAAGTTAGTCTCCAGTTGTTGCGTTTCCTCTTGATGTGGCTGGGTAAGGTCTGTATCAACTAACCATTCTGCTCCTAATGGTGTTATAGCATGAAATAATTCAAGCTTTATGGATAACCTGTTAGCAAGCCTTCCACTGACTGCAATCACTTTTTGAGTAAGCTGTTCGTGTTGCGCATCATGCTGTTCACCATTCACACAAACTAATGCCTGCTGGTTGGGGGTTGGTTGTGTGATAAACCATATAGATATGGTCGTTTCTTTAATGAATTGCATGGGGCTAATAGCTGCAAATTGTTGGGTAAAAGGGAGGCTAGGATGAAGGTGTTTTATGATGAGCGTAATCTGTTTTTTAAGGCAGACTTGATTTAACTGATGTATACCTTCATCTCCCATAAAAATCCCACAGTAGTGGAGTGCTTTGTTAATATTTAATTGACCACAAATTTGTTCAACCTGTTGATTGGATTCTGTTTCTATTTGCTTTTTACTGGGAGACTGTTTACCTGGTAAGGGTAAGTACTTAAATGAGTGGGTAATTATAACAGCATAATAAATTTCGTCGGAAAGTAAGGCTGCTGTCGTTATGGCTCTATTTAAAAAAGTGGAAGAGTTATTTTGCCAGTCAAGCAATACTAAACAAAAAGACGAAAGTGGTGTATTTAAATTTTCCATTGAGTAACCGCTGTTTTATAATGATTATCTAAACGAGTATTTATTATTATGGCATAAAAAAGTAGTGATCTGATTCACGATTTGACTGTTTGGCAACCATTTTTAATCGCTTCAGTTTTTTTTATTGCAAAAAGTCATTATATACTCCAACCGGACGATTTATTCGTGCAATGGAGAGTTTGGCTTAATGAAAAAAATGAACTTAATTACCACGGGGATTGTTCTGAGTCTGGCCACTTATACAGTAGCTGCTGAGGAACAGGTTAAGCCCCACGCGTATGTTGCTCCTTCGGTGGGCAAATACTTTTTTAATGATGATCGTGGCCTTGAGGATGATTCCATCTACAGCCTGGATTTCGGTTATCAGTTTAATGAGCGTACTGCCTTGCAATTAGGGGTTGGGGGCTTAAAAACTGAAGATCCTGGTTTGGATAACGAAGTTGATGCCCAGTGGTATCACCTGGATGGGCTGTACTTTTTTAACCCAAAAGGTAAATGGAAGCCTTATTTATTGGCAAGTGCTGCTCACATGCGGATAGACCCAAATACCTCAGGTGTTGATGAAGAAACCTTGCTAGGTGTGGGTGTGGGTATTGAGCGCGAATTAACTGATCGGTTGGCGCTAAGAACAGATGTTCGTGGTTACCACAGTCTGGATGAAGATGATAACGATGCAGCCTGGATGTTTTCACTCAAGTATGCCTTGGGCGACACTAAAACCAGTAAGCCTCGTAAAGTGACGCCAGCTCCTACTCCGGTAGAAGAGCCTCAGACAATTTATGTCGATAAGCCCGTTAGTGTGAGGCTTAATGTTGAGTTTGACTTTGACAAGTCAGAGGTGAAGCCTGAGTACTACGGTGAATTGGAAAAAGCTGCCCAGTTCTTACGTAAATACTCCAATGTGCATGTCACTATTGAAGGACATACTGACTCAGTCGGTAATGACACCTACAACCTGATGTTGTCTCAGTCACGTGCCGATGCCGTTCGTGAAGCGTTGATTGAACAATATCAAGTGGATGGCAATCGCCTGACCGCTATTGGTAAAGGGGAAGCTGAACCCATTGCTGATAACGGAACTCCTTTGGGTCGTAAGCAAAACCGTCGGGTTGTTGCTACTATCGAAGCAGTCGATCGCGTTGAAAAGGTAGTTACTGAGTAATACCCAAAAGCCAATGCTGAGTTGGTAACAGGCAATGACCTGTTTACCAGCTTTTGCTGGCTTACCTGTTTGTTTCTGAATGATCAAAACTGTACTTGTGTGTTGTTGCTTTCTTACGAAAGCTGCTCGTTAAGTAAAATTGTCTATTAAAGAAAAAAGCCAATAGGTCGATATTTGTTGACATGGTTTTTCTTTACTTAATGACAGGGTAAAACGATGGCAGAACAACAAGTGCGCTTTTTCTTGAATGGCCTCAGTAGTTGTTGTGGTGCAATTGTTTTTCTCTGCAAACTTGTCTTCGTCTCTATATTATTCATATTGATCAGTGGCTGTGCTTCTCACCGGATTAATCAAGAGTTAGATTTTGCTTATCAGCATTATGACAATGGTAATTGCGTAGGTACTTTTCACTCTCTAAGTCGGGTTGATCGAATGATTCGTGCTCAACCACGGCGTTTTTTACAACCAGAAGTTTCCATGTTACGTGGCCTATGTCTAGAACGACAGGGACTGTATATGGATGCAATAGAAACCTATCGTTTTATTCAACAGACTTACCCTCAATCTGAATATGCCTATCGTGCAAAAGCCCGAATTAGAGTATTAACAGGTGGAAAGATAGGGAAAAGCCCCTACGCTAAATGACGATTTCATGTCTTTTTGATAACGTTTAGCTGTCATTTTTAACAACTTACGACTACACTTCTAATAGGTTTGATCATTTCGCAAGCAAGTGGATGGCATGTGAGTTGTCGGTAATAACTTTGGCTATAGAAAAGCTATTTTCTATCTGACAGGGAGGTGCAACCTGATGTGAGACAATAAGCTAACGAACAATGGCAAATCACAGTTTTACTAATGAAAAACGCTTAATCCCTCGTCACCACCTCACTGACTATTTAACTGTATATAACAACTATACTGACCGATCAATGGGATTTATTGGTAACATATCCACTCATGGTTTGATGCTGATTAGTGAAATACCGATTATGACCAGTGCTGAGTATCAGCTGCTAATTAAGCTACCCGACAATGCCGGAAAGATAGATTTTATTGCGGTATGTTTATGGTGTAAGCCTGACATTGATCAACGCTATTTTGACTCTGGCTTTGAGATTATTCATACCCATTGCGGTATTAAAGATATCGTTGAGTCGCTGCAACACTACTTTAGTTTTAAAGACTGAACTATCAAGGCGCATTTTGTTTTCCAGGTTAACCTCGTAAAATGCACTGATATTTTGTCATTGGGTAGTGATATTGTTTTATGTCTGAACAGTTGGAATCAACCTATGCTATTCCTACGCAGCCTATTACTGTAGAGCATGAAGTCAAGCGCAGTAGGTTTATCGCTTTGATAGAACATGTTCAGGATCGCCAACAAGCATTAGCAACCATTGAGCAAATTAAAATTCGCTACCCTGATGCGCGCCATCATTGCTGGGCTTATGTTGCTGGACCGCCTGAGGGTGCGACCAGTATTGCATTTAGCGATGATGGTGAGCCACAAGGTACTGCAGGCAAGCCCATACTTAATGTGTTACAGCATCATAAAATAGGTGAAGTACTTGTAGTGGTGGTGCGTTACTTTGGTGGGGTTAAGCTAGGGGCGGGTGGATTGGTGCGTGCCTACTCGGGGGTGACTCAAGCAGCCCTAGAGCAACTGTCTACTAAGCTAAAAGTGCCTTGTCTTTCCGGTGTAATCAACTGTCACTATAGCTTTGAGCCAACTGTGAAGGTAATACTGGAAGAGTATCAAGGCTCTATTATTGACAGTCAATATACTGAACAAGTAACCATTACTGCAAAAGTACCTTTAGAAAATAAACAACAGTTAGAGCTGGCTGTCATTAATAAAAGCAAGGGACAAGCTCAGTTAAAATGGCTTTAAATTTGAGTAATCACTAAAACTTCACTTAATATGGGGCACTCAGCTGATACCTATAACATCGTCTAAAGAGTAGCCAATGCCACAAGCCCCAACTTTTTATTGGTATGATTTTGAAACGTTTGGTGCCGATCCAGCCAAAGACTGGCCTGCACAATTTGCGGGTATTCGTACCGACCAAGATTTCAACGAAGTAGGTTCACCTGATAATTTTTATTGTCGATTGCCTGATGACCAGCTACCAAACCCGGAGGCTTGTTTAATTACTGGAATTACTCCACAAACTACCTATCAGCATGGAATACCAGAAGCTAAGTTTGCAGATAAAATCTATCAGCTGTTTAGCCAGCCGAATACTTGTGTACTAGGTTATAACAGTATTCGCTTTGATGATGAAGTTACCCGTCATTTGTTGTATCGCAATTTTTTTGATCCTTATGCCAGAGAATGGAAAAACGGCAATAGTCGTTGGGATTTATTGGATGTTATGCGAGCTGCTTATGCATTAAGGCCAGAAGGTATCGAGTGGCCCTCTAATGAGGAAAACATACCTAGTTTTAAGTTAGAGCAGTTAACCCAGGCTAATGGTATTACCCATACCCAAGCCCATGATGCATTATCGGATGTAAGGGCAACTATTGCCTTAGCAAAATTATTAAGGGAAAAACAGCCTAAACTGTTTGACTTTATGTTAGGTGTTCGAGATAAAAATAGGGTGAAAGCACATGTAGATACGACCAATCCGTTTGTGCATATTTCTGGTATGTTCTCACCTAGCCGGGGTTGTATGGCGATAGTCATGCTATTAGCTGAGCACCCAACTAATAAAAATGGCCGTATTGTCTATGACTTGAGTGTAGATCCAACACCGCTCTTAGCGTTATCGGTAGAAGAAGTTCGCGAACGCTTATTCACCCCGGCTGACCAGCTACCAAATGGTGTAGCGCGCATACCGCTAAAAACCATTCATATCAATAAATGTCCGGTAATAGCCCCTTTAAATGTGCTACGACCAGCAGACCAAGAACGCTGGCAAATTGATTTAGCCATGTATAAACAGCATCATCAAGCATTAATGGCTGCCGCGGGATTAAGAGAAAAAGTCAGTGAAGTTTTTAATCAACAGCCAGCAACGGCAACGAATGATCCTGACCTGATGTTATATAGTGGTGGCTTTTTCAGCCCTTATGATCGAGGCCAAATGAATCGTCTAAAAACATTACCTCCCAATATGTTGGAAGAAATGGCTGGCCAGTTTCAGGACAGTCGATTAGATACCATGTTATTTCGTTATCGGGCTCGTAACTACCCTGAAATCCTCACTTCATCAGAGCAGCAACGCTGGCAGAGCTGGTGCCAACATCGACTAATGAAAAAAGAGGGCGGTGGTAGTATTTGTTTGCCAGAGTTGCAAGCACTAATAGCATCATTATTGGCGACAAAGCAAAATCCACAGGACCAGGCTATTCTAAGGCAGTTACAGCAATTCGTGGATGAAAAGCAAAAGGCCTTGAAGACTTAAGCTGTTCAAAACTCAATTGCTTAACCGATAGGTCAAGTAATATAATTCATCCCCTTTTAGTTATTTGTTGATTGGAAACTGTACGTGCCTAAATATGAATTGCACTAACAGTTTAGGATGAGGAAAGTATGTCACGTAGTTATCGATTGGTTATAGGTTGCCCTGATCGGGTAGGAATTGTTGCCAAAGTCAGTAATTTTTTAGCCACCTATAACGGCTCGATTACTGAAGCCAATCATCACTCAGACACAGAATACAACTGGTTTTTTATGCGCCATGAAATTTGTGCTGATTCGTTGCCGTTTGATCTGGATGGCTTGAAAACAGCGTTTGCCCCTATTGCCAATGAGTTTAATATGCAATGGCAAATTACTGACTCAGCAACGCCTAAAAAGGTAATTTTAATGGCCAGCAAACAAGCTCATTGCTTGGTTGATTTATTGCATCGCTGGCATAGTGGCGATCTGTATTGTGAAATCCCTTGTGTCATATCAAACCATAATGATTTGCGTAGTATCGTCGAGTGGCATGGTATTCCTTTTTTTCATGTGCCAATTGATAAAGAGAATAAAGAGAAATCCTTTTCTCGGGTGATGGAGCTAATAACAGAGCATGATGCTGATGCCATTGTATTAGCTCGCTATATGCAAATTTTGCCCCCCCAGCTATGCGAGCAATATGCTGGTAAAATTATTAATATTCACCACAGTTTTTTACCTTCTTTTATAGGTGCAAAACCTTATCATCAAGCCCATCAGCGGGGGGTGAAATTAATTGGTGCCACTTGTCACTATGTAACTGAAGAATTAGATGCAGGGCCCATTATTGAACAGGATATTGTTCGAGTAAGCCATCGTGACAAGGTTGAAGATATGGTCAGGCTGGGTAAAGATTGTGAAAAAACCGCTTTAGCTCTTGGTTTGCGTTATCATATAGAAGACCGGGTTATTATTCACAAAAATAAAACGGTGGTTTTTGTTTAAAAGTAATTGGTTGGTTTGAGTACCTCTACTTTCAGTAAAAAAGGGTAGAGGCAGTAAAATATTAGAGATGCTCTATAGTGCGCTGAAAAATAATAGTATCTGTTGCTTCTGTTTGTAATGAACAAGAGAAGCCGTTTTTTTCTAGTATCCGTTGTGATGCTAGATTCTCCTTCTCAACTCCAGCCGTTAATAACGAAACTTTATTTTCTTCGCTCCAAGATATAAGTCCTTTAATGAGTTCACTTGCAAACCCTTTACCCCAAGCAGACTCTTCTAGTAAATAACCAATTCTTAATTCTATACCATTGGTATTTGTTTCGTCTTGAGCCAAGATTAATAATCCAATTGGCATTTTTAACTGTTTTTCAATGATCAGCAAAGTTACTCCCTCGTTATCTCGTGCTTGGATCCAGTTTTTTGCATGTTCATCTGTACAAATATTTTGCCAATCAGCAGGAAGCGAATGTGTGACAGCTGAAGTAAGAATTTGCTGAACAATATTCACTAGGTTATTTTGTTTGCACTCGGTTTTATCAATTGAGTGCCATTCTCTCACCAGTAATCTAATTGTCTCGAAATAATAGCTGTTAGTTGCCATTTTAGTAATTTATATCAATTAAATTTAACTATTTTAGCTTATTCGGTTAGTTCAATTCGTAAGTTAATTATAAACTATACCGAGCATTAGCCAATGAAAAGTGATATAACCAATGAAAAATATAGCAAATAGGATAGTACTCAATACTAAACCAAACGAAAAAAGAGTTTTATTAATCTTCATGAAAACTACCTTTTGATTCAATGATTATGTTACTCCATTGTAACGTATGACTTCAATACTTTAAAAATAAAATATGTACAAATACTTACCTTTAAAACTAGTAAATTTAAAAATATTAAATCTTGATCATTGACTGAAAATGTTGATGTGTTACATTGATGTAACTTTTAGTTAGGGTTTTCAAGCAGGATACACTGCATATTAGGATATACCACTTATATAGAATTTTTGTAACTATTCGGGAAGCAGGCATGAATTTTACTGTAGCGCTTATGGGGTTAGCTATTTACATTTTGCTTTGGGAAAAATTACCTGATTGGGGAGGGTGGTTCAATTGGATTATAGAACATCTACCTAAACCGCTTGCTTATCTATATGAGGCTTGGCGCTGCCCTTACTGTTTTGGGTTTTGGATCAGTTTAGTTTTACACGGAGTAACGGGTATTCAGACTATTCCAGAGCTGGCATCTATGCCTGTTTACATGGGCAAAGTAGGTATTGTGGTTGCTTGGTTTCTTGATGCATTAGCAACAGCAACATTGATAATGTTAGGGCAACTATTGATTAATGCGATTGCTGTCCCTGCTATAAAAGGCCATCAAATGACTCAAGAATTTCGGTTATCTTTTAAGGAGGAGCAATAAATTAACTAACTTTGTGCTAACTAAAAAATATTTATTTTCTTGTTTTATGGGAAAACACTTCGTAATAATTATACATCACATCTTGAAATGCCTGTATTACAGGCATTTTACTTAAGCTATCATTTCATTCGACCTTTCTGACTATACGGCATGAGCTTGCTATGTTCTTGATTAAGTATGTAATCTTAGCGGTATAATGTGCTGGCCATTGATTAACTGCAAGACAGTGTTTGAGCTGTTCTAAACTTTAGCAAGTTAATGGTGCCTTAATATGGACGCTTTGGAAACTAAACAACTTTTGCCTCAGAGCCAAAAAAATGAATAGCCCCAGATTTGTATCCGGTCCCCTCATGCCACATATATTGGCGATGAGCTTCACTAGTGCTGCTGGTATTACAGCTCTTTTTCTGGTGGACCTGCTGGATATGTTCTTTCTAAGTATGCTGGGTACTGTAGAGTTAGCTGCTGCGGTGGGTTATGCAGGTACCGTTGCATTTTTTACAACGTCTTTTGGTATTGGGCTTTCTATTTCATCTGTTGCACTGATATCAAAGGCAATAGGAGCCAATGAACGCAGTAAAGCTGAGCGCTTGATGGTACATGTGTGTGCGACCGCGTTGGTTTTCTCAAGTTTGGTGGCTGGTGTTGTGTGGCTTTTTATTCCTGAACTGCTATCGTTACTCGGCGCTCAAGGCAAAACTCATGCACTGGCTGTGAGCTACCTGAATATTTTAATCCCTTCACTACCGTTTCTAGCACTTGCCATGTGCCTTGGTGCAGGTCTTCGCGCTGTTGGTGATGGTAAGCGTGCCATGTATTCAACCATAATGGGTGGATTGGTTAACGCAATATTAGATCCTATTTTTATCTTCACGTTTGATCTTGGAGTAGAGGGCGCTGCGATTTCATCTGTGTTTGCCCGTGTCACCATGTTAGCTATTGCTTGTTGGGCAATTGTAAAACACCATAAGCTGTATTCAAGTTTTCATCCCAAGCGTTACTTTCAAGACTTACGTAGTATTAATGCCATTGCGATTCCTGCAATACTCACTAATATTGCTACCCCTACCAGCAACGCCTTTGTGACCAAAGCAATGGCTGAGTTTAATGATGATGTGGTAGCTGGCTATGCTGTTATTGGGCGACTCATTCCGGTTTTGTTTGGTGTCATTTTTGCGCTCTCAGGTGCTGTGGCACCTATCGTGGGCCAGAACTTTGGCGCAGGTCGACTTGATCGTGTTAGGGAAAGCTTGAACAAAGCTATTTTGTTTTGTATCGGTTATATTAGTGTAGTGAGTCTATTATTTTTTCTGGTTAATAACCAAGTGATTGATGCTTTTAAACTAATAGGTGAAGCGGGTGATCTGGTACGCTTTTTCAGTCATTTTGTAGCCATTACTTTTATTTTCAATGGAATTTTATTTGTAGCGAATGCTTCCTTTAATAATCTTGGTAAACCAACTTTCTCCACTATTATGAGCTGGGGGAAAGCCACGCTTGGAACTGTGCCTTTTATCTGGTTAGGAGCCAAACTTTATGGCGCTGAAGGAGTACTTCTTGGCCAGGCTATTGGGGGTATGTTTTTTACGTTAATCGCCATTTACCTTGCCTATTATTTGGTGGATCAAAAGCAACTCGACTGCACGGAACAAAACCAAGTATCTGAAATTGATACTGATCTTAGCTCTGAGCTTAATCCCCTGTCATCAAGTTGTGCTCAAGTTAATCAGCTGGTCAAAAAAACGGATAGTTACTAGGGCCAACAGGCCCTAAGGTACTCTTTAGATTAATTCACGAGTTGAGTTGTGGTTTAGAATTAAACTGTTATTTTCGCTCCATTTATCAGACCTTCTATATTCAGTTAAATCTTTAACCTGGCTAATCCATTCTCGTCTTAGGCATGGCAAAGTTACTTGAATACCATTGTGTTGTAGGCTATGAAACGAGGTGAACATTTTCCTATATTTATTATCAATTATGGGAACTCTTTTATTTTCAATGCAATAGTCCAGGAATATATTCCATTGTTGATAACAGGAAAAAGTGGCCTGTTCTCTAGGAACATCAACTTCTATTAAGCAAATACCTTGGGAAAACTGGTGTTCTGAAACCAACTCATAAAGTGTTGCAAAAGTGGGTTGAAAAGCCCACAGCCAAATGGGAAGATGGTTACCAATATTAATATTTCTGTCTTGCATTCTCTTGCTCATCCACTGATAGGCTATTAACCAATCAGGCTCTACTAGGGCCTGTTAACACTAATGTTGTTACAATAGGCTCATGGAGATTACAACACAACAATTTAAAATGATCGAACACTTGCTGCCTGTTCAGCGCGGCAATGTAAAACTATCGAATATACAAGTACTCAACGCCGTTCTCTATGTTGCCGAGCATGGGTGTAAGTGGCGAGGGTTACCGAAATATTTTGGCAACTGGCACAGCATTTATACACGCGTTAATCGATGGGCCAAAAAAGGTGTTTTAGATGATGTTTTTTCTGTATTACAAGAAGCTGATGTCATCAATATCCAGGTTGATCTTGTGTCGCTCGATAGCACAATCATACAAGTTCATCCTGATGGTACAGGCGCGTTAAAAAAAACGGTCCACAAGCGATTGGTAAATCAAGAGGAGGATGGTCAACTAAAATTCACCTGGTAGCAGCAGATGATCAAACGGCGGTCACTTTTTCATTATCTCCAGGTCAAGCAGGTGATGCACCGGAAGGTAGAAAGCTATTAAAGAGGCTTGAAAACTGTGGCTGGGAAGGTGCGCACGTCATTATGGATAAAGCCTACGAAGGTGACGAAACCAGGCAACTCGTATTTGATTTAAATATGGAGCCTGTGGTTCCGCCAAAAAGTAATCGGTTATCACCTTGGAAGTATGATCGTGAAATGTACAAGAAACGTAATGAAGTTGAACGCTTATTTCGTAGGCTAAAAGGCTTTAGACGTATATTCTCTCGATTTGAAAAATTAGACACTGTTTTTCGCTTTTTTATTCACTTTGCACTTATCGTCGACAAACTAATTAGTGTTAACAGGCCCTAGTTTGGGGGCGACATAGTAGGTATTTTTATATGTTAAGTGTTCAGCTACTTTAGTATGTTGGAAACTCCACAATTTCATTACAAACAGCTTACTTATTTGACTTCATTAAAAGCAGATTCAACAGACTTATACTGTTGTTGAGTTTTTATCGACTTATATTCAAGCCAACGGAACGGAATTTGACCTGGCCCTTCAGGGCTTTTTACCAAATGGTAGTAAATTAATGTGACGGCTGACTTATCAAAGTTGCTCAATTGGCTTTTGGTAGCTATTACAACAACAGTTTTATTTTTTATTTTAAAAACTCTTAAGTCCCTAAAAAGATATCCTAAACCTGATACTTTTTCATCCCAAAAGGTAATATCTTCTATATTCTCACCAATAGGGATATGCACAAAACTGCTGTCTTTGCTTTTTAGGTAAAATGTATAAGTGGTATCTGGGTGTGATGTACTATTGTCATATAGACCTTTGAATATAATATCCTGAAGTCCATCATTATTGAAGTCAATGTAGTTAGGGCCTGATTTTAATTTGATTTGATTGTCACAATAGCCAATCAAACAATAGCTGCATAATAAGGTGATAAAAAATTTGTTAAACAAAATTAGTTCCTTACGAGTCTGAAACCAATATCATCTAATCGATAGTGCCGAGAGTGTATATTGCAGTAAGCTAAATTAAGGCCTTTGCTATTTTTCCAGCTTTCTCCGCAAAAATAATGCATTTTATTGAAAACGCCAGCTATAAGCTGTTCTTCACTTATATAGCTATCATAAATCCATTCGGAAACATTACCTGACATATCATACAAGCCTAGCTCATTTGGATTTAGCTGTTTGACTGTTGTTGTACCTTGCAACTGTGAACTTTCTTCATCCCATGCAACCAGGTTTTGGCTATTGCTACCTGAGTGTAATGTGCCATAAGTGTCCTGTAGAAGGGCTGGATTGCCACCTCTAGCGGCGATATGCCACTCAATTAAAGTAGGAAGGCGGAAGCCGTTAGTGTTGCTCACGACAATGTCGATTTTTGAACTTTCTACACTCTTGATTATTTTGCCTGTATTGGTTTTATAGACTGGTTGTAAGCCTAATCTCTCACTTAAGGCATTAGCCCACACAATAGCATCCATCCATGATATCAGTGTGACTGGGTGTTGAAGAGAGTTTGTTGTTTCTTCTAGGCATGAGTATTCTTTCCAGCCGTTACACCCATCAGTAAGCTGGTAACTGTGTTGAATGGCCCAGTCGTATATTGATTGATATAAGTTGTAGGTTACCTCAGTGGTCATTATCCAGTACGCTTTGGGAGAGACACTGGCTATCTTTTCATAATTTAGTTTTCCAAAAAGGTCTCCAACATAATAACTACGTTCGGAAACCAATGCTTCTTCAAACTTAAGGGATGGATTGCTGTCCTTAATAAGGACGGATCTTTTTATTGGATCAGCATAGCCCTGTGGGGACGTTGCTAAGAAAACGAGAATAGAAAGTGTTTTTATAACGATATTTTTTTTTGCTAGGTAAAAATGAGTAATCACTTAAGTATTTCCAAAAATGCGTATTGACTTTCTATACATTAGCTCTTCTATTATATGGAGTAATGACTTTTTTTATTAATTTTCACTGGTTGATGCAGTACATTCGCAATATCTACTAAATTGGGTTTTAATTTTTCACACGGACTTAACCAATAATTGAAGTGTTCTTACATATAACTTGTACAACCCATGATAAATAGGAATCTTTTATTTATAAATATTGAGAGTTACTTTATGTTACTTTTTTGTAACATTGATTGCTACATAGTAAAAATACTTATGTTCTTAGTTTTATTGGTTAAGGTTTGTAGAGAAAGAAATATTATACAAGATATATAATTAAAGGGAATATATTAATTCCAGAATAAGATATAGAGTATCTGGCAACTGAAATTATGTATAAAATTTAAGCATATTGAAGTTAAAGCTAATATAAGGTGAGAGGGGTCTCTTTAAAGCAAGTGATATTAGGTTTAAAATTCGCTGTTTTGAAAGCTTGATGATTTTATCTGTGTATGAAAGTTAAACAATAAAGATATGTTCTAATTTCTAGCAGGCACTAGCCCAAAACAATGTGTTTTGATGAAATATTCGGGCTTGGCAAAAGAATGTACTGTTTTGCTGGTTTTGACATTGGTGATGAACCAGCAGCGTAACACAACAGCTAATATTAAAGAGCTGGTTTTAAAATAAACAATGGCGATATGCAGTCTTAGTCTAACGAGTATGATACGCCATTGTAACATTGGTGTCTACATATAAAATGAGTGATACACGTCAAAACATTATAGAAGCTGGAGTTAGAGAGTTATCTCATGACCCCAACGCCTCTATGGCAAGCATTGCAATGTCAGCAGGTGTGAGCCGTATGACGATAAACCGATACTTTAGTAACCGACAAAACTTGTTGGCTTGTATTGAAGTCTACTTACTTGAAAAATATGAGCAGATGGTTGATGAGGCAATCAAGTCTCATGACTTGCCAGCTGATCAGTTGCAGTACTACCTACATGAAAGTATATCATTTGGTAATATCTTTCATATTATCACTCACCATAGCTACTTAGATACTCATCACCCTCATGACCCCACTCAGTGTCGATTTGCGAATGTAAATAGAAAGCTAACAAGGATAATCGAAGCATTAAATAGATCCAAGCAAATTAGAAAGGGTGTTCCAGTACTTTGGGTGCTACAGCTATTAGATTCAATCATCATTGCAACCTGGGAGTCTTTGAATCATGGTGCAATCACAAAAAAAGAAGCACCTAAATTAGCTTGGGATAGTTTTAAGAATGCGGTTCTAAAAGGTGTTGAGTAATTTATACTCAAGGTATTTTATCATATTTGACATGTGAAATATGGATACTTGTTAAAGTATCTCTCTACTGTTTGAAAAGCTGATATTGGGTGTTGCTTGCCCAATATCATTGGTTAATGAGTAAAATAGCTGTATGTAATCAACGGAGTTTTACTTGACTCGCCCGCCGAACTCAATACTCTCGATACGGCCTTTATAAAAGATGATAACTTTTAAGAAATCACTTTTTTGGTAAGTCCATCTTTCTTTAGAAATGTGTTTCGTTATTTCTTTTATTGTATGATTGCCAGTTGTTAGTTGTGAATCATTAAAATTTACTTTTGTATATTTTTACAGCCATAGCTGTTTGAAATGGTAGCTAAGTCCATAGTAATTAATATGCTGTTATCAAGAGTCGTGTAGGTTGCATTTTCTGTGGTGATAACTGCATTATCAAGTTCAATTTTTACATTATTAGTGAATCTAATATTATCTTTATCCAGTCTCTTTGAGTTTTTACTGGTAATTTGTTTGATTCTTTTAGTTCTTAGTTCTACATTTCCAGTATATTGGGTTGAACAATCAGAATCAGAAAAATTGGTTTTATCTGCAGTAATTTTAACATCAGCATAACTGAGAGATGTAGAAAATAATGTAAAAAAGGTAATTAAAGCGGCTAACTGCTTTTTCATCGAACTATCCTATACACTTTTTTCAAAAACTAAATAATGTTAAAACAAGTAGTTTAGCATTTTCTTAAATGTTACGCATGAGTAACACTACAGGCAATATGGGGAATAGAGTATAAGGAGTTATACTTACTGTAAACGATTGTCATTAATTTTAACTAGTTGACTAGGTTCTAAAATTATTGGTGTTAGGGTTTGTATAAGTATATTTACCACTATTTGAGGTGTTACATTTATGACACATTTATTGATAAGGAATTTTATTCCACTTTTGTTGAATGATTTAGTATTTAATAATATTTAATAATATTTAATAATATTTAATAATATTTAATAATATTTAATAAGGTGTAACTATGGAAAATAGCCTACACATAAAAAATAAGTGTAGAGTAGTAATTAGCTAGTTTTAGTATGAATAATTAGCTATAGATTGGTAGTTAAAAAATGCCTGAGAGTTTAAATAGAGTGATTAATTTTAATATGAATGGTTGTGTTAAGAATATAACATATTTATTTTTTTTAGGAGTGTTTTTAAGTGGATGTGGAACATCAGACGCAACTATAAAAAAGTTTGTTCGTGATTTTTATGACTCTACATTACTAACTGGGGTAGGGATACCTTCCGGAGATGAAGTAAAACCATATTTAAGTAAAGACTTAAGAAAACTTTTTACTGATGCAAAAGTTCAACAAGAGCAGTTTATTCAACAACACCCAAACCTGAAACCTGATCTAGTTGATACATTACTTTTTACTAGCATGCCGCATGACTTAGCTTATAAAACCTTTATTGAAGAAGTCAGTGAAGTAAATAATATGTATAAGGTAACTGTAAGCTTTTATACGGTACAAGCAGATTACAAATGTACTGATAAGCTCTTTATACTTACTGCGGGGTCAGCTTATGAAGTTGCTGATATTGAACTGGGATGTTATGAGTCTAAAAAATTAACAGAGCTTCTTAGGAGCTTGATTAAGACTAATCAATAATAATTGTGATTTTTAGGGTTAGTAGTTTATTTTAAAAGTAAGGCTTATCATTCGGCCAGGCGCCTTTATGACTCTTCTATCTAGATTTGATGACTGTGAGAAAACGGTAAAATAGTCTTTATTAAATAAGTTATGTATAGATAAAGTAATGTTTGTATTGTCAAGTTGGTATCGACCTAGCAAATCAAATGTAGTAAATGACTTTACTTTACCCTTAAACTGTTCACCATTGCCAACATCATCAGGAAAACGGTTTCGCTTACCGGAGTATAAGGTTTGGAATATAATCAAGGTGTTTCCTGTTGGTTTATATTCCACATAGGCTGTTGCCTTGGGTGGTGGAATTCGTTCCAACTTCTGGTACATTATAGCCTTCAGATACTCCAGCAAATATCTCAGTATGGTTGGTTAATTTATAAACTAAGCTAATATTGAACGAGGTTTCCTGGAAAGTCACTTTGCCATCATTAATATGACCACCAAAAACGGTATTGAAATCATCTACCTTGATTTGGGTGTGCTCATTACGCAATCCTGTTCTAATGCGCTGTTTGGTTATATCACTTTGAAATTGTACAAAGGGAGCGTATTGGGTCATTGTCATATAGGGAGTCCATGTATCACCTCCTATTGAGCCGGAAAGTAATGTTTGACCGGTTTTATCCTTCAATATATCAACTCTCCAATCAAGCAATGCTCCTTGAGTATAAAATAATTTTTCTATGGGGGTCTTAAAGTTAAATCGTAAGTCTTGTTTTTTTGATGTGATAGTTGATTGTCCTATCATATCAGTGCTGCGGACTAATGGTGAGTTTTCTATAAACGAGCCAAAAATATTATCATAATCTTGATAATAGGCTTGAGCATGAAATGCGCTCTTGTGTACTAGTTTATAGTTATAGGAAATAGTTAGTGTATTTTATTCTGCTAATTAGCTATAAATAATTCTTCGTAAGGTGGAGGGTAACTCCATTAATATTTTTCAAATAACTGTTGATATCTTTTTGAAGTTCTTATAATGGCTATTTCGTTCCATATTTTGTGTGCAAGTAACTTGTTTTCTCTGTAAAACTGGTGAGAAAAAAGCAAATAATAAGGTTTGCTTTTAACTGGTGGTGTTACCATGCGGATATTTTGAAACTCGATTGCATGCAAATGTAGCTGATTTTTGATATTTGCTTCTAGGTCAACAATTGCATGAACTCGCTTTCTCATTAGCATTCGCAAACTGACTAATGAACCATTGGTTTCTATGATATTTTTAACGCCTTTGTTTTTTAGATCACTTATTATTGAGTAGCCTCTTGTTACACCAACATATTTATTTAATAAGCCTTCTAATGAGTTAATGTCTGATGAATGGGTTGTGAAAATAGAATAGCTTTGGGTACTGTTTCTTTTGGAAATATCTATTTTCCCATTTGCCATTGGATAGACTCCAACTTTCGTTCGTTCTTTTTTGAAACTAGCATCAACTGTTCCATCCATAATATTTTTTTGCACAGTGTACAAACATCTCTTCCAAGGCATTTCAACAAATACAAAGTTAAGTTTTAGTTGGTGGCCAACCGCTTGAATTATTTCAATAGTAATACCTGGTTTTTCAGCTAAGTGATCACCCATATTAAAAGGTGGATTGGGTTCTATATTATAAGCCAGACGAATTGTTGTGGGTGATGCTTGTATAACAAGTGTATTTGGTAGTGTAGCTGTGATAAACAACAATCTAAGCATCCAGTGGTTAGCTACCATGTTATTGCCTATAGAAAAGCAGGTTTATATTTACTATAAGAATACCATTTACTCCCCACTTTTCTAGTTAAAGATAGTAAGATAATTGTAATTTTTTTATAATAATGAAAAAAGGAGGGCATACAATTAATAATCAAGGACCCTTATATTTGAGAAGTTACTAGCTTCAGCTGGTATTGGTTGAGACACAACTTGAGTATGACATACTCAAGCCTGGTGAAGAGTTCCGTGCACAGGTAGTTATTAAGGGTGGTGAGGTTGAACAAGATATTTCCGGATGAAAAATTGCGTTGATGACATCTGTAAAAGTAGAAGGAGAGAATGGTGATTACTATCAAAGTAATGGTGATTTAAGGTGCAAAAATAACAGGCTCTCGCACTCTAGAATCTCATGATAAGGTAGTTATTCCTGTTGAAGGTGTTATTCATCTGGAAATACTAATAACTGATGTCGCTTGCCAGTTTATATGCGTGCCGTGTTTGGATTAAGACTGGGTTGGAGATTGATCTTGGGGTGGGTGCTTCTGATAAAGACTATCTCACCATAAAGCCTACCGCTGCAATGAAAAATTTCCTGCAAGCTATGGATGAGTGTGGTTACTATCTTTATAAGGCAGATGGGTTACCTTAGAAGGTGTTTTAAAATAAAAGCTTAAGCGATTCTCCTGACTAAAATATGTAACATGGCAATCTGTATCATTGCTTCACTATTTTTTGTTAGAACCTCATAGTCTTTAGCATGTCGTCTATAGTTAATTAGCCAAGAAAAAGTACGCTCAACCACCCAGCGCTGTTTAATAACATTGAATCCTTTACCTGCCCTTTCAACCACCTCTAGAATAATTTCTCGAGTAGCTTGATGAAAGTCTTTAACCCAATCAATAATAGGCGTGCCAGAATAACCGCTATCCAGCCAAATTTTGAGTAAACTCGTCATGCCTTTTGCAACATAGCCCTTAAGTAGCTGTTTTAATCCCTCTCGCTCACCAACGGCAGCTGAAGTCACTACAACACAGATAATAATACCAAGCGTATCAACTAAAATATGACGTTTGCGACCTTTTACTTTTTTACCACCATCAAAACCAACATGAATACCTTGCGTATGAGTTTTAATACTTTGACTATCAATACAACCTGCACTGGGATCGGCTTTTCTTCCTACTTTTTCACGATAGCATTTCCTGAAGGTATCCATAATGGTTTCCCAAACCCCCTGCTGGCTCCAGGAATTAAAATAACCGTATACTGTCTGCCAACAGCCAAAGTCTTTAGGCACCATTCGCCACTGACAGCCAGTTGTTAGGACATAAAGCAAGCCATTCATGATTAGGCGTCTATTAACGGGTGGTCTGCCTCTATTGCCAGGTTGCCATTTGGATGCAGGTAATACAGGGCTCAGTATTTCCCATTGTGTATCAGTTAAATCTGTTGGATAATCCATTTAGGCTCTTTTTATTGTTTATCTTTGATTTTTGCGAAACCAATAATAAACAGTAAGGGAGCCTATTCCTATATGCCCGCCGTATGAGTAACCCCTTGGTAGTTATCTCTTACAATACAACTTTGTATGCATTCACTCTTTTTAAAACACCTTCTTAGAGGAAACGGTTTCCGCTCTGAAACCGGAATTCATCAGGGGTTAGAATTTAAACCATGCTCAGGTGGTTTTTTGGGATACAGAAAGTAGAAGTCAGCTTTGTCCCATCAGCGACTGTGACTCATGCGTTACTGGAAATTGATAAGGCATTCACTGAAGATCAATATAAGAGTGTATCTTGGGAAGACCGACTACATAACTAACTGTTTTTATTATACTTTTAATGGCACTCTAATTGCCGGAGAAAGTATTTACAGCTGAAATTAGATAGGGTTAAGCACAGTGTTGGCACTGTATCAAGTTATAGAAGAGGCTTGTTTTATCATGAATGGAAGTAACTGAACTTGCCTAAATAAGGTGCTTAGGTAAAACAGCATATATCAAACTTCTATTTTGGATGATTAAGCTTTTTTAAACCATATTTTGTATAAATTTCATCCAGCAAAGTATGACCTGAAGGTAGTTCTGTATTAGTAGCTATATCAATCCCTTTTTGTAGCAATGCAACAGTTGTATCTGGAACATTTTTACTGAATGCATAAAAGGCAGGTACAGAGTTAAAAGTGTACACAACTTCAAATTGTTGAATATCATAGCCCAGCTTTGTTAGTAACCACTTTGTTCCGTTGATCTCTGCAGACCATAGGTCAAACCGATCTGCAGCTAACATTCTAGCTAAAGTTTCTGGTTCGTTGTTACCGTACTTAATCTGAGTCTGAGAAACCCCTATTGACTTAATTAGCTTCTCTCCAACATCATCTTTAACAACACCAATAGTATAATTTTTGATGTCAGTTGGATTACGAATTTTTATCTGAGAGTCTTTTTTGGCAATAAGTGTAATGCTTGTTGTTATATATGGGCCAGCCCACTTAAATAACTTTTCTCGTTCTTCTAACCGGCTGGTACCAAACAGCACGACATCAGATTGGCTTTGAATCATAGTGTAACCCCGTGTCCAGGGTAATACTTGAATACTGGTTCTTTCTATAGGGCAGTTGATGGCCTTTAAGGCTTCAAGAAGTAGGTCAACAGATACGCCTTTCAGTATGCCATTTTCTCGGAAATTATGGGGAGGGTAGTCTTCAGTTATGTAAGTTAGCTTTTGTAATGGACAGCTGTGAGCTGATAGGGCGTTAAGTAGCAAACTGATTGTGAGTAATCTGTAAATCATGTTGGTTACTAATCTTGAGCTTTTTGGTTGATTATGACCAAAGGATAGCTTAGAAATGATAGGGGAGGGCAGGTCTTTGAAATATTCTAAGCTAATTTAAAAAACATTACACTCTCTGGGTTTCTCAGATGTAATAAAGGAAATTTCGAGGTTTTTTGAGTCTGTAAGTAACCGTGTTTCAGGCTTTTTATACCTCCACAAGCCATTCATTTTCTGATATTATCCAATACACTTCAGCTTATTAGTTCGAAGTAATTACTATCTTGCTTTATGGATGAATAATGAAAATATATGGTAATTTCGCTGGTTACGAAGTCTATGCTGAAATGCGTCCTCTCGGCAATCATCTATTATACATTTGATTTTTCCCGATATAATAACCTGTGTTTTAGTTTATTAAGTATATCTTGATTGGTAACAACTATTGAATCTTAAAAATTCTTGGAAACTTGTTCAGTTATACCATTTTTGCTACCGTGCTCAGTCTATTTACTAAGTGCTTTCATTGCGTTTATTAACACTTCTGGCTTATGAATTGAGTCATATACTGGTAATACATCTCTTCCGGTTTCAAATAGTCCGTAAACTGCAGTTTGAGCACAGCGTACAGAGTATTCTACTGTAAAGACACAATCTTTTGGTACTTCAGCAAACTGGCCAATAAAAGCGAAGTTCATTGTACCTTTTGGTAATACATCTGGACGATCGCCCTTTGCGCATGGCATAAAGAGGCTATCAATAAATGGCATAGCTACTGGTATGCAATTAACTTTTCCTGAATCTACAATGGGTTTCATCAAATCCTGTATTTTAAGGTGGTGCCACAGTTCTTCAAGTATCTCTTTACCATTACACTCTGACATTTTTTTCTTTACGTAATTACCTTCGTTGTCAGGATACAAACCATAGCCCCAGAATACTTTTACATCTTTTGGTTGGTTGGGGAAATGTGGCTGACGGGCAATAACAATTGACATTAGCCAGTTTGAATCTGTTATTGTTACCAACCCTCCAGTACCATTTAAATTACCAGAAAAGTCTTCCATATAATCATGGAATGTATCATCTTTAATTGTTACAGTGTAAGAGTACCACTTTTGCAAGTCAATATTGTCGCTAAAGACACTGGGATTACCAAACGTTTTGTCTTTTTTTGCTATTTTTTCCCAAAGCATCCATGCACCTGAAGATGATTTTTTTTTGAGAACAGGAGCTTTAGTCCAAGAACCATTGTCTGTACATTCTGTTATTGAACCATTTGTAATAAATACATAATCGTTTTCACCAAGATCAATCTTTTCTTCTGTCCCATTTTTGTTGACTGTCTGTAGAATAATAGCCATTTTTTTATCTTCCGACAGGTCGAATTCGATATCTATAACCTGTGTCTGCATATCAAAATACACGCCTCGTTCCTTCAAGTACCGTTTAAGCGGTACCACAACAGAGTGATATTGATTATATTTGGTACGCATTATGCCACCAAGCCTTGGCATCCCGCTTACTAAGTGAATAAAACGTTTCATGTAGCGCCGCATCGCTGCTACACTGCTCCATTTTTGAAATGCAAACATTGTTGTCCATAAATACCAGAAATTAGTATCGAAAAACTCCTTGTTGAACCAGTCCTGAATCCGGATATTATCTAGTGAACTCTCAGAAGCGAATGTCAGTTTCACCAGTTCCATCTGGTCTTTTAAAGACAACTCGAAAGAGGAGAGATCCATTCTTTTTCCATCTTTGAGTAAACGAGCCTGTGCATGTGAAACATATCTGGAGTTAAACTCAAAAGACTCATCTTTAACGGAAACACCAGGGTCATCATAGGAAGGAATATTTGATAAAAGATCCCAGTAACATACAAAATGCTCTTCATGCATTCTTCCGCCACGAATAATAAAACCATTTTCGGGATCGCCGGCACCATCAAGTGCGCCACCCAAAATTTCGTCTTGCTCTAAGATATGAATGTTTTCTCCAACCACTCTAGCATCTTTGATAAGATATATTGCACTTGCTAGAGAAGCAATACCACTACCCACAAGATATACTTTTGAATTTTTAGGGTTATTGTTTTTTACTCTTTGCATGGTTTATCCTTTCTGACAATCATTATTATCTATATACAACTATTGTAATCTGGCAAGAGTTTTCCGGGAATTTTTTTACACTCCCTACTTCGAATTGACTGCAGTTGACGTTGTAATTAGGCCACCCAGTCGAAGGCTTTAAGCCATTTCATTATGTCATCGCGCAGTCAAATTTATCAAAAATTCACAAAGCCTTTGTAGCTATACCTTCATTATTTATGTCTGTTTCATTACTTTGTTCTATCCCAAATATCCTCTATAATGTAGTAAAAGTGGTGATGTTTATTATGACTAGTGAACATCAGTCATAATTAAGTCATATATAGGCTGCTAGTAAAAAATAAGCCTACTTCCTGATTAAAGGCTAGATATTTTATCAAATCTATTAATGTATTTATTGATAAAAATTAAGAGCCGCCTTTATCGCAATGTGGATTGTGAAGTTCAGCTAGGCATTTTTATCAATGGAATCACTTTTTTGATTCCTAACTATAAATTAACGTCACTATGACGTGATACATTACGTTGTAGTGACGTATAACTCCTTTCATACCTCACTTAATTAAACTGACACTCGTCGTATACCCCAAAGCATTCACCAAATGCTTTGCCTGCTTCCTTGGGCGGATATACCATTTTAATAGTATAGATCGGTTCACTATTACCAACCTTGATATGTTCTGTATAGGCTTCCGTTGCTTGCCACGTTCTTCAAGTTTGGCTTCCACTTGCTGAGCAATTGCTTCAGCTGACATACCAGTTGCCCCCTGAATCGTGATTGGTGCATTTATGTGAGTGGTAGCATTCATGTTTTTGTATTGGTTGATTTGTTACTGTTGTTTGCTCCCTCCGTTTGTTGCTGCTGTTGGCGTAATCGGGCCAAGCGTTGGCGATACCGATCTACCTGTTGTACAGCGGCCAGCTTTATATTAGTTTCCCGGTAGGCTTTACCTAGTTTACTGGCAGCGGATTTAGTTTTTTTAAAGCACTTCGCCAGCGACTTATCAATATAAGCGCCTATCGCAATATTGAGTTTATTAGCCATGGTGTTTAATTACTTAGTTATAAACATTTTCATACGTGGAATTACTTTATTTTCTCAAGTGTCGTAATCAGTAAATTAGAGTTATCTTATTAGCTGTAGAATGAAGAGGATTTTTATTTCGATATCAAAGCGAGGAAGCTGTGAATTTAAAAAATGTTAAAAATACTATACTAATTTTAATTAATTTTTATTCTGTTCATGTTGCTGCAACAGAAGATATACTTAATTCTAGAAACTGTGTAGACACCAAATGGAAAGATGCTAAAGGTGAATCGGTCTCTATCGAAAAAAAATTTGGCCCAGGTTCTATGGCTGTGACGCGATGCCTTGCTAAAACAAAAAAAGTTAAAGTTGTTTACCAGGTTAATCAAGAATGCAAAAACTCTAAATGTAGTTCACCTTATGCAATAGGCAATATTATTAACCATGTTGAGGATTTAACTGTTACTCATGGATTGAAATCAAAAGACTATAAAATTGCTGTTATCATTCATGGTGCAGGATGGAAGTTGGCTCTTGATAATCAGGCGATAAAAAAGCATGCCCAACAAAATCCTTTTCAAAAAGCAGTTGAAACTTTAATTGAAATACCAAGTGTCAAAGTATATTTTTGTCAAAATACAGCAGCTAGCAAAGAGGTTATAATTGCAAATATGATTAAAGGTATCAGATTCGTTCCTTCGGGCGTTTCGGCAGTCAGTGATTTTCAAGGAATAGGATATCAATATGTACAACCTTGAGTTTTAGAGGACTTTATAAATAGGTGAAATGTGGCTTCATTGTAATATTTAAATGAGGCCATAACTATACAAAATTATATAGGTATAGAAGAACTATCACTTTTAGTAAGAATATGATACCAATCAAGTAGGTCGTCGAGGTCCATATCTAACAGCTCTGACAATGGAGTACCTCGCAAATAATAAGATAGGTTTAAACAGATTTGTTGGTCGGATCGCCAGTCGAGTCTAAAAAACCAGCCATCACATCATTCAAGTATTGAAAATCAGCAGCATCTAACTCTTCTACAATTTTAATATCCAAGCCCGATAAATCCGCAATCATATGGATGCTTTGGCTAATTTCTCCGCCACCTCATTTTTTAATATTTTTCATGTCTTTAGTTTTGGGGCGGGGTAATGTAACTTCGTTAATGGCTTTTCTATTCATTTTAATTGGGTAATTTAAGGTAATAACTTCTCTCATGGTTTTTCCTTTTTTTAAAATAGGTAAAAAAATACCTCGTAAAAACGAGGCATTTTATATGCTATTTTAAATAGTAAACTGGTTTAATTGAACTCAGCTTTTGTTTCACCAAAATCAGCGGGGCGAATAACTACTGTACCAGCTAACTTGTCATGAAAGCCTTGTTTTTTCTTATCCCATGCCACCCACAAAATACCCAAACCTAATGGAAGAAGGGAAATATAATAAGCAAAATAACGTCCAATGAGTTGACCTGTAGAGGCTTTTTGACCAGTCTTTGCATTGACTATTTTTGCTTTAACAGCCATTTTCCCTGGTGTTGCAGATTTGTATACCCAAAATAGGATAACGGCTACTGCAGGAAATACATAGCTTAATAGAAAGTCTAGTGGTCCATTAATCATCTCTTCTGAAAGATAATAGTTTTCCCCATATACAGTCATTAATATTGGAGTGGTAATTAATAGCATAATAATTGTATCAATTATTGTCGCACCAGCTCTTGCCCAAAAACCTACATAAGTAAAGCCATTATCTCCACCAATTTGAGATTCAGGGGTTTTATAAGGATTACTCAATGTTATTTCTCCATTTGTTAATTCTTACTTCAATGTTACCATTTAAACAAACTGCTTAAAATACGCATTATTACTACAGCCCCAGTAACTCACGGATGTTTTGCATGTGGTCAGTACCTTCTGTGTTACGCACATGGTTAACAACATCAATTTCATATATCAGCTGGTTGTTAATAGTGAGCTTGTAGTAATCCAGTTTGAGGGTGGCGGTTAAGCTGGATAATTCCACTTATTTTCATTTCCGAAAGTCTAGCTCACTGACTAAATTACGACAAACCGCATCAATCCCTTGCTCACTCTGACTAGGATTACGTAGGATACCTTTAATATTAAACGGCACCTGTTTGCCTTTTTGAAATTAAGGGCTTCTGTATTACAATTATCAATGGTAAAGCTCAGTTCCATCGCTTCCATGCCCAAATCCAATGTTCTGGTCAACCTAAACTGGATACCGTTATTTGAGAATTTTCAAAATCGACTGGTGACCTATTTTCATTGGCCGTATGTAGTCGCTCTATGCATCTTTCCAGCGGTAAAGGAGATTAGCATTGAAACCGAGTGATTTAGCTGCTTCTGGCACGCTATAACCCTGCTCCATTCCGCTTTAAACTCTTTATATACTGCTTGTAAATTCGTTTCTGACCCATTAATAATACCTCAATACTCATGGATGATTATCTCTCATTGATGAGTCCAGTTCCATTAGACTGGAACAGAGGTTGACTATTCAACACTTTTCATGACCGTAAAGAGCAGTTATACAACTTAAATTACAGACTCGTTCATTAGTTTGATTATAACTTTGAATCTAAGAAAATCTTATATTTTGACGGTATATAACTAATATGTTACTTTCCAGCCACTTCACATGGCCATAGATTTTCTTATTTTAATTGGCAGAAATAAGTGGAGTTGTTTTTTAATCAACTTAGAGATTTCACGGATGTTACCAGTTACAGCAATTCAGCAGAGCACATCTACACTTTCAAACAGAGAAGCTGAACAGAAAATAGCTTCTATTAACCACAACGGGCGACAACTGCAATTACTAACACCTGAACAAGCCAGCACTCCATCACTACTTTATAAAAATCAACAGGCTTCTGAGACTGCTACTTCTGATTTAGTATCAAAACTTATACTAAAAACAGGTTTTTCCACATTGCAATATCAAGATGTTGATAAATCAAAGCTCTTTTCACTAGTAAATAACATATGGGCTAAAGCTCATAGTAATTACACGAAGCAAACTCATATTAGATTTCAACACTTACAAGAACTCGAAAAAGCTGCGCGTTCGTCTGATATTCTTGTGTTAATGGATAATGAAAAGCAAAAGATTGCTGGTTGTATTCAGCGACACTACAACTATGATGGAAATCAAGCATACTTCGGCCTGTTGTGTATCGATGAAGAGTATCGTGGAAAGAAGTTAGCAGATAAGTTAATAGAACGAGTAGAAGCAGATGCTCTTCAGAAAGGTTGTACAAAAATGTATATTCTGGTTGTTAAATGTGCTGAAAGGCTAATCAGCTATTACAATAAGAAAGGGTATGAACCAACAGGTAAAGAGATTTCTAGAGACCCTGAGTGGCTGAAACAAGTAAAAGATGAATGTAAAGACTCTGTCGCTTTTGTTGAAATGAGAAAAGATTTACGCCAGAGTATATAAGATAAAACCCCACATTGGTGGGGCTTTTTTCGTTTTAGCGTCCCAAACCCATACCACCTATAGTGTCAAATGGTACCCAATCTGCTCTAACTTCACGGTTAACATCAACTGTTTGGCTAATTGGTTGAGGGGACTCTTCTGCGGTTGGCTCTACAACTTCAACACTCAATCGAGTATTTATATGACTAACAAATTGGCCGTTAGCACGGGCAATTGTAAAAAGGTTAATTGAAGCTGGTGGGGTTGTTTGTGGGTCATAATAAAATGTACTTAGTATACCTTTCTGTGCCACTAGTTGACCATTTCCATTTTGGGTAACGAAAATGTGCCAGCTGCTGATAGAATAGTTACCAGGTTGAGGTACATAATTACCTGAGCAATACCTATTTAACTTTTCAAATTCAGACTTAGCTACTAGAAAATAATTGAACGTTAGTTTGTTATTTCCATCAACAGCTGCTGAATGCCACTCTCCATTTGCAGTTATTTGATTTCCATCTAAGTCTTTTGCCCATGACCAGTTGCTCAAGTTAGTAAGGTCAGAACAAAACACATTCGTTGTCGCAGCCTGGGAGTGTACAGCAATCATAAGCACTACCCATGCGGTAAAAGCTATTCCCATTCGTTTCAACATAAAATACTCCTTAAATTTAATATTTCAGCTGTTGCTGTTTATGATGCAGGAGTATTCTATTTCAGGAGTTTACTTACATTAAACAATATTTTTGTAATCATATTGTACATAATTTGACGTATATCAAGTTTAAGTAGTAGTTTGTACTGCTGTACATCTGCTTTTATCAAATGGTTTTATAGTTATCTATGACAATCGCGAAACTTGTCATCTACTGCTGAGACTCCCCCAACAACAAAGACATTTCAGCCGAAGATATTCACCGCTGGCACATTGAACGAGGATGGTCAGGTATTGGTTACCATAAAGTGATCAAGCGTGATGGCGCTATCGAAAATGGTCGGCCTGAATTTTGGGTCGGGGCACATGTTAAAGGTCACAGTAGCCATGCTTAGGTGTTTGTTTGGTTGGTCAAGATCAGTTTACTGATGCTCAGTTTGATAACTTAGAGAAAGTGATTATCGACTGGCACATTAAATCCTAATGCTGAGGTAGTTGGGCATTGTAATTTAGATTCAGGTAAGAGCTGTCCTAGCTTTGATGTAAGAGAATGGTGGGAGAGGGTGTAAAGAAGACATAATACGTTATACTTGAATTTTGACTATAAATTTTCAAGAGTTTTGAAGTATGAAGATTTTTGCCTCACTTATATTTCTGCTAGGAGTATGGATGCTATATGACTTTCTTGATACTGGTAAAATTCCCGCTAGAGCATCTAGTATATACAGATCAATGGAACCTAATGTGTACTGGTCTTTAGTTTTTGTATTTCCCTTCTGTTTATTTGCAAATGCATTGCTAATTTGGAGATGCAAAAATTATAAGGAGCTACATTCGATATATAAAAATTCTGGATTCATGTGGTCAATCACGTTGATATCCTGCCTTGTAGGCTTTCTAGTGGGAAAGTTTATTCAGCACTTTGTATACTGAAGTAGATTAGAAATTTGAACAATTAGATAAAACTACAATTTTCATTATCTATGTTTGGAAAAATCTGACTAAATCTTGACGTTTAAAGTAGGTAGAGAAATTCCAATAAACTACAGTTATAGCCTACTTATTTTACTAGTCAGCCTCTGTGTATAATACCAAATAATTACAAGAATGGTTATTTATAGGTTTTAATAAACTGTTATTAGATACAGTTTGTTACAAAAATTAGCTATACTTTTTCTTTGTTTCAGAGTGATACTTTGTTGTAACATTTGGTATAAATAACGTACGGTTGAACTATAATGAAAAAAATATTCATATTAACTTTTTTAGTTTCAATTACATCTATTTCAAATGCTTATGCATATTGTAGTACCAAAAACTGTGTCGTACGATTTAGTGATATAAGACTAAAGGAAAACACAGTACAAATAGGCAGCTCTTTAGAAAAAGTATCTCAATTAAAAGGTGTTACTTTTGAGTGGAAAAGTCCTAGAGAGACTGATATCGAACACCTTCCCCAAAGAAAAGATATTGGTGTAATTGCTCAGGATGTAGAAAAAGTGTTTCCAGAGTTGGTTCATAATATCAAAGTCACAGATAAGAATGGTGCTGAAATCATACTTAAAAAAGTT
Source organism: Spartinivicinus ruber (assembly GCF_011009015.1). Classification (NCBI taxonomy): domain Bacteria; kingdom Pseudomonadati; phylum Pseudomonadota; class Gammaproteobacteria; order Oceanospirillales; family Zooshikellaceae; genus Spartinivicinus; species Spartinivicinus ruber. Next base: position 1,959,779 of record NZ_CP048878.1, read on the forward strand.
AACTATGCTGGACTAGTTGGTGTTTTAATCGAAGCTGTGAAAGAGTTGAAACAAGAAAATATAGAACTACGCGAACAGCTAGCCATTACAATCTGACTCCACTCCAAATTAAGCTAAGACTAACCAGTCTTGGCTTTTTTTGTTCCTGTGAAATTGATATCAGTTGACAATATAGCCAACATTATTGTGTCTGGCCTGGACAGCTTATTCACTTCAGATGAAGAACGCTTAGCCGCTAAACAAAAGCTCCAAGCAACACTCAGCCAACCTGAGCCACTCCAAGTAGAAGAAGCCAAACATCCATCATTGTGGGTTACAGGTTGGCGGCCTGGATTGGGTTGTTGGATATTGCTAGATTTGGGTGTGACCCAAACCAATGTTTGGTTAAATATTAAACAGATATGTTGAATGAAATAATGACTACTTTTATTGTATGATACTTATAATGCCAGTTCTCGAAGAGTATGTTTTGGCTACAGTTAATGTTTTTTGCATGTGAAAAAAATAGACTATACGTCAGAAGGAAAGCAACGCTATCTGTGTAAAAGTCTACGCTGTAAAAAGTCATTTATATTGGATTATGGCAATAAAGCTTACCAGTCAGAGGCCAAAGAAAAGATCATTGATATGACTGTCCAGAGTCCTGGGTATTAGCCGAAATACAGTCATTGAGATGCTTGAAAAAAGAGCCTGAATTGCACGTTGTTAATAATGAGCGATTAGAACAATTAGAAAAACCCTTAGTAGGAATAATCAATATACAAAAAATTGAAAGAAAATACTTAACTTTAAGGACTTAAATTAAGCATCTAGGTAGATAAACAACTTGTTTTTCTAAGTCAGATAAAATATATGACATTGTTATAGGACTCTTTATTAATCGCTATGAGTTTGGGCGAAAAATTTGATAAAACATAGGTTTGAGCCACTGCTATTATTTTCTATTGTTCCATAGCCTATTTATTTTTTAAGGCTCTTTTTTACATCCAGTCAGTATTAGCGCTACACTGAATATCAGTGAAATTATTTTGTACATATGTTTTATCCTGATATCAGTAAACGTCTCTATTAGTATATTAAATAAAGTTTTGAATTTTGACTTAACTATATGGAGAGGTCAAATACTTTTGGATTCAACTTTAGTTGTAACTACACTTTGCTAATTCCACCCATACTCACTGGCTGGAATTGTCAGAGTATTAGTGGTTTAATAGGCCTAATTAACTTGTTCTTCCCTTTACTAAAATTTATACTGCTATTGTGGTAGAATGGTGTTCGCTTCGTGTTCACTCGAAACACCTGTTTTTTCAATAGGCAAAAATTTAGTTACAAATAGTATTTGTATTATCGAAAATTTATATCTAAAGTGCTTAATTTTTTTCTGGAGGCATTTTTTACAATGCTCAACAAGATGGCTGGATTTCTGGTTTTAATCGTTAGTCAAGTGGCCCTTGCGAATCCTAACGAGTTGATGGGTGAGGCGCTTAAATACAAAGCAAAAATACATGAAAATACTCCAATTGAACGACGCCTAGAACTATACGGCAATATTTTTGAAGTGCTAGATAAAATTGTTGCTCAACATCCTGGTTCTGATCAAGCAATCAATATTTTGTCCAACCAAAGTATAGGTGATTTTAATCAGGAAGCCCTCCGCTCAGACTATATCAAAGAGTTGACGTCGTACTATGATACCGTGTGTGAAGCAAACCCAAGCTATTCATGCCTTGGCTTCGTTTCTCTGAGCGCTGGGCAGCAAGCATGTTCAGCGGCGAATTCTGCTAAAGACCTCGTTGAGGCACATCAAAACCTAAAAAACGCTGCTCAGATATTTATCGGGCAGGACGAAGATCCTGCTTACGTTTTGTTGGCACTTGATGAGTATCGAAGTTGCTTGGATAAAAGTAAGTTTAAAGCAACAACTTACGGTAAAGACCTATTCGCTGCTGATTTGGTTGAGTTGCTGCTTGCTTCTGAGAAAAGAGGAATGGCTAAAGCAGTAATTGAGAACATGAAAACCCCTGCATTCAAAGTGCAAGGAGTTCTCTCTATTTCAAAATATGAAGAAAAGCCTTTCGATAACAAGTTCTTCGAAAGACTCAAAAAGTATATTGAAGAAAAAGTCGATGATCGTGAAGGTAATCAAAAGCTATCCGCTTTGGATTTGGTGATGGAAAACTTCCGGCGAGGTAAAGAGGTAATTTCCTACATTGACGTTCGCTGGGGATTCAGGACTGGCAGAGAATGGGGCCAGTATACGAAATATTGCGATGCATTTATGACCCGCACAGCCATTGAGAGAGTATTCGAACTCCAGGAAAACATCGTCAACCTCAAGCTAAGTCGACGAGGATATACTAAAGGGCAAGCCCCATCGCTGATGGAGCAAATCAGCAATGAGTGGGACGAAATTCTGAATGCTTGCTACTCCCCATCTGACGAAAGCAGAGAGTACGCCCTAAGTGCTGAACTGCATGGACAGCTGATTTTACTCAGTAAAGAGAGTGCATCTGAGTTTAGAGTCGGCGTTTTGAATAGTAACTGGGACTCTTCTAAGCAGATAGAGTTCGTTGTTAAGGCTCTTGGCAAATATCAAAAGCTATTTGAAGCTCAGTATGGACTGAGAGAAGATGCAAAAGGAAATCGCCTCATCAGACTTGGCCCCATCCTTAAATCTGATCGAGCACTTCTTCCCGTCTTCGAGCAACTGGTTGATTATGGCAACATTTGTGAGGCGGCTAAAATACTGTTCCAGAGGATCAAAGGTAAATCAGCTTACGATGATGCTATTGAATACATGATTACCTCCGATGCCATCAAGATGAATGCAAAGCACGATTGCGGTGATGCAGAACTTGAACTTCTTAAATGCAAAGCATGATTGCGGTGTTTGTCAACGTAGTTGTCGTGTTATCTTCTTATCTTCATCGAGCTATCTCAAAACGTGAGGCATAATAAATATTAATAATCAATTTAGGGCTAATTATTAATAACACAGACAACACCCATTGCTCCTTCTGGTGGACGCCTTGCGATGCAAAGCATCCATCCTCAGCAGCTTCAATTAAAGAGGGGAGTTGCACAGTTTTAAATGGATATTAACGAGTTTGATTTCTCTCAGGGTTTAAGTGGACTTCATCTGCCAACTCCCAGTTTCGTATATTCCCACTCCATCGGTTAGGGGAAGCTGCTTTAGCTTGCTCATAAACCTGTTTCCGCCGGCTTAAAATAACTAGGTCTTCACCTGTATGGCGTTGTACCGGTGTTACAAACTTTAATCCACTATGCTGATGCTCATGGTTATACCAATGAACAAATTGATCAACCCACCGTTGAGCGCTTTCTAATGAGGTAAACCCTTGGTGAGGGAAATCTGGTCGGTATTTAGTGGTCTTAAATATGGACTCTGCATAAGCATTGTCATTGCTAACTCGCGGTCGACTATAAGAAGGCTCAATACCAAGTTCAGCGAGTTTGACTTGTAAAGCGCTTCCCTTCATTGGACTCCCATTATCTGAATGTAATATCAGGGGCTGCTGGTGAATTTTATGGAGATTTTCCCGCCAGAAGGCTTTCTGTATTAAGTCTGCCGCTAGGCTACTACGCTCACAATCGTGCACCTCCCAGCCAACCACCTTGCGGCTGAAAACATCAAGGATCAAATACAGGTAAAAAAAGATGCCGGTGACGGGACCTGGCAACCAAGTGATATCCCAGCACCAAAGTTGATTAGGGCCTGTCGCCGTGTGGGTGGTTTTCGGTTTGGGTTGACGAGATTGGGTCTTCCCTCGATGGGTTGATAACCCTTCTGCCCGCATGAGCCGATAAAAGCTGGCTTCACTGGCAATATACTCACCTTGATCTGCTAATTTAGGCACAATCTGAGAAGGTGGGAGGTCAGCAAACTCCGGTGAATTCAGCGTTTCTCGCATCTGTTGATGAACATTGGGAGGCAGCTTATTAGGCGGCAATGGACGCTGTGCAGTGGTGCGGCCATCCGGTTGTAGCTCACCGCCTTGCTGCCACCGTTGATAAGTGCGCGGGGTTAACCCTAATACTTCACAGGCCTTAAATTGCCGAGCCCCTGCAGTTGTGGCTTCCCCAATTAACTGAACTGTTTGTTGCCTATCCGCATACGACGTTAGGCTTCCTCGTCCGGTCCCCAGATTGACTGAGCTTTTTTTTGAAGGACTAACAGGGCCGCGGCTTCGGCCAGTGCTTTTTCTTTTCGCTTTAGCTCTTTTTCAAGTTGTTGGCACCGCTGCTTTTCCACTTGCAAGCTTTTCTTTAGCTCCTGGGAGGGTTGCTCTGGCTGAATAAATGCCTGTTTCCACTGCTCAACTTGCTCAACATACAACCCTTTTTTTCGGCAATAGGCTGCTAGCTCTGCTTGAGATAAGGCCGCTGTCTCAATGATCACATTAAGCCTTTGTTCTGATGACCAGCTTTGATTTGATGTTTCTTTCGGCATGTTGGCAGATTGACTTCGCACTTTGGTTTTCCAAGTATGCAGGGTTGACTGAGGAATGCCAGTCATTTTGTGTACCACTGGGACTGATTTATTTTCGGGTGGGAGCAATAGCTTTAAGATATTTTCTTTTTGCTGTTTGGTATATTTAGCCATCAGTTATCTGTCGTCATCTCAGTGAATAAAAACGACAACTAGCCTGACAGAGAGGGATTGCGGTGACGCAGAACTTGAACTTCTTTTAAATTAATAAATAGGAAGGGTAATGATTAAAGCAGTTGATACTTTCAGACGCTTAATGGCAGTAGGTCTAGCCTTGGTTGCATTTCTTTTACTGGCCGGTTTTAGCTCTTTTGATGGACAGGAGGATACTCCCTCTATTGAGATACAGGGAACGATAAACGAGAAGCAAGGTAAAAAAATTCTCAGTATGACCATTAATAACTGGATCGAGTGGAGATATTTCAATTCCCGTACTATGTTCTATTTTACGCATTTCCAAGGCTGGCGGTGTGGAATCCAAAGCGCTGCGTGGGGTTTGAAGAGTGATAAACTGAATAAGGAACTTCCAATTGCGGAATGCAATGAAGAAAATCCCAACTCAATACCAATAGGCGCCTCGACCTACATTTTTACAGATGACTTTGGGTTTGACTCTGAGGCTAATAGTGAGACCGCACAGGATTCATTTATAGGCTTGTCCGAAGATTCCTCAAATAAAGAGAGTTTAGTTGTTGATAGAATCTTCGTGCAATTGACTTACTTCGATGGATCTAAGTCGGAAGTACGAGAGTTCAAGGCACCCCAAAGTGCACTGGGTCCAAAATGAGTTTCAAGGTAGACTGACTTAGTCAGTGACTATTAGTTTAGGCATGGTTCAAAAGTTGGTGTTTTGAATTAACACTAGGCGAGCGCATGTTTACCACAATAGTAGTATAAAGTTGAGTAAGTAGAGCAAAGGAGCCAGTGATCTGTATTCTTGGGGGGAGGGCTGTTGAAGGTCATTACATCAAATCTCTAAATATCAGAATTACAGAAGAAATTGGAAACCTGATATAAATGGTGTAATCCTATTGACAACTAAAAGTGGGGACAGCTTCTACACCATAGCCTGTTTATGGAGGTTAGGTAAAGTTGAAAGATTTTATTGAATGTGAATATTTTGAAGAGCAGAAAGTACTTTTAACACAAGATGGCCAATGAAAATAGGTCACTAGTCGATTTTGAAAATTCTCAAGTAATGGTGTCCAGTTTAGCTTGATCAGAACGCTGGTTAACTTCTATACAAAAAGTTAACCAGTTTTTGTTTGTTGAATATGAGAATTAACCATTTTTTAAATAACACTTGTTACAAGGACCGCCTCGTAATTTCTACTCATAAAATCTTTACTGCTAGTCCCAACAGTATCTGCTACGTTATCGGAAAAACTAGCCATTGACTGTACTAACTGTGCGTTACTTGTTTGCACTAAAGGTTCAGCAGTAATTTCACCAATAGGTCGCCAATTTGTCATTTCAACAATTTCAGCAGGAATATCTCCTCCTAGATAGAAGATTTCTGACTCATTTCCATTAAGTGACTGGATAATCGCTTGAGACAAAGTAGCTGGTCTAATTTTACCTTCTCGAACTAAACGAGGGCCATCTTCTTTAAGAATATTTTCAACTGTCCTAAATTGGTTAGGACTTTGAGTTGTATCTATTTTGAAAACACGTGCATTTTCACCACGATTACTAGCAAATCGATTGGCTACTGAGTGATCAGAACTAAGAGAGAGGTTTTTTCCTTTTGAGCCACCTGTACTAGCCGTATGCTTGATAATCTCTACTAGATAAGCATCTTTGTCATCAGGACTTATAGCACCTAAAGCTCTTTTCAGCCCTTTCATGTTAGGGTCATAGGTTTGGCCTCGATATACGAAGTCTGGAATTGATAAGGAAGCTCTTGTATCGATAATTTCCTTTATTCTTTCAATTGTAATTCCACGGCCAACTGTTCCTTGCCTTAATTCGAATATCTTTGTATATAAGCGGTTAATTATTTCCTCGTCAGTTGCTTTTTGAAAAAATTGACTACTGGAAATGGCGAAACTTGCAGCTTCATCTGATGAATGGACAGCTCTCCTAAGCTTTGATACAAGATCAGAGGCTCCTGTTGCACTCGCTCTAACTAGTGATCTTGATACATTTCTGGCAGTAAAAACCGGTACTACAAAGTCTGTTAATTCTTTCCCAGCTGCTCTTAAAAAAGAACCTTTTTTTACCGTAACAAGGATAGTTCGAAGAGCTGTTGCTGTACGTCCTAAACGGCTTACAGAGTGTCCAGCTTTAGCCGCTCTGATAGCTGCGGTAATTCCTTTATATCCACCGACTGCACCAAACCCTATGGTTGCCAAAGTGAAAATCAGATCAGCTGTATCAAATGCAATATCTTTAAATTCGAATGTATAACTATCATCATATATTTCATTATGAATCGTTCCATAGAATGGTATAACAGCTTTAAAAAAAGTCTCTAACCCACTTGGGCTGTAATTAGACTCTTTCCACTGATTAATTTGACTTAAAAGGTAAGAATGAATGTTGTTTCTAACAACTTTTCTAATAGTGTTAATATTTTGATTAGATAAGTCAACCTGTACAGCATTTACTTCAATAGCTATTGACTCTTTACTACGTACAACTCCAAGAACTTTTTCTACTACAAATTTTGCAGCTACCGACAGATTATTGTTTGTAATTAATGGGTATTTTCCAATTTTACTAGGAAGGTAAATAACCTTCCCATCAGGCTTAATAATACCAAGTTTTCCATCATGTGATTTAAAAAAGTAAGCATTGTCATTAAAATGAGATTTAATGCTAAATGGCGGCCCTAGACCATTTCCTCGTATGAGATGGCCTGACTCTCTTGGAATCATTTCTTGGATATTATTTATTTTCCATAATTTCTGAAATAGTTTCCCTCTGTCGGTCCATTTTATTTTATTTAGGGAGTCTTTAACCTTAAACTCAACAAAGCTATCTAAATTTTGATTGATGTAATTAGAAAACTGATCATAGTATCTATGAATAACATCTGAATCCTCTTTATAACGAGTAATCATTTGGTCTTTAGTAGGAGATTGTGAAGAGCTCACTAGACCTCTTGCTGGCCTAAGTAGGTTATCCAACACATAATTTCCATCTGGATAACGTTTATCGACTTCATCTTCTGCTAGTTGACTTCGACTTTTAAAGTTTGGAGACTTCGGTGGATTAAGTGAAATTAACCACGATTGCTTATAAGCACTAATACGTTCTTCTTGATTTTCAGTCTCTAAAAGCCCACTGTGCCCATTGTTTTTTGCCCAAATGATACTTTCCTGGTTAAAAAGTAAAGCAGATAAGTCTTTTTCTTCTTGTGAGCTCTTTTCTTGTTGGGCAGTTAAATGAATATTATTTACTATATCTAGCAGTTGTTCGTCTTCTTTATCACTAACATCTGCCTTTAGAATTTTTCTGATAGCAATAACTCTCGATGCTACGAGAGATTTTTGGTCTATTTGTAGATCGCCATTTAAAGTGGTAGCTGAATCAGCCTGAGAAAGCATATACAAAATACTCCTATAAAACTTTGTATCCAGTATAAGAGTATTATTTAATTGATCATTAGGTATTGATTAAAGTCAATTCGATTTTTTCTTTTTACTAAGTTTTGGTATCTCTTATTGGGGTTTAGCGCCCATTGTCTTGATTATGCAAAGCATATCTGATGAAATGGTACGAAGCCACTGAAACACATCACATTGTTCTGGTCATCTTAAACTGGACACCGTTATTTGAGAGTTTTCAAAAGCAACATTAATGAAAAAGCTAAACTTAAGTGTTAAGCAACGAGTCGCTTATAAGATCACAACAATACGCAAGTATAGTGATACTGTGGTTGATAATAAATCAAAACTTTAATCCTATGGGATCTAATGAAGAATGGGCAGGTGACATCAACTATATAAAAACAGCTAAAGGCTGGGTACATTTTTCTATCGTAAAGGATTTATTTTCCAGGCGAATTGTGAGATGGCATTGAAGTAACCGATTAGCGACAGATTAAGTGTATCATGCCATGAAAGGATCCATTCATCTAAAAGGTTGCCGAAACGAGCCTTTGTTTTTCACAGTGAAATATCAATATTTAAAGCAAGATGTCATTGCTTACATGAAGTATTACAATATTGAGCGACTGCAGACTGCCAAAGAAAATAGGTCACCAGTTGATTTTGAAAACGGTGTCCAGTTTAGGTTGACTAGATCAGGGGGGTACCCAAGGCAGAAATTGCTTATCGTGAAGCATGCCGACATAGATTAAGAACCACTAAAAGCTAAATGGACGCATCAAACTATACCCATAGCGTTACCTGGCCATGTACAACAACCATTGCTGAACGAAACAAGGTTTACCACGACCACCAGCAAAACAGTCAATTCAACAAGCAGACATAAGGCTATTTAAACAAGAGAAGAACATTATTTCGCTAGTCAGTCTAGGAGTACAGCAACGAAACAATGTGAATGGGGTCATTACATAATCATGAATAGATATACATCAATACTTTTACAATTTTATGTATAGGTAAAAAATGACTAATAAAGCCAAACAGCAGCGTCTTGAGATTAGGAATAGCCAAATAAAAAAAGCACTGCTTCGTCAACGCTGGTTTAGGACTTGGGGGTGGTACAAAGAAGCAATGCTCACGGGGAGTAGCCGTGTAATTAATAAGACTACAGCCAATTAAAGAAGTTCACACCTAGTGCTTTATATCGATCTAGAGAGGATATACACCATGTCAATCATAACCGAGCTAACCAGGACTATTGGGGAATACTCAGCGATTAAGTTAGGTTAGTGCTTAGGGATGCTAGGTTGTTTATCCAGAAGGTTATAGACAATGACCATTAATCACCTTCGCTGTTGGTAAGGAAGTTGCTAAGAAGATTGCTCATCAGTTCAATGGCCAAACTATTGAGCTGCTAGTAAAAAAAGAACTTAAGGCTCTTAGAAATCAACTACTTAAGAAAGAGTGTTGCAGAATGAAGCTTAGCACTGGTGCATGCAGCTTGCAGGTATTTAATATCATAAAATGTAAATAAACAGTTAATGGCACGAGAGCTTTAGGATACTACTGCAATATCCAAAAACAGGACGAAGTGAACTAAACTTTCATATAAAGTTAAAAGTGATCTGTGATGAGGCGACTTTCCTATGAGGAAATCATGTGCTTTAGCATTAAGAGTTTTACAAATTTTCATAGTTTTAAGTCTTTATATGCCAGTTAGCTCAATAGCAGGTGTCAATGACTTATTGATTATTCATAGTTATGGGCGTCATGGTTCGTTTTCTTGGGTAGATGATCAAGCTAAAGGTATTAAGTCGGCATTTGGAAAAACTAATTATAAATTTCATGAGTTTGAGCTAAATACAAAGTCTATACCTGAAACTCAGTTCGGTGAAAAAGCAAAAGAAGCATATGAGGTGGTTAATCGACTTAACCCCAGGCTTGTTTTTTTAACTGATGATAATGCATTAATGTTAATGGTTCCCCAAATAGGGAAAGAAATTCCAATTGTATTTATGGGGGTGAATGGAAACATCAGGTTTGATTATCCTTGGCTTTTGGAATACCCCAATGTTACTGGTATTTTGGAAAGGCCTTTAATTAAACGAACAATTTACCAAATGAAAGATGCTTTGAGCTTAGACTTAAAAAAAGTAATGGTCATTATGGGAACAAGCCCTACAGGTGAAGCTTTTTTTAAAAATGATTTAAATGAACAAGAACACTTCAAGATAGTACGTATTAATGTGGATGTTCGAAGGTCAGACAATATTGATCGCTGGTATAGTTGGATAAAGACTAGCAAAAAAGAGGGTTACGATATATTAATAGCAACAAATTTTTATGCACTTGTTAGCTCAAAAGGTAACAAGATCAATGTTGATGAAGTATCAAGTTGGATTTCAAAAAATTCTCCTTTGCCGACCTTCAGTGTCCATACGGGTGTAGTAGGAAAAGATAAGCTTGTTGGAGGAATGATTATTAGTGGTTTACATATGGGAGAAGCTGCTGGTCAGGTTGCGCTTGATATTTTAGAAAAAAGCATTAAAACCAATGCTATACCATACAAAACTCTAGAAAGAGGGCAACTAATTTTTAGTAAACAGCAGCTTGCTAAGTGGAAACTATCTATTGGTAAAAAGTATTTGGGCAATGTTTCATTTGTTGAGTGAATGCAAGAAAAATAAAATGATTAATAAATGAATTCTGTCTTTGTGCAGAGGCATAATATCAGCCGCTTAACACTCTAAGCTGATAATGAGTTACAGCTAAATACCACTGTCCTTTACCAGAAGGACTTAAAACTTGGATTAGGGATAACCATTGATATAGCTAATCAAAAATGAATTGCCTAGCCCAATGTTCAAGCAGTTAGCCAAGCTTACAGTCAGTAAAACCGCAATAAATATAAAGCCTGAGTAGGTGGGGAAATGGAAGATATAACCGGGGATAAGGCTTTGCCAATGACATGGATAAATACCACGAAGCTCTGAATCTAGGCTAGAATTTATACAAAAGCTGTTGTCTGCTAGTCGCTAGTAGTTGTACTAGACAACCTAAGAGCTGATTAGGGGGTGAGACACACAAGCCTAAATCAGCTGCTATAACCAGATTAACAAGCACAAATCAAGAACATCAACAACAAGAATAAAGCCTCCAACTTGCCGTTACTTATCGTGCTAGAGAGGATAAGGTCATATTAGTAATAGCGAATAAATCTTTTGTGTCGTTTTATATCACCAAACGCGTGGGTAATATGTTGTTGGATAGTAATGCAGTTAAGGTATTACAAGTCAAGGGGGGAGGAGTTAGAGGCGGGTTTTCCCGCCATTTTTAACTATTATTTTCGCGTGAGCGTTTGGCTAACTGCCAGTGAATTAAGAAAATAATTATGCTAATCACAATCACGATAATTGATTGAATCATGCTTTGGAGGCCATCTCGTTGTTCCGCTTTAAGCTCGCGCTGATATGAGGTTGTCCTTTTTGCAGTCAACTTTGCGTCTGTTGGAAATACTTCTGGATTTTTTTCCCTAGTATATTCTGGTCGGTCAGAAAAACAGTCTTTATAATCTTGATCTGAATGGTGGCATTTATATTGGTAGCTTGACATAGTAAGCTCAGGTTGCGAAATTTCTACTAAATCCCATATTAAAACACTAGATGTAATTGCTAAGCAGGCTAAAGTGAAAAAGGAGACTGCTAGTGCATAAATTTCTAATATCGTTTTTTTCATCATTTATATTTCCTGTTACGGCAATTGCCCGAACTAACTTATAGTTTACTTCTCAAAAATGCAAATTAGATGGTCAAAAATTGCAAATTATGTGCAGAAAGATTTTTTGTTTATTGTTGCGCGGTTATTTATTGGGAGATCGCTATGCTTGAACTCAGTCTTGTTAAAAAGTATTTTAAAATTGATGAATAAATAACCGAAGATGACGTCTATTTAAAGATATTAATAGAGTGGCTGTCGCTAAATGGGGGGAATATCATTACCTTGCTGAATTTCATCTATTTGCTTTTGGTGTATAGCCTGTTTTAGTTGGGCTTTGTTTTGTTTGCTGGTTAGATAGGCTTGGAAAAGGCTAGTGATTGCATTAATGACAGTTGAATACATAGTTCAATGCTATGATTAAAAAGATTAAAGTATCAAAAGAATTACTATGGTTTTTCTTTCGAAAATCATTGTTGTAGCAGTGTTAATAGGAATAGCAAATAAAACCGAACTATATTGCTTGTTATATTTGTTTATACCTATAGCTTTATTTCCACATACCCCATATAACCTCACCAAAGGAAGGTTTATCTGTGGCTGGGGAATCATATTTATTACTATCCTTATAGTAATATTATTCCCAATACCTGAAATACAGATATTTGCTATGTTTCCAGTATATATTGGCTGTGTGGTTGCTGATCTTAAGTGGGAAGGCTGGAGTGCTTAGTTAGTTTTCTCGCCACTCTTCTCTTACATCAAAGCTAGGACAGCTCTTACCTGAATCTAAATCACAATGCCCAACTACCTCAGCATTAGGATTTAATGTACCAGTCGATAATCACTTTCTCTAAGCTATCAAACTGAGCATCAGTAAACTGATCTCGATCTACTAAACAAACACCTAGGCTATTGCTATTGTGACCTTTAACATGTGCACTGACCCAATATTCAGGTTGACCATTTTCGATAGTGCCATCACGTTTAATTACTTTATGGTAACTAATATCTGACCAGCCTTGTTCAATGTGCTAGCGATGAATATCTTCGGCTGAAATGTCTTTGTTGTTGGGAGAGTCTGAGCAATGTATAACGAGTTTGGTTATTTTCATTTCGTGGTAAATACTTTACAAGTAACAGTGACTTTTAAAACCCAAGCTCATGCCTAATTGAGCTTACTATTATAAAGTAGAGTGCTGTATGAAGAGCGGTATATACTCTTTGATTTTAATCATGCTTTTGGGACATTGCTCAAATCCTAGTGCTAGCCTGGATATGTTCATAAATAATTTTTATGAATCCAACTTACCTAATAGCTTAGGCATACAATCTGAAGATGAAATTAAGCCTTACCTTAGTAAAAGCCTAAGAGTTCTTTTTGCTCAAGCTAGAAAGCAACAAGAAAACTTTACTCAACAGTATCCAGATTTAAAACCTGCTTTAGTTGGCACACTCTTATTCAGGAGTATGCCATTCAGTGAAACCTCTAAGGTAATCATTGAAGAGATAAAAAAGATAGATAGCATCATGTATAGAGTGACAGTTAGCTTTGACTCAATACTAAGCAGTAAAAGATGCATCGATAAGCTTTTTATCCAAAGAAATGACACATCTTATGAAATTATGGATATTGAACTTGGATGTTATAAATCCGAGAAGTTATCAACACTTCTTTCTAAGTCTATTAAAGATAATCAGAAGTAAAGTCATAAACGAAAAAAGCCTCATTATTTGACAGGGCTTTCTTAACTGAGCATTTTTATTAGTGTTGTAGACATAATTCTTACTATGGTATGCCATCGATGCAGACATCTGGTGATGTACTAGCGTAATTATACCAATCATGGTAGATAACCTGTAAAATACCTTGCCATCATTAAATACTTAATCGAGAGAGCTTTTGTTGTCAACACGGTGGCAGTGTTGACAACAATCTAGACCTTAATGGCAATTAGTAGTTTACATATTGTGCAAATGAAAAAATAATAGTTAAAAAAACGGTTGAAGGTTCTGCAATGAAAAGCACAATCAAGTCTATTAAGGATAAACGGCTGCGTCACCAAGAGCGATATACATCACTCGGTTACCAGTATGTTATTGCTGATTGCATTGATTTTATTAATGTCATTCATTGGGATCAGGTAGTTGGTCATGCTTCGGTATTTATGAGTCGAGAATACCTGCAAGTACTGGATGCAAATAGCCCAACGAATACTGAACAACGCTATGCGTTAGCCTATCAGGATGGTAAACCTGTTGCTGCAATAGTATGTCAGTTGGCCACTATTACTGGTAAACAACTGATGTTGCCTGATAAAAAATTGAAGGAAAAAGTAGTTAAAAAATACCGAGAAAGGGTGTTGGTTTGTGGTAATTTGGTTTCAAATGGTTTGCATGGGGTCGCTTTTGCTAATGAGTTAGACCCTGAACAAGGATGGCGTATTATTGCAGAGTTAATTTACCGTATTCGTCGTGGAGAAAAGCTGAATGGCTCGGTTAATTTTGCATTAGTGAAGGATCTTGGTATTGCTCAGCTTGAGGAGTCTGTAGTAATGGAACGCTACAGTTACCGCAAAATTCAAACAGACCCTGATATGGTGTTGGAGTTACCTGATACTTGTCGCTCGTTTGATGATTACTTACAGCTATTGACGTCTAAATACCGTAATCGAGTAAAAAAAACGCAAAAACAACTTCGCCAAGCTAATATTACCGATTTGCGAGTCACTGATCTTGAGCCTTATGAGCAGGTTATTCATAACCTATATTTGCAGGTTGAGCAGAAAGCTGAGGTTAGACCTGCTACCTTGCCTAGGGGGTATTTTTCAGCCTTAGCTAGCGCATTAGGGGAGAACCTTTCTTGTTCGGTAATTAAACATCAAGATAAGGTTGTGGGTTTTGTCACCACCATTAAGGATGGCGATGTTGCTAAAGGCTATTATGTAGGGATTGATTACCAGACGAATGCAGAATACCCCATCTATTTTCGCTTGCTTCAATTAATTATTGAGCATGGTATAAGCATGGGGTGTCATACAATTTCTTTTGGTAGAACGGCTTTAGAGCCTAAAACCAGCTTAGGTGCTAAGCCAGAGGCTACTTTTGTTTGGGCTAGGCACCGATTGCCTGCAGTAAACTACTTGGTAAGAAAACTCTTTAAAGCTATTCCTGTTGAAGAAGCGCCAGAACGAAAGGCGCTTAAACAGGTTAATGGCTAATTAACCTGTGTGTCTAAATTTGTGCATCAAATCCATATTTGGTGCACATTATTGTTGTATTGCCTCAACTTAATTACTCAGAAATGCTATTCGTTGTGATATAACATGCAGCAAATGTAGCCTATAACCAAGCTGTAATTACCTAAGATAAGTTGGCATGTAACTTGTTTAATGAATAACGTGACATGTACAGCAGTTAGAGTCTTTGAATAGTTCTCCTTGAGTTTTAGTCGGTTTGTATAAACCGCTGGTTTTAGGACTACACCTGAACTTTTCAGGTATTGCCAATAGCAGGTGGGTATAGGCAGCTATCCTCCTGCTATTTTTTTATTTATGCGGATACTTCCATTTTGGCACCACAGTATTTGCAGTGAACGGCATCGCTATCATGCCCAGTTTTTTGGCAATTGCGGCAGGCGTGCTCACCTTTGTCTCGACCAATTTCTACAGCAAGCTCTGCGGTAATAATACCCGTTGGTACGGCGATAATTGCATAGCCCGTCACCATAATAATGGATGCTAGGCTTTGGCCTAATACTGTTTGGGGGGTGATATCGCCATACCCAACGGTGGTGATAGTGACAATAGCCCAATAAATACTGGTGGGAATGCTGGTAAAGCCGTGTTCAGGTCCTTCTATGACATACATAAGTGAGCCAAAGATACTGACTAATACAACAACTGACATCAAAAATACAAATATTTTTCGGCGGGCTAACAAAATGGAACGCATTAACATGTTAGCTTCGCCAAGATAGCGAAATAACTTTAATACCCTGAAAATGCGCAGTACCCGGAATAGCCTGATGATAATGAAAAACTGGGCCTGTGGAATGAAGAAAGCAATATAAGAAGGGAGTATTGACAGCAAATCGACAATACCATAAAAACTGCGGGCATAACGCAACGGGTGTTGTGCACAATATAGTCGGGCAATATACTCAATTGAAAACATGATAGTAAACAGCCACTCGCAAAAAAGTAAAAAACTCTTATATTCGTTGGATATGTGCTCTACAGAGTCGATGATGACGATGAATACACTAATTAAAATGGTATAGATTAGTGCAATATCAAACCCTCTACCTGCAGGGGTTTCGGTGCCAAAAATAGTTTCATTTAGTTGCTGCCTTAACCGCTGTTGAGACAATTTTTTCATAGGTGATTAACTAATAATCTATGTACACAGGTTGATGGGATAGATTATACCTATTCTATGCTACTGGTATGAGTTCAGGGTAATATTATGATCAGTGTAAGCTGCTAAGAATGCTATCAATATGTTGCTGTAAAGGTAGGCGGATGGCGGGCTTTTCAATAAAATCGAGGGCTCCAGCTTTAATCGCTGTAACGGCTACTGAGAGCTCAACTTGTTGTTCTCCCAGCATGATAATAGGAATATGACTATTAATCGTGTGGATTTGATCTAACTGACTCGGCACATCCAAGCCCATTGCAGTATCACTGCAAATAATACATAAAGGCTGATTACAGGAAAGGCACTGTAGTAGTTGCTCAAATTGAGTCATTACTGCACAGGGAATATTATGCTGCTGACAAACTTCCTGGACTGTTTGCTGGGTACGCTGGTCCTGATCAAATAATAAAACTGTCGGCGTATGTAGTTGTGTCATAAATGCAAGCTGGGCTGTGAGTAAAGGCGTAATAAGCCCCACACTACAACTGTCTTTCTTCTCGGGGCAAGCATTAATAGCACAAGTATATGTCGTCAAACAGCTTTACAAAATCTGTAATTACATCATACCCAGTTCGGAATATACGGAGACTGTTACGGGTATATATTAGAGAGGAAACTGCTTTAATGGTCTACACCAAACTGAATGGCTTATAGATCGGCTATATAGGATAGAAGAGCCGCTATAAAACGCCTGTTAATGCTTGCTAGTGTCTTTGAAAAGGGTATGTCGGCATTTTAAAGAAGGATTGCCTTATATTGCCGACATTGTCACCCGTTGAGCGGTTGGCTGTAAACCGAGTTGGGTTGATTATATCTCAACCTGATCTTTAACTTGCATAATCTGACGTACTAAATGGGCTAATGATTTAGTGCCCATTTTTTCCATCACCCGAGAACGGTGAATTTCGACTGTTCGCTGGCTCAAGCTGATATCAGCTGCAATCACCTTATTGGCTTTACCTTCTACTACGTGGTGCAATACTTCGCGCTCACGATCAGTCAATGTTGCCAAGCGCTTTAGAATTTCTTTGTGCTCAAGCAATTCTTTACGTTGCTCGCTATCAAGCTTCAGTCCATCATTAATCAGGTCCAGCAGTTCCTGGTCTCTGAAAGGTTTTTGAATAAAGTTCATCGCGCCATTTTTAATGGCTTGTACTGCCATTTGTACATCACCATGGCCAGTAATAAAAATAATCGGGAGGATGCAATGCATTTCATTGAGCTTGGCTTGCAATTCTAAACCACTCATACCAGGCATCCGGATATCCATCACAATGCAACCAGGGCGATTTTCATTATAGGCGTCTAAAAAATCAGCAGGAGAAGCATACACCTCAACAGCTTGACCTACTGATTGCATCAACAGCCCTAGCGAATCACGCACAGCTTCGTCGTCATCAATGATAAAGACAGTAGGTTGTTGTTCTTGCATATGAGCTCCAGAAGCACTTAATAAGAAAGAATGATTGCTGGAAAAAACCAGTCATTAATATAGCTTAGTTTGCCAGCTTGTGATGAAATTATCGAGAGGGATAATGGACTACGACAATTTTTTGTTAAGCTTTTGATAACAAATTGTCATATACCGCGTTTTAAAAATATTATTTTAATAAAATAGAAGATACAACCAGTGACGAATGACCAACTTGCCCAACGGTTGCTGTATACCATTCAAAACAACCGAACTGATGGAGCAGGTCAAATAGCCCGAGATGCATTAAGTGGTTTGGCCGACTTTTGTTCTCAAGCCCATTTAACAGAAGGTGATATTCAACAAGCCTGTCGTTTAGCCAGGCAGTTACAACGGACTCGGCCATCAATGGCTCCTTTGCAGCAACTGCTAGGAACTTGGTTGCGATCAGTAGAGCAGGATGGTCTTTCATTAGCGCAAGCAGCTGCTCAGGCTATGCAGTTGGTGCAATATTCCCACGAAGCTGTGGCTCATAGTGCCTGTGCCATGGCACAGCGGATTAAACCGGGGAGTGTGGTTATGACCCATAGCTGGAGCTCAACCATTCGCGAGCTGTTTTGTTTATTGAGCCAGCAACCTTGTCAGGCGATTGTGACAGAGTCTCGGCCTGGCTATGAGGGCCATAAAATGGCTGAGCTAATGTCAGAGCTTGCTATACCTTGCCGGCTAATTACTGAGGCGCAAATGGGGATTTGGCTGGAGGAAGCGGATGTGGCGGTGATTGGTGCCGATATGCTGCTTGAGGATGGCTCGGTGGTGAATAAATCGGGTAGTTTTTTATTAGCGTTGGCGGCCAAGGCTTTAAACAAACCCTTTTATGTGTGCTGTGAAACCTTTAAACGAGTGGATTTGCTGCCCAGCATGGTTGAGCTAGAGCAACATAATGGGGGTGAGTTAGGTGCACCTACCTTGGCGCATGTTGAGATAAAAAACCAATATTTTGAGGTAATTCCAGTGAGCTTAATTACTGAGGTGGTTACCGAGCGGGTAACCCCTCAGGCACAGTCTTAATTGGTTTTATTATTTAAGCTGAAGAATTGAAGGGTTGAGCATATTTTCAGGCTTAAGAATTTCCTTCAGCTGTGTTTCATCTAACAGACCTTCTTCTAACACCAGATCGATAACCCGTCGGCCAGATTGAAGGGCTGTTTTGGCAATTCGACTAGCATTTTCATAGCCAATATAGGGGTTTAGTGCGGTGACAATTCCTACACTATTGTTGACATAATCTCGGCATTTTTCTCGGTTAGCCGTAATGCCAGTAATGCATTTTTCACTGAGCATGGTGCTGGCGTTAATTAATGACTCGATGGATTGCATCACTTTATAAACAATTAATGGTTCCATAACATTTAACTGCAGTTGACCTGCCTCAGCTGCCATGCTGATACTTAAATCATTGCCAATTACATCAAAAGCCACCTGGTTAACTGCTTCTGGAATAACCGGATTAACTTTGCCGGGCATGATTGAGGAGCCAGGTTGCATTTGTGGCAGGTTAATTTCGTTTAAGCCAGCAAGAGGACCACTGCTAAGCAAACGCAAATCGTTGCATATTTTCGATAATTTAATGGCATAACGCTTTAACATACTGGAAAACAGTACAAAAGCGCCCATGTCGGATGTGGCTTCTACCAAGTCAGAGGCTTGCACCAACGGTACACTGCTGATTTTTGCCAAATAGTCTACCGCCAGTTTGCCATAACCAGGATCAGCGTTAATGCCAGTGCCAATAGCTGTGCCACCTAAGTTAATTTCTTTAAATAAGTCGGCCAGGCCTTTGATGAGTTTTACATCTTCATCAACAGTGGTGGCATAGGCATTAAATTCCTGGCCAAGTGACATGGGCACGGCATCCTGTAACTGGGTGCGTCCCATTTTAATGACATCTTTAAACTCTTCGCCTTTTTGGTTCAGGCTATGCTTCAGATTTTGTGCAGCTAGGGCTAATTCACTGTGGCGTAAAATAATGGCTAACCTGACGGCAGTAGGATAGACATCATTTGTTGATTGAGACATGTTGACATCGGTATTGGGATGCAGATGGGTATAAGCGCCACGGGGGTGACCAAGAATTTCCAGTGCTCGGTTAGCAATGACTTCGTTGGCATTCATGTTGGTTGAAGTACCAGCGCCTCCTTGAATCATATCCACCACAAAATATTCATGCCATTGGCCGGCAATAATTTCATCACAGGCTTGGACAATGGCATTGGCTTTGGTGTCACTTAAATGTTTTAGTGCCTGATTTGCCTTGGCTGCGGCTTTTTTAACCATGGCAAGTGATTTAATTAGGCTGGGGTAATGGCTAATGGGTACGCCGGTTATTTGAAAATTTTCTACAGCTCGCTGGGTTTGAATACCATAGTAAACATGTTGGGGTATTTGTTTGCTACCAAGTAAATCATACTCAACACGGTAGTCGTTATTGTTAGCTGAGTCAGCATTCATGGCTATACCTCATTACTTAGCCGTAGTGGTTTTTCCTCGCATAAGTGTCGCTTGAGACCTAGGGATCTTCAATACGGACTAGTACGTGTCATCAGTTGTTAACAATTATACTGCTTTATATGATTGAGGGTGTTGTAAAAAATAGTAAGAAATTAAAGCTGGTGTTTGGTATAGAAAATAGCTTTGGATAATAAGATAAGGAAATGAAAATGATTACCGTGTATGGAGTGCAGTTGTCGCCTTTCGTCAGAAAGGTTCTTATCAGTCTTGATATTTTAGCGGTTGATTACACCTTAAAGGCGGTCAATATATTTGATTTACCTGAAGAATTTAAAAGAATAAGCCCCCTTGGCAAGGTCCCTGTGTTAGATGATGATGGATTTACCATTCCTGATTCCACTGTCATTTGTCAGTATTTAAACGAAAAATATGCGAGCAATAAACTTTACCCCGTTGAGCTGAAGGCACGTACGAAAGTGAGATGGTTAGAAGAATATGCTGATACAAAATTAATTTCAGTGCTTGGTATCCCTTTGTTTTTCGAACGCCTTGTTAAGCCTAAATTTTTAAAGCAGCAAACTGACGAACAACGGGTAGAGGAGAATATTAAGCACTACATCCCCCCGGTTTTGGACTATTTGGAGTCTGTTTTGCCAGAAGCTGGTTTTGTGTGTGAAACATTATCCGTAGCAGATGTTACGATTGGCAGCTTCTTCCTCAACGCATCCTATGCGGATTATGAAGTGGACAGAGGTCGTTGGCCAAAATTGGCAAGTTATGTGGCAAGGGTTTATCAGCAGCCTGTCTTTCAGAAATATATTGAAAGCGATAAGAAGATTCTACAGCTTTCATAAGTGACAGTTGCTGAGCCTGAGCCTACAAATGAATCATTAACAGCAAAGTGGTAGTGAAAAGGGAGTATTAGACAACAGTTGAATTGCTGACTATAATGAGAATTATTATCATTTGCATGAATATAAAAAATGAACAAGCAAAGTTGGCAACAGCACTGGATTGACAAATATTGGATTGCGATTACAACAATCATTTGCATAGCATTGTGCTATGGTTTGTTGGCAATAATGTAGAGGGTGTCGCTGTTTTACCACCCTCAAGTAGGTAACTGTGGGTAAGCGATAAGCTGCTGCTACTCTCTTATTTCATGACTGAAAAATGCTGTCGAGCAGATGTGGTTATTGCTGCATTGACACGTTCTCTTAACTCTTTGCCTGGTTTAAAGTGCGGTACATAACGGGCAGGTATTTCAACTGGCTCTCCTGTTTTAGGGTTTCGGCCTATCCGAGGTGCATGGTAATTTAAAGAAAAGCTGCCAAACCCTCTAACTTCAACCCGATCTCCTTTAATCAGCGCTTCTGACATTTGCTCCAGCAACAGATTTACGGCTAACTCAATATCTTTAGCTGTTAGCTCTGCACCTTGTTGGGCTTCGATTAAGCGCTCAATCAGCTCCGATTTGGTCATCTCCCTTTCCCCCTGTCGACGATGACTTTTTACAGCTTGCACCATTAGACTAGCTAAACCTTGCGCTATGATCAACTAACATATTGATTTTCATGGTAATAATGTGTCAGTTGAGTGATTTTTGAACAGGTGTTGTCTCTCCATACTCTCATTCTTAATTTTGCTTGTTAGTCTGATCTGTTAATAATTTTTATAGGGAACTAAGTAGTTAGCCTGTTTGACTTTTTAGAAAGTTTAGCAAGTACGATGCACTGTGTATTAAATGGGAGAATAAAAAGCTTATAGACTCATGTAGCCTCTTCACTCAATGGCCGCATTTAAAAAATTTTCGTATTGGGTATATAATGTCTAATTTTTAACTAAAACTGAAAATAGCACTAAACTTGATTAAGCTGTAATTAATTTGTCATATTATGCAGAAAAGCTTGTAAAATTATATGAATCATTTTTAGGTCAAAAGATCATTCACGAAGAATATAAACTATTTCCTTGGCTTACCTTAAAATATACTAAGCTTCAGATGAGTTGAAGTTTATACAACATAAAAAAAATAAAAAATATTCTTTTTTTCATTTAAGCGAGTGGTGGCGACTATTCGCAAAATTAAATGTCATGCCTGTGAGGAAAAATATAAATGGACTTATCCCAGTTAAATAAATCCTTTGAGCCAATTACCGACCAGCCGCTAAGTTGCTTGGAAACAGACAAATCTGCATTAAGGGCGATTGCTCAAGCAGCGGTGAATGTTGAATTGTTTACTATTCCTCTGTATATGAATGCGCTTTACTCCATTCATGGTACACACCAAATTAACGCCAAAGATGTCACATACTATAAGGGGCGTCAGTGGCCTGGGGCTGCTACAACAGTTAACCCAAAAACCGCTAATGAAAAAGCCTTTAACCTTATTTTCAGTGTATTTATTCAAGAGATGCTGCACTTACAAATGGCAGCCAATCTTGTTAGTGCAATTGGATTGCATCCATGCTTTACCAGCAAAATGTTACAGAATAAAGATCATGGTTGGACCTGTTATGGATCAACTATTACTGTAATTCCCCATATTGTGAATTTGCAGGATACCCAAAACGATAAAGATGTTCGAGTTAACTTGGAAGCTTTAAATAATAACCAGGTAAAATTGTTCTGTGCGATTGAGCAGAATGAAGTTGATGCTAGGAAAAATATCGAGCCAGATAAGCTTAAGGATTACTTCCCAACTGTACCGTTCAAAGGTTGGACACCAGAAAAAACTGAAGCTGATTTGCCTATGTTCGGTACTATTGGTTGGTTGTATGAGTGTTATGCACAGTACATCAGCATTGAGTATGTTGATGGCAAAACATTGTGGGAAAAAGTGTTTGATTCAAACTCTGTACAACAGGATATGTTTAACTATGAACAAGCTAAGTCACATCCTTATCTTGAATTTCCACGATTTTCCACTCACTTTACTGAGACTGATGCTGAGTCATCTTTTGATAAAGCCATTGATATGATGAGTGCAATTACCGATCAGGGTGAAGGAAGTGCAATTGATATTTGCCGTTACCGGAAACGGCAGTTGAATGAAATGGTTGATAGTGAAATTGTTCAAGAAAAATACCGCCCTGATAAATGTGCTTTAGAAGGCGATTACCCTTCCTACAATCAACATGGAAAACCAGCTGCATCCGCAGATACTGAGGCGCGATATCCAAATTCTAAGTTTGACCATTATGAACGGTTTGAAGAGGTGGGTGCGCTACTGTCGAAAGTGCTTACTTGGGAAAACTGGCATCAGCAAGGCAATAGCTGGTCTGAAAAAGACCTGACCAACAGTGAATATAAAGCAAAAACAGCCCCAAAAAATATACCTGCACCCAGTGAAGTTGCAGGTGCACTAAATCGACTTAAGGGTCAGGAAACCACTATGTATCCTATTTTGAGTAAAGTATCAGTGGGTGCCATTGCTGGGATTACCACGGTACTGGATACTTACTGGCAGCAACAAGATGCAGAGTTTCCTTATCCATCTATGGTGGGCTCTGGTGACCGAATCTCAATTTGCTGGGCTATTTTTGGTAAAGCTCCCGACTTATCGGTTGGTATAGGCTCTCCTCAAGAAGATAAATTATACCACGCCTGTCAGGGGTTGAATCTGGAGCCAGAAGAAAACGCTGATAACTGTGCAGCAATCGAAATCTACCACACCTGTCGTGGTTCCAATGCTTGTAAAGCGCAAGGCGGATGTGGCTTTGCCCAATTGGATAGTGGCGGTGGTTCTTGCAGTGCTTTAAGGGTGCAAGCACCTACAGTTGAAAAGGGCGGACAGGTTTTGTGTGGCGGCCCTTCCTGTGGGGGACCATCACAGCCTTATTCCGCACCTTCTGACAACAAGTGCCGTACTTTTGGTGGTTGTGCTGTACCGATGTCAGCTTCTCAACTTTATCCTAATCAACAGTCAGGTGAAATGCTGCTATACGATTTCGAAGGACCTACCCATTCTTCAGTACCTATTGGCAAAATGTCGTTCAAGTATGCTGACTCAGTGTACGACAAAGCGTGGGAGGCTTACGAAAAAGTGATGAAACATCGTGGCAAAGATGTTGGCGACAAACCTATACCTACTGATTTGAGAATAGCACTACCACCTTCCACCTGATAGGAGTTTGCAAAGGTTAGTGAATTATGAGGTAGCAGAGTGTTGCGATTGTTTGTGATGACAGGGAAGGTGGAATAATGGTGTGTAATACTGCAAGCAAACCACGCCTGGGCTTGCCAAACCTTGGCCTGGGAGTGGGACTGCGTAATAAACATATGTCTTATATTATGCAGCATGGCGCTGGCGTCGATTGGTTTGAAGCCATTAGCGAAAATTATATGGATAACCATGGTTATACTCGCTATGTTCTCAACCAATTAGCTGAGCGAGTACCTATTGTTTTACATGGAGTATCCTTGTCTATTGGTAGCTGTGATCCATTAAACTTTGCTTATCTCAGCCAGTTAAAACAATTAGCCAAAGAGGTTAATGCTCGCTGGATTTCTGATCATTTGTGCTGGACTGGTATATCTTCAGTCAATTCTCATGATTTATTACCCATGCCATTGACGGAAGAAAGCTTTGCTTATGTCGTACAAAGAGTTCGCATTGTGCAGGACTTTCTTGAACAGCCTTTAATACTGGAAAACCCAAGTAGTTATGTTCAGTTTGCTGAGTCCAGCTTATTTGAGTGGGAATTTCTTGGTCAGTTAGCGATAGAAACCGGTTGTGGTATATTGCTGGATGTAAATAATGTTTTTGTTTCATCAAGCCATCACGGATTCGATGCTGAATTCTATATTAAATCATTACCATGCCAGTACATTGTGCAAATACATATTGCGGGGCCATCAGATAATGGTGGCTTATTGATTGATACTCACGATCATCCAGTGCCATCGCAAGTCTGGCAACTCTATGCGCTGGCTCAGCAATTGACTGGCGGTGTTTCCACCTTGCTGGAATGGGATGCGAATATTCCTGATTATCCTCAACTGTTAAATGAGCTACATAAAGCAAGAGAAGTATTGTCTGGAAAAATGCCTGATATCAGAGTAAAAGTAGCCAATAACAAAAATACTCACTCTATTTCTACCCCCATTGATTTTCAATTGGAGTTAATGGATGTTGAGTAAATCTGCCAAAGCTAATAATCTTACTCCCCTTGAAACAGAGTCATTAGCAGTTAATCCCCCTCCACCTGAAAGTCTGATGCGATTACAGTCTTGGTTTTTGCGTGCGACTACAACACCAGGTGGCATTAATCGGGGATTAGTTTTGGCCAATCACCAGTATGAATTAAATGAACAATGTAGTATTACCCACAGTAACAACCTGACTCCAGAAACACGACTCAACATTTATGCGCAAGGTTATGTTTTACGTTTATTGGAATGCCTTCGAGCAGACTTTCCTGCATTATGTAAAGTGATGGGAGCAGATTTATTTGACTTTTTTGCTAAAGCTTATATTTGGAAATATCCTTCGACTTCTCACACCTTGTTTAATTTAGGAGGGCAGTTTGCTGACTTTCTACTGCAAAGCCAAGCGGCACGAAATAAAACACTTCAGCAGTCGGAAATGTTATTTTTTCCTGTTGAACTAGCCCGCTTTGAGCGTGCTCGGACAGAAGTCATCCGTGCGCCAGGGTTGGAGCAACTACAAAAACAAGGTAGCCATTTTCAAAAGGAAAATCAGTTACTCAGCTTATTAATGGAAACGGCGGTGCTGGACAGTCATGCATTTATACAGCTAACACCTTGTACTCGCCTGTTAAATATGAATTATCCGATGATTGCAATCTGGAATAGGATTAACAATGAACAGCCGTTTTCAGCAACTGAACATGCTTGCAAGTACTATATTGCGATTACCCGAGTGCAATATCGCGTTACCATGTATGAACTTGAGCAGTGGCAATATCAAATTCTCAACAGTACTCAGGAGCGGCGTAAATGCCTGGAGTGTGTTGAGCTGTCACAGCCTTTTACCGAGTTATCAAAGGAAAACCACATGGCACAGGTACACATGTGGCTGCCTATTGCTAAAAAAATGGGGCTGGTTACCTATTGATTTCTGACTACCTTATTTATAAAAGTGTTGCTGTATTTCTTTACATTCCCATGACAATCTAAAACGATATATTTGTTTGACTGAGCGGCTTGCACTGTATTTTATAGTTTGGTGTTGTGTAGTGATAAGCAGAAGTTGTGTGTAAAGAGGTTACTGAAAAGCAGTTGATGGTGAGTTTAAGTTTTGCTGGTTAGGTGTAAGTATACGCGATGAGGCTTAGTTCCCTTTTGGTGTCTGTAGTTATTAGTTGTTGTCAACCTCAGCTGAGTCTTTCAAGTGATTTGAATGTAAAACTTAACAACAGTTGGGAACAGTTTGTACAGTCGTTAATCACACAGCCCGCTACAGTTACCATTACTCGACAGCAGTTAAACCAATATCCCGTTGCTTTGTTATTGCCGGCGGCGCTTTATCCTGACCTAACCCACTATAGCTGGCAGCAAATAGCAGGATTGCATCACCTCAATAAAACCTGTATTGAACCCAAAAACATTGAGCTACCCGTTCGTGCTAAAGTATTTGAATTAGCTTTATGCAGACAACAGGTGTTGCCTGTAGACTGGTTTGAGCAGGGGGCGCTCATCCATCCTGCCGGGGGAAGTTACGCAGGTCGCTATTTGAAGTATGTTGTTGAGTCTGGACAAACACTGCCATCTGCAGAAGTTAAAGCAAAGTTAAGCCAGTTGTTGTTACTGAGCAATTCTGATCATCCTCTTCATACACAACTGATCCCATTAGGCCAGGAAGGCTTAAACAGTCTGCTTAACCTGCACCAGTGGTATTTACACTTTGATGGTTCTCTATGGCTTTATAATGAAAGTGGTATTAAAAAATATGAAAATAAAGTTTGGCAAGTGGTAGCTAAAAATAATGTTATTGATTTGGTACTTCAAAGCAACACTAATATATGTCAATTAGCACCAGGGAATTTTTGTATACAAGAAAATCCTTCGGTTAATTTTATCAGAATTATTTTAGAAAGTGGTTTGATATTACTCAGTATTTTTTTGCTGGTTAAATTACTGCTGAATCGATACTTGGAAGCAAAGGAGCGCCGCTTTATTTTGCAACTGCTGACTCATGAACTGCGTACTCCAATAGCGAGTTTAGCAATGACAGTTGAACAATTTCGTGATGCGTTTGATGAGTTGCCACCTTCACTGCAAGATACTTTTTCTCGGTTAATATTTGATTATCAGCGTTTAAAGCAGCTGACTAATAGAAGTCAGGGATATCTAAGTGAGGGTAAAAAGTCTTTCCTCGATAGTCAACAAACCCTATTATCGGAGTGGTTGAGTTATTTATGCAGTAAATATAATGTGGTGTATTGCCTTGATAAAGATAACGCTTGTCATTTGCCTGTTTATTGGCTAGGTGTTTGTCTGGAAAATTTAATAAGGAATAGTTTGGAGTATGGTAAACCCCCTGTCCGTCTTTTAATCACTAATGTAAACAAATGTCTGGTTATTACCGTTCAGGATGAAGGTGATATCCCCTCTACTTATTTATTTCAATTAATTAGAACTAATCACCAATTGAGCGGAATGGGTATAGGGTTGCGTTTAGTCAAACGTATTATTAAACAGCTGGGTGGAAAACTTAAAATTAATAAATGCCCAACCCGATTTACAATTGAGTATCCATTATGAGTGTTGTATTACTGGTAGAAGATGATCTGTTGTTAGGGGAAGGTTTAGTTAAGCTATTTACCCAGGCAGGGTATCAGTGTTTATGGGTAACAAAAGCGAGTGAGGTTGAACAATATTGGTTACAGGCCGATATAGTTATTTTGGACCGTCAACTACCTGAAGGCGACAGCTTAAAACTATTGCCTCAATGGCTTGCAAGCAAAGCATTACCTGTAATTATCTTAACTGCCAGGGTAGAAGTGAATGACCGTATTGAAGGGTTAAAAGCGGGAGCTCGTGATTATATGCTGAAACCATTTGAGCACCTTGAGTTATTAGCTCGGGTACAAGCACAGCTACGACCATTAGGGGAAAGTAGACTATATGTCAATGACTTGGAACTAAACTTGGCGACACAACAGGTGATTTACCAAGGGATTGATGTAACACTGACAACGAAAGAGTTTAAGTTACTCTCAGTGCTAATACAGAAGCCAAATAGAGTTTACAGCCGAGAAGAGTTGCTTAACCAAGTATGGGGATATCAGTCGTTTCCTACAACCCGGACAATCGATAACCATATATTGCACCTACGACAGAAGTTCCCTAGCTTAGTTATTGAAACGGTAAGAGGGATAGGGTATCGACTAAGAGTATGAAAATAAATAATTTTTGCTTGTTTACAGGTATTTTTTGTTTATTCATGGTAGACCATGTTAGTGCAAATAATTGGCTTCCAGAAACACCACTAAAAAAGGTTTATATAGAGTTGCTTGATAAAAAGCCTATTAAGGCATGGCAGCAATTGTCGGGTATACTGAAAAAACCATTAACTAGTGAACTGAAGAAACAGTGGCCACTAATATTTGATGTTATAATACAGGAAACCAAGTGTGGGCAAGTGCTTCCAGTAAAGACAGATAATATTTTTGCGAACTTTATCAGAGTTGTTCTCATTAAACATTATAATCTTCAACAAGTTGAATACCATGTGAAATTGAGTTTTGAAGGAGTTGATACCCCTTTTACAGTCAAACTCACTGATAGCAATGGAAAGCGATTAATTAATAATAAAATCGCTAAGCAATCAGAAGCAAATGGTTATGCTGAAGTAGAAAGTGGCTACTTTCCCCGACCTTATGCTGCAGGTGTTTACGATTTGGAATTAAGCCGAGGAGAGAATCGTTGGCATGTTGCCCTGATTTTGCCGCCTATACCTAATCAGGACTGGGTAATGATGCGTACTCAGGCATCGATTAGGCCACAAATTGAGTATACTATTCCCTCTCAAATGACTGCTTGTCCGCCATCAAAAGTCAAGCAACAGGTGCTAGACCAGCGCTTCGATCTGTTGTGGCAAAAAGTTTTTTTAACTAACCAGCCTTTAACATGGCAATATGATACACCTAATGCTCACCGAGCCAGTCTCGTTGTAAATAAAAGTTTTTATCAAGGAGATATACTTATCGAGTGGGCTCAAGGAGTAGGTTTACCCATTGAGATTACAAGATTTTAACTTTTCTTTTTTACTTTCATATGACAAACCAAGCTCAACTACTGGCTTAAATAATATACATAAAACCTGCTTTTTATGTGAAGGAGCAATAAATGTATAGTATTCGAATAGTAGTGATTTGTTTTCTACTCTCAGTGTCATGTAATAGCTTTGCAGAGGATCCTATTAAATTTTGGGATACCCCACAACATGGTGGGAATAGTTTTAATCGTCTACCGCCTAGTCAAGCTTATTTCACAGCATTAAGAGGGTATGGTGCTAGTTGGGTGAGACTCGCCTATGATAAGTGGCAAGCAGAAAAGCGTGATTTTCTTATGGGAGATGCTGACAACTATCGTGGTATTTCCCCGAAGGATTTTAAAACACTTGCTGATACCCTTGAGCGAGCTCATCAAGTAGGTGTCAAGGTTGTTATTACTCCCTTATCACTTCCTTTTATGCGTTGGTCTCAAAATAATGGAGGAAAATTTGATGATCGGCTTTGGCAGAATAAAGAGCATTGGGATGTGGCTGCGCAGTTTTGGCAGGACCTAGCTAAACGACTGAAAGATAATCGAGCCGTTGTCGCTTACAATATTATTAATGAACCAACTCCAGAAAAAATGGGAGGGTTGGCTGAACATGCTGACCTGCCAACAATGCAAGCTTGGTATAAGCAACAACAGGGTACCTCAAGAGATTTGCGTGCTTTTTATGATAAAGTGATTCATGCTATCCGTCAGGTAGATCCAGAGACACCGATTATGGTCGATGCTGGCTGGTATGCGGCAGCTGATGCATTCAGTTATTGGCCTGCGCCTTTAGCCGATAAGCGTATTCTCTATAGCTTTCATATGTACGAGCCTTATGCGGCTACCAGCGGCCCTAACTTGAAGCGTAAAAAGCCTTACAGTTATCCTGGTCAAGTACCTTTTGGGAATGGTTTGGAATACTGGGGAGCCAAGCGGGTAGCAGAATATCTTGAGCTGCCTAGCAGGTGGGCAAAATTGCATAAAATTCCTGCCAACAGAGTGGTGGCAGGTGAGTTTGGCTGTATTCGTAAGCTTTCAGGTTGTAAAAACTATTTGAATGATGTTTTAACGGTGTTGGATCAAAAGAAATTTCATTGGGCGTTCTACAGTTTTAGAGAAGACAACTGGGATGCAATGGATTATGAACTTGGGACTGAAAAGGTGCATTGGAAGTATTGGGAGGCCATGGAAAAAGGCGAGCCTGATCCAATTAAACGAAAATTAACACCTTTGTTTGAAGTTATACATAAGAGACTATAAGTTATAGTTGAGGAGACTATTAAATATTACAATTGAAGAGAGTGATAATATTATTCCTCTCTTCATTTTAGGTAACTAAGACTAACAATTTTTAAAGCTTGTATCTAAAATCATTGACTTTTAAATACCTTGGTTCTTAATCTGCTCACCTTGGAGAAGAAAGGAGAAGCGCAAAGTATGATTCAGCTGTGCTCTTTACGAAAGGCGCTGAAAAATATATAAAGGAGCTGTATTAGTGTAGCTAATGCCTTTACCTGTTTTATATAAATGCTCATTAGTAACAGTAATGTCTTTTTTGGGAATAAAGTATTTAGCTAAATCTTTGAAAGACAGTTTATACTCTTCGTTTGACTCGTTAATAGCTGCTACCAGTTTGTAGTCATTATCAATTGATGCTAACCCAGCATCACCATGGCTATCATTTGCCAGTAGGTATCCACCGACCTTTAAATATTGCTTACAGGGGCTAGAAATAAATCCTGCATATTGTGAAATTAAAAGATCAAAACCACCAAGCAATTCTTCTATTGGATTATTATAATCTCTTCCATAAAATGAAATACTTGGTGTAGCATCATACTCCTTTCTGCTACTAATGATATCAATAACCCTATCTTCTTCTTTAAAAAATTTTATGGCGTTTTTATCAGAATCAATGAACACTACCTGAGGATAGATAAATGCAGGTGATATGTGTACATAGCTTCCTGGGTATATAGCGTTAAGTATTGAGAGCTCTTGCTTTAACAGCTTGAATAAATTAATTTGTTCATTTTCTCTATCCAAATAGTATTTTTTATAAAGCTGAATAACATCATGTTTTCCTCTAGTCATGAATTACCTATGTTACCCTGCAATTTACGGTTGTTTGGTAAATAAACAAAATTATTTGTTAGTATGTTACGTGATTGCAACATAACAGTTTAACAGCTCAGGGAACCATAAGGGATAATACGTATCTTCAGCTAACCTATTTTAATGATTAAGTTAACTGGAGTGTTGGTCATGACTCTTGTGTTAAGTACCTGAAAAGGACTCTTTGTTAGTAATGGAAAACTATTGGAAAGCTGTTGATTGTCCTAGCTCTAAGACAATTTGGTCCAGAAGTCGTTGTGCCAAAATAGGTAAAGGCCTTCCTTTAGGATAAACCGCGTATATTTCACGCTTAAACCAAGAGTAGTCTGTTAGAACAGGTTCAAGCTGCCCTGCATTGACAGCTGTTGTTAACATAAATTCGGGTTCCAAACAGATGCCAAGGCCTGCAACTGCAGCCTGGATTAAGCACATTCCATTGTTGGACAAAAATCGAGGTTTTAATTGGACATAATGGCTTTGAGCGTTTTGACTCTCATAAAATAATTTCCCTTGGGACATAGCTGGTCTATACGCTAATAAAGGCAGTCCAGCCATGGTTTCAGGTGAGTGGGGTCGTCCATGCTGCTCCCAGAAAGACGGACTTGCTGCAATAGAGTAGCTTATTTTACCTATTTTAATTGAGTTCAAATTAGAGTCTTGCTGTTGCCCAATCCGGATTGCAAAATCAAAACCTTCAGCAATCAGATCAACAGTTCTATCACTTAAATCGATATCCAAAACAGCATCAGGATGCTTTTGCGAAAATTTAAAGAGGATGGGCGTCATGAATTGTTTGCCAAGTTCTTGAGGAATAGAAAAGCGTGATCTTCCGTGTAATGTATTTACATTTTTTGTGATCAGGGCTTCGGTATTTTCGAGTTCAGCCAGTATCTGAACGCAGCGCTCATAGTAAGCTTGTCCCAGCGGTGTGGTTGAGAGACCTCGGGTTGACCGATTCGCTAGTCGAACCCCTAACCGTGTTTCTAGCTCCCGAATACGGCGACTGACTGCTGAAACGGCTATTCCCAGCTGATCGGCAGCAGCACTCAATGATCCAGCTTCTACAACTTCAACAAACGTTGTCATCTCAGCAAATCGATTCATAAACACCTTTCTAATTTTGAGAAAGCAGAATGCATTATATTATATATTTTTTCTCTTAATGAAAAATAATATAGTGATTAAAAGATGTAGGGGGACTAACCCTGTCTGTAAGGTCATTTTATGGATGAGCAGCATGCTCATTGAATTGAAAGTAAATCCCAGGAGATAGAAATGTCAGCCTATTGCTTATTTCAAAATCTAAATATTACCAATTCCGATAAGATGCAAGAATATGCAGAAAAAGTTAAACCTATCACTGAGTCATTTGGTGGGGAATATGTTGTTATGAGTGGAAGCACTGAGGTTAAAGAGGGAGATTGGTCTCCGATGCTACCAGTTATAATAAAGTTTCCAAGTATTGATGCAGCCAATGAATGGTATAACTCTGAAGAATATGCTCCTCTAAAGGAACTAAGAGAGTCTGCAGGTGAGTTCAGTGCTGTTTTTATGAACGGAGTAGAAAAGTGAATTCAAATTCACAGTTAAGATGAGTAAATAAAATAACGGAAAACTATTATGTATATTATGCGAGCATTGTTGGTAGCAATTTTATGTCTATTTTCAGTGAATCTTATAGCTGGTAATAGTAAAGCGAAAAACGTAGTTCCCAATATTGTAGGCAAAACGTATCTTTATGATTACGGCTCATATGCTTATGAAATCACCATAACTTCAAAAGAGACTTTACACTGGGCATTGGTTAAAGGGAGTTTTGAAGGCCCTAGTACAGGAAGCAACCCTTATGTAGCGAGTCGAATCGCTAAAAATATTATTTATCTCTCTTGGAAAGAAGAAAGCGGATATCAGTTTTATAATTTAATGAACCTTAAAACAGGGGAATTAACAACTCATGCGGATACAGGCGAGAAAAACTTGTTTGTTAATGTAGGAGTAATTTCATTAAAAACTAGTGAGTAAATTTGTTCAAACTTTCAACACTGTAAATGTTTGAACTAGAGTAGAGCCTCGATTGTTACGAATAGAGGCTCTGCTAATAAACAGCTTGAAATAGAGTAAATTAACTAACATGATGGCTCATATTTATAGTCTATATTAGAATCATCATCATTGATTTTAATAAAACCATGTTTTTGGTAAAAAGAGTTAGACTTACTGTTTTTGATAGCTGTTAACCTAATAGGAAGGTTCTTTTCTTTAGATAACCGTTTGACTCGATCAAGTATTATAGTCCCAATTCCTTTTCCTTGATGTGGAATATCTATGTATAAGTGAACAAGCCATAGATGATCCTCCATTTCTTTTATAGAAAAGAACCCAATAGTTTTATTGCCAGTAACTATTTTTTCAAAGTTAAACTGACTATAATTATCTATAAATTGGGATTTTAACTTTATAGGGTTGAAAGCTCCTACTCTCTCAAGACTTTCTTTTAGTGAAGCAAGATATATTTCTGATAACTTCTCAGCATGTTCTGGAGTTGCCGGCTCAATTTTTATATCAATCATATTTATCATATCTTCAATAATAAACTACTAATATAATAATTAATTTTAGTATTGAATCAAGCCTGGGTAAATAGACAATTTCCGTTTATTTTAAGCAAACATCCATATTATAAGTTATGGCTATGATAAAGGCACCGTTATGTTGTTTTCAAAGTGTCATAACTTGCCTAAGAAATGAACATTAGTGGATAGGCTTTCCTGCTAATTAGTATTTATTAGACTCGTTCTGATGGGGTTTAGCGAAATCAATGTTATATTGCGTCATTGTAATAGTAACAATCAACAATGAGCAGTAAGTATGAAGGAATATATTGATCTAGTCCTTCTTATTGGTCTGTAATGTATTGAGAAGAAATAGGTT
Organism: Spartinivicinus ruber; assembly: GCF_011009015.1. NCBI lineage: Bacteria > Pseudomonadati > Pseudomonadota > Gammaproteobacteria > Oceanospirillales > Zooshikellaceae > Spartinivicinus > Spartinivicinus ruber. Next base: position 1,994,178 of record NZ_CP048878.1, read on the forward strand.
ATCTGTAGCATTTCACAGGAAACTTGGATTCACCGTTACACGAAAAGCTGCTATTGACTTTGAGTTTACACTGGATATTGAAGCAGCCGTTCAAAAGCACGTCTCTATCGTCATTTTACAGTAGTAATCTAGCTTTACTGAAGTGGTGGATAAGGCAGAAGGATAGGGAATCAAGCATGCAACTTTAGTTGTATATTTTTTAGTTGTAATAAAATGTAATATTTGACTGCTATGTGCTGTGCTCCAATCGGAAAATGATTGCCTATTGCTTTACCGATTTAGTAAATTTAGCAGGTGTAAAAATGATAATGGAAGGTGATTAAAGGCCACTTCTTCGACTATTTGGTCTTGAAGCAGCTATTCAAAAATTACGACTACAAAAATGAGCAAAGTTAACTACCGAGAAGCACTCATTGGTAAAATTGCAACAACAATACGTCAAGGTCAGATATCTGCTGGTTCGGTAAAGACGTTTTACTTATCCGCAGGGAAGGGCATGCCAGTAATATTACTGCATGGAGCTGGTGCTGGGGCAGTTACTTGGTATCCTTCAATTAGCGCTATCTCAGAAAAACTCCACGTTATTGCTCCTGACATAGTCGGCTATGGAGAGTCTGAAAAACCTAATGGGGCATATGATCGGCCATATTTTTCGGCATGGCTAAAAGATTTTTTGGTTGCTTTAGCAATACCCAAAGCGCATATAGTGGGTCTATCTCAAGGGGGAGCTATTGCACTTCAGTTTTCACTGGACTACCCAGAGCTTGTTGATAAGCTAGTTTTGGTTGATTCTGGTGCACTTGGTGCAAAGCCCTCATTTTTGCCCTTTATTGGTATGCTTTGGATGAATAGTGCTCCATCTAGACTAGCAAATCGATTCTTCTCTCGTTATTTACTATTCAACCCCGCAAAAAGGGATCCAAATCATAGTAATTACTCCATTGAGGTACTACGACAAGAGGGTGGTAAAAATGCCTTTATGCAAGGTAGAGGTGCTGCCGTTTCACCAATGCCTGAGAAATCCCTTCGGCAGGTAAAGAGTGATACATTGATAATTTGGGGAGAAAATGATCAGCTATTTTCTGTAGAACATGCTGAAGCAGCGGCTATGGTTATGCCTAATGCGAAGCTTTATTGTATTCAAGAAGCTGGGCATTTGCCTTTAATAGATCAGCCGGATATTTTCAATAAGGTACTTCTTGGATTTTTGAATAACGAGAGAGGTGGAGGCAGGTAGAGTGTTATTCTATCTGCAATTTATTAAAGAGAAAATTACTCTTCATTAACTTGCTTTAGCATTAGGTCATCAAACTGTAGTGTTTCACTTTCTCCCCAGTTACCTGCTACATAAATCTTCACGTAGCCTAGTGTGTACTCAGTCTAAATTGACATAGTTGTTTCAACAAATAACATAATGTTTCTATATCTATCAAATTTGACCAGTCATATGCTGGCTTTAAAATTCAAATTGTATTTAGTGAGCGTAAGTTCCATTGACCATTAGGTGTAAGGCAGCTTGACCAGCCAAACTTAAGTGAAATGCGGCTGTAAATTTCGTTATAATCAACCAAAGTTCCTAATGAGTTTATGTACCACTGTAACCCTAATTGGAGTAATAAATGAAGTTTAGAATATTAGGACTACTCACTGTAGGTGTTTTCATCATATTGTTTTACGTGTTTGGGCGCTCGATATGGTATCCGATATACAATGAAATCACTGGGAAGCGTACAGTACAAAGCGCCATTGATGAGTATGGCCCGAATGCAAGGAAAAAGCTGGAGACTTACTTTGAAACAGCTGGTGTATCCTATCCCCCTTCTGAAGTGGCTTTACTTGCTATAAAACAATCAAAAGCATTAGAAGTTTGGGCTAGCGATGGTGGAGCGTGGAAGAAAATCCATACATATCAAGTTCAAGCAGCAAGTGGAAAACTTGGTCCAAAACTTAATGAAGGGGATAGGCAGGTTCCAGAAGGGGTCTACAAGATTGAAGGCTTGAATCCAAACAGCTCATATCATCTTTCCCTAAAGTTAAACTATCCGAACGAGTATGATTTGAATTGGGCTAAGATAGAGGGTAGAACAACTCCAGGCACAAATATATTTATCCATGGCAAAGCGGTATCAATTGGCTGTTTGGCTATGGGTGATGAAGCTATAGAGGAGCTATTTGTTTTAGCGCATGCAACCGGCAAGAATAATATTAGCGTTATTATTTCACCTGTTGATCCACGAACTCAGGAACTTATTCCACCACAACATTCTGCTGCATGGGTGGGTGATCTATATAAAACCATTCAATCTGCGTTTTTAGACATTACACGTATATAATAAGAAACTGAAGCGGACATTAGCTACGTTTCAATTTATCCGATGAATGAGTAAGCTATATTTAGGTTAAACAATTTAAAGTGAAAAATAAATCATTAATAAATAAGGGTTGATATGAAGTGTTGGAATGTATGGATAGTATTTATTAAATTTTAAATAAGGTTTTGGTTGGGTTTTAGATGGTGATCTTAAAATTTAAAAATTATTTGCTATAGAACTCTCAAATAACTTGGCTTGTACAGTGCCTCTTGTTTGGGCTCAGAAAATTTAAGGAATTGTTTGCACTTTTACCACTGAATAATATAGAAGATTTTACAATCCATACTTATTACGTAGCTCTTTATATGTATGAGTTTTTTTAAAAATAAGCATTTCATCACTAAACTGTTTCGCTAGCCTAGCGCTAGCTGCTAATTTAGAGAAAGCGATATAAACGTCATTTTTAGAGATGGGTGGCTCCAGGAAAGCGATTTTATTAATATCACCACTTTGGGTTGCAAGGTATTTTATTCGTGTAAAATCACCGACTGCAATGTCAAATCGGTTATTTACTAACATTTTAATTAACTGACTTTCTGCTTTTTTTACATATATTTTTTTTAGGTAGTCAGCTTTATTAAATTCAGATTCGTAAGAATAGGCAATGAGCACACCGATACGATAAGGAACTAAACTTCTGTACTCTCCTGAGTAAACTATGCTGTTAAGTTGTTTTTTTAGTATAAAAAACCTATTTTCGACTGTGCTTAATATATTACCTTTTAAGAAATATAAGTACTTTTCACGCACTTTATTTTTCACGCTATAAGTAATTGCTTCTGCGGTACCTTGTTTTACCATTTCAAGAGCTCTCTTCCAAGGTAAAGATCTGAATTTGCAATTATACCCCAGTCTTTTTGCTATTATTTCAACCAAATCTATATGAAAGCCTGTAAGAACATTATCAACTACCATCTCGTTTGGTGGGTAAGAGCCATTTCCCCGAACAACAGTTATGTCCTTTGCTGATATTGTTGCTGACAATAAGAGTATCAGGAGTATTGGATGTCTACACTGTACAGAACTAACCTGTAACATATATGAATTACTCTCAGAGCTGACCGAGATCAACCACATACCTAAGTTATAGATATTGTGATCTTTAATATGAACCCCATGTTTAATATGGAAGCTGACCTTTTCATTGTCAAACGAAGCTCGTTGATACGTTTCGTGAATTGTATTCGAGGGAGTTACAATTTTAAGACAATCGCGTCATTGTGTTAGATACAGATAAATATTTACCAAAAAAGGTAATTCAGCATTGAATAGGAATGGTGATGAGGTATATAAGAGCATTAAGTATTTAGCGCTGTTTAGTGCATAGATGAGAACTCATATAACCACTCCACGCTCGTACCTAAAGTGGCATAAAATATAAATATTCAATAAAGTAAATGGTTATATGCTACTTTTTATGAGGGGATTGAAAGGGAATATTTTAATTTTTTTATTTTTGAAGAAAACGACTAAATTTTTATTCAGCCGTTTTCTCAAGTTCTTTTATTTATATCAAATAAAAACTAGTAGCATAAGTTATTTCCACTGCCATTGTTCGCCTTCGGAATTGTCTTTAGTCCATACGCCAATCCAGTCACCATAGGCTTTAAAATGTTTTAAGTAAATCATTGGGTAAGCCAGGTTTTCAATGCGGTTTTCATTTAATTGCCAGCGCTGGTGCAATTGCTTGCTATCACAGCTACCAATTACGGCCCGGTTACTGCCTTCCCACCACTGGGGCATTTGTAAACATTTTTCGGGTGCGCTGGCTGGGTGTAAGAGACCTTTCGTATCTAGCTCCCATTGTTGGGACTTGCTGTTTTGGCAGCTGCTTGCATTGACTTTGGCGCTGCTATTTACACCTAGGCAAGCATTAAGTTTATTAGCGAGTGGTTTAAACTTATCATCTGGTTTAGGATCAGGACTAGGGTTTGGATTCGGATCAGGGTCGGGATTTGGGTTACCACCTACACCATCATCAGGAATTTTATTATTAAAAAATTCTGAGACTTCTGGCCAGATATCTTTAATTTTAGCTGCTGAGTTGGTGCCACTAGGACAGCCTCCCCAGTGGTGTAAACCAATGACTGTATGGCCATCATTAACGAGTACTGGTGACCCTGAGCTACCACCTGTTGTATCACATTTGTACCCTAAATTATTAGTGCTGCTGTTTGGACGATCAACTTGACATCGATTACGTGAGTTTTGGTCGTCTTCAATACTGAGTTCTTTAGGATTACCTGCACCATGCTGAGCAATATAAATATCTTCATTTTGTTTAGGCTCTCTTACTGCCAAGCCTAGATAATTGAAGGATTTGATGGATGCGAAATCTTTTACGGTAAATAAGGTATAATCCAAGCTACTGCTACGGCTGGTTTTAAGCATTTTGTCGCCAGAGACTTTGACTACTTTGGTTTTTTGTCCATTACCACATTCACTGCGTTGATAATTAAACCAGACTTCTGAGCTGGATACTTTTGATTGTGTGCTCATGCAATGGTTATTAGTAAACATCCGGTTGTCTGCACTGACCCGCCAGGCTGTACATAAACCACCACCCATGACCAGGCGGGCGACAGGTTTGGCATGTGCATATTCGGTAGGGTGAGAGTCCTTATAACAAACTGCATCTTTGCGTTGCATTTTACCGCAGGTTGAACGGGTTTGGATTAACGCTTCAACCACCTCTTCTGAGTAGCCTTTCCAGTAGTGGCTGATTTTTAATTGATGTTTACCTTCTACCCAGGGATATTTGGAATCCGTTTCGATTTTAACAATGGCTGTATCTCCATTAATTGACATACTAGCCCAAGCCTGTTTGCCGTCTTCACCATTATCAGGGTCAAAAGTAAAATTATCGCGTTTTGTATTGCCATAACGATACACTTCACTACCATCAGGATTACTGACAATGACTTGGCTATTTTTCGGTAAGCTAAAGGCGCTGAAATGCACTTTAATAAAGCTGGCACCAGGTTCCTGAATAGTGTGAGACTGATCTTGCTTAAGTGTTTGGCCAGGCACTAAACTGGTGGCTGTAACGACTTTATCAGCAATTTTAATTATTTGGGGTTGTGCTATCTCTGCTTCAGTTTGAACTGAATTTTCGTTAGTCGCTAATAATGAGGATAATAAACTGGTTTTTTCTAATGTATTAGTAGCTATCGGAGAGTTGCTTGTTAGTTGATTTATTAATGATTGTTCATGTTGTGATTGAGCTGAAAGGCAGCCAAAAGGTGAAATGGTAACAAGCGTAGTAACTAAACAGGCTAATGGATGTAACTTGGGTGTGATCATGGTAAGTGCCTTGATGATATAGTTCGATATTCTAAGGACTGTGTTATGAAAATGATTAATGATGTTGGCGCACTATAACGAATTTATAGTGTGATAAATCGAGAACCGGTTTGTCTTCTATTAAGCTGCTTATAGCTTTTTAATTAAATGTGAAATGTTATTTTTAGGGTTGTCTTTTTAAAATTGATATCTGGCTAATAATTGTTGAGTATGCTTTTATTAAAGATTGATTAAATATAACTGTCGGCTAATAAAATATAAATCGCTAGAAAATATTTAAGAAGGGTATAGTATTTATAGAAAATTAATGGGAATTCAAATAGACTGTGAAAAATATTCTATCTGGCAGATATCGTATTTTATATTATCAAAACAATGGTATAAAGCCAAAGTGTAATAATTATTATATATTACCCGCTACTTCTGCTGGGTCTATAAGCATGGACCCACCAAGCAAATGCATCAACCCCACGGGTTTGAATCCACACTTTGCCTTGACCTGAAAAACGGCAGACAAATCCTTCTCCAGAAAAGAACAATGACTTATAACCACCGACTTTACTAATTTTGTAATCTAAATTTTCGGTAAATGCTACTATATTACCGGTATCTACAACATAGTTACCTTGTACATCTATTTCTATAATAGCGCCATAACTGTTAAACCATAAATCACCTTTGCCTGAGGCTCGGATTAAAAATAAACTTTCACCAGAAAAAAAGCCTTTGGTAAACCCCTGCCATTTTGTTTCAATAATTACGGTCATGGCAGAGGCAACAAATGCTGAGTTTTGTAAATATAGGGTTTCGTCATTTAAATAGACATGCATCATATCACCAGGAGCACCTGGGGCAATGCCAATTTCTCCAGAGCCATGTGCAGCAGTAAACTCATTTATAAAAATTGACTCACCGGTAACAAACCGTCCTAGTCCTCCTTTTAATTTAGTTTTCATTTCAATATGGGTATCCATGGTTGCCATGGCTGAAGCTTCCACTTTTAACGTTTGATTTGCAGGTAATTGCACAGTGACAAAACTGTAATCGGGCTTGCCTTCTATTTTAAAGTGCAAGCCAGGATGATCTGCCAGTGGCTCAAATGTATCTGTTGATGTTGTAGGATGAGTAGGTGATGATGGGGCAGGCTTTTCAGTTTGAATCTTTTGCTGGAGGGGAACGGCTGCTGTCTCGGTAGCTGCTTCTTGAGCAGTTAAAAGACGACAGCCAATCCCCATTTTATCAAGGGCATTACGAATTTTAAGTGCAGTGGGTTTGTTGATGTTTTTTTTCAGGACAACAGGGGCTTTTTGCAAGGTTTGTTTGGCAACTTCCGGTGTAGTTTTAAACAATTGAGAAAATTCAGAGGTTGCTTGTTGTAAGTCAGTAAAGCCTGCCAGTTTTCCAGTAAGAATGATTGTGTATGAATTATTATTACTATCAGGCATTTTATATGCTCTCTTATGGCTGGTATCCTTTTGTAACAACCCTATCAATTGAACCAACTATTGGTATATTAGCGGGGTTTTAGGTCTCTACCTAGTAACGAGCCAAAACTACTTGGGTTATGGGACTGACACCAAACTGTGCCTTTGCCATAAAATTTACAAACCAAACCTTCGCCGCCTAAAAATGAATGTAACCAGCTATTGCCTGCTTTGGTAATACTAAAATTCAAGGTTTCATTAAAGGCAACAATATGGCCAGTATCAACAATATATTCCCCATTTACTTCAATTGGATAAATAGCGCCAAAGGAACTGACAATCACTTTTCCTGTGCCTTGTAGATGTACCCAAAATACTCGCTCACCAGAAAAGATTGACTTGAATCCCTGCCAGCCTAAGTCGATTTCAATATTATGTTCACACGCCAAAAATGAACTGCCTTGCACAATAAGGGTTTCATGATCAAGCTGCATGACCTCCATATCGCCAGCCAGTGCAGTACCAAACCATACTTCACCTGGTGTTTTTTGTGCCTCAAAGTGGTTAATAAATAAGGATTCACCAGCTACCATCCGTTTTACTGCTTTCATAATACTACCTTTGCCCTTTTTATGGGTGGTAGTGGTAATTCCAATATTGTTGCTCATGGCAATCATGGCACCTGATTCTGCCGTGCAGATTTCGGCAGGGTTTAAGGTGACTTTAGCGGCAGTATTGCCTGGACGGTGTAACAGTTGTATATCCATTCACAGACCCTAGGGTAGTTTAGGGTTAATCCAACCGGCTAATCCTGCCAGACTACGGGTTTGAATGATAATTTTGCCTTTGCCAACAACCCGGGTCACTAAGCCTTCACCACCAAACAGGCTGGAAAAAATGCCGCCAGCAAGTTGTAGCTTCAGCTTTATGGATGGCTCATAGGCAACCAAGTGGCTGGTATCGACAATATATTCACCATCAATTTGTCTTTCTAACAAAGCGCCAAAAGCGCCATACCAAACTTTACCATTACCTTTTACCACGACTTTGAATAGACCTTCTTTGGCTATCCAAGAAACGATGCCGGCCCATTTAACGCCTATTTTGATGCCTGTAGTACAAGCTAAAAATGCACCAGGCTGTAAGTATAAGCTCTGTCCAGTTAGCTCAATTTCTTTAATTTCCCCTGGTGTGGGCTGTACAAGAGTCATGTGTCGAATGCCTTGGCTGTTATTGGCAAATTCATTAATAAATAGGGTTTCACCACCTAGAAAATGACGAGCCAACGCGGGAAAAAAGCCACCATTAAACCGCGAGGTCAGGTCTAAATCAGCCGACATGGTTGCCATCGCATCAGACTCAGCTGTGATGGTTTCACCTGAATCCAGTTGCACATCTAAATAAGAAAATGCGCGTCCACCTTTAATTTCAGTATTCATCTGCCGTAGTTTCCGCTGAGCTATTGGTGACAAACTGTTGTACGGCTTGTTGCAATTGCTTGAACTCTCTATTTAAATTGCGAAAGGTAGAAGAGTTCGTTTGTTGTGCTAATAATTTTAGCTGACTTATTCGATCTGATGTGGCTGGGTGGCTACTTAATAATGCAAGTGATTGTTGGACAATCTCTTGGCTATCTTCATTACTAATTTGGGCTAAGCGCTTGGCTTCTTCCTCTTGAATTTTTTTAAAAAACTGATGCAACCCTTGTGGGTTGATATTAGCTGCCTCTAATAATACGACTCCTTGTTGGTCTGCGTCTGCTTCAAACTGGCGGGAGTAACTTTGGTTTATTAATAATGGTGCTGCATCAGCAATGACAGCTAATAGGCCAGACATATCACCTAATAATGCATCGACGATAATAAATGTACCCGCAGCACTAATAATATTACGCAGTCCATGCTGTTCAGTAACATGGGCGATTTCGTGAGCAACGACTCCTAGTAATTCTTCAGGACTGTCTGCTTTTAAAATAAGTCCTGAGTGGATAACAATATAGCCACCAGGTAATGCAAAAGCATTGATTTCTTCATCTTTAGCAACATAAAATTGAAATTGATAAGGGTTATCAGGAGTGGCACTGATCAGTGGTTTGATCAACGGCCTTAATAAAGGTTGGGCTTGCTTGTTAGGCATAAAACTACTATTGAGTTGATATTGTTTGACAGCTTGTTCACCCAGGGTTTGCTCCCAACTGACTGGTACTTGTCGAGCCAGCAAGGCTGCGATAGGGGACATTGCAAAATAGACTGAAAGGGGGCTCGCAAGTATTAGCAGAGCAATTGTGACAAAAATGAGATTGTTTTTTGTCCGTTTGCGTTTTACGCTGGCAAATTGGGAGACAATAGCTGGGTGGCAGTTGAGTAATGGGTTTTTCATAATCCCTTGGTCATTGGTATAACATGTAAATTCTGGTTGATCTGGGTGGGAAATAAACACTAAGCGATTGCTAGCACCGCCCAATTTAAATTCGCTGCCTTCAATAGGGATGATTATTTTCTGGCCTCCTCCTTCAAACAGAATCTGTCCTTTGCCAACTGTTAAAGTACCTGAACAACGGCCATTAGGTAATGCTTGATAAAAGGCATGTGCGGTATAGCGTGACTGTGTATTAACCATACTAATTCTGCTTTTATGTTATATGGTGAGATTTTAGCACTGAGTTGATCTTAATAAACTAGCTACGCTGGTTGCGAATTAGTCAATACCTGGCTAAACTGTCAAGATTTTGTAGTAATTGAGCCATAATAATGCAAGTACGAACTGTTGATTATTTAGCCCCTGATTGTGCCCAACGATTTGTCGAGTCTTTGCGAACTACCGGGTTTGGAGTATTAAAAAATCATCCCATTTCCCAGTCGTTGGTTGAGTCAATTTATCAAAATTGGTATGAGTTTTTTTCCAGTGATGAGAAGCATCAGTATCATTACAATGTGGAGACACAGGATGGCTATTTTCCTCAGAATGTTTCAGAGGTAGCTAAAGGCCATCAAGTTAAAGATATTAAAGAGTATTACCATATCTATCCCTGGGGGCAAATTCCTGCACAGTTAAAAGCAGAGGCCATAACTTACTATCAAATGGCCAATCAACTAGCAACGGAACTATTAGGTTGGGTAGAGGAATATACCCCAGCAGATATTGCCCAACATTACTCAATGCCGCTATCAAAAATGATCGAAAACAGCGTTGGTACTTTACTGAGAGTATTGCATTATCCACCATTAACTGGTGAAGAAGAGCCGGGAGCCATTCGTGCTGCTGCCCATGAAGATATTAATTTATTGACAATTTTACCGGCAGCTAATGAGCCTGGTTTACAAGTGAAGGGCAGCAATAGTGAATGGCTTAACGTGCCTTGTGATTTTGGTACATTAATTATTAATACTGGCGATATGCTGCAGGAAACCTCACAAGGATATTTCCCTTCAACCACCCATCGAGTAATTAATCCTACTGGGGGACGACGCGATAAATCGCGTATTTCTTTACCTCTGTTTTTGCACCCAAATCCAGATGTTGTATTGTCAGAACATTATACGGCAGGTAGCTATTTGCAAGAACGGTTGAAAGAACTAGGAGTGTTATAATGACTGGGCCTGATGAGCAGGAATTACTAAAAGCCAAATTAAATCTTGAAACCTCAACAATCGCATGGAAAGATTTACAACCTTTTTTTGCGGCAGGGCAGGTAATAGCGGTTACTGAAGAGTTGGATTTAATTGAAGTTGCTGCACAGGTTTCACAAGATAATAAAAGCCAGATTGAATTCTGGTTGGCAGAAGGAAAAATAAATAAAGTAACCGACCAACAAGCTATGAAATGGTATGAAAGTGACAGTAGTGTGTGGGCTGTGGTGGTGAGGCCTTGGGTGTTGGTGCAGGAAAAAATAAATTAAAATTATCTGTTGCAGTTATTATATTTTTAGTTCCATCTCCCCTTGAGGAGATGGAACTAAGCTCTAAAAGCTTTCCTAATTATCATCATACCTAAGCTATATTTAGTAGCTTACCTGGTAGTGGAGGTGTTCTCAGTGCTACAAATGCTAGCCTAGGAATAAATTCTACTAAGCTAAATCTTCGATTAAATCGATACTGAAATTCAGCAAGATAACGTTGTGCATATTTAGCCCGAATAGCATGATAAGTACTACGTAAAGCACTTTTTAAGTTTCCAAGGATGGTGTTAACCCAATAAAATTCAGGTTCCTCTACTGATACCAATCGTGGTAAATAATCTGTAAAATACCTGGTCACAGTATTTCACTTAATTTGACTAGGAATTTAATAATGGCAAGGATTGCTTCTATTCCAGATGAATTGTATGACTACGACTTTGATGCCTTACTGAACAGAGAGCCACATCCAAGAACACGGCTTCGCTTATTAGCGATGGCTCATTTACAAGCAGGTTGGTCTCAAACTGAAATAGCACGAGCATTAAGGAAATCAAACAATACCATTCAGGACTGGCTCAACCGTTTTAGACGAGATGGCCTTGAAGGACTTTATGAACAACCCGGTAGAGGAAAAAAACCATTTCTTTGTCCTTCACAATATAATGAATTTAAAGCAGCCGTTATTACCTTACAAAACCATCGTCAAGGCGGTAGAGTTCAGGGTAAAGACATACAACAGTTGCTGCTGGAACAATTTAATATAGACTACAGCTTAAGTAGTATTTATGAAGTATTGCATAAAGCAGGACTTTCTTGGATTACATCAAGATCTAAACATCCTAATCATAGCCCAGATAAACAGCAAGCATTTAAAAAAACTTTGAAAAAGAGGCCTTAAAAGTACTTCCCTCATGCGTTTCTCCAGATAAAGTTGATATTTGGTTTCAAGATGAAGCCAGAGTGGGTCAGCAAAATACCTGTACGCGTATTTGGGCAGAGAAAGGTACGCGTCCACGAGTGGTAAAGCAACAACAGTTTGAGTCAGCTTATCTCTTTGGCGCTGTTTGTCCTGCTAAAGATAGAGGAGTGGCTCTTGTATTACCTATTGCTAACACAGAAGCAATGAGGTTGCACTTAACAGAAATTTCAAAAGCCATTTCTAAGGGAAGACACGGACTGGTTATCGTTGATCAAGCGGCATGGCATACGACTCATCGCCTAGAAATACCTGCGAATATCACGCTATTAAATTTACCACCCGTTTCCCCAGAGCTTAACCCGGTAGAGCGGATATGGGAAAAACTGAGAGAGGATTCACTGGCAAACCGTTGTTTTAAAAATTTCAATGATATTGTTGAGTCTTGTTGTGAGGCATGGAATGTATTTGTGAATAAGAAAAATAACATTAAAAGCTTGTGCTCCAGATGTTGGGCTGTTTTAACAAGCTAATAAACAGGATTGGTATGATGCACGACCACCACCGCATACAATTTTATCATGAAGACAACCTGCTTCTATGACACCATTAAAACAGGCCAGTCCATCGGAGATTACGGTACTGCCCTTGGCCAAATTCTGCCTACTCCAAGCCGTTATTTCTTCTTTATTAAACCCTTTTAAAATGCTCAGTTTAATTCGTGTCGGTTGACCTTGTTTTGTTGTTTCTACGGCTGCTACAAAAGGTATTTTCCCATCTGCTCCCCTACCTCTTTTGCAACCTGTACGCTCGCCACCAAGATAGGCATCATCAATTTCAATAAAACCCGACAATTGCTTGGTGCCTTCTCTTTCTTGCATCACTTTCATGAGCTTATGTTTCATTCTCCAGGCAGCTTGATAGGAAATACCTAAATGGCGATGTAATTCTATGGCTGATATACCTTTTTTGTCTTGGGAGATCAAATACATCCCTTGGAACCAAGTCTTTAATGGTAATTTGGTTGATTCAAAGATAGTACCTGCAGTTACAGATGTTTGCTGGTGACATTTATAGCACTGCTGAAGCTTTCTAGTAGTGAGTTGACAGCATTTGTCGTATCCACAATTGGGGCACTGAAAACCTTCTGGCCATCGCAATTTGTATAAGGTATTAAAGCATTGTTCTTCTGTACCATATTGTTTGAGAAACTCGTTTAAACTCAGGCCTTTTTGAAATTGAACTTTGTTGATAGCCATTATTTATACCTTCTCAATTAAGTTTCCATGCTGTTCAAATATACAGCAGTTAATGGCTTAGGTATAGTGATAATTAGTGCCTGACCGAAAACTCCTTAATCCCTTCATTGACAAGGCTTACCATACGTAAACACCACCTGAAGTTTACAGCCTTATGTTTGGAGAATGCTTAAAATCAGCCATTTTTCAGTTAAAATAGGCAAAACTTCGGTGGATACAACAGTATGCGGCACGTACACAACCCTCAACTTCAGTTTGGTCAAACAGACATCTCAACGATTCATTTTGACCCTAAATCCCGAGATGATATTCCCCAAGCGCTGAGAGGCTTGCAACACCTGTATTGTACTGATGAGCTTCGAAACCAGGTGTTTAGCATTATTGAAGAGGAGATGGCCAGCCGGGCCAACCCAATGCTAGGGCGCCCTGGGATGGATTGGTGGAAAATACTGGTGATGGGGATACTCCGGCTGAATTTAAATTGTGATTTTGACCGTTTGCATGAACTGGTGAATCAACATCGAACCATCAGGGCCATGTTGGGTCATGGAGAGCATTGGGAAGATTTAACGCCCTACCATATCCAAACACTCAAAGATAATGTCCCGCTGCTAACCCCGGAGATGCTAGATAAAATTAATACCCTCGTGGTTGAGTCAGGTCATGCCCTGTTAAAAAAAACACTGAAGAAAGCTTGCGGGGCCGCTGTGACTCATTTGTAGTTAAAACGACGGTCCATTACCCTACCGATATTCATTTATTATGGGATGCTTTACGAAAAGTGATATTGCTGATCAGTCGGCTATGTGAATGCTACGGGCTGAGTGATTGGCGACAATATCGGTATAATTTAAAGGCACTTAAAAGATGTTTCAGACAAGCGCAGAAAAGCAATCAAGCGAAAGGTAAAAAATCAGCGGCAGCCAAGCAGGCTGCCTATCGGCACTATGTCACCCACGCCAAAGGGCTTATGCAAAAGGCCCAATACACCTTAGCCAAATTATCAGCATTGTCTGCGCCGGTCTGGGAGTTACGAAACATTCATCATTACCTGAGCCATGGGCAACGCCAAGCCTCTCAATGCTGGCGACGGGTGATTGAAGGAGAAGTCATCCCCCAAGATGAAAAAGTGTATTCAATTTTTCAACCACATACAGAGTGGATAAGTAAAGGTAAGGCTGGCGTGCCTGTTGAATTAGGCATCAAAGTCTGTGTACTAGAGAGCCAAGCAGGTTTTATTCTGTACCATCGCGTGATGGAAAATGAGCAAGATGTCGACGTAGCAGTAGACATGGTGAAAGCCACAAAGGCTAAATTTCCTTTACTCCGTCAGTGTAGCTTTGATAAAGGCTTTTATTCATCGAAAAACCAATTGAAATTGGAGAAAGAATTAGATCAGGTTGTGCTACCTAAAAAAGGGCGTTTAACAGTTAAAGAAAAAGCAGATGAAAATGAAGACCAGTTTAAAAAAGCAAGAAAACAACATTCAGCTGTAGAGTCTGCCATTAATGCCCTAGAAGTCCATGGACTTGATCGATGCCCTGACCATAGCATTCGTGGGTTTAAGCGCTATGTGTCACTGGCCGTGTTGGGACGGAATATCCAAAAGTTAGGGGTTATTCTTTACCAACAAGAAAAAGAAAAACGCTATCGCCAAGCAAAAAGTTCACGTCGAAAAGCCGCGTAATAAATATTTTGCCAATAAACAAAGCATTATCATCTAGTCATAAAGTCACTCTAGAGGGGGCAGCCTGCTTAAAATTAAGCAACTCCACCCTTTCTTGTGGATAAAAAACCCTATTTTTACTGGAAAGCTATTTTTGCTAGCAAAAATAGCTATTGTTAATAAGCATATTGTTAAACAATTTATAATCCTAAGAGCAATTTACGGCTTTTTCTGTCAGGCACTAATTAGGAAAGCTTTTACTATAATCACACAAGGTGTAATTTTAATCTAAAACAATAGTTAATTCTAAATCCCGATAACCATCAGCGATAATTGTCACTAGATTATCCCCTGACATAAATCGATCTTGGTTAAGAATACGAATAACACTATTATTTATGGTATATTCGTAGTCCCAAAGCTGAGTGGCTCCGACTTTAATCCGCTGAACTTTTTCTAACCAGAATGGCGCATCAGCTCGAATAACAACATTGCCAGTAGTTGATTCTATATTAAAATCGACTGCTGGAGGGTCTATCGCAATTGCCTGATTAAATGCAATGGCTTCGCCAAAATGTCCATCATTGAGCATAAACTTAATCTGATAAGGTCTACCTAAATACTCATTGGGTGGAAGCGTTAAAAAGTCTTCAAAGCTAAGATAATCACCGGTTACTTCTGCTTCCATGGCTTCATAAGTGTAATCTTCCCAGCTATAAAATTGGGTTTGCCCTGCTGCTCTTACCATGGTTTTATCTGTGTTTTCCCAAGCATCAATGATTTGATTGACTGCCTGAGTATCCAGACCTAGTTTTTGTAAAATAAGTGCATTGCTTATCAAGTCAAAATTAAATACCACCGCTGCATTCATAAAAGGCCCTGACTCAGCTGAAGTTACAGAGGAGGCATCAATTGCAGAGTTTTCGGAGGCTGTAAGGGAAGCTCCTGACAAAGGGGGGTGATCTTTGTAGAATTTTAAGGTTCTTTTGGCATCTTTAAAGCCCCATGCTTTAATAATAATAGTGTGTAAACCTGGGGTACGCACGACATGTTTTTCAAGGGTAATCAAGTTTGAAATCACCCGATAATCAGTACTATTCAGTACTTGATCATCAAGCTTTACCTCATAAATGGGATTTACTAGTCGATAGGAAAAATCTTTCAATTTAAGTCGAAGCTCTTCACCGGTTGTAGGCTTTCTACCATTAGATACATAAATACGAGGTGCGTCTTGAACCAGGTGTATATTCAGATAACGAGGAGCATAACCATGAGCTCTGACCACGATTTCATGTTGTCCATTATAACCAGCTAAAGGTGTTGAGTTAGCATCAATAATTATCGAGTTATCCTGTAATCGCCAAATGAGTTCCCTTTCTCTTGCAGGATTACTCAGATCATCAGTTTTAGCTACTTTATATACCGCATTTTCCCACTTAGAGTCAGTTGTAAAATTAATCACAATATCCTGACCAAGAGGTGTATCATCACTAAACAAATATTGAATTTCTGTGTTATCAGCAGTTAAGTCAATCTGCGTTTGTCGGGGATAAACTTTAATATTACCATTTTCATCATAATAACGGGTGTGGTACTCAAAAACAGACATACGAAGATAGCCGTGTATTTCATAAGGAGTACTAAACGCAAAAGGAAGATCTGTCAACAACAAAAAAGTAACTAGATATTTGAGTTTGCTGATCATAATAGGGCCTCTATATCAGTCTTTAAATGAGAGTAATTGGCGAATATCAATTTGTGGCCCGGTAATCTCTAGCCATTTATCCCGAAAATTATCTACTTCGCACTTTAATACAGTTCCAGCTGAATTGACCTTTTGGAAGACAACAGCTTCACCATTCAGGGAAAACTGTACGCCAGCTGGTAGTGTTTTTTTTAGTCGAATAACGGCAAATGCTGTGTGTTCAATATTAAGAATGCCAGAGTCATCAGTGGCTAAATAGCTGCTGTTATCGAAGTGGTTATTCACGGTAAGATCTTGGTGATACTCTGTATTTTGCGCAATAACATTATTATTCAGCTCTGCATTAGCGTAAAAGGGAAAAGATACTGTCGTGAGAGTGGATATAAATAGCAGTCCATTGCTCAATTTGATCGATTTAAGGCAATTCATCATGACTCCTTTGCTGTTGTTTTTTATACAAGAGAAATTGTATAGATAGTGTGTGAGTGATTATTTATCTGCGGTTTGTTTTGTATTGCTTAGTTAAAAATCCTTTTATTTACTTCAGAAGTCCATAGTGGATTAGCTCTATTTTAACAGTTCAATAATAATCATTATCATTTGGTTTTGAAACCTTTTTCTCCATTTACGAGGATTAAACTAATACATGCTGACCTCATTTGTCTTATACTAGGCAGTTTAATTAAACCATTGACAACTGGTTATCCTATGAAGCTTGTGCGTAAAGTGACGTTGTATTACCAGCAAGGTAATTCAGATAAAGTATATGAAGTAGACTTGTGTGAGTGTGGTTCAGCCAGTGCTGAACGTTATTTAATCAATTTTCGTTATGGAAGACGAGGCTCACGACTGCGGGAGGGTACCAAAACACCTAGCCCTGTCACACTTGCAGTAGCTGAGGAAATTTACACCAGTATAGTCGTTAACAAACAGAACAAAGGTTATATTGCTCAAGAGACTGGCCAAACTGATGAAGTAGCTATTGCTTCAGAAAGTGTTAGCCGAGAGCAGCATTTATTAACCAAGCTTAATGATAAGTCTGCAAAAGTGCGTACTCGTGCTATTTGGCGAATTGGTGAGCTGGGTTTAGTTAAAGCGTCTGATCACCTCGTTACTCTAGTAGGTAAGAGTAAACCACGACAAGATTATTGTATTGCTTGGGCATTAGGCCGTCTGGCCAATAATAAAGTCAGTGATGTACTACTTACTTTGTGTCAGCATAAAAATGAAGCAGTAGCACGAATTGCGCGTGAAGCGTGGTTGCTTTGTGCTAGCCCTACAGACCGTACTAAGTACTTACAAGATTTGATTAAGGAATTACCTGAGATTTTACAAGCTGCTTGGGGGGCTGATCAGGAAAAAACACTGGCAGACTGTCTATTAGTAACTATTGGTCAACAAGGACAACAGGCTAATATTCTGCTACCTGCCTATCAAATAGCAAGCCACAACCCTATTTGGCACCAAGCATTATTGTTAGTAATGGGATGTTTGCCAATGCAGCCCAATTTTTTCAAGGCTTTTCGTCACTTGTTAAAAGCGGCCGAGTTACGTTTAGATGGCAAGATGTTGGGAGTACTGTTTAAACGCCTTGATCAAACCAGCGCTTTCTTTTATTCAGAATATGGGAGAGCGTATTTACCAGGTACTTGGCAATCGGTCAGTGTGGCCAGTGAAGTAAATAAAAAAGATAGTCGTTTAGCCTATTCTCAACGTACCCGAGACTATTTACGTCGACGTAGTATACGACTATTGAAGCGTTTAGGGGAGGCGGGTGACAGTCGTTACCTTGATGTAGCGGTAGGTGTATTAAATGCAGTAACAGATTTTGATGGACAGGATGAACGTCGATCAGAAAATTATCATTGGTCTCAGGAAGGTCATCACTGGCGCAGAGTGCAGGTAGCCAGTAAATATTATGATAGTTTTGCTACTTATTTAGCATTTAACTTTATTTTACACCGCCATAATCAGCAGTATGCTTTAGGTACCAGTAAACGAGCTTGGCATAGAGTATCTACAACTGATGCATCAGAACCGCAAGAATTGACTGGTGAAGCATTTCCGGAATTGTGGGATGGTCAACCAGAACGACTGTTGGGATTACTACAAAATAACCACTGTATCCTGGTTCATCAGTTTGCCGTGAGAGCTATCCAAAGACATCCCACATTTTGTCAGCAAATCTTAATAGAAGACTGGTTGTGTTTACTGGCATCTGCTTATCAGGAAACAGTGACGTTAGCTTTTCAGCACGTGGTAAGCCACTTTGATACTAACCAGCCTGACTGGCGAGTTATTTTCGGGTTTCTAAATGCATCCATTGTTGAAGCAAGGGAACAAGCTTTGAGTTGGTTAGCTATTGTTAGGCAACCAGAACTTGTTACATTAATTCAGCTGTGGGTAGTTTTGATTGTCAGCCCTTATCAAGACGTGCGGCAATGGGCAAAAGATCAGCAATATCAAATTCAGCAGCTGAATGCTACAACGCTTTTTCCCGAGCTGTTAGCAGTGTTGAACAATATGGAAAATGCTCTGTTAATAGATGTTATTGACGATATCAGCTGGTTGTTTTGCGAAAAGTTAATAACAACTAGTAGACAACTGTCGCTTGATAAAATTGAGCAATTGTTGGCTTCAGATCAACCACCGTTACAACTATTCGGTGCTCGATTATTAGTAGCTAATAATATCAGTTATGCTGACTTACCTGACCAGTTATTAAGGAGGATTGCTCAAAGCGAGTCCCCTGAGCTTCGGGCAATGGGGATTCGACTGTTAGCTAAAATGACTGATCATGAGCTACGTCAACAGGCTGCCATGATAGTGGATTATGCACAATCAACTGATACAGACTTGCGTCAGGCAGCAATACCCTTATTAGTACGATTAGCACAGGCTGATCGGCAATTTGCTGATGAAGTTGTACAACAGTTGTTACCTGTGCTGTTTCGGTCTGAAACTGCTGAAGGGATTCATGATGATGTTATCTATTTATTGTCTGACCAGCTTAGTTCAGCGATTCAGCGGTTAGATAAGGACATTACTTGGCGTTTATTGCAAGCTTGCTCTAGAGGTGCCCAACGATTGGGAGTGTTGCTATTTGAACAACATTTTGAGCAGTTTTCTATTCGGCAATGGGCAGTACTAGGGAATCACCCGCTGGCGGCTGTCAGGCAGCAAGTGATGCAAGCTTATCGGCAATATCCTTCACGCATTAAAGCGGCCAAAATAGATGCTTTGCGTATTTTAGTAACAGAATGGGATGAGGTGAGGATTTTTTCATTGGATTATTTTCGCCAACAGTTCACAGCGAGTGACTGGGAGCCTGAACTATTAGTGCATTTGGTCGATCATGTAGAAGAAACGGTACAACAGTTTGGTCGTGAGCTAATTACTCAGTATTTTACTCCAGAATTAGGGCCTCAGCTGCTAATGCAGTTAAGTCAACATCCTGCAACGAATATACAATTGTTTATCAGCAATTTTTTAGATGATTATGCGGCAGGGCAGCCTGAACGAGTTTTAGCGCTTAAACACTATTTTATAACTGTATTATCTCAAGTCAATCGCAGCAGAGTAACGAAAGAACGAATATTTAATTTCTTAATTAAAGAAGCTCTAGACAACGAACAGGTTGCCAAAATGGCTGTTGAGCTATTCAATCACTTGTCTTTGACTGTGGTGTTAAAAGATAAAGCCACTATTATTGAAGCATTATTGCGGCTGCAACAGCATTATCCGCAGCTGTCGTCTGTTATTAATGCAGACAGTTTTCCTATTAAGTCTGTAGTATAAGAGGGCAGAGGATGGAATTTAATTACCGCTTTTTTGGTGGTTCGGCAGTAAGCCATAGTGCTACCCAAAGTGAGCTTAGTTTTGCACCTGATACCTTGCGTGAACCCACCTATTTTGTCGCAGAGCTAGCTCAGCATTTGCCTTTTAGGGAATCGATATCTGCTTTGAATGCAGTTGTTGTGTCTGATTTACGTTTTCATCCTAAAGACCGCACTGAATATTTTGAGTGGCTAAAACAACATGAACAACATTTATTAGCTGATTATTTGGCTCAGCAACAGGTAGTTAATCGTCGTATAGATGAAGTCAGGTCTGGGCTGGCAGATGTTCGTAAGCAGCAAAGTAAAGTGATGGCACCTTATTATAAAGCCCAAAATGCTTATTTTAAGTGGCTTTATAAACATGATTATGATGCTTGGTTTGTACTTGATCCGGTGATAACTGTTCATCCAGACCAGGTGATGTTTGAGTGTTTTAGTCAGGATGAGTCTGCCTACGGCTGTTTAAGTTGTAATTATGATGTATTTAAAAATATTACTGACCATGCTTATGGTACAACTAATATTGATTATTCTGCCGGGCTTTATAATGAGTTTCAAAAAATTCGTGATTACCGCAAAACAGAGCTAAAAATAGATCCTACAGGTTTTGCTGTGGCTACCACTGGATCTGAACAATTTATTGAAGAAAAAATTGACTTGCCAGAAAGTTGGGTGAGAGGTTTTTTACAAGTCAGTTCTGCTATGACATTACCGATGGTCGAAGCCGACTTACACACAATGGACATACATAACCTGTTATTTCAACTCAAACGAAATAAAGAACGGCATGGACCAAGGTCACTACGCTTTCAACTGTTACCAGGTCAACCTGTAAAAGTGACTTTAGAACCTTGGGAGCATGCAATTACCTTTCATCGGTCCATTTACCAAGGAACAGAGGAACGGGAAATACGCATTTGGGGGCGTCGACGCTTATTTATGTTAGAGCGTTTGTTACCTTATGCCCGGCAATTTAAAATGCGTTTGCTGGGCACAGGCTTGCCTTCTTTTTTTATTGCTGACTTAGGCGATTTACGTTTTACTTTAGGCCTATCTGGTTGGACCAGTAATGATTGGTCTCGCATGGGTGAATTTAATCTAATGACCAGCCGAGATGATGTTGATACTGAAACTAAAGCAATGGTATTTAAACAGTTGCAAAAATGTTGGGCAGCAAGCACTGACCAATTAGCTGCAAGTCTGAAACTTGAACGGAGCGTTATTATCAGTGCTTTGAGTGCCTATAGTCAGACAGGTAAAGTGATTTATGACTTGGCTGCTGATGTATTTCGTTGTCGAGAGTTAAGTCGAAATCCTTTACCTGTTGATGCCCTACGGTTTGCCAGCCCGCAAGAGGAAAAAGCACAACGTTTTTTAAAAGCGCATCTGGTAAAATTGAAACAGAAAAAAGCTTATGCAGATGGTATTAAAGTAGTAGGCCAAGTGACAGATAATGGCAAACTATTACCTGTTGAATTAGTCATTGATGGTGATCGCCGTTTAACCCAAGCCACCTGTGAGTGTAGTCATTATATACGCAATAAGTTGTATAAGGGACCATGTGAACACATCTTGGCATTAAGGTTGTTACAAGCAGAGCAAGGTAGTGAAAGCTGATGATGTGCGCTATGTTCTCCACCCAGGCTTTGCGAGGTCAGCAAAAGACTGATATACTAGATAACAACTGTAGTGTAGTAGAGCAACTACCTTGCGTTATGAGCGGTGGATCGCCGTTCTTACTTAATGACAGCCCACGCATCACTGGCTTGCTCTTAACTGGGCCGAACATACACTACTATCACTATTGCGGTATGGCTTCCCTGAAGCGAATGAGTGATAGTAGTGCAGTTCGGCGTCGAGTTGAGCAATCCAGTCTTCAGGATTCTACGAAGGCTGCTCGCTGCGCTATAGTTTTTTCTTATTTATTCTCCTTTATTCCCTCTTTTATTTCTCGCTGGCTAAAATTTCTGCGGTTTTATAGGCCTTTATTGCACTGTTTGATTACTATTTTCTCCATTTTATTATTTCTAAAAGCCAGTTATTTTCGGAGTGCTTGTTATGTCTGACCAACAATCCACGCCAGCATCACCCTCTAGGCTGACTCGTCAACAGTTGTACGACCGAATTCGTGAAAGCAGTAAAGATGAATATATTTTAGCGGAAATGAAGCGGCTGGGTTTTTGGGATGCATCAGAAGATCGTCCTAGCTTATCGGAATCTTTAATCATAAAGCAGGGTGAGTTAGAGCGGGAACTGCGTGAACTACTGGCGAAGCAGCGGCAGTTAAAAAATCCTGAAAAAGCATTGAAAGCAATGCATAAACAACGTATGAAGGAGGCAAGAGATAAGCGTGAGGTGACGCGGCAACATCAAGCAGAGGAGCGTTATCAACGAAGCCTTGCCTGGTATAATAAAAGCCAACAAACGCTGTCATATTTAGGCGAAAAAGTATCCAGTCGGCTGGATAGTGTAGAAGCCCAACAAGCACGTTTATTAGACAATCATTTACCTATCATTAAGAGTTACTTGCAGTTAGCAACCATGATGGGTGTTAGTTTGGCTGAATTAAGATTTTTGGCATTTTCACGTAATGTCAGTCAAGTTTCCCATTATCAACACTTTTTGTTGCCTAAAAAAAACGGTGGTACCCGACTTATATCAGCACCAATGCCACGGTTAAAACGAGTTCAATATTGGGTTCAAGCTAATATTTTAGAGTCTGTTGCATTACATGATGCTGCCCATGGCTTTGTTACCAAGCGCTCTATCGTATCAAATGCTGAACCCCATGTAGGAAAAGCGGTAGTGATTAATATGGATTTAGCTGATTTTTTCCCAACTATTAGCTACCCAAGAGTGAAAGGTGTTTTTAGTCATTTGGGCTATGGGGAAGGTATTGCAACTGTATTGGCCTTAATCACCACCGCACAAACAGTCACCCCGGTAGAACTGGATGGTAAGCAGTACTTTGTTGGGCAAGGAGTACGACATTTACCACAAGGTGCCCCTAGCAGCCCAGCATTAACCAATATTATTTGCCGCCGTTTGGATAAACGCATTTTAGGGACTGCACAAAAGCTGGGCTTTGCTTATACGCGATATGCTGATGATCTGAGCTTTTCCAGTGAGCAGGGAGAACCAGCAAAAGTACGTCAACTGCTGTGGCGAATTAAACGAATTGTTAAAGAAGAAGGGTTTGCTGTTCACCCTAATAAAACCCGAGTGATGTACCGACATAAACGACAGGAGGTTACGGGGGTGGTAGTAAATGATAAACCTTCGGTTGACCGGCGGACTTTAAAGAGGTTCCGTGCGTTATTATTTCAAATTGAAAAGGATGGTATCACGGGGAAATCTTGGGGAACAAAATCTGGGAAGGAGTCTGCAGCATTAATTCCATCGATTGATGGGTATGCCAATTATGTAGCCATGGTTTCACCTGAAAAAGGAGTAAAGCTACAACAGCAAGTGGCAAAAATAAAACAGCAACAGGGTTTTCAAGTAAGTCCAAAACGAGTAATGGCTTTAAACCGTAAGTTATTTAAACAAAAAGCAATGAAAGGTGAGGCACCACGTGATAGTTGGTGGCAACCTGCTGAAAAGCAGCCCCCAGTAAAAGAATTAACATCACTGCAACTAGAAGCTGAAAAACAACAGGAAAAAGTTGAATGTTCAGCAGAGCAGCAAGCTGATAAAAAACAGCCTTTAGTTGAGCAAGTTCAGCCGCCAGTACAAATACATACTAAACCAAAAACACAACAGTTTCAGTTTGACAAACATCATTATTGGGTCATTTTTTGGATTGGCTTGTTGTTATTGCTACTGATGATTTTTAACTAAAACTGACCTTTAAAGTTATAATATAAAGTGTGTAATAACTTTTTAGTTTTTTTAAATTTACCGTTGAACATAGTTGTTTTATGTTATAAATACATTTACAACCTATTTCTGCGAATTTTTAAGATAAAGGATTTTTTATTGTAACTAGGGCTGTGATTCAAATAGTGTTAACAGGCCCTAAGATAAAATTATTAAAAGCATGCATATGTTGACAAGGAGAGTAGTGATACCAAATGATGAAAGCGTTGGTATATCAGTCAGGTAAGACTATTATTACTCAGCTACCTGTGCCCACAATAACAGGTGACGATGAAGTATTGCTACAAGTCTTGCAAGCGGGGTTATGTCGAACTGACCTATTAGTGGCTGAGGGTGCTATTCCTGGTTGTGAGGGAAGTGCTTTTGGCCATGAGTTTTGTGGTAAAGTGATCGCAACAGGAAATAAGGTAACTAATTTTTTTCCTGGGCAACGGGCGGCTGTTAACCCAGTATTAGCTTGCGGTAAGTGTAGTGTTTGCCAGTCTGGTAATGACTATTTATGCGGTAGCAGTGGCTTACTGGGAATTAACGCACCTGGCGCATTTGCTGAATATATTAAGGTATCAGCAACTCAATGCTATCAGGTGTCAGATAATATACCTGATAAGCTTGTTGCTTATGCTGAACCGGTTGCGGCAATGTTATCTATTTTAAACTGTGGTATTCAATCACAGCAACAAGTTGGTGTAATTGGTTCAGACCGTATTGCAATGTTATGTCAGTTTATTTTATCAACAGCAGGCTTGGATGTTGTCACTGCAAACAAAGAATATCCGGTAGATGTACTGATAATTACCTCATTTATCAATGAGCAGTTACCCATAAACCTGGTAAAGCCAGGTGGTTTAATAATTATTAAGAGCCGTTCACCTTTTTTATCTAAAGTGTGTTATGCCGAAATTGTGCAACGACGATTGACCTTGTTAGGCGTAAACTATGCACCATTTATTAAAGTGCTAAAGTTTATTGAAAGTCACCACCAGATGCTTATGTCCTTTCTTGGCCCTAGCTTTTCACTGGATCGATTTGCTGAGGCATTTAAGGCTGACTCAGCAAAAAAAGTCTTTTTAATGCCATGTGCGGGTTAGTCGTTATACAAGATAGTTATCATCGGATTAATAGAAAACTCATTCCTGCTATTCACTGTGCTATGCATCATCGTGGTCCAGATGGCTGTGCTCATTATTATCAGCCTGATTTATTGATGTGTCATAATCGTTTAGCGATTGAGGGTGCTAAAGAAGATTTACAGCCGCTATATAGTGCAGACGGCCAATATATTGCGGTAGTTAATGGTGAGCTGTACCCGTATCAAGCTCTTCGGCAATCACTTCAACAGAAAGGCTATCAATTTCAAACTCAATGCGACAGTGAATTGGTTATTGCACTTTATCAATGCTATGGACTTGACTTTGTCCATCATTTGCGTGGAGAGTTTGCGTTAGTACTTTGGGATAAAAAGCAAGCATTAATAATTGCCGTGCGTGATCGGTTTGGGATTAAGCCATTGTTATATGGCCAAGCAGAATATGGAGAAAAAAATAGTAGTAACAAGCATGTGCGTTGGTATTTAGGCTCTGAAGCAAAAGCATTATTTGCAGCAGGGTTTGTCAGAAAATGGAGTCAACAGGGATTAGCGGAAAGCTTCAGCCACCAATATTTATTACCAGGTAGCAGTTTATTTTC
This sequence comes from Spartinivicinus ruber, assembly GCF_011009015.1. Taxonomy (NCBI): domain Bacteria; kingdom Pseudomonadati; phylum Pseudomonadota; class Gammaproteobacteria; order Oceanospirillales; family Zooshikellaceae; genus Spartinivicinus; species Spartinivicinus ruber. The sequence continues at coordinate 2,020,125 of NZ_CP048878.1, forward strand.
TGGTTTAAAGCAATTACCCCCTGGCCATATGTTGCTTATCAAACAAGGTAATGCTCAATTGTATCAGTATTGGATAATGGACTTTTCACAAAAGTCAAAACCGGAACAGACACTTGAACGCATTATTCAGGCTATCAATATTCGTATACCTTCACAAAAACGTTGCGCCTTTAGCTTAAGTGGTGGATTAGATTCCAGTGCTATTGTCGCATTAGCTGCTAGAGAATTAACTTATGAACCAGATTGTTATAGTGTTGCTTTTGATGAGAATGATTATAACGAATATCAGTTAGCTCAACAGTTCGCTAAACAACAAGGTTATCGTTTGCATCAGGTTAAGGTTAGTAGAGACGACCTAATTGATTATATTGAAGATGCGGCATATTTTTCAGAAGGGTTAGCGATTAATGGTCAGTATGTGGGAAAATTTTTGTTAAATAAAGCAATAGCAATTGACGGCTTTAAAGTGGTGATGTCTGGTGAAGGTGCTGATGAGGCATTTATGGGGTATGCACACTTACTACAAGATTATTGTCGTCATGAGCTGGTGGGTAGTGAAAGTAAAGATAAACTTGCTCAGCTGACAACAACACACTCGTTACAAGCAGGATTAATGCTTGCTGATAATCATGATAAAAAAAAGTTTAATCAGTTTGTTCCTAGTTTTTTAGCAGCAAAATTTAATTTTATCCAAATACTGGGTGAACTCTTTAAGGGGGAATTTGCTGATGCCACTAATCAACATTTTTACCAAAAGCGCTTATTAGCCAAGTATTCGAACAAACTGCCTCCTAGTCAACTAGCAAATTTAATCTGGACTGAGCTTGCATTGGCTAATTATATTTTGCGTACCTTAGGCGATGGAATGGAAATGGCTTTTTCAATCGAAGGCCGACTACCCTTTTTGGATCACCAACTATTTACATTTGCTGCAGGATTGAGTACTGAAAGCAAACTTAATAGCTTGAATACTAAGCAAGTTTTGCGTGAAAGTTTAGCTGGTGTATTGCCAAGTGCCATCATCAATAGGCAAAAACATCCATTTATTGCACCACCTATCTTGAGCGGATTGAGCTACTCGCGTTATGAAAGAATTATTGATTGTTTATCAACCGAATCATTTAAGTATAACCCTGTGTTTGATCAAGCAAAAGTATTACGCTGGCTAAAGGAAGGGTGGGTAGCTCCTGTGTCCGAGCAAAAACGGCGAGACCCTGTTTTAATGATGCTACTGTCATTTGCTGCACTACAAAATCGTTTTAAATTAACTGATATGGAGCTATGTTAGTGTTTGGTTGCTCCCAAAAAAAATGGTGGTACCAGCTATACGACAAGAACTTAGCTGATATTTTGTTAGAAAATACTGACTCGCTAAATGCTAAAAAAATAATAAATTTTTTACAGCAGGAGCTTGGTTTACATTCTGGTCAGAAAGTTTTAGATCAATGTTGTGGCACTGGTCGGCTCGCATTGCAACTTGCGAAACAACATGAAGTAGTTGGTGTTGATATAGTCCCTGAATATATTGAGCTTGCAGCCAAAAAAGCCAATAAACATAAACTGGAAATACAGCTTTATTGTGATGATGCTTTTAACTTCGCTTTACCAAAGACAGCAGATGTAGCCATCAATTGGTGGACAAGTTTTGGCTATACGGCAGATGATAACCTTAACCTACAGATGATTAACCGAGCCTATGAATCTTTAAAAGTAGAGGGCCATTTTGCCTTGGACTTTATGAATGTGCCTAAGCTATATCGAGATTTTCAAGCTGATGTGATGACAAAAATCAAAAGGAATAATAACTGTGAGGAACTTGTGCTTGTTCGGCATAGTGAGATCGACTTTGAGCATGATATTCTCAAAAAAGATTGGTACTACTTTATAGAAGAAGGTGAACGTGTTCATTATCAGAGTGAAGTAAAGTTGTATTCTCCTGCTCAACTGATGTCATTATTTGAAGTGGCTGGCTTTTCTCGGGTGAGATTATTTGGTGATGTTGATGGGCAGCCATTGTCGTTGGATAGTCCAAGGTGCATTGTAGTAGGACAGCGGCTATGATCAACATTATTACTCATGATTATGTTGTTACAAACAATGAAGTATGGAGGAGCAGTCTATATCAAGGGGAAATATATAAGCTACCCGCCAATCAAACTTCGCTTGACCTAGTGAATTCTGTTCAGCAATTATTATTGGAAACATTTAAGGTTGATGTGTTTGGTTTTAGTGAGTTGGTAAATATCCATAGCCTATTATCTGAAGCTGATTTTTTTGCTGGTATGAAGTGCATTCGACGTAAACTTTTTGAACAACAAAAATATAATGGGCTATTGTCAGATTTCTTGTTAAGTTTGGGTTTTAAGTCAGGTGAGGTGGCTTTTTAACCACTTAGGCTACGTGCTATTCGCCATAATGTACATCTCCCAGAGCAAGCAAAAGCAGTTTATTATCTCTATCGAGATACTTGGTATGGGCATGGTCAAAGTGTAATTGTTGGTTGGTTGCCTTTACATGATCAAGCCAGCCATCAAACATTTGAAATTTATCCAGATTGGTTTAGCCAGTCTGTACCAAACAATTCTGAAGTATTTAACTATGACCAATGGCGTAGTGGTAATAATCATAAAATAATTGGCTGGCAAAAAAAAGATACTGGTTTGTCGGCTGTTTATCCCCAATCTACGACAGATGTAATATTAGGAAAGCGAATAAATATTTGCTGTAAGCAAGCTGAAGTTTTATTTTTTTCTGGTGCGCACTATCACCGTACACTTAAGCAAACACGTAACCTGTCACGTTTTAGTATTGACTTTCGCTTAGTTTATTTGATAGATGAACAACAGCACTTGGGTGCGCCAAATGTTGATAATCGTTCCCATGGTGCTGCTTTACAAGATTATATTAGGCTATGATCAGCTTATTTTATCAGCAAGTACTGGCCCATCCTGAAAGATTAGCTTTAGTTATTGGTGGGTTTAAACTGACTTATTATGAACTATGGAATCAGGCCAATACCATAGCCTGTTTTTTAAAACAGCAGGGTGTTAAGCCGGGGCAGGTCATAGGTTTACACTTGTCTAAAAGCAATAACTTGGTTGTTAATCAACTAGCTTGTTGGTTAGTAGGAGCTGCTTTTATGCCGCTTCCACCGGACTGGCCAGTCAAAAGAAAACAGCAATTTCTCATTTATTCTCAAGCAGTTGGTATTATTACCGATTCAATTGTAATTGATTTAATGAATAATGGTATTAAACAGTGGCTGGTTGTTAATATTGATAATGGGAAAAATAGTGTTACAAATAATAGTTATAGAGAACCGCTCTCAAGTGATATAGCGTATGTGATTTTTACTTCAGGGTCTAGTGGTGAACCCAAAGGAGTTTTAGTGCCATTTGCTGGTTTGCCTGCTGTTATTACCCAACAAATCGACTTTACTCAGCTAAAACCCGGTGAACGTTGTTTATGGCTTCATCATCCTGGTTTTGATGCTTCAATTGCCGATATTTGGGTAACTTTATTAGCAGGAGCAACTTTAATTGCTGATAATAATATATCACCTGACAAACTATTGCAGTTTATTGCAGATAATAATATTAACTATGTTGATTTGCCTGCTGTGCTATTATCTACCCTTGATATTCAATTGGCTCCGAATTGTTTGCATACTCTGTTAGTGGGTGGAGAAGTTTGTGACTTTGAAGCATTACGCAATTGGGGACAGTTAAAACGTTTGGTGATCGCTTATGGTCCTTCAGAAACAACAATCTGTAGTAGTATGTATTTGGTATCAGGCAAAGAGTCAGCTGCTAACTGGATTGGTCAACCACTAAAACACCTACAGTATTGGGTGGTGGATGATCAGTTGCAACCAGTATCTCCAGGGCAACAGGGTGAACTGTTAATTACTGGTTTAGGTGTTGCTGTAGGTTATTTAAATGGCAATAGAAGTATTAGGCGGTTTGTTCAATTTAAAGGACGAAAAGGGTATCGAACAGGTGATTTAGTACGTCAGGTTGAGCAAAACTTTCAGTTTTTAGGAAGACTCGATCGTCAATTCAAACTGTATGGTCAATTAATTTGTCCTGAAGAAATTGAGCAGATGTTGTTACGCTATGCTTATGTATCGGAAGCTTATGTCTTTAAATATAAACAACAACTAGTCGCTGCTGTTGCACCTGAGTTGGATTATAAGTTGCTGCAGGCTTGGTTATTAAAACGATTTCCCCAATGGATGTGTCCTCAGCAATGGCTGCTGCTGCCAAAGTTACCCAGAAGTCAAAACCAAAAAATCAGTCAAGCAGAACTTGTTAGTGGCTATGAGCAACAACAACTTAAAACACCTGCTTGTCCTGAACTCACACTGATTCGACAGGTGTTGCAGCAACCTGCCATTCAGCTTGAAGATAATTTACAAAAATGGTCACTCAGCTCAATGCAATGGTTAGAATTATTAATGGGACTAAAGCGATTGGGTTTACAAATATCTTATCAGCAATTATTGAAAAATGTATCCATAAAGGCAATTACTGAGTGGTATAGTATACAACGTAAGAATCGCCCTGAAGGTGTAACTAATAATAGTAACGGGATAAGTGCTGATTTGTTAAATCAAATGTTACTACAATACCCCGTTATTAAGCTAACCACGAAAAAAAAACAGTATAATGCTGTATTATTAACTGGCGCTACAGGGTTGTTAGGGGCTGAATTACTTAGTTTATTGAGTTTGCAAGAACGAACTATTTATTGTCTGGTGCGTGGTGATAAATCAAGGCTGTATCAACATTGTCAAAATCAAGGAGTAAATATTAATTGGAGTAGGGTGGTAATCTTAGCAGGAGATATTTGTCAGCCATACCTAAACTTAACTAAAAGAGAATGGACGACGGTTGCTGAACAAGTCAGTGATATTTACCTCTGTGCGGCAGATACCAGTCTGCTAAAAGACTATCAGCAATTACAAAAAACGAATGTTACTGGTACCTATTATGTATTGCAATTAATGGCAACAGGTAACATCAACCAAGGTGCTTTACCAATTAAAGATTGGTTTAACTCCCGTTTACTGTTAAAGCCAGATTTTAGTCAATTGCCTGCCAATGTCTGTGTTGATTTTACTCCAGTTAACTATGCTGCAAAATTAATGTTGGGTATTAGCCAGCAAAGTGAGTCGGGCACTTTTCATATTTGCAATTCCAATCCTGTGTTAGCAAGTGATTTAGCATTACTGATTGGTGCTCAATCAAACAATCGAAGCCAGCTTATTTGGCAGCCTGAAAACCCTACGGATCCCTTGCGTTTATTTAAAATGACAAATATGAAAATAGTGTCGGATGTTACTGATCACTATGCTCAAGTATTAAAGTTAGCTTTTCCTATAGTAGATAATAATTATCTGCAAGTATATTTGGAATCTTTATGGCAACAGTAACTATTACAACCCACAATATTAAGCATGGTTTGGTGTTGGGTAAATTTTATCCACCACATGTCGGGCATCAATATTTAATTGCCTTTGCTAATGCCTATGTTGATGAGTTAACTGTAGTGGTAGAGGCTATGCCAGAAGAACAGATACCTGCAAGTCTGCGCATTGAATGGCTGCAATCGTTATTTGGTGGGGTCAAATTTTTATTGCTGGAGGAATATAATCCACAAGACCCAGGAGAAACGTCACAATTTTGGCAGATTTGGCAAAACAGTTTAATGAGGCTGTTGCCTCAGGCACCTGATGTTGTATTTGCATCAGAGCGTTACGGAGAACCATTAGCTGACTGTTTGGGGGCAGTGTTTGTACCTGTTGATCCAAGCCGTCAGCTAAACCCAATATCTGCCACTCAAATTAGGGAAAACCCTTATCTAAACTGGCAGTATTTACCTGAGCCAGTTAAAAATTATTATCGCAAGCAAGTGTGTATTTGTGGGCCAGAAAGCACGGGCAAAAGCACTTTAAGTGAGTGGTTGGCACAGGAGATAGATTCACGCTATCCAGGGAGTGACAGCTTCGTACCTGAATATGCCCGAACATTTTTAGAACATCACCATGCTGAACTAACGACAGAGGATTTAGTAACAATTGCTAAAGGCCAGGCAGCCAGTGAACAGATACTTAAAAGCCGAGCAGGTCCATTGCAGATTATAGATACTGGTGTAATTGCTTCTAAAGTATGGAGTGAGTTTTTATTTAACTGTAGTACATCAACCCTTGATGTACTTTTTCAGCAAGCTCAATATGACTTATATTTGTTGTGTTATCCTGATGTTCCTTGGGTGAAAGATGCTATGCGTTATTTACCTGAACAAGGCCAAGCATTTTTTGATCGCATACAATGCTTATTAATGAGTGATGAAAGGAAGCAAGTAGTTGTAATCAGAGGAAATTGGCAGCAAAGGCAGGAGATGGCATTAAAAGCTCTATTAAAACTGGTATTAAATCACTGAGTTAAATATCTATTTATCACTTTAATAGTAGGCATATTCAGCAACTAATAAGGAAATAGAGCAAGCAGCTAAAGCAGAATAGCTCATTATACTTAAGATATTTACAAAAATTTGTGAATGAAGTTATGCTGACTTTCTTTGGCTAGGGATTTATACGTATTGATATGATTGAATGGTGAAGATAATTTCAATTTAATAACATGAGGATATAAAAATGCATTGTAGATTGAGTGTATTGTTGACTATTTGGGCTTCAATGCCTGTATTTGCTAGCCCGGTACAAATTAACAGTAGTCATAATTATATTGGTGAGCAGGTTACAGTAAAACTCGAATTGGAAAGTAAGAAAAAAATACCTATAGAGATTACTATTAAACAGCTTAAGACAAAAGATGAAAAATCAAATAAAACATATAAAATCCAATATCCAGCCATTTTCCACTCTAGCTTAGAGGTTAAAAAACTAAATGATTGTAGTAAAGAATTTAGCCATAAAATAGGTAATCATTTATTAAATGTTGTAACCAAGCAATTAAATATTGAAACGAATCGCGTAGTTAAGTATGAATGCCCTGCTTATCATGTTGAAGTGACTGGGCAAAAGCGGGATTTTTATGGGAAGTATATGCCAATATACAGTCTTTCAAGTGCTTTTACGAGTGAAAGTGTGATACTTGAAAAAAATGGCATTGATATTTATACATATGAAAAGCTATATAGTGTAATTGGGAACAGTAAGCGTCAAGGATACTGTGCAAGTAATATTTCTCCAGATATGAAAATAAGTACAGGCTCTTCTTATGAAGAGGATGCAACGTTGATCAAAATACAACCCTCTTTTATTGTGGAGTTGAGTGAAAACAGCTGTCTTGAGCTGAAAAATAATAAGTTTGTTTTTAAGGAGTATTTCTATAGTACTCCAGGCGATAGGTATGACTCCACCGAGGTGTTAGAAGTGGCTGAAAAAAATGTAAGGGATGAAGTAGAGAAGTTGCTGCCTTTTTTTCAAGTTCAAGAGAGTTAACTGAAATTAACTCTATGATTTGAAAATCTTTTGTGGGGAAAGGGCAACTTGTGAAAACAATAAAATTGGTAGCGGGGGCTGGATTTGAACCAACGGCCTTCGGGTTATGAGCCCGACGAGCTACCAAGCTGCTCCACCCCGCACCGATAAATAACACTTTTATTCATATAAAATGAATAATGGTAGCGGGGGCTGGATTCGAACCAACGACCTTCGGGTTATGAGCCCGACGAGCTACCAGACTGCTCCACCCCGCACCAACGTTATGAGGGTGCTGATCATATTGGCTGCAAGTATTTATGTCAACCTTTTTTGAAAATAGGTTGTAGGTTTTAAGCCATTTTCTTTAAAAATCTCTGTTGTTACATAGTCAACAGTAAGAAAGCGACTATGCCTCATAAAAGATAATATTTCAGTACAGAGACTGAGATTAAAAGGTAACAATACTGAGTTAGATGAGAAATAACACAATTAGTGTGTAGGAGATTGAGCTAGAACAACTTCGTTTCAAGGAAATACAGCAATAAAAAAAGCCATCCTATTTGGATAGCTTTATACTAAATGGTAGCGGGGGCTGGATTCGAACCAACGACCTTCGGGTTATGAGCCCGACGAGCTACCAGACTGCTCCACCCCGCATCAATATGGGGCTATACTAAAGACATTACAATTGAATGTCAACACAGATAGCTATAATTAAAAAAATGATCGGTAAATAGTCAGCTTTGAAGTGCTGATCTTTACTGCTCAAGAAGTAGTTATTGTAGCGGCCTTTTTATAGGTAATAGCAATTTTTGGCAAGGACAAAGAAGCTGATAATGCTCAGGGCTAGAGCAAAAGACTATGAACAATAAGATTTGGTATATTTCTCTAATCAGCTTGTTTGCTGCTTTAGGGGGGGGGTATTGGTTTAAACACCAGTTAGCGGGTGATAATAGCCAACATGCTGACTTGTTGATGCAAATTGAGCGAAACATAAGCTTGCTAATGGCTCAAGATATTCAATTATCGCCCAAGCAGCAGCCTAATATTAATAGTCAAATCCAACAGTTGAAAGAGTTACAGCTGGTCATCGAGCAATATCAGCAGCAAGTAAATGATGTTTATCAATGGCATGATGAAGTTAAACATCAACAGTTTTTAGCTGCAAGCTATGAGTTTTTGGAGCAGTATAAGCGTTTCAATGATTTAAAAAATGATATCGATCAGGCTTTTTTACAATATTCTCAGCTCAGCACTCAGCTTAAAAATAACAGACATTTAGCGCCTCATATTGTACAGCTTTCAAGTAGCTTACTGTTGTATCAATTACGTTTACTTCCTACTGCTAAGCAGCAAGCGCAAAAGGTTACCCAGTTTTTAGCTCGCTCGGCAGATGAGCCGGGGTTTCGTTCGCTCTCTAATAATCTGTGGCAAATGGTATCTTACACGGGGTTTTTGCTAGAAAACTTGGAGCTACAAGAGGCGCAACTTATTAAACTGAAAAATAACCCGATGGTAGATTTGTTAACTCAAATTTTAAGTTATCACGACAAAAATGTACAAAGCTATCAGCGCTTAGAGACCATTATAGTAAGCGCCTTTATTGTAACTATTTTGGGATTAGTACTTGTTTTTAGTTTGCGAAAAAACCGTGAGTTGGCACAAAAAAGTTTACAAGCAGAAGCTGCAACCCGGGCTAAAAGCCAGTTTTTGGCAAATATGAGTCATGAAATACGCACACCAATGAATGCAATTATTGGTTTTACCGAGCTAGTATTACAAAGTAGTTTAAATAAAAAACAAGTTGATTTTGTGCGTAAAATAAAAATCTCTGCAGAGTCATTATTGCTGATTATTAATGATATTTTGGATTTTTCAAAAATAGAGGCAGGAAAGTTAGAGATTGATCAAGTCACTTTTGATTTAACTAAACAGCTGGATATATTATGCAATATGTTTGCACGTCGCTGTGAGCAAAAACAAATTGAAATGATTATTGATGATAAAACAGAACTAGCTCATCAGCTTATTGGAGATCCCTTAAGACTTAACCAAATACTCATTAACTTAGTAAGTAATGCAATAAAATTTACCGAAGAAGGGCAGGTCGTTATTACAATCGAAAATTTGGATAAACAGGCCTTTGATCAACTAATTCATAATAAAAGTCAAGCTAGTGAAAGAGAATCACCAACTGAAAACAGAGCTTATTTGCGGTTTAGTGTGAGTGATACAGGGGTTGGCATTCCACCAGAGAAACAGAATAAGTTATTTCAAGCTTTTGCTCAAGCTGACAGTTCTACGACACGACAATTTGGGGGGACGGGTTTAGGTTTAAGTATTTGCAAAAGGTTAGTTGAGCTAATGGGGGGGGGAATCAGTGTTACCAGTGAGCTTGGTAAGGGCAGTCAGTTTAGTTTTTGTCTGCCTTTAAAAATGGAACTAACGGAAGTGATATGCCTGAGAGCGCCTGAATTAGCTGACAAGCATATTGTCTTGGTTGATGATAATTCATTGGTCAGTGATGTTGTGGAACATATGTTAAAAGCGACTAAAGCAGATGTAATAACCTTTAACTCTGCCGCCGCCGCCTTGACTTATTTGGCTAAGCAACCTCTTTGTGACTTATTGATTATTGACTGGTGTATGCCAGAAATGAATGGCATTGAGTTAGTTAGGCATTTACGACTTATCCCTATCTATCAAAAATTACCTGTTGTGATAATAACGGCTTTTGGTAATGAAAAGGTTCAGCAACAGGCTATTCAAGTCGGTGCCAAAGATTTTTTGGTTAAGCCTTTCACGACTTATGGACTTTGGCAGTCTATTTCTCAAGCGATTGGTTTGTGGAGAAAGACTCAAGTAAACCAGCCAACAGCAAAACAGGTAACAAGTTTAGAAGGCATTCAGCTGTTGTTAGTAGAAGATAATAAAATTAATCAGTTGTTAGTAAAAGAGTTTCTAAATAATTCTGGTGCTGTATTGGATGTGGCTTTCAATGGTCTGCAAGCTGTGAACATGGTTGAGCAACATTCATTCGATATTATTTTAATGGATGTACAAATGCCTGTTATGGACGGTTATGAAGCAACCCGAAAAATACGTGAGATGTACTCTGCTGAATTGCTCCCTATTGTTGCTATGACTGCAAATGCAATGAAGGGTGACAGAGAACGTTGTATAGCTGCTGGAATGAACGATTATATATCAAAACCAATAAAAAAAGACTTATTATTTGAAGTGCTGCAACGACAATTATCGGTGGCATTACAAACAAAATCATCACAGGTGAACACAGAGGACAAACCCATGAGCAATAGCAGCATTGATAATGTCTATGCTGCTAGGCTTTATACAGAGTATTCTAACAACCAGAGTGATGGGTTATATCCTTTATTGGATATCAAGGATGCTATTAACCGGTTAGCAGGTGATCAGGGGATGTATTGTAATCTACTAAAAATGTTCATTGCTGAATATACTCAAATGGCTGAAATGATTGTTGAAGATATTCATACTAATGAGTTAACACAAGCAGTAGATAAAGCCCATGCGCTAAAAGGGGTTGCAGCAAATTTGTCTGCCATTCAATTACAACAGCTAGCGTCCAATGTTGAACGCCAGTTAAGAGAGCAGCAATTACCAAGTGAGAAGATATTAGCTGCTTTAATTGATACCAGTAAGAAGACAATTGAGGCTATCGAACAGTATTGTTGCAAACAAACTGCGATTAATTAACTAAAAGTTGCCTAGGGTCTGTTAACACTATTTGAATTACTACTGCCGTCGCCCAGTAAGGCACAAGGAATGACGTGTAGTCATTCTACATAAATGACTTGTCACACTGCTGGGTGAAAAAATAATCACGGCCCGAAGGGTTATGACTGTAAAAGCAAGACTCGTTGTAGCTCATTGTTCATTTAGAACCACTAAATTTCTCTCTTCGCGCCTCGATTAGTGCTGTTACAGTTACAACGGTGATTTCAAATAGTGTTAACAGGCCCTAGCGTAGATTTAAGCTTGACGGCTACTTTCCCCTGTTTTAATGGCTGCACCTATTAGATGTGCAATTCTCAATGCTTCAGGAACATGCCCTTGGTCTGTTAGTCTAGAGAGAATTTGTGCTGCTATATTAGGAGATGTCCCTTGAGTTTGAAAATAAAAAGGATGTATCGCATGAATAGGCCCGGCATTTTGAATAAGTTGCCAACGGGCTTGCCAGTTAGATAGGTTTTGTAGTGCTTGTTTAATTGCTGTTAAATCTGGCTGTTTTCTCATGACGGTAATACAAGGGCGTTCCAATTCATTAGCTAAGCGAGGCAAATCCACAATATTAAAACCACCGAAGGCAATACCATCAAGTAAAATGACATTAATTTGTGGATGAAATTTACTCGCCTTAACACAGTCGATTAGCACTTCAGTTGAATCAAAACCATCTCGGGTAATCGTTTGCCATAACATACCCTCAAAACGGGTGTTGTTACAGATTATACCACTGATGTTAACTTGCTGATGTTGGTGCTTTTTAAAAGGCGCATCATCAAATCCAATTGCTCGGATGTGTTTGTTTAATGCAATCAGTTGTTCAAGTGTCTTCATTTGATGTGAATAATCACTATTTAAAAGGATGATAGCAAAATACTGGTTTAACAGCTCATCGATTTGGATGAGAATATAGCGTAAAACCCTATAGTGCAGTTGTATCACCAGTTAGACTTTTATTTACTGGGATTTATCAGGTAGCTGTGTTATGTATACTCGCCATGTTTAAGTATTAAGTTTAATAGTTAAGTGAAATGATTTCTGGATGGTCGCTAGCTGCCATAACGATCTTATATGTGTCGTTTATATTTTTAATTGCCTACTTGGGTGACAGTAAGTTTAAGCGTTGGCCTAAAAATCGTTGGTTAGTGTATAGCTTATCGTTGGCTGTATATTGTAGCTCATGGAGCTTTTATGGTGCTGTAGGGCAAGCAGCAAATAACTTGTGGTCTTTTTTGCCGTTATACTTGGGACCTATTTTGGTATTTTGTTTTGGCTATTCATTACTTGCCAAAATTATTGCTGTTGCCAAAGCTGAAAACATTACCACTATTGCTGATTTTATTGCTTTGCGATATGGCAAATCTAGGTCTTTAGCAGTGATGGTCACGTTGCTCGCAGTTATTAGCATCCTTCCATATATTGCAATGCAACTCAAATCAATAGTTATGGGGTACACCATTTTAACGGATGGTACTGCCCATGCTTCAGCAGAAAATGTAGCAGGCACTCAAACAGCACTAATTGTCACTATCATGTTGGCAGTATTTACGATTTTATTTGGAACCCGGCAGCTAGATGTGACTGAGCATCACCCTGGAATGATGGTAGCTATTGCTTTTGAATCTATTTTGAAACTGGTGGCCTTTTTGTTAGTGGGTGGGGTGGTTACTTACTCGATTTATGGTGGTATGAGTGAGGCATGGCAATTAGCCAAAACCCATCAAATGACGTCTGACTTATTTCAGCAAGCGATCAATCCGATGACCTTTACTAGCCATATGCTATTAGCCATGGTGGCTATTATTTGTTTGCCCAGACAGTTTCATGTGATGGTGGTTGAGCATACTTCTGGTCAGGACTTGAGTCGTGCACGTTGGCTGTTTCCTTTATATCTATGTCTATTTCCACTGTTTATTATCCCCTTGGCCTTAACGGGGGAAATGTATTTTGATGGCCAGGTATCCCCAGATACATTTTTAATTAGTTTACCAATGGCGCTTGGTTATGAACAGTTATCATTAATTGGGTTTATTGGCGGCTCTTCAGCAGCCATTAGCATGGTGATTATGGCAACGATTGCGTTAAGCACAATGGTAAGTAATGACTTGGTCAATCCATTGTTACTGCGTAATCGGGTAAATAACCAATACCACCCATTAGCCATGAACCGTTTATTATTAAATACCCGTCGTGTAGCAATTGTACTCATTCTATTTCTGGCTTTTGTTTTTCAAGTGTCGTTAGGTAAAGTCGAATCATTGGCATCCATTGGCTTGATTTCGTTAGCAGGGATAGGTCAGTTAGCACCAGCATTAATTGGCATTATTTATTGGCATAAAGCGAATAAAAAAGGTGTCATTATTGGCCTATCATTAGGCATGTTAACTTGGCTTTATACCTTAATTATCCCACTGTTTTTAGAACAAGGGGGTAGTGTAGAAACCAGTAAGTGGTTTGCTTTGGTTCAATACACTTGGCTGAACCCAAGCCAGTTTTTATTTTATTCCTCGCTAGATCCCTTGAATCATGGCATTTTAGTAAGCCTGGGTATGAATTTGGTTGGCTTTTTGGTTGGCTCTTTATTAACTGAATCGGTTGTAAGTGAACGAATACATCCACCGTTAAGTTTACTTGAACAAAATACCACTAAGTGGCTTCCGCCAAAAATGCAGACCAGTAAAATCAGTTCCAATGACTTATTGGCATTAGCGACACGATTTGTTGGGGAAGAAAAAGCTAATGCTAGCTTTCAATTTTTTGAAGCCATTAATCATGAGCAACTGAATCTCAACCAACCTGCCTCCCCAGAGCTGGTTGTCCATACTGAACGTTTACTGGCTAGCTATATTGGTTCAGCTACTGCACGCTTAATTCTGGATTTAGCCACTAAACGGCAGCATATTTATTTATCGGATGTGGCTATGATCGTTGATGAAGCATCCGCTGCTATCCATTTCAGTCGGGAAATGCTGCATGTTGCGATAGAAAATATCAGTCAAGGTATTACTGTTTTAGATAAAGACTTATGTTTAGTGGTTTGGAATAGTCGTTACTTGGAAATTTTTGATTACCCAGAAAGTTTTATTCATGTGGGCAAATCAATAGCGGAGGTGATTCGCTATAATGCGGCTAGAGGGTTATGTGGTCCAGTGATGGTTGAAGAATATGTGGCCAATCGACTTAATTACTTCAAGCAGGGGCTGCCCCATCGTATTGAGTTATGTTGGGATAATGGCACGGTAATCGAAGTGCAGATCAATCCGCTGTTTGGGGGAGGGTTTGTTTCTACTTATACAGATATTACCCCTTTCCGGCGTGCTGAGCAGGTGTTAAAAGAAACCAATGAGTCTCTGGAAATAAGAGTTCAGCAGCGTACCGAAGAGTTGTCCAAACTGAATCACGAATTAATGCAAGCCAAAGCTGAGGCAGAGCGAGCTAACCATAGTAAAACCCGATTTTTGGCTGCAGCCAGTCATGACCTGATGCAGCCTTTAAATGCTGCCCGGTTATTTGCAGCTATGCTAACCCAGCAATTAGTGGGCACAGAATATGAACAAACTGCAGACCATTTGGATAGTGCTTTAAAGAGTGCAGAAGGTATTTTATATGACTTATTGGATATTTCGAAGTTAGATGCCGGTGTCACAACAGCCAATAAAAATGTGTTCAGTTTAGCTGAGTTGTTTCAGGAGTTAACCATTGAGTTTTCAGCAATGGCGCAAGAAAAGCAAATTGATTTTGCAGTAGTCGTTTGTCATAGCTGTATTTATAGTGATAAACGGTTATTACGACGAGTGTTACAGAACTATCTAACCAATGCTTTTCGCTATTCCCGGGGGAGGGTGTTGCTAGGAGCTAGAAGGCAGGGAACGATGTTAAGTTTACAGGTATGGGATAATGGTGTGGGTATTCCAGATCACCAGCGCGAGATTATTTTTGAAGAGTTTAAGCAGCTCAACCCCCTTCAACATGAGCAAGCTGAAGGGCTAGGTTTAGGCTTAGCCATTGCCAAAAGAATTGCTACGGTATTGGAGCATAATCTGTCAGTAGACTCGTGGGTTAATAAAGGTACAGTGTTTTCGGTAGAAGTACCTGTACAGGCGCAGCAGTGTATCACTGCTCTGTCTCCCCAAGCATCACCTGCCAATAATTGGACTAACACATTAGCGGGTAAACAAGTTATTTGTGTTGATAATGATTTATTGATTTTAGAAGGAATGATGGGACTGTTGGAAAAATGGGGATTAAAGACTGTAGCCGCTCCTAATTGGCCTTTATTGCAAGAAGAGTTGGAAAATGAGCCTGATTTTACACCTGACTTGATTCTAGTGGATTACCATTTAGCTGATTCTACTAATGGACTGAAAGTGGTAGATAAGTTGTGGAAACAGTATCAACAAACTATACCAGCTATTTTGATTACAGCTGATAATGACGAAGGGGTAATCCAACGAACAAAAAGTGCAGGTATTGGTTATTTAGCTAAACCTATTAAGCCTGCTGCGTTACGTGCCTTAATGGCAAAGCAGATAATCGAGGCTGTAGAAATAAACTAAAATGCCCCCGTCAGGAGGCATTTGCGGTATTGACTTCAGGCAATTTAACAGCAAGTTGCTTCATTAAAATAACAGCTTGAGTGCGGTTACGCACATTCAGTTTTTTAAAGATAGCCGTAGCATGGGCTTTAATTGTTGCCTCAGAAACCCCTAGATCAAAAGCAATTTGCTTATTTAGCAAACCTTCGGTCATCATGATCAATACTCGATATTGTTGGGGGGTTAATGAGGCCAGCTTGTCTGTTAAATTGTGTCGCTCAGGGTTAGTGTTAGTCACCTGGTTTGCATATTGTTCTGGCAGCCATATTTCGCCATTAAAAATACATGTCAGTGCCTTATTAATCAAAGGCAACGGAGCAGACTTGGGAATAAAGCCTGCTGCCCCTTGGTTCATCACCTGCTGGATAACACTTTGATCTTCAGATGCTGATACAACAGCAACAGGAATGGCTGGATGATGGCTGCGTAAATAAATAAGCCCTGATAAACCATCAGCACCAGGCATCATTAAGTCTAATAAAATTAAATCGATATTTTGAAATTGACGCACTACTGTTTGCAGGCTTAGCATTGAGTCTGCTTCCAATAGTGTTGCTTCTGGAAAACCTTGGCTTAAGGCTTGCTTTAAAGCAGACCTGAATAAAGGATGGTCATCTGCAATGGCAATTGTGTAAGGAGTTATCATCCTTCTTACCTCTAGTGTCGTGTCCTGTAGCCAGTTAGTCCATGGGTAGTGAATCTTGGCATGGTTGATGTAGCAACCATGGGGTACTACTTATAGACTTATGTAAAGATATTATGCTTCTTATTTAAAAAAATAGATAGTACTGTCGTGTATGAAGTATTCCTAAACTTCACAGGGTGGGATGGACAGTTTCTGTGGTCTGCTGAGATATTCGAGCTAGACCAGCAACGGGTGACAAATTGTAGTGCAGCAGAAAATTATTCACTTAGATTGTGACTGCTTTTTTGCCGCGATTGAGGTGCGAGATAACCCTCAATTGTCAGGCAAACCAGTAGCGGTTGGAGGCGCGCCAGAGAAGCGAGGGGTTATCGCGACCTGTAATTATGAAGCACGTCAGTATGGAGTGCGTTCAGCAATGGCTTCTGTCTATGCGAAAAAACGCTGTCCTCAGTTGATTATTTTAAAACCTCGGATGTCTTATTACCGCGATATATCCCAGGGTATCCAGGCAATTTTTCATGAGTATACGGATTTGGTTGAACCACTTTCTTTGGATGAAGCTTTTTTAGATGTGTCTGACAGTGTTCATTGTAAAGGTAGTGCTACGCTAATTGCTGAGGAAATTCGCCAGAGAGTGTTTGAAACGCAGCATATTACTATTTCGGCTGGGGTGGCACCCAATAAATTCTTAGCCAAAATTGCCAGTGACTGGCGAAAGCCAAATGGTTTATTTGTAATTACGCCAGAACAGGTAGTAGAGTTTATTCAACAGCTGCCAGTTAACAAAATCTATGGGGTAGGTAAAGTTACAACAACCAAGCTGAAGGCAATGGGAGTAGTTACTTGTGGTGATTTACAACAAATTTCATTGGATACGTTACTCAGTAAATTTGGTGTATTTGGTGAACGCTTATTTGAGCTAGCAAAAGGTATTGATAACCGTCAGGTGCAGCCTATTAGGAGACGAAAGTGGTTAAGTGTTGAGCATACCTACCCTAATGACTTAGTTGACTGGTTTGCTGTACAAGGACAAATTCCAACGCTATTGGCAGATTTGGAGAAAAGACTAGCACCTAAGTTAGCAGAAGGGTATGCAATTGGTAAACGGCAGGTAAAAGTAAAGTTTTACGATTTTACTCAAACTACTTTAGAAGAAGCTTGCCTGCCCCTATCATTACCAGAGGTGTTAACCCTTGATAATTATCAAGGGTTATTTTCCAAAGCATTTCAACGGGGGAAAAAACCAGTAAGATTGCTGGGCATTGGTGTGGGGTTAATTGACTTGTATGCCAGACACCCTGTCGAGCAGTTGGAGCTATTTCCGCTGCATAAACAATAACACGTACTTAACTTGTTAAGTACGTGTTATTGTGCAAAAAGACCTGAATAAACTGCCTTAAAGATGCTTGAGCTGCTCTTCAATTTCAGCAATTTTATTACTAACAACCTTCTCTAGATGCTGCAGATCCTGAAGAATTTTTTTCTTGTGATCAATGATTTCTTTATCGTGTTTAGTGACGCGATCTAGCTCATCTACCACGTGCCGTAAAATAGGAGAAATCTCTGTTACATCTTTATATTTGTGAGTACCGCTATCAACCAATACGGTTTTCTTTTGGCGGGGGTACTTAAATTTTTCGCTACGAGCAAACAGCGTGCCTTTTTCTTTTTTGTAGTAAATTTTAAGTATGTCGTACTCAGCTTCTGAGCGAAGGCTGTAGCGATCAATATTTTCGATAGCTGTAATACCCATACTTTTTAAGTGCTCGTACATAATCCCACCTGAACCTGATCTTTATTGCTTACTTAATACCTTTGGCGTTAGGTATATTAATAAGTGTACTGGCTTATGGCGTTTTGTCACTCCGGACTAATACGAAAAATTGTTTTATCACTTTGTTAAGGGTACTTATGAAGTAGGTATCATTTGCTAGTGAGTTGTTATTAGGAGACGATATTGAAGAGATAAATACTTATATATCAAGGATGGTTAATAAGTATGTTATGTAAAACCACTTTGTAGCCTCCTCTTTGTGGAAGAAGCTACAGTAGTTTCTATTAGATAAAAATTAAATGCAAGTGCTTACTTTATAACAAGTACATTGGTGTTGCTATGTTCTACTACTTTAGCTGTTACTGAACCGAGAAAAAAATGGTTAAGCTTGCTGTTATGAGTGGCAATAACAACCAAGTCAATATTGCTTTGGGTAATTTTCTTAAGAATTTTTTTATAGGTTTTTCCTTCTGCTACATCGGTTTGGTAGTTAACTCCTTCTGGTAGATGCTGTTTTGCATATTTTTTCAAGCGAACTTGTAAGTCAGTTAGAGCCTCTCGCATTACTTCCGGAGGGAAGTGACTAGATACCATTGGCATATTGAAGCCGGGAATGACTGTAAATACATGCAGTGTTGCATTGCATGACTGGGCGAGGAAAACGGCAGTATCAATAGCTTTTTGGGCTAGCTCGGTTTCGTTTAAGTCGACAGGAAGTAATATATTTTTATACATTGGGACACCTTAAATAACTACCTTAAAGCAGGCGGTAACTCACTGGGATAATGGTAGTGAGATTGTCAAAGCAGAAGCGCTTCTGCTTTGACATGTGTCATTTAACAGCTAGATTCTGATAATCTAGCTATTTTTCGCTACTTTACAAGTGAGTTAAGCAGCTGCCAGTTGGTTGTGCTTGCGTCGGCGTTGCATTAAGAAAACACCACCTAATAATAAGAGGGCAGGAATAAACATCCACTGCTTATCTGGGCTGTCAGTATTTTCTTGCTCAATGTGTAATATTTGCCAGTCGAAGTCTAAACCTTGTCTACCAATCGGGGAACTGAGATCAATCATATCAACAGTGACTTTTTCGCCTTCAATGAGTAATTCCAGACCACTGGCTTTGACCATTGCTTCGCCATTGTCACCTTTTTGTAGGGCTAACATTACGGTTTTTTCCTTGAGCTTACCGTCAATGTTTTCGCCTTGTACTCTCAGTCGAAGTTTTTGGCCTTCACCTACTTGTTCCGCCATTTGATAGATTTCTTTAGCGGGTACAAAGTTGATTGGTTCATAAATGTAATCCCACCAAAAGCCTGGGCGGAATAGGGTGAAAGCAATTAGTAATAACCCCAAGGTTTCATACCAACGGTTTTTAACAAGCCAAAACCCTTGGGTTGCAGCTGAGAAAACCAACATGGCTCCCAATGCACTGAGGATAACCAATATCAGATCAAGTGGACCGCCAATGTCTATTAATAACAATTGTGTGTTAAAAATAAACATAAAGGGAAGAATGGCAGTACGAATATCATAGATAAAGCCTTGTATCCCTGTTTTTATGGGGTCACTCTGAGCTATGGCTGCTGCTGCATAAGCGGCTAACCCGACAGGTGGCGTATCATCGGCCAGTATACCGAAATAAAACACAAATAAGTGCACTGCAATTAGCGGCACAATTAAGCCATTTTCTGCACCTAATGATACAATTACGGGTGCCATCAAGCTTGATACCACAATATAGTTTGCGGTAGTAGGTAAACCCATTCCAAGAATTAAGCTGATTACTGCGGTAAATATCAGTACCAACAGAATGCTACCTTGAGAGAGTAATCCAATTACCTCAGTTAGCTTTTGACCAATACCTGTTAAGGTAACCACACCCACAATAATGCCAGCTGCTGCAGTAGCTACACCAATACCAATCATATTACGTGCGCCATTGGCAAAACCAAACATTAAATCACTAAAGCCAAGCTTGGTATTTTCACGTAGCGCTTGTTTGTATTCGTTGGCGGCTGTTTGTTCATTGCTTTTGTGAGCAAAAAATACTTTCAACGGCCGATGGGTAACCACAATAAAAATCATAAAGACGGTTGCCCAAAAAGCTGATAATGAGGCTGATAAACGCTCAACGGTTAAGCACCAAACCAAAATTACAATCGGTAATAGGAAGTACAGTCCACTTTTAACCGTAGGGCCTACCGGAGGCATTTCAATAACTTCCTGATCAGGGTTATCTAAATGAGGGGCAGGATACTTAGTGGAGTAAGCAACCAGTGCAACATAAGTGATAAACGTTATCGCTCCGATGACCCAAATAGCAGTATCCCCCATCAGCGACTTGGTCCAGCCAATACCGTAGTAAACTGCTAGGCTGAGTAAACACAAACCAAGGATAGTGCCGATAAAGGTAAGTAATGACTGGACCAAGGTGGGCTTGTAAGGTCTTGGCAGGCCTTGCATACCGGATTTTAATGCCTCAAGGTGGACAATATAAAACAGGGCAATATAAGAAATTAAGGCAGGTAAAATAGCATGTTTGATAACTTCAATATAATCAATACCTACATATTCTACCATTAAGAAGGCCGCTGCACCCATTACAGGCGGTGTTAATTGGCCATTGGTAGACGCTGCTACTTCAATAGCGCCCGCTTTACTTGCTGGGAAGCCAACTCGTTTCATTAGTGGAATGGTAAAAGTACCTGTTGTTACCACATTGGCAATTGATGAACCAGAAACAATGCCACTTAGGCCTGAGGAAACAACAGCTGCCTTCGCAGGACCACCTTTAAGGTGACCTAACAATGAAAAAGCAACTTGAATAAAGTAGCTACCTGCACCTGCTCGATCAAGCAATGCACCAAAGAGGACAAATAAAAATACGAAGTCAGTGGCTACACCAAGAGCAACACCAAATACGCCTTCTGATGTAATCCAGAAATGAGAAAGGGCTTTTTGTAAGCTGGCACCTTTGTAAGCAATCACATCCGGCATATAGGGGCCAGCAAAGGTGTAAACTAAAAAGACACCTGCCACAATCATGAGTGGAGGCCCTAACGCACGACGAGTCGCTTCTAGCAGTAGCAACATTCCAATACCTGCTGTCACTAGGTCAGCGGTGGTTGGCGCGCCCGCGCGGTTGGCTAAGTCATCTTTGAAGATTACCAAGTAAAGGGTACATGCGACCCCAATAAGAGCAAAAAACCAGTCCTGAATAGGAATATAATAGCGTGGTGAACGTTTAAATGCAGGGTAGGCTGTAAAGGCTAAAAATAGCGCAAAGCCTAAGTGGATAGCCCGGGATTCAGTACTGTTAAATAAACCAAAGCTGAAGTCTTGGGATATGTTGTTGTAGATAAACGTATTAATACCACTGGGTAGTGGGGAAGCAATCCATAATTGGAATAGCGACCAACAGATAGGGACCAGTAACAGCACATAAGCAGGAATTCCTCTTGGTGCTCTGGCTCCACTATCAGCTTCGGCGATCATTTGCTCCAGGTTTTGGTCTAGAGACTGATCTTGGTCTTTCGATGTCATATCAGTATTTGCCTTTAGATACGAAAGAGAACAAGCTGGTAGGGCTGCTGAGCCAATGACAGCAGCACAGCGAAGATGCCATGTAAAATGACAGCTGTCTCATATAAAGATAATAAAACTTTCACATTTGACAGCTATCATTTATGACATCCAAATGATGCTTTTAGGCTAATTCACACAGTAGCCGATGTTATTTAATTAAGCCGGCTTCTTTAAAGTATTTTTTAGCACCTTCATGTAATGGTGCAGACATACCATCAGATACCATACTTTCTTTTTTCAAGTGAGAAAACGCTTGGTGTAGAGCGGTGAAGTCATTGAAGTTGTCGAAAACAGCTTTCACTAAGTTATACACCACTTCAGGCTTGGTTTTAGTAGAGCTAACCAAGGTAGCAGCTACACCAAAAGTAGGGATGTCTTTGTCATTACCTGCATATAAACCACCAGGAATAACAGTTTTAGCATAATAGCTATTATCATTAACTAGCTTATCAATTTCTTTGCCTTGAACAGGCACAATAGTTGTGTCACAGGTAGTGGTCGCTTCTTTGATTGAGCCACTTGGGTGACCAGCTACGAAAACAAATGCATCAATTTTGTTGTCGCATAGTGCCTTGGCTTGTTCAGCAGACTTCAGCTCAGATACTAAAGAGAAAGCCTTCTTATTCCAGCCATATTGCTTCATCAACACTTCCATATTGGCGCGTTGGCCTGAACCAGGGTTACCAATGTTGACCCGTTTACCTTTCAGGTCTGCAAAGCTTTTGATGTTGGCATCTTTACGAGCAACAACCGTGAATGCCTCTACATGTAAAGAGAAAACTGCACGTAAATCTTTGTAAGGCCCTTGGGCTTTAAATTGGCTGCTTCCATTATAGGCATGGTATTGCCAGTCAGATTGCACAACACCTAGGTCCAATTCACCAGAACGCATTGTGTTGAGGTTGTAGATAGACCCTCCAGTACTTTCTACAGAGCAACGAATGCCGTGTTCTTTACGACCTTTGTTGACTAAACGACAGATTGCACCACCAGTGGGGTAATACACGCCGGTAACACCACCAGTACCGATGGTAATAAATTGTTGTTCTGCAGCATGGCTTGCTGATAAACCTACAACACTTAAGCTAACACCCACTAAACCATAGGAAAGTTTTTTTAGCACGGACATGATTACCTCGTCTCTTTTACTTTATGTAGGTATACCCATGACGGGTATATTGGTTATTTTTTGCTAAAACAGTGATGCATTGACTATACAAATATGGCTTTAACTATAGTCAAATCGCTGTCAATCGCAGCCTGTTTGACAAAAAAGGAACAATTTAATTACCAAATACCCCTTATAACTATAAGTATTTTTACCTACATAAGTGTTTTGAATTGCTATTACGTGATGAAAAATACTTAAAAACAAGGTTGTTAGTCCTAATTAGCAGGTTTGGTAAATTTTTGTTGACTAATTGACCAGGCTGTTAGCTTTTGCCTTTCTGAATATAATTCAATCGTTTTCTTTTTAACAGAAACTTGCTTAACATACCGCCCCAAATTAGATGATATACCCTTCGTGAATGATTTTTAGGCTTTGTTACTTCTTCACTTTATCCTTTTGACGGGATACCTGAAAAAATTCACATTGGTTATAGGCTCTGGTTAATTAAATTATTGAGAATCACTGGAAAAAATGCCTGGAGTGAAAATTGTGGGGGGGGAGAGAGTATAAACCATGGCAGTGAAGGTTGGGATTTATGGGTTTAATGGCCTGAGTCGATTAGCAATAAGGGCCGCTTGGGATTGGCCTGAAGTGGAATTTGTGCTAGTCAACGATGCTTCAGCTACCCCTGAACAAATTGGCTGGTTATTAAAGCAGGATAGTAACCGTGGCTGTTGGCAAAAGTCGGTAGTGGCTGAAGAAAAAGCGATCAGTATTGATGGAAAGTTAGTTGCTTGTACCCAGTTTGCTAAAATTTCTGAAATTCCTTGGCGGAAATTAGGCGTGGACATTGTTTTGGTTGCAGAGCCCTGGCCGGAAGAAGTGAGCTTGCATGCGTTAAAAATGTTGTTACCCAAGGCAGTCTTAACCCGTCCTGTTGAGCAAGTGCTGGCTTTGGTAATGGGAGTGAATGATCATTTATATTCACCACATGATCACTCGATTATTGCTGCACTTTCAGCCAGTTGTCATATGGTTGCCCCTGTGTTTAATGTATTACTGAATGGACTGGGGATAAAGTATGCATCCTTCTACTATCAGCCAGGTAATAGTACAGTTAGCCACCATCTATCACCTGCCCATTTTAAGCAACGCCTGAATTATGAAGAAGCGTCCGTTTATAGCCAGCCCACTTGGCTAGCTAATGAACTGTTATCGGTTTTTCCTAGCTTTAAGCATCAGCTGGCTGCTAGCGCACACTTTTTGCCTAATGCTAAATTATCGCAAATACATAGTACTTTTTTAGTGGAATGTAAAACGACAGTAGCAGAGGTGAACAGCTTATTGGAAAAAGCAGCTAAGGGGCGCTATCGGCAGCTGCTGTCCGTTAATAGTGATTTATTATGGGTTAATGATCTTTGGCAACAACCTCATTCTGTTAATCTGGAAGCGATAGCGACACAAGTTGTTGGTAGTGAAATGGTTAGCTTAACTTTATGGGCTGATGAGCAGTGGATGTATGCCCATCGTTTAATGGAGCTAGTTAGAAAAGTAGGTGCAGCATCAAGTCATCCTACTAATTCCTAAATCAGCTATTCCGTTCAGGGCTGTTGATTTAAACAACATTTTTTGTATTTTTTGCCACTACCGCAAGGGCAAGGATCATTGCGGTTTATTTTTGTCTGACCTTTAATTTTAAATGGGACTGTTGGGTCGATGTAGTACCAATGCTGATTAATTTTTACGAAGCGAGAATTTTCAGATAAAACTTGGGTTTTAGGGTTACTTGTCAGCTGATAATAAGCATTAAAAGACACTTCACCTGCATCGTCAGATGCTTGGCCTGCCGAGACCTTTTTGACTTCCAATCTTACCCAATGACACTGGTCAGCCCAGGACTTTATTGCTTGTTTTTCGAGATTGGCCTGTTGGTCGGGGTGAGTAGTAGCAATTAAATAATCCAATGCATGTACTGAGTATGCAGAGTAACGAGATCGCATCAGTTGTTCAGCGGTTGTAGCAGATTGGCTCCCTTCAATAAATGGTTGGCAGCAACTGGTAAAGTCTTGATTACTACCACAAGGACATGATACAGGATTATTCATTTTATCGTTTACCTATTAATTATGTTGGACAATAATAACATAAATTTCAGTAAATTTTTTATTGTGATTTATTAGATGAGGTGCTAGATTCGAACCGCTCTAGCCCGGATATTTGACCTGGTAATAAAGTGTTTGGGTGATCTGACTATAGCGATGAAACGGTTTTAAAGTCAGCGTAATTAAAATTAATTAAGGGCATCTCTAATAATTGTTTATCGCCTCTGTTCAACCTGGCAGGGTCTTGAACAAGACGGCTTGCGATGATGTGTAAGGCTAATTGCCTTTCCAAAGCCAGTACAGTGTAAAACCCATCAGGCAGCGTCTTTCAGAGTTTCCTGGTACGCACTCAGCGTTGTTGCTTTTTGACAGGCCACCAGCATGCCTTCAAAGTAACGCCTTGATTGCAGGTTTGCCAGATGCTAGAGGTAGCAAACAATTATCAGAGGTGCCCTTCAGAACAATATGGACTCTTAAAAGGATTTTATTTTAATGGAAAAAAAATATTTAGCTCGTTTGTTTGGAGCATCTATTTGTGCAATTGCATTATTGCCAATGGTTTCTGTTTCTGCCAACCCCACAATAGCCCTTGAAGATCCACCTGAAAATTCAGTTTATATTGAGGATATTGTTTACGGTGGTACTGGCTGTCCTAATGGTACGGTGGGAACTTCAATAGCACCATCGGGGTTAAATTTTGGTGTTTCTTTTGACCAGTATATTGCTGGTATTGGGGAGGATTATACCCGTGCAGATAAAAGGAAATACTGTGAATTAAGGATTAACTTACATGTGCCGTCAGGTTATTCCTATGCAATTGCTGATATTATTTATCGTGGTTATGCAGAGCTTGATAAAGGTATTGTAGGTACCCTTAAATCTCGCTATCGTTTTCAGGGTGAATTATTAGAGGCTGGTTTTGCAAAAACAATTCGAGGTCAAGTAGATAAAGATTTTGCTTATGAAGATACACTAGACCTTGAGTCGTATGTATGGTCTGATTGTGGTGCTACGGCGCCTGTCGTGCTGAATACCCAAATTCGTTTAAATAGCACGCCCGTTGCTGCACCGAATGCTGGAGGTACGATTGGTGTTGATAGTGTAGAAGGAAAGCTCACCCAGGAATATGGACTAGTCTGGCGCCGATGTGGCGAGTTATCCAATACATTTGAATAAAGTAATTCGGCCTATCATGTCTTGAAAAATATTCGTGAAAAGCAGGTAGGCTTAAAGGGAATTTGTAAGGATTAATAATGCTAATAATAAAATCATTAAGAGTAGGCCTTGTCAGCAGTCTGTTTATTATGGTCGGACAACTGGCTAATGCTTCTGCAGAATTTGAGTATGTCACCCCGCCTGAAGGACAAGTTAAAATTAATAGTATTATTTATGGTGGTTCAGGCTGTAAACAGAATTCTATTGCAACGTCTGTAGCAAAAAGTGGCTTAAATTTTGGTATTTCATTCGATAACTATATTGCGGGTATTGGTGGTGGGTTTGCTCGTCATGACAAACGGAAAAACTGTGAGTTAAGAGTAGAACTGTCTGTACCAAGTGGTTATTCCTATACCATTGTTGATGCTAACTATCGTGGTTTTGCTGACTTGGATAATGGAATTAATGGTACTTTTGTCAGTCGTTATCATTTCCAAGGTGAGTTATCTGAAGCAACCCTCAACCGCTCGGTACGTGGTCCGATTAACCGGGATTTTACAGTCTCTGATAGTTTAGATGTAGAGTCATTTGTTTGGTCTAGTTGTGGTGCTACGGCACCCGTGGTATTAACCACGCAACTCAACTTAAAGAAAACCCATACCTCGAATGCTAATGCAGAGGGTGTGGTGGGGTTGGATAGTGTTGAAGGTAAGCTAACCCATCGTTATGGATTAAAATGGAGGCGTTGTAGTAATTAATGTCAGCAAAGATTATTTACGCGTTCTATTTTTAGCCTTTATAAAATCACGTATCATCACTCTCTAGAAAATGAGGGTGATGATGTTAAACAAAGAACTTAAGCAAACTATTCAACGTGCTTATAGCCAGTTTTTAGAGCAGAAATCGCTAAAGCCCCGTTATGGGCAAAAGTTGATGATTGCTGAGATTGCTAAGTCATTGGCTGCCGTTCAAGTTGATGAAGAAGGCAATCGTGATTCAGAGCCCTCAATATGCGCTGTAGAAGCGGGTACTGGCACGGGCAAAACCGTGGCTTATACCATTGCTGCTATTCCTGTTGCCCAACAGGGTGAAAAAACGCTTATCATTTCCACAGCAACCGTTGCATTACAAGAGCAAATTGTTCTTAAAGACTTACCAGAAATCCGTCAACAAAGTGGTTTGTCATTTAACTTTTGCCTGGCAAAAGGACGGGGCCGTTATGTGTGTTTGACCAAGCTGGATCATCAAGTCCAGAGTGCGGATGATATGCAGGGTACTATGGAATTGCTCGCTGAAGAAGGCTATAAGCTTGAGCTGGATACTAGCAAACAGCCTATTTTCCAGGAGATGCTCAACCGACTTGCAACAGGCAAGTGGGATGGTGATCGAGATAATTGGCATCAACCCGTTGACGATGAAATTTGGCGAGCGGTTACTACTGATCATCATCAATGCACTAATCGGCGCTGTGAGTTTTTTAATCAATGTGCTTTTTTTAAAGCCCGTGAGGCATTGGGTAAAGTTGATGTTGTAGTCACTAATCATGACTTGGTCTTAGCTGATTTAGCCTTAGGAGGGGGCGCCGTACTACCCGCTCCTAATGATGCCATTTATATTTTTGATGAAGGACATCACCTGCCGGACAAAGCCGTTAACCACTTTTCACATGTAGCGCGCATGAAAGCAACTAGCCAATGGCTGGATAGTTTGGCCAAACAGCTCGCTAAATGGTTACAGCAACATGCATTACCCGGGGAAACTGGCCGGCTGATGGAAAAGGTGGGGCTGTTGGCTCCTGAATTACAACAAATATTGGATGAAAGCTATCATGTGCTGGTTCAGTTATTAACTCAACAAGCAGCAAGTAATAATTCTCTTAGTTCATCTCAAAACCGTGGGCCTAAAGCAAGTACATCTCAGCAAAACGGTCAGGAGTTGACGATTAATTATCGGTTTCCCATGGGCATTGTGCCTGAATTGATCAAAAATAAGGCTGAGCAGCTTAAACAGCAGTTCAGTCAATTAACGGATGTGTTGGATCAAATTGCTGAACTACTTAAAGAAGCGATTGATGGCAAATTGACAGGGGTAGATAAGCCAGAGGCTGAGCAGTGGTATCCTGTAGTGGGTGTGCATTTAACCCGAGCTACGGCCAATTTAGCGCTATGGCAAAGTTATGCTACCACCGATTCTGAAAACAGCCCGCCCTGGGCTCGTTGGTTAAAAGGTGTTGATATTGGAGGGCGGCTAGAGGTTGAGATTGCTTCTAGCCCAATTTTAGCAGCAGAAACTTTGCGACAGTCGTTGTGGAATCGTGCTTATGCTGTGGTAGTCACTTCAGCCACGCTAACCGCGTTGGGTAAATTTGATCGATTTCGAATGCGCTCGGGTATACCGAAAAACAGTACCACACTAGTGGTGCCAAGCCCCTTTAATTATGCAGTAGCAGGCCAATTGGTGGTGCCTGCTATGACAAGTGGTCCAAAAGATCAGCAAGGGCATACAGACGAGATTATCCAGCTACTGCCGGGTTTGCTTAATCAATATGTAGCGAGTTTGGTTTTATTCGCTTCTCGCAAACAAATGCTTGCTGTTTATTATGGGTTGACTGAAAAAGAGCGAAAGCTGGTTTTGGTGCAAGGGGACTTAGCTAAACATGAAATCATTAAACGACATAAGCAGGCTATTGATAATAAACAGAGTAGTGTGATTTTTGGTTTGGCCAGCTTTGCAGAAGGTATTGATTTGCCTGGGATGTATTGCCAGCATGTCATCATTGCCAAAATCCCATTTGCTACCCCTGATGATCCTATTGAGTCAGCATTAGCGGAGTGGTTTGAAAATCAAGGGCGTAATGCTTTTATGGAAATTACCATTCCAGATGCAGCGGTTAAGCTAGTACAAGCCTGTGGTCGTTTATTAAGAACGGAAGCTGATCATGGACGAGTTACTTTATTAGACCGACGGGTAGTAACCCAACGTTATGGAGCAATGTTGTTAAACAGCTTGCCACCTTTTACCCAAGTCATTGAGTGAGGGCTGTTATAGTCACAACAGTCCTCACTGGCCTGACTTATTGCTCGTAGCGATCTTTAAACTGCTTAACTAATATATTGGCATTGTTTAACTGGGCTGGAGTCATCAACTTGGCGACTTCCTGCTGAGCTTGTTTGGCTTCAGTTTGTTTGGTGTGAGACTGATGACTGGATAGGGTTAGCCAAATATAAGCTGAAATAACATTGGAATCAGTCCCTTTACCTTTTAAGTATGCTTGGCCCAGATAAAATTGGGCTTCACCTTCTTTTTCACGAGATGCTTCAGCAAACAGTTGAAACGCTTGCTTTAGATTTTTTTTCACCCCATGCCCATGGGTAAGTGCCAGCCCCATTAACGTTTTTGCTTGAGGATTATCCGAGTTTAATGCCTGTTTAAGCCACTTGATTGCAGATGTGTAATCCTGCTGGGCATCACGACCATAGTAGTATGCTTTGGCAAGGTTGAGCTGTGCCTGATGGTCTCCTGCTTTGGCAGATGTTTCAAGCGCTGTGATTTGAGGATTGGCAGCTGTTAAGCTGGAGACTAATAAACTCGTAAAGAAAAAGGCTAAAAATTGAACTTTCACTGGGCGTCCTTCGTAAACAATCAATGCAGACGAATCAGCCCTAGAAGGGCTGTTTTTTTAAATGCTATTGCCAGGTGACACTATTTGCAAGCTTCGACTAGTTTTAGCAAGGGACATAGTTACGGATTACTCTGTTACTCAAATTCACTTACTTTGGTGAGTGATAGAAATAACCAGATTTGCAGAACCGATTTGGAGAAAATTGTGCTAGGATTTGCCGCCAGAATTAACCATAGCGAAATACTTTAGAGTGTGTATGGATAAATACGAAGAGATTAGGCCTTACCACGATCATGAAGTCAGAGAAGTCGTTGATCGTTTGCTTTACGATGATGGCTTTCTTGAATCACTGGCGAAGTTTAAGCTAGGCAAACTGGCAACTAAGCTGGGTCCTATTATTAAACCTTGTGTGCGCTGGCTATTACGCAGGGAATTAAAGTCGGTGAATGATGTCACCAGCTTGCAAATTGTTGTAGAAAAATATGTGGACCGTGTTATACGTTTAACAACAACTGATGTTACTTTTTCTGGTGTTGATAAGTTGGATAAACAACAAAGTTATTTATTTATCAGCAACCACCGGGATATTGTGCTTGATCCAGCTTTTGTCAATTTTGCGCTTTACCATAACAACATGAAAACGCCGCGTCTGGCTATTGGTGATAATCTGCTGACCCGACCTTTTGTCAGTGATTTAATGCGGTTAAATAAAAGCTTTATTGTCCGTCGCTCGGTTCAGGGAAAGCGGGAAAAGTTAGCTGCTTATCAGTTGCTTTCCAGTTATATCAATGACTCATTAAAAGAAAATGAGTCTATTTGGATTGCTCAGCGGGAAGGGCGGGCCAAAGATGGCAATGACTTTTCTGAGGCTGCCATTATTAAAATGCTGCAGTTAAGTCAGCGAGGTAAAGACATTAGTTTCAGTGATTTTATTAATCAATTGAAAATAGTGCCTGTTGCTATTTCTTATGAATATGATCCTTGTGACTGGCTAAAAGCAAGGGAACTCTATCAGAAAGAGCGTGATGGTCATTACCAAAAAGCAAATAATGAAGATGTACAAAGTATAGTTAAAGGAATTCGTGGCTTTAAAGGCCATGTCCATATCGCTTTTGGTGAACCATTAACAGGCGAGTTTGATACCCCACAACAAGTGGCAGAAGCTATTGATCAGCGAATATTGATGGACTATCGCTTGTATCCCGCCAACTATTTTGCTTATGACAAGCTGGGAGAAGGGCAGCAGTCACTGAATTGGGAACAGGTTAAGGAAGAGTTTCCCAACTTGGACTTGTCTGCTCGACGTCAGCGGTTTGAAGAACGCTTGACTAGTTGTACTGCTGCTTGGCAGCCATGGCTGTTGAGAATGTATGCTAACCCAGTAATCAATAAAAAGAAGTTTTCAGAAAAAGAGTAGTTGATGGAAGCTAATTCCGTGAATGGATGATGGATTAGATTGCCCTGAGTGCAGCTTTGTTACAGCTAGCTCAGGGCTAAATCGAATACCTTTATGGTTTGCTGAAATGATTGGCTGTTATTCACTAAAAAAACAAATAGCCCAGCAGTGCTGAAATAACAGCCATAGCCACACAGAATTGGGCTACAGCTGTGAATAAACGGTTCCACGTATGGTTAATAGTAGAGTAGTCGAGGTGGCGAGGGATCGGGAGATGCTCTTCATGGCTGGTTACCATGGCAACAACAGGCTGCTGTCTGTGTGATTGAGTACGTAACCGTACACTTACCCCTAATAACCCACCTAAAACACTGTAGATAGTAGCCAGTATAAATAAGCTTTGTTGTGGATTAAGACTAATATATTCCCAAGCAGTTTGGCTGAAAAGCATGGTTACTCCTTTAAATACTGACAAACCCGCATACATTCACAAATGGTTTTCAGGAGCCATTTGCTTTCGCTATATAAAAATTGATGTTGAGTGAAAAAAAGCCAGTATTGTAAAGGTTTAAAAAAGCAACACAATAGGGATTTGTTTTTATTGATGCTTATTTGATCACGCTTATTGTGTGAAGTGACTTGCAATCTGTTGCTTTTTTCGGCTGAACTTTGCGATGAGATGTGCTTCTAATATACACGCTAATTATGTGATTTCATTCATTCAAGTGAGGCTAACGGGTTATGTTTAGTAATGCCGTTATGTGGCGGGAATTGATTCATCGAGGCGGGGAAGCATTTCAGCAAGAGCAGTATTTGCTTGCAAAAGAGCGGTTTCAAGAAGCGTTTAATTTAGCTGAAATAGCCCTTATTAAGGCGCAAGCCACACCTGCTATTATTGAACAGTTTTCTGAACATCCAGCAGAACAAGTGGTGCAACAATTTCTCATTGCCTGCTGCAACTTGGCTGATACCCATAACATGATGGGGCACAGTGAAGTGGCTGAATATTATTATCAGTGTGCCTGGCAGTCCCTGCAAAGGTTGATAAACTCAACCAATATTTCTCCCTATTTAAGGCAGCAGGCAGTCATTCAGCTTGAAAAAGCTGCTCTGCAATTTACTGGTATTACCAGCCTTCCAAAAAAACAAATGGTTGAAACGCAGTTGCCTTCAGAATCATCAAGTAAGCCTACCTATCATTAATGCCTTGTAACTGAAATAATTACCTAAATGGTGCAACTTTATTGGCAGGATGCACCATTAAATATTGGAACAGTAGCTATTTTTTTAAGTCAGTCAATGTTTGCCTTAATAGGCAATGTTGTTACATGTACAGATAATCTTTCAATTGGCCATTGCTTTTTTCTCAAGCGATAATGAAAAATTGTCAGCACCATTTACTGGCTTGGTAATAGAGTATTTTCCAATTCATTGGGTCTAATCTTTTTAAGTAAGAACCATTTTTTGGTTTTGATGAGAAAGTCTTTATTACTTATCCAGCCACCTGTTAGTTAAAAAGGGTTTTTGTGATGAAATATATAATGACTTGCATTGTGTCAGGGCTGTTAACTGTACTGACTGGTTGTGTTTCCAACCTTTCTGGAGAGTCTTATTCAAGAAATGAAGTAAGGCAGCTACAGACAGTAAAAATGGGAACGATTATTGATGTGAGGCCGGTTCAGATTGAAGGCACCAAAAGTGGTGTGGGAGCCATTGCGGGTGCTGCGGCAGGTGGCATCGCGGGCTCCACTGTTGGGGGTGGCCGCGGTAGTGATATTGCTGCCATTGCTGGCGCTGTAGCAGGTGGTTTAATCGGGGGTAAAGCGGAAGAAGCTTATACGCGCTCCCAAGGGGTGCAGTTAACAGTTGAACTATATGATGGATCCTACGTTTCAGTTGTACAGCAGGTTTCACCCAATGTCCACTTCCAGCCTGGTGACCGAGTAAGAATTCTCACCCAAAATGGTACTTCTCGCGTTGTTAAATAAAACGTATAGGTTGATTCAGTGGTAGCGCAGCTTCCCAGTAATGATGAAAGTTTTTGCTTCCCACACAGGTCTATTTGTATATGAAGAATAAGGACCAGCAGTTTCAGGCTTTGGTAGAGGCCTACCATAAGCCTTTGTATCGTTATGCTTACTGGCTGACAAGTGATGAATCCGTTGCCGAAGACTTAGTACAAGAGACGTTTATGAGAGCGTGGCGGGCTTTAGATAGCTTACAAAATGTTGATGCAGCAAAATCGTGGTTGATCACGATTTTACGGCGAGAAAATGCCCGTCGTTTTCAACGGAAGTCTTTGGAATACAGTGACATAGAAACGGATGAGCTACCTGACAACAGCGGGCATTTTGCGTATTCAACAAATATGGAAGCGTTGAGAAGCTGCATGAGCCGTCTTTCTGAAAAGTATCGGGAACCAATAGTAATGCAATTGGTTTTAGGCTATTCCCAGGATGAAATTGCGAGTGCTTTGGAGATTCCAGCCAATACCGTGGCAACTCGGTTACGTCGTGCCAGACAGCAGTTGCAAGCAATGCTAGGTGGTGATGAGCAAGGATATTCGCGAGGTGTAGGGGTATGAACTGCTTAGAATTTCGCCGAGTGGTATTGGAAGAGCCACAGCAGCTTGCGCCAGCATTAGTTGCACATAAGCAGCAATGTAAGGAGTGTCACCGCTACTATGTTCAGCTGCAAGAGCAGGAAGCGTTACTAATGGAAGCCCTGGCAGTTCCAGTACCGGATGATCTTGCAGCAAAAATTATGCTGCAGTGTAGTTTTGATGAAACTTCTGATCAAGCTGATGCTAACTCTTCAGTGGTTCCCTTAAAAAGCAAAGGTAAAACCTTTAGTCAGTTTATTGGTGGCTTTGCTGTGGCAGCTTCGGTGATGCTGGGGGTGGTTTTCTGGCAAACACACTTGAGCTCTGAGCAGCGTGAGTTAACTGAAATGTTTGTGCAACATATGGAGCATGAGGCGCACTCTTTGGTGTTAGAGGAGCCTATTTCAGTTGGCCGAGTAGGGTTTACTCTAAATAATGTTGGGATTAAGCCAATGGGCGAGCTGGTTAATGTTACTTATGCGGCTAATTGCATTATTGAGGATAAAATGGTGGCCCATTTAGTGGTAAAAACAGATAAAGGGCCTGTTACCATTTTGTTAATGCCAAACAAACAATTTAAAACTGAATTTGCTCAGGAAGCGAAGCAATGGCAGGTGGCATTGACCAATATGAAGCAGGGTAGCGCAGCGTTTATTGGACCCAAAACACTGGATATGGAGCCTATCCAGCAGCAAGTCATGCAGTCAGTTGATGTGCTTCAAATATAATTTAAAAGTAAATCTATAAGCTTAATAGCCTGGCTTCTGGTTAAGGATAATCAGAAGTCTGCTGTATATCGTCTCTATTTTAAAATCTCGTTGACAGTAATTTTTTTGCAGCACTTTTTATTGCTTCGCCATATTGGTCTTCTAAGTCAGTCCTTTCTATGTCCTGTTGAATTTTTAAGCTAAGCTGCATGGCTTGACGAGCATCATGCGTGGCCATGTGTTTAGTAGCGTTATAGATAGTATCAAATACAACAAAGTCAGGCTGTTTTACCAAACCTTCATCAATATTATCAAGGAGAATCTTCAGCCGAATTGCTCCTTCGGTAAGATTGAGTTGATCATTGACAATGGCGAGTGCCAGAATTTTTACGCTAGAAGCGAGAAAGTCTTTTTGTTGTTTTTCAAACTGTTTTAATTTTGCCTGATTAGCAAATACTTCTCGCCATAAAATAACAGCCCATGCACTAAGCCCCAAGATAATCAAAATGCCAAAAATAAGGAGAGTGTTAGTATACAGCATCTGATAATAAACTTATGTCGTAAATTGTGGAGTGATGGGGGTTAGCTGATCATGTCGTATTAACAGAGCTAGGGTAGCATGAATTTGTGTGAAAGGGCAGTTTACAGTATAAAGCTAAAAACCAGTACTCACAGCCATTATGCAATGAATAATGTCCTAGGCTGGTCGATTATACTTATTCCTGCACTGGCTTAGAAACGTTAGGAGGGCTTGATTGACATGCTCTGGCTGATCAAGAGGAGAGGCATGCCCAGAGTCTTTAATTACTTCCAACTTGGCATCAGGCAGTTGCTTGCAATAAGCTGCTTTATAGCTCACGGAGGTATAATCTCGATCGCCGGTTAATATTAAACAAGGACATTTTATTTCAGCTAGCGGGGTGTTTACTGACCAGTTAATTAGTGCTTTAAAAGCGCTTATATAAGCAGCTTTGTCGTTCTTTGCCCATTTTTCCACACCATGTTGACGCAGGGCATATTGTTCAGGTTTAGGAAACAGCTTTCGCATAATAAACCATCCAGTGATGTGCATTCCAAACAGTTGAGTGATTAATAATCGCTGTTGAATCAGACAGCGTATTTTCCAAGAGTCAGCAAGTAGGAAGGGGCCACTGTTAATGATAGTTAATGACAACACTTGGTGAGGGTAATCAGTCACTAGTTGAAAGCCAATCATGCCTCCCATGGAAATACCTACCAGATGGTATTGGGTGATATTGAGTTGCTGCATGAGTCTACTGACATCTTCTGCTAGCATTTTGATGCTATAGGGGCCTGCTGGTTTATCGGACTGACCATGGCCTCGTAAATCCACCGTAATTACTTGGTAAACCTGTTGTAGAGCCTGTACTTGGTGGGACCAATCCTGACAACTGGAACCTAGGCCATGGATAAGCAGTACTGGCTCACCTGAACCCTGTATTTCATAATACAGTTGTAATTGGTGCGTAGTAAATGGCATGGGGTGGCTTCATCCTTGAAGTGCTGTGCTTACTTGACTGATATCATTAAAGTATTAACTTTCCCTTGGTTGTTGCTTGTCGATATTGCTTAAAATGCCTCGAAGGATACTGAGCTCCTGTCGCTCGGGACGAGCTCGGTTAAAAAGGCGGCGCAGCTTGAGCATGGTTTGGCCTGGGTGTTGTTTAATAATAAAACCCGTATCGGTTAATACCTGTTCTAAATGTTGGTAAAAATACTCCATTTGTTGGCTGCTAGGGTGAGCTGGCTCATTTACAGTGGAATTTTCACCAGGGTACTGCTGGGCTGTCAGGTATGCCTGGTATATTTCATAACTGATGGTTTGAACGGCCGTTGCTAAGTTTAGTACTGGATACTCAGGGTTAGCAGGGATATAGGCATGATAATTACACTGTTGTAACTCTTCATTGTGTAAACCCATAGTTTCACGGCCAAATACCAGAGCAACCTGCTGATGGCCTGCTTCTGAGATCACTTTCTCACCACATTCACGAGCGCTGAGCATTGGCCAGCTGTGGGTGCGCTCACGGGCACTGGTACCAATCACTAATGAGCAGTCCTCAATGGCATCTGTCAGGGTTTGAGTAATAACAGCATTAGCTAGTACATCTTTAGCACCAGCAGCCATTGCCGTGGCATCTGCTGCTGGAAACTGTTGGGGATCTACCAGATAAAGCTGAGACAACCCCATATTTTTCATTGCGCGTGCGGTAGAGCCAATATTACCGGGGTGAAAGGTATTAATTAAAACAATGCGAATGTTTTCTAACATGTTCACTACATATGCCTAAAATTTTGGCCTATTATACCAAGTTTGCTGAGGGTGCCCAACGAATGAGGGGTAGAGTAGTGAAAATATTCAAGCAGTTTTTCTTTCTGGTTAGGGTTGCTCATGGTTTGTTTGCTATTGAGTATTGACCGGTATATGAGTTGGCAAGCAAAAGATCGCTTGTTTGTGCAGCCAGAACAACTGACGAGGCCATCTGTTGCACTACTATTAGGCACGGCTAAATATTTTCGTGGTCAGCCTAATTTATTTTATAACGCTAGAATTGATGCGGCAGTTGATTTATATAAAGCTGGTAAAGTTAAAGGTTTTCTGGTGAGTGGTGATAACTCACGAGAAGATTATAATGAGCCCGAAATGATTAAAGCGGACTTGGTTGCTAGAGGGGTTCCTGCTGAGTTAATTGGGCTGGATTTTGCTGGATTTCGTACCTTGGATTCAGTGGTGCGAGCTAAACAGGTATTTGGGCTGAATAAACTGGTGATAGTTTCTCAACCTTTTCATGTTGAGCGTGCTTTATTTATTGCAGATCATTATCAGCTTGATGCGGTGGGTTATGTTGCTGCTGATGTATCTGCCTGGCGCTGGCATTTAAAAGTGCGCAGCCGGGAAGTATTGGCTAGGTTATCGGCTTGGTTAGATGTAAAAATAATCAATCGCTCCCCAAAATATTTAGGTGCTAAGGAAACCTTGGCATTTTTGGCTGATAACCCATCAGAATGAGTAGGATTATGCTGGCTAGGGGGCGGTTTACAGCCCCTCAAACGTACTACATATAAAGAGATAGAGTGCGTTTGGCATTATATAGGATAATTTTCCAATTATTTTTGGCTTCTGGAATTTGGATGGCAGGTGTATTTAAATTATTAAAGTTAGCACTATAAGGCACTTCATTTTCTGCAATAAAGTTTAGTCGTTCTCTGTTTGCATCATATTGATGAACCATAAAGTCAATTACTTCATTAGTCAGTGGTACTCGATAAAAGCGAATCAGGTTTTGCGCCAGGCGCTCAGCAGCGGCTGATAAATTACTTTCTACATCTTCTGCCAGTGCTTTTGCCTCAGTGGCTCGTTCTTGTACGCTGGCATCAGGCTCCAAGGCATCTATTAACATGGCATGGGAACTGTAAATAGCACGCTGAATTTTGGGTGAATGTAATTTGGTAAATCTATCTAGCATGATGGTCAATTCTACTGCTAGCTCTTTCGCTTTTAATAAAGGTAGCTGGCTAGCCCCAGCATTGTGCTTGGGTGTTTGATTGAGCACATGATTGGTTTCCTTAAGTAACAAGTTAAGGGTTTTTGCCAATGCTGCTTTTTCATCGGTATCTAACTTTATCGATTGCTCAGTAAATATAATATTGCGTTTCAAGCCACCTGCGTTAGTTAACATTTGTTGTTTTTTCTGCGTTATGTGTTGCCAGCGTTGTAATGCCCGACGAAAATGGACTAAGTCTCGGCCCAGTTTTAAATAGGCTTTACGAGCTTGTTCATAGAGTTCTAAGGCAGACTCGAATTGTTGGGTTCGCTCTTGTAAGTTCAGCGTGTATTTGATGTGGCGATCTGTCAGCTGTCGATTGTCATTTACTTCTTTGGCTAATTGTTCAATACCATTAATGGCTGAAGACAGTAACGCCTGAGCTGTTAGCCCTTCATCGGCATGAATATCTTCATTAACATCACATAAACTTAAATAGCTGGTTAAGGCTTTCAGGCGACTAAGGACTTTGGCCCGACTAATCCGGTAATCATTTCGCTCTTCTTCCAGTCGTGTAATGGCCTTTGCAATGTCTTGGGTGCCCTGATATTCAATTTTCAGATAGCTAATTTCTCGGTCACACAATAGCTCTAATGTTAAGGTGAATAACTCTTCGGTATCGGCCAGTGTCATTAACTCGTAATTATCTTGCTCAATAGCGGATAATATTCTTTCAATAAATAGCGGCGAGCGTTGTCGGCCATGCTGAGGACTTGGTGCAATGCCTCTCAGTCGCTCAGAGAGCTGGTCAGCCAGTTGTGGATAATTTGCCCGTAGTTTTTCGTTGGCTTCATTAGCCTGAGCCTCAATTTGGTGAATGAGATCAATCATCCGTGAAGGTAGGCCAGCCTGACGAAGTACTTCAATTCGCTTTGCCTGTAAAGCCAACTCATGGTCTTCAGTTAATTCATAAACAGCAACTTCAATACCTTCTGCACCTAAGTTTGCCTGTTGTAGCAAATAGCTTGCTGCTTGGTATTTTCTAGCTTCTTCTGTAAGACTGGCTAATGACAAGTCCCTTACTTTCCAGACCAAAGGAGGTAGTGAGGCGATTGCCTGCCTGATGGTTTTTTGTTGCTGTTTAAGCTTACTGCCAGTGGTCAGGTGATACAGGTATTTAGATAAAATACCCAATATACCAGCTACCACTGAGTAGCCTACAAAGTAGATACCTTTATCAATAGGCATCCAAGCCCCATAGCCCGCATAATAACCTGCTAAGGCTGCTAGATAAGTCACAGGGCCTGCAGTCCAGGCAAAGCTGACCATAGTGATACCCCAGGGCTCATCCTGGGCTTTAATATGTAGCTGCTCTAGCCAGTGACGGGGACGGTTGGTTAGCTGAACAGTGCTACTGTGACCATTTTTGGGAGAGTCTTTACGCTGCCACATTTTTACTTATTAACTACTTTTACTGTCTTTTAATTATTACTTAGATGCCTGTTAGCTGTAATTGGCTCACAGCCATGAGTATCCATTAAATGGTGGCTGAACGAGCATTGCTTGCTGAGGGCAGGAGGCAAACGGTAATTATGTATTGTTAGAAGACTAGCTGGCTGATTGAGTGTGGGCACAGCCAGCTAATTTAACACTACACCTGGAGGGTGTCGCAAAACTACTGCGCTTGCAAATACTGCGTTAAAAATCGACTCAAAATGCTCATTTATTAAGTATAAACTCCGCTTTTTCGCTGATTTTTGCCTTGTCTTTACTTCGCTCATAACTTTTTACGACACCCTCTGTGGAGGGGTGGGTTTGCTGGCCGCTAGTCTATGAAATTATTTGAGTTTAAATATTAGTAAAGCTACCTATTTTAGCTCGACTTTCCGCAGCCAAATTATTGGTAAGCTTTTCTCATGTTTATGAGCTTTTGTGGTGCTCACTTTTTAATGGTTGAGTTGAATCTGCCCAGTTTCAACAACAGTAGTAGAGCTGAACAGATGAGTCCCCTGCATTTTAGCTTTTAATTCGTAGTTAAGCTGCTTTTTAGGTTGTTGTAACACATCATTTAGAAAGCGAATGCTGTTAATCAAGTTAGTTGAGGTTTCTACAGTAAAGTCGGTGCTACTAAAGCCTGCAACACCTGGGATTTTATTGGTAACACCAGAAATTACTTCATAACCTTCCAGGCTAATACTATAGAACATACCTCTGAGTTGTAAGGAGGTGCTGTTGGGGTTAATCAAGCGTAATCCAACAGCAAAGTTTTGAGTGAATCCTTCAGGTTCTAGCACTTGTATAGAAGTAATATGGATTTTGGGCTTTTCATAGTT
This sequence comes from Spartinivicinus ruber, assembly GCF_011009015.1. Classification (NCBI taxonomy): domain Bacteria; kingdom Pseudomonadati; phylum Pseudomonadota; class Gammaproteobacteria; order Oceanospirillales; family Zooshikellaceae; genus Spartinivicinus; species Spartinivicinus ruber. The sequence continues at coordinate 2,060,480 of NZ_CP048878.1, forward strand.
TGGGGTGAAACTGGCACAACCTACTAACCATAATAACAGAGCAGTGATAACAGCAAAGCGGAAGCACTGAAAGAAACGATCAAAAACGAATCGACTCAACATGAAAAACCTCTGTCTTGGTGAAGAAGCAAAAGTTAAGGAAAGGGTGACGCTTACTGGCTACGCCGCATTTGCTGGATAAATGCTTGAGATTCTCTAATTGCTTGCTGCATTGATTTTAGTAAACGATCTACATCTTTCTGAACTGTTTTTAGTTCACCGCGTAATGCTGCAATTGCGCGGGCATTCAGATTATGCTTTAAATACAACACTTGGTCATGCAATGTGGTGAGCACGGGAGCAATGGTTTTTTCAGCTCGCCACATAGATGCAATCAACTTTTCATACTGTTGCTTAGTATCCTGAAGTTTGCGAGCGCTATCTCTTTTCAGTGTGTTATTGGAGAAGAGCGATAATTCTTCTTCCCACTCTTCAAATAGTGCTTCTGCCACATCTTCTACTTTTTCAATATGACTACGTAAGTTTTCTGCTGTGGCTTTACTCTCTTCATATTCAGTATTGAGTTGGTCATAGGTCTCTTGTAGGTTACCGCCATCAAACTGAACCACAGCTTTAAACTGTTCTAAAGCATCCTTAAACTGCTGTTGAGTTTCTTGCTGAGCTTTTTGGGTATCCTCGACACGATTAATTAAAATATCTCGCTTGTGGTAGCCCAGTTTTTCCATTGATGCGTAGTAGGCTGTTTGGCAGCCAGATATAAGGCCAAGTGTTAGTAGCAGAAGAAAGCGTGGACGGATTGGGAACAAATGTTTCATTGTAGCCTCATTGCAAACGGGATGTACGATCTTGCATTATGGCTGAACTAATTCAGTAAAGCCAACCACGACAGTAGTTGGCATTCTTTCAATAATGGAAGTAGGTAGGGCTTTTTAATGAATATTTTGTAAAGACTTCAGCGGACCTCCAACTAGTTTTTCTGCCATTTTTTGAGTTGCTTTTAAGGTGATAGGGACATCTGGTTTAGCAAGCCCCCTAATGATATTGTCTAAACTGGCTTTGTTATTGGTTCTTTGCTGAATTTCTTGATCAACTTTATAGAGAATACCAACGGCTTTCGCTGTGATAGGGCCATAAGAGCGATCTACTTTTAACTTGGATATTTTTTTTCCTCTGTTAATCTGCTGGCTAATAGATTTATCAAATCGCTCCTGGGTAATCGTGCCAGACCGGCGCATAATTTCTAGTGAGTAATATTCTGCAAGCCCTTCAACTAGCCAGTCGGCACCAGGTTCTGCGCGGGCTGACATTGCTACATGTATTAGCTCATGAATTGGAGGGCTAGTACCGTCTTCAGTAATTAAAGGTCTATCTGCATGAAGAAATAGAGAGCTGGGACCTGAAAGAGCACCTCGCCACATAGGGTCATTGGCACTAACAATATTGATGCGCTTAGGAAAGTGAGGAAAAATATCTAGAAAAACAGGTAAATTCCAGTTCAGCATGGCTAGAATATCCAAGCGGCGAGCGGACTGATTTTTGGGGGCTGCGACAGCCACTTTAACTCCTTTAATTGTTTCTCGCTTGACTCCAATATCACCTGCCACGATCCATCCCTTAGGTCGATCAAAAGAAGTTTCGGGATGGTCAACCTTGTAAGCGCCACTGGTATAACGAATATAAGGGGTAGCTATTGACCAGCCTTTTGGTAACTGAAAGTGTAATTTTGCTTTGGACTGGGTGCCATCTTGCATATCGACTCGAAGCTGTGGAATGACATCAAACCCTCTGAACAGTGCCCAGTCATCTGTGATGATTGAGTCAAAGCGGCCTGACTTGCGGTGGTGGTTCATTTTTGCTGTAAACGATAAAGTACCTGATTTGCCATTAGGCTGCCAAAGGATGTAGTCATCCTGCTTCACCAGTTGGCCTGACCCTTTAAAGTTTGTATAGCGTTCTGGATTTGTTTTCACCTGAATCGAGCGCACATACTGAGCGTTTTTACGGAGTTTAATGGCTACTTGAGCTGTCTTGGCTGTTGGTTCTAGTTTGACTTCGTAATCAATGTAATAAAAAGGTTTGTCAGCTGCTGAGGCAGTTAACCCCCAACAGCAAAGTGCAATACTCAGGATGATGTTATGAGTTGCTGATAAGAAAGGTTTCATAGTAGTTAATTTTTCAGGCAAGGTTTAAACAATACCAAATTGTTGCTGTGAATACTGAACCCGTTGGTCAACCGAAAAGCCATGTTTTTTCATGGTTTCGATGTGCGTTAACCTAGGCTCTAAGCCTGTGTTATTGGCGACCTGAATGGCAAGCCCTGGTCGGGCATTAAGCTCTAGTAACAGAGGCCCTAGCTTCTGATCCAGAACAATATCAGCGCCAAGATAGCCAAGCCGCGTCATATCATAGCAAGAGGAGGCTAACGTTAGGATTTTCTCCCAGTGTGGAACTTGTAACGTTTCGAAGTGACTTCCTGTATCTGGGTGCTCATCAACCGGGCGGTTACTTTGTACAGCACATAAGGCTTTACCATTAGCTAGATTTAGCCCAACACCAACAGCACCTTGGTGTAAGTTGGCTTTGCCATCAGAAGCATGGGTTGATAAGCGGAGCATAGCCATGACTGGAAAGCCCTTAAAGACAATTACCCGAATATCGGGTACTCCTTCATAGCTGTATCGATCAAACACTGGGTCAAACTGAACGAGAGCTTCAATCATTGCTACATCGGGCTTGCCACCTAAACTGTGCAAACCACTTAGAATGTTCGATGCATGCCGCATTATATCAGATAAACTAAGCGCTTCGCCGCTTGGCTTAAAAAAGCCTTCAGAGGTTCGCTCAGTGATAACCAAAATCCCTTTTCCACCACTGCCTTGAGCTGGTTTGATGACAAAGCCATCATATTGGTTGACTAAGTCTGCCAGCTTTTTGATTTGATGCTGATATTCAATAACATGCAACAGTTTTGGGGTCGATACTTTAGCTTTTTCGGCAACTAGCTTGGTTTTTAGCTTGTTATCAACCAGTGGATATAAGCTACGCTGGTTGTATTTAGCAATATACGACACATTACGCTTGTTCATGCCGAGTATGCCTTTTTGCTTAAGCTTACAGGGTGTAGCAAAAAACATGGTAATTAGTCCTCGGCTAACGGTTGAAACCTGCGTAATTCAGTTAGTCGGTAGCCGGTATATTGGCCTAACAAGATAATGCAGCCTAATAACGCTAGTAATAACTCAGGGAAATTAAACGTTAAGTGCTCAACATACTGGTTAGTCATAAGTAAGTAGGCCAGTGTTGCTACTAGTAAGCTGCCACCTCCTTGGGTAAAGACTTCTTTGGGGCCTTCTTCCTCCCATAAAATGGACATTCTTTCGATGGTCCAGGCTAGAATGATCATTGGGAAGAAGGTAACAGACAAGGCTTCACTAATTCCCAGCTTATGACTTAGGATGCTCATCCCAGCCATAATGCTGATGACAACAATGACCACGGCTGATATTCGTGCCACTAGGAGGAGATTGAGACGACTTAAATAGGACCGGATAAATAAGCCAATACTGACAATCACTAGAAAAATAATCAGGCCAGTAATTAGTGTGGTTTCAATGAAGGCGATGGCAATCAAAATTGGCATGAATGTGCCTGAAGTTTTGACTCCCACTAAAATACGCATCAGTACCACGACGATAGCGCCAATTGGTACCAATAAAATGGATTTAAAGACATTTTGCTGCTCAATAGGCAAACTATAGATGGAGAAGTCAACCAGTGCTGCTTGGTTTTCTGCGCCATGTAAAATAGCAAAAGACTTGGCAGGTTGAGAATTCTTAATAATTGAAAATGATGCTTTAGAGCTTTCCCCTCCTTCTACATCAAGCAGTGAGCTGCCACCTCGTTGCCAAAGTAAAAAGTTACCAGGTAAGCCTTTTTGGCCTGTTTTGGGGTTAAAGAAAACCCAGTGGTCAGTATCAAAAATTTCAATCAAAGTGGTGAGTTTTTGGTTACGACGACCATCTTCTAATTGTAAACCTCTGGCAACCCTTGCTGGTATTTTGGCAAGCGCTAATGCATTAAGTGCAAGGCGGGTTTTGCTCAAGCCTTGGTTACCTAACAAGAGCTGAATATCTTCAATTGGCTCTTTATCATTGATTAGGCGAATCAGCTCAGTAGCAAAAGTCGTATTATCAGCAGAGCGGTTGTATACATAAGTAACGAGCTGGCTGATAGTAGTTTTTAGGCTAGGAGACAAATCTGGAGTTTTGGTTTCAACTGGCGGAATAGCGTTTTGCTCGTGAGCAGGTGCATCAGACTGTTTGAAAACCTGTACTTTGTAAAATAAAACTTGCTTGCCGTTGGCTTTGCGCCTGGCCCACTGAGCTCGACGCTCTTGTTGATTGCTGTCCCAGCCAAAGCCATAGCCTGATGCCGTAAAGTCCTCATCTAAAATGCCCATTTCTGGCGGGTTGTGGGGTAGGGCAAAGGAAACAGTAACAGGCTTATCGGTTGCTTTAAATTCAATTTTGGCTTCGACTGTCCATATTGCTTTGCGCTCACCAGGCAATAAAGGGAACTCCAGTTCAGAGTTCTTATAAATGGTGAGGCCAATGCCAATAAAAATGAAAATGAATGATAGTAAGTAAACTTGTGCTCTGGACGACATTATTGCTGCTCATCTACTGCCAAATTAGGCGTTTTTTCTGGGGTAGGAACTTTTTGGGTAAATTGCTTGCTCACATCAACAACGGCTATGTCTTTTAGGAAGTTACGACCTATTAGCACGGGGTATTCGTAGTCGTTACGATCAGTCAAGCCGAATGAAATGCGTTGCTCTATTGGGCCCAAGCGCACATTCATTTTAATAATGTAGCGTTTTTGTCCATCAATAGTTGTCAGTTTAGCTTTGACCTTTTTGACTACTTGGCGACTAAGCTCGGTTACTTCTTCAGACTCTGGGTCTTTCATTTTGAATTTAACCCACTTCTTGCCATCCCGTTCAAACGGGGTGATATCAAAGACAAATAATGTGGAGGTCAATATTCCTGTATCAATCCGGGCAGTATAAGTAACACCTGGAGGGGTGAGGGTAACTTTTTCTAACTCACCGATAGCTGGCTTTTGATCACTGGCTTCTTTCTCTTCTGCCTCTTCTGCTTTTGTCGCTTGCTTATCTGACTGTTTGGTCTGTGGACAATAGACAATAGTTTGTACTTTAGTCTTTGCTTGTTTATCAGTAGGCTTGGCTTGTTTAGCTGTTTGCTCAGGTGTAGGGGCAGTACAGTTTTCAATAGTGGTTACTACGGGCTGAATGGCCTGTTCAGAACCTTCCTTGCCAAAGCTGACTGAATTGATGCTCCAAATAACTGAAATCAATACCAGACACTGCAAATATTTCATATCACTCCCTAGCTGTAGAGATGAGTGGCCTTTATATAGTGTTACTTATGGTTGTTTGTCTGCACAACCGCTGATCTTGAGGCTTAAGCATACTTATTTCAACAGTAGACTAATAAAGTATTACTCAGACCCTATAATCATTTAATCAGTTCAGAGAACTGAATCTCATTATTGTTAACTCTTGTATGGTTTGCCTGGGTGTTTCTTCTGCCGGCAACAATTACCTATAGCTGTTTACGTTGCTAAGCCTCAGCTAAATGCTAAGAACAACTATTTTCTTTGCTGCTAGCTACTTAGCAAGAAACCTGATAACCCTGTTAGGAAAAGCTCATCATAAAGAAGAGCCATTCAACCATATTAGATGATAAATGAAGACGGAAGTATTATGCAGGGTTTTTGAAGAGAGAGAACCTCAAAACCCTAAGTTTGTGACCTTCTAGCTGCTTAGTGAAAGGTTCTAATATGCACTTGTGAACAATATCTAGGCAGTGAAAAGAAACTTTTTAGTTTGATGTTGTGTACTTATTGACAGAAGGGAGATTTGCAAGTTGTTATAGAGTTGTACCTTCAGGAAAGAGGCTTCTCAGCAAGTGAGTAGTATTGGTCTAAGTTATGTTTGTTCAAATGAGCTGAAGAAAATCTACATCTATATCAAAAATGGTGAGCCAGCTATTCGTATTTACCGTAAAATTTATCCGGTATAATCTTTAATTATAGATGCATAAGAAAATGTCATCTGCTAATTGTTCCACCGTCATCAAGCTTAGTATATCCTTCTGCTTCTTTTTTATTCGCCATATAAGACAGTTGTGTTCTGACTGGTTGACAGTTTTTACCTCCTCATAAGAGAGATACTCAAAAAGTTGGGTAAATAAGCGACTGAGGCGAAATTTGCTAGCTATTTAGGTGAGTTATTAAGATGGAAAAACAGACTGGTAGTTTTATAGCATTACTACCTATATTGCTATTTTTAGGCATATTTATTGGCAGTGGGGTTTATTATCATCAACAGGCAGTGGATTTTGCCTTTTATCAAATTAAAGCCCCGGTGGCGATTTTACCTGCAATTATTCTGGCGTTTATCCTGGCAAAGGGAAAAACCAGTGGCAAGATTGAAACCTTTGTGAAAGGTGTGGGTGATCAAAATATCATCTTAATGTGCTTGGTGTTTTTGTTGGCGGGTGCATTTGCTAGTGTAACCAAGTCCATCGGTGGAGTGGATGCAACGGTGAATATTGGTTTAAGCTTGATTCCTGCAAGTCTACTATTGCCGGGTATTTTTATTATTTCTGCTTTTATTGCCACTGCGATGGGGACTTCAATGGGAACTATTGCTGCAGTGGCTCCTCTGGCACTACAAGTGGCTATCTCAGCAGGGTTGCCTGAAGCGGTTTGTATTGGAGCTGTGATAGGTGGTGCGATGTTTGGTGATAATTTATCAGTTATTTCTGATACCACAATTGCTGCCACTCGTACCCAAGGCTGTGACTTAAAAGATAAGTTTAGAGAAAACATTAAAATTGCAGCACCTGCTGCTGTGCTTACCATCATTTTATTGTTTGTGATGGGGGAGCCTGGTCAGGCAATAGAAGCAAAGCTAGTCAATGGTTGGCTGGCTTTGCCCTATCTTATTGTGTTAGTGCTAGCAGTAATGGGCTTAAATGTGCTGGCTGTATTAATGGCTGGTATAGCTGTTTCTGGCATTATGGGCATGTTGATTAAACCTGATTATGGTTTAGAAACATTCAGTAAAAATATTTATGCTGGTTATGAAGGCATGCTGGAAATCATGGTGCTTTCCATGTTAATTGGTGGCTTGGCAATGATTATGAAACAACAAGGCGGCATGCAGTGGATTATTGATAAGATTACTCGACTGGGGCAAAACACTTCTAAAAAAAGCCAAAAAGCTGGAGAGGCCTCCATTGGTTTGTTAGCTGCTATCAGTGGTGTGTTTACGGCTAATAATACCATTGCAATTATTATTGCCGGTGGCGTTGCAAAAGATGTTAGCCTGCATTATGGAATATCCAATAAGCGGAGTGCGAGCTTATTAGATATTTTTGCTTGTGTGGTACAAGGCTTATTGCCTTATGGAGCACAGATTTTATTAGCAGGGTCAATAGCCGGGCTATCTCCTTTGGCGTTGGTAGGTAATGTTTATTACTGCTGGGCTTTAGGGGGAGTGGCTATTTTGGTGATAGGGTTAGGTTTGTTTTCAAGTAAAAAAGCTGTTACTCAGTCTGAAGTACTAAAAGAACAGTCTGCTTTATAGTAATTTATCAATTCTCCTGGTGATTAGCTTCAAAGAAAGATACCCGTCAGGCTGCGGGTATCTAGTCAAATTTTAGTAGTTTATAACTATCCTATTATCGTTCACACATTGTCCTTATATAGAGTTGCTGCATGGTGTATCACTTTTGCTGTTACTTCATTTATCACTATTTCTGGACGTTGTAGCTTTATCATGGAAATAGCTGAGTCAGTATTAGTTGCCTGGCCTGTACCCTCCAACCAAGCGGCTAGAGCTGCTACACTGCGAGAGTAGCCTAATGCACAACAGACCAGTGTTTTTCCTGATTTCAATGCTTTATCTATAGCAGTAATTGCTTGGTATAAACTCTCAGCAGTAGGGGGAATTAAGTCTAAGCAAGGAATAGAGTACCATTTTATAGCTGTATTTGAGCGAGAGGATAAAGTCATTTCTGCAGATAAATCTACCACTGCTTGAAAGTTATGACTGATGAGAGAAGCATTTGATGGAAAGCGCCCAAGCCAAAGTTGCTCATAAACTTGTACAGGTGCAGGCTGTTTTCGTGTCCATAGCCGTGAATTAATAAAAGCACCTATTAGATAAGGAAAGAGCAGCCAGCGAGCAGCAAGACTTAATTGGCCATTTGCTTGTTTTTGGAAGCCATCTACACCTATGAAAAAATAACAGCTGGCGACTAAAGTTAATGCTGTGCTGACCCATAATAGCCATAAACTAGCACCACCAACAAGTATTGCAACAAGAGTGGGGAGTAAGGCACCAAGCAAATAATAAGTACCTAGTCGATAGCGTTGTTTTTTATAGGCCCCGTCAGATGATTTGAGGATGCAATGGTTATTGTCAGGCCATAACCATACGCAAAACCAACCCAATAAGGCGCCTGTCGGAATATCAATAAAATGATGTTGGAAAGTAGTGAGTACAGAAACAACGACTAAGCTAAACCACAAATGTAAAGTATAGTGCCAATATTTGTTAGGTAGATGCTTTATATATAGAACCCATAAAATAATAGCAAGAGCAATATGTAATGAAGGTGCTTGGTTGAAAGGTTTATCAAAACTGGCCAGGGCATCAAACATTAACCCAGGTAAGCCGCTGGTTGTTGGGCGGTCAAAAGTAAAGTGTAATGGAAGCAAAATAAAACAGCTGACAGCAATGATTTGAGCGGTGACTAGGCGTTTAACATGTATATTAAGTGCCAGAGGGTTTGCACATACAAATAATGAGGCAGCATAAAATAAGTTGATTGACCAATATGGAATGATAGTCCACGCCATAAATGGAATGTTGTATTCCCAAGCAAAAACTACCGAGTCCACATTCGTCTGTTGGTTTGCCAGCCAGTTTGCAAACCCATAAGTTAAATAGAAAAAAGGTCCTAAAAAAGCTAACCATAAACAGGCACTTCCCCACGCCTTGTTGGCTTGGAAGTTAACTTCATTCATCTAGCTGTCCATTTCAACAAAAAAGAGAGTAAAGATACCATCACTGTTAAGCAGTTTAACTACTCATTTTTGGTTTGTTTCTCTGAAATGCTGGAGTTTAAGCTATTTACTGTCAATGCTTTTTCTAGTTTGCGGGCTGTATCTCCTGGGGCGCCGGTAAATCTTGCGAGTAAATTATAGGCAACAGGGATGACGAATAGGGTAAATACTGTGGCAACTGTTACCCCAAAAAATAAGGTAATTCCTAATACCTGACGAGTTTCAGCACCTGCTCCAAACGAAATAATTAATGGGATTGAGCCTGCTGTGGTAGTAATGCTAGTCATAATAATCGGGCGTAACCTAACTTGCGCTGCTTCGGTAATTGCCTCTTTTATTGTTGCACCTTGGTCGCGCATTTGGTTGGCAAACTCCACAATAAGAATGCCATTTTTAGCGGCCAGGCCAATTAACATGACTAAGCCAACTTGGCTGTAAAGGTTGAGTGTATTGCCTGTTAGCATTAGGCCAATTAATCCACCAGCAATAGCCAATGGTACAGTGAGCGTGATGATAAAAGGGTTAATATAACTTTCGAATTGAGCCGCCAGTACTAAAAACATTACTAAAATGCCTAACCCAAAGGTAAAATAACTGGCGCCACCTGACTTTTTGTAATCCAATGATTGGCCTTTGTAATCAAAAACCGCATTATCGGGTAGATGCTTTCTAACTAGATTTTCTAGGTAAGAAAGGGCTTCTCCCAGTAATAAGTGGTCTTCTAAATTGGCATCAATAGTAATGGCACGGGTACGATTATAGCGATTTAAGGTTTTCGAGCCTGCGTATTCTTCCAGTTTAACCAGATTTGATAGAGGAATTAGCTGGCCAGATCGTTCAGACCTAACATAGATATTAGTTAAATCATTAGGACTATTTTGTTGATCGCGCTTTCCTTCAACCAACACATCATACTCTTCACCATCTTCTATATAAGTAGTAACGCGCCGTGATGCGAGCATACTTTCCAATGTGCGGCCAATATTCTGAATAGAAACACCCAGTTCTGCTGCACGGTTGTAATTAATCATGACGTGAATTTGTGGGCTGGTTTCTTTGTAATCACTGTCAATACCAACAAATCCTGGATTATCTTTATTAATTTCAGCAAAGAGAATGTTACGCCATTTGGCGAGTTCCTCATAAGTGCCACCACCAATTACAAATTGAATGGGTTTTGCTGTACGGCTTCTGATGCCTTGTCGCATAATAGGATAAATCCTCACCCCGGCGAGGTCAGCCGTATTTTTACGAATTTCTCCCATAATTTTCCAGGCTGAGCGGCGTTTGCTCCATTCGCTGAGCACCATAATTACTATTCCTGAATTAAAACTACCCCTTGGTGTGCGCACTAATATTCTTTCGGCTTCACCTTTTTCTTCTAAAGGCATCAAGCGTCGTTCTAACTCATCCATGTATTCTTTCATATAGGCATAGGTGGCACCTTCTGGGCCATTGACCAAAATAAAAAAAGCGCCACGATCTTCTTTTGGTACATACTCTGTAGGAATTTTATTGGCTAAAAATGCTGATACTCCAACCATTGCAATAAACAATAAAATGACTATATACGGCTTTTTGATGCAGGCTAAGACCCAATGGTGATAGTGTTTTTTAAACCAATTAAAAAAACTATCGACTTTTTTAACCAGAAAAAAGGAGCCATTTGTAGGTTTTAAAACCATTGATGCCAAAACAGGGGATAAAGTGAGAGCGACTAAGCTAGAAAAAACCACAGCAGCACTCATGGTGACTGCAAACTCTGAGAATAAACGGCCTATATCGCCTTCTAATACGGTAATAGGGGCGAAGACAGCGACTAAAACCAGAGTAGTGGCAATAACAGCAAACCCCACTTGACGTGTGCCTTTAAAAGCAGCAACTAAGGCTGGCTCGCCATACTCCTCCATGCGGCGATGAATATTTTCTAGTACTACAATCGCATCGTCTACCACTAAGCCAATAGCCAATACTAAAGCGAGTAGGGTTAATAAATTAACCGTAAAGCCCATAATCATTAGCACAATAAATGTAGCAATTAACGAAATAGGGACGGTGACAGCAGGTACTAGCATGGCACGTACACTACCTAAAAATAAATAGATGGTAAAAATAACCAGTGACATTGCAATTGATAGCGTTTTATAGACTTCGTTAATCGCTTCTTCAATAAATATTGAAGAGTCATAGCTTTGATGAATATACATGCCATCCGGTAGGGTTTTATTGAGTCGATCTGCTTGTAATGTTGCAGCACGAGCTACTTCGATGGTATTGGCTGTGGATTGTTTGGTGATGCCGATGCCCACCATACTTTCCCCATTGCCTCGGAATAGGGTACGATATTCAGTAGTACCTTTTTCTACAGTAGCAACGTCGCCTAAGCGAACCAAGTATCCGTCAGTACCGCGAGATAATACTAACTGTTTAAAATCTTCTGGATTTAGAAATAGCCGTTTTACTCTTACGGTAAACTCTTGATTAATCGACTCGATATTGCCAGCTGGTAATTCTACATTTTCTGAGCGCAGTGCTCTTTCTACATCACTCACAGTGAGATTGTGGGCTGCGAGTTTTGCGCGATCAATCCAAACTCGCATGGCAAAACTCTGCCCCCCACCAACACGCACTCGGGCCACGCCTTTGAGAATAGAAAAACGATCAACCAGATAGCGCTCTGCATAATCAGTTAACTCTGGTACAGACAGACGATCGCTAGTTAAATTGAGCCACATAATGACGTCTTCATTAGAATCAACCTTCTGTACATCAGGTATTTCTGCTTCTTGAGGGATGTCATCTAAAATCCGTGACACCCTGTCACGGACATCATTAGCAGCAGCATCAATATCACGAGTTAAATTAAATTCTATATTGACTTGTGAGCGTCCATCAGAACTATTTGACTCGATGTATTTAATACCTTCTAAACCAGAAATACGGTCTTCAATTAATTGGGTAATTCGGGTTTCTACGACATTTGCAGCAGCTCCAGGATAACGAGTATCTACTGATACAATCGGCGAGTCGATGTCAGGATATTCACGTAACGGCAATCGTTCAAATGCAATGATGCCAAATGCAATGAGCAGTAAAGAAATAACGGAAGCGAAAACAGGTCGTTTAATACAAATATCAGATAGGAGCATAGTTAGGGTTACTCTTGTTTATCTGATGAAACGGATTGTTGGTTGGTGGACTGCTGTTGCAAAAGATCAGTAATCGGTTGATTATCTTTGGCTTGTTGAGCCAAGATTTTTACCGAGCTGCCGTTATTCAATCGCATCACTCCATGGGTGACAACGATCTCGCCTGGCCGCAGCCCGCGTTGTACGACAATAGCGCCTGGGCGTCTGGAGCCAGTGATTAATTTGCGTTTTTCTACGGTTGGTGGTTTTTTTGTTGTGTTGACGACAAAGGCGTATTTATTAAAACCTTCTTGTACTAACGCTTCTTCGGGTAACATTAAACTTTTTTGAGCAGGTTTACGTAGCTCAACCATCATTAACATACCAGGCTTTAACCGTTGTTGCTTATTGGGTAATACTGCACGCACAATAATTGATCGGGTAATAGGATTGATACGGGAATCGATGCTGATAATTTTGCCTTGAAAAAAATTGTTATTTACTTCTCTTGATTTGGCCTTGACTTCAAGACCTGGCTTTAATGTACCTAAAAAAACAGCAGGCACAGTAATATCTAATTTCATTACGCTATCATCATCAAGAGTGGTAATTGGATCACCGGGTGTTACCAGTGAACCAACGCTAATATTGCGTAACCCTACCACTCCATTAAAAGGTGCAATAATTAAGCGATCAGCCAGACGAGACTGGGTGGCGTGAAATTTAGCTTGGGCGGTTTCATAAGTCACACGCCGTTGATCCAACAGTGATTTGGAGGCAAGGTTAGATCTTACCAGCGATTGGACTCTCTCATATTGTCGTTTAGCTTCTTCCAAGGTGGAGCGAGCTTCTTCCAGTTGGGCATGTTCTTCAGCATTAGTCATTTCAACTAATACATTACCTGCTTTAACTCGCTGATTATCATTAAAATGAATAGCGGTGATGGTTTCAGTGACGGTAGAGGACAGAGTGACCGCTTCATTAGCTCTTAAAGTACCTAATGCTTCAATTTTTTCGACAAAAGGCTCTAAGTGCACTGGCTTGGTAAAGACTGGAATAGGCGCAGAGTTTGCGTGGGTTGACAACAAAAAGAGCAAGCTTAAGGTAACTATGTTGCTTACTGCTTTGTAATACATGGAGTAACATCCTTGGTTTGTCGAATAGCCTTATAAATTAATCTGATTTAATCCAATAGAGAATAGATGATATAGACTTGCTAATAAACTTAAGTAAAGGCGGTGAGGATTAAGCAGGATGGAGTAGACAATAACTATCGTTAGTGAATGGAAAACAATTATTCCTTTGCTTTCCATATAGCTTGACTTTATTGCTACTTTTAATCTTCTTTTCTTGTCATTTTGGTTTTTTAAATATTTAATCGTCTATACAAATGTCGTTACAGTTTTTTATTATAAAGACTACTTCTAAGCTAAAAAAACACTATTAAAAATGCTATTTAAAAGTGTTGTACCAACGTGCATCAACTGCTTTTGTTTACTAAATATTTCGAAATTTTTATTGATAATAGGTTGGTTATATGTATGATATGCGACTGTTTGATAAAAAGGGTTAATAGGTGAAATTATCGCCTAGTTGAGTGGAAGGACTTGAACAGTCAAATGAAAAAAGCCCCTATACAGCTTGCAGACAGGCCAGAAGATCCTGATTTATATTGGGATTTATCAGCACTACAAAATAAGAAAAAAGCAGTTGGTTTTTTTCAGTATGTTTCTACTGGCTTTTGTGTCTATAGCCCTTCCGTTGCGAAATTATATAGCAATTTTGAAGTCGTATTGTCTAGCATGGATCGTAATGGTCTGATTGTATTACCTAACCCTTATGCATTTCATGACACTTTTAACCGAGTGTGTGAGACTTCAGTTAAACAGACGGGTATTTCCTTGTTTCCTGGTGAGGCTATTAATAGGGAAGGGCTTATTGTGAGTATCCCCGTTGGAAAGCAGCGTAAAAATCACCATTTAGAATTAAGTACCGCTGTGGGGTTTCTCGATAGGTTATACAAAAAACGCTATGGAACACCATTTTTGCCCGTGCTGGTTAATGGTGATTTGAAAGAGTTTAGATCTCAAACACCGTATCTACATTTGCATCGGTTTGACCCAAAATCACTCACGGAATTTAGTGAATTTGAACGCAATGATATCTGTAGCACGATTAGAGATCGGTTTTCAGATATTATGATTAGCGGTGCATACGTCAGGTAAGGTTGCCCAACTTTATGTACGCATTACTTGTGCAGATTCAGCCTTACTATTACTTTGGTTGTTTTATCTGCTCGGAACGATAGTAAAACAGCTTTTCTATCAAAGCAGGATCATCAAAATAACGTTCACCAATAAATGCCGTTGCATGGCGCCCCCATTGGCGCATCGTGCCAGCAGAGGGTACCCCTGAAGGCCAAAATAACCAGCGCTCTGGCCGTTCTGTGCCTTTGATAAGGCCTGTATTATCAAATAAGCTTTTTCTTTGTTGAGGGCCAATAGGTAAACTACGTAAGTTGTCGTATGGCTTAAGTTGGTAGGTGTGCCCAGGTGAAATAGGAAAATGCCCAATCCCAAGTACCCAGTGATCGACACTATTAATTGCAACGATAGCAGGCTGTGAAGTAGTAGCTGACACTTGAGCCTTGATATTGTCACTGACTTGAGTGGGGGGTGGAATGATCAGTGGCGGCTCTAATTGCCCTTTGGTGGACTTGGCTATTAAACGGTCTGACACAGGCATAAAGGTATGATAGCAACCACATGAGTGGATAGTGTCGTATAGCAGAGGAATGCCATCTGTATCGAGTGTAACCCGCCAGATTACCCCATCAATGCTGCCTGCTAGAATGTCAAACCAATGATTAGCGGGCCGTTCTGTAAACCAAATAAAATAATTAAGTTGTAGTAAATGCTTTCCTTGTAATGTGGTATAGGATGGGCGCCAGTAAACAGTCATTTGCTTTGTGGTGATGCGCCACTGGTTATTTTGCCAAACGGGTGTTCCGGGTAAATCAAACAGGCCTTGCTGTTGAATAGCCCAGTGAGGGGCAAAATATTCTGCTGCTCTCACTAATTGTTGAGTAGACAGTTGTGGTAAGTGTAGAGGGTGTTGTTTTGTTGCCTGAGTTAGCCATTGTTTTAGCTGTTGTTGATTGAAGGTATTAGCTACTTTTACTATTGGCTGAGTTTTATGTTGTGCTGATTTGGTTGAGGTTTTGCTGGTAGCAGGGCTATAAAGCTGCATGGCACCAGGGAGGGGCCTATTAAACTGTTGATGTACATCTTGATGCCACTGTTTAATTCCTGGTACTAAAAAATACTGAGTAACAGGGTAACCCCCTATAGCTTGGGCCCACTGTTGATATTCACTAGGTGGTGCCATTTGCTTTAATTGAGTGAAAAAATAGGGGGTATTGTGCTTCTTGCTTATTTGTTCAATTAAACAACGGTTAACGTATTGATGCCAGGGGTGGTTGGTTTGCCCCGTTAAATTCGTGATTTCAACTTGCCATTTGGTTTGGTTGATAGCAAACAACTGATTAAGCCACGCTTGTTGTTGAATCGGCGTGGTCAGTTGTGGAACCAAGCTTAATAGAAAACGATTGATGCCTAAATAAGGAGTGCCAGGAATAGGGTGTAACTGTGCATCCGCTACATTGGCTTGAATAACTTGTTGATGTAATTGAGATAGGCCTGTTTCACAAGACAAACTGTCGAGCTGCTGGTCAGTCAATGGTTTAGCTGGCTGTGATTTAATAGCCGTACAGCCTGTGAGAGTGAGCAGAAAAACCAGAAGAAACCAACGAGACAACATTGTAAGCCTATAACACCTTATTTTTTGCTAATTATTGCAATGGTACTATACCTGAAAGATTAACTGGCGTTGACTATTTTCATCAAACTGTATGTGCCAATACCCAATAGTGAATTAGTGGCCAACCTGCTTCATCTGCTGTTTTACCAAAACTTATTAAGCCATCTTCGTGACCTAACATGCTGATAATGCCGTGTGATTGTACTTGTTTTTCTTGCACTAAGCTGGCAATTGCTTGCGCCATGGCTGGAGTGCCATAAGCCAAGTTGGTCGGAAGGCAGGGGATAGTAAGCTGTTGGCTGTATTGCCAAATAATAGGGCAATGGATATGAAAGATAAAGTTTATCTGAGGTAATGTTTGATAGATGATGGCGTGACTTAAGGCTTCTGAAGATGGAGCGCATAAGCCTTCTGCCGTCAATTGATTCTGTGTAGGGTTTGCCTCGATTATCATTGCATAGTCTGCAGCACTGAGTTGGGCCAACCCTCCGGTTTGGGTTCCAGTAATTAAAAAACAGTTGTTGTGAGTAGCAGGCAAAGGTGTTAAACGCTGGCTTAGGTTGCCAAAACCGTAACCTTGATAACGGTTGGGGTGCTGTCCCACCATATCTAGGTTTTTAAGTAGTAAACGCCAGCTGTTGAGTAATTGAATTGGTGGATTTGATAATGCTTTTTTCTGATGACTAAGCTGATATTTGATAACACCTTCAGTTGGCTGTTCAGACATGGTGATTGGTAAATCTAAAAAAACTTAATGGTAAAATAGGCTATATGGCGTACTCTGGGTGAGTTGATCATGCATGAGTCCTTCCATTAACTGAGCAAAGTCTTGTTTTTGCAGGTGAATCAGCACTTCATGATCACCGCCTTCCAAATAAACGTCCTCCAATGCCAGCAGTTTGTCATCAACGATTGTATCCATGTGATAAGCCTGACCAACCGGAGGAATAGCGCCTAGCTCACAGTCACGAAAGCTGGCTTGTAATTCACTCTCTTTAGCCAAATGAAAAGCATGCTCCAACATTTTGTTAATGGTTTGTATTTGTAGTTTTGACTCGGCGGGTACGACTGCCATCAAAAAATGCTGGAACTGATTTTTTAGAATAACGGGCTTGGCAATTTGCATGGGTGAGATATGAGCTAGTAAGGCAGTTTGATAAGAGGTTGCTGATGACGGATGCCACTTCATATCATAGCGAATATGGTGATTGGCAAAGTATTGTCTCAAGGTCTCTGACATGGCCATAGTTGAAAACTCCCTGAAACGTCCTGTTCCTTATTTCATTCATCATCTCTTCCATTCATTATAGCTAGCCCTTTTTCTTATGGTTTATAAGGAAAGGTTTTACTAACTATTCTTGATATTGCTGGAAACTGTATCCTAAGGACTGCACTAGGTAATACTGCACTTATTACTGATGAAACAGTCTATACTTTTGATCATAGCCTTACCGGTTAACAGGTAAGAGCCTAGTGGTAATTTGCAGTATATAAAGGCAACTCAAATGGCCCAAGCCATACCTAACCCCTCTGTCAATGAAGCTGTAAATGAATCACCTAATGCGCTTGATATCGAGAAAGAGCTGAATTACTGGTTTGATAGCAGTAAGCCCAAGGATGAGCCAGAAGTTAAAGAGCGCCTGGAACGTTTTGCCAAATCTGGTCATAGCATGTCGGGGTTTCAGCTTCGCTCAGCTAATTTGATTGATATCGACTTGGTGAATCGTGGTTCAAAAACAGGCTATGACCTGTCTCATGCTGACTTTTATCGCGCGAATCTTACCCATGCCCATATGTTTAGGATTAATCTACAAGGGGCATCTTTAATGAAAGCAAAATTGATTGGTGCCAACTTGCATTGTGCTAATTTGGAAGACTGTAATTTGCTAGGAGCTGACTTTTCTAATGCTAAGTTAGAGAACATAAATTGGGGAGATCAAATTTTACAGGAGAAAAAGGCTATCCAGGCAGAAAAGGAAGGTGATAAGGATAAAACGCACATGCTGTATCAAGAAGCAGAGGAGGTGTACCGTAATATTAGGAAAGCTTGTGAAAATCAAGGCCTTTTTGAAAGTGCAGGAAAGTTTTTTTACCGAGAAATGACCATGCGCAGAAGGCAGTTACCAGCCTTTTCCCCTCACCGGGTACTATCTAAAACAGTTGACCTGTTTTGTGGTTATGGTGAAAAGCCACTTAGAGTAGTGACCTTTTCCTTAACGCTGATTGCGCTGTGCGCCTGTTTATATTTCTTGTTCGGCATTGAAGAAGATGGCGGTATTACAGGCTTAAATACCAGCTTAAGCCTTTGGGACAATTTACGACAGTTCGGTGGTTGTTTGTACTTCAGTGTAGTGACTTTCACAACTCTGGGCTATGGTGATATTACGCCACTAGGGATGGCGAGACCAATAGCTGCTATTGAAGCCTTTAGTGGTAGTTTTACCATGGCTTTGTTTGTGGTCGTGTTCGTGAAGAAAATGACACGTTAACCCATATTGTTAGCAAGCTCTTGCTGATGGGCCATGGAAGCTAGCGTAAAACGCTTAATGATATCTAAAGTACTAATCACCCCTATAAGTTGCTCTGCTTCAGTGATAAATACTCGATGAATATTATACTGGGTCATTTTGGTCATAATAGTGCGAATAGAAGACTGTAAGGGAGCAGTAACTATATTGGTTGACATAACTTCTCTCACTAAGCACGTGGCAGTATCATTAGTAAAAAGTGCTCTATTTGTAGCCCGGTCTGGTAAATTTAAATAAGCGATTAAATCAGAAAAGGTAATAACCCCTATAATTTTATTAGTATGGTCAACCACAGGTGCACCAGAAAGGTGGTGTTTTGATAAGAAGTAAGCGGTTATTGGTAGTGTCCAGGTCGCGTGTACTTTAAAGACCGGAGAAGTCATTATGTCCCCTGCGACTAAATGGTCGAGACAGGTGAAATGGAGCGGACTCACGGGGCCGTATTGTTTCATTGACTTCTTTCCTTGAATCCATGTCTATTAGATAACATATGCTGTGTTATTGTACGCCCATGTTAATAATAAGCAACGATTTGACAGTATGTCAGTATTTGTGTTCATTACTGGGTAATTTTTAGTTGTCAATAATAATGACATAGGTATTATTTAAGCGTTTTTATATATCCGGGATAGGTTGGGGTCAGGTGCTCAAGGGTTATTAGCTAATTAACACCTGGCACAAACATCTTGTGGGTTAAACTGTCTATGCTGATTGATAGCTATACGACAGTTTTTTTAAACCAATTGCAGGATAAAAGTTGCAGGATCATGATAAAAATAGACAATCTGAGTAAAGCCTTTGGCAGTTTTAAAGCTGTTGATGGTATCTCGTTCAATGTGGCCGCCGGTGAAGTGCTTGGCTTTCTTGGCCCTAATGGTGCGGGTAAATCCACCACCATGAAAATGATATGTGGTTTTTTAACGCCTTCTGCTGGAAGTGTATCGGTTTGTGGGCATGATGTTGTAAAAGAGCCTTTAAAAGCCAAAGAGTTGATTGGCTATTTACCCGAAGGTGCACCTGCATATGCGGACATGACTCCACTGCAATATTTAAATTTTATTGCAGAGATTAGGGGGTATAAAGGTGGTGTAAAAGCTGCGCGTGTACAATCTGTCGTAGATCAACTGGCTTTAAAATCAGTAGTTAATCGACGTATAGAGGAGTTATCAAAAGGCTTCAAGCGTCGGGTAGGTATTGCTCAAGCCATTTTACATGATCCCAAGGTATTGATTCTGGATGAGCCGACAGATGGGCTGGACCCTAACCAAAAGCACCAGGTACGCAATCTGATTAAGAATTTATCCAAAGATAAAATTGTTATTATTTCTACCCATATTCTTGAAGAAGTCAGTGCAGTTTGCAACCGCGCTATTATTATTGCTCAGGGACAATTGGTTGCTGATGAAAAACCTGCAGAGTTAGAAGCTCGTTCTCGTTATCATCATGCAGTGACTTTACAATTACAGCAGGGTGAAGATGTTTTGAATACATTAAAGCAGTTATCTCTGGTCGAAGATGTAGAAATAAGTTCTGACAGTGATCGTTGCTATACCTTGATTCCTAAATCCGGAGAAGATGTTTTCCCTGCGGTTAATAACCTTATTAAAGAAAAAGGCTGGGTGGTGGAGCAGCTGTTTGTTGAGCGTGGCCGTTTAGATGATGTATTTAGAAATGTGACAGCCAATAAACAGGCAGAGGAGGTTGCCTGATGGGTAAAATTAATATTATTTTAAGACGTGAACTTAGTAGTTACTTTGCGACACCACTGGCTTATGTATTTATTGTCATCTTTTTAATGTTAACCAGTGTTTTTACCTTTTATTTGGGCAATTTTTTTGAGCGTCGTCAGGCTGACTTGTTGCCTTTTTTTGATTTTCATCCGTGGTTGTATTTATTTTTAATTCCTGCCATCGCTATGCGGCTATGGGCCGAAGAGCGCAAATCAGGTACGTTAGAGCTATTACTCACGTTGCCTATTAATTTGCGTGATGCTGTCATTGGTAAGTTCTTGGCTGCCTGGATGTTTACTGGTATTGCATTATTACTCACTTTCCCTGTTTGGATAACGGTTAATTATTTAGGCGATCCTGATAATGGCATTATTGTTGGTAGTTATTTGGGGAGTTGGTTAATGGCCGGTTCTTTTTTAGCTATTGGGTCTTGTATGTCGGCAGTCACCAATAATCAGGTTATTGCCTTTATTTTAACCGTAGTGGTGTGTTTTTTATTTGTTGTAGCAGGCTCACCGATGGTGCTGGATTTTGCCCATAAACTACCTCAAACCATCGTGGATACTATAGCTTCATTTAGCTTTCTAACCCATTTTAACTCAATTAAAAAAGGAGTATTAGATATCCGTGATCTGATGTTCTTTTTTATTATGATTGCTGCTTGGTTAATGGCAACAGCAGTTGTAATTGATATGAAGAAAGCTAACTAAAGAGGTGGCAAATGACTAAGCGATTATTCTCTGGTGCTGGCCTCATTGGGTTGGCTGCTGTTGTATTAATCAGTGTAATGCTGTTGAACAATCTATTTAAAAGTTTACGGGTGGATTTAACCGAAGATAATTTATATACCTTGTCTGATGGAACCCGTAATATGCTGGCTAATTTGCAAGAGCCAGTTACACTTACGTTTTATTTTACCAATAAGGCCAGTGAGGATTTACCTTTTTGGCGAACTTATGCCAAACGAGTACATGAATTATTGGAAGAATATGCAGAGTTAGCCAATGGTAAGCTCACACTAGAAGTGGTTGACCCAGAACCTTTTTCAGAAGAAGAGGACAAAGCATCTGGAGCTGGGCTGCAAGCAGTACCTGTCAATTTGGGGGGAACTGAACTCTATTTTGGTTTGGTGGCTAAAGGTAAATCAAATGGTGAACAAACCATTGACTTTTTTCAGCCAGATAGAGAAAACTTTTTAGAATATGACATTAGTAAAATCATTTTTGCAGCTAGTCAAACTAAAAAGCCAAAAGTAGCCTTAGTTGCTGGTTTGCAAGTTGACGGTGGCTACAATATGGCCACTCGACAACCTACGGATCCTTGGATGGCGGTGAGTCAGCTTGATCAATTGTTTGAGGTTGAGCGACTAGAAGATGATACAGTTGAAATCAGTGATGATTTTGATTTGCTTGTTATTATTCATCCTAAAAGCTTAAGTGATGACATGCAATTTGCCATTGACCAATATGTATTGCGTGGAGGCAATACTTTAATATTTGTTGACCCATTAGCTGGTCAGGATACAGGTGGTGGTATGATGATGGCGATGGGGCCAAAAAGCTCTAACCTGGAAAAATTATTTTCAGCCTGGGGCGTTAAAATGGACTCTAAAAAAGTAGTTGCTGATAGTGGTTTTGCTTTGTCCATTAGCCAGGGTGCAGGTAAACGTCCTGTTCGTCATTTAGGTATTTTAGGCTTGAAACAGCCCGCATTTAATTCAGAAGAAGTGGTTATGGCTGAATTAGAGCAAATTAATATGGCTACAGCTGGTACAATAAAAGCGGTGGAAGGATCCTCAACGAGTTTTGTGCCTCTTATTCAATCAAGCACTGAAGCCATGTTAATGGATGCCAGTAAATTTGCGATGACTACAGATCCTAAAAAGCTTTACGATAATTTTAAGCCGACAGGTGAACGCTATACCCTGGCTGCTCGTATTCAAGGGCCAGTTAAAACTGCTTTTCCAGATGGTCGTCCTGAGAAAAAGTCTGAGGAAGAAAAGGTTGCACCAGGGACTGCAATGGATAAGGAAAATGAAGCAGCAACTGACAGCAATGAAGAGGAAATAACAGGTGAAGAAGGTTTAGTTGAGCAAACACCACCGCCAGTAGGTTCTGAACAAGTGGGTCCAGCAACAGATGAACCAGAAAGTACGGCAGCTGTTGACGATGAGAGCGAAGAGAATACAGTTAACGTAGAAGCAGCAAAAGAAGGGCTTGAAGAAGAACCAAAAAAACCATTGCTTGAACCTATTACTGAATCAAAACAGGACATTAATGTTGTCGTAGTAGCAGACACTGATATGCTTGCAGACATGTTATGGGTGAGTGTGAGGACATTTTTTGGACAACGAATTGCGCAACCTTTTGCCAATAACGGAGCATTTTTTGTCAATGCAGTTGACAATATGGTGGGTAATGCTGACTTAATCAGTATTCGTAGCCGTGGCCAATTTTCACGTCCTTTCAGTGTAGTGGATGAAATTGAAAAAGAAGCTGAAGACAAGTTCCGGGTAAAAGAGCAGGAACTACTACAACGGCTCAACGAAACGGAGTCAAAATTAGCAGAGCTGCAGCAACAAAAACAAGGAGAAGATCAATTATCTTTAAGCCAAGAACAGCAACAGGAAATTGAACAGTTCCAGAAGGATAAGTTGGCTATTCGTAAAGAATTACGCGATGTTCAACATAAACTAGGGCAAGATATAGAAGCATTAGGGGAGAATATTAAAATATTAAATATTTTCTTATTACCTTTACTCTTGACTGTATTACTCATCATTTCCCGGCTTGCTGCAAATAAACGACAGTACGTTACGGCTTGATTAAAAGGTTTAAAGTTATAAAAAAGCCCGGCATTGTCGGGCTTTTTTATAATCTCAGGAACCATTCATTATCTATAATGCAGAGAGTTATTTGTGGTAAAAACGGTTTGTCATTTATTAAGTTATGTTGAGATTTGGATATAATGGATGCTTAAAGTTTGAATATTAGAGTTTGTTAAATATTTGTAAGGTCAGGTTGAAGTTAGTTTCAGGTTTTAGTTGAGCCATTAACAAATTTTATTATAGCTCTTTCATTATTATATCATATTCACCGCTTTCTCTTAGTTTAGCTAACCCTGCATTAAAATCATTGAGTAAAGTTTTTGCTCTATTTGGATCAATTTTTTTGGAAATCACTACACAGATAGGGGTGTTTTGTAAAGGTTTTTCGTGAAAAATAACTCTGGAAGCTCTGGGCTCACCTATTTTATATTTTAGTAAGTATAATCCTACCAGTTTCTCTAAAGGAACTAAGTCTGCTCTACCGGCTAGTAACATGTTTAGCTTTTGCTCATCACTATTAGAGTAGATAATATTAATTTTGTTTAGTTTTGCAGCTTGATCAAATTCTTCGCCATAAGTATATTGCTTTGTGGCAATAGTACGTAAGTTTTTGATGTCTTGTAGTTTATTCCAGTTAAATCTGAATGAATTAAGGTGAAAGAATACCTTGGTAGAAAAGCTTACTGGGTCGCTAAAGAAAAAATCCTTGGTCCTATCTGGCGTTGGTGCCCAAGCCAGTGAGCCATCAAGTTTACCACTTGCGGCTAAAAAATAACTCCGTTTCCAAGGATAGTATTTTATTATCACAGTATATCCCATCAGATTAAATGATTTAACTGTAATTTTTGTAAAAACACCTTCACCTTCAATTTCATTTGATACATATGGAGGCCACTCACCTGATGATAACCTGATGAGTTTATTGGAAGAGGTGGTTTGGCTTTTTTCATCTCCTAATGACTTTGGTAGTGTTAATAAAATAGCAACTAAACAGAAAACAATATTTTGCATTAGTGTAGTATTATAGTTCCACAGGGTCTTCAGGGTGAAATTTCTGGTTTGTAGTTTGTTGGAATAACACACTGCTTCTTCGGTCCAACCTAGTACACTTTAAAATCAGCTTTTCCATATTGGGTTTCGATGAGGCTGTTAGCGTCTAAACAGCTTTTATAAAAGTCTCGAATTTGTTCCTGGTTGAAAAACATTTTAGGGGTAAGCTCAGGATCAGAGGCAAATGCACCTTCATGAATTTCATACACTTTATTTCTGATTGTTACGCGAATAAACATACTACAGGCATTACCCCATTCGCTTTGGCTGTAATTAATAGCATAGCTAAGATGGGCATGGCGCATAGGCTTAAATTTTATTCACTCTTGAACATTGACCAACAAATTACCTATACTTGGGCCATCTTGTCGGAGTGCCAGCAGGGGTGAGTGATTTCATCTTGTTGGCTGAGACTGCAGTTGCGGGATCCGTGGAACCTGATCTGGTTAGTACCAGCGAAGGGAAGCAAGAGTAACCTTGACGTGTCGTACTACAAAATTTTCTGTGTTTAGTGGTGCATTCGAGTTAGTCTATTTGTTACTCTCCATCGGTTTACTCACGACAAGCAATCACAAACGTTATTGGACCACTAATTGGCAAGTTGGGTGTGAGTGCTTATGTCTAGAAGAGAAAATCAACAAAAAGCTCAGGATTTTATTGAAAACCTGAGTAGTCAGCCGTTCCCCAATTCAGAAAAAATCTACATCACTGGTAGCCGTGGTGATATTCAGGTGGCAATGCGGCAAATTCATTTGGCTGATACATTAGTGGGAGGCTCTAAGACCCACCCTAAATATGAGCCAAATGAACCAGTACCTGTATACGACACCTCTGGTCCTTATACAGACCCCGCAGTGACAATAGATGTACATAAGGGGTTGCCAGCGTTACGGAAAAACTGGATAGCTGCACGCAATGATACCGATGAGTTGGATAGTGTGACTTCTCGTTATGCGCAACAACGTTTAGCGGATGATGGTTTGGATCATTTGCGCTTTGAGCATTTACCCAAGCCATTGCGGGCTAAGCTAGGTGCTAATGTAACGCAGATGCACTATGCTCGCCGGGGAATGGTTACCCCTGAGATGGAATATATTGCCATTCGGGAAAATATGGGACGTGAGCGGGTGCGTAGTGATCTGTTGAAGCAACAGCACCTTGGTCAACACTTTGGAGCAAACCTACCAGACAACATTACGCCGGAGTTTGTCCGTAAAGAAGTCGCTGAAGGACGGGCAATTATTCCTGCCAATATTAATCATCCGGAAGCAGAGCCAATGATTATTGGTCGCAATTTTCTGGTGAAAGTTAACGCTAATATTGGCAATTCTGCTGTGACTTCATCCATTGAAGAAGAAGTAGAAAAACTGGTTTGGGCTACCCGTTGGGGAGCCGATACGGTAATGGATTTATCTACTGGTCGCAATATTCATGAAACACGGGAATGGATTTTACGTAATTCTCCAGTACCTATTGGTACTGTGCCTATTTATCAGGCTTTAGAAAAAGTCAAAGGTATAGCTGAAGAACTGAGTTGGGAAGTTTTTCGCGATACCTTAATTGAGCAGGCCGAACAAGGAGTGGATTATTTCACCATTCACGCTGGGGTATTATTGCGTTATGTGCCAATGACAGCCAAACGGGTAACAGGTATTGTATCTCGAGGTGGTTCGATTATGGCCAAATGGTGTTTGTCACACCATCAAGAAAACTTTGCCTACACTCATTTCGAAGAAATTTGTGAAATTTGTAAAGCTTATGATGTATCCCTGTCATTAGGCGACGGGTTACGTCCAGGTTCGGTGGCAGATGCTAATGACGAAGCACAATTTGCGGAATTAAAAACGTTAGGCGAGCTCACCAAAATTGCCTGGCAGCATGATGTGCAAGTCATTATTGAAGGTCCTGGGCATATTCCTATGCACATGGTTAAAGAAAATATGGACCTACAATTGGAGCATTGTCATGAAGCCCCTTTTTATACATTAGGGCCATTAGTAACGGATATTGCGCCTGGCTATGATCATATTACGTCGGGCATAGGAGCAGCGTTAATTGGCTGGTATGGTTGTGCCATGCTGTGTTATGTCACCCCAAAAGAACATTTAGGGCTGCCCAACAAAGAAGATGTTAAAACGGGAATGGTGACTTATAAAATTGCAGCGCATGCAGCAGATTTAGCCAAAGGTCATCCAGGTGCACAAATTCGCGATAATGCGATGTCTAAAGCTCGCTTTGAATTTCGCTGGGAAGATCAATTTAATTTAGCGTTGGATCCTGATACCGCTCGTGCATTTCATGATGAAACTTTGCCACAGGAATCGGGTAAAGTGGCGCACTTTTGTTCCATGTGTGGTCCGAAATTCTGTTCAATGAAAATATCCCAAGATGTGCGTGATTATGCAGCAGAGCAAGAGCGCAAAGGTATAAAAATCCAATTACTTGATGAAGAAATTGAGCTGGATGCAGAGTTAGGTATGCGACAGAAGTCGGCTGAATTTAAAGCCAGTGGCGCAGAAATATATCAGCTACCTGTTGGGAATGATTGATCATGGGATTGAGTATTACCGTTAATGATCAGCTTCATCAAGTGGAGGCTCCTTGTACGGTTGTAGAATTACTAATACGGCTTAATCAACCGGCGAAAGGTGTGGCTGTAGCAATTAATAACCACATTATTTGCCGTAGCCAATGGCCGCAATATTTCCTTCAGGCAAATGATCAGGTGGTGTTATTTAAAGCCATTGCGGGTGGATAAACCATGTTAACAATCGCAGATAAAGTATTTAAATCCCGGTTATTTACCGGGACGGGAAAATTTAATGATAAATCCACCATGGTGGCTGCGTTGCAGGCTTCAGGTTCTGAATTAGTGACCATGGCTTTAAAACGAGTAGATTTAGACAACCAAGATGATAATATTTTGCAGCCATTAATTGCCAATGGGATGAATTTACTGCCGAATACATCGGGTGCTCGTACGGCGAAAGAAGCGGTATTTGCTGCGAAATTAGCACGAGAGGCGCTGGAAACTAATTGGGTGAAATTGGAAATTCACCCTGACCCACGTTATTTATTACCGGATCCAATTGAAACGTTAACAGCAGCGGAAATACTTGTGAAAGAAAGATTTGTTGTTCTGCCTTATATTCATGCAGACCCTGTGTTATGTAAACGACTGGAAGAGGTGGGTACGGCTGCAGTGATGCCATTAGGTTCACCCATTGGTTCTAATAAAGGACTAAAAACCCAGGAATTTTTGGAAATAATAATTGAGCAGTCCACTGTGCCAGTAATTGTTGATGCGGGTTTAGGTGCACCTAGTCATGCAGCTGCTGCCATGGAAATGGGAGCGGATGCCGTGTTGGTTAATACGGCAATGGCCGTTGCTGTTGATCCTGTCGCCATGAGTCGTGCTTTTGCTTTAGCAGTAGAAGCAGGGCGGATGGCATTTGAAACTGGACTCGCTACACCACAGCAACACGCCATTGCTTCCAGCCCATTAACTGCATTTTTAGAAGAGGCGGTATGAGTTTTTACGACCAGCTGCAAACGATTAACTGGGATGAAAGCCGAATCGCCATTGTCAGTAAAACCACGGCAGATGTTGAGCGGGCATTGTCCCGCCAGCGATTAGCGCTTGATGATTTTCAAGCGTTAATTTCACCCGCGGCTGAACCCTATTTGGAACAAATGGCCCAACGGAGTATTCAGCTTACCCGGCAGCGATTTGGTAATACAATGCAGATGTATATTCCACTGTATTTATCAAACTTGTGTTCCAATATATGCAGCTATTGTGGTTTTTCTATCCATAACAAAATCCGCCGTACCACATTGAATAAGGAGCAATTAGAGGCTGAGATTATTGCCATTAAAAAAATGGGGTTTGACCATGTTTTGATTGTAACGGGTGAATCGGAACATCGAGTGGGAATGGCATATTTTCGCAAAGTGCTACCACAGTTAAAACAAGCATTTTCCCATATTTCGATGGAAGTGCAGCCATTGGATCAACATGAATATGAAGAGTTAATTAATTTGGGGGTGGATGCCGTTTTAGTCTATCAAGAAACCTATAATCCTATTACTTATGCCCAGCACCATTTAAAAGGGAAAAAGCAGGATTTTCGTTACCGGATTGAAACGACTGATCGATTAGGTGCAGCAGGTGTTCATAAAATAGGTCTTGGTGCACTGATTGGTTTAGATGACTGGCGTACGGACTGTTATCATGTAGCCGTTCATTTGGATTATTTACAACGTACTTATTGGAAAACCAAATATTCTATTTCCTTTCCAAGGTTGCGTCCTTGTGCAGGAGAATTTCAACCGACCTCAATCATGACAGACCGACAGTTGGTACAATTAATTTGTGCTTATCGGCTATTTAATCCAGATGTAGAATTATCACTTTCAACCCGAGAATCAGCCTATTTTCGCAATAATATATTGCCATTAGGTATCACCAGTTTAAGTGCAGGCTCCAGCACCCAGCCAGGAGGCTATGCGGAAGATAGCAAACAGGCATTGGAACAGTTTGAAATATCTGACGAAAGAAGCCCAGCAGTAATGGCAGCAATTATTAAACAAAAGGGTTTTGAAGTGGTGTGGAAGGATTGGGATAGAAGTTTAAACTGTTAATTTGAGCCACCAATGAAAACTACATTTTCGAGCTTGTTAAGGTTGGTTTTGATATTTAGTTGCCTGAGAGTGTTTGCATTAATAATAAATTTAACATATTGAGGTGTTATTACTTGCATATTAGCAATTTTGTCTCCTTGTTTATGTTTGTGGATAACGTCAGCAACTCTTTGACCAAGTTTCTCATAACTAGCAACAGTGCCTAGTAATGCACCATCTGATACAAATGCTTCTTCAGAGGCAATAGATTTAAGTTTATGGTTGAGGAGAGCTTTGGTTAATAACTTTCGCTTTGATAGTAAAAAGCTGTCGCTGGATAAATAAACAGTGCCAATATCTGCTTTAGCAATTTTTTCCATGATGACATTAAAGTCCTCAATAGTGGCCTTTTTGTCTGGCTTAATCCTAAAACGCTTTACTTCAAACCCTAATTCTGCTTGTAAATTAAATAGTTTATCTGCTATATGCTTAGAGTTTAACTCTCTTGGGTTAAATAAAAACCCAATTTTGGTGAAATCAAGTAGTTTTTTTGCATTATAAAGTTGCTTATATAAAGAGATAGTACTGGTAGTTCCAATAATATTTCCGCCAACAGGTTGAGTTAACGATTCAACTAATCCAGCTTTAACTGGATCAGAAACAACCATAAATAATTGAGGTATATTCGTTATTTGTTTTTGCTTTACTAGTACAGAAACAGTGGTGCCAAAAGTATAGATATAGTCGTAGAGTTTAAGGTTGGGGTTGATTTCAGACTGAATAAACCACACTAAATTTTCTCTGTTTTGCTTTGCATCAAAAACAGTATACCAAGTGTCATAACCATAGCTGGTTAACTGTTGCTTGAAGCCAATTTCAGCAGGTGTATCACCGCGCCACAAAACCATCAAAATATTAACTCGTTTGTTAGCTGCAACGCATGATAAGCAAAAAAGAAGCAGAGTTAAAGTTGTCAACTTAGCTATCATCTGGGTATACCATTTGCCTTTACGATGTATAGTTAAGTATAGATAAGTGTTTTTTCTGTAAGAGGAGCTTTGATAATGTGTTGCTATTCAAGCCTATTCCTCATCTATAGTGAGTTATAGCCATTATGAATTAACTCAAAAGTTATTATTGCAAACTCCTGGAAGAGAGTTAATTTTTGGAACAGTTTTTGCGTGCTAACTTTAGATGATGAAGTATTTATCTTTGAAACAGATTAAGCTATTTATAGTCGCTAGTTGTTTTTTTATCATTTCATCACTTTGTATTGCTAGTGAGCATATTCAAATTGTTACTGAATACTTTCCTCCTTACAGCATTTCTGTCGATGGTCAAGTAGAAGGGATAAGTACTGAGGTTGTGAGAGCTGTCTTGAATGATTTAAAGTTAACGCATTTGCCGATAAGGCTATACCCTTGGCTAAGAACTTATCAAAAGGCACTTAAGGAAAAAAATACATTAATTTTTTCAATTGGTAGAAATGCTAAGCGTAAGAAATTATTTAAGTGGGTAGGGGTAATTGCACCTGCTAAGTTTTATATATTCTCGCTGCATAATAGAAATGATATTTCTTTAAACTCTCTAGAGGATGTCAAACAATATACTTTGGGTACAGTAGTAAATGATGTAAGAGAGCAGTTTTTAGTTGATAGAGGGTTTGTCAAAGGGAAGGAAATTTTTACAACCTTTGATCATGCTCAAAACTTAACAAAACTCCTCAGAGGTCGAATTGATTTATGGCCAATGAACGAGTTAGCAGCTTATTATTTAGTTAAAAAAAGAAAGTTGGTACCAAAATATACCATAAAAAAGGTATACCATTTAGCAGATTTATCTATGGAAGGGTATTATATGGCATTCAATAAAGACACTGACGATGAAACAGTTAATCAGTTCAGGCGAAGCCTTGAAAAAATTAAAAATGAAGGGATTTATAAAAAAATTATTAGCTCTTATTTAGTTGTTGAGTAATATCCCTTATAGACCTTTAAATTGACTTAAAGAACAACGTGTTAAGTATTTGTTACCAAAATAGCTGCAGTGTTTACGATTGGGTTGAGAAAAAAGAAGAATGGATACTTGCCATTATTCGCTTTTATAACTATTAATTGTACCCTTACAGCTAAAGATTTTAACTGGTATAGTGCCTCAAAATAATGCAATTGGTTAAGACTGTGCTAAGTTATTATTGCTTTTTTATTTTTTTATAATTCATTTGTTGTTTTCTTGGTATTTATATTTCTGTTTACTAGTATCGTAAGAACATTTTCAGCCTGATTATTCAGTATTATACTAAAGTATGAAGAATTCAGCATAACGCAAAGCCTAACTGCTTTGCTTTGTCGTTAATACGGCGTATTTTTTGTACTTTGGTTCGGTTTGTACTTATTTTTTTTTGCATTGCGAGTCGGTCTTGTACATCTTTAAATTATTGACGATTTTGAGGCCGCCTTAAGAACTCCCTCAGTATTCTGCTGGTTTGGGAAATGGAATCATAGTATCTAAACAGGGATAGACAATGAAAAAATACCATCTTAAGCCGCTTGCAGTGGCAGTATCTAGCTTACTCTCTATTTCTTCTTATGCTGCTGACCGGGTAGAAATTGATGGAGTAAGTGCATTTTTAGACAGCGGTAATAATATTAATGCCATGTTGGCAATGGACACTGACTACCATTTTGAACCGGTAAAAACAATTGTTTTACCGAATGGGAAAATCAAGCAAAGGTTTCAACAATACTATCAAAATATTCCAGTGTGGAATGTTGTAATAGCAGCTGACCGTTCTGTAATGGGGGTATATAGCAATATTAGTGGAACATTACTGGATAATGTCACTAATGATGTGCCTTCAGCCATTGCAGCTTTTGATGAGAATGAAGCGATATTTAATGCGAAGGTTACACTGAATGTTAACGACAGTCAGGTTACCCGTGATGAGCAAGCCAAACTTTATGTTATGCAAGATGAAGCGGGTACGGCCCGGCTTATTTATGAAATATCCTTCGTGGTAGAGGGGGATAAAATTAGTCGGCCTTTTGTGATAATGGATGCAGCTGACGGTAGTGTTATTGACCAGTGGGATGGCTTAGCGCATGATAAAGTTGGCACTGGTCCTGGTGGTAATGAAAAAACAGGAAAATACTACTATGGTAGGGATTATGGCAAGTTAGATGTCACTGTCAATGGTAACGACTGTAGTATGGATAGCCCTAATGTAGCCACTATTGATCTTAATCATTCTACATCTGGTGGTAGCATTCACAAATTTAGTTGTTATGAAAATACCCATAAAGAAATCAATGGGGCTTATTCTCCGTTAAATGATGCGCATTACTTTGGTAATGTCGTATTTGATATGTTCAAAGACTGGTTTAACTCAGCCCCCCTAACATTTAAATTAAAACTACGGGTGCATTATAGTAATAATTATGAAAATGCTTTTTGGGACGGTAGCCAAATGACTTTTGGTGATGGTGCCAGCCGTTTTTATCCTTTGGTTAGCTTAGACGTGGTTGCGCATGAAGTCAGTCATGGTTTTACGGAACAAAATTCTGGGTTGGCTTATCGTAACCAGTCAGGTGGTATGAATGAAGCTTTCTCTGATATTGCTGGTGAAGCTTCAGAGTATTATATGAATAAAGACCGGCCAGCAGGCATGCGCAACGACTGGCTAGTTGGAGGTAGTATTTTTAAAGGTGCTGTTGGTAAAGCGTTAAGATATTTTGAAGACCCAACGAAAGATGGTCGTTCTATAGGTCATGCTGATGATTATTATGATGGACTAAATGTACATTATAGTTCCGGTGTATTTAACCGTGCATTCTATATTCTTTCTAACAAAGATGGTTGGAATACAGAAAAAGCTTTCCGTGCATTTGTATTAGCTAACCAAACCTACTGGACTAAAAACTCAACCTTTGATGAAGGTGGTTGTGGGGTTAAGAAAGCCAGTAAAGACTTGGGGTATAGTGAAAAAGATGTAGTTGCTGCATTTAAAACAGTGGGTGTCAATGCTTGTGATGATGACCCAGGTCCAGATCCAACTGACGGCGAGTTAAAGAACGGTGTGCCTGTAACAGGATTGGCAGGAAATTATGGCAGTGAGAAATTCTTCTTTATCAATGTACCATCAGGTCAATCATCCTTGAAAGTTCAAATGTCAGGTGGTTCCGGTGATGCTGACATGTATGTGCTACGCAATGGCAAACCAACCAGAACCAACTATGACTGTCGTCCATATCAGTGGGGTAATGATGAGGTTTGTAACTTTAGTATGCCAGCATCAGGTAAATATCATATTATGATAAGAGGTTACTCTAGCTATAAAGGAGTTACTTTAAAAGCAACTTATAAATAACCAATAAAATATCACACCTACCCACTAGGCATCTGAATGAAATGAATTCAGATGCCTTTTTGTTATTCCACCATATGGTAAGGGGTTAGTCCCCCAGGTTTCCGATCAACTAATGCTAATGGGGTATATTCTGCTCTGGTATTCAGCTTTTCCTGCACAGTTAGGTGTACTCTATCTGTCGTACTAGCAACACGGCGCTTTTTCCTGCCAAAGAGAAGATGATAAGATTCATGATGCGGCTGGCTAACATCATAAGCTAAAGGCAAATGTGGCTCTTTAAACTGTAAATGATGACATTTTGCTTTATTTATCATCCAGGCCAGGCTGATATTTGAATGATGCTTATTTTGATAACCACCACCAACATCAGCATGCACACCAGCAAACCAGACTTGCTCGACCGTTTGGTTTGGGTAAGGTTGAGTATCATCCCAAAGTGTGGGATCAAAAGTCGAACGTTGCTCATCTATAGCAAGGGCATGATAAGCTGCCTTGACTTCCCGGTTTAGTCGAGTGTCGTGAAATTGTACCAATTTATCTGAAATTTTTTTCAACAAACCAATGGGAATACCAAGTGAACCGACGGTATCCCATACCCCGATCATTTCAACAGGGCACTGATGATGCTTTGCTTTATACACTTGACGCTCTGGTTTAGTGGCTTGTTTATAGACTTCCCAGGACTCTTCGATGGTATTTTCAGATAATTGTTGTCTAGGAATTAAACCACAACTGTAAATTAATCCTGCTAATGATCTGGCAGTAAAAGCACCGCGACTAAAACCGATAAGTGCTACTTTATCTTCAGGTTGATAATTGCTACATAGATGATAATAACCTTCAAGAATGTTTTTAGTTAACCCAAACCCTGAAATACCCCCACGAATACGATCGTACCAGTGACAGCCAACCCCTTCATCGTAAAAGGCTAT
The DNA here is from genome assembly GCF_011009015.1 of Spartinivicinus ruber. Lineage (NCBI taxonomy): Bacteria > Pseudomonadati > Pseudomonadota > Gammaproteobacteria > Oceanospirillales > Zooshikellaceae > Spartinivicinus > Spartinivicinus ruber. Next base: position 2,094,642 of record NZ_CP048878.1, read on the forward strand.
TTGTTGGCTTGTTGAAGATGGTTGATTAACCAACAGTTCGTAAAAGAGTCGTACATTCGTCTCCTGGCTTGACTCTTCATCTGGATCATCAGGTCGATTCCAGGTACCATCAAAACAAAGCACAATGTTTTTGCTCATAGGTCATCCTTTGACTTTTTTCGTGTTTCTCTAGAGTACCTGTGCAAATAGCATTTTATCAAGGAGGTAATGCTATGGAATTGCAACAGAAGCAAGATATTTCTGCTAACTTTATATGACAGTTTATTTGCTGTTTTATGGACAATAAAAATCACTTACTAATTCTAATTAATAATAAAACTCTATTATGTTACTTTATAACTACACTAAAAAATGGTTGTTGATTGCTAGTCTATTATTGGCTAGCGCTCAATTGAAAGTCGTAGCAGCACCGGATTTAACAAGCTTATTGGCCATTATCGAGCCGTTACAAGAAGGCAGTTGGGTTAAAGTCAATCTAAATCAGTTTAGTGATGTTTGGACGCCTGCAGAACTTCGGCCACTCTATGGCGTATCTAATCCAACACCAAGAAGTATCATAGGTGCCTGGAGCTCTTTTGCTTGGGATAGTAATCGAGGTGATTTAATTATTTATGGGGGTGGCCATGCTAATTATGGTGGTAATGATGTATATCGTTGGCGAGGGACAACCCGGCAATGGGAGCGTGCTTCATTGCCCAGTGAAATTACGCAGGATAGCTTGGGCAACTGGATCGCTATTGATGGGGTAGATGCTGCCCCTATTTCGGCTCATACCTATGATAATCAGCTATTTTTACCTATCATCGATCGTTTTATTACCTTTGGTGGTGCTGCTTTTAATAATGGTGATGCTTATTTAAGGCAAATAAGCCCATTCAGTGCAATTCGCACTGGCCCTTATTTATTTGATCCCAATAAGGCCGATGGTGATAAAGTAGGAGGTACCACAGGTTCCCACGTGCAAAGAGAACAATCTTTCCCTTCTGTAATAGGGGGGCAAATGTGGCAAAACAGAGATATTTATCAAAATATTCCAGGAAACCCGCCTTTACCTTTTAGTTTTGTCAATTCAACTTCAGCCTATACCCAAGAAAATGGTAAGGATGTAGTTTATATAACAGCTCGTCCTGGTGGTGGTACAGCTTCTTACCTTTATAAATATACAATTAATGATGTCAATAATCCCAGTTTGGATCAGTGGGCATTAATGGGTATTTATTGGAGTGGTATCGGTGGGCAAGGAGCAGGTTTATATGATCCGATATTAAATATTTATATTCGCTCAGGTGTAAGTACTTTTACTTTTTGGGACATAGCTAAGGCAGGCAATGATAACCGTAACCAACCTGTTAATTTTACCGATTTAAGCGGACAGTTTTCAGTAAATCCTGACTATGGTATGGATTATGATTCCAATCGTCATCAGTATTTATTATGGGAAGGTTATTCTGACGTATGGGCCTTGTTGCCACCGACGACAGCTTCTTCTGATGGTTGGTACATAGTTAAATTACCCGCTTCACAAACTGCTGGGCCAACTTTAGGTCCTGGCGTAGGTATTTTAGGAAAATGGAAATATATTGCTCAGTTGGATGTTTTTATGGGCTTACAAGGATCTGTAGTGGGCGATGTATGGTTATACAAGCCGATAGGGTGGGAGCATCCACAGCTTGGCCCTAGAGCGCTTAAACCTACGATAGCACCAGATAGTGGTGATTATTCAAGCCCTATTACCGTTACCATGTCAACGCGACAGCAGCAGGGTGTTATTTATTATACAACAAATGGGGTAGAGCCTACGATACAGTCCAACATTTATACGGGGCCTTTTTCTGTTGCACAAGCCATGACAATTAAAGCGATGACTGTCGCACCTGGGGTACGTAACAGTCGTGTCACCACCGTTATTTATGGAGGTGGGGGGGCTAATCCTCCATCTGGGGAAACCAACCAAGCTCCGATTATTAATCAGGTGACTATTAGTGCTGACCCCATTAGTGATGAGCAAAATACGATAATAACAGTATTGGCTACAGACAGTGATGGACCGCAACCGTTGAGTTATCAATGGCAACAAGTGTTGGGTAATGGCCAAATTACGCCAATATCTACTACTCAAATTCAATATACGCCGAATGATGTAACAGTGACTGAGCAACATCAGTTACGTCTTGAAATATTTGATGGTATCAACACCGTAAGTCAATTAGTTGAAATTATTGTAACTGATGCTAATGCACCACCACCGCTTTATTTTAATAATTTTGCTAATTCCAATTTAACCGACTGGCAAATTGTTGACCAGGGTAGCGAGCAGGCTCCCAGTAACTGGTTGATTGAACAAGGGCAGCTAAAACAGTTGAGTAATATCTGGTCGCAACCTAATGATGATGGTTCATTTCCTAATAAGTTAGGTACTTATTTGCAATATCTGCTAGGTACTGGCTGGCAAAATGTTGTTATTGATGTGGATATTCAATCACTGGATGATGATGCTGTTGGCATTATGTTTCGTCATGATAGTGCAGGAAATTATTATCGATTTTCCTGGGATCAGTCTCGGGGGTATCGCCGCCTGGTTAAATATTATAATGGTAGCTTTACTGTGTTAGCTGAAGATCAAGTACCTTATATCACAGGACAAAGCTACCATTTAACTGTTCAGGCAGATGGAAATCAATTAACGGTTTTGGTTGATCAACAACCGATATTTGCAGTCGCTGATAATAACAACCCACTTTTGCAAGGTACATTATCGCTTTATAGTTGGGGTAATGAAGGCAGTATTTTTGATAATTTACAAGTGAATGGGCTGGAAGGGCAGCCTCAATCACCCATTATTAATCAGTTACAAGTCAGTGCGAATCAAATTAATGATCAGCAACAAACTCAATTGGCTGTTGAAATATTTGATCCCGATACCCCCATTGAATCCCTTATCGTTGAGTGGCAAATAATAACGGGTGGTGGTCAGTTGTCTAACATTAGTGGGTTGCAAACTATATATACACCCAATGATGTGAGTAATACCGAACAACATACGTTACAAGTAACTGTTTCTGATGGTATTCATTATGTTAGCCAACAAGTGATTATAACTGTGACAGATACTGAGAGTCAGGAAATACCAGCTGCTTTATTAGATGAATCATTTACTTCCTTTGATTTTGCCAACTGGGAAATAGTCACTGAAGGCACTATTCAAGCACCTTCACAATGGGAAATTCAACAAAATAAATTGGTGCAGTTCAGTAATGTCTATTCAATGCCGTTTGAAGTAGCTGATCCTGCTAAATTAGGTACCTATATTCAGTATTTACCTGGGAATGAGTGGAGTGATTACCAAATAGAGATGAAGTTGAGATCAATTGATGATGATCAGATAGGTATGATGTTTCGTGTAGTTGATAATCGGCATTACTACCGCTTTGGTTGGAATAGTTCAGGTAATCGTCGGCAACTGGTGAAACGAGTAGGCAATGATTTTATTGTGCTGGCTGAAGATAATGTAGGTTATCAGTCTTGGGCTGTATATTCACTGAAAATAATGGCAAAAGGTAATCAATTGTCAGTGTTTATTAATAATCAGCTTATTTTTGATGTGACAGATAATAGTTACTTACAAGGTACTATTGCGTTATATAGTTGGGCTAACATTGGTAGTGAATTCAGTGAGTTATTGGTAACAGATTTAAGTGCTGGTATCAAACCACCACAAGTAATAGCAGAACAAGGACTACCAGCGGTCATTAATGAAAATAGTCAGGTGAATTTAGCCGTGACGGTTGATAATGAACCGGCACCAACCACTCAATATAATTGGCAATTAATTGGGCCTGGTCAGTTAACTACCACCACAACTGCAGTAACTAGCTATCAAGTGGCTGCGGTTGCAAAAGCTACACCAGTTAAAATTGTGAATAAGATAACAAATAATAACTTAAATACCCAACAAATATTCTATGGTACAGTTGTTAATAGTCAGTTACCTAAACAGGTAATGGATGAATCTTTTGCTCAATGGAATGAGGCATTTTGGCAGGTGGTGACTGATGGTAATATTTCCGCACCGGCACACTGGTATATTTCAGGGGGAATGTTGGTTGAAAATTCAAATGTATTTGCATTGCCTACAGACGCGACAGATATTACCAAGAAAGGCAGTTATTTAGTCTATCAACCTGGTTTACAATGGCAAAACTATCAATTTAACTGCTTGATTCGCAGTGATGACGATGATGCGGTAGGAGTGGCATTTCGCTATCAAGATCATCAACATTACTATCGATTTTCATGGGATAAACAACGACAGTACCGACGTTTGGTTAAGCGGGTAGGCGACAGTTATACTTTGCTGGCAGAAGATCATATTGCTTACCAACAGGGAAAAAGCTATCAACTAAAAATTGTTGCTAATGGTAATACTTTGCAAGTAGTGGTTGATGGTGAAACTATATTTAATGTGGTGGATCATAGCTTAAGTCATGGCACTATTGCACCTTATAGTTGGGGTAGTAATGGTAGTCGGTTTGATAATTTTGTGGTTGATTTGTTACCTTAAATGAGGGTATATAATGAGGCCGGATATGTTTAAAAGGAAAGAGTTTTGCTATTTATACTAGGACGTTATTTTATTGCCATGACTCTTCTAATTACAGTGAGTTTCCAGCTGATAGCAAGGGAATTAATCATTGGGGGCATTCCCGAGAAACCTATTCGTTATATAAATAAAAATGGTCATCCAGAAGGTATTGATGTAGATATTATCGATGCTATTTTTAATCAATTAAAAGTTGACTATAAAGTGGCAATTATTAGTTCATCTTCAAGGTTGGAGCAGCTCTGGAAAACCAGTAATACTTTGGATATGGTGTTTACTTATTCATATAAAAAATGGCGTACTAAATATTTAATCTACCCTAGTGAGTCGCATATTACAACACAATATCATTTTTTTATTTTACGAAAAAATAAAGGGAAGATTAAATATAATACTTTTGAGGATTTAAAAGGGCTAAAGGTTGGTATGACTGAAGGTTTTTCTTATACACCAGAGTTTCTACAAGCTGCTGAGTCAGGGATTTTTTATGTTGATAAAGTACCTATTAATGATTTACATATGAAAAAACTATTATTGGGCAGAATTGATGTTGTACCACTACCTACAATGGTTACTTTATATGAAGCAAAAGTTGGTAATTATCGAGATGAAATAAGCTACTTACCTAAATCGGTTAAGGATAAACCTTATTATAATACTTTTGTTAAAACATCTGATTACCCTAATGTGAAAAGAATAATCAGCCAGTATGACCAAATCTTAAAAAAGATGAAAGAAAATGGGGAGGTGCAAGCCATATTTTCTAAATATGGGATTGAGTAATCCATTTTGATCATATATCAATGCTGATATTTTATTTTAATCATATGGATAATCATCTTAAAAATAATAAGAAATAAGTTTTATAAAAAGTAACGGGTGAATTTCGTGATTTGTATGGTAGGTTATTAGTCATTATTTAGTGCTAAAAAGGATTGATAGTCATTGTTAAATAATTTTAGTATTAAAATTATTCCTTATTTACAGATATTAATAATGTCAACACTTGTTACTAGTACTGCCTTTGGGCAATGTGAGAAGAGTTTATATCGAATGGGATATGCTTCTTTTTCTCCTTATATGTATAAAAATGATACAGGAGAAGTGACTGGCTTAGATTATAAGTTGACTCAATCAGTCTTTAAGTTAGCAAATTGCAAAGTTGAATTTGTACATATGCCATGGGCAAGAATAATTGCGCTGATAAAAGATGGCAAATTAGATATGACTGGATTTGCTTCAAAAACAGTAGAAAGAGAACAGTTTGCCTTATTTTCAAATTTTTACCGATATGAAGAGCGACGCTTGATAATAAGAAAAGGTGAAGCTAAAAAATGGCCATTAAAATCATTGGCTGATGTTATTGGGTTAAATATGAGGCTGGGTACTCTGATTGGTACTTGGCAAGGTAAAGAGTTTCATGAACTAATTAAGAATGACCAGTTTAAAGCTCAGGTTACTAATGTTGCTGACTACTCTGACCGGTATGCTATGTTACTTTTAAACAGAATAGATGCTTTGCTGAGTGATAAGCTATTTATGCTATCTGAAGTAAGAAAAAAGGGTTTAGTAGAGCAGGTAGAAATCCACCCTTATATAGTAGAAAAAACACCTGTACACTATATGTTTAGTATGAAAACAGTGCCAATAAAGGATGTTGAACTAATTAACCAGTCATTGAAGAAATTTATAGAAACCGAAGATTATAAACAGTTATTTCTTATGGAATAAATTCCAATATAAGCTACTTAACTCTAATTAAAAAAGACATCTATTAGTGTCTTTTTAGGTTGGCACATATGCATTGAGTCTTCCGGATGCTGCTTTAATAGTTACGTGTTACCTGTTAGATGTGTGTGGAATGACTTACAAATGGTAAAAGTGGAATCTCTGCTTAATTGAGTATAATTAAACTCGAAATTAAAACCTCAGAGATTCCTTGGTTTAAAGCTTACTGAGGGCCAAAGTTACACTCTTGGGTAATATAATCACGGCCTTTCACAGTATAGACCAAATTCACTAATGAGTCATCTTCACACAATTTTGGATTTTTTCTAAAGATATGAGCTCCTCCCTGACTCCAAAAGAATAGTGACTCTGCATGCTTTATGCTATATAAGTGGTTGGCATCACTAACCTTAGCACTCAGAATTTCAAAGCCTGAATTTAACCCCGCCAATGAGTCGCTTAAAACGCTTAATAGAACACTATCAAGTTTTTCGCTATTAATATCTGTAGCTAATCTAGCCGATTCAAGCACATCAGAAGGTTTTTTATAAAAGAACTTAACTGTGACTTTCTTATCAGTATCTAAAGTTGCAGTTGCACGAACACTGCTTTCAACACCGGTAAGCATTGTATTTATTTTCAGAGCTAAGTCTGATATAGAGACGAATACGCCAGTAGCTACAGCTATCATAATCGGATTTGGTATAAAATCTGAGTTAGCCTTCCAGTCTATTAACTCACTGTCAGGAACGGGACTCCACTTACCGTTATCATATTTATAGGTTGAGTCTGATTGATTGGTAAAATCTACAGTTAATTCCGGAGCAATAATTTTTTCTATATAATTTCCCGTTTCTAATTCAGTTTGAAACCAAACTTTAACCTTTTCTATTGGGGTAACTTCAACTTTATAACCAGGTTCATAAGTCTCTGTATCAATAAAAAAAGGCTGAGGTTTGGTGCTACTATTTAATCCTGTTGCTAATGTAATATGAAAACTCTTTTCATAGAAATTTTGTGCAATATCAAATTCAATTGAATTTGGGTTATCTGATTTAGATACGTTTTGAGAAAGCATTCCATATTGGTTTAATATTGTTTTCTGTCCTAACTTCATAGGAACATTAACACCTTGAGCAACAACTTTTGAGGTAGGTGAAATTATATCAATACTAGTCGTGTTTGCTGTATATTGAGGTATCCAGCTATAGGTATTCGTGATTGCATAATCAGACCTGGACTCCCAAACAACATTGTATTTTTCAGCTCCTCCACTATTTACAGCCTTGGCAATGACCATATTTAACTTATTTTCTTTAAGAAACTTTACTTCATCCTGACTAAGAATGATGTTCAAATTTTTAGTAGTACCATCAGCAAAAGTGTACAAGCTAGACATCAGTAAAGGTATAACAAAAATACTTTTAAGATCTAATTTCATGATCTATCTCCAATATACTTTATAAGAATTTTAATAATATGTGTTTTACTCATAACTCAGTATCCTGTATGTCGTTTTTATATCACTAAATGTCCCCCTTAATGCTCTATCGCTAAGTATATTCATCGTTCTCAATTAGCGAGTAAAAATATTTTTTAAATATTAAATACTAATCAGTGCGAGATTTTCCACAAAAAAATAAACATCTAATTAGTTTAACTAGTCTCTTTTATCTAATTTAAAGTTCATTAGTCAGTAATAGAAAATATTTATTAATAATGAATCTACAGCTAATCTCAAAAATCAAGCTCGGATATTGATGAGCAGCAAATATGCCAATTATAAGTAATAGATAAAAATATTTCTTAAAGTGTTTACTTGCTGACTTCCTGTGTCTTTTAAATTAAAAGCTAATCTGGTATTTAAGTACTTAATGTATATAAAGTGTTAAAGAACCAGTTATAAGCAGCCTATAAGCTTGTAAAAACTTCTATAAGCATGTTATAAGCAAATTGCTTATTAAAATAAAAACAAGTAAGTATTTGCTTTAGTGGTTTTTTATTTGGTTATGTGTGGTGAAATACTGAGCAGTGGCAAGAGTGGTCTACCTATTAAAATAACCGAGTCACTTGCTGGCGAGTTACTTAAAGTTGTTTTTTCCTTTTATTTGTTTATTACCTTAGCAGTTACTTCTGTTCATATGGTAAGTGAGTGGTTGCATGCTAAAGCCGGTGTATCACAAGAGTTATCTGCTATTGCCAAGACGTTTCAACCGATACTTGCTAAAGCATTGTGGGATGTAAATCATGAACAAGTAAGTAGTGTTTTATCTGGTTTGGTTGCTTATCCATCAGTTGAAGGGGTTGTACTCAAAGGAGAAACTGGTCAGGTCATTGGTAAAGTTGGGCAAGTTCCTAGTTCAACTTTATCCAGCTTAGTTCTTTCCAAAGCCAATGAAGGTCTAAAGAATGATGGACAGTATATCGATGACAGTGTCTATAAATTCAAGATTAACTTTATTCATGAAGGGCAGCCAATCAATATAGGTGAAGTGGCTTTGTTTTCAAGTATGAGTGTTATTTTGAATGAAGTTAAGGTTGGGTTTTTCTTTATTATTGTTAACGCTGTTTTAAAAACAATTGCACTGTGGCTACTGTTTTTCTGGGTTTTTAATAAAAAGATTCGTAAACCCTTGGCAGAGTTGACCCATGCCATAAAAGATATCAGATTAAACTCATTGAATAGCCAAAAAATTTCTATTAACACCAGAGTGCGTAATGAAATAGCTCTGTTAGTTGAAGCATTCAATCAAATGCTTGCAAGTTTATATAGTTCAAAAGCAACCATTATCGAAAAAAATAAACAGCTTAGTGAGAGCTCAGCACGGTTCCAAGCATTACTCGATAATGCACCTGCTATTATTACTATAACAAATAGGCAGCATCAGTATGTAATGGTAAATAAAGAGTATGAAAGAATTTTTAGCTCATCTGCTTCTGAACAGACAGGCATTCAAACCGACCAAAACAATGTTAATAAGCAGGCTAGCATTTCTTTTTCTACAAATGATGATCAAGTTTTTGAAAAGCAACAACCAATAGAAGTGGAAGAAACTATAAGGCTTGCTGATGGTGATCACACTTACTTATTGGTTAAGTTTCCTCTTTATGACTCAAAGGCCAAAATTAAAGATGTTGGCACTATCGCAACAGACATCACAAAACTTAAAAAGGCAGAACAAGTAATAGCGAATTATAATACTGAACTAGAAAAAACGGTTAACATTCGTACTCAAGAGTTAGAGATTGCACAACAGAAAGCGTGTGAGGCAAATGCAGCAAAGAGCCAGTTTCTTGCTAATATCAGCCATGAAATTCGTACTCCACTGAATGCTATTACGGGGTTAGCGTATTTAGCTTTGAAAACTAGCCTATCCCAAAAACAGAAAAATTATTTAAATAAAATTCAATCAGCTTCACAGACTTTACTAGGGATTATTAATAACACTTTGGATATGTCAAAGATAGAGGCTGGAAAGTTAATAATTGAAAATGCAAACTTTAGTTTGAAAAGAGTTGTAAGCACTATTGAGCAAATTTTTACAGAACAGATGAGAGAAAAGGGTTTGCATTTTATAGTAACTTTGAGTCCGCAGGTACCTGATTATTTGATAGGGGATGAATTAAGGCTACAGCAGGTATTCATTAACTTGATCAACAATGCGATGAAATTTACTGATTCAGGTACAGTGAGTGTAACAATATTTGGGGACGGTAGTTATGTTAAACAACAAAGTATTACTAATAAACAGGTAAATACAGCAGTATCAGAAAATAACCATGTATATATACGCTTTTATATAAAGGACACAGGCATTGGTATTGATGAATCGAAAATAGACTCATTGTTTGAGAGTTTTACTCAAGCGGAAGCTGCCACGACCAGGCGTTATGGTGGCACCGGCCTGGGGCTTACTATTTGTCGCCAATTAGTAGAACTCATGGGAGGTGCCATTAGCGTAAAATCGGAATTAGGATACGGCAGTGAATTTATTGTAGAAATACCTTTTAATTTAGGTTATGTACCCTCTCAACCACTAGTAGAGCAAAACAAATCATTAGCTTGGAGAGGGTGTAGGGTCTTAGTAGTAGAGGATAACCAAGTTAATCAGCAGATAATTAGCGAGCTATTAAGTCAAGCTGAAATTGATGTAAGTGTTGTAAATAATGGTAGTGAGGCAATTGCTAAAATGAGATGCCAGCACTACCAACTGGTATTGATGGATATCCAGATGCCAGGTTTGTCCGGTTATCAAACAGTAAGAAGAATACGTAAGTTGTCTGAGTTAAAAGATGTACCCATAATAGCGCTGACCTCGAATGCTTTGGATGGGGAGCGAGAAAAAGCAATTCAAGCCGGGATGAACGACTTTCTAACGAAGCCGATTGATCCCTTGATATTCTATAATTGTTTATCTCGTTGGTTGAAAGATTTTAGAAGTGAATCCTGTGTTACATTAGAGAAAAAGACAATTCAAGGCGATTTATTGTCAGATTGTTTACCTGGAATAAATATACAAATAGGCATTAGCCGAATTCAGGGTAATCAGCTAGCTTATGAAAAAATATTGAATGTATTTTATTCTGATCATTACTCTGATGGTTTGCAAGTTAAACAGTTGATTGAGCAAAATCATTTTGTTCCTGCCAGTAAAAAATTACACGCACTAAAAGGGGCTGCTGCTAATATTGGTGCCGATCAACTGGTTTTAGTTTTAGATAAATTAGAAAAAGCTTGTGGTAAGCGTAATTGTAAAGAGCAAGATATTTCAGATTTTATAAAAGAACACAATAGAGTGATTGTAGGTTTATGTAACTGGTCTGGCCTAGATTATTCGCCTAAAAATAACGCCTTAATAGATACTACGATTGATCAAATGATTAGTATAGATGTTACTACCCATAAGAAAATAACAGCTTTGAGAGATAGTTTGTGTCAACATGCATTTTGTGCAAGTCAACAGGCAATAGAGATAAAAAGTAAAATTCCTACGACTTGTGCTGCTGCTTTTGAAAAACTTATACTCGCTATTGCAGCTTTTGACTTTGATCAAGGGCTGAATATTGTTGATAGTATTATAAAAAAATTAAAAGTTACTACAAATGATGCAGAATAATAATGGTAGAGTACTAATAGTAGATGATGAACGGGCAAATATTCTTATATTAGGAGAAATTTTGTCATCCCACTATGATGTCAGTGTTGCAATAAGTGGTGAGCAAGTATTGAAGTTATTATTCAGTGAATCCCCAGTTAGAAGTTATCCTGACTTGATTTTACTCGATATTTTGATGCCTGGTATTGATGGTTTTGACACCTGCCAGAAATTAAAGTCTAACCCACATACAAGAGATATACCCATTATTTTTATTAGTATGTTGGAATCAACAACCCATAAACTTGATGCTTTTACAAAAGGTGCGGTGGACTATATCACTAAGCCATTTGAAGCAGAAGAGGTATTAGCCAGGGTAAAAACACACATAACAGTTAGACATCAACTAGTTGAGTTGGCACAAAAAAATAGGGAGTTAAGTTTTCTTAATGACCAATTATTGGAAGAACAAAATCAGCGTGAGAAGGCAGAAGCTGCTTTTAACCAAGCCAACCATGCCTTATCTACATTGTCAAAGCAGGAAGCCGAAAAGTGGGGTATTTCAACATTTGTTGGTAAAAGTAAAGCAGTAATGGGCTTACTAACAGAAATACGTCGTTTGCATCATGTAAGCAAAACTAATGTATTACTATTAGGGGAAAGTGGCACAGGAAAAGAGTTGGTTGCACGAGCGATTCACTTTGGCAGCAATAGGTCTAGTGGCCCTTTTATTGCGGTGAATTGTTCGGCAATTCCTGAAGAACTGGCTGATGCAACCTTTTTTGGCTCTATTAAGGGTGCTTATACAGGTTCCCAAGGTGATCGAAAAGGTTATTTTGAAGCAGCGAATAGCGGTACTTTATTTTTAGATGAGATGGGAGAAATGCCACTACGTTTACAAGCGAAGTTACTTCGTGTGTTGGAGGAAGGAAAAATTATACCGGTTGGTGATGTAAAAGAGCGTGATATTGATGTTCGTATCATTGCTGCTACTCATGTGGACTTGCAGCAAGCGATTGCTGATAAAGTTTTCAGACAGGATTTATATTTTCGTTTATCTGGTTATTGCTTACAAACACCGCCCTTACGTGAACGTAAAGAGGATATTGAACTATTGGCTAACCATTTTCTTGCTCAGTTGGTGGATGAAATGGCTTTCACTCCAGTTTCAATAAGCTGTGAGGCGATTAAGGCATTGGAGCAATATGCTTTCCCTGGTAATGTTCGTGAACTTAGGAATTTTATTGAGTATGCTTTGATTCGCAGTGGAGGCAATGCAATACAGCCATATCATCTACCTTTAAATAATAAATCTATAGCTAACTTAAATTCTGATAACTCACGGTGTAAAAACAGGTATGAGTCAAAAGTCAATAGTAAAGAGAATAGTTTACTCTCTATTCATAGTAACCAAAATGCAGAAGCTATTATTTTAGATTATTTAGCAACTAATAAGCATATCAATAATAACCAATGTCAAAAGCTTTTAAATATCACCCATCAGCGGGCATCTTACTTACTGAAGAAACTAAATAGAGAAGGACAGTTGATGAGAGTGGGGGAGCGTCGTTGGGCTTATTATACGTTAGTCTGATATTGCTATCTATTATTGCCACCAGCTGGTATCAATAGATGACATTGCTGGTGGTAACCCAGAATTTTTAAGGTTAAATAGTTTTCTGTCTTGAATGTTTGCTTTTTTTATATAAGTGGAATGATAGGTTAAGAATAACTGTTTAAATGTACCATCGTTTTTAGCAGCTATTAGACCACGTTGAATGCGGTTTGCTAATGATTTATTGTCCTTTTGTACATAGAAATATATAGGGTGAGGGTAGTAAAATGCTAAGCTGTTTTCGATGATAATCTCTGGGTAATCTGTTTCTAACAAGTTTTGCCAAATCTCGTCAATACTTCTAGGGAAATAGTCAAATCGTTTTGCATTTAGCATTCCCATTAAATGATGACTTGCTACTGCTTCTTGTACTTTAATACCATTCTTTTTAAGAATGGTATTATCAGACCAGTGTGTGCCGAAGCCAGCAGTAAACTGATTTTTAAGCTGGTTAAATGTATTGATGTTAGCAAAAAGCTTGCTATTATCCTTGTGGATGAGAAATAAACGATAGCCTTTTAGACCGCGGAAAATAGGTTCTTTAATTGCTGTAAATCGTTTTTCTCTTTCTTTACTGAAACCAAAATGAAGAATATCATAATAGCCTTGTTCCAGCATTTTTACTCGCCTACCTTCTGTGAAGCCATTTATAACGCCTTTTAACTCATAGGGCTCGTCTGGTGTGAGTGTTTTTTCTAATGCTAAAGTTAATAGCTTGAGTACATATGGATCAATTGCCTGGAGGTGCTTGATGATTAATGGGGAGCGACTCTCTTGAGCAACTACTACTGGTGGTATTGATGAGAAAATTATAATTATTATTGAAATTAATCTGCTCAACATTGAACTGAACTATAAGGTGAGTGAAGTTTTTTAAGTATCCATACAATAACATAACCTTTTATCTAAGTTGACTACCTTTACAATTAACATTAACCGCCAGAATGAAAGGAATCCCCGTCTTGCAGGGTCTTTGTAATGAGTAATGACTATTTTTTATGTAGAGAGATATATGCTGCAGGCATTAATTGGAGGCGTTCAAACAGGTCAAACCTATCAAGTTGCTGTAATGCGTACTGCCTTTATTCTTCGAGTAGGTTTAGGTGGCTGGTTGGTTGTTGAGGCTTTGATTAAATTCTTAGGGCTATTATCACCTTCCCAGTTTGCCGACATGCTTGGTTTTTATTTAGGCGCTGCCGGTTATATTAATCAGTTTTTTCAATACTTTTTGTTTCAAAGCAGTTGGGGACACTTATTCAGTCCGGCAAGTTTACTGGCGTTGTTAGCGATGGTGGAGCTGGTAGTTGGCTGTAGTTTAATAGCAGGGCTGGCTGTTCGGTGGAACGCTATGTTGACGTTTTTTATGTTGGTTTTTTATGTCATAGCTTTGCCTGTGATGACGGTTCCCAATATTCAGCTCGATGTCGCTGTTTATACGGCACCTGCACCCCTAGTGCAAATTCGTGAAGTGGCAATGGCAATAGCCGCATTTGTTTTATATAAGTTAGCACCAGAAGCGGGGCGGATAAACGTTGAGACAAACTTGGAGGTTATGCAGAAACATTGGTATAGCTTGTGGGGGCAATTACGTTATGCCCTAATCTTGCCTCTGGTTGTTGCAGCCCTTTTTGGCGGTTTTGGTCATATTCCAACCCTTGCTGCACCTGCTTTTTTACTGGCAGCCTTAGGTGCTGCATTAACAGTTGATTCTTTAAAAGTAGTGAAATGGGCTGCCTGGATAGCGGCGATGGTGTTTTTTCACTATGCACTGTTTATGATTGACTGGTCAGATAATTGCCTGAAAAATCTTTATGTGATCAGGCGGGAGTTTGGATTAGTGTCGATTAGCGTGGCATTGGCACTAATTAAACACCCATAATGAGAAGGATAGTTATAGGTGAGTCTTCAACTATCCTTCATAAGGGCTTTTAACTAGATTTTTAAAAGTGAGTAATAAAATAACTAGCAAAGCGAATAGACTAAAGCCCTGTATTGCTGAATAACACGACTTTACCGCTAACAAATTTAATATCGATCGATTTGCTTCCTGATGACCAAACACATTGTTTTGCAGTCAAAATAGCATCACATTTGGTCGGCTTACCTAAAATTTGTTCGACTTCACTGCTTTCCATGCCCAGTTTAATCTTATTGTAATTTTCGCTAGTCACTTTGCTGCAACCTGTTAGCAAGGCAATCAGAGTGGCTAGAATAGAAACGGTTAAATAACGCATACTCACTGTTTTCCTATATCAGAAATGATGTGCTGCTATTCTAGCCTGCTGGTTCAAATATTTCACCAGAACACAGTGTTTTTGATAACCGGTGAAATAATAGGGCTAACCTATGAGCAAAGGTTTATTAAGCCGTTTGCTGTTTTTGCTCACTACTGGCTGTGAGCTTTGAAAGTGCTACAGCGACTAAAAAGCCTGCAATCCCTGGTATTAACCAAGTAAGGCCTTGGCTGGCAAAAGGCAATTGCTGATACACGTTGTAGATTGGCTTAATTGCTTCGATACCTGCTGCATTTAAACCATCGAACAGGCTCACACAGAAAATAGCCACTAATGTTAGGCCATTCACTAGCCGAGGATTTGCCAAACAATGACTGATAAAACATAACAGGATTAACCCAATGGCAACTGGGTAGATAGCAAATAAAGCAGGGATTGCTAAGGCCATCAGCTGGTTAAGACCAACATTGGCTACCAGGGCTGTAGCGGCAGTACAAATAATCACAAAAGTGCGATAAGACACTTGTGGCCAACATTGATGAAAGTATTCACCACAAGAGGTCATCAAACCAACAGCGGTAGTGAAGCAAGCTAAGGTTATGGCAATGGCTAAAATCACTTGTCCCCAATGGCCGTATATTTGATTGATATAGATACCAATCATTTGAGCGCCATTGACTTGTTCAGCGATTAAGCTATGACTAGTGGCACCGAGATAAGACAAACTAAGGTAAACCACAGACAGGCCAATGGCTGCAATAAAGCCAGCTGCCAAGGTGTATTTGGTTAGCTGCTTGGAATCATTAATACCCCGTTGGCGTAGGCTATTAATGATAACCATACCAAATACCAGCGAAGCTAGGGTATCGAGAGTCAGATAGCCTTTAGTAAACCCTTCACTAAAGGGTGAGCCTTTAATTTGGGTAGTGGCCTGAAGCTCGCCTTGTGGATAAAAGATGGTGCCAGCAGCAATGAGTACTAAGACAATGACTAAGAACGGCGTAATCACCTTTCCAATGGAATCCATTAGCCTGCCAGGGAATAGTGCAATGAGTAGCACTGCTGTGAAATAGATAATGGTGTATAACCATAGGAATTGGTTAGTGTCTTCTGTTAACCCTGCCAGTGGTATAACACTCATTTCATAAGCGACAACTGCAGTCCTCGGAGCAGCAAATAAAGGGCCGATCGACAGATAAATAACCAGACCAATAATAAAGGCGACTATTGTAGGTAAGTTTTTGGTGATGGTGGGTAAGCCACCGTTCACTTTTGCTGTCGCAACAATACCTAGTAGTGGTAGCCCGACCCCAGTGAGCAAGAAACCAAACATCACTGGCATTAGTTCCGCACCAGCCTGATAACCTAAGCTAGGAGGTAATATCAAGTTACCTGCGCCAAGAAATAGGGCAAAGGTCATTAGCCCAATGGCAATAATATCAATGGTTTTAAAACTAGCGTTATGATTCATTAATAACCTATCAGCGTGCAAAAATTTAATAATTCAGCTGTAGGGTAATGGGATGAGGGGTACTGACTGGATAAGTAAGTACCTCTATATATTGGCTCTATTTTTTGATAGATACGCCTACTACACCCAATGTGAAGGTTATGTCCTTCGTGTTGGCTATCAATGCTGCATGCTGAAGTCTTTTGGACATGATGGCCAGCCGCATTACCTGCCAACTGCTGAAATAAAGAGCGGCATTATAATGAACTGTACGTAGATGAGTAGTAATGTTTCGGTAAATACTTATTAAAGTGAAGATAATAAGAAAGGACTACTTATGACTTACTCTGTAAAGGATTTATTACGGCCTCTTAGTTGGTTGATTTTGTTAGCTACCTTTTTAGTAGTAGCAGGTTGCAAAATCAAACCGGATCAACCTCGTTATATCAAAGATCAACACGGACGCTCTTTGGTTTTACATGGCCTGAATACCAGCAGTAGTGCCAAATCAGCCCCTAATCGTTTACCTTGGATTGAAGAAAAAGACGTAGCAAGGGCTGCTAATGACTGGGGTTTTAATTTTGTTCGGTTTTTAATCTTTTGGGACCGTTTAGAACCTTCTCCAGGTGTTTATGACCAGCAATATTTAGCTGAAATAGCAGAAAGAGTACGCTGGTATGCCAAGTATAATATGTATGTACTGCTGGATATGCATCAGGATTTGTATGCTTTACAGTTTGGTGGTGATGGTGCACCTAAATGGGCAACAGTTACCGATGGCTTACCCGTTACGATTCGCTCCCCTTGGTGGTTAACATATCTAGAGTTGGGTGTTACCAGAGCATTTGATAATTTTTGGGATGGCTCAGGCAGCCACAGCTATTTACAGGAACATTATGCCAATGCCTGGCAGCAAGTAGCCAACTATTTTAAAGATACCCCCAATGTGATTGGCTATGACTTGATGAATGAGCCTTATGGTGGCAGTTCTGTTTGGCCACTATTTGAACCACTGAAATTAAAGCCTTTTTATGACCGGGTTATCAGCCGAATTCGCGCAGTGGATAATGACACTTGGTTGTTTATTGAACCACAGGCATTTGGGGTTAATTTTGGAGTAGCTTCTACTTTAGGCACTGTTGAAGATCCTAGAGTGGGAGGTTCTCGTATTGTTTATGCTCCCCATTTTTATCCTGTACTGGTTCATGAAGGGGCTGCTTATAAAGGTAATGTATTAGCATTTAAATCCTGGCCTAATGCTCGTGTTAAAGAGCTAAATAAAATGAAAGTACCCCTAGTGGTTGGAGAGTTTGGGATTAGTCCCAACCAAGAAGGTGCCTTACGCTTTATTAATGATGTGACTACCATGGCGGATCACATGGGAGCCAGCTGGGCATTTTGGTCCAATGATCCAGGTTCATGGGCACCGACGGATGCAGAAGGCAGTGAAACCGTATTAGTAGATGGCTTAGTGAGGGTATATCCCAGAGCAGTAGCTGGACAAATTATTAACTTTTTGTTTGAGCCTAATAAAAAAGAATTTACTTTAACCTTTAATCACAACCCTCAAATAACTGAGCCGACAGAAATTTATATACCTGCACGTCGTCATTTCCCTAATGGCTGGCAAATTGAAACTAAACAGGGTATGAATCAATATATGACGACTGATTGGGATGCAGCCCAAGAAGTACTGAGCGTGTCGTTTGAAAGTTATCAATTACCCAGGCAAATTACTTTGAAAATAAAGCCTGTGGGATGAGCTTGAGGGTTTGAGCCTGATTGGGTATTTGGCGGAGTAAAATAAATATCTGATCAGATTCTACTAGAATTTGGGGGTGCACCATATCCGCTAAGTTTTAAGGGCACCTCTCCAAAAATACTTGTTCAGTTTTCGGTTGTCTGTTGATAGCCACTTTGGCTACTGTATAGCTAAGAGAGTATGACCTCAGTTTAGGGGCTGTATGGACGTTAAGGTTATATAAATGCTAGTGACAGACCAGAAAACAATAAACAACTACTATCAAGCATTACTGGATAGAGAACCAAGCTATGTGGGCATATTTTATGTGGGGGTGAAAACCACTTCAGTCTTCTGTATTGCAACCTGTCGAGCTCGTAAGCCTAAACTGGAAAATGTCGAATTTTTCACCACTTTTAAAGAGGCTTTGGATGCAGGCTACCGGCCTTGCAAAGTGTGTAAGCCAACTGAGAATGCAAATGAGGCCCCAAAGCCGGTTGAACAAGCAATCAACTTGAT
Organism: Spartinivicinus ruber; assembly: GCF_011009015.1. Lineage (NCBI taxonomy): Bacteria > Pseudomonadati > Pseudomonadota > Gammaproteobacteria > Oceanospirillales > Zooshikellaceae > Spartinivicinus > Spartinivicinus ruber. Next base: position 2,113,625 of record NZ_CP048878.1, read on the forward strand.
GAAGGAAAATCCCAAGGAAAAAATTACTGACTGGCAATTGAGAGAAAATCAAATTAGCCCTGAATTGGTCCGTAGATGGTTTAAAAAGAACTATGGAATGACTTTTCATGCTTATCAGCGGATGTACCGAATCAATAATGCTTTTCAAGAACTAAAAGACGGCAAAACAGCCACGGAAACAGCCTTTGATACAGGGTATGAGTCACTCAGTGGCTTTGGTTATACTTATAAAAAATTTATTGGCAAATCACCCAAAAATAGTGCAGAACATGCCGTTATTTTAATTAGTCGATTGACGACACCGTTAGGCCCTATGTTTGTTTGTGCCACTGATAAAGGTGTCTGTTTGCTGGAGTTTGTCGATAGGCGGATGTTGGAAACCGAATTTAAAGATCTACAGCAACGGTTAAAAGCAAAAATTATTGCTGGGGAAAACCAACATATAAAACAGGCTAAAAAAGAAATAGACGAATATTTTGTTGGTGAACGAACGACTTTTACCGTTAAATTACACTCGCCGGGAACTGATTTTCAGCATGCAGTTTGGGAGTGCTTAAAAGCAATACCCTATGGTCAAACCTGTTCCTATCAACAGCAAGCAGAAAAAATAAACAGGCCAAAAGCAGTTAGAGCTGTTGCAACCGCTAATGGCTGTAATCGAATAGCAATCATCATCCCCTGTCATCGCGTTATTGGAAAGGATGGTAAACTGGTGGGCTATGCAGGGGGACTTGAAAGAAAACGTTGGCTGTTGGAGCATGAACGGAAGAATTTGAATTTATAAAATGAACAATATTGAATTTCTGTGTCAGGTACATCAATATTTATTAGCAAAAGGTATTGATAATTGGGTTTTTGGAGGCTGGGCTGAGGAATTATGCCAATTAAGAGAGCCTGGTTGGCATAGTGATATTGACCTGCTAGTGAGAGACCATTGTTTTACTTGTGTGGATAATTTGCTTGAGTCTGACGATGCGCTTGTAGATATTCCTGAGAAACGATTTTCTCATAAACGATCTTTTGAATACCATTCTATTAGAGTTGAACTATTTCTTGTTGATCCAGTTACATTAATAACCAATTTCTTTGCTGATTGTTATTTATTTCAATGGCCAGTTGATACTTTTCATAATACACTGGGGTTTCCTGGCCTTCGTATCTGTAGTAAAACGGCGTTACAAGCATACCGTGGGATTCACAAGAAAATTGTTGCCAAGCGCAAGCTAACGTTATTGGAATTTGAAAATGAAAGTCATTGAAGTCACTGCTTTAGGTCTGCGATTGGTGGGGCTATTTATGTTAGTCAAGGCACTTGCTGCTATACCAGGCAATTACGTGCAATATCAACAAATGATACTAACAGATTTTAGAGATAGCGGTGATCAAATTGGGTTTTACTATTTTTTTGTTTCTCCGTTAATCATGTTTATTGCCTCAATATTGATAATTAAATTCCCTGTTTCAATAGCAAAGTTATTAGTTCCAAACTCATTTGCTGATTCTCCTACGCTAGAAACTGATGGTAAGCAAATTCAAATAGCTGGGCTAGTATTATTAGGTGTCTATATACTGTCTTGGTCAGTGCCTGACTTTTTTTACAATTTTTTAGGGCTATTTTACTTTAAACAATTTTCGTCAGGAGATGCTAACGGATTAAGTCAATACTGGGTTGGGTTGGTAATAACATTGTTGGAAATGTTGATAGGGCTTTATCTGGCGATTGGTGCAAGTGGGATTTATAAATTGATAAGAAAGTTTCGATACCAGGCTCAAGCTTAAAAAATCTATAAAAATTTAGGTGAGTATATTTTAATATTTACCTTTAGTGGTGATTCAGAGCTGATAATTGCAAATATACCTGTCGCGAATCATTTCTCGGTTTTTTTATCATCGCTCCGTTCCCCAATCACTTATTTGTATAGGCTCATGAGGCTTCGTCACTCAATGGCCTCACCTAAAAATTCTTCGCATTGGGTATAGACAGGGAGTAGTAATGCAAGATCTAGCTCGATAGCCTGTTATAGGCCCCTTTCATGGTAATTCTACAGGTTTTAACCTAGTCTATAGTCAAAGCGAATGGTTGATTGAAGTCATTTTTGAGTAGTTAACTATGAAAGCCTCTCTATCGTTTTTTATTCTATCAATTTATATCCTGATTAGGCCAAGTTTTGCTGAGGTTCGCCCACTGAACATTGTTGGTGAGTCATTTCCTCCTTATGAGTTTGAATTTGAGGGTAGGATTGTCGGTATTGATATAGACATTATTAAATATATTTTTGGAAAATTTGGAGTGGAATATACAGTTAGACTAATGCCCTGGAAAAGAGCATGGCATGAAGTTGAAATTGCCAGAGTAGACGCAATTCTTGGAGCATCGCGTAAAAAAGTTAGAGAACCCTTTGTGTACTATCCTCAAGAGGATATGTGGAAAAGTAGCTATATATTTTTTACTCGAGGCAAAATGAGTCAGCCTGTAGAGGTGGATTATGATACTCCTCTAAAAAATCTAAATACTATTGGTATTGTGAGAGGTTACTCTTACCATGATTCATTTTGGGAAAAATATCCAAATAGAGATGATGGTACTTTAAATCCATTATTAGAGGAAGCGACAGATGTTCAGCAAAGCTTTTTAAAATTAGCAAATGGACGGGTGGATTTATTTATTATTGATAAGACAGTAGGACATTTTGTAGTTAATGATTTAAGGTTAAGGCATAAAGTTACCTATTCAAAAAAGGTATTATTTGAAAAAGGATATACAATGCCCTTTGTTAAAAGGTCAGATTATCCCAATATATATGCTTTATCAGTTGCTTTTAATGCTGAGCTGGCACAAATGAAAGCTTCAGGGAAATATGATGAAATAATAAATAAATGGATGAACTGTGAAAAGGTGATTGATTGCCTTTGATAGCTGCTATAAATAAGTAAATAGCTTTGAATAGTAAGAAGTGTGCTATGTACTTATATAAACTTGCGTTAACTATTTTATTTATTATTTCCTTTGGTGTATCTGCTGAAGAACAAACAAATCCTCCTCAAAATCAGGGAGTGATTAGGATAGCAACAGGAGAGTGGCCACCTTATATATCAAAAAATCTTAAACACTTCGGAGTTGTATCACATGTAATTTCACAGGCCTTTGCTAAAAAGGAGTTAAAGTGATCTACTCTTTTTCCCTTGGAAGCGTGCTCTTAAGCAGGTCATGACAGGTAATTGGGATGCCTCACCTTCAAGGGTGCCCACTCCTGAGAGGCTAGCGGACTTTTATTTTAGTGAAGTGGTGCATACTAATCAGAAAGTATTTTTCTATTTGAAAAAGAATTAGTTTAACTGGAATTCTCTAAAGGACTTAAATAAATATACCATAGGCGCTACCTTAGGCTATACCTATGGTGAATTATTTGATAAAGCTGCAGAAGAAGGGCATATTATAGTAGTGCCAGTTCGCAGTGACTTGCTTAATTTTAATATGTTGATAAAGGAAAGGGTTGATATTTTTCCTATTGAAAAAGATGTTGGCTATGAAATTATTAATAATAATTATACTTCTGATCAAAGGGAATTATTTGTCCATCACCCTAAGCCTATTATTGAAACTTCCCATCATTTGATTTTTACCAAGAGAAAAGAAAAAAGTTTCTATTGGGTTAAACAATTTAACGATGGGCTAAAACAACTAAGAAAAAGTGGTGAATACCAAAAAATGTTTGAAGCGTCTCAGCAAGGAGAGTATAGCCTTGAATTATAATACTTTAGTTGTATAGGACATTCGCTTTGTCTATAGGTGCTTTTTTTGTTAGACTTTAGTTTTATAATAGTTGACTTAGTTTGAGATGTCTGTTCGTTTTTTAAAATTAAAATGGTTACTCATTAATTTTTATTTAATGCTTGTGTTTTGAACGGTGATCAGTTTAATATCTGTTGACGAAAAATACTATATGATTAACAAGGCATTGCAAAGGAATGCAATAAGGCAGGCCTTTGATAATTTTTTATGCCTAGAATAAAAGGAAGTTTTTATGGATATTAAACAGGTATCTTGTTTATCGTTAACGTCACTTCTCTTTGCTTCATCATTAACTGCTGCTTCTGAGTATACTCATCAGCTTGGGCGCCCAAGTGTTTCTTCAGCGAGTACCGCATTTTTAGGGGCTGCATTTGACTCTGATGCAAGTAGCTCTTGGCCATCGACTTGTTTAAATGGCTCACCGGTAATAGATAACCCAGGGAATACCACTCAAACGATAAGTTTAAATTCAAAGTATAACTATAGTAAATTAGAAGATAAACTTGATATCAAAGTAAATGGTGACCTGAATTTATTTGATATTATTAAGATGGATGATGAGCAAAAGTTCAAACGCACGGTGGAAGAAACGGATACTTCATATACGCTTTTACTGTCTTACAGCTATAAGGCACCTGTGGTTCGTTATAACCTACCCAATGCTGGTAATAGGTTGACAGAATTGGGGCAGCAAGCGTTAGATCAAGGCATAGAGGCGTTTTATCGTTTATGTGGTGATGCTTATATCAGCCAGCTTGAACGCGGAGGTAGTCTTTTTGTTAGCATTAAACTTGATTTTGCCAACAAAAGTATTAAAGATGAGTTTAAAGCTAGTGCTAACTTTAACTTTGCTGATTTTGGCAGTGTTAAAGCAACATTGAATAAAACCAGAAATAAATATTCTAATTTTGTTAATATCTATTTAACTGCTCATCAAATTGGTGGTGATCAGCTAGCTCTGGGTAATATTCTAGGGGTTGTATCTGGAGATAAAATAAAAGCTTGTTACTCATCTACAGAAAATAGCTATAACTGTGGTACTATTATCGATAATTTGAGCACTTATGTAAGCGCGAATGGTCCCCTGCTTAAATCCTGGAAAAATAATCCTGCTGTAACAGGAGTGATTACGACTAGCTACAGTGAGGTGCTGCTTAACAATCCACAGCACAGCTCTGAACTTACTCAAGCAATTATCAACTCGCGAGCGGCTATTTATAATAAATTTAAAGAGCAGCAAAAAATGTTGTCTCGTATTGAAACAGTGTTAAGCACTGATTTTTCACCACTTTTGCAAGAAAGGTGGAATAAAGTATTAGGTGATTATAATGAAGCTAAATCGTTCGTCAGATCTAATATAGAGGCATTAAAGTATGCTACAGGTGTTTGCTATTCATCATTAAATACTTGCAATATCACCAGAAAAAATACTATAGCTAATTTGGCTAAGGTCAAGTTACCAGTGGACCCTTATAGTGTTTATGATATTGGCGAAGTCCGCGTTGGTAAAGGTGGCACTGAAAAATATTGTCGTGCACCTGAGCTTTCGGTCATTGTAGGTGTAGGAGCACGTGTAAAAGGGGATGATGTCAAGGGTATCCGAATTGGCTACAGAAAATTGCTAGCTAGTGGTTCTTTAGGCTCTGTACAACATAAGCAGTGTGGAAGTGGCTACGAGAAATATGTAGAAGCCCCTTCGGGTCATGTTCTTACTGGGATTGAGTTTCGAATTAAGAGTGACAATGTTGCAGCAATCAATATCCTTTCAAAAAAATGGAACCATACTCTTAGAAAGCTAACAGGCAGTGTATTATCCACTAACAGCGGAACTGGCTATGAACAGTCACTCGATTTAAGAATAGATCAAATTAATAATCGATTTTACAATACCAACCATGTTGTATTGACAGGTATTGGTCTTAGATCTTCATCGGATGATGCTTCAGGTATCACTGGCACCGTTGGTTGGATTTACTAGCTGATTAGTAGTAACTGTAGACCCAGCTTATTGCTTGGACATAAAATGAACCCTTCACTATACCAGTTGAAGGGTTATATCCAATATGGAAAAAAATCATACTATTTTAGTGACAGGGGCTAATCGTGGCTTGGGGCTGGAAGCAGTCAAGCAATACAGTGAGGATGGTTGGCAAGTGGTCGCAACTTGTCGTACACCTGATACGGCAACTGAGTTGAATCAGCTAGCACAACAAAGTTCATCAATTACTGTTTATCCGTTAGATATGAATGACCTTGGGTCAATGACTTCACTGGCGAGTCAACTGGATCAACAAGCCATTGACTTACTTTGGTGCAATGCTGGTGTTTATGGCCCTAAAGGGATTGGTTTGGGAGAAATAACCACTGATGCCTGGATGGATACGTTAAAAATCAATACGGTCGCTCCTTTATTATTGGTACAACAGTTGTTGCCTCATATCCGCCGTAGTCAGCAGAAAACCATTGCATTAATGACCAGTAAAATGGGCAGTATGGCTGATAACTCTAGTGGAGGCAGTTATATTTATCGTAGTTCTAAGGCTGGGCTAAATGCGGTGGGGAAAAGTTTAGCTGAAGATCTACGCAGTGAGGGTATTAAAGTTGTGTTGTTACATCCTGGCTGGGTAAGGACTGCTATGGGTGGACCTAGTGGATTGATTGATGTCACTACTTCAATTAATGGCTTGCGTCAGGTGGTTGAATCATTAACTCTAGAAAAAAGTGGTAGATTTTATGCTTATGATGGTCAGGAAATTCCTTGGTAGTCTCATACTTTATAAAGTTGTACTGGGAAAAATAATTAAGATTCGCTGTTTTTTTGTTTAACTGGGTAGGGCAGCTCGATAGTGATATCGGATGTAGGCTTGGTGCAGCAAGCGAGAATACGTCCTTTAGGAATAAACGCAACAGGCTCTTCGGTGTATTCGATATTGCCATCAACTAATTCAACCTGACAGGCACCACAATAGCCTTGGCGGCATTGATATTCGGCTATCAGTTGTTGGGCTTCCATGGCTTCCAGTACGGTATGTTCTTCTCGTGGTATAAAGCTGAAGCCGTCAATTATTTTAATGATATTTGCCATATTTCTCCTTCGCATTGGCTATATTTCATTGCGAGGCTTGTGTCAGCCTTTTTGTCTGACACAAGGTTTTAGTAGGTTAGAGGTCGAAGTCAGTAAATTCAGATGTGTCTACTTGGCTGTCGATAGCACCGACCAAGTATGAGCTGATTTCTGCTTCTTGGGGGGCTACTTGCACATTGTCACTGACTAACCAGGCGTTCATCCAAGGTAATGGGTTGTTTTTGGTTTCGAAGGGAGCGGTAAAGCCAATAGCTAGCATTCGTTGGTTGGTAATATATTCGACGTATTGAGCAAGAATGTCTTTATTTAAACCAATCATTGAGCCATCTTTAAACAGGTATTCTGCCCACTCTTTTTCTTGCTCAGCCCCTTGAATAAAAATCTGGTGAGCTTCTTCTCGACACTCTTTGGCAATTTCGGCCATTTCTGGATCATCTTCACCACTGGCCATCAATTGCAGCATGTGCTGAGTACCCGTCAAGTGTAGGGCTTCGTCGCGAGCAATCAGTTTAATGATTTTAGCGTTGCCTTCCATTGTGGCCCGTTCGGCGAAGGCAAAGCTACAAGCAAAGCTGACATAAAAACGAATAGCTTCCAGGACATTGACAGAGACCAGAGTTAAATACAGCTTGCGCTTTAAATCACGTAGGCTGATGGTAATGGTGTCGTTACCCACTTTATGAGTACCTGTACCTAAGGTATGGTATAAGTTAATGCTCTCAATAAGCTCATCATAATATTGAGTAATTGCCGTAGCACGCTTTTGAATAGCCTCATTGGTGACAATATCATCAAACACATCACTGGGTTGGCTCATGATATTACGAATAATATGGGTATAGCTGCGGCTGTGGATGGTTTCACTGAAGGCCCAAGTTTCGATCCAGGTTTCTAATTCTGGTAGTGATACAATAGGCAGTAAAGCCACGTTAGGTGAGCGTCCTTGAATGGAATCGAGTAATGTTTGGTATTTTAGATTGCTGATAAAGATATGCTTTTCATGCTCTGGCAAGTCAGCAAAATCCCGTCTGTCGGTAGATAAATCGACTTCTTCGGGTCGCCAGAAAAAAGACAGTTGTTTCTCGATTAATTTTTCAAAAATTGGGTATTTTTGAATATCGTACCGAGAAATATTAACCAGCTCACCAAAAAACATTGGCTGGCTAGTGGGGGAAAAGTGCTCACGGTTAAATGTGGTGTAGCTCATGGTTACATTATCGACTCAGATTGGTGTTCTCAGGCTATTAACCGGCCCAGGTAAAAGAGCAGGCTGGCTTTTTGGCGCATGGTTTGGGAGTAACCCTTTAGCCAAGCGCCAGTTGGCCTATGCTAAATTTTGCATGCGCCTCCCGCGCAACCGTCATCCAAATCATTTTGGGAGTCTTCAGCACCATCACGGGTATTGTGATAGTAAAGTGTTTTAACACCCAATTTGTAAGCAGTTAATAAGTCTTGAATCATCAATTTCATTGGTACTTTGCCATCAGCAAATTTGCTGGGATCATAATTAGTATTGGCCGAAATAGTTTGATCAACAAACTTTTGCATAATCCCAACTAGCTGCAAGTAACCCTGATTAGATGGAATTTGCCATAGCAACTCATACTTTTCTTTGAGTTGTTCAAAATCAGGCACCACTTGTTTCAAGATGCCATCTTTACTGGCTTTAATACTGATATAGCCCCGAGGTGGCTCTATGCCATTGGTGGCATTACTAATTTGTGATGATGTCTCTGATGGCATCAATGCACTTAAAGTGCTGTTACGTAAGCCGTATCGTTTAATATCGGCACGTAATGCTTCCCAGTCGTAATGGAGTGGCTCTTGGCATACCTCGTTGAGGTCTTTTTTATACGTATCAATCGGTAAAATGCCTTCAGCATAGGTAGTTTCGTTAAACTTATTGCAAGCACCTTGCTCTTGTGCCAAACGATTAGAGGCTTTCAATAAGTAATACTGGATGGCTTCGAAAGTACGGTGGGTTAAGTTGTTGGCTGAGCCATCAGAGTATTTAGCACTATGTTTGGCCAGGTAATAGGCATAGTTAATAACACCAACACCTAATGTACGACGGTTGTCGCTGGAGTTTTGTGCTGCTGGAATAGGATAGTGCTGATAGCTGAGTAAACTGTCTAATGCGCGAACAATTAAGTCAGCTAGGCTTTCCAGCTCGTCTAGGTGGGCCAGTGCGCCTAGGTTAAATGCGGCAAGCGTACATAGGGCAATTTCCCCATTAGGGTCATCAAACCGATTAAGTGGTTTGGTCGGTAGGGCAATTTCTAGGCATAAGTTGCTTTGTTTAATTGGCGCAACATTCGCTTTAAAAGGGCTGTGGGTATTGCAGTGATCAACATTTTGTAAATAAACCCGACCTGTGCTGGCCCGTTCTTGTAAAAACAAGCTAAACAGTTCAATGGCTTTTACTTGTTTTTTGCGAATAGCGGGGTCTTGTTCATACTGGACATAAAGTGCTTCGAACTTTTCCTGGTCGGCAAAAAAGGCATCGTATAAACCGGGCACATCTGAAGGACTAAACAGAGTAATATGCTCGCCCTTAATTAAGCGTTGATACATCAGCTTATTAAATTGAACACCATAATCGAGATGTCGTACCCGGTTTTCCTCAACACCACGGTTGTTTTTTAACACCAGCAGTGATTCAACTTCTAAGTGCCAGATAGGATAAAACAAGGTAGCTGCCCCACCGCGAACACCACCTTGTGAACAACTTTTAACCGCCGTTTGGAAGTGTTTGTAAAAAGGGATACAGCCTGTGTGGAACGCCTCACCATTACGAATAGGGCTACCTAATGCGCGAATTCGACCAGCACCAATGCCAATACCTGCTCGTTGGCTGACATACTTAACAATTGCGCTAGAAGTGGCATTAATGGAATCTAATGAGTCATCGCACTCTATCAATACACAAGAGCTGAATTGTCGGGTAGGCGTTCTAACCCCAGCCATAATTGGTGTTGGTAGTGATAGCTTAAATCGTGAAACGGCATCATAAAACCGTTGAATATAATTTAACCGTTGCTCTTTAGGGTATTTTGCAAACAAACAAGCAGCAATTAAAACATACAAAAACTGTGGGCTTTCATAATATTCGCCAGTTACCCGGTTTTGCACCAAGTATTTGCCTTCCAACTGCTTAACGGCTGCATAGCAAAAGTTCATGTCCCGTTGGTGATCAATAAAACGGTCCATTTCGGTAAATTCGGTTTCTGTATAATCTTCCAGCAAGTGGCAATCATACTTACCCAGTTCAACTAAACGACAGACGTGGTTATACAGTGCCGGTGGTTCAAACTGGCCATAGGCTTTTTTACGCAGATGATAAATAGCCAGACGTGCAGCTAGGTACTGGTAATCAGGCGTATCAGTTGAAATTAAGTCTGCAGCCGATTTAATGATGGTTTCATGGATATCGGCGGTTTTAATACCGTCGAAAAACTGAATATGCGATTTTAGTTCTACCTGAGAAACAGAGACATTGTTAAGGCCTTCTGCTGCCCATGTAATCACCCGGTGGATTTTTTCCAGATCGATAGGTTCAGTTCGCCCATCGCGCTTAGTAACCATCAGGTTTTTATTCATGTAGTGGATACCTACCAAATGTTAAGTAAAAATCGAACAAACCCACCAGCACTGAATAAGTGTCAGTAAAGGTTGTTTTTTGCACAAGAACTATTTGAGCTTACAGTGATACACCTTACTAAGAAGGGATTTGCTGCCTCATTGGATAACTGCTGAAATCGGGCCGTGGAAAAAAATCCGCTATGCACTTGAAAATCGTTATTCATGATGCTAGGGCTCAGATAATTAAGCAGTACTATATGTAGTATAGAACGTTTCGGGCGGTACAAGATAATGCGGTTTCTAATTTATTGCAAGTAGTAATTCTCTATGGAAAACGTTGAAAAAATATGACAAAACAATTAGTTAGCAAACACTAACGATAAGTTGTTTTTACTCAGATAGTTAGCGGTTTTGCAAGAAAAAATTAGTAATAGTTTTGTTTAAAAAGAATACAACATCAGCCGCCTTTACGTCTATTTTTTGTTCTATTTATAAACACTTCTTGATGGTCTCATTAAACACTATAGTCAAATAATAATGGTTTTGCTTATTTGCTTGCTGGCGAAATATCCAGGTTAGATAATATTGTCTATCCTGTTACATGATTGATACAGTAACCATTACAGGCGAACGATATGATCGGTGCTGGCTTACTTTGGCAACATTATACTGTAAGCTGTCGTATTAACACATTAGCATTGTCTAACAAGTAACATCGACTAACAAAACAAGTAGTACTAACTAAGAAGAGTAGTGCAGTGGAACGTTCAGATAGCGATCGAATTCTTATTGTAGAGGATGACGAACGATTAGCCGCCTTGACTAAAGACTACCTTGAAAGCAATGGCTTGCAAGTGAGCATTGAGGCGGATGGCGGAAAGGCCGTGGAGAGAATTCGAAACGAGCAACCCGATCTCGTGGTACTGGATTTAATGCTACCCGGGGAGGATGGTGTGTCCATTTGTCGTCGGGCAAGAAACGATTATCAAGGACCTATTTTAATGCTTACAGCACGTACTGATGACTTAGACCAAGTGTTGGGGTTGGAAATGGGGGCTGATGATTATGTGGCCAAGCCAGTTCGGCCTCGCGTTTTGTTGGCGCGTATTCGTGCTTTGCTCCGGCGAAGTAGTCCTGCCACCTCAGCAGAACCAGAGCTACCGGTGACATCCCAGGCCCGTTTAGTGTTTGGTGAATTAGTTATTGATAATGCAATGCGAGAAGCTTGGTTAGCAGGAGAAAGCATTGATTTGACCAGTGCCGAGTTTGATTTGCTTTGGCTGCTTGCCAGTCATGCGGGTCGAGTATTAAGCCGGGAGGAAATATTTTCTTCATTACGTGGTATTGAGTATGACGGCCAAGATCGCTCCATTGATGTTAGAGTTTCGCGCATTCGTCCTAAAATAGGCGATGACCCCATGCATCCCCGCTTAATCAAAACGGTACGCAGTAGAGGCTATTTGTTTGTTAAAGACAAAAAAGAAGCCAATGGCCAATAACTATATCCAATGCTAAGGGCACAATAGGGCTTGGGTCGTGTTGCAGTTCTAATAAACTGCAACACGACCCAAGCCCCCAACTTTTTGATATACCCAGCAGGTTGGGTATAGCTGAATAAACTATGACCAGTATTTTTCTTCGTATTTATGGCGGTTTGCTGTTTACGTTGGTGTTGGTGGCGTTGTTATCAAGCTTGGCGGTTACCATCATCAATAGCGTGCGTATCCAAGAATATCGGGCTGAAATGGCCAGAGGCACATTTCGCTTAGTGGCGATGCAGCTCAAAAATAAACCAGACTCACTACAGGTTTTACTACTGCAACAGGCTGAACATTTATTAGGTATTCCACTTGAGCTGGTTAAACAACCAGATACAGATGCAATCAGTAAAGAAGATATACGACTGTTAAAGTCAGGGGATGTTAAAGTTATTCCTTTAGCTGAAAAACAAGCCCATATCTATGCTTGGATTCAGCCAGGTTTATTGTTGCGGGGAACGGTTTCTTCTATTTCTGAGCAACTGGCCTATGGCACCTTAATGCTGATCAAGCAGCATTTAATCAGTTTCCCCAGTGCTCATCGAGAAGAACAACTACAACAGTTGAAGGATGCTTTTAGTTATCCGTTACATATGTTGAAAACATCTGAGATAGGCTTATCCCCTCAACATCAACAGCGGTTACGTGATGGCCATATGGTAATGATATTAGGGCCGGAAGGGCAGTCAATTAAGCTGTATGTAGGACTTGAAGGCGGTAATCTAATCGGCATTGATCAAGGCCAAAAAGTATTAGCTGTTGGCCCCGTTTGGTTTTTAGAGCTATATCCACTCAGTTTACTGGTGACTATTGTGTTATTTGTGCTCACCTCGGTTAGCCTGGCTATTTACATTCTAGTGAGAGGGTTAGAACAACGACTGAAAAAAATGGAACACGCAGCGACGAGTATTTCCCGTGGTAATTTAGATGCCAGGGTGAGGGTAAGAGGTTCAGATTCCGTTGGTCGGCTGGCGATGGCATTTAATGGTATGGCCAGTCATATACAACGACTGTTGAGTATCCAAAAAGAAATGATTCGTGGGGTATCACATGAATTAAGAACCCCAGTTGCCCGATTGCGTTTTGGTTTGGAAATGGTGGCTGATGCTACTTCAAAAGAAGAGCAGCAAAAACAGTTGGAGGGAATGGATAAGGATATTCAAGAGCTGGATCATTTGGTTGATGAAATCTTAACCTATGCAAGCTTAGAGCAAGGTGCACCTGTTATTCATTTTAAGCGGGTTGATATTGAAGAAATTTTATCGCAAGTGGTTAATGAACAGTCTCATGTAAATCCGAGTATTGCTATTACCTTACAACCCAGTTATTTATCAGATCAGCGTCGTAAAGCTGATGTTGAGCGCCGCTATATGCACCGAGCGATACAAAACTTAGTTGCGAATGCCTGTCGTTATGCCAATGAAAAAGTGCAAGTGACATTTTCAGTAGGCTCCGACACTTGTCGTATTGATGTGGAAGATGACGGCCCAGGTATTCCTGAAAATGAATGGGACCGGGTATTTACCCCCTTTGCCCGCTTAGACGACAGTCGCACCCGAGCCTCAGGTGGGTATGGCTTAGGCCTTTCTATTGTACGACGGATTATGTATTGGCATAACGGCACCGCTCAAGTGGATCACAGTAGCTTGGGCGGCGCAAAGTTTAGCTTGGTGTGGCCAAGGCGAAAGGGGAGTTAGGGGGAGCCTTAAAAACCCTTGTTACTTTCATTGTATCTTCAAATATGGTTGCTTATTATCGTTAAGTGTATTCAGCCATAGAGTTAGTCCATCTGCGACTACACTGTTACTTACTTTCTGATAGATTCGGTAGGTCTAATTGCTTTACCTTGATAGCAGCTGCGGTATTTTTTTGCCAACATTAATATTACCTAATTATCATCATACCTAAGCTATATTTAGTAGCTTACCTGGTAGTGGAGGTGTTCTCAGTGCTACAAATGCTAGCCTAGGAATAAATTCTACTAAGCTAAATCTTCGATTAAATCGATACTGAAATTCAGCAAGATAACGTTGTGCATATTTAGCGCGAATAGCATGATAAGTACTACGTAAAGCACTTTTTAAGTTTCCAAGGATGGTGTTAACCCAATAAAATTCAGGTTCCTCTACTGATGCACGACCACCACCGCATACAATTTTATCATGAAGACAACCTGCTTCTATGACACCATTAAAACAGGCCAGTCCATCGGAGATTACGGTACTGCCCTTGGCCAAATTCTGCCTACTCCAAGCCGTTATCTCTTCTTTATTAAACCCTTTTAAAATGCTCAGTTTAATTCGTGTCGGTTGACCTTGTTTTGTTGTTTCTACGGCTGCTACAAAAGGTATTTTCCCATCTGCTCCCCTACCTCTTTTGCAACCTGTACGCTCACCACCAAGATAGGCATCATCAATTTCAATAAAACCCGACAATTGCTTGGTGCCTTCTCTTTCTTGCATCACTTTCATGAGCTTATGTTTCATTCTCCAGGCAGCTTGATAGGAAATACCTAAATGGCGATGTAATTCTATGGCTGATATACCTTTTTTGTCTTGGGAGATCAAATACATCCCTTGGAACCAAGTCTTTAATGGTAATTTGGTTGATTCAAAGATAGTACCTGCAGTTACAGATGTTTGCTGGTGACATTTATAGCACTGCTGAAGCTTTCTAGTAGTGAGTTGACAGCATTTGTCGTATCCACAATTGGGGCACTGAAAACCTTCTGGCCATCGCAATTTGTATAAGGTATTAAAGCATTGTTCTTCTGTACCATATTGTTTGAGAAACTCGTTTAAACTCAGGCCTTTTTGAAATTGAACTTTGTTGATAGCCATTATTTATACCTTCTCAATTAAGTTTCCATGCTGTTCAAATATACAGCAGTTAATGGCTTAGGTATAGTGATAATTAGGTAATATTATGGATAGATATACTAATTAAACTAGATTACAGTAAATATTTTGTAAAGTTTTGGTAAATATCTTCACTTTAGTAAAAAAACAGCTTATATTTTTAATACTGAAAGTTTGTGAGCAGTTACTTTTGAGTGACTGTATTTTAGCGCTAAATATACAATATATGAAAATACTCCATAAACTCACAAGTGTTATCTATTTTGTTCTGTCTGCCGCTGATTTAATAAATCGTAATTCACGTTTATTTTGGTGAAGGCGTATTTGTAATATATAAATACTATATGCCTATGTCTGAGAAAAAGGAATGTAAAGTGGTTTATCACTTCAAATCAGTAGTGATACAGCAGCTAACTTTGTTGTAAAGTAAAAATATAAAACAGCTGTTTTCCTTATTTTAAGTAAAGTCTCTGTTTTTCAAGGCTTGCACCTAAATCTGTCATAGTAATTTTTTTAATTTGGTTAATTTTAATATGTTGTATGACTTTGATGTAAAACTTAAAAAAATTGCTTGTTATAAGCTTGTTGTTATACTAGGACTCTTTTCACAGGAGGGGGTTGCGGCAACAAATCAAGTAGATATTATGGTTGCCTATTCTCAGGAGGCAAAAGCTTATTATGAAAAATACAATCTAACACCTTGCATCGAAGCTAAAAAGCATATTGATTACTCTAACGATGTACTAAACAATAGTCGAGTAAATTTAGAATTTAAGTTAGTAGACTGTCATTTTATTGATTTATCTATCAGTGAGGTTAGTGAGCCATTTTTATATCAGCTTATCGGAAATCGACAGTTGCAGCAATTACGTAGTAAGCTTAATGCAGATATTGTCGTCACTTTAACAGCAAGTGATGACACTAAAAATTATGGTTTAGCAAGCTATGATTACCATGCTGGTCTTAGAAAAATAATAAACAATAACAAACTTAAAGAAAAAACAAAATTTAGTATAAAACAATCATCCCAACCATTTGGACTGGTTCAGATTGATAAATGGAGGCAAGATCAGAGTAGGGATATAGTAATAAAAAATAAAAATGCAACGGATCATACTTTTACTCATGAGATTGGTCATTTAATGGGACTTTCTCATGATATTAAAACTACAGTTAATTTCAGTGATAATGATGGTCAAGATCATCTCAACGATTATATGGATTATATAAACAAAAATAGTTATACACTACCAAAGAATAGTATTAAGGTAGATGGTGAGGGTAATAGGAATTTTACTAATTCAAACGAATTACTTAATGAAATTCTGACAGAGCAAGTGAGAATTTATTTAACAACTGATGATGAAATAATAAAAGAGGTAGAAGCTCTTAGGGATCAAATATTAGTTGATGCATTATATATTCTTGAGTATTATGCAGGAAAAGATGGATTGATGTCATATCAAGATTATGTTGATAAAAATGTCGATGATTTTTGGTTTAATGGAATATTTGACTTTTCTTTAGGATATGCAGGTGAATTTAATTCTATAAAATATGGTACAATTATGTCTTATGGGGATAATATTATGCCGTATTTTTCTTCTATTGATTTGTTATGCTCTAGTGATAAAATAGGTCTATATGATGTCAAATGTGGCTCGGCAACTGCAAATGCCAGCAGATCTCTTAATTTAGTAGCTGCTAAAGTTGCTAACTTATGTCAGACCAGATCAGTAAAATCTGACTCAGAAAGCATGTCATTAGCATCTAATATAATAAATGCACATCTTATTAAACCAAAAAAATTACTAAGTGAAATTGACCCTGAAAGCTTTTCATCTGATACTCCAAAAAGCCTAGAGTATAATATATTTCTTAGCTATTTAACTATGCCTGATGAGAATGGTACGGATGGGATTTATCCCTGGAATGATAATACCCAGATAATATTTGATGAAAGTGATGATGGGATTTTGGCTGTAAATAAGATAGATAGCTATGCTCCTATTATTGGAGTTGAAATAGGTTGTGGTATTCAATCGTCAAAAATCTATAAACTTGCTGCAAAAGTGAAAACAAAAAAACCTGGTATTAGTACTTTATGGTTATACTATGAGCTGGCAAATATTAATCCTAGCACAGGAGAACTGTATAAAAAATGGTTTAAAGTAGCAGAGAAAAAAACTGATGACACTGGTTTTATTACGCTAGAGGGTGATGTTAAATTACCCAATAATATTAAAGTAGCAACTTTGGTTGTAACGGGTGAGCCTGGTAGTGAATTATTGATTAACAGAATGTATGTTATTGAACGAAATAATTAATAATCCCTATGTGTCTTTGTGGTGGAATTGATTGCTGTACCGCATTGATCGACCAGTGCGGTTATTTCCCAATAGTATGTCTAAAGATTGATTTGCATGATTTTTTGCTCAGAGTGGAAATGCTTGTGGTAGTAGTACACATACAGCTAGAGTAATGTATAAGTAAAAATACTGTCATTAATACAATCAAACAGAATCTCTACTAGAATCTGTTAATAGGCCATTCATAGAAAAAATTAAGAGTCCCTGAAAATTAAGGTGAAGCTTGAACAAATCACTTGTGCTGAAGTAGACGAAATGCGGAGTTTACAGAACCTTGCCTGAATCAATAAATTTCGTATTCACTATTTATTGACCTAAGTGTTTGAGTAAAAAGTCAGAGAGTACCTGCTTGTTTCACCATAAATACGGAAATTCTATTCAACCTGTAGCAAATAGTAGTTATCGCAATCATCGCCCTATTTGTTTATATTCAATTCATGTGGATATTAAGTCAGGTGAAGTTCATGTTTGAAAAGCTTGTAAACAGACACAACGAAACAAAATAACAACCACACATTTCTAGTATTAATAAATGGCTTTTTTCGTCTTTGCTTAGCTTTCATATGCGCCTTATATTCTGTGGCCTTCGACAACTGCTTCATGTATTGTTCTATCTCCCGTATCCATATAGTCTGCTACCTTCCTCTAACAAAAAAAGCATTATTTTTAGATACGCGAGTATCGAATAGCTTATTCCATGATCAGTATAGCAGTATTACCCGCTGCTCTTTTGGGTATTATATAGTTGAACTTTAGTATTAGTTGCCGACATACCCCATTTCATCGATTATCTTAAAGGTGTTCTTTTAACTAAGCGTTAGGCAATATGACAGATATATTTATAACAGGGGTAGGTAAATACCTACCTGGTAAGCCGGTGGCCAATAATGAGATGGAAGCTATTATCGGCAGGATCAGTGAGCGAAGCGCTGCGCTTGGGGCTGCTACCTTAAGAAAAAATGGCATTAAAACGCGGTATTATGCATTAGCGGCTAATGGCGAGCATACTCATACCAATGCACAAATGGCGGCTAAAGCGATTAATGGGGCATTAGCTCATGCTAGGCGGCCGCCAGATAGGGTTGATTATTTAGCCACCAGTACGACACAAGGTGACTACCTGGTACCGGGGTTTGCCAGTGCAGTGCACGGTGAGTTAGGTATTCCCCCTCTGGAATTGGCTTCGTTCCAAAGTGTATGTGCCAGCAGCCTAATGGCTGCAAAAAGTGCCTGGCTTACAGTTCGAACAGATGAAGCCAAGCTGGCTGTTGCCAGTGGTAGTGAATTTTCTAGCCGTTGGTTTCGACCAGGATTCTATCAGCCTTTTTATAATGAACACTCAAGACCTGATCCTGGATTGGAGTTTTTACGCTGGACCCTTTCTGATGGAGCAGGTGCCGCTGTGTTTGAACCAGAGCCCAAAGCACAAGGGGTTTCGCTGCGAGTTGATTGGATAAAACAAAAGTCGTTTGCCGATCGTTTTCCCCCTTGTATGTATGCTGGTACGGTATCTAATAAGACAACGGATAACCAACCGTGGAGTTTATATAATAGCCCTAGTGAAGCTTATCAAGCGGGAGCGATTGCATTAAAACAGGACTTTACTTTGCTTTATAAAATGTTTCCTGCCTGGGTGGGGTATTATCTTGAGTTATTAGATAAGTACCAGATTGATCCTCATGAGATTGATTATTTTCTGCCTCATTATTCGGCTCAATCACTAGGTCAGGAAATGAAAAAATTATTAGTCAAAACCGGTGCAATGATCCCTGAAGAACGCTGGTTTTCCAATTTGGCTTATTGCGGCAATACGGGTACTGCTTCAATATTTATTATGTTAGATGAACTAGTGAAAACGCAGCCTCTTACCTCAGGCCAAAAAATATTGTGTTTTGTGCCAGAAAGTGGTCGGGGTATTTGTTCGTTTATGTATTTAACTGTATTTGATAATAATTAAGGCTGTTACCATGACAACTAAAGGCTATCAACTCACTACCGTACAACAAGTACTGCGCAAATTAACAATTGTTTGGGCTGATTTTGAAAGTCGTTTACTCCAGGTGCCGATTATTTCTCGGGCAATGAATAATCAATTGCAATTGGATGATTATCGTATTTTATTGGCTGATCATTATCATCAAGTGAAAGAGGGAAGTGGTTGGATTTGTCGGGCTGCTTCGTCTATTACGGAACCTTATTTGGAACAACGAGCCGTATTTATTAGTCATGCATCAACTGAGCATATGGATTATCAAATGCTGGAGCGTTGTTATGTGGCAGCAGGTGGTTATATTAATGAGCTGTATAAACAAAGTAAAAATATTGGTTCAGAAGCATTATCTGCTTGGATGTATCATAAAGCCAGTCAGCCAAATCCTTTTGATTTGATAGGAGCAATGTTCATTATTGAAGGTTTAGGCAAACGGTTTGCCCAAACCTTTGCTGAAACATTGCATCATAATATGGGAATATCTGCAGAACAATTGGAATTTTATACCTACCATGCTGAGCATGATGGTGATCATCTTGATGAACTGGAAGCTATATTGAACACTGATATTTTAACTATTCCTCAATTACCCGATGAGATTATTCGCACGGCTAAAGTGACAGCAAGGCTTTATTTATTACAGTTGGAAGAGCTAGGCAATTATTAAATAGAACTTCTTGAAATGGTTTTATAACGGTTGGCTGGAGTACATAGCAAGATGGTGTGGCATAATAATTTTGAAGACCCGCAGGTTGATAAGAATGATCCTAATCCCTGGTTAGCCTTGTATTTAGATAAAAGCTTGCCTATGCATACAGAGGCAAAGCGAGCCCTATTACAAGGGCATAATAGTTGGTCTAGACGACTGTTACTGCCAATTATCAGGCCGTTAGCACGGCTAATGATTGTATTGGTACAGTTATTACGGATGGTTATTCCCAATAAATGGAATTCTTCAAAGCTCTTACACTACACAATTTATTGGGGACTAAAACATCTTGTAAAAAGAGATGCTAACTATTTAATTCTAAGGCACTTTAATATTGGTACGGAACTAC
Source organism: Spartinivicinus ruber (assembly GCF_011009015.1). Classification (NCBI taxonomy): domain Bacteria; kingdom Pseudomonadati; phylum Pseudomonadota; class Gammaproteobacteria; order Oceanospirillales; family Zooshikellaceae; genus Spartinivicinus; species Spartinivicinus ruber. The sequence continues at coordinate 2,133,898 of NZ_CP048878.1, forward strand.
TTCAGTTTATTGCTGATAATATAGGCGTAAAAATTGAATCCACTATACCATTAAAGCCAAAAAAACTGGAAGATTTAAAAGATGATACATTCCTTATTCATGATCTTAATGTGTATAACTTTATAGCAGAGTTAAATACTAAGTTGAGTGAAGAAGCAAGAGACTTTAAAGCACCATCAACGATTAATTATGATGCCATTACCGATGGTGAATTTGATCTAGATCCTGGAAAACAAAGCATTCTGAATGTTGTTGACTTACAAACAGCTGTTGAAGCTTATACGCCATTATATGCATTACTTTTATCTGATCATGACTTTTGGCGGGCAAGTAATTCTTTACAGTTAGACGAAACTTTTGCTATTTATATCAGTAAACTGATGAATGATCCTCTGGCTGTTATGTTGGTAAGTAATCGTCATCCATCAGTCCCTTTTTCAACTTTGCAAGCTGGGTTTCGACTAATGTTACATGGCTTGGATGCAGAGATTTTACATGGTTATCTTAGAGAGCAAAAACGTAAATCACAATATACCCTTCACGAATGATTTCTAGGTGTAAAAATAAAGCGGTATATACTCAAAGCGCAGGGTTCTTAGGCGAGGCCATCGAGTGATGAAGCCTCAGGAGTTTAGATAGGCTAAATGACTGGGGTGAAGAGCGATGGTAACAAAGCCTAGGAATCATTCGCGAAGAGTATAGTAAAGGCACTTAAATCTATGTGCCTTTACTTTATATTGTAGTTATTTATCAAAATAACTTAGCGATATATGATAATTATTTTCTTCTGATGTATCTAAATCCGGCGCGTTGATTACCTCCTTGGGTGCATTGGGCTCAAAGTTAGGATCGATATACTCTCGAATTAAGTGGGTTGAATTGACGTTATATTTTTCTTTAATAGCAGCGGAAGGTGTTTGCTGGTATTGCTCTTCATAGACAGCACTAATAGGGGGTAGATTAAACCCTTTTGCTAGTACTAAATCTGTAGAACGTAGTGTGCCTTCGACCCAACCTTGGTAGTCAGAATAAGCTTCTCCACAAATATATAAGCCTGGTAGGGGCTCAGCTAGCTGAGCCATCACTTCTTTATCATCAGCATGTAAAGCCCATTGATGTACCCCATAACCAAACTGTTCACTGGGATTGGCTTCAAAGCGAGTTGTTCCATCCCATATGCGTGCGCTAGTTAAAGTAGGTTGTGGCACATAGTGGGTTGAAAACAATGATTTAAAGAATTCGGTCGCTGTATTAACCACAGCTTGAGAAGCTGCAAAGAAATGTCCTTTATACTTCTCTTGCATCGGTGAGTCAAATAAAGGCCCATTATGTTGTAAAGCCTTCCAAAAATTGATATTTAAATAATCACAATAAATCGTTAATGCGGCAGGTTTTTCATATTTACTTTGATTAATTTCATCTATTTTTTCATTTAAGTGTTTTGGTACATTTTTTTGATGACTTTTAAGCCAATTTTGATATTCCAGAGCTGCAACAAGCTCGTTATTTATAGCATAAAATGGGTAGACGGAGCCTAAGGGTAAATCAGAGAAGTTAGGCCCAAATTCTACAGGAGGACGACCAGTAATGCTATTACCCCACCAAGCTTTGTCGTAATATAAATTAATCTTTAGTAGTGCTTGATTTGTAGTGGCTTGTAAGGTATTCCATAATTGCCTGGATTGGTCTCCAGGTAAGCGATTTAATGCATTGGAGTTGATAAACAGTTTTTCCAGTGCCAGCCTAGGTAATCCAAGAATGACTTGCTTGGCATGAATGGTATTTTCTTTGATATCTCCGTTGGGAGCTGTCGTGTGATAGGTTAGTTCATAATCGCCTTGTTTTTCACGCCGATCAATACTAGCCAAATGTGTTTTTAAGAAAATACGTTCTTTGCCTATAGTATTAACCAGTGCGTTTGGTAAGGTACAAAAGCCATCTTTTAAGGTTCTAAATTGTGGATCGTTAGGAAAATCTTCTAACAGTTGATAGGCGACACCTGCATTCATTTGTGACAAGAAAGTGCCATTAAATCCTAATAAACGATAGAGTAAGGTGACAGACTCATTGGAATAACCCATCTCGGTTAATAGATTCCAAAGTGTCCAGTCTTTCAGGTAGACGCCATCCCACTGACACTCCAGCCGAAACTTTTGCCAAAAAGTGGGGGTGCGTTTGCTTGGCCTTTCAGTAAAATGAGGGTTTGCATCAAGAATACGATTAAAAACGGTATTAATAATGGATTTTGGGTCAATCCCTTGTTCAATGGGCTCAAGGTTATAAAGTTCACTCCAGATAGAGTAGTTATTTTCTTTGGACTTTTGGTTATTAAAGCTCTTACCTCTAAAGTAAAGTCTATTGTTACCACCGCTATCCATAGGAAATGGGACAATTTGATCGTCAATATCCAGTAATAAAAACAGACTCATCAAGTCATCCATATTATCAAAAGTGAAACGCATTCCACCTTCTTCTTCCTTGACGGTAATCTCATCACTGAACTCAATAAGATCAGAGTCTAAACGACCACCAGTGCGATGTGAGCGTTCTAAAATAACAATACTTTTTTCTGGACAGTCTCTTAAAATTCGCCAGGTAGCATATAAGCCAGCCATACCTGCGCCCACGACAACGACATCCGCTGTTGCTGGAACCTGTTTACTGTGGGCTAAATCTTTAAATGTGTAATGTGGCATAGTTCCTCCTTGGAATAGGGTATACTCTTCGTTAATGATTGTTACCGTCGATCTTTACCCCTGTCATTTAGTTTACTAAACTCCTGGGGCTTCATCGCTTGGTGGCCGCGCCTAAGCTTTCCAGTAGCGCTTTTGTAGAAATTAAAGGTGCTACCGCAAGTTTCACGGTAGTAAACTTGCCCTTCATTGTGAGTATATATTGCTTCATTTTGCACTTAAAATTGATTAATGATTGGGGGATATGCTTAAAAAGGAGCGATTCCTTCTTCAGGCAAGGGCACTTCAAAAGAAAATATAACTGTCGTAATCATCCGATACATGCCGCAGGCAATAGTAAGATCAAGTAAACCTTTTAAACCCAAAAACTCAACTAACATATTTTGTGTTTTTAACGGAATATTTCGTTGATGAACAATATGATGAGCAACTTGCCATGTGGCTAAATATAAAGGTTTCATATCAGCTGTTGCAATATCGCCATCAAGTACTTGATCTATAACCGTTTGTGGCAATCCAGCTTTAAGGGCTGGTTGAATGTGTTTTTCCCAAACAAAAGGTGCACCTATTTCTCGTGCGGTGGCTAATATTCCCAATTCTCGGATATCTCCAGCTAACTGACTTTCATAGCGGACATAAGTGCCTAATTGGCCAACATGTTCTGCTAAAATTGGATGGTTTAGCAGTGTACGATACATGCCGGATAAGTTTTCTCTAGGCCCTAGAAGCTTATCGTAAATGATTTTGCCTTGATCATCTAAATTGTTTCTGTCGGGTAAGGGAAGCTTCGCCATAATTTTTCCTTATATTTAACCGTCAACCCAGGATGTATGTTCTACCATTTCTTGTCGCCAAGGATTAATTGGGGTTTGATATTGTGGATCACATCGAGCATCAATAATAAATGGCCCTGTTGCCTTAAATGCTTGCTCAAAAGCTGCTGATAATAGTTGGGGTTGCTCAACCCGAATACCATCTCCACCCAGTGAGCGGGAAAAAGCAGCCCAGTCATGAGTACTGAGTGTAGTAATTTTTTTAGCGATAGGAGACTTGGCTCTTAGGTATACATTACCTAGTGCACTGTTATTGATGATTAAAACAATTAAATGGATATTATGGTGAGCGGCTGTTTGTATTTCTATCCCATTCATTAGCATGCAGCCATCACCTGTCACCACGACACAAGGTTTATCTGGGCAGGCAATTTTCGCTCCTACTCCGGCAGGAATAGCCCAACCCATAGGTGCAAGTGCAGTGGCAGTTAAATAACTTCTAGGATGACTACTATCCCAGTAATGTCCAGTAAATGCTCTATGAGCACCTGAGTCGCCGATAATCATTGTATTTCTAGGTGCCGCTTGTTGTAATTCTGCAATGACTCGAGCAGGGTGCATGGGCGCTGCATTACTTTGTATATTTTTCATTTGGTAATAACGAGGACATTCTTTAATAGTGGCGAGCCATTGTTGTCGACACTTATTGCCTATTTTTAATGTTTCAAGTTGTTTGTATTGACTAGACGTTAACAACCAAGTTAAAAGTGTATTCGCGTCTGCATTAATAGCGTAATTAATCGGAAAATTTTTGGAAAAAACAGTAGTATCTACATCAACATGATAAATACCTGCTTGTGGATTTAAGTGCTTATCCCAGCGCATAGTATCCCGTTGATTAAGGCTCGAACCAATGACAATTAACAGGGTAATATTAGCAACCCCTTTGTTGGGGCAAGTTTCATCTTCTGTATTACTGTTAAGTAATGCACGTGACGCATGATGAGTGCCAGCATAACCAAATACTCCCAGTGATAGGGGATCATCTTCAGGGAAAACCCCTTTTGCTTTTAACGTGGTAGCAACAGGAATTTGATATTGAATGGCAAATTGATATAACGCTTCACTAGCCTCTGAGCGAGTACAGCCGCTGCCAGCTAAAATAGCAATATTACCCTTAGCATTTTGAACAAGTGCTGTTAGTAATTGGTTGGCACCTGTTAAGTCAATAAAGCTGGGTTGCTTAACTTCACTTTTAAGGCTCGCTTCGATACTATTTTCATAGTCAATGGTTTCAGTTTGTATTTCTTTAGGAATGCTTAAACTGACGGGTTGAGGTTTAAGGCCTAACATGGTTCTAATGGCGGTATGTAAATAATGGGGAACTAGTTTGCTACTGGGAATTTGCTGGGCAAAAGAGGTAACAGGCCGTAATAAATTAATGTCATTTAAACCAGCAGCACTGGCATCTTGAAAACCGCCTTTGCCACTCCACTGGGTTGGTATTTCACCTGTAATGGCGAGGATAGGGGATTGATCAGTATAAGCGGTAGCTAATGGCCCAACCATATTGGCTGTACCAGGGCCACCAATACCCATACAAACACCAAATTTACCACTGGCTCGGGCATAGCCATCAGCCATATAAGCCGCACCTGTTTCACTGGCTGCAACAATGGCTTTCATATCATCTGGCTGCTCGCCAAATTCATCAAGAAAGGGATCAACTACGCCACCTGGAACCATAAAAACATGAGAAACACCATATTGTTTGATGGTGTTAAATATATATTTTGTTGTTTTTGTTCCGGTCGTCATGTACAACTCCCTTTAAATCCATTTTACATTAGTTTACTTTGATAATATCAATTGGTATTAATTTATTGGTTATCGTCATTAGTGTGTAGCTGTTTTAAAAAATTAATACTGGGCATAAAAAAGTACTCACCACCACGATTTTTAACAAAGCCTGAGAAGTCAAATGTAATAGGAGGATTACCCGATAGGTCATTGGTACCCCATTTTTTCGGCCAGGTTTGACCGGTGGGTGTTGTTTGGGGGAGGGGCACACCTATGAGAGGATCAAGTCCCGTATCTTTTTTTAGGAAGTTATTGTTATTACACCAGGTATTTTGCATGAATATAAATTGCTGCTCAATATTTGCTTGTAAACTGAGAAATAATAGGCCTACATCGGTCCATTCCTGACCAGGTTGCAAGTTGGTCGAACCATAGCTGATGCCTCGACGCACTATACGGCGGCTGCGTTCTATGGTAGGGGGAGCATTAAATTGCCGCAAGGTATCATTACGGGGATTCGTTTTACGGACATGTGAATGTAATGGACAACGTAAGCCGTTTATATCATCATCATAATTAAAGTTATTGAATAAATTAATCCAACCGTTAGTTGCTTGCTCAGAAATTGGGGTACCGTCTTTAAAACGCCCTACACATAAGGCGCCTGCATACTCGGCAGTAATAGGCTCTGAACTACCACTGACTTCGTTAATGGTGCTGGCTAATAAAGCTAAGCGATCCCAAAACCCTTTAATATTTTGTTGTAGTTTTCGGTAAACTATATAACTACCGTAACTATTTTTATTGCCACCTGGGTCTTTAACCATTACAGTATGGAGAGAGGCACTGGGGTCATAATGGTTAAAACCACCATTTTTAAAGTCTTCTTGCAAGTCAGAAAACAAAAACTTGGGATTACTAACGCCGTCGACAAAACCAAAATGTTCAATAACCTGGCCTTTGTCGTTACGCATGACATGACCAGACTGAATAGTGATAACTTCCGCGATTCCTTTCAGTTCATTAACTAATTGCTCAACCTGCTGATCTAAAAATCGCTCTGCTATAGCATTGGCAGTGGCAAAATCAATATTGGGCTGCCTACCGTAAGCCAAGAGAATGAGCCCGTCGATTGTAGATTTGAATGGAGGTTCCCAGTCATTTAAATCATCATTGAGTGGGTTAGCTTTAGAATGATGGTGCTGTCGCTTTTTATCTAATCTTGGTGTCGTATCATATTTTTGAGAAAGATCTTTCATTCCTGCCAAAAAGGCCTTATCCGTTGGCCATTGCGCTTTATTTATGGCTAATGCTTGATAGCCTGAGCGACTTAACATTAAATTGAAAAATAAGTGGTTGTTGCCGGTTTTTTTAAAATCACTTGACTGGTTTTCTTGATCTAATGTTGATGTTATTTTATCAGCAAACTGACTGACCCATTTACGGCTATTTGCAGGATTGTCATTGAATTTGATAAAAATATGCCGGGAATGATCTCGCCCATGGCCTTTTAATATATTTCCCTGTAAGTTGGCAAAAATATGCTTGAAATTAGGGTCATCAATATCAATATTGGTTTGGTTTAAGTCAACTGACATCCATTCATTCCCTTTGGCTATGCAATTGTTAATGTTTCTGTGATATTTTTATTATGTGTTGGTTAGAGTTATGCTGATTGTTCTTCAGTTGCTGTTTGGTTGGTTGATTTTGACGGCTGTTTAATTGTTGGTTCTGACAATGCAGGTTTACCTGGTTGTGGGCCTAATTCAAAAGCGTTTAATGAACAGGCAACCATAGAGTAATAACCAATTAATGTTGTAATTTCAGTAATTTCTACATCATTGAATAGTTTTTTTAGCTCTGAAAAAACAGTTGAGCTGACTCGTTTGTTATTTATCAGTTCACGCCCATAACGAATAATGGTTTGCTCTTTTGGGTTTAAGTTTGTTAAGGCATGCTTATGTTTAATGATGTCAATAGTGTATTGTGAAACACCCGCTTTTAATGCATACCCTTCATGGCCAGACCATTCAAATTGGCAATAATTTTCGCTGAGTGTTACTAAGGTAACGAGTTCTTTAATATTTGCAGGCAATATTGAGTCAAAGCGTAAATAAGCACCCAGGTCGGCAGTCAGTTTAGCAATCGATGGGCTATTTAATAAAAATGAAAAAATACCAACTACTTTTTTACGGCTTTGATTAATATAGTCGTAAGCTTCTTTTTGTTCGCCAGATAAATCAGTCGGCTTATCAATATAAGATATTCTGGTCATAACCTAATCCTTAGGTTCTTACATGTTGTCAATAATAGCTCAAGAGTAGCTAATAATTTTCAATATCACACACTTAGCCTTTGATATTGGAAATGAAGAGGCTACCCAACAAAACTAACTTAAGTTACTGTTACAGGAATGTTGCTATAGTTAGGCGGGGCTACTTAACAGTAGCAGTACGATAGGTCAGGACTAGATATAGACTCTATTAAGAGGGTAGTTAATGAACATTAGAAGTGATAGCAGTGGCAATAATAATCATAAAACAGGAAGTAATTGCATAGCCCCTGTTACTCTAGTTGGTAATCAGGTAACGTTAGAGCCCTTATCAATGGCGCATGTGTCGTCTTTGCAGAATGCAGCAACAGATGGGGAATTATGGCAATTATGGTTTACTTCTGTGCCTTCTCCTGATCAGACGGTCAGTTATGTGCAAACAGCACTGATGATGGCGGAACAACAAGCAGCCTTGCCGTTTGTTGTGCGTGATAAGCAATCAAATACGGTTATTGGTTCTACTCGGTTTTGTAATGTTGACCAGAAAAATCGACGTTTGGAAATAGGATACACTTGGTATGCTAAACGCTTCCAGCGTACGGCAATAAATACCGAAGCTAAGAGCTTGCTGTTAACCCATGCTTTTGAGCAGCTCAAGGTAATTGCTGTCGAATTCAGAACCCATTGGCACAATCAGGCTTCCCGGGCAGCCATTGCACGTTTGGGGGCCAAACAGGATGGGGTTCTCCGTAATCATCAACAAACAGCTGAGGGTGTTTATCGAGATACAGTCGTATTTTCCATTATTGAAAGTGAATGGCCAGCGGTAAAACAAAACTTGTTGTATAAGCTGGCTCAGTCAAGAAACATTGTTGGGTAGCTTTGTTAGTTAGTTAAAATACTCTGAACTTGACTGGTTAGACAATCAATTTGCTGCCACTTTATTGGTTTTATTACAAATCGTTTCTTTTGGTTACAAACCTCATATAGAACTAACAGTAAGTTTTTGCCAACATAGAGCGGCATCTGCAACAGGTGCAAGTGAGGTTGTAGTTAGAACATATGTGTTCTATTAAGTTAAGTTATTTTATCTCCTAGATAGAGTATAGGCCTGCTAATATTTAGCAGGCTTTTTTTTACCTGTCGCGAATCATTTCTAGGTTTTGTTATCATCGCTCCTAATCACCTATTTATATAGACTCATGAGACTTCGTCACTCGATGGCCTCACCTAACAATCCTTCGCACTGGGTAATGTTTAAAGAGCACTCGTTGTGTCTGCTATTTTAATGCCTGATAGTGCTTCAAAAGAAACATCCTTTGCTGTTAATAAAAAGTCTTTCATAAATGGGGTGTTTAATTGATCATCTCGAACAGCTGCATATAACGTTGCCCAAACACCTTCAGGGCCAAGTGGTTTAGCTTGTACATAACCTTTTTCTAAATATTCCGTCAGTGCCCAATTGGGCAAATTACAAACCCCTCTACCACTAGCAACTAATTGAATCATCATTAATGTCAGCTCGGCGGTTCGAATATGGGCGGGCTCAATACCTGCTGGATCTAAAAATTGTTTGAAAATATCCAACCGATCATGTTCAACGGGATAAATAATTAAGGTTTCATTAACCAGGTCACAGGGGGCAATAAATGCCTTATTGGCTAACGGATGTTGGTTGGCAATGGCCAGCAGGCTTTCGTATTTAAATAAGGGAATGTAGCTAATACCTGTAATGCCTTGAGGGTCAGCTGTAACGACTAAATCTAAATCACCTCTGGCTAGAGCTGGTAATGGGGCAAAATTAAAGCCGCTAGCCAAATCCATTTCGACTTCTGGCCAGTTATTGCGAAACTGGTCAATGGTCGGCATTAACCATTGATAACAACTATGACATTCAATTGCCATATGTAGCCTACCTGCCTCACCACCTGCTAGGCGACTGAGGTCTCGCTCAGCGGAGCGAACCAGTGGTAACACATCTTGAGCCAAGTTAAGCAGCCTTTTGCCTGCAGTGGTAAAACGTAATGGTTTAGTTTTGCGGATAAATAGCTGACAACCGATTTTTTCTTCCAAGTCTTTCAACTGGTGGGATAGTGCTGACTGGGTTAAGTGCAGGCGCTCTGCTGTTTCTACTAAGCTGCCAGATTCTTTTAAAGTAGACAGGGTTTTAAGGTGTCGCATTTCAAGCATAACGAGGACTTCTGTACTTGCTGAGTTAAGGAACGTGAACGCCTATAAGTTCAATTTTATTCAAGTTGAATATTAATAAAATGAGTTTGATTCAAGTGTAAGTGATTTTCATACTAAGGTCCATTGAGTGAACAGGCTAACTTGGAATAGATGACATGACAATTGCACACAGTTTAGGTTTTCCACGTATTGGTAAACAGCGGGAGTTAAAGAAAGCGGTTGAGGCCTACTGGCGGGGGAAACTGAATCAAGAACAGTTGCTGGCTGAGGGTCAAAAACTAAGGCAACAGCATTGGCAATGGCAGGCAGAGGCTGGGCTTGACTATGTGCCTGTCGGTGATTTTGCTTGGTATGACCAAGTACTGAACCTGTCTTGTACTCTGGGTGTTATTCCTGAGCGGTTTTTAGCTGATGCTAAACAAATACCAAGCGAAGTAGGTTTGGAGCTGTATTTTAAGATGGCCAGGGGTGACACCAATGAACAAGGTGAAGTCGCTGCCTGTGAAATGACCAAGTGGTTTGATACCAATTACCATTATATTGTCCCAGAGTTTACGGAAAACCAATCCTTTGCTATTTCCAGTAGCCAATTATTAGAAGAAATAAAAGAAGCAGCGCAGCAGGGGTTAAAGCCTAAACCAGTATTATTAGGTCCGTTAAGCTATTTGTGGTTAGGAAAAGCAAAAGGCAGTGACTTTAATAAGCTATCGCTACTGGATGAGTTGATTCGCGTGTACGGCGAGTTATTAGTTAAAATAGCTGATTTAGGGGTTGAATGGATTCAATTAGACGAGCCGATTTTAACCTTGGATCTTGACAATGAATGGCGCCAGGGTTTTGAAACCGCTTATAACCGTCTGCAAAGCACACCTGTAAATATACTGCTAGCGACTTATTTTGGGGCATTAGGGGATAACTTAGGTACTGCAATTAACTTACCGACTGAAGGGCTGCATATTGACTTGGTAAGAGCACCAGAGCAGTTAACATCAGTTGTAGATCGTTTACCTGCCTATAAAGTGTTGTCTGTTGGGGTTGTCAATGGCCGAAACGTGTGGCGCACGGATTTACAGCAATGGCTAGAGCGGTTACAACCCGTTAAGCAACGCATTGGTGATCGGTTGTGGGTAGGACCAAGCTGTTCACTGTTGCATTCACCCGTTGATTTAAATCAGGAACAACAGTTCGCTGATGATGTTCGTCAGTGGTTGGCATTTGCAGTGCAAAAAAATAAGGAAATTGCTGTATTGGCCAAAGCGTTGGCAGGTGATAACTCAACGGAAATTACAGCCGCTATTGAAGCATCAATGGCAGCGTTTAAAGAGAAAAACAACTCTGGTCGTATTCATGATGAAACAATACAAGCGCGTGTTCAAGCTATTGATGCTAACATGTCAATACGTCAAAAGCCGTATAATCAGCGAGTTGTATTACAACGTCAGCAATTAAAACTGCCTTTATTACCGACAACCACCATCGGTTCGTTTCCGCAAACCACAGCTATTCGAGCGGCCAGGAAAGCATTTAAAGCAGGTAAATTAACGGAAGCTGAATACCGTGCCGAAATGAAACAGCAAATTGCAGATGCCGTACATCGTCAGGAAACTCTCGACTTAGATGTGTTGGTGCATGGCGAAGCTGAGCGTAACGACATGGTGGAGTATTTTGGAGAACAATTGTCAGGCTTTTTATTTAGCCAGCATGGTTGGGTCCAAAGCTATGGTTCCCGGTGTGTGAAACCGCCTATTATTTTAGGGGATATTAAGCGGGAGCAGCCGATGACAGTTGAATGGATTCGTTATGCGCAAACCTTAACGAATAAACCATTAAAAGGCATGTTAACCGGCCCTGTGACCATGCTTTGCTGGTCTTTCCCAAGAGAAGACGTTAGTCGTGAAGTGAGCTGCTTACAGTTAGCTTTGGCTTTACGTGACGAAGTACAGGATTTGGAAAAAGCAGGTATTCATATTATTCAAATTGATGAACCGGCTATTCGGGAAGGTTTACCTTTAAGAAAAGCGGAATGGCAACAATATTTAGATTGGGCAGTGCGCTGTTTTAAAATTGCATCTTGTGGAGTAGAAAATACAACGCAAATTCACACCCATATGTGTTATAGCGAATTTAATGACATTATTGAAGCAATTGCTGCGTTAGATGCAGATGTGATTACAATTGAAACATCCCGGTCTGATATGGAACTGCTGGATGCCTTTGAAAACTTTGAATACCCAAACGAAATAGGCCCAGGGGTTTATGATATTCACTCACCGAATATCCCAAGTCAAGACTGGATTAAACAACTACTGAAAAAAGCAGCCAATAAAATAGACCTGGAACGACTCTGGGTTAACCCTGACTGTGGTTTAAAAACCCGTGATTGGAGCGAAACAGAACAGGCATTAGCAAATATGGTAGCAGTTGCTAAAGAATTGCGGGAGGAATATCAAGCGAGTTAGTGATGAAGTCATCTGCCGAGATTTCGGCAGATGATACAATCTTTGTTGTTTAATGAGAATTATTTTACATTCACTAAAAAGATTAGCTCGCCACTTTCTTTTGTTGAGTGTACCTGTTAACGATAGATGTTAAAGTACCATTCCTTTTTATGCTATTTAATGTTTTATTAATCTCTGGAATAAGGTTTTTCCACTTTTTGTTCAATAAAAAACGATAGTCAACACCATTAACTTCTTGTTCTGAAAAATATAAATCAGCTGTCCAGTCATCTTGTTGAGCTAACCATTGGCCAGTCAGTTGAGCAACAATGCCTATGGGCACCCGCTTTTTAGTAACTAGTCTAAGTACATTTTTATTAGAGCTGGTTTCTTACTTAATGATTTGTTTGTTGTCAAAGTAAGGCTGTAATGATGGGTAGTGATGGCCTATACGAGTGACCAGACAACATCTTTTATCCGCATAATGGTGTCACTGTATACCACTTTATCTGGTTGATCTATCCACTCTATAGCAAAATGCAAGGAGCATTTAACTGTCACCCTAATCATTATATTAAAATATAAACTCATAGGGGAAAGTCTGATACAGCAAGGCTTGCGGTAGCGGCTTTAATTTACATAAAAGTGCTACTGGAACTCATCGCTCGCCTCAATAACCATTCGCTTAGACTATATTTGGTGCCACTTTTCTAAGTAGTAACTCAAGTGGTTAAATTGTTTACGGTTAATCATTATACCTGTTTTAGTTCGTCTCCATAAAATATCATCAATGTGATTTACCCATTCATGTTCAACTAAATAATCAACTTCACAGCCGTATAAGCCAGCACCAAAATAAGGCCCCATCATTTCTGGGCCTTGAATGCCATTAAGAAATAGCATGCAACGGCTGCCATAACTACTGACGTAGCGGTTAATCATTTTTTCCTCTAACCAGGGAAAGTTTTGTTGTAATTGTTTTTGTAAACCTGAGATACCCTCTGTTAAATCCCCCCCTGGTAATGGTGTGTTTTGAGTCCAAGGTTCACCCATATTAGTAATGTAAGGGGTTAGTTTTGCCAGTGCTGCTTCAGCTAACTTACGGTAGGTTGTAATTTTGCCACCAAAAACTGACAATAAAGGAGCCTTATTATCTTGATTGCTGAGCGTTAAGGTATAGTCTCGGGTAATGGCGGAAGGATCGTTGGATTCATCATCACACAAAGGGCGAACACCGGCGTAACTATAAACAATATCAGCTTCACTAATATGTTGTTTAAAGTGGCTATTGATAATATTAATCAAATAATCAACCTCTGTAGCTGAGATTTTTACTTGCCGAGGGTCTCCTTGGTATTCAACATCAGTAGTACCAATTAGTGAGAAGTCATTTAAATAAGGAATAACGAAAACGATCCGTTGGTCATTATTTTGCAAAATATAAGCTTCAGAACCTTCATGTAGCTTAGGTACCACAATATGGCTGCCTTTTATTAGGCGGATTTTATAGGGCGATTGGGTATGGATATTATTTTGCAATACATTTGCTACCCAGGGGCCAGCAGCATTGACAATGCCATTACAATAATGGGTGGTTAGCTTTTGAGTTAGCTCATTGCGTAATACCACCTTCCAATAACCGTTTTCGCGAAATGCTTCCACAAAGGATGTTCGATTTCGAATATCAGCACCATGCTGATAAGCGGATATGATATTACTGATAACCAGTCGGGCATCATCGACCCAGCAGTCAGCATATTCAAAGCCTTGTTTAATTTTCTCATCTAATGCAGAGTCTTCATCGAATCGTACGCCACGAGAGGCCTCTAGTGATTCTCGCTTACCTAAGTGGTCGTATAAAAATAAACCCGTGCGAATCATCCAGGCTGGGCGTAAATGAGGCTGGTGAGGTAGAACAAAACGCATAGGTTTAACTAAGTGAGGCGCTATTTTTAATAATACTTCCCTCTCCTGTAGGGCTTCTTTGACTAGTCTAAATTCATAATGCTCTAAATAGCGTAAACCACCATGAATCAGCTTGCTACTGGCTGATGAAGTAGCGGAAGCAAAATCCTGTTGTTCGCAAATAAGCACTTTTAAACCACGTCCTGCTGCATCGGCAGCAATGCCGGCACCGTTGATACCGCCACCAATTATAATCAGATCTATAGGGTTTGTTGGGCTATTGCCGACTAATGCATCCATAAAGCACATGTTTCCTTTTAATAAAAACCTTGCATGTAAGATTTCGAACATTATTTTCGAAAAAGAACATTACCTGAGTTTAACGTGTGACCATTAGTAAATACAAGCTGAAAGGTTGGGTTAGAAAAAATACTACGAGAAGTCGATAAAAAGTGTATTAAGTCTTTTTATGAGGTGTATAAGTCAACATTCGATTAATTCGACGTTATAGTCATTTAACTGTTGTTTTAGCTTAGAGAAGGGACAGTGGTCAGTAAATACCTTACTGATTTGGGTGATATGGCCTAAACGAACTACGGCGTTACGACCAAACTTTGAATGGTCTGCTGCTAAATAAACGGCGCGAGAGTTATTAATAATAGCTTGTGAAACCTTTACTTCCTGGTAGTCAAAATCAAGCAATGCCCCATCGGCGTCAATACCACTAATGCCGATGATACCGAAATCCACCTTAAACTGTTGGATAAAATCCACTGTGGCTTGCCCTACAATACCTCCATCAGGTTGTCTGAGCTGACCTCCGGCTAATATGACTTCAAAGTCAGTTTTATTGCAAAACAAACTGGCCACGTGAATGTTATTAGTGATAATTTTTAGCCCTTGATGCTTTAACAGGGCTTTGGCAATGGTTTCGGTAGTCGTGCCAATGTTAATAAAAAGCGATGCATGATTGGGAATATAAGTAACTAGTTGTTTGGCTATTCGCTTTTTTTCGTTTAACTGCATAATTTGGCGGGTATGATAAGCCGTATTTTGCGTACTGGTTTGTGACACAGCACCGCCATGATAACGAATAATTTTACCGGTATTTGCCAGGTTATTCAGATCGCGTCGAATGGTTTGGGGAGTAACACTAAAATGATGGGCTAAGTCATCAATGCTGGCATAACCATGTTGAATAACCCAATTTACAATTTCTTGATGTCGGTGTTGTTGTGTCATAGTGTATCTCTGTAACCACCATTTTTGAGTGGTGGAAGAATACTCTTTTATTTAAGATAAAGTCATCATTAAATTGATTGGTACTTGCTGGTAAGGAATAAAAAAAGGAGTAAGCATGTCAACCTATATTTTGGCTATTGATCAAGGTACCACCAGCTCTCGGGCAATTATTTTTAACGAAAAAGGCCTACCACTATGGCAAGCGCAGCAGGAGTTTAAACAATATTATCCCGATGACGGTTGGGTTGAGCATGATCCTGAGGAAATTTGGATAACTACTTTACAGGTTTGTCAGCAAGTGATGCAAAAAGGCAAACTGCGGGCAGCGGATATAGCGGCAATCGGTATTACTAATCAGCGTGAAACAACGGTCGTGTGGGACCGGGAGACAGGTAAGCCTATTTATAATGCAATTGTCTGGCAAGACAGGCGCACTGCGGATTATTGCGAAAAATTAACCCGAGCCGGTAAGGAAACGGTTATTAATCAAAAAACGGGTCTATTAATAGACCCTTATTTCTCAGCATCGAAAGTAAACTGGTTGTTAGAAAATGTACCTGATGCAAGAGAAAATGCTGAATCGGGAAAATTATTATTTGGCACCATTGATACTTTTTTACTATGGCGATTAACTGGTGGTAAAAGCCATAAGACTGATGCTACTAATGCTTCTCGAACTCAGTTGTTTAATATTCATACGCAGCAGTGGGATGAAGAGTTATTAAAACTTCACCATGTTCCCGTTGCCCTAATGCCGGAAGTAATGGATTGCAGTGCTGATTTTGGTGTAACAGAACGCACCTTGTTTGGAGGAGAAATTCCTATTTATTCGATGGCAGGTGATCAGCAGGCTGCACTGGTGGGGCAGGCTTGTTTTAAGCCAGGAATGGTAAAAAGCACCTATGGAACAGGTTGCTTTGTCATTATGAATACTGGTGAACAGGCGATACAGTCTGAAAATCGATTGTTAACTACTATCGGCTATCGGCTTAATGGCAAAGTGAGCTACGCTATTGAGGGCAGTATTTTTATTGCAGGTGCAGCGATGCAATGGCTGCGAGATGGGTTAAGGCTAATTCCTCACGCCAATGTTACAGAAGCATTGGCTCAAGTAGCGAAAAAAAGTCATGGGGTGTATATGGTACCGGCTTTTACTGGGTTAGGTGCTCCCTATTGGGACCCTCATGCCAGAGGGGCCATTATGGGTTTAACGCGAGATACCGGTATCGCAGAAATAGTCTCTGCAGGTTTGCAGTCTGTTTGCTATCAAACTAAAGACCTGATGAATGCGATGGCCGCGGATGGCGTTGTTCCTACAACCTTAAGAGTGGATGGGGGAATGGTGGTAAACAACTGGATGGTTCAGTTTTTAGCCGACATTTTAGGGGTGACAGTCGAGCGGCCACAGGTTACTGAAACGACAGCACTTGGTGTAGCTTACCTAGCTGGACTCTATAAAGGGATATATCAGTCAGTGGATGACATTGCTAACTATTGGCATTCTGACCAGAGGTTTGAAGTGAGTATGGAGCAAGTGCAACGAGAGAAACTCTATCAGGGCTGGCAAGAAGCTGTGCAACGGGTAAAAAGTAACAAAGGATAAAGAGCTAGCTTGCCCGAACAAAAACGTTAGTTTCGGGCAAGATGAATTTCTACTACTTGTGGATTTAGTCGTTGCAAGCTTGTAGTGAATGTTTTTACAAACTGCAAAGCCTCATGCTGAGTTGTAAATTTTTTGGCTTTGTCACGGTTGCCATAACTGCCGTTATTGACGGCATAACAGTCGGACCACCCTTTACAGTTCAGTTTAACTGCCCACTTGGGTAGGGGCTGAGTTGCTTTGGGGCCTGCAATAGCGCCGGAAAAGCACAGTAATAATAAGGGTATTAGGCTCCATTTCATAATCTTACCTTGTTTCATGAAGTCTACTCAGTTGATCATAGGCTTAATTATAAACCATCATCCCGAAATAGTATTTTAAATTGGTTGTATAGGTGATGGTTTAGTCAGCTTTGGTTGTTTTGCGTTCAGTTTAGATGCTTTGTGTTTGGCTAGTAAATAGACAGTTCAATTGTATCAGTTCCTCTTTGATGATTCACCTTGTTGTTTTAATTATATCCAGGTCTGTTTATGTTGGGACAGTGAAGTCTTTGACCTAATCGTGCGTTTGAAAATAAGAAATAATCAAGCAACTTAAGGTGATAAGATGATGCAACAGTTATATAGTTCATTAACCAAACTTGGCAAAGTCAAACTGATAAATTCTCAGGTTTTAGACATAAAGTTAAATGTAAGTAAAATCCAACTAAGAGAAAGTTTTTTATTGATGCACAATGCATTAAACATATAATCCGCTTTGTTGGTGGTTGGCAGTATTTAGAGTGTAATTTTCATGATGAACTGATCCTCGATAATAATCAGTAGCTAATAAAAAATAACAACAATAAATATTAGGAAAAAATTATAAAATAAGGCGACTTTAGTCGTGCACTTTTGAAGAAGATTCAATAAAAAATGAGTACGACTATGATATAATTAGTCATCCCTCTCATACCGAGACTAAAAAGTTCCAATGGTTAGCAAAAGTTAAAAAGATTAAAAAAGGTATCTGTTTACTGATCAAGAGATAGCGATTAATGCATAACGGTGCTAATATTTTTCCACATTTTCTTGGTATCTAGAGTTAACACACTATTATGCTAAAAAAGCTTGCAGAAAATCTATGGACAGTAGAAAGCGATATGCGTTTTTTAGGAGCTGATATTGCTCTTCGAATGACAGTGGTTCGACTATCGAATAATACGTTAGTGTTAATTAGTCCGGTGGCCATAGAAGAAGCAATGGTTGATGCGTGAAATCAATTAGGTCATGTGACGTATATTGTAGCACCTAACTTAATGCATCACCTTTATGCTGAGGAGGCAAAGCAACATTTTCCTGATGCTAGTTTATTGGTGGCTCCTGGGTTACCAGCGAAGCGTAGGGACCTGGCATTTGACTATGTATTTGATAATCAGTCTTTTCAACCATGGCAGAGTGAACTTAGTCACTTTGTCTTTACTGCTTTGCCAATATTAAATGAGGTGGTATTTTTTCATCCGGCAAGTAATAGTCTAATTGTGACTGACCTGGTGTGTAATATTCAAAAAGTCGATAGATCTCTTTTCAGTCTTTATTTACGTTTGTCCGGGGTGTTAGGAAAATTGGCCATGAGCAGAATGTTTCGCTTGTTAATGCGTAATAAAACCCATGCCAGGGAGCAATTACGTCAAATATTACACTGGAACTTTGAGCGCATCGTAATGGCACATGGTGATGTGATTGAACAGGCTGGGCAGAATAAACTGAAGGAAGCAGTTAGCTGGTTAAATATATGAATATATTTTAAATAGCTGATCTCTCGATCAAGAAATAGGAGAAACTATTACCTTATTTTGTACATGAACCACTAGTAATATTTTTATAATAAAAGGGCTGCAATCTGGAAAGATGGCAGCCATATAAGGGGAAAAGGATAAGGAGAGTTAATTAAAGTACAGTTACATTATCAGCTTGAGGGCCTTTTTGCCCTTGCTTAATATTGAACTGAACTTTTTGGCCCTCAATTAGGGTTCGATGGCCAGTACCGCTAATCGCACTGTAATGAACAAATACATCCGAGCCATTGTCTTGCTCAATAAACCCGAACCCTTTAGTCTCGTTAAACCATTTTACATGACCAAAATTAGTGGACATTTAATTACTCCAGAAGCTTTACCAGTTCAAACTTGTTGGTGGCTGCTTTGGCTATTAAAACCAATGATGAGATAGCTCAAAGTTGAGCCAATGCTGAGAATTGCAGATGTTACTTATGTAGAACGAGACGAGGTACAACAGTGGGCCTTCGAGCTGTTTTGCATAAATAGTACTGTTTTCATTTTCAGCGTAACCAGTATAGGCAATGGTTGAAAAAAGGTAAATGTAAGTCCTACTCATTAGCTATCATTAATATTGGAAACTACCTTTAATTTTTTTGATATTAATTTTACAGTGACTGACACAAAAATAAAATCCACTCTTTAAACAGACTGACTTTTTGTGGAACTTGCTGCATTTTGCGGGTTATAAGGTAGTAGCTGTATTGGCTGGTACAAGGAGATGAAATAGGAGATATGAATAACTGTTTTTTCAGTTCCTGTTCAACTAGAAAACGAGGGACTAATGCAATGCCAAGTTTTTCTTGCGCTGCTTGTATCAACATAAAATAGTGTTCAAAGCCCAGTCGCTTTTCTTTTGGCTCGTCACAATTATGCTGTTGGAACCAATTACGCCACATGTGTTTTCTAGAAGTATGTTCGAGTAACGTATAGTGCTGGAAGTCTTTTGCTGTATTGATTGGGTAGTCTTTTTGTAATAAGTCAGGACTACAAATAGGAATTAATGTTTCATTCATTAGCCAAGTTGCATTAACTTTAGGCCAATAGTTGTCTTTGCTGCTACGAATGACAATATCGACATTTTCTTCAAACAAAGCATCGGTATTGTCACTGGTAATGATATTTAACTGTAGGTGAGGGTGTTGCTGTTTGAATTGATTGATTTTGGGAATCAGCCAATGGGAACTCAGTGAAGGTAGCATACTGACAGTGAGAATTTCATTCGGCCGAAATTGTTGGATTAAACTTTGAGTGGCTTCATCCAACAAGTCCATGGCTTCTATAATAGAACCCAAGTACTGTTTGCCCGCTGTGGTGAGTTGTAAGGTTTGGCCTTTCCGTTCAAACAAAGAAAACCCTAAAAACTCCTCTAACTGCTTGACCTGCCGACTAATAGCACCTTGAGTGACAAATAGTTCGTGGGCTGCAAGAGTAAAGCTTTGATGGCGACCAGCGGCTTCAAAGGCTTTCAATGCGTTAAGAGAAGGAAGGAAACGGGGCATAGGACTTTAATACCACAACAACAGCTTTAAACGTAAGTATGAGTTTTTCTCATGATGCTGTTCATTTTAATCGTTTGTCTGAGCCTTGGCAATCACGTCTAATTAACCCTGGATATGTTTACCCATTTTGGGAGGTAATCTAGCAGTTTAGATTACCCTTTTCTTTTTAACCTTTTAGTCAGGGATACTCATAGGAGTGGCCGTGGTTGACTTCCTTTTCTTACTCGAAAAAGTAAGCTTTTTATTTTTCTTGGTATTATTGGGCTTTATTATTGGCCGTTGTTTTACTATTGAGCTGAAAACAATTTCAACACTATTACTTTATGTGTTGTCACCTATAGTTATTTTTAGTGGCACAGCGAAAGCAGATTTAACCCCAGCCTACTTGGCTGTGCCAATCATCTTCTTTGTGATTTGTATAGTATTTGGTTTGCTTGGCTTGCGAGTAGGGCAGCGTTGTTGGAAAGACAATACTCAACACCTGTTTGCTTTATCCTGCAGTACTGCAAATACAGGTTATTTCGGTTTACCTGTTGCCATGGCTGTTTTAGATGATAATGGTGTCGCTCTGGTAATTTTCTCAATGCTGGGGATTACCTTTTACGAATATACGGTTGGCTTTTACATTGCAGCAAGAGGTCGTTTTTCGGTAAAGAAAAGCTTGCTGAAGTTAGCTAAAATTCCTTTTATTTATGCATTTAGCGCAGGGCTAATACTTAATTTAACTGAATTATCTTTGCCTGGTAGTATTATGGGACAGCTGGCTGTGTTTAAAGGGGCTTACACAGTGCTGGGGATGATGCTAATAGGTTTTTCATTAGCTAATGTAGGGCGTCAGCATATTGATTGGCGGTTAATTTTATTCACTACATTTAGCAAGTATATTTGCTGGCCACTTATCATAACGATATTAATACTTGTAGACCAGCAGTACACCCAGTGGCTTGACCAGCAAATTATTTTTGTCATGTTATTAGTGGCTGTGGTGCCTTTGGCTGCTAATACCATTGCATTAGCAATTGAATTGAATGTACAGCCACAAAAAGCATCAATTGCTGTGCTCACCAGCACAGCTCTGGGAATTATTATGATCCCTTTGTATCTGGCAATATTACCGGGATATTTGATGAATAACTAAAAGGGTACTTTGTCCCCTTTTAGTTTTTTAGGCTATTAGTACATAAACTGTTGCCAAGATAATATGTAATACAGCAAATGGTAGCGCTTTTTTGACGAAACCGGCAAAAGATAAAGAAAGCTCGTACTTATGCATAATTGTCACTGCCACCAATGTAGATGCGCTGCCAATAGGGGTTAAGTTACCACCCAGGTTGGCACCAAATACCACTGACCACCAAAGGGACGAGTCACTGGCTGTACTCGCTGTATCTAAAATTTTGGCTAACATTGCGGCTAAAGGAATATTATCAGTAACAGAGCTAAAAATAGCTGAGAGTATTAATAGAATACTGGTACCAACGGCTGTTTCTTCTGTGCCAATGAGTGCTGTAATGCCTTTCCCGATTAAATCCAACACCTGTGCATGTTCCATTACATTAATGACTACAAATAAAGCACAGAAGAACGTAATTAAGTCCCAGTCGACAGCTTTATAAAACTGATCAACTTCTGATTTGTAACGAATCATCATTACCGTAGCAAAACCAAGTGCGACGAACCCCATTCCTAAATCTTTCACTAATGGCAATATGGATGTTGTGGCAATGGTTAAGATAAACATAATTAACATAACCCCTGCAAACTGAAAAAATCGCTTGCTTTCAATACCATCACGTTCATCAAAGCTAGCCACAAGCTCTTTGGCTTGACTTTTTTCCTCTTCAGAGGCCAAAGACTGAATAGCGAATAATTTGGAACCCATCCATAATGTGATGACAGTTGCAACCAACACATAAGGACTGGCTTTCAAGAAAAAAGCAACAAAGCTGATACCAGCAGTATTTCCCACAATGATGTTTGGTACTGAGCTAATTAGGGTTAATAAACCACCAATGTTAGTGAGAAGGCCTTGGATTAATAAGAACCCAAGCAGTTTTTCTGAGCGATTTAATTTATTCAGTGATACGGCGGTTAATGAACCAACAATAATCATTGCCGTCACATTGTTCAGCACAGCAGAAAAAATAACTGTCATCATCCCGTAATACCACAGCAATTTTAGCGGATCACCTGCGGATGCTTTAGTAAGTTTGATTGCAACCCAAGTAAATAGTCCCGATCGGGAGGTCACATCAACAAAAATACTGGACCCTAAAATAATGGCGATCACCCCCCAGTCAACAGCAGGAATAAATACCGGCATGTTAATCTCATGGCCATTCGGTAAGGCAATACTTCCAAAGGGTAACAGCTCAAAAAAAGCACCTAATAGCAGACTGATTGCAGCAAATACAGCCACAATCAGTGACTTTTTTGCATGAATTTTTTCTTCAAGGGCCAAGCTAACAATCATTAGCACCAAAATAATCACAAATGTAATGGTGACCCCAGTACTGACACTGTGAACACTATGGGTGGCAAGCTCAGAGGCCACTTGTTGGGTATTGCTCATTTGCTATTTTCCTAAAAATCTTGTTCTTAAAATCTCATCAAAATAACACAGGCTAAAATGAGAAAAAGGCAGATCTATAGCATTAATAATGGAATATGTCGTAGCTCAATGGCCAATGGATAGGCTAGACCATGCATTGCCAGTTGGTCTTCATCTTTGGTATTCATTACTAGCAAATCCAGTTCATATTCTTCAATTAAACTTTTATAGTCTTTAATATGGTGACCAAACTTCACATGCTCGATCACATTAAGATTAATATTAGCTTCAGCTAACGCGGGTGGGCATGAGCTAATAAAATCGTGAGGCTCCTTTAGTAATTGTCTTGCCAGCTTTTCTTCTGCATCGTCAGTATTTATAGTGGCAATTTTACTGATTGCTTTAATAATCCGCTTAAAATAGACCTCATCTTCAATATGACTCAAGTGTAGGCTACCCCCCGGTGCTGTAAACGCAACAGCATTATGGACTAAATCGTGGTCAAGGGTGAGGTGGTCAGTTACTACCATAACGGAAGTGCTTTTTGTTAAAGCGTGCTCACTGGCATAACTGGCTTTAGGGTGTGGAATAACTAATACTGGTATTGCCGTACGTTGTAGTAATACATCTAGATGCTCCCCTAAACTATGGGGAAATTGCCAGGCATTACTGTATAAATTTCGATAACTACAAATCAGGTCAGGTTTAATTGCTTCAGCTTCTTGCAAAAGTGCTTCTGTAGTTTTTGGTGTTTCACCAATACTTAAATGCCATTGGATGCTATTAGTACTCAGCTGTGGTGAAAACTGCTGCAGTTGTTGTTTAATTTTTGCACTATTCTCTTCAGTTTGATCAGTAATCAATAAAACAGATTCAATTTTCACTGGTTTATAATGATAGACATCTTTTACTGCTGATCTGAATACACTTTCAAACTGGTCAACTGATGACATAATGGGTCCTTAACTTTATTCAATAAAAGTATCATGTTGATTAAACTTGAGTTTCATTTCAAACTAACGGGTCTTGCAAAACTTAGGTGGGTAATACCATTTGTGTAGTATAACAAGGAATACAATGAAGCAGCGGTGTAATGGTAGCATAAAGTGGATAGTCAGCTTAGCTATACTCCTGATTTCAAATAATGTTGTATCAACACCAGTGGAGAATACTGTCAATATGTCAAAATCCCCTCCCATTGCCAAGCAGCACCCAAAAGCCTTGAAAGCACATGGTGAAGAGAGAGTAGATCCTTACTATTGGCTGAGGGATGATGAACGTAAGGCTCAGCCGGTGTTGGATTATCTGTTAGCAGAAAATAGCTATACACAGCAAAACTTAAAGCCGATAGCGCCGTTGCAGGAGCAGCTTTATCAGGAAATGGTTGGTCGGCTGCAAAAAGACGACAGAAGCGTTCCTTATCAACGGGGAAACTATTGGTATTACAACCGCTTTGAAGGGAATGATGAATATGAAAAATTATGCCGGCGCAAAGGAAACTTAACAGCGACTGAATCAGTCCTTTTAGACTTGAACGAGCGAGCAAAGCCACACAAATATTACCAGCTAGGGGAGGCGGAGGTTAGTTTTAATCAGCAGCTGTTGGCCTTTTCTGAAGATACCAATGGACGTCGGCAATACAGTATTCGTATAAAAGATTTAACAACAGGTAAACTACTTGGTGATAAGTTAAACAATACGTCAGGTGATATTGCCTGGGCCAGTGATAATAAAACTCTGTATTATACCCGCAAACATCCAAAAACCTTATTACCTTATCAGGTATATAGGCATGAGCTGGGTACCGAGCAAAAGCAAGATCAGCTAGTGTATGAAGAAGCCGATAACCAGTTTTTTACTTCATTATATACGACAAAATCCTATCAATATGTGGTAATTGAGTTAACCAGCACACGCACCAGTGATATTAAGTTAATTGATGCCTATAATCCTTTGGCCAAACCTGTTTCATTTGTTAGTAGGGAGCCAGGTCATGAATATGAATTAGTAGATGTTGCTGACCGATTTTATATTCGAACCAACTGGCAGGCAGAAAACTTTCGGTTAATGACGGTAGATAAGCGTCATATTGGCGATAAGCAAGCTTGGCAAGAAGTGATTCCTCATCGGGCTGATACCTTTCTAGAAGACCTAGAAGCATTTAAAGATTATTTGGTGGTTGCCGAACGGACCAACGGTTTGTTACAGCTGAGAATACGTCAGTTGAATAATAATAAAGATCATTATTTAGACTTTGGCGAGCCCGCTTATACGGCATATATTGGCCATAATGAAGAGCTGGATACGGAAATCCTCCGCTTTGGTTATTCTTCATTGACTACGCCAGACTCAGTATTTGACTACAATATGCGAACGCGTCAAAAAATACTACTGAAGCAGGATAAAGTGATCGGTACTTTCAAACCAGAACTTTATCAATCTGAACGGCTGATGGTAGCTGTTAGAGACGGAGTGAAGGTACCAGTCTCGCTAGTTTATCGTAAAGGATTTCGTCGTAATGCTGGTCACCCTTTGTTGATTTATGGCTATGGTGCTTATGGTAGCTCGTTAGACCCTTTTTTTAGTTCAGCACGATTAAGCCTCTTGGACAGAGGAGTCGTTTATGTGTTGGCTCATGTTCGAGGTGGTGAGGATTTAGGTCGGCAATGGTATGAGTCAGGTAAACTTGATCATAAATTGAATAGTTTTAACGACTTTATTGATGTGACACGCTATTTAGTGTCAGAAGGGTACGGTGCAGCCGATAATGTATTTGCGATGGGGGGAAGTGCAGGTGGTTTGTTAGTGGGGGCGGTGGCTAATATGGCACCTGAATTATATCGAGGAATTGTCGCTGAGGTCCCGTTTGTTGATGTTTTGACTACTATGTTTGACGAATCAATTCCACTTACCACCAATGAATATGAAGAGTGGGGAAACCCAAATGATCGCAGCGCTTATGATTATATAAAGTCCTACTCTCCTTACGATAATATTACCCGTCAGGCGTATCCTAATATGTTAGTGACAGCTGGACTACATGATTCACAAGTGCAATATTGGGAGCCTGCCAAGTGGATCGCCAAACTACGACACTACGATACCAGTGATAATCAAATCCTGTTGTATACTGAGATGGAAGCAGGGCACAGTGGGGTATCCGGTCGCTATCAGGCTTATCGTGAATTAGCAATGGAATATGCATTTGTTTTGCATCATGCGGGTGTTGGAGATTAATTTGTCGATTTTTACGCCTGTGAACTTTCAAGCTTCTGCTACAAAAATGAGGTGACGGATGCGTAACTTGTTATTACGAAATTCTACTTATTACTTTAGAAAGGTTCTTCCTGAAGACTTAAGGCATACCTTTGATAAGCGTGAGGTTTTCATCTCTTTGCAAACCAAGTCAAAGCGGTATGTTCTGCTCAACTAAAACAGGACACTTTTCTAAAGGAATTTTCATATTCGACTGGTGACATATCATTATTAGCAGTTTGCAGCCTGTCTACGTTGTAATATCGCATATAAGCAGTGACATCATTTTTAATACACTTACACGTCAGTTGTAGTATTTTCAACAGCCAATTGTGTTTGAGGCTACCAAAGAACCATTCAACAACCGAATTGTCCCTGCACGCGCCTATATCACCCATGCTAGAGAGCAGCATTTCTAGTGGATGAAGCTTTAAAAGTGCCTGTTAAGGTAATTTCAATATTACCCGCACCGCCAACATGAGAAAGTAGGGTGGCAAATAAATTCACATTTGTTCCGCTACCCAATGAAACACATTTAAGTGAAACTAACATCCAAACGCCATTAACATTGACAAAAATATCCGTTTCTTTCCAGTGGCCATTTACATTGACATAAGTGGTATCAAGCGATTACCAGCGATTATTAATATTTAAAAAAGTTTCTGACATAGGTGATAAAGAGTACCATCTAAAATGTCACTCTTATTTATTATTTAAATTGTTTAGTGTTAATAGGCTAGAATTATATTTGTTAGAAATTCAGAAGTATCTGGTGATAGGTCATCAAATTCTAAGCCTGCTTGATATACTTGCTTGCTGTCTTGAAAGTCGTACTGAGACTCTGTTTGTTGCATGCTTATTTTAGCTACATGGATAACTCTAGCATTTATTTTTATTGGTAGTTCTTTATTTTTTATATCATCAAAAGCAAAAATTACTAGTTGAATAGTCGAGTCTTGCTCCAATTCCGCTTGTGTATGTATAAGGACTCCTCCAGTTGACACATTAACTGTATTAAAACTGTAATGTTTTATGTCTTTTTCTATCTTAGATAGTTTCCCATTCCATATTATTCTTTTTCGTAAGTAGTGCCGGTTCTTATACCTACGCTGGTTTTCCATGCAATGCTTTCCCTGGCTTTCATAACATACCACGACAATTATAATTGACTTATTGTAGACTAGCTATATTTAAACCAGAGATTACCGTGAGAACCACCAGAAGGATTTCCTTTACTCAAAATTACATTACCTTGGTGATAAACAGGCTTGCCTTTCTCAGTCAGTGTTTCCGTTACGTTGGCATCATCCAAAACCAAATACGGCGGCATTTATCATCATCTGATGTATTACCAAGTATCATTAATGCTTTATATTTAGTGCCATCATTATAAATACACGCGCCACCAAGACCGACACCATCTACCGCATATTGCCTATAATCATCAAAAGTCCAAGAGCCTTTTACTTCAGGCTTATATTTCTCAACATAGCCTTTTGCTCTGTTGGCTTCTCCATGTGCGCGATTAGCCTCCGACGTTGCCTTATTTGCTTCTGCAATAGCTTTCTCTTTGTACGCATGGGCAGTCACCATATGTTGCTCAGCTTTCCCCCTTAATACCTCAGTCTGCTTCTTAATTGAAGTAGTAAAAGTTCTGGCTTCACTTAAAGTTTGCTCTGTGTCAATTTTTAGTTGATTAGTTGAAGCTTTGACATGCTCGGTTTTTTCTCTTCCGCTTTTTGCGAGGTCCGCTTCTGCGCGCGCTGTAGGAATATATTGCGAGTTCATGAAGCCTAGATTCACAACATCGTTATTTTCAATTGGATTAGCGACATTTCTAATTCGTCTATTTAACGCGTCAAAGTAACCGTCCTCTTTCATCTTCAGTAAACCCTCCGAATAATCAAGGACTTCCTGAGCAACATAAAAAAGCTGTTCATTAGCTTTATCTAAAATGGCTTCGGATAAAATAGCGCCGTCACCGAAATCAACAGCACGCTCATGTAAAGGCGTGTCGCGTTTAACACGGACCACAACACTTCAGGAGCTAGCCGTCTGCGTAAAAATTCCCGTCTGTCGTGTCTGCCAGTGGCTTGTAAATGAGTTTGGCCAACGTAGACAAGACCAGCAAAGAAAGTGGAGTGCATAAAGAGTGAGGCTGTGTGTAGGTCCCTGTGTTTTAGACCATACAACAACTGTTTTGGGAAGCCTTCGGAGATGCGAACCAAAAGTAAACGCTGAACAACTTGGGCATTGAAGAGAAGGCTAAGAAAATCTTAAAAGGCATCGAGTTCATGCATATGATTAAAAAAGGGCAAATGAAAAAACACTATCGTGGCAATTTATCACTGACTGAACAATTTTATGCGTTAGTTGGATAAGTGCGTCCAAGGGAAAGCCGTTTTATAATTAATTAAATATGTGAAAAACAACTGAAAAGTCTCCTTTCGGCAAGCGTGTGCTAACAGAATTTTTTCAAGCACATAGCTGCCGAGGAGATACTTTAATTTTCAGTTAGTCGCTCCAGCTCATTCTTTCACAAAAGTCTTTTAGCTGAGTTAAAACCTCTCGAGAAGAATACAATAAAGCTTAACTAAATGGCCGTTTCCAGGGGTTCATTAGTGTTTCAAAGCTTGCATCATGGTTCTCGAATTGCGCTTTATTCCAGATTGGACTCATTGAAAATACTTTATCTGATGTGGTACGTTTTGCTGTATCAATAATAGCGTCTTCGATTTGTTCATCAGCAATATTTTCATCTTTTAATATTGATATTACTTTATCAAGATCAAGTCGTTGAGTGTCATTTTCACCTGGGTGAACCCCCTGATTCACTCGAAGATGTAAGTGCAATCCTGCGGTTTTATCACCATAAACGGGGCTGTGAAAATATAAGTCTATTTTATCACTTTCATTAACATGATAAACGGTTTTCAAGTGAGATATTGCAAGTGTTTTCATCTCCTCAAGTAAGCTCAGATGCTCTTTCCTTAAATGACTGACTGTTGAAACAACATCGTTACCCGTTCTTGCTTTATATTCAGCAGCCGTTTCTCTGTTTAATGTGGCCACTTGCTCAGACTGTTCCTGATGTGTAAATAATTTACTAAAAACACTGGTATGCTCATAAAGATCGGAGGGAACAAGATAGGCAACACAGCCAAAACCACCAGGACCAAACTTGGCTTGAGTTGGGTTGTCGAAGAATTCTTTCTTCCCTGGTGTATAAGATGGGTTAGGCATAATAATCATTCCACCTATTTTTGGCTGAAAAGAGGTGGCTGCAAATTGCTCAGGGTGTGCATCAAGCGTTCTTGATTTTATATTGTTACTCTCAACAAAAAAATTATGGATAAACTTGGGTAGAGCAAAGTTACTATTATAGCCTTGCAACCTTTTTTTTATATTTTCGCGAGGAACTAATGCAATGGAGTCCTTATCATATTTCTTAGCCGCTTTTGCTGTTATTTCATAGGGTGTTTTATTTGTCATCCTTCGTTCATGTAATTCTGCGGCCCGATTAGTGTTAATGAATGCTAAATTAGCTGATTTTGTTGCCGGAGTTTTCCACGGATTAGGAGCGCGCTCAAAATCAACCCCATTATCTGCATAAGTTTTTGGCTTAAGTATTGGGTTTTGGGTGATGACTTTGCCGGAACTTGTCATTGGAAATTTGGTAATTTTACCAGCACTTTTTAACTGACTAATAATCTCATCCACAGATAAGTTTCTTAAGTCAGTTTCAAGTGGATGATTGCCTTCATTTACTCTAATGTGAAAATGTAATCCACAAGTTTGCATTGCATATATCGGTGCATGGGAGTAGATATTGACTTTTTCTCGTTTTTCATCACATCGATAGACATCAAATAAGTGAGAAATAGCAGTTGCTTTTAAGTCTTCAAGCAGTGGGATATGAGCTTCACTAAGATGCAAAGGTATTGAGAGAAACCTGTTGCCAGTTCTTTGCTGATACTCGGTATTTAACTCCTGGTCGTTATTTCTTTTTTGGCGATTCTCGATAGTGGCCGTAGGTTCGATTGCTGGTGCATCAGAGGGGATAGGAGTATCAGGGAAAAGCTGCTGAAACACTGGATATCTTTCATATTGGTTGGGGGGTACCCAAAAAGCGACTAACCCAAAACCAGTTGTACTCCTAGTGTTGTCTAAGAGCATTTCTGGGATTGCTGTATAGGTTTGCCCTATTTCTGGAATATTTGAGGGGTTGGGAGATATAATAAAACCGCCTAATTTAGGGTCAAATCTCGTACCAACAAATTGCTCTGGATGAAGAGAGAATCCTTCTGTTCTACCACTGGGTTCTCCTTTAAAAAAAGCATCAATGAAGCCAGGAACACCGCTGGAAGTTTTTAGCGTGTCGTATAAGCTAACTTGTTTTGCAAAATTAGCTTGGTTTAGCATGGCAACTTCAGGGTTATTATATTTTTTGACGGCTTTGCTCGTAGGTACGAACTTAAGCTGAGGCTTGGAATGTAATTGCGCTAAATCATAATACTCAAGAGCTTTGGGGTAAACCCGATCATCAGCAGCGGCATTTTTTGCTTTTATTGCACTTTCTCGTGCCATGATTAGGTATGTGTCATCACAACTACCTTGTTTATACTGATAGTTTGAGAGTGGTATTTCTACTGAGTTATTCGTAACTTCAGCAATATTCTGACCAAAGCTGTTCTTTACAGCTGGATCAGTTAAAGGTGTTTTACTAACCGTAGAGTCACCACCTATAACAATGGGCATGTTAACTCCTATTAAAAGTGTGCATGATGTGGTTATTCGATTTATGTATTTGGCTGCCTCATCTAACTGCCAGTCTATAGTTAGTTTTGTCTTCTTAAACCACCAGGGGGTTCTTCTGTGATATCTCTTATTTCAGGTATAGACCCCCATAGCGCAAGCTTGGCTTGCATATGCTTTAAACTGTCTTTACTTGTTTTGTAGTGCCCTGAAGAATTGTTAATTATAAAATGTCCATCATTTGCAGCTCTAATGGTTCCAGCACATTTGACTGTACCATTTAATCCATCAATGCCTTCTGCTTGAGCGAGTGCAGCATGAGATACACGGCGTAGTGCTTTGGGTTGGTCTAAATAGGTGTCAATTGATATCGAGTGTATGGCTAACTGGTCGTCTGAGGATAAGACAAATTTGTGATAAGCATTATCGTTAGGAAAAACAACTTTCCTTAATTCCTCTAAACTAGTCACAGCTGTTGTTGTGGCCCCACTTTTTTCTTTTGCTATATGAAGACAGGATATTTCCAGCTCAAATTTATGCTTCGTTTGATTGTGGTAGCGTATATCACTATCCAGAGGTCGTAGATTCATTGGTTGACTGATGGACTGTCTTGTACTTAAAGCACTATTTGAGTGAGGAGCATTAGAATAGGAGTTCGCTACCTGGTGAATGTGTGTACCAATACCTCTATGGCTTGTTTCATTGCTTTCAATATTAATTGGACTTTGTACTGATGTGATAGGCTTTACCACTATGAAAACTCCTTATAGATTGTGTAGTGTCAGTAAATTTTCATAAAATTTTTCAATGATAGTTGCAAGACCTTGATTATTCTCTATATATGGTGGAGTTACTAATGCTTTTAATTCGTATCCTTGGTCTGATTTTCCAAGAATTAATTGGTTGGTTTCCACTCCCTCTATTGGTGCTGTTAATAGCTGGAATACCTCGTTTGCATGAATAGTAAGCTCATTCTGAGTTAAATGAAGTTTACTCCAAACCCAAATCCTGTCTTCACATACAGCAATATTTATACTGATATTATTTGTAAAATTAATGATAATTGCAGAGTGTTGATCAAAATCGTTTAATTTCTCAGAAGGACAATCGAGTTGTAATAATGCCTCTCTTACCGTAGTGACTAAATCATAGTTATTTTTTGAGAATGCTAGTAAATCTTTAAACATGTGTTCTACCCTATAACAATAACCAATTGTTTTTTTGTATCAGACATGAAGATCATGTCTGTATTCGATGAGTTGAACTGTAAAACAGGTTTTTGGAAAAATAATTAAATTATTAGTTAAATTTACCTGTCCATATTGGTTTTTCTAAATAAAACCAAGTGATAAAAAATCATAAAATTACTCAAAAATAGTGGATAATTTAAGAGTATAAGGCAGTTTGTTGATATTGTTTGTTAAAGTTCATGTGAGAAGTTTTAGTAAAGTTTATCTAAAAAGGAGGTGAATCAACATCATGATATACTTTATTAGACGTAATAATAATGTGCTTATGTTCACATGATAGTATTTGAGCAAGCAACAAGCGTAGTAAAATTCTTTCTAATAAAGAAACACTTGATATTTTAAATATAAAGTAATATGCCTCTTTGACTAGTATGCCGTAATAGTCACATGTATTTTTGCTACCGTATATTTACGGTTTTGTCGCAAATTTTCACTTGGTTTCTAAAAAATATTTTGTTTTTTGCCTTTCGCCGCTAGTGCATAGAACAACCCAGCGTGAGACCGACCATATCCTACCTTAGTTTTCATCTAGCCTTTTTAATCATCGCCATGGTTTAAATACTCGCCAACGTTTTCTGTGCTGCATGATAATTCATAAACCCCAAAATAGGACGCGTTAACCGTTTAATCCTTCGGTGATCTTGCCAGCTTAGAGGATAACAGGTGACAAGGGTTATGCCTATTTGCAACACACCCAAGGTTTCTGCTATATGGGGTATTTTCTTAATACATACTGTTTTCACAATTGCAAGCCCAGGGAAATTACTAAAGAAGATAAATCAACTAATATTAAAAATAGATAGAGTACAAGTAATAACTCCTGAAATATGTGTAAGTTTCATTTGTTCTGAGCGTTTCATAAATGATTCGGTGTATATAAGTAACATCTATAGCTTGTATGATACGCTAATTTTCTTGAGTATTTTTTATAGATAAGTCTTTTTACAAAAAATTTACTTTCTTTACATTTGGGCGGGACATGATTTGAATTTAAAGGTCTAATTCATCTGATGTGTATAAAATTCAATCATCTAGTTCTGAGGTTGACTGAGTGCTTGGTGCCACCTATAGCTTTTCCAAAACCAGCGGATAACTTCAGGAATAGGTAAACTTTCTGGTTCCGTTGCAAATAGGCATCGGAGCCAGGTCGGCCAGAACCTAAAATTAACAAGCTATTACGCACCAATTAAAGTAGCAAATACAAACCACTTCCCAACCCTAAATAAAAATCAATGCTATTATATAATAAATAAATGTTCTGTATGTTTTAATATCCGCTTAAAAAAATTAGAGAAATAAAAAAATCATGACGAAAAATATATTATTTATGGCTATTGGAGTCCTATCTTCATTTTGTGCTACTGCCAGTGATAAAAAGTCTGAAATTTTTAATAGTATTCAGAGTACAAGTAAAGTATCAAAAGCTGTACTTGAATCAGCCCAATCAATCAATGATGTAAATGAAGAGTTGCTTTCACTTGAAGTACAACTGTTTAGCAGAAGTAAAAATGAAGCTAAAGCGGTTATAAATAGTCTAACAGCACCTGTCGTTGATCAACGTATCAGTCGTGATGGTGGAAGTTTTTACATCGTAACAACACTTAGAGGACTTCTAGAAATTTATAAGAATAATCGTACCATTTTTATAAAAAGCGGAACAGGTATAGGTTTATCTTCTAATACAAGCAGCACACTTATATCTACTATGGGACTACCAGCTTCAGATTATAAAGGTAAAGGTGTAAAAATTGCGGTAATAGATAGTGGCATAAACAATAGCCACCCTCAAATTCAAGGAAGAATTATAAAGGAATACTGCTTTCAGCGATATAATCCTAAAGATCTCTCATTAAAACAAATTGAAGCTTTAGAAAAGACATATGGTAAAGATTACGGAATATGTCCAAATAATTTAAAGTTTCAAACTGGAAAAAATTCAGCCGCAGATAATCAAGGTCATGGGACTCATGTCACAGGTATAATCGCTGCAAATAAATCAAAGGAACCAAATGCTGCTCCTGAAGGTGGCGCTTCTAAAACTGAAATAGTAAGTATCAAAGTGATCAATAGTTATAATGAGTATGAATTAGCTGACTTACTTGATTCATTAAAGCTTTTAGAAGAGGATCCAAGCCTGCAAGATGTAAAGATAATTAATTTAAGCCTTGGATCGAAATTATTTTTCCCTGGCACATGTGATTCATATGTAGTGGGTGAAATGAAGGATCGAATAAACCAATTAGCCTCTCAGGGAAAAATAATTATTGTAGCAAATGGGAATGAAGGGTTAACTGGAAGTGAAGAAATACCAAGTTGTTTGAGTAATGTAATTTCTGTTGCTGCTCATGGTTACCATTCTAATAAAGTAAATCAAATGATAGATAATAAATGTCTACAGCGCTCTTTCTCTGAAGATGAAATTATGTGTTACTCTAACGTCAGTGAAGCTACTGATATTGCTGCACCTGGGCAAGAAATTATTTCGCTAGACCATGAATCAAATGGCACAAAAAGTATGAATGGTACATCTCAAGCAGCACCAGCAGTAACAGCTTGTGTTGCAAGAATGCTAGAAAAAAATCCAACATTATCTCTTACGGATATAAAAACATATTTACAGTATGGGGATAAATACATTAAGAAGTCTACCGACAGTGATTATTATATCCCTAGATTAAATTGTGGTACGTCATTAGACCTTGTTCCCGCAATGTCTAAAAAACAATAATTCAATTAATCAACAATATGGGGTAATATCTATTTAGGTTCTGATGGTGGCTCAAGCCTATGCTTACCGAACTTACACAGAATATTGCCTCTATTTTCTAGCTCATTGCTTCCCAATAACTATGGAACACCTACTTCGTCATGTTCACTTAGTCCAAACATTGCAATCGGGCTGTTATTTTCCCATGCAGTATAACACTCCACACCATGACGCAAGCCATGTAATAGCGAGTCTAAAGGTGTAACTCCATCGGCACAATTTTGCTGTCGTATTCTGGGGGCCAATAAGTAACAATCTTTTTCTTCTGTTTGTCTAATTTCTATCAAATAATTATCCTTTTAAAAAAATACACACTAAGGTGTAATTCATATTAATGATTGCCTGTATTATACTACTAAATAGGTACCCCTAATTAGGTATGATATGATGTCTTGTAAACTGAGTTATAAAGTAGAAAAAGATTTAACGATAGTTTCCTTGAAGGGTAACTTAACTCAATTTAATAAAATTAGTCTGGTCGATACAATTAATAAAATCATAACAACTTGTCCCAACAACATTCAATTGGATTTATCAAATATTGGTTATATTGACTCAGCAGGGCTTGGGGAGTTATTAGCACTTCATTCTATGATTTATAAGCTAGGTGGTAGTTTTACCATCATCAACCCATCACAATCTTGTAACTCAATTCTAAATTTAATATTTAAAAATATTGTTAGAATAAAAAACGTTTCATAGCCATTCTCCCGTATACTAAAAATAATAAAGCTGCCTAACATCCAAGGGCAACCTGAAACTTTGTGACCTCTAATGCCAATCATAGCAATAAGCTTATCATTCTCCCATGCAGTAAACACCCCACCTCATGACGCAAGCCGTGTAATAGTGAGTGTAAAGGACTAACCCCAAGAGTTTCTAATTCATCTAAATCTTGTTATCTCAATCGGGTAACCAGTAAGTAACAATCACTTTTATCCGTTTGTCGGATTTTTATTGAAGAATGTCTTTTAAAATTATTAGTTTTCATATTTTATGTTTAAGTTAATTATATATGCTGCACATATGGCATAATATATTGCAACAATTGCAGGAGAGGTATAGTCGTATGTCATTTACATTTCACTGCAGAGTAATTGGAGAAACGTTAATCGCTTGTATAACCGGGAGCTTAGTTGCAGGAAACAGATTTAGCCTAAGCAAAAAGTTAAGCAAGCGGATTAGTCATGATGATGTCAATGTGATTTTAGATATATCTGGAGTTGAGTACATTGACTCTATGGGTATGGGGGATTTAGCTGTAATAAGCTCAATAGTTAAAAAGCATTACGGCCACTTAACAATCATTAGCCCTAAACGAGAGGTTACGGAATTAATAAATAATGCTTTTTTTGGAAAACATGTTGAAATAAAGGAATCCGTAGACGCTTAACCAATTAAGTACGGTGATTCCTTTTGTAAAAGCGAGCAGTCCACTGGGCAGCCTGAAAGGTTAACGGAAGATGTGACTCAGAAATAAGCGCTACTTTCACCTTGCTTGCTTCTGATTGTATGCCAAAAGAGAACTTGCCGCTTTCTATGGGAACCTGAGAAATACGGTTTCTATTAGACCACTACAGTATACTGAGATGGAAGCAGGACACAGGAGAGTATCCGGTCGCTATCAGGCCTGTCGTGAGTTAGCAATGGAATATGCGTTTGTTCTGCGTCATGCGGGTGTTGGAGATTAGTGGAAAACTTACCATGAAACGGATTTTTATTGGTTTATTAGCATGGTTGATTTTAGCAGACTGGGTAGTTGCTGAAGCGTTGCCCTTTAAAGTTGAGAGTTTGGTGAGTGATTTACGCTACCCTTGGGGAATGGCATTTATCACGCCTGCGGAATTACTCATCACAGAAAAAGGTGGTGCTGTAAAATATATTCAATTAAATAATCAAGTGAGTAAAACCATTGCCACTTTGCCAGTAGCTCAAGTGGGGCAAGGGGGGTTATTGGATATTGCTTTGCACCCCGATTTTAAGCAAAACCGGTGGGTGTATTTGACTTATAGTAAGGCAGTTGAAGGTGGGTATACCACAACTTTAGCTAGAGGCATTTTTAAAAAGACCCAGCTTAAACAAATACGAGAGCTGTTGGTTACTTCTGCAATCAGTCGGGCTGGACGTCATTTTGGTTCAAGAATTGTATTTGATCAGCAAGGCTATCTGTATATGACCATTGGTGATCGAGGTGACCGCCATAATTCCCAGCGTTTAAATACTCATGCAGGAAAAGTGTTGAGATTAACGGCTGAAGGTAAACCAGCAAAGAATAATCCCTTTGTGAAAAAGCCCAATGCACTGCCAGAAATTTATAGTTATGGACATCGTAATCCCCAGGGGATGGTATTTGATCTACAAACCCAACAGCTCTGGTTACATGAGCATGGCCCCCAAGGCGGAGATGAAATTAATTTAGTTGAAGCAGGGGTAAATTATGGCTGGCCAGTCATTACTTATGGGCGGGAATATTCTGGCGATGTAATTACTGATAAAACCCATGATCCTAAAATGGCACAACCCCATTGGTATTGGGTACCTTCTATCGCGCCTTCTGGTATGACTTTATATAGAGGTAAGCCGTTTAAAAGCTGGCAAGGTGATTTTTTAGTGGGAGCTTTAAAAGACCGGCTATTAGCTAGAGTATCCTTAACGGATGTGCAAAAAGGGACAGAGCAGCGTTATGATTTTCATAAACGCATCAGAGCTGTTACAGAAGGCCCTGATGGTTTGGTCTACTTACTGACAGATCAAAGTCCAGGGGAGTTATTAAGATTACGACCGAAATAGGTTATATTTCCCTGTAGCACTAAAAATCTTCTAGCTCATCATCTTCCATTATAGGAGCCTGGCGACGGCTCCGGGTTTTGCGTTCTGGTTTTTTCTCTGTTCTTTTGCTTTCTCTTGTTGTTAAAGGGGCTGATTGTGTTTTTTGTGGTTTGGGTAAGATTTGGTAAAAGCCGACTGTTTTTAAAAACCAGCATTGAATTAGTGCACATATAAACATGATGTACTGATAGTTATAATAAACTTTCAGTAAGGGTAAATTAATTTTATTTTGACTAAGGGTTGAAATAGTTAGTAAGGCGGTTGTTAAAACAAGCCCGGAAATAGACATAATTAACCCAGTTGTTAATAAGATATTGTCTGCTTTTGTTTGCTTAAAGCTTCTCAGTGAGTCGCGTAACATGATGCCCCATAGGGCAATCGTAATAAAGGACCATTCTGGTAACCGCTTAATGCTATCCCATTCTTTACCAATCGATAATAAAATCAGTACATAAACAATAATTGGTAATAGTGTAAAGCCTGTCTCGTATACTGCCATTGCCAGGGACTTAAGGCCTAAACCCACATGCTGTAAGTAATAAAGTATGCGTTTCATATTTACCTCAATAAAAATATCCAATCTATTTTATAATGGGTCTTCAGCTTCCTTTATTGTTACGAATGGCTTGAAGTAGGCTAAAAAACAAGCGCGAACTATCGCATATTTTTATGAGGTCTTTTGAGGAATAGTTAGCATTAAAAAAATGAAACAAGTTGTGTATAGCTGTGGCTAATGAATAACAAAAAAGCAACTAGCTATACCTGACTTGTAGTATTTTTGTTTGAGTGATTATACCGTATAGTAGGCTAGCTATATTGCATGGCTGCTGTCTTAGTTGCTTAGGAGTGGATTCAGCCTGATAATTGAGCCTCTTCAAGCCTGATTTGCCTACGCTGAAGTGCTTCTTGGTAGCGACGCTTTTCATCCGGAGTTTGAGGAGTAAATGGTGGTACTTGGGTGGGTTTGCCATTCTTGTCCAATGAAACCATGGTAAAATAGCAACTGTTCGTATGCCGTGATTTGCGTTGGCGAATGTCCTCTGCAACCACCCGGATTCCCACTTCCAGTGACGTATTGCCAGTATAATTGACGCTTGCCAGGCAAGAGACCATTTCACCTATTTCAATGGCGTCTTTAAACAGCACCTTATCAACTGACAGTGTAACAACATAAGAAGCGCAGTAGCGCATGGCACAGGTATAAGCAACCCGATCAAGCAACCTGAGTAAGTCCCCTCCATGCATTTTGCCGGAAAAGTTAGCCATTTCGGGGGTTACTAACTCACTCATTCTTAAGGTGTGTTTGTAACTCATTGTGCTTTGCTCTTTACCAGGAGATAACAGCATATATAGATAGCAATGAGTGAAATCTCAAGGGTAAGCACAGAATTGAGTAGGGGAAGGCTTAATTACCCACTATCTTTCTATCTGCAAGCTACACTTGAGATAATCATATGAATAACTTTCTCTCACTCATGAAAAGCATCAGCGTTATTGAATGTTGGCTGTTCACCATTTACTGTCAGACAAATTTATTAGCTGGTAACTATTGGTCTACACATGTAGTCAATGTGGCAGATGATTTGGCAGAGTGGCCTCCCTATACCTATTTTGTACGAAAAAATGGACAAGCTACTCAGAAAATTGCAGGTTTGGCGGTTGATATTGTTGATCAGATATTTACCTCACACCATATAAAGTACACGATGGAGTTACTACCATGGCAACGGGCACAAGCCGAAGTGGAGAAAGGGAATCGTTATCATATGTTGCTAAATGCATCTTATAGTGATAAGCGTAATCAAGTTTATTTATTGACAAAACCATATTATCAATTAAATCCTTATATATTTTATTCGAAAAAATATCACCCTGAAAAATTATTGATCAGTGGTGTAGAGGATGTAAAAAAACGGTTTAAAACCTGCGGAATTTTTGGCTATAGCTATGCGGCAAGGGGTTTTGAAGAAAATGAAGTTGATGCTTGGGCAAAGAATTATGGCTTGTTAATCAATGCACTCCATAAACATGGTAGACGATGTGATGTTTTTATAGAGGGCTATGAAATAATGATTGGTTTTACTGTAATTGGTAAGCCTTTTATGACAGACCCTCTATTGGGGTATGTGAAGCTTCCTGGTGTAAAGCAAGAGCCTTTTTATATGATGATTAGTCGCCACATTCCCCATGCCAATGAGTTGGTTGAAATAATTGACAAGGGGATTATCCGTTTGGTGAAAACAGGTCAAATGAGAGCATTATTTGATAAATATCAGTTATTATATCCTGAGAATGATTTTTATTTAAAATAATAAGTTTAGTTGTCTAATCGGTTAGTTTAAATCGATCGTTTGAACCAATTTCGTAAAACTCGTTGTCTATCGTTGATGCTATTTGATACCTATCAAACCTTTAGTTATATACAATTGTGTTTACCTAAAAATCATTTGAGAAGCGTATAAAAAGCTAAAAAAACAAACTTGTCTACTGAGACTTATTTATGCAAAAATCTTGCTGCTAATAATTACATCAATTGCAGTATACTTCCTGGTTAATATACGTACTAAATGGCGACAGGTTGGAAGCCTGCGAATTATGCTAGAGACCAACCTGGTTAGTATAAATGGCTAGTGAATATAAATATTTAGCCTGTATCAATGGCTGATCAGTATAAATACTTAACGATAATAAAATATATACAGCATAAGATGGGTATTTAGAAGAAGGGTGTCAAATTTTGGAATCAGGCTGTTTAGCCTATCGCCAATCAAAGGGTATAAGGGAACAAAGGAAGACTAGTGAATAAACAGGATATTTTAACTCAGCTAATTGGGATCGTAGTTTTTTCTCAAATTATTGTTAGTAACAGTTTTGCAGAGCCATTATCCTCAACTCAAACGCCTGTGCTTGCTGCTATACCACCAGTGCAATTAATGGACTGGGGAGATACCATACGAATTTCGTTAACTCACTTACCACCCAAGGTTAGCCTGTTTAAAGTGAAGCATGGCGCGACTGAAATTACCGACTGTAATGATCAGGCGGGTTATAAAATTCCATTTTGGTCAAATATACTGTTGAACAAGGAACAACTACCAATGACGTTGTGTGTGGTCGCTTATGACCTGGCTGATAACAGTTCTGTACCCTGGGTTTTTGCGCTTAAATAAAGTTTGCGGAAAGACATTTTTTTACTACAGTGAAATTTTATCGTGTAAATTGAGAGATATTTAATGAGTAGGTTGCCTTTGTTTCAAAAGTGAAATCAGTGTAAAGGAAGACAATAAAAACTATAAGGATAAATTACTATGGCCTATTTACAACCATTACCAACGACCCACCATCCTGAATTAATAGACAGTTTTAGTGTATTTGAGCGTATTTTAGGCTTTGTGCCTAACAGTATGTTAACCATGCAACGTTGCCCTGAAGTTGTAAAAGGGTTTACAGTATTAACAGAAGCGGTGATGAGTCCTTACGGTAGTGTGGATATGGGATTTAAACGACTGATTGCCCATTTTGCCAGTAAAGCAGCAGGGTGTCGTTATTGTGAGGCACACTCATTAGTGGCGGCAAAAATTCATGGTATCAGTGATGAAAAAGTAGCTGCAGTGTGGGATTATAAGACAAGCTCTTTATATACTGAGGCAGAAAGGGTGGCACTGGATTTTGCTTTAGCGTCTGGAGCTGTCCCTAATGCTGTTGACGACACCTTAATGATAAAAATGAAGCAGCACTGGTCAGAACAACAAATTGTAGAAATACTCGCAGCAGTTTGTTTATATGGTTTTTTAAATCGTTGGAATGACTCAAT
Organism: Spartinivicinus ruber; assembly: GCF_011009015.1. Taxonomy (NCBI): domain Bacteria; kingdom Pseudomonadati; phylum Pseudomonadota; class Gammaproteobacteria; order Oceanospirillales; family Zooshikellaceae; genus Spartinivicinus; species Spartinivicinus ruber. Next base: position 2,175,350 of record NZ_CP048878.1, read on the forward strand.
GGCCACTGACCTGGAGGGGCCTCCTAAGGCGTTGGCAGAGCAAGTGTTGAAATGCCACGGTTGGAGCGGCGGCAAGCATATATAAAGGTTTAGTCAATATAGATGCTGGATGGCATCTATGCTTAGACGTTGTTATTTCTTTTTCTCAGTAATGATTGCCTTGTCAATTTGCTCTGCTATTTCTGGCTCAAGGTATGCCTGCTCAAGTAACTCTGCTGCCCAGTCGGCTTTATCTGCTAAATATTTTAACATTCTTATAGCAATAATTTGAGCAGCAGGCAGGCTACTCCACATGGTTTTGGTTAAACACCGCCAGTGGTCAGTCTGAATAGATTTTGGGCGATTTAATTGCTCATAGCAGGTTGGGCAAAGCAACAAGCATTGATCAAGCTCCGGCTCTACAGGTATAGGCGGCACCTCATAAGTAGTTAATTTAACTCCGCTTGCTTCACACAGCTCGCAACAGGACTTCGCCCGACGAGTGAGGGCTTTTCCTAACAGGTTTAACTCACTTAGTCGAGCTTGATGGTCGTCATATCCTTTAGCCATTTTTATGTCATTTCATTTATCAATTACAGAACAATGGATGTTTTATTGCCATCAGTAGGTGATGAAAATGCCACCAGATGGTCGGCTTCTACCTTAATACCAATTTGCTCTCCAATCTCGTAATTATGGTGACTGGGAATTAATGACTCCACAATACTGCCTGTCGATAGTTGTAAGTGATAATGGGTCATGGCTCCTTTAAACACTTTTTGTACAACGTGGGCTTTGATTGGGCTATCAGGTGCTTCTATCACGTCATCTGGTCGTAATAATACTTCAATAGGTGTACCAACAACCCAATCATAAGAACGGTTACCTGTGAGTTCGCCGAGCTCGGTCGCGACACTTTCGGGGCTGGTGGCGTTGCCGCGAATAAAATGCCCTTGGCCAATAAAATTGGCGACAAAATGTGTACGTGGCTCGTGGTATAAATTATAGGGTGTATCCCATTGGAGTAACTTGCCCTCTTTCATCACACCAACTTTATCAGAAAAGCTAAAGGCTTCTTCCTGGTCGTGGGTGACTAAAATTGCACTAATACCCTGGCTTTTCAGAATTTCTCGTACCTCTTCGCTTAACCGGCGACGGAGGTCAATATCCAGGTTAGAAAATGGTTCATCCATTAGCAGCAATTTGGGAGCAGGTGCTAAAGCACGAGCCAATGCCACTCGCTGTTGTTGACCACCAGATAGCTCATGGGGAAAACGTTCACCATAGCCAGTTAAATTGACCAGATTTAATAACTTGTCAGTGATAGCGGCTTTATTAGTTTGTTTAGGGATACCAAAAGCAATATTTTTAGCCACCGTTAAATGGGGGAACAGCGCATAATCCTGAAACACCATACCTATTTCCCGTTTTTCAGGTGGAACGCTGTGTTGTGGGCTTGATAGTATGTTGTCAGTTAATTTAACCAAACCTTGACTGATAGGCTCAAACCCAGCAATAGCACGTAGTGTTGTGGTTTTGCCGCAGCCACTTGGACCTAACAGGCTACAAATGTCGCCTGGGTTAATATGAAAGCTGATGTTATGAACTATGGTATGGTGATTATAGCCACAGTGAACATCTTCTAACGTGAGTAATGGTGATTCCATTGTTTTGTGGTTTGGGTACAAAATGATTAAGTGTTGTGTTTTATCAAGTTTAGTGTTCTTACTTATAGCCACAATGAAAGGCTGAGCTATGGTAGAGCTGATCAGCCCAGGTTTGCAATAGAAAAAGGAAAATTAATGAATGCTGTAGAGTTGGGTGTGTTTGCCAATCGATTGAGTGCTGTTTGTGATGAGATGGGGGCAGTATTAAAACGTTCTGCTTTTTCTCCCAATATAAAAGATCGCTTGGATTTTTCCTGTGCGGTATTTTCCCGAGAGGGTGAGCTAGTGGCACAAGCAGCGCATATTCCTGTGCATTTAGGCAGTATGGCTTATGCAATGCAACAAATAGTGAGTTCTATTAACTGGTTGCCTAGTGACATGGTAGTTGTAAATGACCCTTATCTGGGAGGCACCCATTTGCCTGATGTAACTATCATTGCTCCAGTGTTTATTAATGATCAGTTGGCTGCTTTTGTTGCAAGCCGTGCCCATCATGCCAACATTGGTGCAGAAACGCCTGGCTCAATGCCAATTTCAACTCGACTTGAACAGGAAGGAGAGATTATTCCTCCAACAAAAATACGTGAGCAAGGCAAGTTGGTGGAGCAAGTGTTTTCACGACTGGCAAAACCGGGGCGGGCAGAGCAGGCAGGTGATTTTAATGCGCAAGTCAGTGCTTGTCAGGTAGGCAGTGAGCGGATAGCCGAGCTATTAGCAACCTATGGTGTAGCGACATTTAATGATTTATTAAAAGCCCTGAATGACTATGCTGAACGGCTGGCAAGGCAAACTATCCAGCAAATACCCGATGGCAGCTATTGCTTTGAAGATGTTATGGATGATGATGGGCAAGGCAATCAAGATATAGTGATTAGCCTTAATTTGCAGGTGAGTGGTGATACTGTTGTGGTTGATTTTAACGGCACTGCACAACAGGTGGCTGGTAATATTAATTGTCCTTTATCTGTAACAGCGGCTGCCGTTTATTATGGTTTTCGTTGCTTAATGCCTGCGGTAACGCCGGCTTGTGCAGGTAGCTTCAAACCTATTCAGCTACAGGCCCCACAGGGTTGCTTGGTGAATGCTAAACGGCCTGCAGCGGTGGCTGCAGGTAATGTAGAAACATCATCAAGAATTGTGGACGTGGTGTTGGGGGCATTAGCAAAAGCAATTCCTGAGCAAATTCCGGCAGCTAGTCAGGGCACAATGAATAATATAGCTATGGGGTGGCCAGCAGATGGAAACCAACCCGGTTGGGATTATTACGAAACTATTGCTGGAGGGATGGGTGCCAGTCAGGCAGGACCTGGGTTGTCGGCTGTGCATAGCCACATGACTAACACATTAAACACGCCAGTCGAAAGCCTGGAGATGCATTATCCTTTGCGCATCAGACGTTATAAAATTCGTTATGGTTCTGGTGGAGAGGGCCACTACCTTGGAGGGGATGGAATCGTTAGAGAATTTGAGTTTTTACAACCTGCCCAAGTAACTTTGTTGAGTGAACGGCGAACCAATGAACCTTGGGGATTATCAGGCGGCGGCAATGGTTTGACTGGACTAAATGGCTTGAATTACCAGGATATTGGGGGCAAATGCAGCTTTGTCGCTAAACCCGGCGATATACTAACAATCAATACCCCAGGTGGTGGTGGTTTTGGTAATGGGATAAGAACACCACAAATCGCTAGGCACACATAAGGGCACCTTTAAAAATAGTAATTTTTCGTGAGAGCAAGGCAATGCCACACGGAAGGTCACAATGTAAAGTAATACATAAGGACCTGAGTACAGGGCTAACACCACTATCGCGGAAAAGGAGCATTTTTAGAGGTGCCCTTAAATTTAAGGGAGCATTTTTGTTAGTGCTTAGGTAAAATGGTGGGAGTGTTTAATGACTTGGTATCTGATGAGGTAATCGAATGGACATAATGGAGCAAATTGAAGAGCAGATTAAATCCAACCCAATTTTGTTATATATGAAAGGGTCTCCTAAATTGCCTCAGTGCGGTTTCTCTTCTCGGGCTGCACAAGTCATGATGGCCTGTGGTGAAAAGTTTGCTTATGTTGATATCCTACAAAACCCGGAAATTCGTGCCAACCTGCCGACATATGCCAATTGGCCAACTTTTCCCCAGTTATGGATTAATGGTGAGTTGGTAGGCGGCAGTGACATTCTAATGGAAATGTATGAAAGTGGTGAACTACAGAAGCTAGTGAAAGCTGCTGTGGCTGATACAGCTCAAGCTGAAGAGAAGCCAGCAGAATAATCTTACCTTGTTAAACTAAAAAAGGTCGCGTAAGCGGCCTTTTTTATAGAACGAACAAAGACCAAATAGTCGAACATTTTTATTTTCTTTAGGGTTAATATCGATTTAGCTTCAAGGAAGAATCATTAGATTATCAATGTAGTCAAAGTGAGAGGTTTTTAGGGGTGGCCGTCAAGCGATGAGTTAGTAGCACTTTTATGTAAATTAAAGTAGCTACCGCAAATCTTGCTGTATCAGATTTGTCCCCATGAGTTTACGTTTTAACCCTAAGAAGCATTCGCAAAGAGTATAAAAGGATATCAACTGTGAGTTTACTAAACAAAACCCTTTTTATTTCGGGCGCCAGCCGCGGGATTGGCAAAGCAATTGCCCTGAAAGCAGCCCGTGATGGCGCAAATATTATTATCGCGGCTAAAACAGCTGAACCTCACCCTAAATTACCAGGCACTATTTATACGGCAGCTGAAGAGATTGAAGCTGCAGGTGGTAAAGCGCTACCTTGTATCGTTGATATTCGCTTTGAAGACCAGGTAGAGAATGCGGTAAAAAAAGCAGTGAAAACATTTGGCGGCATTGATATTTTAGTAAATAACGCATCTGCTATTAGCTTAACCAAAACGACAGATACAGAAATGAAGCGTTATGATTTAATGCATCAGATTAATACCCGTGGTACTTTTCTTTGTTCTAAAACTTGTATTCCTTTTTTGAAAGAAAGTAGTAACCCACATGTCTTAAATTTATCGCCACCACTTAATATGGAACCTCGTTGGTTTGGGCCTCATGTGGCGTATACCATGGCTAAATACGGAATGAGTATGTGTGTGTTAGGTATGGCTGAAGAGTTTAAAAAAGAGGGCATTGCATTTAATGCGCTATGGCCTAAAACAGTGATTGAAACTGCTGCAGTGCGTAATTTATTAGGGGGAGAGACCGTTTGTTCGAAAGCAAGAACCCCTGAAATTATGGCTGATGCTGCTTATGCAATTTTAAATAAAAACAGCCGGGAATGTACCGGTAATTTTTTCATTGATGAAGATGTACTGAGAGAGACTGGTATAACCGATTTTTCTCACTATAAAGTTAACCCAGAATTATCAGATAAAGAGTTATTGCCTGACTTTTTTATTTAATTGTGGTGTTTTTATTGAATTGGGAAGGCATTTATAGAGTTACACCTTCCTTCTATAGCCTAGCTGGGTGTAGGCCACCTTTCTGTATCGTTTATTTGGCTTTATTAATACTGGTATGTATATTTGTTATCGGAAAAAGGAGCTTTATTTCCGATAATAGTCTCATTAAAAGTGAACAAAACTAAGAATAATAACAATGTCATATCAATCAGTGTTTCGACCTAATTTATTTCAGAATAAAACCATTTTAGTAACTGGAGGCGGTAGTGGTATTGGGCGTTGTACTGCTCATGAGTTAGCAGCGTTAGGGGCTAGTGTCGTACTGATTGGCCGAAATGAAGATAAGTTAACAAAAACGGTTGATGAAATTCAAACCGATGGCGGTGTTGCCAGTTATTTTTGTTGCGATATAAGACAAGAAGCGTTAGTTAAAACAACTATTGAAAGTGTCATCAAACAGCATACAACAATTGATGGATTAGTAAACAATGCTGGTGGGCAATTTCCTGCGCCATTATCACAAATTTCGCAAAAAGGGTTTGAGACTGTTGCCAGGACTAACTTGGTTGGTGGTTTTTTGATGGCCAGAGAGGTATTCACTCAGTCTATGGCAAAGCATGGTGGTGCTATTGTCAATATAGTGGCTGATATGTGGAAGGGAATGCCTATTATGGGGCACTCTGGGGCGGCTCGAGCAGGAATGGTGAATTTAACTAAAACTGCTGCCGTAGAATGGGCTGGCGCTGGGGTAAGAGTGAATGCGATTGCGCCTGGCTGGATTGCTTCCAGTGGATTTGATCATTACGACAGTAGCTTTAAAACATTAATACCTAAATTAACCCAAGCGGTGCCCCTACAGCGTTTTGGAACTGAATCAGAAGTTAGTGCTGCTATAGTGTTTTTATTAAGTGAGGCTGCAGCGTTTATTAATGGTGAAACCATCAAGGTGGATGGTGCTGCGCCACTTTCCACAGTAATGTGGCCAATGCAACCTCATCAACGGTCACAGCCGTATAATGGATTTCATCGAGCTACACCTCCTAAAGTGTTAGCTGACCAAGATAACACGGAATAGAACCTATGCCAGTGATTGAAACACTTGTTAATCATAGTACGCCTGAATTTAAAGCGAATTATCAGCAAAATGAAGTATTAATTGCTGAGTTTCGTGCAATTGAAAATAAAATTCGGCAAAACTCACAAAAACGTGAAGCTATTTTTCGACAGCGCAACCAATTACTGCCTAGGGAGCGATTGAACTATTTATTAGATCCAGCAAGTCCGTTTATTGAGCTTTCCACATTAGCTGGCTATCAAATGCACGATGATGATGGTGATGAAAGTGTGGCAGGAGGGGGGGTTATAACAGGTATTGGCTGGGTATCTGGAATTCGTTGTGTGGTATTTGTTCATGACTCGGCCATTAAAGGTGGTGCAGTAGCGCCCATGGGACTACGAAAAAATATAAGAGCCCAGGAAATAGCTTTATTGCACAGATTGCCCATGGTGATTTTGGCTGAAAGTGCTGGGGCCAATCTGCTGTATCAGGCAGAGATTTTTGTGGATGGGGGGCGTTTATTTGCAAATATGGCGAGGTTATCAGCTGCTGGGATTCCGCAAATAACTGTTGTACATGGTTCTTCTACAGCAGGAGGCGCTTATTTACCCGGTATGTCTGATTATGTGGTGATGGTGCGTGATAAAAGCAAAGTATTTTTAGCAGGCCCCCCTTTAGTAAAAGCTGCATTGGGTGAAGAGTCTACAGATGAAGCATTGGGTGGTGCGCTGATGCATGCGACTTGTGCAGGTACGGCAGAATATTTGGCTGAGGACGATCATCATGGTATTCAAGTAGCGCGGGATTTATTAGCTAAACTACCTTGGCAACCCCACGATTATTATGATTACGAACAAAGTAATAAAATACCAGCGTCCCGTTATGCAATAGATGACCTGTTAGGTATCGTGTCGCCTGACTATAAAACTCCCTATGAGGTACGAGAAGTCATTGCTCGGTTAGTGGATGACTCAGATTTTTTGGATTTTAAACCGCTATTTGGTAAAGAGCTGGTGTGTGGTCATGGACAAATCAATGGCTTCACCTGTGGCATTATTGGTAATAATGGACCGATTTTTCCGGAAGGGTCAATGAAAGCAGCTCAGTTTATTCAGCTGTGTTGTCAAAGTGCTGTGCCGTTGGTTTTTTTACACAATACTACAGGTTATATGGTAGGGAAGACAGCTGAGGAGAGGGGTGCAATTAAGCATGGCTCGAAAATGATTCAAGCAGTGACTAATGCTTCAGTACCAAAAATATCATTGGTAATTGGTGGTTCATTCGGGGCTGGAAATTATGGGATGTGTGGTCGTGCCTTTGATCCAAATTTTTGCTTTAGCTGGCCTAATAGTCAGATTTCAGTGATGGGCGGAGCTCAAGCAGCTAAAGTGATGGAGCTGGTGACTATAGAAAAATATAAAAAGCAAGGTAAGTCGGTACCTGCTGAGATATTGGTTGCTATGGAGAAGAAAATTAAGCAGCAATTTAAAGAGGAGTCAACGGCTTTATATGCAACGGCCAGGTTATGGGATGATGGAATTATTGATCCCCGAGATAGTCGACGAGTATTAGCTGAATGTTTAGCTATTTGCGCAGAGGCAGAAAAACGACAGTTAAAGGCAAATAGTTTTGGTGTAGCAAGGATGTAATTTTATAAAAATAAATATAATAGGAACAAGGAATGTTATTTACAGAACAGCACTCAATCCTGCGAGATCAGGTACGTAAATTTATTGAAAACGAAATTAACCCCTTTATTGATGAGTGGGAAGAAAAAGAACAATTTCCTGCCCATGAGTTATTTGGCAAAGCTGGTCAGTTGGGTTTTTTAGGCGTGAACAAACCTGAAAAATATGGTGGTATGGGGCTAGATTATTCTTATGCATTGCTGATGGCTGAAGAATGGGGACATATTGCTTGTGGTGGGGTACCGATGGCTATTGGAGTACAAAGTGATATGTGTACTCCAGCATTAGCACGGTTTGGCTCGGAAGAATTGAAGCGGGATTATTTGGCACCTTCTATTAAAGGAGAATTAGTAGGGTGTATTGGGGTAAGCGAACCTTCGGCAGGCTCTGATGTAGCTTCGATTAAAACCATCGCTCGGAAAGTGGGTGATGATTATGTAATTAATGGCTCAAAAATGTGGATTACCAATGGCATGCAAGCAGACTGGATGTGTTGTCTGGCCAATACCGGTGATGGGCCAATGCATAAAAATAAATCATTAATTATTGTGCCTTTGCATCAAAAAGGGATTACTCGGCAAAAATTAAAAAAATTGGGAATGGCTTCATCTGATACAGCGCAAATATTTTTTGATGATGTGAAAGTACCACAGCGTTATGTCATCGGTGAAGAGAATAAAGGCTTTACCCTGCAAATGATGCAGTTTCAGGAAGAGCGGATGTGGGGAGCCGCTAATGTGGTAACACTACTGGAAAATGCTATCAAGGATACCATTGAATATACTCAAACCCGAAAAACGTTTGGTCAACCCATCATTAACAATCAGTATGTTCATTTTACCTTAGGGGAATTGGTGACTGAAGTTGAAGCGTTAAGAGCATTAGTTTACCGAGCTGCACAAGACTATATCAATGGTCAGGATGTTACTCGTTTAGCTAGTATGGCAAAACTAAAAGCAGGTCGACTTTGTCGGGAAGTCATTGATAAATGCCTTCAATTCTGGGGCGGGATGGGTTATATGTGGGAAACCCGTATTTCCCGGCAATTTAGAGATGGACGCTTAATGTCAATTGGTGCCGGGGCTGATGAAATTATGCTAGGGATTATTTGTAAATTAAATGGTATCTACCCTACTAAGCTGAAATAAGTTAGATCATGAATAAAATACTGGTCGCTAATCGTGGTGAAATAGCCGTTAGAATTATTAACGCGGCGCATCAATTGGGTTATCAAACAGTAGCGGTATATAGTGAAGTGGATCAGAATGCGTTGCATGTTAAATTGGCTGACCAAGCCATTTTGATTGGTAAGGCTAACAGTAGTGAGTCCTATTTGAATAGCTCTGCAATTATTCAAGCGGCTAAACAGGTTCAGGCCGATGGGATTCATCCCGGCTATGGTTTTTTGGCTGAAAATGCTGATTTTGCACAAGCTTGCCAGGAGGCTGGGTTAATATTTATAGGCCCATCGCCAGAAGCTATTCATATGATGGGCAATAAAGCACTGGCTAAAAGCAGCATGAAAGCAGCGGGTGTGCCTTGTATTCCTGGTTATAGTGGTGAAGATCAACAGTTAACTACACTCCAGCAACAAGCCCAAATGATTGGGTTGCCGATTTATATTAAAGCTGCTCTGGGCGGTGGTGGTAGGGGTATGCGGCTGGTGCAGTCTATAGATAAACTGGCTGCAGCGATAGAAGCAGCCCAAGCCGAGGCACAATCTGCATTTGGTAATAACCGATTAATTTTGGAAAAAGCCATTACAAATGGGCGTCATATTGAGGTGCAGATTTTAGCAGACCAGCAGGGGCATACTATTCATTTAGGCGAGCGTGATTGTTCACTGCAACGTCGTCATCAAAAAGTGATTGAAGAAAGTCCTTCACCTATCATTGATGAACTACTAAGACAACAAATGGGGGAAGTGGCTGTTGCTGCAGGGAAGGCCATCGGTTATGTGGGTGCAGGCACAATAGAGTTTTTGTTGGCAGAAAATGGTAGCTTTTATTTTCTGGAAATGAATACCCGTCTTCAGGTTGAGCACCCAGTAACTGAAATGGTAACGGGAATAGACTTGGTCAAATGGCAGCTGAAAATAGCAGAAGGTGAATCTTTATCGCTGTTGCAGCATGACGTGATTGCTACTCAACATTCCATTGAAGCACGGTTGTATGCGGAAGATGCTGTACAACAGTTTTTACCGCAAACGGGGAAAGTGAAGTTTTGTCAGTTTCCAGAAGCAGAAGGTATTCGTTGTGATGTGGGTGTTAATCCAGGGCAAATGATCTCAAGTTATTATGATCCCATGCTCGCGAAAATTATTGCAGTAGGTGATAACCGAGAACAAGCCAGACGTCGTTTAATATGGGCTTTAAAACAAACAATCTTACTAGGACCTACGACTAATCGGCAGTTTTTAGTTGAATTATTACAGTCTCCCATTTTTGTTGCAGGAAAAGCCCATTGCCAGTTTATTGAGCAATATTTAGCTGAAAAGTCTGAAATAACTAAACGAACAGAAAATACGACGAATAATCAGCTTATAGCCTTAGCTGCAATTAGCACAACAGTTTTAGTGAAAAATAATGAAAGATATCGACGGCAAGGGTGGAGAAACAGTGGTGAGTCTGTTTGGTATTGTCGTTTACAAGTTAATAATAAGGAAGTTTTTAATTGTAAATTGAAAAAAATACCACAGCAGCCTTATCAGATAACGATTAGTAATCAAGAGACAGTTGACCTGGAAATTATCAGTGTTGAAAAACACCTATGGCACTACAAGATAAATGGTGTTACTGAACACGCCTATCTTATAGTAGAGCAAGATCGAGTTTATATAGCGAGCCAAACCCAGCAACTGAATTTAACTAAATTACGTGTTGAGACAAAAGAGCAGCTTCAACAAGTCAGCAGTCGTGTATCTGCGCCTATTTCGGGTTGTGTTAGCAAAGTCTTGGTTGAAATCAATCAAGCAGTAAAGAAAGGCGACAAAATAGCCATAATAGAAGCAATGAAAATGGAACATGTCATTGCTGCACCTGTTTCAGGTAGAGTTATGCAGATTTATATTAAGTCGGGACAGCAGGTATCGGCAGGTCTGAAATTAGTTGATTTACAAAAACAAGAGTGAGTAATGGATAAAGCAATTATTACCTGTGCTGTTACGGGGGTGCTAACTGACCCTCAAAAATATCCAGTGCCAGTGACTGTCGCAGAAATGGCGGAGGCATGTAAAGGTGCCTATAACGCTGGGGCAGCTATTATGCATGTGCATTTTCGTTGTCAACAAATGGGAAAAGGTCACTTGCCCTCTTGGGAACCTGAAGTGGCTGCTGATATTATTGCTGCTATTCGCCAGGCATGTCCTGGCGTCATTATTAATATGAGTACAGGTGTCATAGGCAGTGATCTTAGTGGACCGATCAATTGTTTAAAAAAAATAAAGCCAGAAATTGCCGCTTGTAACGCAGGAACTTTAAATTACTTAAAAACCCGTCAAGATGGGAGTTGGGCTTGGCCACCGATGGTTTTTGATAATCCTGTCAGTAAAGTTCAGCAAATATTAGAGGTAATGACAGAAACAGAAACCATTCCTGAGTTTGAATGCTTTGATGTGGGGATCGTTAGGTCAATTGAGCTGTATGTGGAAAATGGTATTGCACCAGCAAAGCCGGATTATAATTTTGTCATGGGGGTGGCATCAGGTATGCCTACTGACCCAGCACTACTTGAACTGTTAGTGAATTATCGACTACCAGACACGCTATGGCAGGTGACGGCTATCGGACGTCAAGCTGTGTGGTCACTTCATCAAAAAGCTGCAGACTTGGGGGGCTCATTAAGAACGGGGCTTGAGGATACGTTCTATTTACCTAATGGCGAAAAGGCTCGCAATAATGCTGAGTTAATTGAAGCGTTAGTAGAATGTGCTCGGTTAGCTGGCAGGGACATTGCCTCACCCACTGATGCTCGTAAATTCATGGAGCTGAAAAGATAGACTTTAGATTATACTTGAAACCAACGCTTATATTTCAGCAGTAGAGTGGCACATAATGAAATATAAATTCGCTCAATTACTTCTACTAGGAATCTTTCTAACTTTATTTAAACCTGCTTTTTTATGGGCATGTATCAAAGAGGGCTATGTTGTTGGTTATAGTGAATTTTTCCCGTTTACCTATACTGCCAGTAGTGGTGAGGTAGTAGGACTGGATGCTGAATTAGTCAAAGCTGTATTTGAGCAGGCGGGTTGTACCTTTGATTTTGTCAATATGCCATGGTCTCGGATGATTAAAGGGCTAAAGCATGGTGTACCTGATGTGGTATTGGTTGCATCCAAAACTACAGAGCGCTCAATGTATGCCTATTTTTCATTACCTTATCGTAATGAACAAATGCGTTTTATGATTCGAAAAAACGAAGCACAACGCTGGCCTATCGAACGTTTGCAAGACGTAATTAAATTTAAAATGCGAACAGCAGTGGTGTTAGAAAATTGGTTTGGTAAAGAGTTTGCCAAATTGAAGGATAATAAGGAGTTTAAAAAATTAATTATTGGTGTAACAGAAGATGCAGATCGTTTTTCTATGTTGATGTCTTATCGTGTTGATGCTGTGTTACATGATAAGATTTATCTTATGTCTATGGCTGAAAAGCTTGATAAAAAAAGTGAGGTCAGTTTTTTGCCATTTGTTGTTAATGATGCACCAGTGCATTTCATGTTTAGTAAAAAAACAACTCCGCAAGAAGATCTGGCCATGATTAATCAAAAGCTAAATGAGTTTAAAAAAACAAAAAAATATAAAACACTCTATGGTGAAATGAAATCTCACTATCATGAGCCTTAATCGCAGTGCTTGGCATTAGATATGATTATTAAGCTGTTATTGTTGTTTCTTTTATCTTTACCTGTGTTGGTTACTGCCTCCATTGATGATAAAACAATTATATTTAATATGGGGGATAAGGAATATCCACCTTATATGTTTTTTGGTGAAAATGGTCAGCCTCAAGGGATTATGTATGATGTGCTACATGTGCTTGCCACTAAGCAAGAAGTTAAAATTATCCCTGTGAAAATGTCAAAACAACGTGTCAGGGTTAGTTTAGATAGTCGCAAACTGGATGCAACGCCAAGGGCGATTGAATGGGAAGCTAACCCTGAACATTATGTGTTTACTGATCCTATTGTGCTACAGCGAGATGTACTTTTTTCCTTACAGGAGCAGCCTGTTGAGTTTAATTATCTTGAAGAGCTGAAAAATCAAACGATTATTTTGAGGAAAAATTATATTTATCCGACGCTGGAAAACTTCATTAATAATAAAATAATACAAGTTGTCTATACAAATAGTGAAGAAAATATGCTTAATATGTTGAAACATAAGCGTGCCAGAGCTGCAGTTATATCAGAGCATGTTGGCTTATGGCTGCTTAAACAACAAAATATACGTAAAGAGTTCTATGTATCAGAAGGTGCTATTGATGAAGTAGCCTATCGCATCATGTTTACACAGTCATGGGTTGGGTTTGTACAAAGGTTCAATAAAGAGCTGGTTATGATGAAAAAGCAGGGAAAAGTTAAGGCGATTGTGGGCAAGTATATCGATATTCAATAAAGGGCACCTATCGAGTGTACCCAAAGCTAATAAAAGCCTTTTCCTTATTTATGTAAAATGGAAAAGGCATTTTAATTAAATAATGCTTAAGAAGACTCAATCGATCCCATTGCAGTTTGTAAGTAATTTTCCATACCTACTTTACCAATAAGATCTAATTGGGTCTCCAGCCAGTCGATATGTTCTTCTTCAGATTCGAGTATTTTTTCCAGTAACTCACGGCTTATATAATCTTGTACTGATTCGCAATAAGCAATGGCTTCTCTAAGTAAAGGGACAGCTTGCTTGGTTTCTAACTCCAAGTCACATTCCAGCATTTCTTTAGTATTTTCGCCAATTTTTAAACGGCCTAGGTCTTGCAGATTGGGTAAGCCTTCCAGAAATAGAATACGTTCAATAAGCCAATCAGCATGTTTCATTTCATCAATTGACTCGTGATACTCCTTTTCACCTAGCTCTTTTAGTCCCCAGTCTTTATACATACGGGCATGTAAGAAGTACTGATTGATGGCAACCAGTTCATTACCTAAGGCCTTGTTTAGGTATTCAATAACTTTCGGGTCGCCTTTCATTGGGTATTCCTCATCAGGTTTTTTAGTGACATTTGTTTGGTGCTATTTGGCTATGACAGTATGACAAGCGCCCCAGTGCGAGCACTGTATTTACTGAAGTATGGCGCTGGCAAGGATAGCTGTCAAATGTAACTCATTGATTTTAAAAGGAAAATATAATGATAATCAGTTGTTTTTGATAAGTGTTATCAGTCGTATTTAGGTTAGGACTTAATAGTGAGTCTTATTATGAAATAGAATAACAAGTCATAATGTATCTAATAGGGGTGGTTTTTAAGCTCAGAACTAGGGGGAGGTCGCTACAATACTTGTCTCTTGAGAAGCTGATAAACCATTGGGAAAGCTAACTGTAGTGGACACGAAAGGTCTTGATATTACTGGGTTATTATAGACGGTTGAGAAAAATAATTGGGCTAGTAGCCTAATTTGTTTGAGGATACAGCATTGTCGATATGACTCTGCTAGATGGTAAATAGGGTTAAAAGAGGCGGGGCAAACAAACCAATTAGGTAAGTGCTGGGTTGTCGTAAGTGCTTGTTATCGGTTAAACAGCAACTGCTGTAATCATATTAACAGGCTCAATATCAACTAAGGAGCTTTTAATGACTTGTTTGGCGTCTTTGACACATTTGCCGCACTGGGTTCCTACACAAAGCTCTTTGCGTATGTCTTTTAATGAGTTTGCACCATTATAAACTGCATTACGAATCTGATGACAGGTAACATTTTTGCAGATACATACATACATGGTGGTAACGCCCCTAACAAGCTAGATTAATTTGCTGACTAATTGCTTATCACTAAGGCTAATGGTAATGAGAATGATTGTCAATGCGGTAATGGTGAATTAGGCTTAAATTGGTCTTTGTTGTGATTGTAAGAGTAACCATTCAGTTTTTATGGTTTTTTACAACCTAATAAATTTCATCTATTAGGTTGTAAAAAAAATTCAATCATAAAAGCGGTGGGCTAAGTTGTGAATGCAGGTTATCATGTGCGCCAAAATTGTCGTGTGAATGGCAATTGGTAAGCTAACAAGTAACGATTCAATTAAGATACACAGTCTGAGTCTTGTGACAGCTAAAGTAAGCTACATATCTAGCTTATATAGGTTTTCTTAAGCCAATCGCTGTACACTACTGAGGTCTTAAGTTGACTGAATGAACTAGCAACTGCATAAATGGAGAGAAACATGGGCGTTTTAGTAGGCAAACGTGCTCCTGATTTTACTGTACCTGCCGTATTAGGAAATGGTGAAATTGTTGAAAACTTCACCTTGTCTGAAGCAATTAAAGGTAAATATGGCTTAATCTTTTTCTATCCACTTGACTTTACTTTCGTTTGTCCTTCTGAGCTGATTGCTTTAGATCACCGGATGGATGCGTTCAATGAGAGAGAGGTGGAAGTAATAGGTGTTTCTATCGACTCTCATTTTACCCATAATGCATGGCGTAATACATCAGTGGATAATGGTGGTATTGGTCAAGTGAAATATACCTTAGCTGCTGATATGAAGCACGAAATTGCTCAGGCTTATGACGTTGAGTCTGAAGGTGGTGTTGCATTCCGTGGAGCGTTCTTGATTGACAAAGAAGGTGTGGTCCGCTCACAAATCATCAATGATCTGCCGCTTGGCCGTAACATGGATGAGTTGATCCGTTTGGTTGATGCGTTGCAGTTCCACGAATCACATGGTGAAGTGTGCCCTGCTGGTTGGAAAAAAGGTGACAAAGGTATGCAAGCTTCTCCAGAAGGCGTAGCTAAGTACCTTAGCGAAAGTGCTGAAGAACTGTAATAGCTTACTCAGTTTATTGCATAAAAAAACCTGCCAATCGGCAGGTTTTTTTATGCAAACAATCAGACTTCGTCATTCGTAAAGTTGTTGGCAGACAAAGGCCAACCCCCCAGTTGTTTCCACTGGTTAACAATACAGCAAAATAGTTCGGCCGTTTTTCTGGCATCATAGGCTGCTGAATGAGCAGACTGGTTGCTGAACTCAATGCCTGCTAATTGGCAAGCTTTAGCCAGTACTGTATGACCAAAAGCAAGCCCGGCTAGAGTTGCGGTATCAAAGCAGGAAAATGGATGAAAGGGGTTACGCTTAAGGTTATTGCGGGTAGTGGCTTCATTAATAAAGCTTAAGTCAAATGTTGCATTATGGCCTACCAAGACTGCACGGGTACACTGCTGTTGTTTGAGCTCTTTGCGAATAGCCTTAAATATTTCTTTTAAGCTTTCTGCTTCCGCAACAGCCTTACGTTCGGGTGCAAAAGGGTCAATACCAGTGAACTCTAAAGCAGATAACTCAATATTGGCTCCAGGAAAAGGTGTTACCTGAAAAGCTATTTCTTTACCTGGCTGCAAGTTGCCATCTTTATTCATTTTGATTAGTACTGCCGCAACCTCCAATAAAGCATCGGTTTTAGCATTAAATCCTCCGGTTTCCACATCAATAATTACCGGTAAAAACCCCCTGAATCGGTTACTAATTAAGGGGTGTGGTTCAGTTATTTCTGTCACTATACAGCCTTAAGTGTTTAATAAATAATGCTAAAAGTAATAGCTATTTTTTGGCAATAACACGCCATTGAATCGTTTCATCTGCTCGTAGTGGAATCAATGGTTGATCACCCAATGTGAGCTGTGCTGGCACTTGCCAAGGGTTTTTTTCCAACGTAATCGTACGTTGGTTGCGAGGTAGACCATAAAAGTCTGGACCATACCAGCTGGCAAAGGGTTCCAATTTATCTAAGGCGTTGAGCTGCTCAAAGGCCTCTGCATAAAGCTCAATGGCCGCATAGGCCGTATAACAACCAGCACAGCCACAACTGTTTTCTTTGGCTTTTTGGGCATGGGGGGCAGAATCAGTACCCAAGAAAAACTTAGGGTTACCACTGGTTGCTGCGGCTTGTAATGCTTGTTGGTGGGTTTGTCGCTTAAGAATAGGTAAACAATAATAATGTGGCTTAATACCACCCACTAACATGTGGTTACGGTTATACAACAAATGGTGTGCAGTTATAGTGGCGGCAACCTGGTCAGATACTTCCTCCACGAATTTGACGGCATCTGCTGTGGTTATATGTTCAAGCACTACCTTAAGGGTCGGAAATTTTGCGACAATTTCGCTAAGATAGCGGTCGATAAACACTTTTTCACGGTCAAATACGTCAATTGCATTATCAGTGACTTCACCATGTACCAGCAGCGGCATGCCCGTTGCAGCCATCGCTTCTAACACTGGATAGATTTTTTTTATGTCAGTAACACCTGAGTCGGAGTTTGTTGTTGCACCTGCCGGATACAATTTAGCGGCATAAATATGCCCCGACTGCTTTGCCTCATGAATAGTATCAGGAGATGTATTATCAGTGAGGTATAGGGTCATTAATGGTTGCCAGGTTCGATCAGCGGGCATTGCTCTTACAATCCGCTGCCGATAAGCAAGGGCTTGATCAGTAGTGGTTATGGGAGGGACCAAGTTAGGCATCACAATGGCGCGCCCAAAATAGCGGCTAACATCGCTCACAGTGGTTGGTAAAGCAGCATTATCTCGTAAGTGAATATGCCAATCATCAGGCTGGGTAATGGTTAACGTGGTTGTCATCTGGGCTTTCCAGGTTGTTGGTCTGCGAACAGGGAGGCATCTTACCCAAAGGGGCATCACCTGGCTACCGGTTATCTTAAGGGTGTCATTTATTTACGATGTGTAGAAAGTAAATAGATGTGTAGAAAGTAAATATAGGCCCGATATGACATGACAGGGTATTTGGGTGAAGCATGAGTTTCAAGATTGTTAGTCACTGGCCGATAAGCTAAGTGATGCACCTTTAATAGGCTGAATCATTAGTGTAAGCAAAACTGTGTTATCAAAGGGGCTACTATGTTATTGGGGAAACAATGGCGAAGCCTTTGCTTTATGGCTTGGTGGTTAGCAGTTGTAGGGAGCTGGAGTAGTGATCAAACAATCGCAGCTACCTTTAGGGCTCCTTTGGATAATACCCAGTGGCAACTAGAAGAGTCGATTTTTGAGTGTACTTTAATTCAAGATATTCCCCGGTATGGTAAAGCGGTATTTCGTCATCGGGCCGGTGAGCGGGTAGGCTTTAAACTGGTGAGTTGGAACAGGCCAATGCAGCAGGGAGATGCAGATCTTGGGGTAATAGCTCCTGCCTGGCGGTTTGATCAACGCTCAAAAGCTAAAGGTAAAGTACCTGTTTTAGGCTCTAAAGAGCCTGTTGTACTAGCTGGTGATTTACCCAGTTGGATGATTGGTCAGTTGGCGCAAGGTATGTACCCTTCGTTTGCCAATATGTCTTGGTATGGTGGCAATTTAGCCGAAAAAATTACGGTGGAAATCTCTGCTGTTAATTTTCAACAAGTTTATCCAAAATACATCAACTGTCTTTCTAGTTTGTTGCCTGTTAATTTTGATCAGATACAGCGTTCAGTTGTGTTTTTTGATACCAATAAAATCAACGTACCGAATAATAGCGAGCAACTGCTGGATAATATTGCCATCTATATCAAAGCCGATTCTTCAGTAAAAGCTATGTATATTGATGGTCATACTGATGCCTTGGGGCGACGCTTATCAAACCGAGAGTTATCGAAACAGCGTGCTGAGTCGATACGTGATTATCTTGAAAAGAAAGGTGTTCCTGCTGAAATGATTGTCATGCGATTTCATGGAGAGCGTTACCCTGTGGCAAAAAACAATACCGCAGAGAATCGGGCCCGAAACCGTCGGGTGACCATCCGGCTTGATAAAGAGCCAATAAAAACTCAAGCAGAAAATAAAGGGCTACCTGAAGAAACAAGTGAGCAACCTAAGCCTAATAACTCTTAACCTAAATGGAATACTCAACCAGGCTAGGCTGCAACATGCAAATTGGACAGCAGGCGTCGACTAACTTCTTGTTGGCTGTAGTGGTCACGTTGTACGGCATATAACGATGAGTTGACTTCCTGACGGTCAAATAACCAACGAACAACAGCAATTTCGTTACTAGGTAAGTAATGGTTTGTGGGGTGAAAAGCACATTCAATGAAGCTGGATGGTTCTACATAAGGTGCAATAGGAACCAGTAAATCATCTATATCACCTTCAGGAGTACTGATCAACTCTATGCTATTTAAGTCACCTGCCTGATTAAAGGCAACAGAGAAATTAAAGCTACTGAATTCAGTCATAACAAACGCATAGATATTATCAGGTGATATATCTTGAGGGTGGTAGCAAAGGGCTTCTAGCAGTGGTTGAAACTGTTCTTGTTTGATTGAAAACTGCGCACTGTGGTGCCACAGTACTTCCCCCATTGTTAGTCTCTCCTCTAATACTAGTTTGTTTGCTGGTTTCATTTCATAAAGTAACGGTAACAGTTGCACATTGCTCCCTTATTATTGGGTATGCAGTTATTTTTTAGTTTTCGTTGCTATTCGTTAATGGCTTTTTTGAGGGAGCTATTTTTTTGGAAAATAGTTTTTATTACAACCGCTGATTATAGCTATAAAATTTAATTTATCAGCGCATTCCTCAACAAAGACAACAATTGTCATATAAGATTGTGTTTATGTTATTTAGTTCCCATTAAAAAAGTGATGGAAGAGTACCTATGTATAACTGAAGGGTTAGTCAAATCAGTTTGACTTAACTGTATGTATTCACAGTGTTTTAACGAGATAGTAACCAAAGACAATAATTTGTTTCTATTAGTTATTCTGTTGGTAATAATTAACGGGCTGTTAAGGTAACTGTTACCTTAATTGAGGGTGTTGCAATAGGTCAGGAGCGCAGCAAAGACAAGGCAACATCGGTGAAAAGGCGGAGATGATAGCTAATAAATGAGCATTTTGAGCCAATTTTTAACGCGGTATTTGCAAGCGTAGTTGTTTTGATACTGCCTCAGTTAGGGTTGGTAAGACTGGCATTGCAGTATAAGATAATGAGCTTGTTTAATTGTATTACTACGCTTGTCTTAGGTTGTAATAATATATTGAGCTGTTGCTTGAGTATTAGCTATTTGTATACCCAAAGCGAATGGTTTTTAGGGGCGGTCGTCGAGTGATGAGGCCCCATGAGTTTATGTGTTTATAAATGATTGGGGTGAAGGCAGTTAAATGCTCCTGCATAAACTGCATTTCCACCATTCTTGGTGGTTAGCGACGACAACAAACCCTAAAAATCATTCGGGAAGGGTATAGACGCTTGGGGAATTCGTCGGAGCATTTTTAAATGAAGCAAGTGAATAAAGTTGTTTTAGCCTATTCGGGTGGGCTGGATACTTCAGTAATTGCTAAGTGGTTGGAAGAAACCTACCGCTGTGAAGTAGTTACTTTTACCGCTGACTTAGGGCAAGGGGAAGAGGTTGAGCCTGCTAGAGCCAAAGCGGAAGCATTGGGAATAAAGGAGGTTTTTATTGAAGACTTACGCGAGGAGTTTACCCGAGACTTTGTGTTTCCGATGTTTCGTGCGAATACCATCTATGAAGGGGAGTACTTGCTAGGTACATCCATTGCACGGCCATTAATTGCCAAACGGTTGGTGGAAATAGCCAATGAAACAGGGGCAGATGCGATATCTCATGGTGCGACTGGTAAAGGTAATGACCAAGTTCGCTTTGAGTTGGGTGCTTACGCATTGAAACCTGGTATTGAAGTAATTGCCCCATGGCGTGAGTGGGACCTGAGTTCACGAGAAAGCTTATTAGCCTACTGTGAAAAGCATAATATTGTTGTAGAAAAGAAAAAGGGCAAATCCCCTTATTCAATGGATGCTAACTTACTGCATATATCTTATGAGGGTGGAATTCTAGAAGACCCTTGGGCAGAGCCAGAAGAAGACATGTGGCGTTGGTCTGTTTCTCCAGAGCAGGCTCCTGATAAGTCCACTTACATTGATTTGAGTTATCAAAAAGGGGACATTGTTGCCATTGATGGCAAGCCCATGACTCCAGCTGAAGTACTCGCTCACTTAAATAAAGTGGGGGGGGATAATGGTATTGGTCGCTTGGATATTGTTGAAAACCGTTATGTTGGTATGAAATCCCGTGGCTGCTATGAAACGCCCGGTGGCACTATCATGTTAAAAGCCCATCGTGCCATTGAGTCTATTACGTTAGATCGGGAAGTAGCCCATTTAAAAGATGAGTTAATGCCTCGTTATGCCAATTTAATTTATAACGGCTATTGGTGGTCGCCTGAGCGTGAAATGCTTCAGCAAATGATTGATCAATCGCAATTACCTGTTAACGGCAAAGTAAGACTGAAGCTGTATAAAGGTAATGTTACTGTTGTTGGTCGCCAATCTGATAATAGTTTGTTTGATGAAAATATTGCCACTTTTGAAGATGATGCAGGGGCTTATGATCAGGCCGATGCAGCAGGCTTTATCAAACTAAATGCACTGCGGTTGAAAATTGCTGCCAGTAAAGGGCGCAGCTTGTTATAACTGTATCAAACTCGTTGCTAATTAATTAGCAACGAGTTTGTCTTGAGTTTTTAACCTTCTAAACCTTTACCGGCTTGTTTCTTATTAATTAACTCCAGCAAATAGCCGTCCGGGTCTTTAACAAAAGCAATTTCTGTGGTGCCTCCTTTGACAGGGCCTGGCTCACGGGTAATAGTACCACCCGCCTCACGTATTTTCTCACAAGTGTCGTATAGATCTTCAGTTTCAATGGCTATATGGCCAAAGGCATTACCTAAATCGTACTGGTTCGTATCCCAGTTGTAGGTCAGTTCAATGACGGCACCTTCTGTTTCATTCTGATAGCCAACAAACGCTAGAGTATACTGATATTGCTGGTTTTCAGATTTACGTAACAACTTCATCCCCATCACTTGGGTATAAAAATGCACGGCCCGATCTAAGTCAGCAACACGCAACATGGTGTGTAAAATACGCATAGGCTAATCGTTCCTGTTTTGGTTTTATTCTAGTTATGACATTTGTTGCAGAGCTGCGATACGTTTTTCCAGAGGGGGATGGCTTGCAAAAAGTGCTTGTACATGCCCAGCATTAATTGCAAATGCAGCCATTTCATCAGGTATTTTGGGGGCATCTTGAGCAGACTGAAGCCGTTGTAAGGCACTGATCATTTTATTTCGACCTGCTAATGAGGCGCCTCCTGCATCTGCTCGAAATTCCCGCCAGCGGGAAAACCACATAACAATGGCCATTGCTAGGATGCCGAGTATTACTTGAGCAATGAGAGATACAATCCAAAAAGCAGGTCCATGGCCCCGTTCAACTTTGAATACAAGGCGGTCAACTAAGAATCCAATGACGCGTGACAAAAAGACGACAAATGTGTTCATTACCCCTTGGATCAGGGTTAGGGTAACCATATCCCCATTAGCTACATGGCTGATTTCATGGCCTAAGACTGCCTCAACTTCATCTTGATTCATATGTTCCAGTAAGCCTGTACTGACTGCTACTAGTGCTGCATTTTTATTCCAGCCAGTGGCAAAGGCATTAGGAGAAGGGTGGTTGAATACGCCAACTTCTGGCATTGAAATCCCTGCGCGGCTGGCTTGTTGTTGTACTGTATTTAATAACCACTGCTCAGCTGAGTTGGTGGGCTGGTCAATGATTTGAACTCCCATGCTTCTTTTTGCTAGGGTTTTTGATAGAAACAATGAGATAAAAGATCCTGAGAAGCCAATAACGGCAGAGTAGATAAGTAGTGCAGTCAGATTTAAATCAACGCCATTTTGCTGCAACAAGCCTTCAATCCCAAGTACTTGGAATGTGATGCTGAGTAACACCAGAATGGCTAAATTGGTGCCAATAAATAAAGCGATTCTTAACATAGTGGCCTCCGCAAGTGGTTAGTGTAAATAAGTGGTATTTACAGGATGCACCACCAGTCGTTGGATCTGATTACTATCATTTATTGAGGCTTTTGGTAGATTCTTCAAGGTGAAAATTAAAAGAAAGCATAGCCTAGCAATGATAAGGATAAAAGCTGAAAGGGTGAGTAAATAACCAGCTGCTAATAAAAAAACAACTGGTTATTTGAGTATGTATTTGCAGTATATAAATGGTTAGTTTGTTTTTACTTGTTGACCTTCAATAGAAGCGCTTTTTAAGTAAATATCATACTGCTTACTATCTTCAATCTGTTGTAGTCGGACCAGTAGGTAGTCCCAATCTTTAGCAAACCAAATCAGGGTTTGGCGATCAGAGTCATCTTCACGAATACGCTCGACTTTAATTGCTTTGACAGGGCCCACAGGGGTCTCTATTGTTTCTTCGCCAACGCGCTTAAATTTGTATGTCTTAAGCTCGTCATCGTCTGCAATGGTGTAGTTTAGCTCTTTTTTGTTGTTAATCAGGTCTTGCCGAAGCTGAAATTGATAACTGATTTTATCCAGTGTGCCTGAAGAGATTGCAAAAGGCTTTACATCATCATCAGCGATGTTATGTGCCTGCTTGTTAGTCCAGTCAAACTTAAGGTTGATCTCTTTGTTTTTGGCTAAGCCGCCGCGCCTAAAGTGATAGCTGATAGGTTTTACCTGTTGTTTGTCATCAAGCATGAAGGCTGAGCTTTCATTAAGGTTTACCAGTACGATATCTGCATTAAAGCTGAGCTGGTAAGTACCGTCTTTGCTTACACTGAGCTCACGAGTGGCACTGCCTTTTACGGGGATGCTGGATGCTTTGGCACCATAAGAGGCTTTAAACGGTTTGATTGTGGCAGCATTAACCCCGCTAACTGCACTTACCAGGTATAAAACACTCGCTGCGATTGCTAGAACGCCTTTTTTCATCATAAGCGATAGTAATCCATTTAATTGTTAGCTTGTTTAGTTCCAGTCAAACGGGTTATGTGTAACGTGATGGCCTGCGATACATGCATTTTTATCAAACAAGTTGTTTATTTATGTATTTGCCCATCACTCGTTATCATCGTCTGACAGTCGCTTTCCTGTAGGAGGTAACAGTTCTCCCATTAGGAACGCCTTATTGTCCTCCATTTTTAATTTACCTTCCGCGAACCAGGCGACTGCTTGGGGGTAAATTTTGTGTTCTTTTTGCTGAACTTTTTCCATTAAGCTGGCTTCAGTATCCATCTTGACTACTGGAACAATAGCTTGAATCACATTAGGTCCACCGTCGAGCTCTTCTGTTACAAAGTGAACTGTTGCACCATGCTCTTTATCACCCGCCTCAAGTGCCCGCCGATGAGTATGTAAGCCTCGGTATTTTGGTAACAATGAAGGATGGATGTTTAACATACGGCCTGTATAGTATTTGGTAAATGCTGGGGTAAGAATTCTCATAAACCCCGCTAATATAACCAGATCTGGTTGGTAGCGGTCTATGGTGGCCATTAATGCTGTGTCAAATGTGTCCCTGTCAGCAAACTGAGTATGGTCAACAACCTCAGTGGGAATATTGGCATTGGTGGCACGGGTTAAACCATAGGCTGAGGCAATATTACTTATAACGCCAGTGATATTGATATTAATTGCTGTAGCCTGATCAATGAGTGCTTGTAAGTTGCTACCACTGCCAGAGATGACAACAACAACATTAATAGGCTTTTTCGTCATGATTAGGTTCCTGGTAGCTTTAATAGCAGCGCTTTTAATATTTTTTTAAAAGCGCTTATTGAAGGTTTTAGAGTAGCGAAGTGGTTAACCCTGCATATTAACGGCAGGTGAGTCACTATTAGCTTTTTCACTAATGGTCCCCAGCTGCCAGACCGTTTCACCTGCTTGCTGTAATTGTTTGATGGCTTTTTCTGCTGCTGCTTGTGGTACACAAATAACCATGCCAACACCACAGTTAAAAGTACGGTACATTTCAGCTTGTTCGATATTGCCCGCTTGTTGTAGCCAGTTAAATACAGCAGGCATGGTCCAGCTGTTGGTATCGATATTAGCTTGTAAATGGTCAGGTAATACACGTGGAATATTTTCAGTAAAGCCGCCACCAGTGATATGAGAAAGGGCGTGCACTGGCATCGTTTTCATTAGCTCAAGCAGGGGTTTAACATAAATACGGGTTGGAGCAAGTAAGGCATCAGCCAAACTAATACCATCAATTGTCTGGGATAAGTCGGCATCTGTTACTTCAATAATCTTGCGAATTAATGAATAGCCGTTAGAGTGTGGTCCTGAAGAGGCTAGACCAATTAATACATCGCCTGCTGAGACTTTGCTGCCATCAATAATTTCACTTTTTTCGACGATGCCTACACAAAAGCCTGCCAAATCGTAGTCTTCGCCTTCGTACATGCCTGGCATTTCAGCTGTTTCTCCACCGACCAGTGCACAGCCAGACAACTCACAACCTTGACCAATACCAGTGACGACATCTGTTGCAACATCTACATTCAGTTGACCTGTTGCATAATAGTCTAAAAAGAATAGTGGTTCTGCACCAGCAACCACTAAGTCATTGACACACATGGCTACCAAGTCAATACCGATAGTGTCATGTTTTTGTAGATCCATCGCTAGTCTGAGCTTAGTGCCTACACCGTCAGTGCCTGAAACCAATACAGGTTCGCGGTAGCCGGTGGGTAATTCAAATAGGGCACCAAAACCACCTAGACCCGCGAGCACCCCAGGGCGGCTGGTTCGTTTTGCCACAGACTTGATGCGCTCTACCAACGCGTTACCTGCATCAATATCGACACCGGCGTCTTTGTAACTGAGGGATTTGGCATTGCTTGATGAAGCGTTGTGCTGGGTCATGGGTACCCCTAACTTGTAGTAAACAGTTGATTCCGCTGCAATCAGGGTAGTATTTCCGGAATGAAACCGTTAATTTAATGGCCTGTTGCAGAGGTTAAACAGTCAATACACAATTTTAAATGGAATATGAAAAACGTTGGACTAGGTAAAACCAAGTGGCTTACTTATAGTCTGATGAATGATAATTCACTGTTTTTCATGGCCCTATTTGAGCTGCGGTATTCTAGCAGCTGTTAACCTATCAAGCCATGTTTGTTGGAGGTTTGATTTAGGTAAGTATTTGGGTATTGGCAGGTCGTTACTTAAGGCAAGGACCATTAGATGAAATTTATACAACAATTGCTTTTGAGTTGTTTGGTAAGCATTTGCTTAATTCAACAAGGGGTTGCGGAAGTAGACCGAAAACTATATGAGGCAGTAGTACCATTGGCTGATGAGACAGAAGCTGCTCAACAACAAGCAATTCAAGCTGCTTTCAAGCAAGTGGTTACTATGGTAACTGGCAGTGAGGAGGTGCTTAATCACCCTGAAATTCAAGCTGCAATGGCAGAGGCAAGCCGCTATGTTTTGAAATATGGTGAGCAAAGGCAAGTCAGCGAGAGTGAGCAAACACCATTAAAACAGTTGGCGGTTAGTTTTGATCCAAGCGCTGTACGACAGTTGTTAAAAAAAAATGGCTTTAATGCCTGGGACCAGCAGCGGGAAGAAACCTTGGTTTGGCTGATTGAAGAAAAAGCAGGTGGAAAAAGGCAAATTTTCTCCTCTGAAGATGATGCGGATAGTACAGTAGCTGCCCTGAAAAATCAGGCAAGCCAAAGCCGTATTCCACTGATTTTTCCTATTATGGATTTTGAAGACAGTGCCTCACTCTCTGAAGTGGATGCCTGGGGGCTGTTTTCTGATGTGATTAATAAGGCTTCAAGCCGCTATCAAGCCAAGTCTGTATTAGCTGGCCGGCTTTATGCCTCTGGCGCTAATCAATACAGTGGTCGTTGGGTATTACTGCTTCAAGGTCAACAATATGTTGAAGATTTAACAAAGGTTTCTTTACCAGACTTTATGCAAACAGGTATTAAACTTGTGACGGGTAAACTATCCGGTACACATGTTCAACAGCCAGTTGATCAGAGTGCTCCCAGTGTAACCAGTGGCGGTGTGCAATTGATCGTGCAAGGGGTGCAAGGACTAACGGCTTATGCATCTGTAAGCAAATTTTTGGAAAAACTTGCTGTTGTTGAAGAGGCTAGTTTATTAGAAGTAACAGAGTCTCAAGCTAGCTTTGAGCTAGTGTTAAAAGGAGATGTTACTGCTTTACAAAATGAGCTGGAGGCTAGTGGCTATATGCAGTTAATTGATGTAACACAGGGCACAGCTAACAATACTTCACAACAACTGGTATATCAATGGCTGAAAGATTAGTGGTAGCTCTCTGCCTCTTCAAGAGCGGAGGAAATAGGTTTATTTCGGGCACTATACTTATTCTGAGTGAACAGGTGTAGCTAGAAGAGGTTATTGTATCAAGTTTCCATTGCTGCTTGTGTTGAATTTCACAAAAACGCCCTTATAGTAGCAAGCTGATGTTGCACCTTAATTTTGACCAGGAAAAGCCGAAAGTTTTACTTGTAAACAGGCTTTGAATGACCCTAACAGTAATTGTAGGCACCATATTTAGTGGTATAGCTATATGTAAACAAAAGGCGTTTACATTGATATCACTAGTCTACTGTTTCATGAGTCCTGCTTTGAATTTAAGTTATATTCCAAACGTGCTTACAGTGATTAGGCTGCTGCTGGTTATACCAGTAGCCCTGGCACTGTGGTGGAGAGCATATCAGCTGGCATTTGCCCTGTTTGTTGTAGCTGGGTTGTCAGATGGTTTGGATGGTTTTCTGGCACGGCGCTTTAACTGGCATTCTCGATTTGGTGCAATGGTAGATCCTCTGGCTGACAAGCTGTTGCTAGTAGTCACTTATATTGTATTAACACTAACGGCAGTTATTCCCTGGTGGCTAACCGCAGTGATTTTGAGCAGAGACATTATTATTGTCAGTGGTGCCATAGCCTATCACCACCTAGTTGGCCCTTATGACTTTAAGCCTACTATGCTTGGAAAACTCAGTACCTTTTGCCAAATACTTTTGGCGGTTTTGTTAATTATTCATTTGGCGATGCTCATCAATCTCTCTGCTTGGTTAACAGATAGTCTCATGCTACTCACGCTGACAGTGACTATATTAAGTGGAGCTGATTACGTTTGGGTGTGGGGGCGTCAGTATTTAAGGGAGCGGGCCAAAGTATGATTTCAGACTCTCAGCGTTGGTTTATTTTAGGGGTGCTGCTGATTGTTGTAGCTTTAATTTATTTATTAAAGCCTATTCTTCCACCCTTTTTAGTTGGTGTAGTACTAGCTTACTTAGGTGATCCTATAGCAGATAGGCTGGAAGCGAAAGGCATGAGTCGAACCTGGGCGGTAACGACGGTATTTGTCGCATTGTCGCTGGTTGGTTTTTTATTACTGTTAATTTTGTTGCCGCAGCTGATTTTGCAAATTAAAGCTTTGATTCAGCATTTACCGATTTGGCAGCAATGGATACAAATCAATGTTATTCCTATCTTACATACGAAGCTTGGCATTGACCCTTCAGCTTTTAAGTTAGATACCATTACCCAACATATTACGGCTACCTGGCGTGATACAGGTAGTTTTTTAACACCAATCATTAAGTCTGCGACTGCATCAGGTGTGGCGATTGTCACAGCCTTGGCTAATTTGTTTTTAGTACCCGTTGTAACATTTTACTTGTTGCGTGACTGGGACATTATGATGGCTAAAATTAGCAGCTTATTACCTCGTAGCATAGAGCCGGTAGTCAGGCAGCTAGCAATTGAGTGTGATGAAGTGCTGGGTGCTTTTCTTAAAGGACAGTTAGTCGTTATGCTATGTTTGGGGCTGATATACTCTACAGGCTTGTGGATCGTTGGTTTGCAGTTTGCCGTCATTATTGGTCTTATTGCTGGGTTAGCGAGTATCGTGCCTTATATGGGATTTGCCATTGGCATTGGTTCTGCGTTAATAGCAGCGGCATTCCAATTTGATAGTACACTACCTTTTGTTGGGGTGGTGGTTGTTTTTACAGTGGGTCAAATTTTGGAAGGGGTGGTACTGACACCTTTATTAGTTGGTGATCGAATTGGGTTGCACCCAGTAGCGGTTATTTTTGCTATTTTAGCGGGTGGTCAGCTATTTGGGTTTGTTGGTGTCTTGATTGCTCTTCCTGTGGCGGCGATTATTATGGTGTTATTACGCCACCTCCATGATATTTATAAATTAAGTGATTTATACCATACTGCGCCGGAGCCTATACAACAAGATGATTGAAAAACGGTATGAGCTTGCCTGTACAACTCCCGCTGGGTATTTATTTACGAGATGATGCGACTTTTGCCAACTTTTACGCTGTTGGTAATGAAGCAGTCGTCGCGGCAATAGACCTAGAACAAACGAGTCTGGACGATATGGAGCCGGTGGTGTTTCTATATGGTCCCGATGGAGTAGGTTGTACCCATTTGTTGCAGGCTGCTTGCCACCAGGCTGATAGTGCTAAGATGAGTAGTGTTTATCTACCATTGTCTGAATTGCTGGATTGCGATACGGCACTACTTGAAGGATTGGAAACTCTCGACTTAGTTTGTATAGACGAACTGGAAGTTATTGCAGGTAATCCCACCTGGGAAGAAGCGTTATTTCACTTATTTAATCGTATTCGCCAGACAGATAGTCGTCTTATTTTGGGCGCCACTCAACAGCCCAATTACTTACCCATTCAGTTAGCGGACTTTAAGTCACGACTTAACTGGGGACTAGTATTAAAAATCAGTGGGCTCACTGATAAAGATAAAGTAGGTGTATTGATGCTACGGGCTCAGCAACGAGGGCTTGAGCTAACAGAAGAAGTAGCTCGGTATATTATTTATCGCTCACCCCGAGAAATGGTTAAGTTATTTGATGTGTTAAACCAACTGGACTCCGCTTCACTCTCTGCTAAAAGAAAGCTCACCATTCCTTTTGTTAAAGCCACTATGGAGTGGTAGAGTAGTATCTTGCTGAAAGTCAGTGGCATTACTATGGAAGTAATACCACTAAATATTGGCTTAACCGGCTTTTTTGTCTTTGTCACTGGTTTGTTTTTTAGACTTTTTAGTATCTTCCTGCTCTGTAGATTTAGCCTGGTTTTCTTGGCTGTTATTGTTTTTGCTTTGACTTTCCTGTTGCTTTGACTTGTCTTGCTGTTTTGGTGGTTCTGCTGATTCCTTGGCAGCCGGCTGCTGTTCTTCAGCAGATTCATCAGTATATAGCTCTATTTTTTTAGCCTTCATAGTATAACCTGCTTGGGCCAACTCTGTTTCAACGCCAGTAATACTTAATGTGCCGGTTACCCAAAAAGGATCATATAAAGCATCTGGGTTAAGCCCTTTTTCATGGATAACATGGACCACTTGGTTAGGTGGTGGTGGTGGCACATGTACACAGGCACCAAAGTAAGGCACGAGTAAGAACTCAGTAATCGAGCCATCGTCTTTCATATTAAGTGGTACAACATAACCCGGTATTTTTACTTCTTGTTTATCTAGCGAGACCACCACTGGGGCAGTAGCAGTACCTTTGGTTTTTTCCTGGGCTTGTTTGGTTAATGCTTCAGCTAGAGCATTAATATCTTTTGGTGCTTGCTCTTCCAAGAAGGCGTTACGCATATCTTCTGGTACTAAATCTTCCCATTGTAGGGTTTTTACATCTGCTAACGTGAGGGTAGATGAAAGCAATAACACTGCGCTCATTAGTGCAGTTTTAAAATCTAATGTAGCCATGTTAAGTCCTAATTGTCATTCCATCAGTTAATGAGTTTTTATAAGCACGCCAAGCTGGGAAAATTCCCATGAAAAAGCCACTTACAATTACAATACTCAGTAGTATTAACTCGTGCTGAGTAAGAAAACTAATTTGAATATGAATGCCATAAAGTTCCATGAAAATGGGTTGAGCAGCCGCCATTAGCCCATATAAAAAGCCAATACCAGTTAGACAACCTAAAGTAGCAGTCAACCCGGCTTCACTAATCATTAAACTAAAAATATGAAAAGGCCTGGCACCTACTGAGCGGAGAATAGCCATTTCGCGCCGACGCTCACTTAATGATGTTAAAATCGTGGTGAGCATACCAATCAAACCAGTAACTACTACAAACGCAGAAATAACCAGTAGGGCTTTTTCGGCAGTGCCAATTAATTGCCAGAGTTGAGTGATGGCAACACCGGGAATAATTGCTAGTAAGGGCTCTTGCTCAAACTCATTAACTTCGCGCTGCAACACAAAAGTGCCAATTTTACTTTTTAGGCCAAGTAAAAAAGCGGTAATGGTTTTTGGTTGTAAATCTAATTGGCGGGCTTGGTCTGGGGTAATAGATTTTGCTAGTGCAGATGGAGTACCGCGCTCCCAGCCTAAATGAATTGCCTCGATTGCTTCCAGGGAAACATGAATAGTTTGGTCAACAGGGGTGCCAGTAGGGGCTAAAATACCAGCAATTTCGAAAGGTTGGTTGTCATGTTTGACGAAGCTGGTTTTACCCGCACCATGGGCCAAAACCACTTTGTCTCCAAGCTTATAACCCAACTTTTTGGCGACTTCAGCACCAATCACTGCATCATATAAATCGTTGAACTGCTTACCTTGTGCTACATTTAGGGGCTGTTTATTGCCATAGCGATAAAACTCAAAATAAGTCTGATTGGTTCCCAGTACCCGATAGCCTTTGTGGGAGTCGCCAAGGGCAAAAGGAATACTCCACTTCACCATTTTGTGATTTGCAAAGTGCTGATAATTTTCCCAGGAAATATTATTGGTCGCATCGCCAATACGGAATACAGAGTACAACAGTAGCTGTACTGGCCCGGTGCGGGCGCCGACAATTAAATCGGTGCCTGAAATGGTACTGATAAAACCTCGCTTTGCTTCATGACGTATTTTTTCTACGCCTAGCAACAAAGTAACGCTGAGGCCTATCGCTAATACGGTGAGTGCTACGGTGACTTTACGGTTCAGCAAACTGTGCCAGGCAAGACTCATGACTGCCATTGTTATGCACCCTCACTGGAAACGGTTTGGCTGGCTTTATTAATTAAACGCATATCCAAGGTGTTTGAAAATAAATGTTCAAGGGTGCCATCATGACTGACAAATAATAAAGTAGCACCAGCCTTTTTACATACTTCAAACAATAACTTTAGAAAGCCTTCACGAGCGTCGGTGTCTAATGCTGAAGTGGGCTCATCGGCAATAATTAGTTCGGGGTGACCAATGAGCGCTCTGGCTGCGGCTACCCGTTGCTGTTGACCAATACTCAGTTCAGTGACTTTGCGTTTATGTAAGTCAGGCTGGTTTAAGCCCAACTGTGTCAGTAATGACATAGCGGCTTCAGGCAAACTTGAATATTCGGCTAAGGCTTTTTGTTTGCGTTTTTTCGAAAACCGGCAAGGCAAAATGATGTTATCAACCACCGACAGGTAGGGGAGTAAGTTAAACATTTGGAAAATAAAACCGATATGCTCACTGCGAAAGTGGTCGCGCTGAATGCTGGATAATTTGGCAACATCAGTACCCAATAAATTTATACTGCCCTGATTAGGCAACATAATGCCACCTAGTAGTCCCAACAAAGTAGTTTTACCACAGCCGCTAGGGCCTTTGATAAATACCCTTGAATAACGCTCAATGATTAACTCAGGAATATCGATAGTGAGTTGGTTAGGTTGCCAACTGTATTGCACATCAGTTAGGTGGATATGTTCCATATCAAATATTTGGCTACAAGTAAGTTTTCGCGGCTGATTGTAATGGCTGATCGGCCGCGGTTCAGTGAATAAGCCAGGAAAACATGGGTTAAGGTAGATTAAAAACTGAAACTTTAGGTGTTAACTCATAACCTTGTTGACCCTGTTCACCAATATATTGAGTGCGTATTTCTTCGATTCCTTTAAATGCATCAAATAGATGAACTTGTAGCTGGTGGAATTTTGCAGGTTGACTACAAGTAAAGCTGTATTCTACGTCAAATTCACTATGGCTTTCTTTATCATCATGCTCTTCTTTATGATTGGATTCTTTAGTGTGGCTTGCCTCTTCGTGATGTTCGTCTTCCCCCTCATGATGATCTTCATCTTTATCCATAATGGATGTTTCCACTTTTGCACTGACTAATTCGCACTTAGCTGCCTCAGGGAAGCCAAATAATCCATCACCTTTTTTTAATTGCTGAATCGCTTGTTCCAGTTGAGTTTCTTGTTCTTCATTTTTGGGGTGGTGTTCAAAGCCTAAAATATTTGCGGCTGGAGAAATAAACTGCATCGTCACGGTGCCACCTTCCTGAGCGATATTCAGTTGGGCATGGCCGTGTTCATGGGCACCGTGTTGTTGGTGGTCATCTTTGGCATAACTGGTGTTAAAAATGGTAGAAGCAAGAATGGCTGTCACCAAACATTTTAATTTCATATCGACTCCTAAGCTTTATCTATACATAAATTGTATTAAAGCTGTCACTAATGTCAGGACTATTACTAGGTTGTTTGTGTGAAATGAGTAGCTCAGTAATAGTTAGTATTGTAATGTTATATTATTACATTTTGATTGAGTCAAGCGTTGAGAGGTTAAAACTTGTGATCAAAAGGATAATTTTAGGGATAAGAAGCTTATTGGTAGTTAGTGAGGGTAGGTAATAATTGATATGGAATAACTGGCTAATCTTCGCTGTCACAGCTGTAGAATAACCCTATTACCCTACAGCTACTGGCTACTACTATGTTTACTCAGGTGACGATTTGGAGCCATTCAGTCGATAGTAACAGCGAATATACAACATTGCGGTAATAAATAAGCTTATACAAAGGCTTAGTTTTATCCAGCCATATAACTCACTTGGTGATTCATAGGTGTTGAGAACCGCCGACGTAAAATACAGCAAAATAATAAAACACAGCCAGGCAAAACTTCTTGGGTTACCTTTTAAGACCCCAGGGATAATGATCGCTATCGGTACAATTTGCACCAACCAAATAATATAAGGTCGATCCACACTGGGTGGATTAATCACAAAAATCCAGAGGGAAAGGGTGGCTAACAACAACGTCAGTAGCACCACATTGGTTTGATAAAGCCGACTGACTGTAGGATGGTTAAATTCAGGCATATAAAATACTAGCTAAATAGAGGCAGCTTAAGCAGGCTGCTTTTGTTGTGGAGGTTGTAATGGAGACAGCTGTAAAGCAAGTGTCGCAATGCGTTTGCCGGTTGCCAGGCATAACTGTGACTCGCTGTCTGAAATTTCTCTATCATTATCAGGCCCGGCCGTATGGCTCATGCCATAAGGTGTACCACCAGTAGTGGTAGACAATAAGGCAGATTCGCTATAGGGAATGCCGCAATACACCATACCATGGTGGAGTAATGGTAGTAGCATGCTGATCAGGGTCGTTTCCTGTCCGCCATGAAGACTAGCGGTTGAGGTAAAGGCTGTGGCTGGCTTATTAATTAGCGCTCCGGATAGCCATAAAGCACTGGTGCCATCTAAAAAATATTTTAATGGTGCTGCCATATTGCCAAATCGAGTTGGGCTACCTATAGCCAAACCAGCACAATAACGCAAATCATCTTCAGTACAATAAACAGCACCCTGATCAGGAATATTATCTGCTGTTGCTTCGCATACAGTGGAAACGGCAGGCACGGTTCGTAGTCTGGCTTCCATTCCTGACACTTGTTCCACTCCTCGGGCAATTAACTGTGCTAGCTGTTGAGTAGCGCCATGGCGGCTATAGTAAAGGACTAAAATATAAGGATTAGTCTGGCTCATGGCTAAAGAATCTCATCAACATTTTCAGGTGGGCGACCTAAAACAGCTTTGCCATTAGCGGTCACAATAGGGCGTTGAATGAGTTTGGGGTGTTTGATCATCGCAGTAATTAATTGATCTTCAGTAGCTGTCTCTAGGTCTATTGCTAACGCTTTGTACTCGGCTTCACCCGTGCGGACTAGTTCTTTAGCTGAAATACCCAACAGTTTTAAGATTTTTTTTAGCTCTGCTTTAGAGGGAGGGGTTTCCAGGTAACGGATAATTTCAGGAGTAATATTTTTATCTTCAATTCGCTGTAAGGTTTGTCTGGACTTTGAACAGCGAGGGTTGTGATAAATAGTGACGTTGCTCATAGGGGCTGTTACCTTAGGTTGTATACATGTAATAACTGGAGATGTAACTGGTGGGAGATTATACCAAATGGGGGAGAACAATGAATAAGTGGTGGATAACGGTTAAGCGCTTATTAGTGCATATTGGCCAACGATTTGCTGCCGATGGCTGTTTAAATAGTGCGGCTGCACTAACCTATACCACCTTGTTTGCAGTTGTTCCCTTAATGACAGTCACCTATAGCATGTTTGCAGCAATCCCTGCATTTCAGGATGTAGGCGGGCAAATTCAGTCATTTATCTTTAGTAATTTTTTGCCTAATACTGGTGATAAAGTACAACAGTACTTAATGCAGTTTTCTGAGCAGGCAAGAAGTTTAACAGTAGTCGGCGTGGTTTTTTTGATAATTACTGCATTTATGATGCTGAGAACCATTGAAGGGGCTCTCAATGCTATTTGGCATGTCAAACAAAGCCGCCGGGGAATGGCAAGTTTTTTATTATACTGGGCCATTTTAAGTTTAGGGCCAATACTATTGGGCGCTGGTTTTATTCTCAGCTCTTATTTAACCTCACTAAAATTGTTCAATGACGCTACCTCCTTGTTGGGGGGAGAGCAAATTATCTTTCGAGTAGCGCCTTTATTATTAAGTACGGCTGCATTTTGTTTGATTTATATGGCAGTACCGAATAGCCCGGTTAGGTTTAAACATGCGTTAATTGGTAGTGGCATCGTGGCATTGCTGTTTGAAATTGCCAAACAAGGCTTTGCTTTTTTTGTTACCTTAACTCCCACCTATCAGCTGATTTATGGTGCTTTTGCTGCGGTGCCGATTTTTCTGCTATGGATTTATTTATCCTGGGTACTTGTGTTGTTAGGGGCTGAGCTAATTCGTGCTTTAGGGGTGTTAGAAGAAGTCACTCGGCAGCAAACTATACCCAAGACCATTGGTATGCTGATGGTGCTGGCTACATTTTGGCGTCAGTTTCAGTATGGTGTGCCGGCGGAATTAAGAGATGTACGGGCCATGGGATGGGGAATGGCTCTGGAAGACTGGGAGCAATATACTAACTATTTATTGATTAAAGGTATTATTACCAAGGACGAAAATAATGAGCTGATACTGGCTCGTGATTTGGCTGAGCTAGAGCTTTGGCCGTTTATTCAAGAGTTACCCTGGGCATTGCCAAATAATCATGAGCTAACTTTATTAAAGCCAGATCAGCGGCCGCCTTGGGCAAAATTGCTTATTGAAAAGCTTGATAATATTAACCAAGCAGCAGCTAATCAATTATCAGGTAGTGTGGCTGAGCTGATTTCCCAGCAAAATATTAACGAACCCATTGTAAGGAACATCCAAAAACTAACTTGAATTTTTGCAACAATGACAGACGGGCGCCTTGGGCCAAAATTTTTTCAAGTTAATTCTTGGGTATCCCTAAGCTGCGAAAGCCCTAAAAGAATATTGTTCAACCAGTGGTGTATGGTTTAATAAATGGTCTGTGAGAATTTCGAAAGCTTTCGTCTTTTGTGGAACAATCAATTCTAGGCCTTTTCCAAGGCCAAGGGTTCCGGCGGAGGTAAGAAGAGAGTGCTGTTGCTTACCTGTATTTTCTTTATTTGTTAGCATTAACCCCGTTAAGGGGTTTTTTGTGAACGACTTTTGGAGTGGCTGAAGGGTAACAGGACGAACATGACCTTTTAAATACTGAATTCCTACCAAACTACTGCCTGCGCTAGGTAACTGTTGCTGCCAGCGAACAAACCCTAGGAGCCAGCGAGGATGTGCTTGCTTATCACTACGCATAGCAATGATTTGTCCGTTGTAAAACTCCTTCATGAGGGCTTGATTAATTTTAAGACAATAGCCACCCTGGCTTTCGTTGACCATTTTACCTGTTGCTCGGTGATAGCTGTTATTTTGACTATTAACAGTTTCAATTGGAGCCAGCATTTCATGAATGGTGTCGACCCCCCAGGCTATGGAAGTGAACAAATTACAGGGTACTCGTGTATCTTGGCGGTGCTTCATATGTTGCCATTGACGCTCAATTGCTGTTAGTAGCTCAATGGCTCGATTATTATTGTTGCTATTAGGAATGCCAATTTCAGCAGGTCGGTGGCCGCCTTTTAATGTGTTAATGTGTTGTTCAGTTAAGGCAATTAGTCGGTTAGGACATAAATAACGATAGCTATGTTGGTCAGGTTGTGGAGGAGCAAAAATTTGGTGAGGACAACGCCGGCTATCTAAATCAAGTAAAAAATAATCTAAATAATTAAGTGATTCAGGCTCATGCAAAAGCTTAACATGTTTAACCCAATGACCAAGATAGCTATATACTTGCCAGCTTTCCCCTGAGCTTAGCTGATAAGGATTTGCTAATTCAACCAGTAATATTTGCTTAAAGTAGTCCTCGATTGTGTTAGCAGCGGGCAAAGAAAAGGCTCTACCAAGTGTGACCCGGTGAATTTGGTAACGTTCAGCAAAACTATAGAGCTGGTTTATCTCATACCAAAGGTTATCGTCAGGTAGTGTGTAAGTATCATAGCACTGCATAATACTATGGCCGAGATAATACATTGCCATGTAAATAATCTCTGCGATAGGCTTGTGAGTGAGGTCATTTTGGGCAATGGCTTCTAGTAAAATGGTTTTATAGCCGTAAGCCATTTCCTGTTTTAACTCAGCGAGTTTATTTTTTTCTGTGGTAGTGCTATTGATTAGTGCTTGCGGATTACGCAAGTGGTAGTTCTCATCCAAGTTGCGAAAGGCATAATCGAAACACTGCATAATACCAAGGCGTTTATTGTCGTTAACTTGGGTGCGATTAATGAGTGACAATAACGCGCAAGTTTGCCTTAGGGTTTGTGGCATATCATCTAAGGGTAAGTCTTTTAACTCTTGTTTGACAGCCTGAGGTGTACAGTTAATTACGGTGTTTCTTATAATTTGCTGCTTTGGAACTGATAACATGACTACTGCCTGATACATTAGCAATCAATTTATACAAAACTGCTGTTTGCCTGTTGTTATGTTAGCGGGTGGTAAGTCCTTTTCAAAAAGCGTCTATTGAAAAGTGGTTAATAACCGGAGGATCCCCTTGATGTTTAGGATAGTGGCTATTTGTATTTTTTGCTTAAGTTCATTTGGCTGTAGTAAAACTGTTTTTTATGATCACAACAATAAAACAGTTGCGTTAGACTCCTTTAATGGTCAATGGCTGCTCATCAATTATTGGGCTGCCTGGTGTACCCCTTGTCGCAAGGAAATACCAGAGCTTAATCAGCTTAATCAGCAAGCAAATAATATTAAGGTATTAGGGGTTAACTTTGACTTGCCTGATCATGTAGAGCTAAAAAAACAAATGCAAGACTTAGCTATTGCATTTGATGTATTGCAACAAGACCCAAGAGAGTACTATCAGTTTAGTAGACCCAGTGTATTGCCTTTTACAGTATTAATTAGCCCAGATGGTAAACCAATGAAAACATTGTTAGGGCCACAAACGGCAGAGTCAATTGGGCAAATGATAAGCTTATATCAGCAAGGATTGCAGACAAGCAAAAGTAAAGGTAGTTAATTATGAGCAAGGTATATAAAAAAGCCTGGGTGTCTGGGAAAGTACAAGGGGTATGGTTTCGTGCTTCAACTAAGCAGCTGGCTGACCGGTTAGGAATTAGTGGTTATGCGAAGAATCTTGATGATGGTCGAGTTGAAGTGTTGATATGTGGCAGTGAAGCTGCAGTAGTAACACTGCTTGAGTGGCTGGAAGAAGGACCACCCATGGCAGTTGTTAATGAGCTTCAAGTTGTTGATGCTGAGAGCCAAGCCTGTGATGGCTTTATAACTTGTTAGGTTGCTAGTCGATAAATAGTGCTAACGAACAAACCAAAAGCGATCCCAAGCTGAAAATACTCGGCTTGGGTACCAGGTTTTACCTAAGCTACCATTATATCTGGCCAGTGCTCGGGTAAGGTTACCTTTTTCTTTTTTCAGATAATAACTAAGAATAGTGCAGCCATAGCGGATATTAGTGGCGTTATCAGTTAAATTATCATTGGGTCTGCCAATTTCTTTTTTCCAAAATGGCATTACCTGCATCATCCCCTGTGCACCTACCCGAGAAACAGCAAAGCGATTAAACAAGCTTTCTACGTGAATTACTGAAAGAACCAGCTCTGGTTGTAGGCCGGTGCGGGAGGCTTCTTTATGAATCAGACGAAGCACCTCTAAACGTCTTTTGGGGTCTTTAATATAACGCTTTAGCCGGCCAGACATATCTACCAGCCAAACTTCCGCATCAAAGCGATCGGTAAAGCTATCGGCTTTAGCAATTGTGCTTTTCAAGTAACTCCGCATTTCTGCGTCGGGTAACTGTTGAGCGCTTGCTATGGCATTCATACTACTGATGTAGCCTAAGCATAATAGAATTAATTGAGCCGCTTTCCACCAGGTAAGGTGGAAAGCAAAGGAGTGTAAGAAACAGAAGCGAAGCATATGTTTTTGTTTGTTATTAAGTGCTGTCGTGGTTTGTGATTATTTAATAGTTATTTTGCCAGCGAGAAACGCCTGTAACTGCGCTAACTGCACTTCGATTTTTTCATCGCTAGATCTGTGTTTGTATTCAATAACCCCTTTTTCTAAGCCGCGATCACCAATTACAATGCGATGGGGGATCCCGATCAGCTCCATATCCGCGAACTTAACCCCAGGGCTGGTTTTTCGGTCACGATCATCTAGTAATACATCGTAGCCAGCCTGTTGTAATTGCTGGTATAGCTGATCTGCGGTGTTTTTCACAGTTTCAGAGCGATCCATATTTAATGGAATCAAGCCTATCTGGAAAGGTGCAATTGCATCTGGCCAAATAATGCCATTTTCATCATGGTTTTGTTCAATGGCTGCTGCAACTACCCGAGATACACCAATACCATAGCAACCCATTTTCATAGCGACGGCTTTACCATTTTCATTTAATACGGTGGCACCCATGGACTCACTATATTTATCACCCAGCTGGAAAATATGGCCGACTTCAATTCCCCGTTTAATAACTAACTGGCCTTTGCCACAAGGACTAGGATCACCTTCAATAGCATTACGTAAATCAGCGGTTCGGGTATATTGGCCATCTCTTTCCCAATTAGCACCCGTTAAGTGAAATTCATTTTCGTTAGCACCGCAAACAAAGTCAGCTAAATGTGCTGCACTGTAATCGGCAATAACAGGAATAGTTAAACCAATAGGGCCAAGTGAGCCAGTTTCACAACCCACCACTTGTTTTATTTGTTCGTCAGTTGCAAATGTGAGTGGACTGGCGACTTCTGGGAGGTGAGAAGCTTTGATTTCATTAAGCTCATGGTCACCTCGAACAATCAGGGCAACCAGTTTTAATGGCTCATTCTCCTCTGTTTGTCCAACCACGATTAATGTTTTAACCGTTTGACTGGACTGAATAGTTAAAAACTGACAAAGCTGTTCAATAGTATGGACATCTGGAGTTGCTACTTTTTCTAGGCTTTGACCGGCAGTTGGTCGGTCTCCTGTAGGAGCTAACGTCTCTGCTTTTTCAATATTTGCGGCATACTGGCTACCATCACTAAAAGCAATGGCATCTTCACCAGATTTTGCTAGTACATGAAATTCATGAGAAGCACTGCCACCAATACTACCTGTGTCGGCTAAGACTGCACGGTAATCTAAACCTAATCGGTCAAAAATACGGCAGTAAGTGTTGTGCATGACCTGGTAAGTAGCCTCTAACGAGCCGCTATCAAGATGAAATGAATAGGCGTCTTTCATTAAAAACTCACGAGCACGCATTACCCCAAAGCGCGGCCGAATTTCATCACGGAACTTGGTTTGAATTTGATAAAAATTAACCGGTAGCTGTTTGTAGCTGTTTAGCTCGTTTCGAGCGATATCTGTTATCACTTCTTCGTGAGTTGGGCCTACACAGAAGTCTCGTTGGTGCCGATCTTGAATCCTTAATAATTCTGGGCCAAACTGATCCCAGCGACCGGTTTCCTGCCATAATTCAGCGGGCTGAACAGCTGGCATTAACACTTCTTGGGCACCCGAGCGGTCCATCTCTTCGCGAACAATACGTTCCACTTTGCGCAGGGTTCTTAAACCTAACGGTAGCCAGGTATATAAACCAGAAGCAAGCTTGCGAATCATTCCTGCACGCAGCATCAGCTGATGGCTAATGACTACCGCATCTGTTGGGTTTTCTTTTAATGTTGGAGCTAAGTATTGGCTTAATCGCATAATTGTAGGCTAACCAGTACCTGATTGAAAAAAGACTGCCATTCTAAGCTGTGAGGGCAGGGTTTGTCACCTTAAAAGCCGTATAGGCAAATGTAGTATAATTTGTCAGGATCGGGGATGGTTCGATAAATCCACGGATTATTGACTAAAACAATTCTGTTTGGAGAATTATGGATACTTTTCAGCTTGACCCTCAGCTAGCTGCTGATACTTGTTTAATTGGTGACTTTAAGCTGTCACAGCTGCTATTAATGAATGATGCCAATTACCCCTGGTTTATATTGGTGCCGAGAGTGACTGATATACAAGAGTTATATCAATTGTCTGAAGATGACCAGCAGCAGTTAATGTGGGAAATCAGTTATGTAGCAGAAAAACTTAAAGATTTATTTGCAGCCACTAAAATGAATGTAGCGGCTTTGGGAAACCAGGTAAGGCAGCTGCATGTTCATGTGATTGCTAGAAGGGAAACAGATGCTGCATGGCCACAACCTGTATGGGGAAAAGTCGCTTGCAAGCCTTATGATGAGGCGACAGTGATTCAAATGAAAGACAAACTACGTACATTATTTACCACTTATTTGCAGTATGCCAATGACTGAGCAAACCTTAGATAACAAGTTAATTGATCTGGAAACTAAGCTGGCCTTTCAAGATGATACGATTGATCAGCTTAATCAGGTAGTGACCAAGCAGCAGCAACAAATTGATCAATTAACAAATCAGATGACTTTATTAAAGCAGGCGATTACTGCCATTATGAATGAGCAGGGCATTAGTGGTCATGAAAAGCCTCCCCATTACTAATACTTTGTTGCAAAAGCGGGGAGTGGGGTAACAGGGTATTCTGTAGCGGCGACAGGGATGTCGCTTTAGCTCTTGATGGGGCCAGGGAAGGCACTTCAAGAGTGGGGGAAGAATAGCCTGTTATTCCGCTAGATTTATTTTAAATACTTTATTGTGAATCTTTTTATTGAAGGGGCTATTGTTAGCCCTCCGTTCTGGCAGGTATTACATCTTCCGCTTGTAAGCCTTTATCCCGAGTTGTCACTAAAAACTCGACCCGTTGGCCTTCCATTAGTGCTCGGTGACCTTCACCCCGTATGGCTTTAAAGTGGACAAAAACATCTTCTCCAGTATCTTGAGAGATAAACCCAAAGCCTTTAGATACATTGAACCACTTGACGGAGCCGGTTTTTCGGTTGGAAGTATCCAGTACAGGAAAACTGGTCTTAAATAAATGTAAGCGTGGTAGAAGCTGAAGAAGAGTTGCGAAAATGGCTAGCCACCACACCCATAACTGGCTACTGAGCTGACTAATAGTAGTGTGTTGCCACCAAAAAAATAGCAGAGAGAGGTTAGCAATTATAAAACAACTACTACCTATTAACTGAAGTTGCCCCATTCGTCTGTTAGCAGGAGTCGTTAAATGGAGGCCCAGTAACAGGCTGATTAATCCTATGGCTAATAAGTGGGTAACAGCGGGTAAGCTATATAAATCTACTGTGCTATAGTTGGCGTATACCTCACTAAACCGGCTTTTATAGATTGCTGGGCTAACTAAAAATGCCACTAGACTGATTATGCCTGTCCATAGGTGGCTACACTTTATATATTTCGATAGTTTCATCGTTTGTTATTTTAGTATGTTGATCGGATGAG
Source organism: Spartinivicinus ruber (assembly GCF_011009015.1). Taxonomy (NCBI): domain Bacteria; kingdom Pseudomonadati; phylum Pseudomonadota; class Gammaproteobacteria; order Oceanospirillales; family Zooshikellaceae; genus Spartinivicinus; species Spartinivicinus ruber. Next base: position 2,218,212 of record NZ_CP048878.1, read on the forward strand.
TTTGGCCCTTCTTGCTGCAGACATAGGACCGCCTTAAAAGTGACTAATTCAATTCAGCCTGCTGCTTTAGGCTGGTTTTTACTCCTTGCTAACCTGCTTTAATAAGGAAAACAGCGAAGGTTTGCGTTTATTACTGGTAACATTTACAACACTGCTTATCTGAAAATGATGAGATAAAGCATGAGCTTTATTTTAGCTCATAACAAACCGTTATTGTATGGCTATTGCAATATATCCTTCTAGAAGATAGCTAAACAAAATACGGCTCTGGCAGGGTATGCTGTGACAGACAGCTAAAAACAAAAAAAATTATAGAAAGTGCGTGCGTACCCCTAATACTTATATTATAGTCCCTTGCGAGAGTTGCTTGTTTATCCTACTTTTATTGTAGGCTTATTCGTGCAGCTATAAATGATACGTATAACGTCTAGCATAAAACTGGTTGCCGTATATTTTGCAAGGCATTTACTACTGTTTCACTGAAGTGCAAGCAAATTTAAGTGCTTGTTTAGGCCAAAGCATCAAAAAATTGCTACAGTATAAGTCTTATGTACTGATGCTGTAGCAGAAAGCAGAGGGCCTACAAGTAGGTATGAAAGTGGTTGTAAAAGTAGGTAATGTGCCGTGTAAGTCGGTAAGAAAAGCGTTTCGTAAAGAAGCGTTGTTAATCTGTAAATTAGCGAGTTTATAGGTTAAATCACTTTATGCTTCCAATTTGACGCATGTTTTTACTGGAGTATATTAGCAATGGCAGGAAAAAAATTAACCGCTGTTAAAGAAAGATACACTAAAACTCAAATCTTAACGGAGTTAGCTGAGAACACAGGATTAACTAAAAAAGACGTATCAGCTGTATTGGACGAGCTGTCTGATCTGATTGAAAGACATATTAAAAAGCGTGGCTGTGGCGAATTCACCTTGCCTGGTTTGATGAAGGTAACGACTAAGAAAAAACCTGCAGTTAAGGCTCGTAAAGGAGTTAATCCTTTTACTGGTGAAGAAATGATGTTTAAAGCTAAGCCTGCCAGTGTTCAGGTTAAAGTGCGTCCTTTGAAAAAACTGAAAGACTTTGCTTTAAGCTAATCATACCATGTCACTGTTTTACTGCTAGTAAAAACAGTTTTTCGCAAGAGTGGTCAAGCGGCTGCTCTTGCAGTTTTGTTGCTTTTAAAAAAGCTTACCAATAAGTCGCTTCAAAATAGGCGAGTGGTTAGCTTTGCTTTTTTCTTTTCTTTACTTCTTCCGTGAATATGGCTTAGTTAAGCTCTTATTATCTGCTGAGCGCCATCATAAAGCTGTAAGCAATCAGCTAAAATCACAGATCATTTCCTATGAGTGTTTCAATTTACTGTTCGTAATGTTTCCAGAATATTAGTTAGATTGGCTGTTTCCGTTCAAAGGCAGTAAATAAAAGATTGCATGCTTGGCTAAAAAAGGGGGGGAGAGGCTTTTCCTTGTTTTTGTAAAAAGCTGGTTCATTTTCTAGTGAGTAGAGGGTAAGCCTAGTGCATTTTTTTAACTGACTTTGTGGTAGCGCTACCCAACAATCGTATTGAGTTGATGCGCTAGTGTTTGATATGGGTTAAGAAAGATAAGATTCAGTACCACTTATAGTCTTCTTTGTCTTAGTAAGAATAGAGAGCTGATTATTATTAAAACAAAAAAAACGCCACATTTGTGGCGTTTTCTAGGTGATCTAGATGTCGCTCAAATTAGAATAAAGCGATATCGTAGATTAGTTTGATACGATGAGAGTCTTCATCATTATCTGCTTTGGGGCTATTTAGTCTAGTGTGCTGCCACTGAACAGATAAGTCTTTAAGCGCACCAGTTTGGAACTTATAAGTTAAGTCTTGGGTAAATTCACTGCCGCCTTCATGAGCTACTTGTGCATCAACGGTATCAATACCATTACTACGAGCATACCAAGCTTTAGCTGTTAAGCCAGGAATGCCAGCGTCAGAAAAGTCATAACCTACACCGACAACCCAGGCTTTTTCATCTTTACGGCTATAGTCCTGCCATAAGCTCAGGCTAGAGTTGAATGTACCGTAATCTTGTCCATAGTATTCACTAATCCAGTTACCTTCATAGGTACGGTTATAGCCTACCCAAGTGCTTGCTGCACCAACATTTAATGTGGCAGTTGCATTGTAGTAGCGGCTTTCTGCACGATCATTAGGGGTGTCATCATATTTGTTACCATCTTCTTCTGCTTCGCCATAACGTGCATCTAATAATAGGGATGTATCACTACCCATATCGATGGTGTAGTAAGCTTTAGCAAAACGTTTTTCAACGAAGTCATCTGACTTGCCTGCTTCAACTTCAAAGCCTAGGCCATTTTCAAACTCATAAGCAGCTCCAACAATGTTAACGTAGTCAACATTATCGTTTACACCATTTGATTGCAGGGCATCTGCAAAATTACTTGAATCACGGTCGCTATGCTTAGTTATGCGTGCGCCATACAGTTTTAAGCCACTAACGTTGCCTTCTAAATAGGTAGCAAAAACTGAGCTAGGCAAAATACGTGAGCCAGAAGTACCAAAGGTAGCTGTTCCTAGTTGCATTAAGCCATGCTTGGCATTTAGGCCTAGGTTTTCATCGCCAAACTTAGCTTTAACATAAGCTTGAGTGGTGCCGCCAATATCATTGACGTCATTGTTGCTACCTTTATCTTTAGGCAGGTTGGTAAAGTTTTTACCTGGTGCATCTAATTTGAATGCAGCGCCGGCTGAGTAATCAAAGCCGATAGTGTCGAATAAATAGCCTGATACAAAGTCAAAACGGAAACCTTGGACCCACTCACGGCGGTCAAAGTCGTTACCGTTCTTGCCATTTTCGTTAAAGTAATAGTTGCGAATGCTTAGGTTACCCGTGCTGTCTTCAATAAAGCCTTCAGCTTGGGCAGTGGTGATTGAGGCGGCAGATGCAGCAACAACTGCAGCAGCCAGCGTGGAAAATTTAAACGTTTTCATTATGTGACCTACTCCTAACTACTCCTAAGGTGTTGTGCGTAATGAGCGATATAAAAAGCATATCTATCTCCTTACTCACGACTGTCTTACAGGTTGCTGTTTGCGGTTAAGCGGAACTTAATTTGAATTGCTTGAATTCTACTCAACCCAATGCGTCTCATCATCCTGTTAGAATATGTTGCAAACTACTACGTTTATGACCTTTTGCAGCATATTCTTGAGTAGACATCAATTAAAGCCAATTAATATTTTGCTCACCATGGCGAGCAAAAAATACTTTATGACTTGATGTCTTTTTTGACAGATCCTACTGCTCGTTCTGATAAAGAACTAACGCATTATGCCGTTTTTAATAAAAAATCAAAAGTATTGCAATGCTAAATGTTGATCCCCTTACAAAAAACGTAAAAGAATTTGCCATGTATTTTATACTAAAGAATTATGTAAGTTTGGTGAAATAAAGACATTAAACAGGCTACATAACATTGACTAAAAGCCAAAGTGGTTGGCATATCATGGTACATTTTTGGCAGCTTTATATAGTATTTATTTGCTATTGTAAGGTACTACTAAAGTAGTATTTGTTGAATTAAATGTGGTTGATTAAAAAGTAGTCTTTCGTGGACCGCAAAAACAACAAATTAAGTATGTTCTAAATTAAGGATTGGTTGTTGGTGGGGTTGTGTTTTTGAGTGAACAATAAAAAACACCACTTGTTTTACTACTTGGTGGCGTTTTTTACTTAGTTTTAATAATACTGGAGAATAGAAGATCGCTACCCTTGGATTTGTAGCTACTGTCCTATAAAAGATCTATTTTGTAGTCGATATAAATCCGGTTACCATTAGTATCTCCGGCTAAAGTATTCCCTCTATAAGTCCAGTTATTCCAGCGAACAGATAAGCCTTTTAACATAGTATCCTGGAAGGAATACTTAATATTGGATCCGCGCTCCCACTCGGAGTCACGTCTTGTATCTCCTCTGTCATCAATGTCATAACCGTAGGTATACGCAGTATCCAGTGACAGCCCTGGTATTCCTATATCCGAAAAATCATAAGAAAAAGCAACTTGCCAGGTTTTTTCATTTTCGAAGTTAAAGTCAGACCAGTTTCGTGAAGTCCAGGCGCTGATGGGGCCGTAATCTTTATCTCCATCCCAAGAATATTGGAAGTCATCACTGCCGATTCTGGAGTGGGAAAGAGAAATTGTGATTGGCCCACCTGATAATTCAGCATTGTAGTTTGTATAACTAGAGTCGTATCCGCTGGGAGAAAAGTTGTCGCCATCCTCTTCAGACCACTGCTTGTTGGCCTCTAAGTACAGAGAAGTATCATTACCTAAATCTAAGGTGTAATAGATTTTAGCAAATGTTTGCTCTAAAAAATCATCAGAACTACCATAATCAAGAGCGAAGCCAAAGCCGTTATCGAACTCATAGCTGCCACCAAAAGTGTTGACATAGTCAACATTATTGCCAAAGTCATCGAAGCTTGATCCATCCCGTTCAGAGATTTCTGTTACTCGATTGACGTAAAACTTTGCTCCATAAAGATTTGCCTCAATCATGCCCCCTTTAAAGGAGCTTGGTAGTAAACGGGAACCAGATGTCATCAATAAATTGGTTCCCATGCCTACTCGCCCATAAATAGCGTTTAGATTCATATTGTCATCGCCTACTTTGGCTTTAACAAATGCGCGGGCAATTTTACTGATGCTGTCTATGCCATCTTGCTCTGAATCTCGCCGGGAAAAGTTGGTAAAGTTTGTGCCGGGGTCATCAAGCTTGACGCCGCCAAAATAAGACATATCAAACCCGATAATATCGGCAAAATAACCGGATGAGTAATTGAGCATAAGTCCTTGCCCCCACTCCCGGTTATCAAATCGGTTCTGGCTGGTTCGACCATCACGGTTAAAATAAACATTCCTGAGATGTAGCTGCAAAGAGCTATCGTCGATAAAACTCTCAGCCTGGACTGGCGTTGTATATGACGTGGTTGCAGCAACTATTGCAGCGGCTAATGCAGAAAGTTTAAGTATTTTCATTGTTGAACCTACTCCTAAGGTATTTGTGATTACCTATTCCTAAGGTTTTTCACTATCACCCCTCCTTGGAGGGGTGATAGTTTAGTTAATTGGTTAGCGCACAAGTTTTAGTATTAAGTGCATTATTATCAACTAAATGCACTGAGCAGATTGCTTGGTAAACTGCTCATTGATTTAGTAATTTTTAATTTAGGCTAAAAAATAAACAGTCCACCTTAATTTAATAGCTTAATTTTCAAGAATAATTATTAAAAAAATATTAAATTGGGTGCAAGTTGTTTTAATTTTTATGCATCTAATTCATAACTTAATGTAAAAAATCATATTTAACTACTGGTATAGGATATACCCAGTGTGCGCAATGAGTGGCTTTATTGCGCTTTTGGTTAATGTACAACACTTGCATCATGTTTGAATTAGTTATAGCAGTAGGTTTTGTGTTTGTAAAAATTAACTTCCGCTCTATAGGTGATTGAACAGTGTTCAGTTAGAAAGTTGTAGTGACGCTTTCCTTGAGTAGTTTTTCCTTTGTAGTGCTGCCCATTTCCTCTTTGGTTAGGCTATAATGGCGCTCTTTTGTGAGTTGATTGTAATGTAGGTTAAGTAGTTATGATGAGGATGGTCGTTTATGCCTATTTATGAGTACCTCTGTGACCAATGCGAGAATACCCATGAGGTCATTCAGAAAATTAGCGATGATCCACTAAAAACTTGCCCGCAGTGTGGTGAAGATGCGCTCAAAAAGCTACTGTCTGCCCCTGCTTTTCGGTTAAAAGGTTCTGGCTGGTATGAAACAGACTTTAAAACCGGTACTAAAAAGAACTTAGTGGACTCAGGTAGCAGCAAGTCAGCATCTACTGAGAAAAAAGCAACTTCAACTCCAGCAGCAACTGGAAGTAATTAAGTAACAAGCAACTGGTTGTTACTAATTAGTACGGTAAGCTGGTATTAAGCAAGAAAGCGCTTTACAAGTGCTAGCCACTAAACAAGTAGCTTTCTTGCTAATCCCACGAATAATTTGTAGATAGGGTATTACCAATGCGCAGCCATTATTGTGGCGAACTAAACACCTCGTTTATTGATCAAGAAGTAACTTTATGCGGCTGGGTGCATCGCCGTCGTGACCATGGCGGTGTCATTTTCCTGGATTTGCGTGACCGTAATGGCGTCACTCAAGTAGTATTTGATCCAGATACGCAAGATGCTTTTAATTTAGCTGATAAAGTACGTAATGAATTTGTTATCCAAGTAACTGGTCGGGTTAGGCATCGTCCTGAAGGTACTGTTAACCCTGATATGAAGACCGGTGAAGTTGAGGTGTTAGGTAGTGCCTTAGAAATCCTGAATACTGCGGCAACGCCTCCATTTCAGTTAGATGAACATGTTCAGGTGGGGGAAGATATTCGTTTGAAATATCGATACCTGGATTTGCGTCGCCCAGAAATGCTCGAAAAGCTACAAGTAAGAGCCAGGCTCACTTCTATTATTCGGCATTATCTTGAGTCGAACGGTTTTATGGATATTGAAACCCCTATTTTGACTCGTGCTACACCTGAAGGGGCTAGGGACTATCTGGTTCCCAGTCGTACCCATCCAGGCGAGTTTTTTGCGTTGCCTCAGTCACCACAACTGTTTAAGCAGTTACTGATGATGGCAGGGATGGATCGCTATTACCAGATTGCCAAATGTTTCCGTGACGAAGACTTAAGAGCTGATCGTCAGCCAGAATTTACCCAGGTGGATATTGAAACCTCTTTTATGGATGAATATGCCATTATGGGAATGGCAGAAGGTTTAGTACGTCAGGTGTTTGATGATTTGTTGGGTGTTCAGTTAGGTGACTTTCCAAGAATGACTTATCAGGAGGCCATGCAACGGTTTGGCAGTGATAAGCCAGATTTGCGGATTCCACTAGAGCTGGTTGATATCGATCAACTGGTTAAAGATGCAGAGTTTAAAGTATTTAATGGCCCTGCCAATGATGCGAAAGGCCGGGTTGTTGCACTTCGCTTACCCAATGGCGCTAACCTGCTGACTCGTAAGCAAATTGATGATTATGGTAAATATGTCGGTATCTATGGGGCTAAAGGGTTAGCCTGGATTAAAGTCAATGACCTCAGCCAAGGAGTGGAAGGGCTACAATCCCCCATAGTCAAGCATATCGAGTCACAAGTGATGGCGGTAATGGAAGCTGTAGGCGCTGAAAATGGCGATATTGTTTTCTTTGGTGCAGACAGAGCCAAAGTGGTTAACGAGGCGATGGGGGCATTACGATTAAAACTAGGTGAAGACTTAAATCTTTACACTAAAGAGTGGGCTCCGTTATGGGTGGTTGACTTCCCTATGTTCGAAGACGCCAGTGAAGGTAATTTAACACCACTACACCATCCATTTACTGCACCAGCATGCTCTGTTAAAGAGCTTCAAGAACACCCGGAACAAGCATTGTCCAGAGCTTATGATATGGTGTTGAACGGTTGTGAGCTTGGAGGTGGTTCAATTCGTATTCACCAACAAGATATGCAGCAAGTAGTGTTTAATATTTTGGGCATTAGTGAAGTGGAAGCTGAAGAGAAGTTTGGCTTTTTATTATCTGCTTTGAAATATGGTTGCCCACCGCATGGTGGTTTGGCGTTTGGTTTGGACCGTCTGGTGATGTTATTGACGGGTGCAAACTCGATTCGCGAAGTTATTGCTTTTCCTAAAACCCAAAGTGCTGCCTGTTTGTTAACAGATGCGCCAGGAGAAGTGGATAGTAAACAGCTTCGTGAGTTAAATATCAGACTCCGTAAGTCAACTGCTGCAGAATAATTATTTGAACAACATTTGAAGGGTTAGTTGGATACCAGCTAACCCTTTTTAACTCATTAGATTGAAGAAAAATCTATCTCTCTTAGATTTAATCTTAGCGAGGAAGAATTATGGCAGGTCATAGTAAGTGGGCCAATATTAAACACCGTAAAGCTGCTCAAGATGCCAAGCGGGGAAAGGTTTTTACTAAAATCATCCGGGAATTGGTTGTTGCAGCAAAGCAGGGTGGTCCAATACCTGAAGATAACCCTCGGCTGCGTGCAACAATGGATAAAGCACTGGCAGCCAATATGACCAGAGACACCATTGATCGAGCCATTGCTCGTGGTGCTGGTACCAATGAAGCTGACAACATGGAAGAGCTTACCTATGAAGGTTATGCCTCAGGTGGTGTGGCAGTGCTCGTTGAAGTGATGACGGATAATCGCAATAGAACTGTGGCAGAAGTGCGTCATGCTTTCAGTAAGCATGGTGGGAATCTTGGTACTGATGGTTCGGTTGCTTATTTATTTTCAAAAAAAGGGCAGTTCAGTTTTGCTCCTGGTACTGATGAAGAACAATTAATGGAAGTCAGTCTTGAGTCTGGTGCTGAGGATGTGATTGCCAATGATGATGGGTCAACTGATGTTATTACTGATCCTTCTGATTTTGGCCAGGTTAAAGATGCTTTAGTCGCTGCAGGTTTGGAGCCTGCTAATGCTGAAGTGACAATGATTGCTTCTACTATGGCGGAACTTGATAATGAACAAGCAGAAAAAGTTATCAAGTTGATTGATCGGTTAGAAGATCTGGACGACGTGCAAAATGTTTATACTAATGCAGACTTCCCTGCAGAGGCATTGGAATAACGGGTATATCTTTGCTTTTTGAATATTTGAAGTAGATCAATAGACTACGATTATTTATTCAGCGGCCACTAACAGTCTAGTGGCCGTTCTTGTTTTTGAATCCATTAAGCTTGATAGTTGCTAAGCAACTAACCACCAACCTAATAACATTAGCAAAAACAGTAAGCCAACTGTGGCTGATATTTTGAGTAGTAACCAGGATGATTCCATCTTTATTTTACTTATTGTCAGTTACAGTATAAGCCTACGCTTAAAATGGCATGTAAGGTACAGGTTTTTAGTAACTAACGTTGCTACTTTGTAACTGTCTAGCCATTACTCTGTAAGAGGTGGCTCAAAATAAAATTGGCTTCAAGTTATGTATAAGTGTACAGTGTTATTAAAATAGCCTTTTTTTAACGTAATATGAGCCTTATTCTTGGTATTGACCCCGGTTCGAGAGTAACTGGGTATGGCATAATCAATCAGTTGGGTAGTCGTTGTGAATATGTGACCAGTGGCTGTATTCGCACCAGTGGTGAGCTGCTTCCAGAAAGGCTATCGCAAATCTTTCAAGGTATTTCCACTATTATTGAACAGTTTGCTCCACAGCAAGTGGGGGTGGAGCAAGTGTTTATGGCTCGAAATGCTGATTCAGCATTAAAGTTAGGGCAGGCGAGAGGTGCTGCTATAGTGGCTGCAGTTAACCATGCCTTGCCAGTATCTGAATATTCAGCACGACAAATTAAACAGTCTGTGGTTGGTAAAGGTAGTGCAGAAAAAAGTCAGGTGCAGCATATGGTACAACAGTTGTTGTGCTTGAATCGTTGTCCACCCAGTGATGCTGCAGATGCGCTGGCGGTTGCTCTCTGTCATGCCCATACCCAGCAAGGCTTGATTAAAATTGTCGGCGCTCGTAGTGTCCGTCGGCGTCGAATCCGTTAGTAGGGCATCTAAATGCTTGCTCCACATCTGTTAAGGCTGGATACATTAATAGTGTACGAAATAGTCAATGAGAATATTGAGTAATGATTGGTCGAATTAACGGGATTTTACTGGAAAAGCAACCACCGCACTTGTTGATTGATGTCCAAGGGGTGGCTTATGAAGTAGATGCACCCATGACAACGTTTTATCAGTTGCCAGAAGTCGGGCAGTCTGTCGTGCTTCATACTCACTTTGTAGTAAGAGAAGATGCTCAACAGTTGTATGGTTTTGCTGCCAGGCAGGAAAGAGAGTTATTTCGGATACTGATTAAAGTGAATGGCGTAGGGCCTAAGCTGGCTCTCACTATATTGTCTGGTATGAGTTCTGAAAGTTTTGTGCGAACGGTTCAGGATAATGACGTTGCAAGCTTGGTTAAACTGCCTGGGGTTGGCAAAAAAACAGCTGAACGTTTGCTGGTTGAGATGCGTGATAAGTTGGCAAGTTGGCTGCCTGCTGATGCAGATGTGACTTCAAATACTAGTCAACAAATCTCAATACCGGCTGCCAGTCATTTGGATGATGCGATTAGTGCATTGGTAGCATTGGGCTATAAACCTCAGCAAGCGGCTAAAACAATCAAAGCGCTCCCCGACCAGGAGTTGCCCCGTGAAGAATTAATTCGTCAAGCGTTAAAAGCGATGGTTTAACAGCTCATTTATTACAATAAAGCAGCATGTGACAATATTAAGTTGTAATAAACTGGGCGAGAATCGCTTTAGTAAAAGACTTTATTAGTAAAAAGTAGCGGCGAACCAGCTAGGCTGACAAAACAGGTAACCTATAGACGATGATTGAAGCTGATCGTTTAATCACTACTACTTCAAACCCTATAGAAGAAAAGCAAGATCGTGCGATTCGCCCGAAAAGTTTGGCAGACTATATCGGCCAAGCGTCTGTGCGTGAGCAAATGAGTATATTTATCGAAGCGGCTAAAAGGCGTAGCGAGGCGTTGGATCATACCCTGATTTTTGGGCCACCAGGGCTGGGAAAAACCACCTTAGCCAATATTTTGGCTAACGAAATGGGGGGGCAAATAAAAACTACCTCAGGGCCAGTGCTAGAAAAAGCGGGAGACTTAGCTGCTATGCTCACCAATTTGGAGGCAGGTGATGTGTTATTTGTCGATGAAATTCATCGCTTAAGCCCTGTGGTTGAAGAAGTCTTATACCCTGCAATGGAAGACTATCAGCTGGATATTATGATTGGCGAAGGACCTGCAGCACGTTCTATTAAGCTTGATTTGCCTCCTTTTACTTTAGTTGGTGCTACGACCCGTGCAGGTTTGTTGACCTCTCCTTTACGCGACCGTTTTGGTATTGTTCAGCGGTTGGAATTTTACTCTGTAGAACATTTAGCCATTATTGTTCAGCGTTCTTCAAGGATACTGGGCGTATCCCTTGAAGAAGCAGGGGCAATAGAGATTGCCAAACGATCGCGAGGTACACCGCGAATAGCTAATCGTTTATTAAGGCGAGTGAGGGATTTTGCAGAAGTAAAAGGAACTGGCGTGATTACCCAGCAGATTGCTGATCAGGCTTTAAGTATGCTTGATGTTGATAGTCAAGGCTTTGATCAGATGGATAGACGACTGTTGCTGGCTATGATTGAAAAGTTTTCTGGTGGCCCGGTAGGTGTGGATAGTTTGGCAGCTGCCATTAGTGAGGAGAGGGATACTATTGAAGATGTACTGGAGCCCTATTTAATTCAACAAGGTTTTATTATGCGCACGCCAAGAGGTCGAGTGGTTACCGAACGGGCCTATCTTCACTTCGGGCTTTCAGTGCCCGAGCAGTCTTGATCTAGCTGCTTGCTGATCAACTCAATAAAATGCTCCAGCCCTATTTTTGAAAACACTATGAATCTTGTATGATTTGCTAGTACTGCGCTTCTGTTTATAGGGTGTGGCTCTCGTTGGATTTTTATTTGAGGAAACCGTGTGTGAATAATTTTGCTATTCACTGTCGAGTATATTATGAGGACACTGATGCTGGTGGAATTGTTTATTACGTAAACTATTTGAAGTTTATGGAGCGGGCGCGTACTGACTTATTGCGTAGCCTAGATATTGAGCAGCACTCGCTTCTCGAACAAAATGTGATGTTTGTTGTCCATAGTTCATCAATAAACTATCGCAGCCCAGCTAGGTTGGATGATGAATTAAAAGTGACAGCAGTTGTAAAAAAGATGACAAAAGTAGCTATTATTTTTATACAACAAGTAGTTAATTGTCGGACAAATACATTGTGCTGTGAAGCTGAAGTAAAAGTGGCCTGTGTGTCGCCAATTAATATGAGGCCAACAATGATTCCAACCAGTTTGCAACAAAAAATACAATTACTCTAGGTAATTTCACGAAAACATGTAAAGAGAGGTGGTATGATCGGCCTTTCGCCTGGTGAGGCTGTGTCACCGTACATAAAATAGCTTGAGGGTAAGTATTGTGGCAGAAATGTCAATTTGGTCCTTAATTGCCGGCGCCAGCTGGATTGTACAACTAGTGATGTTGGTACTACTCATGGCATCTATTGTGTCATGGGTCATGATTTTACAACGTGGTTTTTTATTGTCGAATACCAAGCGAAGTGCAATTGCCTTTGAAGATCGGTTCTGGTCAGGTATGGATTTAAGTAAATTATTTCGCCAAGTTACCAATGAACCTGATCCTGATAATGGTATGGAGCATTTGTTTAGAGCAGGCTTTAAAGAGTTTACTCGACTACGTCAGGACTCTAATGCTGATCCTGATGCAGTAATGGAAGGTACTCAGCGTGCCATGCGAGTGGCGCTGGCAAGAGAGCAAGAGCGCTTAGAGCAAAATCTTCCCTTCCTTGCAACGGTAGGCTCAATTAGTCCTTATATTGGGCTATTTGGTACAGTTATTGGGATTATGAACTCATTCCGAGGTTTAGCCAACCAAACCCAAGCAACTTTAGCAACGGTGGCGCCAGGTATTTCAGAAGCATTGGTTGCAACAGCAATGGGGCTATTAGCTGCTATCCCTGCAGTGGTTGCATACAACAAATATTCTGCAAAGGTAGATCAGTTATTAAATAGCTATGACACTTTTTCTGATGAGTTTTCCAGTATTTTACATCGCAAAGTACACACCCGATCTAGGCAGGGATAACCATAATGGCTGTTAAACGTATTCGGCGAAAGCCGATGTCTGAAATCAACGTAGTGCCTTATATTGATGTGATGTTGGTGCTTTTGATTGTGTTTATGGTGGCTGCTCCTATGTTAACGCAGGGTGTGAATGTGGATTTGCCTAAGACAGATGCAAAGCCTCTTGATGTTAAGGAGGATGAAGAAGCAATTGTTGTGTCGGTTAAACCCGATGGTACTTATTATATCAATATTGGTAAGGACCAGGAGCAAGCTGTTTCCTTAGAAAAAATACAAAAGCAAGTTGCCAAAATAATGAAGGTTAAACCTAACCGCTTAGTGTTAATCAAAGGTGATCAGCAGGTTGACTATGGCACAGTGGTTCAAGCCATGGCTGCTTTACAAGCAGCTGGTGTGCCTAATGTTGGCTTGATTACAGATCCTCAAGAACAAACTGGTTAAATTAAGAAGTTATTGTTGTGAGATTGCCTAACGGTTATACCTTACCTGCTACGATAGCTATTGTGCTTCATATTACTGCTATATTAGCTGTAGTAAATATTTGGCAGAAAGAGCATCAGCCGCCTATTAAAGCAACACCGGATTATGTGAAGGCAAAATTGATTGCCTTAAAACCTGCTGCCAATAAACCAGCCACAGCTAAAAAGCCACCTGCACAAAAGCCTCCTCAGCCTGATAAAGACAAACTGGCTGAACAAAAAGCAAAAGAAGCAGCCAAAAGAAAAGCGGAAGCAGAAAAGCAAAAGCACATTCAGCAAGAAAAAGAGCGTAAAGCTCAACAAGCTAAGCTGAAAAAACAGCAGGAAGAAAAAGCTCGAAAAGCTAAATTAAAGCAGGAAAAACTGAAAAAGCAAAAGGAAGAGCAAGCGCGGAAAGCCCGTGAAGCAAGATTAAAAGAAGAAAAATTAAAGAAACAGCGTGAAGAAAAAGCAAAAAGGGAAAGAGAAGCGCGGTTAAAACGTGAGCGTGAAGAGAAACAACGTAAGCAACAAGAAGTAGCTAAAAAAGCCCAAGAAGCTGAACTAGCCGCTTTGTTGGCAGAGGAAGAAGAAGCTGAAGAAAATGCCCGTATTGCTGCAACACAAGCTGAAAAAGTTACAGCAATTGTAGGAGTGATAACTCAGACAGTACAAAACTACTGGAGTCGACCTCCTACTGCTCGAAGAGGAATGCAGGTGGTTCTACAAATTCAGATGGTGCCAACAGGTGAGGTGATTAATGTCACAGTCACTCAGTCCAGTGGAGATAGTACATTTGACCGAGCAGCTGTTCGTGCAGTAGAGAAGGCAGGGCGCTTCCCTGAAGTACGGCAGGTGAATTCTGCAACTTTTGAAAGAGACTTTCGTACTATGAGATTTGTTTTTAGACCGGAGGATTTAACAGGGTGATAGGACGACATATAAAAGCTGTATTTGCAGCGCTGCTATTTGTATGTGTGGGGCAAACTGCTTGGGCAGGTTTGACCATCGAAATTACTCAAGGTAATGACAGTGCTGTGCCTATTGCGGTGGTGCCATTTGGTGGTGATACTCCCCCTCACGATGTTGCTGAAATAATTGGTGCTGATTTAAAGCGTAGTGGTTTATTTGAGCCCTTTGCACCTGGCAACATGCTGAGTTTGCCACAGAAAAAAGAAGATGTGGTTTATAGTGATTGGCGTAAGTCTGGAGTGGACTACCTGGTTATTGGAAACGTGAAGAAAGAAGGGAGTCAATATAAGGCAACTTTTGTCTTATATGATGTGATTAAACAAAAACAAATGTTGGAGCATAGCTATGCAAGCTCTAATCACAGAAAAGTGGCTCATCGCATTAGTGACGATATATACGAAAAACTAACTGGTAAGCCTGGAGCATTTGATACCAAGATTTTATATGTTACTTCCACGCGTGCGGCTGCTAATAAAATCAGATATAAGTTGAATTATGCTGACTCTGATGGTTTTGGCGCAAAAACTATTTTAAATTCTTCAGAGCCAATTCTATCACCTTCTTGGTCACCTGATGCTAAAAAAGTTGCCTATGTTAATTTCAGCAAAGGCCGTCCAGGTATTTATATTCAGGATATTTATCAGGGCAAACGCCAGCGTATGACTGCATTTAAAGGACTAAATAGTGCACCGGCCTGGTCACCTGATGGGCGCAAATTAGCCATGGTGTTATCAAAAGGGGGTAACCCAGACATCTATGTTATGGATGTTGCTACCCGCAAGCTTAATCAAGTAACACGGCATTTTGCCATTGATACTGAGCCCAGCTGGATGCCTGATGGACAACATTTGGTGTTTACTTCTAACCGTGGTGGTGCACCGCAAATTTATCAGGCTAATGTGCAAACAGGTGCAGCTAAACGGCTGACGTTTGAAGGAAAATATAATGCCAGAGCTCGTGTTTTTCCGGATGGAAAATCCATTGCCATGGTGCATAAAGGGGAAGGTATTGCCCAATTTAACATTGCTGTTTTAGAGCTGGATTCTGGTAGATTAAGGTTATTGACCTCAACTCCTCTTGATGAGTCGCCTAGTGTGGCACCCAATGGTTCAATGCTAATTTATGCTACCCAGCAGCGAGGTCGCGGGGTATTGGCTGCGGTTTCTGCGGATGGTGCTGTGAAGTTAACCCTGCCATCATCTGAAGGAGATGTAAGAGAACCAGCCTGGTCACCTATTAATAAATAAGCGTGAAAGTGCTGATAATTTCTGATATTTTACGTCGCCAATAAAAGATATAAAACAGGAGTTGGATATGCAATTGGTTAAACTTGGTAAGGTTGTTCTGCTTGCTTCTTCTGTCGTATGGCTAGCAGCTTGTTCCTCTACAGGTGGTAAAGGTACAGGCACTACTGACACAATAGAAGATGCATCAACAGCGGGTATTACCACTGACGGTATTGAGGGTGGGGGAGATTCCTCACAAGCGGCGTTACTTGATAAAAACATATTTTTATTTGAGTTTGATGATTCAAAAATCAGCCCAGATGACTATGCTGCACTTGATGCCCATGCTGGTGCATTAGTTGCTGATAGTAATAAATCAATTACTATTCAAGGCCATACTGATGAGCGCGGCACTCGTGAATATAATTTAGCATTAGGTGAGCGTCGAGCTAACGCGATTAAAAAGTACTTGGTTATCAAAGGCGTTTCACCCTCTCAAATAGAATCAACGAGTTATGGTGAAGAGCAGCCAGTTGCTTTTGGGCATGATGAAGGCTCTTGGTCGCAAAACCGTCGTGCAATTATTATCACTAATTAAGTTAGTTGTAGTAATAAAAATGCAGTGATTGAATCCTGCATTTTTTTAGAGTAAGAGAGTTGCCAGTTGGTGTACTTATTATCGAAGGCTCTTTTACTTTTAAATTATCTGATAAGGTATAAGTTGGCACGGCTAAGGGGATATTGATGATAAAGCCAAAAGTAAATCACTTAACCCTAACAGGTTGTTTGCTTGGGGCCGCATTAGTATGTGGGTTATCCTCTGCATTGGCTGAAGTGCCAGTCGTTAGCTCAACCCCCGTTGGCAAAAAACAGCAAGACAGTCAACGGGGTGCCAGCCGAAACTCAGCCGCTGGACTGTTTTTTCAACTGGAAGCTTTACAGCAGGAAGTTCAGACGCTGCGAGGCTTGGTTGAAGAGCAAAATCATATCATTCAACGAATGAGACAAGAGCAAAAAGATCGTTACTTAGATCTTGATCGTCGTGTTTCTCAGCTGTCAGGTGGTGCTGTTTCAACTTCAACGGCATCTACTGTTAGTAATACTGCTGCTGATAGCCAGCTGAATCAAACAGTAGGTAGTGATAATCAAGATCAAGCCAGTGCTCAAGCCGATATTGAAAAAGAAGCTTATAAAGATGCTTTTAATTTAGTACGACAAAGGCAGTATGATAAAGCAAAAGCTGCTTTTTCCGCATTACTAAAGCAGTTTCCCCAGGGTAAATATGCTGCAAATGCCCACTATTGGCTGGGTGAGATTTATTTTACCAGCCAGTCTCTTGATCAAGCCAAATCGGAATTTGAGCAGATTATTAGCCAGTTTCCATCTAGTCGAAAAGCCCCAGATGCTATTTATAAGTTAGGTCGAGTACTTTATCAGCAAGGGCAAACAGACAAAGCAAAATCAATGCTAAGTCGAGTGACCAAAGACTACCCGAATTCGTCTGCTGCTAGGTTAGCGAGTGCATTGCTGCAAACTATGCGCTAGCAAGTTTCTAGTATCCGCTTTCTGAGCAGAGTGATTGCTTAACTGCTATTACTCTGTCCTTCATGTGTAAACAATTGTTTTTGCTTGCTGGGCTATGCCGCTATCAGTTATGATTGCCCGCTTTGTCAAACCAGAGTTGGCTAGTCAAGTATTTTGGGGTTTTTCCGTACATACTTGGTCTAGTGAGTGAGGTCAAATAGCTGGCAGTATGAGCGAGCTCAAGGTACGCATTTCTGAAATTTTTTATTCGCTTCAAGGTGAAACCAAAACCATTGGTCTGCCTACTGTATTTGTCAGGCTAACTGGTTGCCCTTTGCGTTGTGGTTATTGTGACACTGCTTATGCCTTTAATGGTGGAGAAGTGATGACGGTGGCAAGTGTAGTAGCAGAAGTTGCTAAGTATCAGCCTCGTTATGTCACTGTCACTGGTGGAGAACCACTAGCGCAGCGAAATTGCTTTAGTTTATTGACTGAACTGGCAAAGCGAGGCTATGAAGTGTCGCTAGAAACCAGTGGTGCACTTGATATTGCCCCTGTGGATCCACGAGTTGTTAAAGTGATGGATTTGAAAGCGCCCAGTTCAGGTGAAATGCATCGTAATCGCTATGAAAATATTCAGTGGCTATTGCCTCATGATCAAGTGAAGTTTGTAGTAGCCAATCGAGCTGATTTCGAGTGGGCTGCTTTTAAACTGGCAGAATATGATTTGCCCGCAAAAGTGTCTGAGGTGCTATTTTCTCCTGTTTATGGTGAATTGAGTCCAACAAAACTCGCCGAGTGGATTTTGGCAGATAATCTTCCTGTTCGAATGCAAATTCAGCTTCATAAGTACCTTTGGAATGACGAACCTGGGCATTAAGCTCCTCTCAGATTAATCAACCAGGATTTTTGATTAAGGTTTTTAGTATTAAGTATGGAACAGTCAAAACGCACAGTAGCAACAGAAAAAGAACAAGTTTCAAAGTCAGAGCAGTCAAAAAAAGCAGTTATACTGTTGTCTGGTGGCTTGGATTCGACGACAGTACTGGCGATGGCAAAAGCCCAGGGATATACCTGTTATGCCATGAGCTTTGACTATGGTCAGCGCCATCGTGCTGAGCTGGTAGCAGCAAAGCGAGTAGCTGATGCTCTGGGTGCTAAAGAACACCGAGTAATGACGTTAAATTTTGGTGAACTTGGTGGCTCCGCATTGACAGATGAGTCAATCGATGTACCTGAAGAGCTATCTGAAGGTATTCCTGTTACCTATGTACCTGCACGAAATACAGTATTTTTGTCCCTTGCATTAGGATGGGCAGAAATTGTGGGTGCGTATGACATATTTATTGGTGTGAATGCCATTGACTATTCGGGCTACCCTGATTGTCGCCCTGAGTTTATTGAAGCCTTTGAAAGGCTTGCCAATCTAGCCACTAAAGTGGGTGTTGAAGGGCAGTCATTTAAGATTCAAACGCCACTGAAAGATATGAGTAAGGCTGATATTATCCGTTGTGGCACTGAGCTAGGCATTGATTACCGCATGACAGTTTCCTGTTATCAGGCTAATACACAAGGCCAAGCATGTGGTGTTTGTGATAGTTGTCGACTGCGTGAGAAAGGCTTTGTCGATGCTGGTTTAGTAGATGCTACTGTTTACCTTGGTAGTGATTAACTACTTTTAGTTTCGGCTGGGCTGTCATTATTTTTTAAAAATGACTTGATGTGACAGCTCAGTTCTGTATTATACCCGCCCGTAGAAGGGTCGTTAGCTCAGTTGGTAGAGCAGTTGGCTTTTAACCAATTGGTCGCTGGTTCGAGTCCAGCACGACCCACCATTTCAACCTACCTGGTTATTCTCTTCCTTTCTTACCGCAATGATTCTCGCCAAATTGCACATGTGGTAAAATTGCAGCAACATAGCGATTAAAGCAGAAATGCATCCTTAACTTGTCATTAGCAAACTGAGATGACTGTGATAAATAGCCGTGAATTAGTGCAGCAACACTTAGCCAGCGAAACAACTATGCCAGAGATAAGTGGTGCTGAGAAAAGCCACTATATAAACAAAATTAAGAAACTGCTCCAACAACAGGATGCAGTACTGGTCGCTCATTATTACACCGATGAAGTGATTCAAGCCTTGGCTGAAGAAACCGGTGGCTGTGTTGCAGACTCACTTGAAATGGCTCGATTTGGCAATCATCACCCTGCATCAACTTTAGTTGTTGCAGGGGTTCGTTTTATGGGGGAAACGGCGAAGATTTTGACGCCAGAAAAGCGTGTCATTATGCCGACCTTAGAGGCAACCTGTTCCTTGGATATTGGTTGCCCCATTGATGAGTTTTCTGCATTCTGTGATCAACACTCTGACCGAAAAGTGGTGGTTTATGCCAATACCTCTGCAGCAGTTAAAGCTCGGGCCGACTGGGTAGTTACTTCAAGTATCGCGCTGGAAATTGTTGAGCACTTAATTGATGAAGGCGAAAAGCTGATTTGGGCGCCTGATAAGCACCTTGGTGGTTATATTCAAAAGCAGACGGGGGCGGATATGGTGCTATGGGACAGTGCCTGTATCGTTCATGAAGAATTTAAAGCCAAAGGCATTTTGGATCTAAAACAGATTTATCCAGATGCTGCTATTCTGGTGCACCCAGAGTCTCCTGCTAGTGTGGTGGAAATGGCTGATGTAGTAGGCTCAACCAGTCAGCTAATCAAAGCCTCTCAAACCCTGCCAAACCCTACATTTATTGTGGCAACTGACCGAGGTATTTTTTATAAAATGCGCCAGTTGACACCTAATAAGTCTTTTATTGAAGCGCCGACTGCGGGAGCTAGTGCTACCTGTCGTAGTTGTGCGCATTGTCCTTGGATGGCGATGAATCAGCTGGAAAACCTGGCAACATCCCTTGAACAAGGCACTAATATAATCGAGATAGATGCGGACTTAGCTGAAAAAGCAATGGTACCGCTGAGACGGATGCTGGATTTTGCTGCTGACTTGAAGCTAAAGGTCAAAGGAAACGCATAAATAAATAAGGCAGAAAAGGTGCATCCTTACATAAAATTGAAGGATGCATTCATTAGTACTAGTAAAGGCTTAGAGCTTAAAACTTAAATTTTTATAGTCCTTCATATCTTTAATCCGCTGCTTGAGCTTTGCTGTGGTGGCAAAGCTCTTCTGACTGAGCTTTAAAGCATATTCTAAATGCTCAATGGCCTTATCAACCGCACCATTTAAAAAGAAGTACTCTGCTCGTGACTGGTGCAAGCCAGCAATGTTTTTGGCCAACCCTTGGGTTTCTGCTAATAGGTACCAAATATCTGGGTCAGTAGGGCGCTGCTTGGCTAATTTCCTTAAAACTTTTTCCGCAGACTGGTATTGCTTACTGCCCATGAATGCTTCTGCTTGAGTGTAACTGAGTGCAAAATCATTGATATGATAGCGTAGCGCAGAGGCGAGTTGCTGCTCAGCATGTTTATATTGTTGGTTGGTAATGTCAATGTTGCTTTTCAACAGAATGTAATGAGGGTTGTCGGGCTGCTGCTTTAATAATGGGGCTAATGCGGCAGATGCACTTTTAGTGTCTCCTGCTTTGTTGTAAGCCAAAGCTAATCCATACTGATAAGCAAAAGCTAAACTGGAAGCGCCACTTTTTATTTTGGCTTTGAAACGCTTGGCTGCGAGTTGTGGTGTCTGGGCATAATGTAGCTCGACTTTAGCCCGCATTAGATAATAGCTAGAGCTATCTTTTGAAGACCTTTTGGGGTATTGCTCTGCTCGGCTTTTGGTATCAGCAATTCGGTTTTCGGTCACGGGGTGAGTCAGCAAAAATTCTGGTGGCTTGCGTCCAGCAAATCGTTGTGCGCGGTTCATTTGTTCAAACATCGCGGCCATTGAGCGAGGGTCCATGCCTGCTTTAACCAGATTTTGAATGCCAATACGGTCTGCTTCTTGCTCATGCTGGCGGCTATAGCTTAAGCGGTTTTGTAAGGCTGCTGCATGGGTAGAAGCAATTGCCGCTAAACCGGCATCTCCACCACCAGCGGCTAACAGTACAACACTGGCTAAGGTTGCAGCCAACATAGGGACTCGTTGCCGTTTAGCATTTTCAATGCTGCGGGCAAAGTGACGTTGGCTTAAGTGAGCAAGTTCATGTGCCAGTACTGAAGCAAATTGCTGCTCTGTTTCTGCATAGAGGAATAACCCTGCATTGATTCCAATTATTCCTCCAGGTACGGCAAAGGCATTGAGCTCAGGGCTATCAACAACTACGATCTCCAGGCGGCGGTCTTGTACTTGGCTGGTTTCTACAAGGCGGTAAATTAAGCTTTCTACATAGGCCTTCAGTTCTGGGTCGCTAATGGTTTTAACTTGGCTACGTAAGTTTTGCAGCCAGGCTCGACCAAGCTGATGTTCTTTTTCTGGAGACACCACACTGGAAGTGGAGTCTCCCAAGCTGGGTAAGCCATCATTGGCATAACTGGCTGGGAAGTAATTAAGCAAAAATGCGAAACAACAAGCAAGAATAGGGAGTCTGCGTGTAGACATAGCTATTTTCTTTAGATTAATAGGAAACCGAAAAATGTAAGGTACCCTTGTTATTAGTCGTGAATGTTGACCGTGAGTTTGGCGAATTAAGCTCGCTGTGCCATCATGGTTTGGCAAATATTTTTGCATCGCTAAGTGATTAAAGCCTTTCCTATCACAATATTCAGCGTTAGCGCTCATAGGATCCTTGCCATTATTAACGAGCTGCTACTATTGCGCAAATGGTTAATTCTCTAAATAATGACTAGTCCAGCAGAAGTGTGCCTCGCAGCTAATGACTTAGCGGTCTAATAAACGCTATTTAGCTAATAGGGTGCAGCACTCGTAATCGTCTTGGGCATTAAAAATGCCGAAAGAGTTCCCTGCCAATCTAAGAGGATAGTTGATTAATGGTAACTATTGATCGTGAACTCAATGCTACTGGTTTGCGTTGCCCATTGCCACTACTTAAAGCTAAGCAGTTATTGGCTAGCATGGAAAGTGGACAAGTGTTGTGTGTCAAAGCAACAGACCAAGGTTCAGTGGCTGATTTCAAAGCTTATTGTGAGCTAAGCGGTCACAAGTTGTTGTCTTCTTCTCAGGAAGCTGAAGTTTATATTCATATTCTACAAAAAGCCTAGGAGCAACTAATGCTAAAAGTCTTTAAAGGTTGGTTAGCGCGTTACTTTTCTGACGAAGAAGCCATCCTGCTAACTCTGCTGCTCGTGATTGGCTTTGCAATTATTTTAACCATGGGGAGCATCCTGGCCCCTGTACTAGCAAGTGTTGTGTTGGCATTTTTATTACAAGGTTTGGTCGCTTTTCTTGAGCGCAAGTCTATAAAGCATATCTGGTCGGTTAATATTGTTTTCTTAATATTTCTTACCCTTTTCATTGTTATTTTATTTGTATTGCTACCGTTGGTATGGGATCAAGTAACTAACTTGGTGAATGAGCTGCCAAGAATGTTGCAAAAGGGGCGCAAGCTGTTGCTTCTCTTGCCGCAGCAATACCCTGACTTTATTTCCCCTGAACAAGTGAACCTGTGGATTAGTGAGGCTAGTCAGCAGCTTGGGGAGTTGGGGCAAAAAGTATTGTCATTCTCTTTAACTCTACTCCCTAACTTTGTTGGTTTACTGATTTACCTTATTTTAGTGCCTATTTTAGTTTTCTTTTTCTTAAAGGATCGAGAGTTACTGCTTAACTGGTTTACTTCTCTGCTACCCAGTAATCGTCCACTAATGAAGCAAGTGTCAGATGAAATGAATGACCAAATTGCTAACTATGTACGTGGCAAAGTCATTGAAATTTTTATTGTAGGGGCAGTGACATATGTTGTATTTGCTTTTTTAGGGGTGAACTACGCTGCATTATTAGGCTTATTGGTTGGGCTTTCAGTGATTGTTCCTTATATCGGGGCAGCGGTGGTGACTATTCCTGTAGCACTCATAGGTTTTTTTCAATGGGGGTGGGGGAATGATTTTATTATCTTAATGGTGGCTTATGGCATTATTCAGGCGTTGGATGGTAATGTGCTGGTTCCACTACTGTTTTCTGAAGCAGTTAACTTACACCCGGTGGCTATTATTGTCGCAGTCTTAATGTTTGGTGGTTTATGGGGCTTTTGGGGAGTGTTTTTTGCCATTCCCCTCGCGACATTGTTGAAGGCGCTTATGTCTGCATGGCCCCGCCATCAGGATCAAAATAATGGCGATATCCAGACTGATAGTGAAACAGATACGGTCTGAAGTTTGGTAGATGTTTAATTAGGCCGTGTTAACAGAGGCTGCTGCTATCACGGCTTTATACTACTCAAGCTTAATAACCACTAGTCTTGTATTTGATTTAGTGCATTCGCCGCATTGAGTACTTCTTGGACATGGCCTGCAACTGACACTTTGCGCCATTCTTTGTGTAAATACCCTTTTTTATCAATTAAAAAAGTGCTGCGCTCAATACCTAACACTTGTTTCCCATACATATTTTTGAGCTTGATAACATCAAAGAGTTTACATAGTTCTTCATCAGTATCAGAAATGAGCTCGAAGGGAAAGTTTTGATTGGCCTTAAAGTTTTCATGAGATTTCAAGCTATCTCTGGAAACACCAAAAATGACGGTTTTGGCTGCTTTAAACTCTTCATAATAATCACGAAAATCTTGTCCTTCGGTGGTACAGCCAGGTGTGCTGTCCTTGGGGTAAAAGTACAGTACAAGATTGTAACCTTGCAGGGCAGAGAGCAGCACATCTTTATTGCTAGTGGCGTTGGCCCTAAAATCTGAAACAGGTTGTCCTAAAGCAACTGTCATAACAAGTCCTTATCTTGTCGGTTGATTCAGTCGTATATATTGCGTGTTTAGCATGCAATTGCACTCAATAAAGCTGATGCAACTGGTTAGATGATGAAATTGGTTATGTTGCTGAAAGTTATGACTCAGTCATTACTTAAGTAAATTATGCAATGAGTATTTTAGCTGCTCAACAAGTTAACCAGGTTTGTTTATTGACTAATGTTTGAAGCATACACCGAGCCTGTCGTTTTATACAGCTTTCAGGTGAAGCTTTTCTCATTCTACTGGACTTGAAGTTTGCAGGTGATTTTTTCTTGTAGGAAATGGCCTAATCCCTTGTGCTTGCTTGTTGGGGTCAGTAACATTAGCCCAGTTTAAACCACGGAGTCACCCAATGATTACAGGCAGCATAGTTGCTTTGGTTACTCCAATGTATCCCAATGGCGAACTAGATTGGGAAGCATTGGATCAACTTGTTGAGTTTCACTTAGCAGAAGGTACTGATGCTATTGTGGCGGTCGGAACCTCAGGGGAGTCAGCTACCCTGTCAGTAGCAGAGCATTGCCAAGTGATTAAGCGAGTGGTTGCTCAAGTAAGAGGGAAGATTCCGGTTATAGCAGGTACAGGTGCAAATTCTACGGCAGAAGCGGTAGTGTTGACCCAAGAGGCAAAAGCGGCTGGGGCTGATGCTTGTCTATTAGTGACGCCTTATTACAACAAGCCAACTCAAGAAGGCTTGTATCAGCACTTTGCTCATATTGCGAAAGCAGTGGATATTCCTCAGTTGTTGTATAATGTACCTGGCCGTACGGCTGTGGATATGCTGCCTGAAACTGTGGCTAGGTTAGCAACTGTAACCAATATTATTGGTATTAAAGAAGCGACAGGTGACTTAGCGAGAGCACAATCTATTGTAGATCAGTGTCCAGATGACTTTGTACTGTTATCAGGTGATGATGCAACTGCCGTAGAGTTAATATTGCTGGGTGGTAAGGGAAATATTTCTGTCACTGCCAATGTAGCTCCCAAACAAATGGCAGAGCTATGTCGACTGGCTAATGCTGGTCAGTCTGAACAAGCAAGAGCACTGAATAATCAACTGATGTCATTGCACCAAGCGCTGTTTTTAGAGTCTAACCCCATTCCAGTGAAGTGGGCCCTGTCTGCGTTAGGCAAAATTCAATCAGGGATCCGCTTGCCACTTACTGAGCTTTCTTCAGAGTTTCATGAGCCATTAAAGTTGGCAATGGAGCAAGTTGGCTTAGTCAGTCAGTCAAGAGTGTAGTGGGAGGTTTGTTGTTCATGGCTAGAGTTTTTCAAGGACTAACCAAACCACTGTCGTTGCTGCTAGCGACAGCAACTTTGTCAGCTTGTGGCATTTTTGGTGATGGTGGTTATATTCGGGATCGCTCCAACGACTACTTAAAAGCAAAGACATATCCACGACTTAATATACCAGATGAACTGAATGCGAGACCAGCAGAAGGTGTAATGGTAGTACCTAATATCAGGGCTGCTGGGAAGCCACCGAAAGAATTTACCCTGCCAAGGCCCGAGAGAGTTGTTGTGCGTGCCGATACAAATGATTTTCGTATTGAAAAATCTGGCACATTACGTTGGCTAGTGACGGATAAGCCTAAGCGAGAAGTGTGGCCCTTGCTGGTTGAGTTTTGGAAAGATAGTAAAGTGCCCTTAGCGATTGCTGATCAAGCAGCGGGGGTTATTGAAACTGACTGGATTCACCCAAAAGCCTATAGCGAGCAAGATGTTGTTGGCCAGTTTATTTTAGGTGTGATAGGTGACGAAGATGAAGAGCTAGCAACAGACAAGTTCAAACTGACTGCTGTTGATGGTGAAATAGCAGGTGAAACTCGCTATTTTCTCCAGCATGTTCGGGAAGCACACGAGGCTGTAGAAGAGGGTAAACAGGTGCCTTGGGATAAGCTAGCCAAGAGGACGGATTCTATTTCAGCTGGTATGTTGAATGAGCTACTGCTGTATTTAACTCGTGCTGCTAAAACCTCAGTGGCTTTAGTTGACCAGAACCAGCCAATTAATGATCGTGCTTTTATTGAGCAAGATGGTAATGGCAATCCTATTTTATTAATTAAAACTGGATTTGGTTTAGCTTGGACTTCAGTTGCTGATGCTTTAAAAGCTGCCAATGTGAAAGTAACAGATAAAAACCGAACGGCTGGTTTGTTTTATATTGCGTTGGATGCGGAGCATCAGCCAGTACCAGAAAAAGAAGAAGGCTTTTTCTCAGGTATTCTAGGTGATGATGAGGGCAAGGGGGCAGCAGCTGAAGAGCAGGAGTCCTACCAGATTCGTCTTACTCTGTTTAATGATGAAGTCCAAATTTCTGTGGAGCGAAATATAAATGCCGTTGCTCCAGTTGATGTGAGCAAGCAGCTTTTGCAGCTAATAAAAGAGAATCTTGGTTAATCGGTTTATATCATTTTTAACTCCGGCTAAAGCCGGAGTTTTTGTTTGTTATTAAAATCTTAGAATGCTCCTGTCGGCTATAGATAATGATATTGATTGGTCTATAGTAACAGGGTGCACTATAATCCATAGGCTTTTTTTGGGGTTTAAATGGGTGGAGTTGATAATGGAAAAGCGTGAAGAGTTGTATAAAGGTAAGGCTAAATCTGTTTATACAACTGATGACCCTGATCGTTTAATTCTTTATTTTCGTAATGATACCTCTGCATTCGATGGTAAAAAAACTGCACAGCTAGACCGTAAAGGTATGGTCAATAATAAGTTTAATTCCTTTATTATGCAGAAGCTGGAAGAGGCTGGCATCCCTACTCAAATGGATCGCCTGTTATCAGACCAGGAGTCGTTGGTTAAGCGTTTGGATATGGTGCCAGTAGAATGTGTAGTGCGAAATATTTCTGCAGGTAGTATCTGCCGTCGTCTTGGTGTGCAAGAGGGGCTAGATCTTAATCCTCCTACTTTTGAGTTTTTCCTGAAGAACGATGAGCTGGGTGATCCAATGATCAATGAGTATCATATTGAGTCATTTGGTTGGGCTAAAGCAGAGCATATTGAAGTGATGAAAGAGCTGACCTTTAAGGTGAATGATGTGCTGAAAGCACTGTTTGCTGATGCTGGGTTACTCTTAGTTGATTATAAGCTGGAGTTTGGCTTGTACAAGGGGCAAGTTGTGTTAGGTGATGAGTTTACTCCAGATGGCTGCCGATTGTGGGATAAAGACACCCGTGAAAAGCTGGATAAAGACCGTTTTAGGCAAGGGCTTGGTGGGGTGGTTGAAGCTTATGAGGCTGTTGGTCTGCGATTAGGTATTGACTTTGATAGTTAATCAGAATTTTTATCAATTTTGAAAACAACAAAAAGCCAGCAGTTGCTGGTTTTTTGTTGTTTAGAGGTTTAGCTAGAGAGCTGCGGCTAATAGTATCTTGCAAATAAAACGTGTTTGTAGCATGTACCACAAAGTGCTGTGTATAAGTATTAGTTAATTGAAGTAGCCAATAAGTGACTTATAAGGCATTGCTGAGTGCTTGTTGAACAGTTAAATTTTTGCTCAATAATAAAGAGTAACCTATTGAAAATTAAGTACAAATATAGCTGTGCTGAAAAAGTATGCAAACTGTTAAAGAGATAGTATAGACAAGTGATAGCGCTGGATCTTGGTTGTTGATCCACAAGGTTATCCACAGATTCTGTGGGTAAAGATGACAATTTTATGATTTGGCTAAAGTTTGATGACGGTGGTACTTAGTTATTGGGACGTGCTGAGTGAAAGGCAGTTATTAGCTGATAATTAAAGACAATCAGGCTGAAGCGAGCTGGTTTTTTTATTAACATGATAGTCAGTGTTGAATAAAACTAAATTTAAGGTGAAAGGTATGTCTGATAACCCTCATATTATTGAGGTCACAACCCAGACTTTCCAGTCTGATGTTTTAGAAAAATCCCAGGAAGTGCCTGTATTAATTGATGTATGGGCTGACTGGTGTCAACCCTGCAAAGCGCAGCTACCAATTTTGGAAAAGTTGGCTACTGAATATCAAGGTAAATTTATTGTTGCTAAAATCGATGCAGATAAAGAACCTGCTTTGGCACAACATTTAGGCGTGCGCAGTCTTCCTTCTTTGAAGTTGATCTTTCAAGGTCAGTTGCTAAAAGATTTTGTAGGTTTGCAGCAGGAATCAGAATTACGTGAAGTACTGGATGAAGTAACTATGAGTCCAGCTGATCGAATTAAACAACAAATTGATCAGCTGCTTGAAGCGGGTGAAGATCAACAAGCATTGGACTTATTACAGCAAACTTTACAGCAGGAGCCGAATAATCACAGTTTGCGGGTAATGATGACGAATATCTTGTTGCATCAAGGGCGAATTGATGATGCTAAGCAGGTGATGGCGACGATTCCTGAGGAGACGCCAGGGCTTGCTCAGCCAAAAGCAAAACTGGGTTTTTATGAAATGGCGGCGGAGCTGCCCAAACGTGAAGCACTAGAGAAGTCACTTAGTGAAGATCAGGAAAATTTAAGCTTAATTTATCAGCTAGCAATACGTCAGGTGTTGGATGATGAATATGAAGCAGCATTAATTGCACTGATGACAACTTTACGTAAAGATCGTCAGTTTGAGGAAGGTGCGGCGCAAAAGTTAATGATCCAGATATTTGATTTGTTAGGAGCTGGGCATCCTCTTGCCAAACAATTTAGGCGTCAGCTGTTTAGTTTATTGCATTAATTGGAATTTAATAGGGGCTGTTGTTTTGTTAGTAGCCCCTGATTTTACCAGTTATGCCATTTTTTTAAGCAGCTATACCAGGCTGAGGTGAGGATGAGTCTTCGCCACCCAGTGCGCTGGTTAAATCTTGCACTAATCTAATTAATGAATCAGTCATTAACATAAAGTCAGCATCAAATTGCAGTGCTTTATCTTCGTGATCTTCTGCTTGCTCCATTAATAACTCAGTGTACTTTATACGTTTAACTGTTAAATCATCACTGAGAACAAAGTGGATTTGATCACGCCAGGTAAGGGCAAGTTTGTTAACTTTTTTACCTGTGTTTAAATGACCCTCAACTTCTTCGCTGGTAAGGTCTAGCTGTTTACAGCGGATAATGCCACCCTCTTCACTAGGCTCTCGTAGCTCACACTCATCGCCAATAATGAAACTATCAGGAAAGCTCTCTGAAAGGGTAAGCCAGGCTGTCATTTGATCAGCAGGTGTGTGTTTGGTAGCAAATGGGGTAATCGGCAGGCTACCTACGCAGTGGCGCAAGTGACTGGTAAATTCTTCAGCTTTTTTACTGCTTCCTGCATTAATAATCAGTAGCTTTTGGGCTGTAGCAAGAAAACCAAAGCTAAAATTAGATCGAGTAAATGCTTTGGGTAATAGCTCAGCAATAGTGTCGTCTTTAATTGACTCCCGCTCTTTCCGTGTGACTTTGCGGTTTTGTTCTTCCTCTATCACTTCAACTTTTTCTGCAACAAACTCATTAATAACAGCTGCTGGTAATAAGCGTTCTTCCTTTTTTAATGAGAGTAAGCAATTTCCCTGGTTAATATGGACCAGTTGATCACTGTTTTTACCTAAAGGTGATGTCCAACCCAGGCTAAAGGGTTGCATTTTTCCGCAAGGCTTAAAGCGCCCTTGTTCAAGAAGTGACTCTAGGCTGGACTCATCAATTGAAAAGTCATCAGATAACCGATAAATAAATAGATTTTTAAACCACATTATGAGCTCTATCAGTATTGGAGGGGCCGCTATCTTAACAAAGTGGTAAATAACCGAATAGTTCAGATTGTTAACCTAAGCTAAAGAAACAGTGATGTTTAAAAAATGATTTGATTTTTTGGTCGAAATTTATTCGATATGAAAATTTTAAAATAGCTGTTGCAATTTGAGTGAAGAGGCCCTTATAATTCGCCTCGTTCTGACGCGGTGGGCAGATAGCTCAGCTGGGAGAGCATCGCCCTTACAAGGCGAGGGTCGGGGGTTCGAACCCCTCTCTGCCCACCATATTTACGTTGGAATAATTCCTGAAATGGAGCGGTAGTTCAGTTGGTTAGAATACCGGCCTGTCACGCCGGGGGTCGCGGGTTCGAGTCCCGTCCGCTCCGCCATTTTTTGTTTCTTTCTGCTTAGTATAACACTCGGTTTATCGCCTTTTTTCTATTTGCTATGTAGTGTCAGTTGGCTCTCGGCGGTTACTTTTCCTTAATTGTCTTTTGTATTTGTTTGTTCATTTAGCCTGTTCATGTATTGGTTTTGGTTGAAATCAATCAATTAGGTGTGGTTATTAATATTGATTGAAAAGATATTCGCACAGTTTTTATTTTGTTTGGAAAATGTACTTAAATTTGCTGTGGACAGCTTTCTATCAAAAAGAGTTGCAATGCTGGTAAAAGGTTGCTTATAATGCGCCCCGTTCTGACGCGGTGGGCAGATAGCTCAGCTGGGAGAGCATCGCCCTTACAAGGCGAGGGTCGGGGGTTCGAACCCCTCTCTGCCCACCAATATTTACGTTAGAATAATTCCTAAAATGGAGCGGTAGTTCAGTTGGTTAGAATACCGGCCTGTCACGCCGGGGGTCGCGGGTTCGAGTCCCGTCCGCTCCGCCATCACCAAAATTCATTAGTTCTTCAATCTCAAAGTTTTTGTTTTATCTGATAAAATCAAGCCAATTTACAATAAGAGGCTTTCGTTGAGATCAATTAATCTGCTACTAATTGATGGTTTAAACTTAATTCGACGGATTTATGCTGTCCAGCCTGATATTGAGCAAAGTTTGCAGTTAGTTGCACAGTCATTGCGACGGGCTATTAGAGATTGTCAGCCTACCCATGGTTTGATGGTTTTAGAGGGGCAGGGGCCTAACTGGCGTAAGCAGCTTTATCCAAGCTATAAAGCCAATCGAGCTGAAGCACCACAAGCACTGACTGATAATTTACCTCGCTTTATTACATTATGCCAAGATCAAGGTATAAGCAGCTTTCAGCTTGATCATTATGAAGCCGATGATGTGATTGCTTCTATTGCTTGTAAAGCTCAGGTAGCGGGCTGCAAGGTGATTGTGTTATCAACGGATAAGCTATTTTGTCAGCTGATATCAAAAGAGATAACTATTAGAGATCACTTTGCCAAACAAAATCGAGATGCCCAATACGTCTATGAAAAGTTTGGAGTGCAGATTGAGCAGTTAGTCGATTATTGGGCATTGGTTGGGGATAGCACAAATAATATTCCCGGTATTAAAGGTGTAGGGCCTAAAACGGCAAAGCAGTTGTTAAATCAATATGATTCAATTAAAACCATAACTACGCAATCTATTCATCCACAAAGCTCCGCTGAAAATAAGATGATTTCATTATTAAAAGCGAGTCAGCAACAACTAAGTTTATTTCAACAACTGGTAGAGTTACGAACGGATGTAGGGTTGGGGGTAAACTTACAAGACTTACGGCTCATTTAAATTAGCCAACAAAAAAAGCCTGGTTGGTAAGCCAGGCTTTTTTATGAATACATGAAAAAAGTTAATTATTGGTTGTTGCAGCAAGTCTGTGTTGAATATTGATGTAGTCTGCCAGAATATTGCCAGCTTCTGCCAGTAATGGGTCTTCTTCAATGGGAAGTTGTTTATTATTCCGAGCGAGCTCTTTTTGTTTGGCTTCGAGCTCTTCCAGTGAGGCATAGGGTTTTTCTCCTTTAGCCTTCCGGCGCTTGTTTTCTATTTCTAGTCTTTTGTCATCAATCAGATCATTATTGGTTTTACGTTGCTTTGCATTTAAAGACAAAACTGTATTTTGCTGAATATCTTTTTGTAGTTTTAAGTAGTCAGCATAATAGATAAAGTCAGGATTATTTTTGGTTCTCAGTCTGTAGCTTCTGTCCAGTTGGTTTAGATAAGGAGTAATTTCTTGATAAGTCATATACTTACCAGGCTTGATACGATCCCAGGGCAAGGCATCGGGTAACGAGCTTTCACCCACTTTATCTACATCATAGAGGGCAGGGAACTGGATGTCGGGGATTACACCTTGGTTTTGAGTGCTTTCACCAGATACGCGATAAAACTTCGCTAAGGTCAGTTTCAGTTCGCCATGGTTGATGGGTTGAATGGCTTGAACAGTACCTTTACCAAAAGTACGGCCACCAACCACAATAGCTCGTTGGTAATCCTGCATAGCACCAGCAAAAATCTCTGATGCTGAAGCGCTCAAACGGTTCACTAATACAGCCATAGGGCCTTTATATGCCACTTGATTATCACTATCTACTTTAGGACTAACTCTGCCTAAGTGGTTTTTAACTAAGACCGTAGGGCCGCTAGGGATGAATAATCCAGTCAACTCATTGGCTTCTTGAAGCGAGCCGCCACCATTATTGCGTAAATCGATGACAAGGCCATCAATTCCTTCTTTTTCAAGCTCTTTGATTAGCTTTCTAACATCGCGAGTAGTACTTTTGTAGTTTGGGTCACCTTGTTGTGCTGCTTTGAAGTCAATGTAAAAAGCGGGTACCTGGATAACCCCTACTTTTAATGGAGCACCATTATGCTTCAGCTCAATCACCTGCTTTTGAGCGGCTTGTTCTTCCAGCTTCACTTTATCGCGAACGATATGGTAAATCTTGGTTTGGTCGCCGGTAACTGTAGAAGGAATAACTTCTAAGCGCACAACGGTCTTTTTAGGGCCGCGAATAAGCTTAACTACATCATCCAGTCGCCAGCCAACTACATCAACAATTTCACCTTCTTTGCCTTGTCCAACCCCGACAATTTTATCGGCGGGCTGAAGTAGGCCTGCTTTTTCGGCTGGGCCTTTGGCAATTAACCTGACAACTTTGGTGTAACGTTCATCCTGTTCTAATAATGCGCCGATCCCCTCTAAGGACAGGCTCATATTAATATTAAAATTTTCAGCTTTAGTTGGGGATAAATACTGAGTGTGAGGATCATAAATTTGGGTAAAAGCATTAAGAAACTCTGAAAAAGCATCTTCACTATTGCTTTGATTTAATCGATGGAGCTGGCTTTGATAACGCTTTACAAGCTTTTTGCTAATTTCAGGAATAGACTCGCCGCTGAGCTTTAGTCGTAACACTTGATCTTTCAGAAATTTTCGCCATAAGTCTTGTTGTGTTTGCGTATCACTAGGCCAGGGCGAATGCTCTCGTTCTATGTCTATACTTTCATTTTTGTCAAAATCAAGCTTATCTAAGTTGGATTTAATGAACTCAATTTTAAAGTTTAAGTAATCACGAATACGTTGCTGATAAACGTTGTAAATTTCAAAGGCTGGTTTGATATTGCCGGTTTTTAATTGATTATCAAACTTATAGCGATACTGATTAAATTTATCGATATCTTGCTTTAAGAAGTAAAGGCGGTTGGGGTCAAGCCTTTCAAGGTAGCGCTGATAGATCTTTTCAGAAGTTACATCATTAAGTGGTATTTGCTCATAGTGATTGCGTAGGTTACGTACTGCAGTGACCGCTGCAATTTTTTGTTCCCTGGAAGGCTTAAGTAGTTGGAAGTCTTCGCTATTACTGATTGTTTTTGCTTCAGCAGTCAATGATAACCAGACTGCTAGAATTGAAACAACAGGGCGGACAAAAGCCTGTTTGTTAAGTTTTAATACCATTGGATGCAACTCAGCTAATTTATGGGCGCCTACTTGGCAGCCCTTTTCATGTTATCTTGAAACGCTAGGTTTACTGCTGTTACAAGAGTTTGAGAACAGTCTTGCAAACTAAGTTCCACTGACGCTGTAATTCAAGATAAGTTAGTACCACAGGAGTGGCTTAGGGTAAAGTTTAGCGTATCTTGGAGGGGGAAAAGATTGAAGAGTGGCAGGGTTTTGGAGATAGGCAGTGGATTTTGTAAAGCACTGCCTAATGAAAATTCGGTTTAGTTATAACCAAGTACAAAGCTACAATCTTGGTCAGAACGTTTGGTTGTAATAAAATTAGTTTTGAGGAGCGGGTTCACTAGTGTGTTAACTGGCTTCTCTGCCTTTTTGCTAAAGCGTTGGCAAGCAATATGATCTGCAAAGCTGTTTTTTTGTGTTCTAGGCATAGCTAAAGCTCCAATAATAAAGCGCAGTCTTTTCAGTAATTTGCTTCCTTTTGCTTATTAGTTAATTACTTACTTTCTAGCGCTTCCTTGTTTCTGACAGGGTTAGTCTAGCAACAATTGATCAGTGAATAATCCGTATCTATACGTAATTTAACAGGCTAAGTGTGAACTTTTCCTTAACTTTATTTAGGGGGAAAGTCGGGGAAGAAAAAAATTAAGCTGAGATTTCATGTAAATAAATTTGACAAATGTGAGTGGTAAATTTCAGGACACTCTAGCTTTAAA
Source organism: Spartinivicinus ruber (assembly GCF_011009015.1). Taxonomy (NCBI): domain Bacteria; kingdom Pseudomonadati; phylum Pseudomonadota; class Gammaproteobacteria; order Oceanospirillales; family Zooshikellaceae; genus Spartinivicinus; species Spartinivicinus ruber. Next base: position 2,252,342 of record NZ_CP048878.1, read on the forward strand.
AAATAGCCGAGTATCCTTTGTGGTATTTTCTTAACTGAAGTGTTTTTTATTTAGGTTTGTTTTATTTGTTTGGTAGCTGATGAAGCTGCATGAAGTAGCTTAAGGCTTTACAAAGTGAGTAGGCGTCTTGGCTACCTGCTAGCTCCCGTATAGAGTGCATTGCAAAAGTAGGAGCACCCACATCTAAAGTTCTTACTCCAAGCTCTCCGGCGGTAATTGGACCAATCGTGCTGCCACAGGCCATATCGGCGCGAGTGACAAATGCTTGTACTGGTACGTTTACCTCGTCACATACCCAGCGAAACAGAGCGCTAGTTTCACTGGTAGTAGCATAGCGTTGGTTAGCATTAATTTTTATAACAGGGCCTTCGTTGAGTTTGGGGCCATGGTTGGTGTCATGTTTATCTGCAAAGTTAGGGTGAATTCCGTGGGCGTTATCAGCCGAAATCATCAGGCTGTTTTCCAGGCAGACAATGAGAGGCTCACCTATACCCACCACTCGCTCTAAAGTCGACTTCAAAAAGGGACCGTTAGCGCCGCACGCTGATAAGCTTCCCACCTCTTCATGGTCGTTGCATACTAGTAACATGGGTTGTTGCTGGTCTTGCTGAAATGCATCGATTAGTGCCACCAAGCCGGTATAACAGCTGAGTAAGTTATCTAAACGAGCACTGGCAATAAACTCTTGGTTTAAACCAATATAACCAGGTGGCTGGGTGTCATAGCAAACAACTTCGTAGTCGAGCACTTTGGTGACATCTTCAATGCCTTGTTGCTGGAGTTGCTCTAACAGCAGTTGACGAAAGCTAGTCTGATCCTTTGGCAATTGTCCCAGAATAACAGGTATGTCCTTTTGAGGGTTGATTGAGCGCTTGTCATTGGCTTCGCGATCAAGATGGATGGCCAGACTGGGAATGATGCCAACAGGCTTTTCAAAATCAATTAGGCTGCTGTTGAGCTTGCCTGACTGGGTGCTATAGCTGACCCGACCTGCTAAAGATAAGTCCCGGTCAAACCAGGGGGCGAGTAACACTCCACCATACACCTCTAACCCTAGCTGGAAATATCCCTGTTGATACCGCTCAGCATTAGGCATGATTTTTAGGCAAGGGCTGTCAGTATGAGCACCTGTCATTCTGAACCCCTGTTGGGTGTAATTTTCATTACCTGTGGTAAAAGCAATAATTGATGAGTCATTACGAGTAACAAAATAGCCCTTTTGTGGCTTTAGTTGCCAGGCCTCATGTTCAAATAGCTGGTTAAAGCCTGCTGCTTTTAAGGCATTGGCCATAGCAGCTGTTGCATGAAATGGAGTGGGTGAACTTGCTAAAAAGGTGAGCAGGTCTTGGTTAAAGGATTGAGATGAAATCATTTGCTTTGTTTTACCGGTACACGATAAGGGGATTGCAAGCGTAGTCGTTTTGCAATTCCACTAATGACAATGAATAGATATAGATTATGTTGTTATCTAGCTGAGTATATCAAGAATTGTTGATGACAGCCTTAAATGCGGAAAAGCAAAAACTTATTATCTATCACCTTTCTTTCTAATGTACTCAAAACGGAATAGGGGAGGTAAATTCCAGAGGTGCATTGCTCTTCGGGTGGTAAAGTTTGAGGATGTGAGCATGCAACAACATTCGTGTTGATTTAGCATGAATACTGGCTGGTGCATACCACTCATCCCCCAAAATAGGATTACCTAATGCTTTCAGGTGTAATCGTAGCTGATGAGAGCGGCCAGTAATGGGTTTGAGTTCTACGCGGCTTTTCTGGCCATCATAATCCAATACTTTCCAGTAGGTATCCGCATTGCGTCCCATTTGATAGTCAATGCGCTGCTTGGGGCGGTTAGGCCAATCGACACAAAGTGGCAAAGTAATTCGGCCTTGGGGTTGGGGAAGTCGGCCTGCTACAACGGCCTGATAGGTTTTATTAACCACTCGGGTTTCAAACTGTTTACTGAGGTGGCGAAGACTGTCTAAATTCATAGCCATTACAATCAAGCCAGATGTTTGCCAGTCAAGTCGGTGGACTATTCTTGCCGTCGGAAATACTCGGGTAACGCGAGTAGCTAGGCTGTCATTAAGCTCAGGACGATTACTGGGTACAGTCAATAGTTTTGCTGGCTTATCAAAAACCGCAAGATCATCATCATAATAAATACAGTTGAGGTACCGCATAGCTGGCTCTAAAACTAGGATAATAGCGGGGTGCAGATTGTAGTGATTAGCAGGCAGTTAAACAAGTAAAAAGCAATAGATTGGAGGTTTAGTCAGAGGCAGCCAATTATATGGCTGCTCCTTGTTTTTTGAAAAATTAGCCGGGAAGGGTGACATTCAACTCTAAAATGGAGCAGTTGTCAGCATTATCAACACTCACACTGACTTGATCATTTTCAATCTCAATGTATTTTCTAACCACGGCTAAAATATCTTGTTGTAAGTTGGGCAAGTAGTCCGGGCCATCACGGGTCGCTCGTTCATGAGCCACAATGATTTGTAAGCGCTCTTTGGCAATATTGGCGCTAGGCTGCTTTTTTTGTCTAAACATTTCCAGGAAACTCATCATTAGCCTCCAAACATCCTTTTTAGCAGGCTCTTGCGCTGTACCTCTAGAAAACGGTGGGGCAGGTCTTCGCCTTTGAAGCGAGAGACAGCGTCGTTGTATGCTTGACCTGCATCGCTTTCAAGGTCGTGAATAACCGGTACCCCTTGGTTGGATGCTTTAAGTACTGCTTTTGATTCAGGTATGACGCCAAGAAGAGGAATTGCCAGGATATCCTCCACATCAGCGACACTTAACATTTCACCTCGGTTGACCCGGTCTGGATCGTAGCGAGTGAGTAATAAGTGTTCTTTTATTGGCTCTTTATTTTCTTCTGCTCGCTTCGATTTACTGTGAAGAATGCCCAGGATTCTGTCTGAATCGCGTACTGATGAAACTTCTGGGTTAGTCACAATTAATGCTTCATCGGCAAAATAAAGTGACATTTGTGCACCTTTTTCGATACCAGCAGGTGAATCACAAACAATGTAATCAAATTCTTTTCGAAGCTCATTGAGTACTGTCTCAACGCCTTCCATGGTCAGGGCATCTTTATCACGAGTTTGTGATGCAGGTAAAATATATAAATTTTCAACCCGTTTATCTTTAATCAGGGTTTGGTGAATGGTAGCCTCTTTATTAATAACATTAACAAAGTCGTACACCACTCGTCGTTCGCAGCCCATTACCAAGTCTAGGTTGCGTAAGCCGATGTCAAAGTCAATGACAACTGTCTTATGCCCTTTTAGCGCAAGGCCAGTGGCAAAGGCAGCACTTGTTGTTGTCTTACCAACACCTCCTTTACCGGAGGTCACCACAATAATTGTTGCCAAAATTAGGACCCTTAAAAATTCTGTTGCTGATTTATTAAGCGTTTCTTAATTATTAATTAGCACACTCTGATTCAGAGTGCGATAATTTGCAACTCTTCATTCGACAATACGACATGTACCGGCTGTTGCCATTTATCTCTTGGTATACCACTATCGACTTGATAGCTGCCAGCAATGGCAATTAATTCAGGCTCAAAGCGCTGACAAAAAATTCTTGCTTCGCGATTACCGTTAATACCTGCTAAAGCTCGACCACGTAATGGCCCATAAACATGAATATTGCCCGCTGCTAATAGCTCGGCACCAGCACTAACTGGGGCGATAACAATCAGATCACCCGCTGGTGCTAATAACTGCTGCCCTGAGCGTACTGGATGAGTTACCAATTTGGTCGCTACCTGCTGCTTTGAGGGCTGTTCTGGTTGCAAAGTTCCTTTAGTTTTGGATTCAGCTGTCGTAGAACTTGAGGAAGTATGTGCAATTGTGTTGTCAGTTTGATGATCATTAAGTGAATTTTGCTGTGCAGTACTGCCTCTTTCTTCTGGTAGCCAGGCTAAACCTGCACCCGTTGCGGCCTGACGGATATAGATATTATCTGAGCGAAAGGCAACCACCTGTAGGCCATGTTCTGCACACTGTTGCTTCAGTTGTAGTAAATCTAAGTTATGGTTATTGATGCACTTTGCTAAATTAATGATTACTGGAGTTTGCCTAAAAAAATTAGGTGCCTGCGCGACTTTTTCTGCAAGTGCTACAGTAAATTTTTCTGGTTGGTAACGGTATAAGTCAATTGATGTCAAGTTGACCCTGCTAGCTTTTAATTGAAAACAGCTGTCTTCCTTTGAAGCAAAATTCGCGTTAGTTGTCATAGTCGTTGCTGCTTTGGCTGCTTTATATAAGCTCATAGGTTAAACAATAATACCTGGACAATCACAAATAAAAAATCGAATCTGGTGAGCTATCGCAAAAGTAAACCGCTGAAGTGTTTGAGTCTCTAAATAACAGCTTTAGCAGTAGGTACTGCGAATAGCTTGGTGAACTAGCAGTTGAAACGCCAATTCTTCATATGTATTTACCGAATTTAGCTTGCGATATACCCATACTCAAAGAGTAGGAGATTTAAGTCCTCTATGCTGATTGGAGTAAATTGCGTACAATGGCGCGCTTTTATTTTATTGTAGAAGAATTTTTTTATTGGATGCTTAGAAAAGATAGCATTTTTTTGTATTCATCATTGATTTGCAATTGATAGTGGCCGTTGACTAGTGGAATACCCTTATATTAAAGGGGTGAGCAGCTACACTACTCAGGCTTTCTGAATTTGGTAGTTAAAGGTATGTTGGAGCCCAATCGCTTTAAAGCTAAATTTCTCAGCCCAAAATACTGGCTGACTTGGTTATGGTTAGGTATTGCCTGGCTGATCAGCTGGTTGCCTTATAAATGCTTGATGTGGTTAGGGGGGGGAATTGGAAGGCTTTTGTATTGTTTGGGTGGTCGTCGGAAACACATTGCAAAAACAAACATTGCACTGTGTTTTCCAGAGCTATCAGTAATAGAGCAAGAGCAAATGCTCAAAAATAACTTTATCTCAATGGGGATGAGTTTATTAGAAGTAGGGATGGCATGGTGGTGGCCAAAATGGCGACTGGCTAAACTATCAACAATAGATGGTTTGGAGTATTTACAAAGCCAGGATGGTGAAGGCATTTTATTAGTAGCCATGCACTTTTCAACATTGGAAATTGGTGCAGCATTACTGGGTAGAGAAATGCCAATTGATGGAATGTACCGTAAACATAAAAACCCTGTTTTTGATTTTATTCAGCGTCGGGGTAGGGAAAATTATCATCCCTCATCACAAACTATTCCACGCAAGGAAGTGAGAACTATGTTGAAAGCACTAAGACAGGGCAGAACTGTGTGGTATGCACCTGACCAAGATTATGGGCCAAAGCAAAGTATTTTTGTTCCATTTTTTGGTGTAATTGCCGCAACAGTGACAGCAACAGCTAAATTTGCCAAATTAGGTAAAGCGAAAGTGGTACCTTTTGTTCAACACCGTCGAGAAGATGGTAAAGGCTATCATGTGCAAGTATTACCACCATTGGAAAACTTTCCCACAGGTGATGAAGAGGCGGATGCCATTACAGTCAATCAGTTAGTTGAAAGAGAAGTCCGAAAACGGCCTGATCAATATATGTGGTTGCATAGACGCTTTAAAACCAGACCAGTAGGGGATGTAAAAATATACTAAGTAGTCTAACAATAAAGTTTTTTCACCTTGACTTATGCTGTATCTCTAAGAATGAGCCTGTATATCAAAGCAGACAGGCATCACCTGTTGCCTTGAGTAGTGAAAGAACTTTTTGGTTGAAGCACTAGCTATGATAACAGCACTTTAGGTGCTGTTATCGCCTGCCTTAGCCTGCAAACATAACACGAATGCTATCTAGTCTTAAGTTAGTTTTTTGTAGAGCTGCAGTTCCTTGATTAGCTAGGGAACGCCACTGCTCAATTTCCGCTTCACGAATATTGGGATTCACTTTTTGTAGGGCTTCTAGTCGGCTGATTTCTTCTCCTAGCTTGGTGAGCAGTTGTTGAGTAGCGGCTTTTACGATAGCGTCTACCTGTTCACTGGCTTTATTTTCAGCCATTTTTAATGCTTCGCTGATAGGCTCTGACTGTGCTTTAATCAGCTTTCTGGCAGTTTTTTTCTTGATTGGGTGTAATTGAGTATCTAGCGTTTCAAAGGTGACTTTATCAGCTAGGTCATTGCCTTTTGGATCAATTAAAGCACGAATGCTAGATGGAACCATTAACCGTTTTAATTGGGGTTGTTGTTGGACAGGCGCTTCAACAATAAAAATGGCTTCTACCAGCATAGTACCAGGCTTTAAAGCTTTATTTTTTAATAAAGCAACTGCTGTATTACCTAATTCAGTATCCAGCATTTGCTCCATGCCATAGCGAACTAGGGGGTGCTCCCAGGTTAAAAACTGCATATCTTCTCTGCTTAGTGCTTGTTCGCGAGAAAATGTCATGGTAGTCCCGTCTTCAGGCAGCCCTGGAAAACTGGGTAATAACATTTGTTCACCTGGACGCACGATAATGGCATGTTCAGAGTGGTCTTCTGAATCAATACCAAAGCAGTCAAATAAAGCCTCTAAATACTTTTTCAGCGGTTTAGTTTCACTAGCAGACTCAACGGTGCTAATTAACTCGCTAGTGTCACTCAGGCCTTGAGAGTGTAATTCCAACAGCCGATCACGCCCGGCTTGTAGATTAGACTTTAACTGTTGATTGAGGACTTTGGCTTCTTCAATAAAAGCATCAATATCCTGTTGCTCACAGGTTGAAGCAGTTAATAAATCTTCCAGAGAAGGCTTTAGTTTTTGATAAACACCGTCACCCGTTGTGCATATTTGTTCAAATGAATTAAGGCTATGGTGGTACCATTGAAATAAAACGTCTTGTGCTGAGTTTTCAAAATACGGCACATGCACTTTAATGGTTTCAGTCTGGCCAATGCGATCAAGACGGCCGATTCTCTGTTCAAGTAAATCAGGCAGCACAGGTAAATCAAATAATACTAAGTGATGGGCAAATTGAAAATTACGGCCTTCACTGCCAATTTCTGAACAAATTAAGGTTTGGCAACCATACTCTTCATCAGCAAAATAAGCTGCGGCTCTATCCCGCTCAATAATACTCATCCCTTCATGAAAAATGGCACTGGCAATGCCTGAACGTACTCTTAATGCTTCGTCTAGCTCCATACAGGTTTCTGCATGAGCACAAATAATTAAGACTTTTTGGCTTTTTAGTAATTTTAACAGGTTGATTAACCAGTCAACACGTGGATCAAAACGCCACCAGGGGTCTTTATCTTCAACCAAAATTTCCCTTTCGTAGGTGCGCTCTGGAAACAAAACTGCATTGGGAGTATCACGGTTTTCGAGAGCAAGCTGATATAACTCAGGCAACTTCTGTGGGTAAGCTTGCATGACCCTACCAGGAAAGCCAGATACGGCAGATCGGGTATTTCGGTAAAGCACCCGGCTAGTGCCATGACGATCCAATAAGTGAGATAACAGTTGCTGTTTGGTCTGTTGTTTGATCTTTTCAGGCTGATCGCTATTAATGGTGGCAGCCTGCTGGCTGGCTTCTTCACCTAAATAATTAATCAGTCGGTTAATTGCAGCTTCAGATAAAGTTTGACTTTCAATTAACTCTTCAGCTATTTCTGCAACGGCTTGATAATGCTGTGACTGCTCTTCAAAGTCAGCCAGTGAATGAAATTTGTCTGGATCAAGTAACCGAAGGTGGGCAAAGTGGCTGCTGTGACCGCATTGCTCTGGAGTAGCTGTCAGCAATAATACTCCAGCTGTTTTTTGTGCAAGCTTTTCAATGGCTAAATACTCTTCACTTGCCGTGTCAGGGGTCCAGCTTAAGTGGTGGGCTTCATCAACGACGAGTAAATCCCAGTCAGCTGCTAAGGCATCATTTAAATGCTTAGCTTGTGTGAGTTCATTTAAGCTGATTAATATTAATTGCTCACTTTCAAAGGGATTGCCTGAGTCAGAATCATTGAATTGAGCCAGTCGCTCACTATCAAACAGGCTAAAGTGCAGGTTGAAACGTCTAAGCATTTCCACCAGCCACTGGTGCAATAAACTTTCGGGTACCACAATCAAGACTCTTTCCGCTCGCCCAGTGAGTAGCTGTTGATACATGATCAACCCGGCCTCAATGGTTTTTCCTAAGCCCACCTCGTCAGCCAGCAATACCCGAGGAGCCTGACGTTTACCGACTTCATCGGCAATATGTAACTGGTGGGGAATTAAGCTGGTGCGTGCGCCACACATGCCCAGTAAAGGAGATTGATAAATATTGCGGGCATGTTCCCAGGTTTTATAGCGCAAGCTAAAGTGGTTATTTTGGTCAATTTGACCTGCTAATAAGCGCTCTTTCGGTTTTTGAAACTGGATGAAGTTGCCTAGGCATGACTCTGAAAGCTCTTGAGGTTTACCGTTGGGCAAAGTGCCCTGATAAGTAATTAAGCCATCTTGCTCCACTATGTCGGTAACCATCATGCTCCAGCCTTCATGGCTTTCAATGGTGTCACCGGCAACAAAGCGGATGCGGGTAAGAGGGGAGTTTTTTACTGCATAAAGTCGAGTTTGCCCATTAGAGGGAAACAGTAATGTGACCATTCGTTGATCCAAGGATAAAACAGTGCCTAGGCCTAGCTCTGTTTCTGTATCACTAATCCAACGTTGTCCTGGAACAAATGTCGTCATTCTGTACGCCTATCTACCTCAGAAAAAGGCGATATGGTAGCGAATATATTCTGAATAACAATAGTCGATTTGCCTAATTTTCGGCAGTAATTTTTATCAGTGGGAAGAAAAAGCTTAAAAGTAGTTAGTCGCCTGTTGTTGTTTGTTATTGACTCTTTAGAAAAACAGCAACAGGCAGGGTAAAAAAGCCTTAATTATTCATTAGTATTGGCTTCTTCAGATTGTCCATCAGCAGATTCTTTACCAATCTCTAATATTAACTCTGGTTTGCCTTTAATCGCTTTGGCCAGGGTTTCTTTGTGCTTGGCGAATAATAAACCAATATCTTCAGCAATCTTCTCATCAATACTATCAAATGTTTGCTCTAGCAGCATGGTAATATTTGCAGCTAGCTCAAGCATTTTGTCGTGTTCTTCGGCGGCTTTTTTATCTGAGAACATACTACCGTCCCTATCGCATTTCCACATGGGTATAACGGCCATTCGCTCACCTCTTGCATGGACCAAATTAATTTAGGTCTCAAATATAAGTACATTGAGAGACCTGTGGATTAAAACTCATTGTGAAACTAGCCAGCTTAGTTAGCTAGTTATTATGGTTGTACTGTATATAAATACAGTATATTTGTCCATAGGGGCTGTATTGTATCCAATAAGGTTGGCTAGGAACAATCCAAATATTTTCTGTCGCTTTAAATCACTAGTTTTTACCGTTGGCTTGTAAGAATGAAAAATTGCTTTAGGTCAATAAAAGTCTCTAACTAGGCTATTAGCCTTATGAGCTGATTGATGTTGGTCAATAAAAGCAGCCTGGGTTGCTGCTACTGTTGGTTCAAGTTTAGGCAATAGCCAACAGGAGGTAAGCGATGTATATCGATGAAACAGTGTTAGCTTCTTTAATAACGATTGGCTTAGTTGTTGGTTTCTTTGTTGGTGTTGGCCTACTGATTCGAAAGGATATTAGAGGGCAACGTTGAATATACCGATTTTCACAGTTTTGGTCAGCAGTTTTGGCTGCTGGCCAAAAGTCAGGTCATTATGACCTGAACGTTTGAGGCTAGACAGACGTAAGGATGCTCTATTTGTATAGAGCTTTTAAGGTAAGTGTGGTGGGCTACTTAGTTTTGTCAGGTTTTACGTAGTCTATCACCTTGCCTGTTTTTTCTCTTCTAGCTTTTATTAGTACCTTATGATGGTTCCTTTTACTCCTTTATCTGGCTTTCAGCTTGACCGGTTTCAAGGTAAGATTAATTTAGTTGGTTAAGCATGGGAGACAGGTGATGAGTGTACAGGCTGAAATTGAACAAAAATTGACGAAAGCTTTAAATCCTGCCTACTTAGCTGTTACAAATGAAAGTCATATGCACAATGTGCCGCCTGGCTCGGAGTCGCACTTTAAAGTGGTGGTTGTATCAGCTGACTTTTTAGGAAAAATGCCAGTAAAAAGACATCAGCTGATTTATGGTTTATTAGCTGAAGAAGTGCAACATAAAATTCATGCATTAGCGTTGCATACTTATACGCCAGATGAGTGGAAGAAACAGGCCGAGTCTGCTCCTGAGTCCCCCAGCTGTGCAAATAAAAGATAGGCTCCCAATCTATGTGTGGTGGTGCTGAGTTTGTGCAAAACCAGGAGCGTTATCGGGTATTTTTTCCTAACCCTAATGCAAAACTCCCTGTATTGCAAAGAGATGGTAGCGTTGTCATGGTGCCTTGGGGACGGCGTGAAAATCAGCCAGGAAGTTCTCCTCAAGGGGGATGGGCTAGACTGGAATCTATTCAACGATGCGCTTGGCAGCCCTTTAACCCAAGGCCAGTGAAAATAGTAGTCACCTCATTTATGGAAAAAGATGAAACAGAGCAAAGCCGCTGGTTTCCTCTTGAAGCCCATGAAATCATCCAAGGGTTATTGGCCACTGAAGGTAATATTCAACGGGTTTATGTGGTGACTGAACCCCATCCTGAATCGACCCACGACAGTGGCCGCTGGCCACGAGTTATTCCTCTTAAAGAACCTGTTGATAAGGGAGAATCAACTTTAGACGAGCCTGAGCAAACCTCGTTAATTTAAGGGAACTGTCTCCAAAACTGGTCTTGCTTTCACTAAACCTTTAAAATAAGACGTTTTAATTGGTCTTGTGCTGCTTCTTTATTTACAGGTTGCAGTGCTAGTAACACCAGCAGATTTGCGATCTGCTAAGGTAGAGGGATTAAGATGTCTCAGTTTGTTATTGCCGCTCTTTATAAATTTACTCGATTACCTGACTTTGAATCGATGCGCCAGCCGTTATTGGACAAGATGCTTGACCTTGAAGTGAAGGGAACCTTATTACTAGCTGCTGAAGGAATTAATGGCACGGTTGCAGGGAGCCGAGAGGGGGTTGATCAGTTATTAAATTATTTAAAGTCCCATCAGCCATTGGCTGGCTTAACTCATAAAGAATCCTATGATAATAAGCAGCCTTTCTATCGCACTAAAGTAAAATTGAAAAAAGAAATTGTTACCATGGGTGTACCTGGTATTGATCCTAACCACGTGGTAGGTACTTATGTGAAACCAACGGAATGGAATCAGTTAATCAATGACCCAGAGGTGCTGCTGATAGATACCCGTAATGATTATGAATATCAAGTAGGGACTTTTGAAGGTGCGGTTAACCCCAAAACAGATAGCTTTCGAGAGTTTCCTGAGTATGTTGAGCAACAGCTTGACCCTGCTAAACACAAAAAAGTAGCCATGTTTTGTACTGGAGGCATTCGCTGTGAAAAATCCACTGCATTGTTAAAAGAAAAGGGCTTTGAAGCCGTTTATCACCTTGAGGGAGGGATTTTAAAGTACTTGGAAGAAGTCCCAGCCTCAGAAACTAAATGGCAAGGAGAGTGTTTTGTATTTGATAATCGCGTGACAGTGGATCATCAGCTCAATAAAGGCAGCTATGATATGTGCTTTGGTTGCCGAATGCCAATTTCTGAGCAAGAAAAGCAATCAGAGCAATATAAAGAAGGGATTTATTGTTCATACTGCTTTGACTCTCAGTCAGAAAAAACCAGGCAACGAGCAGAGTCTCGACAAAAGCAAATAGAGTTAGCCAAAAGGCGAAAACAGCCACATCCAGTGGGCTTACAGATGAAGGACTAATTATTACCCTGCATGGAAATTACTTACTTATTTGACCCTATGTGCTCCTGGTGCTGGGGTTTTGCTCCAGTGATTGACAAGCTTACAGTGGCATTGGCAGGGAAAGGAAAACTGCATTATCGGGTTGGTGGGCTGCGTGCAGGACAGCAGCAACCATTGACCCCACCATTACGCAATTACATTCTTGAGCACTGGCAACAAGTACAAAAAACCACTGGTCAGCCATTTAATTTTTCAGGCGCGTTATCTGAAGGGTTTATCTATGATACGGAGCCTTCTTGTAGGGCTGTTGTGGTTGCAAGAGAACATTTTCCTGATCAGCTAAAAAAATTAATCACTGCTCTACAGCGGGGCTTTTATGTTAATCAACTGGATATAACAACCCCACATGGAATTAAACAAGTAGCAGCTGAAGCAGGATTACCTGAAGAAGGTTTTATGGAAGCTTTTTTTTCGAATGAAACGAAAGCATTAACTGAGCAGGACTTTGAATTTACTTATAACTTAGGAATTCAGGGCTTTCCCACGTTACTGTTCACTGATCAACAGCAGTGGCATATATTGGTCAGTGGCTATAAACGGTGGGAGGAGTTACAGCCATTAATGAAAGAATTAATCATTTAATCTGTTCGCTGGGAAATGGCTGTGTCTTTAAAGTGGGTATTTTAATTAAAATGTAATAGCTGACACTACAAGCAATGGTGATTAATAAACCTTTTAGTAGCCAGTTACTCACTAACCAGCAGCTAAACAGTATGCAGGGCCACATGAGTAATAAGGTATAAGTTTTGGCTTTGGCTGGCATGCCTTCACCAGAAATATAATAGTGAATGTAGTTGCCCAAATGAGGATGATTAATCAGCCAATCGTGAAACTTGTCTGAGCCTTTGGCATAGCAGCCTGCTGCTAACAATAAAAAGGGAGTAGTGGGTAATAAAGGTAAAAAAATGCCTAGCACACCAAGCCCTACCGCTAAATGCCCAGCTCCAATATAAACCCAGCGCCACATAATCGTGTTCCTAAAGTAGGCTTTCTTTAAGCATAATGTGTATCATAGAATACTGCCTACATTACTCTGCTAAACAAATAATAACAACATATGACAGCACACCCACTTATTCAGCCAAATGGCGAGCCGTTATTTGGTATTTTTGACTACCCGATTAGTGAAATTAATGTCGGTGATTTTCAGTTATTGACACCTTTTGGTAAGCCATCAAACCGTTGGCAACAATGGTTTGGCTTTAATCAATTCCAGTATTTTGGTGTGATTTCACAAGAATTGATTTTGGGTTGTGCTATTGCTGATACCAAACTGGTAGGCGCGGCTTTTTGCTATTTATATCAGCCTAATACTGGAAAAATGTTGTCTTACTCGCTTAAGTCTCCCTTCGCTCATGCTTGCCAGTTTGCTGCTAGCCCTGATGCAGGTACTACCACTTTTACACAAGGTAAACGCCGAATTGAGATGGTAAATAAAACTTGTCCTCAAAGTCGATCTTTACAAATTGCCTTGCCGAAGCAAGGGTTAGCAATTGATTGCAGTTTTATTGAGTGCGACAGTTTTAACCCAATGCGAATATGCACTAAAACTGGCGTCAATGGCTGGGTTTATGCCCAAAAAGCGGCCGGAATACCTGTGGAAGGCACAATTGACTGTCCATGGGGAACGTTTGACTTGGCTGCAATAGGTGCTTGTGCTCACCATGATTTTTCCAGTGGTTACATGCGTCGTGAAACCTTTTGGAACTGGGGATGCTTGTCAGGAAATACTGCTGATGGTCAGGCAGTTGGGCTTAATGTGTCTTGTGGTGTCAATGAAACTGGTTTTACTGAAAATTGCTTTTGGCTGAATGGTCAATTGCATAAGGTCGATACGGTAGCTTTTCATTACCAAAAACAGGATTTATTTAAACCTTGGCATATTCAGTCTTACGATGGCAAAGTTGACTTACAGTTTACACCACTAGGTAAGCATGCAGAATGCCTTGATTTGTGGTTAATGGCCACAAACTTTCATCAGCTGTTTGGTCATTTTAATGGCTATTTACAAACAGCTGAAGAAGAAAAAATAGCCATTAATAACATGTTGGGGTTTGTTGAAGATCACTATGCTAAATGGTAAATAAGCAACGGTAAATAACAGTGGCCGTTTTCACTTATGATTAACTTTCCTCGTTATAGTTTTGCTAGCTTGTTCATATGTTTGATATTTGTAGGTATTGTTTACCCTTTTATACCCAAGCTAATCACCCAAAATATTTTACTGAAAGGCAGTCTTAGTATTTTATTGATCGCTTCAGTTTATATTTTTAGTCATGATAAGAAAGCGCTAATCATATGCTTTGTGTTAGCGATTCCTACGGCTATCTCTACTTGGTTAACGATTATTAGTGGTGCACCAGCATTAGCTATCTTAGATAATGCGACCAATGTGGTGTTTTTTCTTTATGTAATCTTTGAATTGATCAAAATTATTTTCAGTGCCTCTGTAGTAACACGTAATATCATCTATGGTGCAATGACTATTTATTTGTTGCTGGGTATTATGTGGGCATTTGTTTATGCGCTACTTGACTTATTAGTGCCTAATGCCTTTGGTGGGAGTGGTTATCAGAGTGCTCACGACTTGAGCCAGTTTATTTATTTTAGTTATGTAACCCTAACTACCTTAGGGTTCGGTGATATGGTGCCACTGGCTGGGCCTGTGCAATCCATAGCGGCAATGGAGGCCATTACCGGCCAGTTTTTTCTCACGATTTTAGTGGCAAGACTGGTAGGAATGCACATTAGCCAAACAACGAATGGCAATGGCTAAAGAATTGCGCGACTTATTTTTTTCGAACTAAATTGACTCCATCTCGTACGCTGAGAAATACATTCTCCAGTTGTGGGTTTTCTACAATATGCTGATTCAGTTCGACGATGGCTTGGTCACGCTCATCATTGGGGTTAAGTACATTGCCTTGCCAGAGTGCGTTATCAATAATAAATAATCCTCCGGATCGCACCAAGGGAAAAGTAGCTTTCAGGTAATTAAAATAATTTTTTTTATCAGCATCAACAAATATCATATCAAACTGTTTATCTTGAAGGCAGTTGATAGTATCCAATGCTTTGCCAAAGCGTACTTCAATTTTATGACCATGGGGGCTGCGATCAAAAAATGATTGGGCAAACTCAATCGCTCGTGGATTAGTTTCACAGCAAATCACTTTGCCGTCTTCTGGTAAAGCCTCAGCAATGGACAATGCAGAGTAACCAGTAAACATACCAATTTCTAGGACGGTTTTGGTTTGGTTGAGTTGGGTAATAAGCTTTAAAAATCGGCCAATCACCCGTCCGGATAATTTAATTGGGTAACCCATGTGTTCATTGGTGGCATCAATCAGCTCTTGGAGTAAAGGTGGCTCAGGTGTGGTTTGCTCAAAGCAATATTGGTCTATGGCTGGGTTTACAAGAAAGTCTTTCATCATCTTTTTTCTACAGCGAAATGATGGCCAATTGTAGTGATCTTTGGTCATACTGCAAGCGGATGGCTGATATGCCTTCGTTAAAGTGAATAGCTGGAAGATAAAAAGCTGGTAACTATTGAATGAATAAACCAAGAATTACTATTGAATATTGTACCCAATGCCAATGGTTGTTGCGTTCTGCTTGGCTAGCCCAGGAACTATTAAGTACCTTTGGAACTGACTTGGGTGAAGTGGCATTAATCCCTGGTACTGGTGGGATATTTAACGTTCAGGTTGCTGATGAAACTGTTTGGGAGCGGGTTAAAGACGGGGGATTTCCTGAGGCAAAAGAGTTGAAGCGACGGGTCAGAGATCTGATTGCCCCTGACCAGGACTTAGGCCATATAGACCGGTAAGTAAATTAGCTTATTTTGGGAAAGACTTGTTTAAAGGGTTTAACGGTAACCTGTTCATAAACCCCGGCAGCTAGGTAAGGATCTTGGTTGGCCCAGTCTTCAGCTTCTGCCTGAGAGGCAAACTCGGCCACAATTAAACTGCCTGTAAACCCAGCGGGGCCAGGGTCATTATTATCAATGGCAGGAAACGGGCCTGCCAGCACTAATCGACCTTGTTGTTGAAGTGTTTCTAATCGAGCTAAGTGATCTGGACGGGCTGACTGACGTTTGGGCAAGCTGCCAGGAACATCCTGGCAGATAATAGCGAACAGCATAAAAATCCTTAGTAAAGTTGATTTTTAGTCTTCAGATTGCTGGCTAATTGACTGGCTGTTTTTGTTTGGCTCAGTCATATAACGCGACAGGGACATTACTACACCAATCATATACACCATGGTTAAGGCGGTTAACCCAAACAATTTAAAGTTAACCCAGGCGTCCTCAGTAAACTGGTAGGCGATATAGAGATTAAGCACGCCTATAAAGAATAAAAAGCCACAAGTAAACCCATTCAGCTTCTGCCACATGCGGGCTGGGACATCCGTCATAGCAATGTTGGATGTTTTGAGCATACCCTCTAAGGCCCGTTGGGTCAGATTTTTATGGGTCACAAAGTGGCTGATCAATAGCGCGGCAGCTAATACCCAATAGAGAATGGTTGGTTTCCACTGAATAAAGGCCTTATCTCCAAACAGTAATGTCAGGCCACCTAAGAAGACCACCAGAACCATAGAAATAACATGGATCTTCTCGATCTTTTTATGTTTAAACCAGGTATAAGCCATTTGAAATAAAGTGGCTACGATAATGGTGGCTGTGGCAGTCAGGATATCGCCGGTATACTTATACACACCGAAGAAAGCAATGACGGGTAACAGGTCAAAGAAAAATTTCATGATAGGCTAAATTCTGTCCGCTTTTAGATAGTGGCTATGATATACGATTTTGGCTTTAGCAGGTAGTTTCGCTGTTAGCATAAGAATAGGATAATTAGCGATAAATTCGCAGGTTTGATTGTTTGAGTCCTATCTAATGAAAGGGCTCAGAAGTCAGTAAGGAATATCGGTTGAAAATAGATTTACATTGTCACTCCACCGCTTCGGATGGGGTACTGTCGCCTCTAGCCCTGATACAAAGAGCGATAGAGCAAGAAGTCTCAGTACTTTCACTAACAGATCACGACACTGTTTCAGGTTATCAGTCACTAAAAGGGCAAGCGGTGCTCGATCAGATTTGTTTGATCCCAGGTGTTGAGCTATCAGCCGTCTGGTCTGGGGTAACAATCCATTTAGTAGGGCTAGGCTTTTCTCTGGATAATCCATTGCTGAATGGATATATGGAGCAACAACGCCTTGCTAGGCAGCAGCGTGCTGAAACGATTGCCAGTCGGCTTGCCAAGCGAGGCTTTAGCGATATCTTAGAAGGGGCGTTGGCAATGGCTCAGGAGCATTCGGGCTTGCCTGCAGCTGATGTCCAAATTGGTCGTCCCCATTTTGCTAGATACTTAGTCAGTGAGGGGTATGTGCCTGATATGGCAACAGCTTTTCAGCGTTATTTAGGGGCTGGTAAAGTGGGAGATGTCAAAAGTCAGTGGCCAACATTGGTGCAAGTAGTGGAATGGATAACTTCCTTAAATGGGGTAGCAGTGTTAGCTCACCCACTTAAATATAAAATGACCAATACCAAGCTAAGAGCATTAATAAAGGCGTTTAAAGATGCTGGGGGTGAGGGAATTGAAGTAGCCTTGGCTGGGCAGCCTCGAGATGCTACTGGTTTTTTAGCGGATTTAGCCACCCAATTTGAATTATCTGCCTCAGTGGCTAGTGATTTTCATGGTCCGTTTAATCGCTGGATTGAGCTAGGTAATGCTCCGCCCTTGCCTAAGCAATGCAAACCACTGTGGGAAAATTGGGCTTGGGATAAGATGCGAGTTTGTTGACATTTCTTGAAGGATAAATAATAGGTTTACTGCTAAATTAATGATATAGTTCGAGGCCTGTTGACATGAGCTGAATGTTCAGCAGCCCCTAATTGCACATCGCTTGTCGAGATGACAACTAACCCATAGCAGGTGTTTTGTGAGTCAATTTTTTCAAATTCATCCAGAAAATCCACAACAGCGCCTTATTAACCAAGCAGCCGATATTATTAACCAGGGTGGAGTGGTGATTTTTCCTACTGATTCTGCTTATGCAATTGGTTGTCATATTGGTGAAAAAAAAGCCATTGACCGCATCCGTCGTATACGGCAAATCGACTCTCGACATAATTTTACCCTAATGTGTCGTGATTTAGCTGAGATTTCTACCTACGCAAAAGTTGATAATTCTGCGTATCGACTGCTTAAAGCTTATACGCCTGGTTCATACACGTTTATTTTGGAAGCAACCAGAGAAGTACCGCGGCGCTTCTTACACCCTAAGCGCCGTACAATTGGCTTACGGGTACCTGATTGTCAGGTGACACAGGCGCTACTGGAAAGTTTGAGCTCGCCAATGATGAGTGTCACCATGATATTACCTGGCGAAAAAGAGCCAATGATAGATCCCTATGAAATGCGACAGTTGTTGGAACAGCAAGTCGATTTGATTATTGATGGTGGCTATTGTGGAATGGAAGCAACCACCGTTGTTTCGATGTTAGATGATGTGCCCGAACTTTTGCGTGAGGGCAAGGGTGATCCGTCGCCTTTTCAGGAACCTTCAGCTGCGTGAGCGTATTGGAATGCCTTCAGTTGCTTGATTAATGCTGGAAACCATCAGTTATATTATTAGGGAAATTTTCAGTGGCTTTGTGTAAAAAGCCTTCAGTAGTTTTGATAGTAGAATCTTCTGATGAATAAACAGGTTGATTTCACAACAGCTGATGAAACAGTAAATGAACCAACGACCGCTGTTATTGATGCTGGCGAAGTTGTTGATGCCAATGATGTGAGCGAAGCAGTAACTGAAGAAACCACAACAGTAGAACAGGTTGTTAAGCGTCGATTTCGTCAGCATAGTCAACAACAAGAGCTGCCTTTTGCTGTTGTGCAAGGCAAACCTGTTACTGAAATACCACAAGATTTGTATATTCCACCAGATGCCTTAGAAGTTTTCCTGGAGGCATTTGAAGGGCCGTTGGACTTACTGTTGTATTTAATTAAACGGCAGAATATGGATGTACTGGAAATCTGTGTAGCAGATATTACCCGACAGTACGTGGATTATGTGGAGTTAATGAAAGCCGTACAGTTTGAGCTGGCAGCTGAATATTTAGTAATGGCTGCTATGTTGGCTGAAATTAAATCCCGGATGCTACTTCCCCGCACTGAAACAGCAACGGAAGACGAGGAAGAGGATCCAAGGGCTGAGCTGATTCGCCGACTGCTAGAATATGAGCGGTTTAAAAAAGCTGCTGAGGACTTGGATAATTTACCAAGGGAAGGGCGGGATTATTACCCCGTGTCAGCAGCACCTCCGACAATAGAGGTAGAAAAACAGCATCCTGACGTCGATTTAAAAGAAATACTATTAGCGCTTTCTGGTGTTTTATCGCGGGCAGAATTATCTGAAAATCACCACATAGAGCAGGAGGCGCTGTCAACCCGAGAACGGATGACCCAAGTGCTCAGTATGCTGGCGGCTGACTCTTTTGTGCCATTCGTTTCTTTGTTTAAAGTTGAAGAAGGCAGGTTAGGGGTTGTGGTGACATTTTTAGCCGTTATGGAGTTGATCAAAGAGTCACTAGTAGAAATTGTTCAAACCGAGCCATTTGCTCCCATTCATGTAAAAGCTAAGGCAGTCCATGATGACGGATCAACCAGCAATTAAGTTAGCCAATATTATTGAAGCCGCTTTGTTGGCTTCTAGTAAACCATTAAACCTGGATCAAATACGCCAGTTGTTTCCTGAAAAGGCTGAACCAGCCAAAGAAGAAATTCAGCAGGCTTTGGCTGATATTTCTGCTGCCTGTGAAGGTCGTAGTTTTGAACTCAAAGAAGTGGCCAGTGGCTATCGTCTACAAATTCGTCAGGAGATGGCACCGTGGGTAGGTAAACTGTGGGAAGAGAAGCCTCAACGCTATACCCGTGCATTATTAGAAACGTTAGCTTTAGTTGCTTACCGGCAGCCAGTTACTCGTGCCGAAATTGAGGAAATTCGTGGGGTGAGCGTAAGTTCATCTATTATGAAAACCTTATTGGAGCGCGAGTGGGTGCGTATTGTTGGTTATCGTGATGTGCCTGGCCGGCCTGCTATGTATGCAACAACACGACAGTTTTTAGATTACTTTAATTTAGCTAACTTGGATGAGTTGCCACCACTCTCTGAGCTGCAGGATATTGAAAAAGCGAATCAAGAACTGGCACTTGAAGAGGGTGAGGAAGCAGTAACGACGGTAAAAGCTGATCTTTCAACTTCAGAGGGCTCTTCAGGCGAAGATAATACAGCAATAGAGGAGGTAGAAGTCGTTGATGAGGAAGTCTTGTTCCAGGAAATCGACGAGATGCAGAAAGGTTTGCCAGAAGATTTTATTGACCCCGCAAAGCTAGATCCAGATGAGCTGGCTGCTTTAGAAGCACAACAATCAGCCTCTGAAGATGAAGAAGAATCAGCAGAAGAGGGGCATGATGATTTAAGCAATGAAGTATTACAGCAAGAAACACCAGAAATACAACAAAAATTACTAAATGATGTATTAGCAACAGATGCTACTGAGGCAACTCAAGTGTCTGAGGAGCTTAATACGACAGATGATGTTAGCTCAGTAGATCAAGCAATTATTATTGAGCATGTTTCAGAACATAGCCCCGTAGAAGATGAGCTACCAACTAACGAGGCCGTTGTTGAACTTACTGAACAGCAACAAGAAGATACTGCTGCTGAATTAGATTCAGTGTTTAATAACGAAGCACTTGCTGAGCCAGTAGATTTTGTTTCTGTTGCTGAAGTTGAGCAGTTTGATGAGCAAATAATTGAGTTGGTTATGGAGTCTGATACAGCAGATGATAATGAAGCTCAAACTAGTTCAGATATGGCTGCTGATGAAGGAGATCAGTTAGAGTTTGCAGATGCTGAAATGGATGACTTGCCTTCGCTGTTTAATGATTTATCTATCGATCAAACAATACCTCCAAATATATCAACCGAAGCTGATAGGCTTGAGCCTTCAATTGATATGGCAGAACAAACGGCTGTCACGATAGATGAGGTAGATGTGAATGATCTGCCTGAAGCTGATCAAGCAAAAGACATTGACGAGCCAGCAGATCATACTGCTGCTGATGTATTAGCTACTGAATTACTGACTAGTTCAGCAGATACAATTATTCCCTCTATATTTCAGGATGAGGATGAAAGTGAGCAGGTGCAATCAGATGACTCGCTAACATCAAACTCTTCTGATATTCAACAAGACTCCTAAGTAAATTTAAGAATTACTTTGATGACCACTGAAACAACCCAATCTGAGCGTATTCAAAAAGCTTTAGCCAGAGCAGGTGTTGGCTCACGCCGACAAATTGAAAAATGGATAGCAGAGCAGCGCATTACTGTGAATGGTGTGTTGGCTGAACTGGGCCAGCGTGTATCACCAACTGATGACATTAAGCTGGATGGTCGGCAAGTAAAAGTCATGCCAGAACAGGCAGGCTTTCGTCGGGTATTAATGTATAACAAGCCAGAAGGAGTTGTCTGTTCGCGCAATGATCCAGAAGGACGGCCAACAGTGTTTGATCGGTTACCACCATTGAAAGGAGAGCGGTGGATAGCCATTGGTCGGCTCGATATCAATACCTCAGGCTTGTTGCTATTTACAACGGATGGCGAGTTAGCTAACCGACTGATGCACCCTTCTCATCAAGTTGAACGGGAATATGCGGTTCGGGTGATGGGAGAGGTGACTGAAGACAAAACTAAGCAGCTTTTTAAAGGGGTTGAGCTGGAAGATGGTTTTGCCCGGTTTACTGATATTGTTGACTCAGGAGGAGAAGGCATTAACCACTGGTTTCATGTTGTTATCATGGAAGGAAGAAATCGTGAGGTTCGCCGATTATGGGAGTCGCAAGGGCTGCAAGTGAGTCGATTAAAAAGGGTTCGCTATGGCTCAGTGATTATGCCAAGTCATTTACGTTTAGGGCGTTGGGAAACCTTAGATCAACAATCGGTAGATCAGCTAGCCAGTGCTGTGGAGCTATCACCCAAACCAGTAGCACCGTTAAACCCAAAGCAGCAGGAGCAGGGTAAGCGGTTGCAAGGTAAACGCCTGAAGCCAGAGGCTAAATCGAAAAAGACAATGCGGCCTAAAGCAACGGGTAAAGCCACACGAAAGCATTGAGACGATTGAAGCAAACCATGCCTGAATGAGTGAGAGTCACTGCTTTCAGGCAATGGCACAGACTTTATTTCTCCCCTGATTTTTTGCTTGATAGAGTGCTTTGTCAGCACGTTCCAGTAAGCAAAAAATACTATCACCAGTACTAAACATGGCAGTGCCAATGCTGATTGTCACAGGAATAGACTGACCATTGTAATGGCATTGCATGGCTGCAATATTTTCTCTTAGCCGCTCTGCAACTAGCTCAGCACTGATTAAATTTGTTTTTGATAGTAATATCACAAACTCTTCACCACCAAAGCGAAAGGTCATATCTACATTTCTTAACGACTGTTGTAGGCAATCAACGGCTTTCTTCAGAATATAGTCACCAGCAGGATGGCCATAGCTGTCATTGATATTCTTAAAGTGATCAATATCAATCATTAGCAGTGACAGTGGTTGCTCTTCGCGGCGACAGATATTTAATTCCCGTTTAATAGCATTATCAAATGCGATTCGATTGCCGGCACCAGTCAGTGGGTCTTTTAATGAGGTGGTAACAGCTAACTGGTACTGTAAGGCATTACGAAGAGGATAAACCAAACAACCTAGAAGCCCCTCGATTGTTGCCAGTTCTTCTTCCTGAAAACGTTGCTGGCGACGAAACGTGATTTCCCCAACAGCTTCGTTATCAGTGATCAGACGGTAATTACAACTATGATAGCTTTGCTCGCCGACTGATACATTGATATTGAGTTCGTTATGAACGTAGTTCAGTCCGTGAGTAGTTACGTGGGTTTGAATTTCGTGGAAAAAAGCCGTCAGTACTCGCTCCACCTCAAGGCTATTTTGCAGTCGATTCATTAACCTGATTTTGAGTAAAAGTTGGCTTTCGGTGGAGCTGTGTTGTTTTCCTTTGGCTGGTAGAGGAGTGATTAATTTTATATTGCTGTTCTTTGACTTATCTGCTGCTGATGTTGACTGCATTCGCGAACCCTTTGTGTAAAGCGTGTTTCCTTTTGATGTTATGTTGAAGTCATAGCGATAATTGTGCCAATCACTTTATATTTTTAATAAATATCGAAAAAACAAGAGTTTGTACTAAGTATCTAAAACGCTTGTTAGGTTTATGATGAGGGATTTTTGACCGCTGTCAATTCTGTGGCTGGAATAAATTAGGAAATTATCAATATTGCCAATCTTTTGGCATAAGTAAGGCAAATATTTGCCTTGTTGTTTGCATATAGACTAGCCAGTAGCTAAAGACATTTCAGATGCCCTAACAAACGTTGGCATAGCAACAGCAGTAAAGATAAGTTTGCATCAAGCTTAGTATGGAAAGTAATGATCAATTTACTTCTCCCTGATGGGGTTTTAAACAAACTCAATCAGGGAGGAGTATCGACAGGCGCCTTATTTTACTGGGCGTCAAATGCCTGACCGGTCACTCCTTGGCTATCGGGTCCGAATAAATACAGGTAGACGTTCATGATATCTTCAGGGCGAGGCAATTGCTCAGGGTTTTCCGCTGGATATGCTTGGGCTCGCATATGGGTGCGGGTAGCACCAGGGTTAATGGTGTTGACACGGACTGGGCCAATGCCTTCTTCTTCATCGGCAAGGGTTTGCATTATCCCTTCAGAGGCAAATTTGGAAACGGCATAAGCACCCCAGTGAGCTCTGCCTTTTCGGCCTACTGATGAAGAAGTAAAAACAATTGAAGCATCCTTTGACTGATGCAGTAGGGGTAATAAAGCTTGAGTCATTAAAAACGGAGCATTCAGGTTAACCTGCATTACTTTATACCAGGTTTCTATATCGTACTGGCTGATGGGGCTTAAATTTCCCAATAAGCTTGCGTTATGCAGCACTCCATCCAGGCGCTCAAACTCCTTTTCGATTGTAACCGCTAGGTCATCATAGTCCTTGGGACTGGCTCCCTCCAGATTCATTGGGTAAATTGCTGGTTGAGGGCCACCTGCTGATTCAATCTGGTCATAGACATCTTCCAGTTTTTTTGTAGTGCGACCGAGTAAAATAACCGTAGCACCATGTTTGGCAAAGCGAATAGCTGCAGCTTTGCCAATGCCATCACCGGCGCCGGTGACTAAAATAATGCGGTCTTTTAATAGGTTTTCTGGCGCTTGATAGTCAAACATATGGGTCTGTCAGGGTTCTTGGTTTCGTTGCCAGTTAAGTTCGTCCAGCCAGGCCAGCAGCAAATCTGCACGACTAATGGCATGATCAGCATGCCATTGAGTTATATCATGATCAGCTTCTACATAACCGTAGCTGGCAGCCACCGTTAACATACCGGCTGAGTTGCCAGCACTGATGTCTCTTTGGTGGTCTCCCACATAAACTGCGTGATAAGGATCAATTTTTAGTTTATGGCAGGCTAATAATAAAGGCTCTGGGTCCGGTTTGGTATTTTTTACATGCTCTGGGCAAATCGTCACGCTGGTTCGGGATGAAAGTTCCATATTCTCCAGCAGCCGCTCAGTAAGATACCAGGGTTTATTGGTGACTATTCCCCAAGGAATCGACTTGCTTTCAAGGGTAGTAAGCAGCTCAGCAATGCCGGGGAATAATTGTGCTTGCTCCCCAATCACCTGGTGATATAGCTCCAGCAGTTGACTTCGTGCCTGCTCAAAGCCCGACTGTTGATGATCTAACGAGAGTGCAAGTTGTACGAGTGCTTTAGCACCATTAGAAACCTGGGTGCGAATTACCTGCGCCGTCAGAGCTGGAAGTCCTTCCTGGGCTCTTAACTGGTTAATAGGTTGCACAAAATCAGGGGCTGTGTCCACAAGGGTGCCATCAAGATCGAATAGCACTGCAGCGATTGGGTATGGCATAGACAACTCTCCCCTCAAAAGCCTTCGCTTTGACTATATATAGTTTTTACTATTAATAGTTTAATGTTGGTTTTTGGTGATATGAACTAAATAGTTGACATCCACATCATCACTCAGTTTAAAGGCTTTGGTGATTGGGTTGTATACCATGCCTTTGATATGGTTAACCGTTAAGCCACATTTGCGTGCCCAGCCAGCTAATTCAGATGGCTTTATAAACTTATCGTAATCATGGGTACCTTTCGGCAGCATCTTGAGAATATATTCTGCGCCGATCACAGCTAATGCGTAAGCCTTAGG
The DNA here is from genome assembly GCF_011009015.1 of Spartinivicinus ruber. NCBI lineage: Bacteria > Pseudomonadati > Pseudomonadota > Gammaproteobacteria > Oceanospirillales > Zooshikellaceae > Spartinivicinus > Spartinivicinus ruber. The sequence continues at coordinate 2,277,525 of NZ_CP048878.1, forward strand.
ATTTCGGTTGATTGTTGAAAAAAATAAATGTCCACCAGGTTTAACCAGCTGGCTGCAGGCTTCTATCACTGAAATGGGATGAGGAACATGCTCTAGCATTTCCATACAAGTGACTACATCAAAAGTGCCTTGTTGCTGTGATGCTAAACCTTCAGCGGTTATTTGCTGGTAGTCGACTTTCACCCCAGACTCCAGACCATGAAGTTTGGCGACAGTCAGTGGCTCTTCACCCATGTCAATGCCTGTTACGTCAGCGCTGCGAATAGCCATAGCTTCTGATAAAATCCCACCACCACAGCCAACATCAACCACTTTTTGTCCCGCCAGGTTTACAAACTGCTCAATAAAACTCAGCCGTAATGGATTAATGTCGTGAAGGGGTTTAAATTCGCTGGATTTATCCCACCAGCGGTGGGCTAGGGCTTCAAACTTAGCTATCTCTTGTGGGTCAACGTTGGTGTGTTCAGTGGCCATAGCTACATACTGTCTTAGGTTGATTGAGTGTTAGCCTTGTGCGGAAAGAATTCGTGATTTCCAGTCAGCAACGAACTGCTTTATTTCAGCCATGTCTAGGGTAGTCAGCTCACGGTTGTTCAGCACCAGTTTGCCATTAACCCATACATGAGTAACCTGGCGGCTACTTGCAGTATAAACAAGTTGTGAGACAGGACTATATAAAGGTAGGTTTTCCAGCTCATCCAAGCGAACAGCAGTAATATCAGCTGCTTTACCTGTCTCTAAGCTACCAGTAATATCGTCAATTCCTAGTGCCTTTGCACCATTTAAAGTGGCCATTTTCAGTGCTTCATAAGCAGAAATGGCTTCAGCATCCTGGTGTACAGCTTTGGCTAGAATAGCTGCAGTGCGCATTTCGCCAATCATATCCAAGTCATTATTACTAGCTGCGCCATCAGTGCCCAAGGCGACATTAACGCCCGCTTGGCGTAGTTTATCGATTGGGCTAAAGCCGCTAGCTAGCTTTAAGTTGGACTCAGGGCAGTGAATGATATGACTGCCATATTGCTTGAGAAGCTCAATATCACTGTCATCAATCTGTGTCATATGCACGCACTGCAAACGAGGGCTTAATAAACCAAGGTCAGCTAGCCGTTGCATTGGACGTTTACCGTGCAGTTTAATACCTTCTTCCACTTCATGAGCAGTTTCATGGATATGCATTTGCACCATAGCATCCATATCAGCAGAAAGTTGGGCAATCTTATTGATCGGTGCGTCAGAAACGGTATACGGCGCATGAGGACCAAAGGCGATATCAACTAGCTCTGCTTGCTTAAACTGTTCGTAAACGGCTAGCCCTTTACTGAAGTATTCATCATGGTTTTGTGCCCAGCTGGTAGGGAAATCCATGATGGGAAAGGTAATTTGTGCACGAATATTGGCATCAATTGCCACCTGGGCTGCGGTATCAGGGAAGAAATACATGTCGCTGTAAGTGGTGGTGCCGCAACGAAGCATTTCGGCAATCGCTAGCTTAGTTCCATCACGCACGAAGTCATCGCAAACACAGGCGGCTTCAGCAGGCCAGATATGGTCATTCAACCAGGTCATTAAAGCAAGGTCGTCGGCTTTACCCCTAAACAGTGTCATGGCAGCATGACCATGGGCATTGATCAGGCCAGGGATGACCGCGTGAGCGGTTAAATCATAGCTGTGCTGAGCCTTGAGCTGCTGTTTAGCTTCAGCCGTGGGCATAATGGCAGTGATTTTACCATTGCTGATAGCGATTGAGTGGCTCTCAAGAATATCTTGACTGGCATTAACGGGAATAACCCAGCCTGCATGAATCAGGGTATCGACCTGTTGGGTTGACTCAGACATAAATCACTTATTACCTTTCCTTAAAATTATTTGGCGAGTATATAACGAATATTAAATACTTTTCGAGGTTAGGGAGGTATTTAAGTTAGTAAATAAAACAGGTGTAGTTTATCCGGTTGTATAAAACCATTCTAGGACAAAAAAAGTGAGGGAACGCTTGTGTATGACGTCATTAAATGGTGTGGTGACCATTTACAATTATTAGACCAGCGAAAGTTACCCCACCAACAACAAAATTATGTGTGTTATCAAGTGGCAGATGTTATTACTGCAATCAAACTAATGGTTGTTAGAGGTGCACCTGCCATTGGTATAGCTGCAGCCTATGGTGCTGTGTTGGCTGCAAAACAGTACAATAAGACAGCTAGCTTACTAGATAATTTGGCTGTATTAGCGGCAGCAAGACCCACCGCTATTAATTTGCAGTGGGCTGTTGAGCGAATGAAAAAGCTGGTTATGGGCAATGAGGGGGAGCATTTAACTGAGTTGCTACTTACTGAAGCTGATCGGATTTTTCAACAAGAAATTACAGCTAATCAGCGAATGGCTGCCTATGGTGCTGAGTTAATTGCACAGCCTTCTAATATACCTTGTAATGTCTTGACTCACTGCAATACTGGACGGCTAGCCACAGGAGGGAGTGGTACGGCGCTTGCCGTGATTAGTGCGTCTTATCAGCAGGGTTTAATTAATCAGCTATTTGTTGATGAAACGCGCCCTTGGTTGCAGGGCTCTCGTCTGACTTGTTGGGAGTTGCAGCAAGCTAATATCCCCTTTCAACTTAATGCGGATAGTGCAGCAGCCCACTTAATGAAAGTAGAAAAAGTCAGCTGGGTGATTGTGGGGGCTGATCGGATTACGGCTAATGGTGATGTGGCGAATAAAATTGGTACTTATAGTTTGGCTGTATTGGCTCGTTACCATCAGGCTAAGTTAATGGTGGTTGCCCCATTGTCAACTTGTGACCTATCGCTGGCTAATGGTAATGAGATCCCATTGGAGCATCGGGAGGCAGGAGAATTATGTTGTTTGGCTAGGCAACAGCTGTCTCCCGATAATGTAGTTGTAAACAACCCGGTCTTTGATATCACACCTGCGGAACTGGTTGACTTTATTGTTACTGAGCAAGGTGTAGTAGCAAGCCCTACCAAGACCAAGCTTGAGGCCTTGTTTCAGGGGGAGGGTTAATGAAGTTACTTTTTATTAAAAATACAGCGCTCAATAATATTACTGATTTGTCACTTCTGAAGAAACGGCAAAAAGTCTGCAAATCATAGAGTTAGCCAGCTGCTATTGAATATACAGCAGCAACGATTTGAGGTATACTTGGCGTCCATTTCTTATTGTTGAAAAGCCGTTTTGTCATTTATCAAATCAAGACTTTTTATACTTATTTCTAAACAGTGCCGATGCCTGATCTTTAAGGTATTACAGGTGCAGTTGGCTTTTAGCTTGTATTTAAAATTAAGGAACGTATTCCATAATGGGTGAAATTGCCAAAGAAGTCCTTCCAGTCAATATCGAAGATGAACTGAAGCAGTCCTATTTGGATTATGCGATGAGCGTAATTGTGGGACGTGCCTTGCCTGATGTACGGGATGGTTTAAAGCCAGTTCACCGCCGGGTGTTATTTGCCATGGGTGAGCTAAGCAACGATTGGAATAAACCGTATAAGAAATCTGCCCGGGTGGTCGGTGATGTTATTGGTAAATACCATCCCCATGGAGACTCTGCTGTATACGACACAATTGTCCGGTTAGCTCAGCCTTTCTCTATGCGTTACACCCTGGTAGATGGACAGGGTAACTTTGGTTCTGTTGATGGTGACTCGGCAGCAGCCATGCGTTATACCGAAATTCGCATGGAAAAAATTTCCCATGACATCATGGCTGATCTTGAAAAAGAGACTGTCGATTTTGTACCTAACTATGATGGTTCGGAGCAGATTCCGGTAGTGATGCCAACCCGCATACCTAACCTGTTGGTTAATGGTTCATCAGGTATTGCGGTGGGGATGGCAACGAATATTCCTCCTCATAACTTAAACGAAGTTATTAACGCTTGTTTAGCATTTATCGATAACCCAGAGTTGGATATCGATGGTTTAATGGAATATATCCCAGGCCCAGATTTTCCTACTGGAGCCACCATTAATGGCCGTGCGGGGATTTTGCAGGCTTATCGCACTGGGCGTGGTCGAATTTATGTGCGCGCCAAAGCAGATATTGAAGTTGATGAAAAGAAAAATAAGCAAACCATCATCATCACTGAAATTCCTTATCAACTGAACAAAGCCCGACTGATTGAGCGTATTGCAGAATTAGTTAAAGAGAAAAAAATCGAAGGCATTACGGAAATCCGTGATGAATCTGATAAAGATGGCATGCGAGTAGTGATTGAACTGCGTCGGGGTGAAGTGGGTGAGGTTATTTTGAATAACTTATATGCCCAAACCCAGCTTGAGTCAGTGTTTGGCATCAATATGGTAGCACTGGTTGATGGTCAGCCGAAGCTGCTTAATCTGAAGGATATTATTGAGGCCTTTGTTCGCCATCGCCGTGAAGTCGTCACTCGTCGTACAGTTTATGAGCTGCGTAAGGCGAGAGAGCGAGGTCATATTTTAGAAGGGCAAGCAGTTGCGTTATCCAATATTGATCCTGTTATTCAGTTAATTAAAGAATCGCCAACGCCAGCAGAAGCTAAAGAAAAGTTAATTAATACGCCTTGGCAGGCAGGCTTGGTTTTATCGATGTTGGATAAAGCCGGAGCTGACTCTTGTCGCCCTGATGATTTGCCAGCTGAATATGGGTTACGTGATGACAAATATTACTTGTCACCCGTACAAGCCCAAGCAATTTTAGACTTGCGTTTGCATAAGCTGACTGGGCTTGAACACGATAAGTTGCTGGAAGAATACAAGCAGCTATTAGACAAAATTGCAGAGCTAGGATTAATTCTGGCGAGCCCTGAACGCTTAATGGAAGTCATTCGGGAAGAGTTGGAAGTTATTAAAGAAAATTATGGGGATGAGCGTCGGACAGAGATCACCAGCTCTCGCCGTGACTTAACCGTTGAAGATCTAATCACTGAAGAAGATATGGTGGTGACCATTTCTCACGGTGGCTACGCTAAAACGACACCATTGGATACTTATCAGGCCCAACGGCGGGGTGGAAGAGGTAAGTCAGCCAGTGGGGTTAAAGATGAAGACTTTATTGAGCACTTACTGGTTGCTAATACTCATACCCAAATTCTTTGTTTCTCAACCAGAGGGAAAGTGTATTGGCTGAAAGTGTATGAAATACCGCAAGCCACCCGTACTTCCCGTGGCCGCCCTGTTAACAATATTCTGCCCCTAGAAGAAGGCGAGCGTATCTCTACTATTCTGCCAGTAGAAGAGTATAACGATGGCCACTTTGTCTTTATGGCAACGTCGAAAGGCACAGTAAAGAAAACCCCACTGGAGCAGTTTAGTCGTCCTCGTTCTTCAGGGCTTATTGCAGTTGACCTTGATGATGATGACCACCTAGTTGCGGCAGCTATTACCGATGGCGAGCAGGAGGCCATGCTTTTCAGCAGCGCGGGTAAAGCTATTCGATTTAAAGAGGCAGATGTGCGAGCAATGGGCAGAACTGCTCGTGGTGTGCGTGGTATTAAGTTACAAGAAGGTCAGCAGGTTATTTCACTGATTATTCCCGGCACGACTGGCCAGGTCTTAACCGCCAGTGAAAATGGCTATGGTAAGCGTACCCGTTTGGATGACTTCCCTGTTTATGGTAGAGGTGGTCAGGGGGTTATTGCCATGCAGAGCAATGAGCGTAATGGTCCACTGGTTGGTGCTTCTCTGGTCGATGATGGTGATGAAGTCATGTTGATCTCAGATCAAGGCACCTTGGTTAGAACTCGAGTAGATGAGATTTCGATTTTAAGCCGCAATACTCAGGGTGTACGCTTAATTAAATTAGCTGGTGATGAGCACTTGGTAGGTATTGAGCGGGTAGCTGAGCCAGAAGAAGAGGAAACCACTGATTCAGAAGTTGTTGAAAGTGATGAGCAGAATGATGAACAGGCAAGCCCCGAAGAAGATTTGCCCGCAGATGAGTAACCGCTAATCACGATAAAATAAGGGCCAGGAATTCTGGCCCTTTATATTTGAGTTGACCATAAGTTAATTGGGTAACGACTAAAACAAGGAAATTTAGTGACTACCCGCTAAGGAGTAAAAGGTTTATGAGCCGTGCTTTTAATTTTTGCTCAGGCCCAGCCACCATGCCTGAGGCAGTTTTGGCGCAGGCACAACAAGAGCTATTAGACTGGCAAGGTAGAGGGGTGTCAGTGATGGAGGTAAGCCATCGCAGCCCAGAATTTGTTGCAGTTGTTGAAGAGGCTGAACAAGACTTACGAGATCTGCTGTCTATTTCTGATGACTATGCTGTTTTATTTATGCAAGGGGGCGCAACAGCTCAGTTTTCGACGATTCCCATGAATTTGCTAGGCACCAAGCGACAAATGGATTTTGTCGACACAGGGGTGTGGTCGCAAAAAGCTAGTAAGGAAGCCTCTCGTTATGGTGAAGTTAATATTGTTTCTTCCGCTAAAGAGAGCAATTATTGCCAAATTCCTGGCCAGTCAGAATGGCAAATAAACCCACAGGCGGCCTATTTACACTACACGCCAAATGAAACCATAAATGGGGTTGAGTTTAACTGGGTACCTACAACAGGTGATGTACCTTTAGTTGCAGATATGTCGTCCAACATTCTTTCTCGGCCAATCAATGTTAACCAATATGGTTTAATTTATGCGGGCGCGCAGAAAAATATTGGGCCTTCTGGGTTGGTCGTGGTTATTGTCAACAAAGCATTGTTTGGTAAGGCATTACCTATAACGCCATCTGTGATGAATTATGAGCAAGTGGCTAAGCATCAGTCTATGTTAAATACTCCTCCTAGTTTTGCCATTTATTTAGCTGGTTTGGTATTTAAGTGGTTGAAGCAACAAGGCGGCGTGGGAGCAATGGAAGAAATTAACCAACGTAAGGCTGAAAAGCTTTATCAGTTTATTGATCAAAGTGGCTTTTATAATAATCCAATAGACGTTAGCTGTCGTTCTTGGATGAATATTCCGTTTACTTTGGCTGATGATCAACTGGATAAACAGTTTTTAGCTGAAGCAGAAGCAAACCAGCTATTAAATTTAAAAGGCCATCGACTGGTAGGCGGAATGCGCGCTAGCCTTTATAATGCGATCCCTGAGCAGGCTGTCGATGCACTCATCGAGTTTATGAAAGACTTTGAGCAACGTTGTGGTTAACCATTATGTCTGAAGAATCAGCAAAAAATTTAAAAGCATTGCGCAAAAAAATAGACGATATTGATCGTAAAATCTTAGAGTTGATTAGTGATCGTGCTAATTGTGCTCAGCAAGTGGCTGAGGTTAAGAAGTCATTTAATGCTGATGCTTTTTTTTATCGGCCAGAACGTGAAGCTCAAGTATTACGTAATGTGATGGACAGTAATCAAGGGCCATTAAACGATGAAGAAATGGCTCGGTTGTTTCGTGAAATTATGTCTGCCTGTTTGGCATTGGAGCAGCCAATTAAAGTGGCTTATTTAGGCCCAGAAGGAACTTTCACCCAGGCGGCAGCCCTTAAGCATTTTGGCCATTCGGCAATTAGTATTCCAATGTCTGCTATTGATGAAGTATTTAGGGAAGTTGAGGCCGGTGCGGTGAATTATGGAGTAGTCCCTGTTGAAAACTCCACGGAAGGGGTGATTAATCACACCCTTGATAGCTTTATCGATTCGCCATTAAAAATTTGTGGTGAGGTTGAATTGAGAATTCATCACCACTTATTAATTGCTGATACCACGAGAAAAGACAAAATCTCTCGTATCTATTCCCATGCTCAGTCGTTTGCTCAGTGTCGTAAATGGCTTGATTCCCATTATCCTCATGCTGAGCGGATAGCAGTAAGTAGTAATGCTGAGGCTGCTAAGCGAATTAAGTCAGAATGGCACTCTGCTGCTATTGCTGGCGATATGGCAGCGGAGCTTTATGGACTTAAAAAAATATCAGAAAAAATTGAGGACCGTCCAGATAACTCAACGCGGTTTTTGATTATTGGTAATGAAGCTGTGCTGGCTAGTGGTGATGATAAAACCTCGATTGTTGTCGCCATGCGAAACCAGCCTGGGGCTCTTCACGCATTACTTGAACCATTCCATAGCCACAACATTGATTTGACTCGTGTGGAAACCCGTCCTTCAACCAGCGGTACATGGAATTATGTATTTTTCATTGACTTTATTGGCCATATTGATAGGGCTGATGTCAGTAAAGTGATGGAAGAGGTAGGTAGTCGTGCTTCTGATTTGAAGGTGTTGGGCTCTTACCCTAAAGGGGTTTTATAAAATAAATAAAAATAAAGGAAGTTAATTCATGGTATGTGATGTGGAAGTGTTAACCAGGCTGGGAGTGCGTTCTATCCAGCCATACCAGCCAGGCAAACCCATTGACGAGTTGGCTCGTGAGTTCGGTTTGGAGCCTGCCAATATTATTAAGCTAGCCAGTAATGAAAACCCATTAGGGCCTTCGCCAAAGGTACTAAAAGCTATTGAGTCAGCCACTGCTGAATTAAGCCGTTACCCAGATGGTAATGGTTTTATTTTAAAGCAAGCGATAGCGGAAAAACATGGTGTCCAGCAGGAGCAAATTACATTGGGGAATGGCTCCAATGATGTGCTTGAGCTAATTGCGCGGGCATTTGCTGGGCCAAATGATGAAGTGGTTTTCTCTGAATATGCATTTGTGGTTTATCCGCATGCGACAAAAGCTGTGGAGGCCATACCGGTTGTAGTCCCTGCAATTAATTGGGGGCATGATTTAACTGCCATGGCTAATGCAGTAACAAACAAAACTAAGCTGGTTTTTATTGCAAACCCGAACAACCCCACAGGTACTTGGTTTAGTAAAACAGAACTTGAAGTGTTTTTAAGTAAAGTATCGGATCAGGTCATTGTGGTGCTGGATGAAGCTTATATCGAGTATGTTGATGACCCTGCGTTTCCCAATGGTTTGGATTATTTAAAGCAACACCCTAATGTGATAGTGACCCGTACTTTTTCTAAGGCCTATGGTTTGGCTGGTTTAAGAGTGGGTTACAGTATTTCTTCACCGCAAATTGCTGATATTCTTAATCGCCTACGTCAGGCATTTAATGTGAATAGTCTGGCATTAGTGGCCGCAGCGGCAGCCTTGTCTGACCAGCAGTATCTGGCTGACTCAGTTAAAGTAAATCAGCAGGGAATGGAGCAGTTAATCAAAGGCTTTGAAGCGTTAGGGCTGAATTATATTCCATCAAAAGGTAATTTTATTACGGTGGAGTTGGGTGAGCAAAGCCAGATGATTTACCAACAGCTATTGGCTCAAGGTGTAATTGTGCGCCCTGTGGCTAATTATGCGATGCCTCATCATCTCCGGGTGAGCATCGGTTTGGCTGATGAAAATCAGCGCTTTTTAGTAGCACTTAAGCAGCTGGTTGCAGAATAAACAATCTTCTGCTGGTCTCTTTAGGAACTATTGATGTTTCTTGGAATAGCAACAATAGCTCTTAGTTAGTCAACATGTAGTGTGTAATATAAAATTGTCAGCAAAAGTGTTTGTTTAATCCACTTTATGAATAAATCCGCAACATTATCTGAGTCGACTGTACTCATTGTTGGCTTGGGCCTTATTGGCGGCTCTATTGCCAAAGCAATTAAAGCTAATCTCATCTGTCATCAGGTTATTGCGTGTGACTGTGATGAACAGGCGCTTAAGCTGGCAAAAGTGAAAGAGATAATCGACGACTATTATCTTGACTTACCAACAGCAGTTGAGCAGGCCGACTTAATTATGCTGGCTGTGCCCATTTTAAGTATGGCGAGTATTTTTTCAGCTATTAAAGCGTGTAATCTTGAAGGCAAAATAATTACTGATGTGGGCAGTGTCAAAAATAATGTTTTGACGGCCATGGAGCAGGTATTTGGTGAATTGCTACCCCAATATATTCCTGGTCACCCGATTGCAGGCTCCGAGCAAAGTGGGGTGATGGCGGCGAAAGCAGATTTATTTGCTGATCATAAAGTGATTTTGACTCCCCATGCGTTTTCAGATGATCAAGCATTGGCAGTCGTATCTTCTTTGTGGGATAAAATAGGGGCAGAAGTGTTGCTCATGGATGTGCAACGGCATGATGAAGTGCTGGCAGTAACTAGTCATCTACCCCATTTGTTAGCTTTTTCACTGGTAGATACCTTGGCCACAGAGCGAGATAACCAGGAAATTTTCCGCTATGCTGCTGGTGGTTTCAGAGATTTTACCCGTATTGCTGCCAGTGATCCTACCATGTGGCATGATATTTTTATTGCCAATCAAACAGCAGTCCTGCAAGCACTCAATGATTTCACTGACGGTCTGGAGAAGTTAAAAACAGCCGTTCAAACAGCAAACAGCCAATATATGAAAGGGGTTTTTACTCGGGCGAAAGTAGCCAGGGAGCACTTTTCCAAAATGTTGGCACGAAAAGCATATTTAGAACCTATGAAGCAACAAAGTCTCATTTATTGTTCAAAGCCAGCTGATAGTGTGACTGGTACCATCCGTGTCCCTGGTGATAAGTCTATATCCCATCGCTCTATTATTTTAGGCTCTTTAGCCGAGGGAGTGACCCAAGTCAGTGGCTTTTTGGAAGGGGAAGATAGTCTGGCCACTTTGCAAGCATTCCGTGATATGGGAGTGGTAATAGAGGGCCCGCACCAGGGTAAAGTCACGATTAATGGAGTAGGTCTTCATGGTTTAATGCCATCCCCAGGGCCGCTTTATTTAGGCAACTCTGGTACTGCAATGCGGTTGTTTGCTGGTTTAATGGCAGCTCAGTCTTTTGATGTAACATTAACTGGCGATGAGTCTCTCTCAAAGCGGCCAATGGAACGGGTGGGTAAACCGTTGCGATTAATGGGGGCGGTCATTAATACGGAAGAAGGGGGTACGCCACCATTGAAAATTAGTGGAGGCCAGCCACTTAAGGGCATTAAGTATGAGATGCCAATGGCTAGTGCTCAAGTGAAGTCCTGCTTATTACTTGCAGGGATGTATGCTGAAGGTATCACTGAAGTAACAGAGCCGGCACCTACACGAGACCATACTGAGCGTATGCTGCAAGGCTTTGGTTATCCCATTGAAGTTGAGGGGGATACGGTTCGAGTTGCCAGTGGTGGTAAGCTGACAGCTGCTGATATTGAAGTACCTTCTGATATTTCATCGGCTGCGTTTTTTATGGTAGCTGCATCCATTACTCCTGGCTCTGACTTGCTGATTGAGCATGTGGGAATAAATCCAACTCGTATAGGGGTTATCAATATTTTAAAAGCAATGGGTGCTGATTTAACCCTTAGAAATGAGCGAATGGTAGGGGGGGAGCCTGTTGCAGATATCCAAGTGAAATATGCAAAGCTGAGAGGTATTCAAATACCTCAGGATCAGGTACCACTTGCAATTGATGAGTTCCCTGTACTATTTGTGGCTGCTGCTTGTGCAGAAGGAAAAACGGTATTGCGTGGTGCTGAAGAATTGAGAGTTAAAGAGAGTGATCGAATTCAAGCCATGGCTGATGGGTTGCAGGCCTTAGGAGTTAACGCAACTACTTTGCCTGATGGTATTGAAGTTGTGGGTGGACCAATAGGTGGTGGTGAAGTAGATAGCCAAGGTGATCACCGAATTGCAATGGCTTTTGCGGTAGCTGGATTGGTTGCACAGGGAGCAATCGTGATAAAAGACTGTGCGAATGTGGCCACCTCATTTCCAAATTTTGTTGAGCTGGCTCAAGCGTCTGGCTTTAACCTGACAGTCGAAGGCTAAGTAATGGCTGATCTGTATTTTACTAAAGTGCCAGTAATAACTATTGATGGACCTAGTGGCTCAGGAAAAGGCACCGTTGCTTCAATCCTAGCAAATCAGTTGGGTTGGCACTTGCTTGATAGTGGTTCTTTGTATCGTTTAACTGCACTGGCTGGGCAAATCCATGGGGTAGACCTTGCAGATGAGGAAAACTTAAAGGTTTTGGCTGGTCATTTGGATGTGCAGTTTGTGGCTGCGACAGAAAGTGAGTCAGCAAAAATTATTCTGGAGGGGGAGCAGGTAGAGCGTACAATTCGCTCAGAAGAAATTAGCCTACTAGCTTCAAAAGTGGCTGCATTAACCCAGGTTCGTCAGGCTTTACTGGAGCGGCAAAGGGCCTTTGCTGAGTCACCAGGTTTAGTTGCTGATGGTCGTGATATGGGAACTATTGTATTTCCCAAGGCTCCGCTGAAAATTTTCTTAACCGCTTCTGCAGAGGTACGTGCTGAAAGGCGCTATATGCAATTGAAAGAATCTGGTTTTAGTGCTAACATCGATCAGATTTTAGAAGATATTTGTGCTCGAGATGAGCGCGATATGAACCGTGCAGCTGCTCCACTAAAACCAGCCAATGACGCTATTATTATTGATACTTCGCGGCTGACTGTTACTGAAGTTGTTTCAAAAGTGATGGTTGAAGTGGAAATAAGAGGCTTGTTGTAAAGGTTTATAAAATAGTTTGACCGGGGGCGGTAGTAAGGATTCCAGCAATACTTACTACCGCCTTATATTTTTAATTACCCCGTGTTAGCTGGAAATACGGTTTGTCATCTAGTTTATCTAATCATTATTGCTTTGGGAGATACTGGTGACATTAACAATTGATCTATGTAGGAATAAGTATGAGCGAAAGCTTTGCCGAACTATTTGAAGAAAGTTTAAAAGAACTCGATATGAAACCAGGTTCCATTATTAGTGGAATTGTGGTTGATATTGATAGCGATTGGGTTACTGTCCATGCGGGCTTAAAGTCTGAAGGTGTTATTCCTAAAGAACAGTTTCTCAACGAAAGCGGTGATCTAACCATCCAAGTGGGTGATGAAGTACAAGTTGCTTTGGACACAGTTGAAGATGGTTTTGGTGAGACTCGCTTGTCCCGTGAAAAAGCTAAGCGTGCAGAAGCCTGGACTGACCTTGAAGCCGCTTACGAAGCAGAAGATATTGTTAAAGGCATTATTAACGGCAAAGTTAAAGGTGGCTTTACGGTTGATATTAATACCATTCGTGCCTTCCTACCTGGTTCATTAGTTGATGTTAGACCTGTGCGTGACACAGCTCACCTTGAAGGTAAAGAACTTGATTTCAAAGTGATTAAGCTGGATCAAAAACGCAACAATGTGGTGGTATCTCGCCGTAGCGTATTGGAAGCTGAAAACAGTGCTGAGCGTGAAGCGTTACTAGAGTCATTGCAAGAAGGTCAGGAAGTTAAAGGTATCGTTAAGAACTTGACTGACTACGGCGCGTTTGTTGACTTGGGTGGTGTAGATGGCTTGTTGCACATTACTGATATGGCTTGGAAACGTATCAAGCATCCAAGTGAAATCGTCAATGTGGGTGATGAAATCCTGGTTAAAGTATTGAAATTTGACCGTGATCGTAACCGTGTTTCGCTAGGTCTTAAGCAGCTGGGTGAAGATCCATGGGTTGCTGTTAAGAATCGTTTCCCAGAAGGTGCTCGTACCTCAGGTCGCGTAACCAACTTAACTGACTATGGTTGTTTCGTTGAGCTTGAAGAAGGGGTTGAAGGTTTAGTTCACGTTTCTGAAATGGACTGGACTAACAAGAACATTCACCCATCTAAAGTGGTTCAACTGGGTGATGAGGTTGAAGTTCAAGTATTGGACATCGATGAAGAACGTCGTCGTATTTCCCTAGGTATTAAGCAATGTAAAGTTAATCCATGGGAAGAGTTCTCTACTAAGAACAATAAAGGTGACAAAGTTAAGGGTAACATTAAGTCAATTACTGATTTTGGTATCTTTATTGGTCTTGATGGTGCAATCGATGGTTTGGTTCACTTATCTGACATTTCTTGGAGCGAGCCAGGTGAAGAAGCGGTTCGTAAGTACAAGAAAGGTGAGGAAATCGAGACAGTTATTCTATCTATCGACCCTGAGCGTGAGCGTATTTCATTAGGTGTTAAGCAATTGGAAGAAGATCCATTTGCTGTTTATGCAAGCATCCATGAAAAAGGCACTATCGTTAAAGGTGTTATTAAAGAGGTCACGGCTAAAGCAGCTGTTGTAACATTAGCTAATGAAGTTGAAGGTACTCTGAAGGCTTCTGAGATTAGTCGTGATAAAGTTGAAGATGCGACTAATGTCTTAAAAGAGGGCGAAGAGCTTGATACTAAAATCATTAGTATTGACCGCAAAAACCGTGTAATTAGCCTATCTATCAAAGCTAAAGATGAAGCGGATGAGAAAGCAGCATTAAAAGAGCTGCGCAAGCAAGAGCTTGAAGCTTCTGGTCCTACTACAATTGGCGACCTGATTAAGGCCCAAATGGATGGCGGCAAAGAATAGTAGCAAGCTACTACTCCAAAAAAGGCGACCAAGTGGTCGCCTTTTTTGTTTGTGGTGCAATAATATCTTCTTAATAATCAGTGGCTTACTTGCTATTAATAAATTGATTAGCTATTTTTAGTCCGATAGAGGTATAGAAAGTCAATGGGAAGGGTCTCCATGACAAGGGCGGAGCTAATTGAACGGATTGTTGATCAGCAGAGTCAGCTGTCAGCCAAAGATGTGGAGTTAGCGATGAAAACTATGCTGGAGCATATGGTTCAAACATTCGGTATTGGAGAAAGGATAGAAATTCGAGGCTTTGGAAGTTTTTCTCTTCACTACAGACCACCAAGAATGGGAAGAAATCCTAAAACTGGAGAGACAGTTAAGTTGGATGGAAAATATGTACCTCATTTTAAGCCTGGTAAAGAACTGAAAGATCAAGTGAATTCAGCATTATGTAAATAGCAATATGTGAGTAGTAAACTGCTACACTGTAGCTATGATAAATACGGCATTTGTCATTTTACTGCTATCTATTTGCCATTATAATCCTGACTAATAATGTTGTGTAATGTGGGTCAAAAGCTAAATGTTGGTTAAATTATTGAAGATCCTAAAGTTGATAGGTTGGCTGGCAATATTTGTTATTTTATTGCTTGCCGGTGTAGAGTTTATTGGCGCAAACCAACAAGAGATCACTATCAGCTTTTTAGACTACTCACTAGAGCAGATTAAATTATCGGTGGTCCTAATTGCTGTATTTATCGTTGGTGCGATAATGGGATTGATTTCAGCTGTTGTCTTATTAGTATTGTTACAAGTGAAAAATAAACAGTTAAAGTCAAAACTTAAGCGTCGGGATGATGAAATTCAAAAGCTGCGCACTAGCTCTCTATAAAGGTTGATTTTTGAACGACACGGTTTACTTGCTAGGTTTTTTGTGCGCAATTGCCATTGGGTTTTGGTTAGGGCGTCGAGACAAGCGCAAAAAAATTAGAAAGTCAAAGGAGCGGCTGTCTAAAGAGTACTTTATTGGATTAAACTATTTGTTGAATGAACAAACCAATGAAGCAATTGACACCTTTATTAAGGCGTTAGAAACGAATCCAGACAGTCAAGAAACATTCGACACTTGTATTGCATTGGGCAGATTGTTTTGTAAGCGAGGTGAAGTTGATAGGGCGATTAGGGTGCATCAAAGTTTACTGGCTCGCCCGAGTCTTACAAAAAAACAATCGCTAATTGTGCAGCTTGAGCTTTCAAGAGACTATTATTCTGCAGGGTTGTTAGACAGGGCAGAAGGTTTACTGACCCAACTGGTAGAAGTCAATGCCGGGTTTCAAACTGAAGCGCTTGAGTTATTACTTGCAATTTATCAGCAAGAAAAAGAATGGCTTTTAGCTATTGAAATTGGCGAAAAATTATTAAAGAATAATGTAGTTGAGTTCTCATGTTTGATTGCTCATTTTTACTGTGAGCTGGCCGAAGAGCAAGTAGTTAAGTCTAATATTACTGAGGCCAGACAGCATTTAAAACAGGCGCTGAAATATGACAAGCAATGTGTACGTGCTAGCATAGTTTTAGGAAAGCTCGAGTACAACCAAGGAAACTTAAAAGAATCTTTAAAAGCCTTACAAAAAATTTATAACCAAGATCCGGATTATATATCAGAATCTATTCAGCTCTTAGAAGCATTACGTACAGAACACTCTGGGTCTATACAAAAGTCAGTAAATAGTTATTTGCAAAAATGTTTAAAGGACTATCCGTCAGTAGCAGTAGTAATGTCACTGGCCAAAGAAATAGAAATGAAACAAGGGGCAAAAGAAGCTGGCAAGTTTATAGCGGAACAACTTGCCAGGCGCCCATCATTAAGAGGCTTAAATCAGCTAATTGATATACATATTGGTATTGCTGAGGGTAAGTCTAAAAAGAATCTCGGATTGTTAAGGGAACTAACAAGGAAACTCGCCGATGGAAAACCACTCTACCGCTGCATTAACTGCGGCTTCTCAGGTCAAGAACTACACTGGCAATGTCCAAGCTGCCAACACTGGGGTGAAGTTAAGCCTATACATGGTGTTGAGGGGCAGTGAGGGATTGTTAGGTAGATACATTTGACCAAACCAAACTATCATAGCAGATCAATTCAGTTATTAAAGGAATAATAGTAGCTTTCAAAATTAGACGGTGGAAGCTTATTATTAAGCAATAACTACATCTATTTTGCAGTTGTAAAGTATAGTAGAGCGGCTTGGTTATTTTTTAGTTAAAAGGTTATTTTGTGAGCAAAAATTAAAAAATAATATATTTGCAGTTTATTGAGTACATAAAATTCAATTTATAAATATATTTTCAGATGCTCATATGTGGAAAATTTTGCCCTAAAATTAAAAATAGAATTAAAGGCTGTTTTTAGGTTTATACAGGGAATAAAATCCTGGGGCGGTAGCGTGTTTTGAATTGATTTTTAAATAGGCTTATTCAACTAATTAACAGCAACTCAGTGTAGTAATCAATAAGTTTATCAATTTTTAGGAATATGCAGCCATTAGCAGGCTGATAGCATCACCAATGATAGCTTTTAAATGCTTTTTAACATGTCGACATTTAACTAACTTGACATAGATTCGGGTATTGTAGTGGTCGAGTAAATTTGTACACCTAAGAGTGTAGTATAAAATTGCCCATGACAGAGGTACAAGCAGTGAAAAAAGTTATTCAATAGAGTTTAATTTAGAAACAACCAATCTTGTTGCTTACTGCTGTGTAACTTCTACTGCTTTGTAACTTCGTTTCAGTCCCATAGACATACCTCAAGGATTAATATTAAGTATCTCGCATGAAAGTATCTGATTTCATCAGACCAGAACAGGAGAGAGAGGCATGACAATTCTGGTCACTGGTGGTGCTGGATTTATCGGTGCAAATTTTGTAATCGACTGGCTACAGGCGTATGACGAGCCTATAGTCAATCTCGATAAGCTCACCTATGCGGGCAATTTGGGGAACCTGGCTGCCTTGCAAAATGATGAGCGCCACACCTTCATACAAGGTGATATAGGTGATCAGCCACTTATTGAACGCTTACTCTCTGAACACAAGCCACGCGCCATCATCAGCTTTGCGGCTGAGTCCCATGTAGATCGCTCCATCCATGGGCCTGAGGACTTTATTCAGACAAATATCGTCGGTACCTTTCGCTTGTTAGATGTCGTTCGCGGACACTGGAGTGATCTCCCGTTAAACCAAAAGAGCAATTTCCGCTTCCTTCATGTTTCTACAGATGAGGTCTACGGCTCGTTAGGCCCGGATGAACCCGCTTTTACTGAATCCCATCAATACCAGCCCAATAGTCCCTACAGTGCCAGTAAGGCTTCATCCGACCACTTGGTACGCGCCTACCACCATACCTATGGACTACCGGTACTCATCACCAACTGCTCCAACAACTATGGCCCCTTTCAATTTCCTGAAAAATTGATCCCGCTGGTTATTCACAACGCCCTAGCACGTAAGCCATTGCCCATCTACGGTGATGGCCAGCAGGTCCGTGACTGGCTCTATGTCAGTGACCATTGCAGTGCCATTCGAACTGTTCTAGCCAGAGGGACCCCCGGCGAGGTATACAACGTCGGGGGTTTTAATGAGAAAGCCAATATCGAGGTCGTCCGTACACTCTGTGACATGCTTAATGAACTGCACCCTGCAGAACCCATTTCATCAATTGCCAGTCATCATGAACTCATTACCTACGTTAAGGACCGACCTGGCCACGATCGCCGCTACGCCATTGATGCAACAAAAATAGAAGCTGAACTTGGTTGGTATCCTGCGGAAACCTTCGAAACCGGTATACGCAAGACTGTTGAGTGGTATCTAGATAATCAAACCTGGGTAGAGCAGGTTATCAGTGGTGACTACCGCCGCTGGATTGAAAGGCAATATGTTGAAGTTATTGCTGTTAGGCGCTAGCGGTCAATTGGGTAAAGAATTGAGTCGCACTTTACCTTCTGTGGGCGAAATTAAGGCCAGTGATCGATCCGATACTGACCTAACTAACTGGCAATCCATCCTTGCAGTTCTCGATGCATTCAAGCCTGATGTTATCGTCAATGCTGCAGCCTACACAAATGTCGACAAAGCAGAAAGTGAACGAAAGTTAGCTTTTGACATTAATGCTGAGGCTGTTGGTTTTCTTGCCAATGAAGCTAAAAAGAGAGATATCTGGCTATTTCACTACTCTACCGATTATGTATTTGACGGCCGCAAAGTTGAAGCCTATGTGGAAACAGATGCGACAAACCCGTTAAGCGTCTACGGCAAATCTAAACTTGCAGGTGAGAAGGCCATTGCTGCTATCGGCTGTAAGTACTTAGTCTTTCGTACCTCATGGGTCATGGGTAGAGATGGAAGCAACTTTGCGAAGGTGGTTCTACGATTAGCTACTGAACGCGAGAGCCTTAGCGTTATAAACGATCAATTTGGGGTGCCTACATCACCAGCATTGATTTCCAAAGTAACCCTAGATGCGACTGATGCCATCAAAAAGGGCGATAGCTGGCCTATGGGTATATATCATTTAGTCCCTAAAGGCAAAACCACCTGGTTTGGTATTGCAGAAGCACTCCTTAAACACGCTAGTGACGCAAATATAGAGCTGTTAACAAAAGCATCGCAACTCAAGGCTATTACAGCAGCCGAGTACCCAACCACTGCAAGCCGGCCTACTAACTCTCACCTAAATACTGGCAAGCTTAGCTTGCAACTCTCATTTGATTTACCCAATTGGAGGGATGATTTTGCTGCCACTGCAGAAGCAATTATAAGGAAGTAAAAACAGCATGAAACGCAAAGGTATTATACTCGCCGGTGGATCGGGAACGCGTCTATATCCAGCCACTCAAGTAGTTTCTAAACAGCTGCTTCCAGTGTTTGATAAGCCTATGATCTACTATCCATTAAGCACGCTCATGTTGGCGGATATTCGAGAGATTCTGATCATATCTACACCCAAAGATACTCCCCGTTTTGAGGAGCTTTTGGGTGATGGTAGTCAATGGGGGCTCAAAATTGAATATGCGGTTCAACCATCGCCTGATGGTCTCGCTCAGGCATTGATTATCGGCGAAGAATTTCTAGATGGAGCCCCCTCAGTTCTGATTCTTGGTGACAACATTTTCTACGGCAACTCGCTGCAAGAGAAACTTGCATCTGCTGGTCAACGAGACTGTGGCGCCACTGTTTTTGCTTATCATGTGCACGACCCTGAACGTTATGGTGTTGTCGAGTTTGATAAAAATGGAAAAGTTATTAGCTTGCAAGAAAAGCCTTCAAAGCCTAAATCTAACTATGCTGTGACTGGCCTCTATTTTTATGACGAACGTGCACCTGAATACGCGAAAGAGATTAGACCTTCACGTCGTGGCGAGTTAGAGATTACAGATCTGAACAAAATTTACTTGGAGATAGGTCTACTGTCAGTAGAACAAATGAACCGCGGCTATGCCTGGTTAGATACAGGTACTCATGAAAGCCTAGTGGATGCACACCAGTTTGTGCAGACAATTGAACAGCGCCAAGGGCTCAAAATAGCTTGTCCAGAAGAGATTGCCTTCCGGCAGAAGTGGATTGACCAAGGTAAATTAGAAGAGCTTGCGCAGCCAATGCTCAAAAATGGTTACGGAAAATACCTTATGCAAACAACTAAGGAATCAGTCTGTGAGAATGGTTACTACCAAGATTCCTGAAGTAAAAATTATTGAACCGACCGTTTTTGAAGATGGACGAGGCTTCTTTTTTGAAAGCTTTAATCATAAAAAGTTTGAGGAAGAGGTTGGGTACAACGTTAGATTTGTACAAGATAATTTTTCCAAATCAAATAAAGATGTTCTTAGAGGGCTTCATTACCAAATCCAGCCTAAGGCTCAGGGGAAACTGATTTATGTTGCCCATGGTGAAATTTTTGATGTTGCGGTAGATATACGCAAAAACTCAAAAACTCATGGGCATTGGGTTGGCACAGTACTTTCTAGTGTTAACAAAAGGCAGTTGTGGATTCCAGAGGGGTTCGCGCATGGATTTCTAACCATGAGCGACGAGGCTAAAGTGATCTATAAAGTTACTGAATATTACCACCCGAAATATGAACGTTCTGTTTCTTGGGATGACAGTTCCCTGAAGATCAATTGGCCAATTCAAAATCCAATTTTGTCTAATAGGGATTTAATGGCAAAACCATTTCTTATGGCGGATTATGCATGAAGGCAATATCGTTAGTAGCAACTCCTCGATTAGCTAAATTTTTTGACAATTTGACAGGAAACGAAGCGATTCTATATCAGCTAGTACGTCAACAGTTGATTCTTAGATATAGAAGGACTTTTTTTGGTTATCTGTGGACGCTATTTAACCCACTACTGATGATGTCTGTTACCGCTGTTGTGTTTTCAACTATCTTTCAGCTTGATCTGAAAACGTACGCGATTTTTCTTTTTTCAGGGATGGTTGCATTTCAGTTTTTCGCAACATGTTCTGCTCAAAGTGGGCAGTCATTGCTTGGGAATGAACAGTTAATCAAGAAGATATATGTTACAAAGTTACTCTTTCCTTTGTCCGTTTCATTTGCATTATTGATTGATAGTATCCTGATGGCATCATCACTATTTATTATTATCCTAGCCATTGGTGGGAAAATAACATGGGCAATTTTGTTTATTCCATTATCCTATCTGTTGATCTATGGGTTTAGTTTTGGGCTTGGGTTAATCCTGTCGGTAGCCTCCGTTTTTTTTAGAGATTTACAACATATTATTGCGATAGTTATGCAGGCCCTGTTATTTCTTAGCCCCGTTTTTTATAAGCCTGAGTCTCTAGCGGGAAAGGTTAAAGTGCTAATTGAACTTAACCCTTTAACACATTATATCGAGCTATTTAGGGCTCCTATCTACAATGGCGATTTACCATCCATGACAACAGTGCTGATGGCAGCACTTTACTCTTGTATTTCTCTAGCATTAGGAATATATGTTTTTCGTAAATTAGAAAACAGAGTGGCCTTTAGGTTGTAAATCATGAGTAAAATTGAAGTAAATAACGTAAGTCTGGTTTATCGAAAATACCAGGATGGCGCAACTTCAGCTAAGGAGTATTTTGCCAGTCTTCTGCGAAGAAAGAATAATACTTATTCAGATTTTTCTGCTTTGAAAGATGTGACTTTTACCGTAAAGGGAGGAGAGCGCCTAGGTATTGTCGGTCGAAATGGTACGGGAAAAAGTACCTTGCTTAAAGCGATTTGTGGCGTTTATCAACCAACAAAAGGCAGGGTTAGGGTGCAGGGAAATATTGCGCCTCTGTTAGAAATAGGAGCTGGGTTTCATCCTGAATTCACGGGTCGTGAAAATATTTATTTCAATGGAGCTATCTTAGGGTACAGCAGATTACATCTTGAAGAAATTGAAAATGAAGTCTTCGAATTTGCAGAATTGCAAGATTTTATTGATACCCCAGTTAAATATTATTCAACCGGAATGTATATGAGACTGGCCTTCTCTCTGGCGACAACGTTTCATCCCGATATTCTTGTTTTAGATGAGTTATTTGTCGGTGGAGATGCTTCATTTATTAAACGTGGGAAAGAGCGAATGAACAAGATGATCGATCGTTCCAATGTGATGGTGCTTGTGTCTCATGACCAAAGCCTCTTGCGCTCTCTATGCGATCGATTCATTTGGCTGGACCAAGGAAAGGTGGTGGCTGATGGTGACTCAAGTGTGCTTGATGCATATATGAGTAGTTGAAATGTTTATGGAAGAATTGAGTTTAATTCGTAAGCTTTACCGAAGTTATCTTTCTCGTTACAAATGGGCGAGGTGGTTAAAAAAAATTTATTTATATATTTTTTTTAATTATCTTCATTTGCGAAATGTAATTATTTGGCAAACTCATGGTTGTAATTCGTTTGTCAAGAGATATGTACTACGGCTTTTTAGCCCTAATAGTCAATTCTTTATCATGAGGACTTTCAAAGAGTTTTATTTGACTACCAGGACTAAAACCAAATCTCTACCTGATAAACTTGTATCTACAAATGTGTATCGTGGTACAAGTCAACTCTTTATCATGAGGATTTTCAAAGAGAATGGTTTGACTGTTTGGACAAAAACAAAAGCAAAAACAAAAGCACTGCCTAATAAACTTGTATCTACAAGTGTGTTTCGTGGTGTACCAAAAATAAAATTCCATCAACTGATACCAGCCCGTGATTTTAGTGTGAAAACACCCGTAGTATGTCCTGAGCATTATGCCAATCACCTTTATTCGGGCACGTGGAATACTTCTTTCCCAGCTGTAGAAGCTATGGAGCTGGCAAATGCTCAAGTTATGGGGAAGAGTGATCTGATCTATTTTGGACAAAACTGCTTACACCATGCGCTCTATGATTTTGACCGTGATTTTTTATTTGAAGAAATGCACGGCTTAGTTAGTATCAATCCAAGCAAGCGCTTGTTAAGGGTGGGTGATTCTGAAGTGAAGCGAACAATCCCGGCGGGTATATCCCTCCTCGGATGTGCTACAGCCAATTACATTCACTGGCTTACAGAAACATTTCCTAAACTGGCGTTATTAGAAAATCTGGAAGGGTATAAAGACTTTCCTCTGATCATGGATGCTGATTTACATCCGAATATTCTGGAATCGATACGCTTATTAAATACCGATAAAAGGGAGTTGATCTCGCTTAAGCGTGGAGAAATTATGTCAGTTGAACGGCTTATTAGCATATCACCTGTAGCCTATATCCCATTTGATTTTAGGCCCGGCCTTGAGCTGAAGAAGGGTGATATCACACCGGATTATGCTTTGTATTCTCCTGATGGGTTGCGGGCAGTCCGACATAAGCTAACTGAATTATCACAATCTACTGAGGGAACTTCGAAGAAAAAACTATTTCTACGAAGGACAGGTACATCTAGACAGATGTCGAATGCTGCGGAAGTAGAGGAGCTTCTACTAGAGCTAGGATTTGAAATAGTGGAGCCAGAAACCCTTACATTACAGGAGCAAGTGTGCCTTTTCAGTAAAGCAGAATTGATAGTTGGTGCAGGTGGTGCTGCTCTAGGCAATATTGTTTTCGCTCCCGAGGGATGTCATGTTGTAGTGCTGTCGACATGGTCTCCATATACAATTCACTACTATTTCTCCAATCTAGCGTCAATTCTTGGGTTGCGCTGCACTTTATTACTTTGTGAACAGGCAAATAGTGAGCATGATTCTCACCGTGCGCATATGGGACAAAATGTTCCCATTAAATCTCTTATGCGAGCTATTCAGATATGAAAAATAAAATTAACTTTGAAAATTTAACGTTTGATAAATTCAAAGTGTTGGCACTTTCTAATGAGCTGAGTTCCCATGAAAAAGTAGGCTTTCCTGATGAATATCGGAAAGGAAGAGAAGAAGAAATTTTCTCTGATATACGTACGAAAATGCGCTCTCTTAACAGAGATAATATTGTTGCGTTAGATATAGGCCCAGGCTGTAGTCAATTGCCGTTATTGTTGGGTAATTTGTGTCAGCAGCAGTCTGGAGATGTGCATTTTGTTGATAGTAAGGAAATGCTTGATTTGTTACCTAATGCACCTTGGATACATAAGTGGGCAAGGTGTTTTCCTGATGTACCTGAATTATTTGAAGCACTAACGGGTAAGGTCGATTCGATTGTTGTTTATAGTGTGATTCAGTATGTATTTGCAGAAGGCAACCTTTGGGATTTTGTTGATTGCTGCCTGTCCCTTTTGAATGAAGGTGGCGAGGTATTGCTTGGTGATATCCCAAACACAACAATGCGTAAACGTTTCTTCTCCAGTTCGGATGGTATTCGAACACACCAAGAATATACACAAAGTGATGAAATCCCAGATATTTGTTTCAATCAATTGGAACCAGCGAAAATTGATGATTCCGTTGTGCTTGCAATTTTGTCGAGAGCCAGAGCAGCAGGTTTTCATGCTTGGGCATTACCACAGGGACCATCGTTACCCATGTCAAACAGACGTGAAGATATCTTAATTCGCAGACCATAGATGTAATGGTTTATGCTGGAGAAAATAGATGAAATGGGAAAAAAAGGGGTTGATATGTAATGCCAAGAGTATGTCAATTCCTTGGTTTAAGAAAAATGCGATGGTTCCACTTCCCTATTTGAAAAGCAGTAATGTTCTTCGGATTTTTTTAACGATGTGTGATGAGCATAATATTGGACGAATAGGGTATGTTGATGTTGATCCAGAAAATCCCTCACAGATTTTGTCATTCAGTGAGACTCCGGTTCTTGATACTGGAGTGCCAGGGAGTTTCTCCGAGCAAGGCATAGTGACTTCTTCTTTGTTTGAATTTGATAACAAACTCTATATGTATTACTCAGGTTATCAAGCTAACGAGAAACGTCCTTACAGTATTTTTTCTGGTGTCGCGGTGAGCTCAGATGGAGTGGACAATTTCAGAAATCTTTCTGATACCCCAATCTTGGATAGTATTGAAGGTGAGAGTTGTCTTCGTAGTTCACCAACGGTGATAATGGACGGTGAAGATTACCTTGTGTGGTATACATCTGACGCACGAAATGGCTGGGTAAATGATGATGGAAAGCTCTATCCCAGCTACGATATGAAGTTTTTTAGAGCCAAATCCCCCTTGGATTGGTCTGAATGTACCGGTGAAACGTGCATTTCACTTGAGGGTAGTGATGAATTTGGTATTGCTAAAGGGACAATTTGGAGAGAATTGGGGCTTTATAAAGCTCTCTTCTCAGTACGTAGATTTTCTAGTGGATATCGACTCGGGTATGCATATTCATATGATGGACAGAATTTCGTTCGTCAAGACCATAAGGTAGGTATAGATGTTTCTGAAAGTGGGTGGGATAGTGAGATGATCGCTTTTCCTGCTCGTATTGAGTGTGCAGGCAAAATATACCTGTTTTATTCCGGTAACCATTACGGTCAGGGTGGTATCGGATACGCCGAATTAATTAAATGAAATAATTTTTAAAATTTCACGTTTTATTTGAGGTCGTTTATTTTTTTAAGTGCTTTAAATTTTTGATTGATATTCGGCCAGAGTAGCTTCACTGGTAGATTATTTACCTTATATTCTAGTACCAAACGGTGGTACATTCTTATCTAATGTGCTGGGCCGATTAGCTGCCTGATAAGACGTCATTTGTTGCTTTGTTACGAGTGTTATTGCACCCACATTTTAACTCTTCGGTATAAGTCTTCTTTTTTCTGGTTATATCTACTCCGACAACTTAGGTGACAATTGGCGCTTATCCAAGAGTTGGTTTCCACTTGATCATTACAGTGTTGATTTTGGTAAACAAAAACCTACTGACTCATTTAAATACAAAGTGGCTGCATGAATAAGTCAACGGTTATGTCAATCTAAAAAACTTCGGAATCGAGTAGTTAGGAAAAAATATGAATAAAAAAATTGTTATTACAGGGGCAGGGAGCGCTCAATCGAACGCCACCATTAATTGCTTGTTGATGGCCGATGATGGTGAGACGATTGTGGGACCAGGAGCAGATCCGGTTGATCTTATGTTTTGCAGGGCTCATAAGCGTTATCTCGTCCCTCATGCCAGCCAGCCTAACCACAAAGAGTCATTGCTGCGGCTATTGGAAATGGAGCGTCCTGACATGATCCATTTTCAGCATGATTTAGAGGTATGGAAGGCATTACAGTTTCAAGATGAAATTGAGGCTCTAGGAATAAAAATGTTGGTTCCGAGTTTTGAAACAGTTGATACCTGTGTTCATAAGTATAAATCTTGGCTTAAGTTCAAAGAGGCTGGAATTCAGGTCCCAGAAAATATTGTTCTTAATGAACCATCGGACCTGCGTCGAGCATTAAGAGATCTTGGTGATGAAAATGGCACAGTATGGCTTCGATCAATGTCAATTGGAAATGGTGGAAAGGGTTCTTTGGCAGCCAATGATTTTGAAGAGGCAGAAAAATGGATTAACCGTAACAATGGGTGGGGTGAATTTACGGCCGCTGAAATTTTGACCGATAAAACAGTGACATGGCTTTGCATCTATGTCCAAGGTGAACTGATTGTTGCTCAAGGGCGCAGTAGGCATTCATGGGCATATAGTGCCATGAGTCCTTCAGGTGTGACAGGTATAACCAGGGTCTGTGAAACAGTAAGCAATCCGCAGGTAGACGAAATTGCGGTGAAGTCAATTAAGTCTGTGATGCCGGTGCCTCATGGTATTTTTGGTGTTGATATGACCTATGACCGAAATGGAATACCTAATCCTACTGAGATCAATGTTTCCCGCTTTTTCACCACTATTCAGTTCTTTGCAGAAGCAGGGCTGAACATGCCAAAGATCCTTAAAGATATTGTACTTTATGACAAACTTCCTAACCTTGAGTGTCCGGAAAATCCACTACCTGATGGTCTGTTGTGGTTGCGTGCTCTGGATGCACCGCCAATCCTTACTACGGAGGGCGAAATCAATGACACCCTCCTTAAAGTCTAGGGTTTAACAGGGTTTTACGATACTAAGTGTAGGAAAAATGTTATGAATGTTGCTCAGTATGTGGCAAATTTTTTAGTCGACAAGGGAGTGGCCCATGTTTTTGGGTACCAAGGAGGTGCAATCCTCAAGTTGGTAGATGAGTTTGTTGCAACTGGAAAAATTGAGTTTATTCAGAACTATCATGAGCAAGGTTCAGCCTTTTGTGCTGATGCTTACTCGCGTGTTACTGGCAATCTTGGGGTTGCTTTGGCAACTTCTGGGCCCGGTGCAACGAACTTGATGACGGGGATTGTTAATGCCAATTTGGATTCAATACCCACATTGTTTATTACCGGCCAAGACTACAAGGCTAATATTACTAAGAAGAATGGTGCTCGCCAGAACGGCTTCCAAGATTTGGATATTGTCAGTATTGCTAAGCCTGTTACCAAATATTCGTCTTTAGTCGTAGATCCTAAAACAATTCGCTATGAACTTGAAAAAGCTTACTACTGTGCTACTCAGGGTAGACCGGGAGCGGTATTACTGGATATTCCTATCGATATTCAGTTCGCAGAAATTGATCCTAAGGCTCTTAAAGGTTTTACTCCAACTGAAGCCTTCGGTAATTCAGGTATAGATGTTAGCAGAGTAATTCAACTCATGCAGGAAGCCGCTCGCCCGCTAATTCTAGTTGGTGGCGGTGTACGTTTGAGTGGGGCCGAAGAAGCATTTTATCAGTTTGCGAAACAGTCAAATATTCCGGTTATCTCAACCCTTAATGGACTTGATGTGTTTGAAGGTGGTTATGGTTTTGCTGGGTTATATGGTAATACTGCTGCAAATCTCGCCGCACAGAATGCGGACCTGCTAATTGTCCTTGGTGCGCGCCTCGGGCAGCGTCAAGTAGGAAAAGTGCCAGAGAGATATACTATGGCACGCATCATTCACGTTGACATTGATTCTGCAGAGCTCAAGAGAGTGTTTCCTGATGAGCTGATCATCAATGTACACCTAGAAACCTTTATAACAGAAATGTTGTCCGCATTGAGCAAAGAAAACTTGCCAGATTACTCCTTATGGCATGAGACCATCAGTTCTTGGAAAGAAAAATATCACGTCAATGCATTGCTTAATGATGTCGGTTTGGATCCGGTTCGTGTTGTTGAGAAAATGATGCCGTTAACTTCGACAAATGCCATATTTGTCAACGATGTTGGCCAGAACCAGATGTGGGTATCTCAAGCCTTTCAAGTAAAAAAGGGACAGCGACTATTAAACTCTGTAGGTCTGGGGAGTATGGGTTTTTCTCTTCCGGCCGCCATAGGCGCAAAATTTGCCAAGCCAGAACACCTAGTATTGTCCTTCACGGGAGATGGTGGCCTTCAGATTAATGTTCAGGAATTGATGCTGATTGGAATGCGTCAGCTAGGTATAAAAATTGTGGTATTTAACAATAATACTCTGGGTATGATTCGTGAGGTACAAATCCGTTATTACAATGCCAACTATCATGGGGCCAATCCATTTGAATTTGGTTGTGTTGATCTAAAAATGCTGGCGCAGACGTATGGTCTTGGTTATCGACGGATTGGAGCTCTGGAAGATGTTGATTCATTGAGGGATGTTTTTTCGGATGACTTACCCTATATCATTGAAGTACCGATTGCTCTTGATTCTAAATTGACCAATCGTTATGACGAAGCTGATTGCTTCGAAGCGGAACGCATTCATGGATAGAAACTTGTTCATCGACTATGACGGAACATTGATAGATTCTCGACGACGACAGTATGAGTTATTCGTGGAGCTAATTGGCAAGGTTGAAATTAGTCTAGATCAGTATTGGAATGATAAGCGCGACGGAATGAAGCAAAGCGATATGCTTAAATTATATTCCTCACCCTCGCCAGAAAAAATACGTCACTTTAGTCATGCATGGATGAAACTGATTGAAGAACCCAAACGCCTGAAAAAAGATAAGCTAATCTCAGGTGCTTTAGACTTCCTTGGTAAAGCAAAGCAACACTTTAAACTGCATCTTGTAACAGGCAGACAGAATCGTGACTTTCTCATTGAGCAGATGCATCAACTTGGAATTTATAATTATTTCACCAGCATGCTAAATACTGCACAACGTATGTCAAAAGCGAATCTCATGTGCTCGAATACTTGCATCGGCATAAACGATGTATTCATTGGTGATAGTGGCGAAGATATTCTAACTGGCAAGGAATTAGGAATCTTTACTGTGGCTGTTGCCTCAGGCGCAAGTTCTGTTATAAGACTCAAGAAATATACTCCTGATCTCATCGTGAGTTCGGTTGAAGAATTGGATCTGCTTGCCCTAGGGGCATGTTGATATGACAGTCACCGTTTATCCTTTTTTAGAAGAAGATTCTCAGCAATGGGATGAGTTTTCTGAACAAGCAGATCAATCGACATTTCTACATACCCGTCGTTTTCTGAACTATCATGGTGGGCGCTTTGTAGATCGCTCACTTCTTATTAAGGAAGATGGGAAGCTTCTCGGACTGTTTCCTGCGGCTGAACACCCTCAGCAGTGTAAACAAGTCACCAGTCATCCAGGTATAACTTATGGAGGTGTATTGCATTCTGGTGCACTGCGCGGCGAAAAGATTAAGGATGCCATAGTCGCTATCAGTCGATATTTTAACACGTTAGGCTATGAGTCCTTAATCTATAAAGCAGTGCCTACATTCTATCATAGCCGTCCTGCGCAGGATGACTTATACGCTATGTTTCGTCTGGGTGCGTTGCGTATAAGGTGCGACCTGAGCAGTGCTATAGATCTTAGCATTAAAGTGCCAGTGAGTTCGAGAAGACGCCGTGGCTTAAAAAAATCCCGCAACGCTGGGGTAAGTATCGTTTCAGGAGTTGAATACTTACCTGCACTTTGGGAGGTCCTTTCGGAAAATTTGATTCGAAAACACGGTGTTACCCCCGTTCACTCGCTCAACGAAATTACTCTCTTAATGAAACGTTTTCCTAACAATATCCACTGCTTGTGTGGTGTGCTAAGCAATCAAGTTGTGGCAGGAATAATCATATTCAGTACGACTGTAGCCGACCATGCGCAGTACATTGCCTCCAGTGAAAAAGGCTATGAGGTATCCGCCCTCGATATGGTCTTTGATCATTGTATTATGCAAGCACGTGAGTCAAAGAAACACTGGTTTGACTTTGGCGTCAGTACAGAAGACAACGGTGCGAAACTTAATGAGGGACTCTATAGGTTTAAAACAGAATTTGGTGCGGGTGGGTTTGTGCACGAATTTTACGAAATTGAACTAAGGAATTTTTAATGTCTATCCACGGTTCTAAGTTGATTGAGCTGCCTAAAGTTAATGATGAGCGGGGAAATCTAACATTTATCGAGAGTTTGAGGCATATTCCATTTGATATCCAAAGGGTTTACTACCTGTACGATGTACCTGGTGGTGCATCAAGAGCTGCACATGGTCACAAGGCATTGCATCAACTGATGGTTGCAATGTCTGGCAGCTTTAATGTGACTTTAGATGATGGCATGGAAAAGAAGCAGTATCACCTCAACAGGTCTTATCAAGGTCTCTATATCCCACCCATGATATGGAGGGATCTAGACAATTTTTCTTCAGGTGCCGTTTGTATGGTATTAGCGTCTGATTTTTTCGATGAAAGTGACTATTTTCGAAATTATGATGAATTTCAGTCTGCAGTATTGAGAATAAAAAAGTGAAGGTAAATTTTCTTGATCTAAATTTGTACCACAAAGAAATAGAAGGTGAGCTTTCCGATGCAGTCAGCCGGGTAATGGCGTCTGGTTGGTATATCATGGGATCAGAACTGGAGGCATTTGAAGAGGAATTTGCTAACTATTGTGGTGTTGAACATTGTGTAGGTGTTGGCAACGGTTTGGATGCTTTGCGCCTGCTTCTTTTAGCTTATGGAATAGGTCCCGGTGATGAGGTCATTGTTCCGGCCCATACATTTATCGCTACTTGGTTAGCAGTGTCTCAAGTTGGTGCTATTCCTATCCCAATTGAACCTGATACAAAAACATATAATATAGACCCCAAAAAGATTGAAGAGGCTATAACACTGAAGACAAAAGCTATCTTGCCAGTGCATTTGTATGGTCAGCCAGCGGATATGGATTCAATTAATAACATTGCTAAGAAGCATGGTTTACTAGTGATTGAAGATGCGGCCCAAGCGCAAGGTGCTAAATATAAGGGGACTCGATCATGTTCCCTAGCGAACGCTGCGGCAACTAGCTTTTACCCAGGAAAAAACCTAGGTGCATGCGGGGATGGTGGTGCAGTATTGACTAACAGTAAAGATGTTGCGGAAAAAGTTAGAAGTCTGCGTAATTATGGATCATTAATTAAATACCAACATGATGAATTGGGTTTTAATTCTAGGCTAGATGAAATTCAGGCTGCTCTTCTTAGAGTTAAACTTAAATATCTTGATTTTATGAATGAAAGCCGATTTAAAATTGCGAAGTTCTACTCTGCAAACATTCGATCATCAATTTTAACTTTACCTTTTGTACCAGAGTTTGCTGACCCAGTATGGCATCTATATGTTGTAAAAGCTAAGTTTAGAAAAAAATTAGAAGTTTACTTGCGTGATGAAGGCATTAGTACAATGATTCATTACCCTACACCACCAAGTTATCAGGGTTGTTATTTAACACAATCCTATGACCCGCAGCCACTTTCAGAGCAGTTATCTGAGCAAGTTCTTAGCTTACCTCTATATCCGAATATGCCTGAGGCAGCTGTACACTATGTTGTTGATATTCTGAATCAAGCAAATAAATTTATAGAGAGCTGAAATGGTAATTCTGGGGCTTAATCTGGGACATGATGCATCAGCAACCATAATAAAAGATGGTGCGATAAGTGGCCATGCTTTGCGCGAAAGGAACTCAAGGGTGCGTCATCACTTAGGTATTGATCGCTTAACAATAGAAGCTACACTTAAACAGGCCAAGATTACGGCAGGTGATGTAGAAGCGATTGCAATAGCTTCTACTCAACAAATTCCCTGCTTAGTAAATGATCCTGACTACCTAAATTTCAAAGAAAGAGCTTTTTCTAATCAGCCAAGCAGCTGTCGTTTGATTGATAATCCCTATTGGTCTGATGCGACAGATAAACTCATTGTCGAAAGGTGGAATAAGAATGATGACCCTCCGGCTCAAGCGGTAAGCTTTCTTGAGCAGCTAGAGACCAACCGAAGAATACCAATGGCAACGCATATTAATTGGGAGATTCTCAGTATATTATCCCCCCTTTATGGACCTCCTGAGTGGTTGAACCCATATCTATTGACTGACACAAAGAGCCAAATTAATTATTTTCTTAGTGAAAATATGCCGCAGGCTTTTAGCTTTCCTCTAGATGTAGAGCTTGCAGGAAAAAGAAAACCAGGGTGGTATGTTAATCACCATATGGCGCATGCAGCATCCTCTTTTTATAGCAGTCCATATCAAAGCTCAATGATATTTACCCATGATGGTGGCGTAGGTGTGGATTCAGGTTTCGTATTTAAAGGAGAAGCGGATAAGATAACCGGCATAGCCCCTCATTGGCTTGAGTGTGGCCAATTCTACGATTATTGTGCTAGCCGACTAGGCCTTGGAGAAATTGGAGGGGCTGGTAAGTTGATGGGGTTGGCGCCTTATGGTAAAGGTGCTCTTAACAGTTTAATACAGAGTGGGACGCGGCTTGATTGGGAGCAATGGGCAAAGGTTGATCTTCAACATTTTTCTGGTCCACTTTACGAGAAGATTTTTTCCTTCATGATTGACGCTGCGCAGCAGCAAAAACTAAACACTAATAATATTGGTAATCCACAGTTTGTGTTATCAGGGGCTGCCCCCGAAATTGCGAGTGCAGTACAGCATATGATCGAGAGGTCTTTAACTCTGTCGATTAGCCAGGCGGCTGAAGCATTCTGTGATAATCAATTGAATGAGCATGCTCAACATCTCTGTTTGTCTGGTGGAGTCGCTCTAAATTGCCCTGCGAATAGTAACTTGTTTAATTCTGGAAATTTTTCTTCAATTCATATTGAGCCGCACTGTGAAGATGGTGGACTATCCATTGGTGCGGCGCAATATGTTCAATATAATATTTATGACGCTAAGCGAAAAGTATATCCAAAGTTGACGAGTTGTTACGCAATGATGGGACCCTGTTTGGAGAATAATCATCAGGACGTATTTGCTGACTTTGAAGGGCAAATTACATGGGACAATTATGATAACTGGACCGAACGGGCTGCTGATGAATTGGCTCAAAACAATATTATTGCCATATGTTTCTCAACTTACGAAACAGGGCCACGTGCTTTAGGGCACAGATCAATTCTTGCGAATCCTCAATTTAAGAATAACTGGTCTAGGGTTAATAAAATTAAGACACGAGAGGAGTGGAGACCCTTTGCACCAGTCGTTTTGCAAGATGATATTGATAACTGGTTTTCAGACGGGCCTGGTTGCTCGCCGTTTATGTTATTTACCCACAAAGCTTGTTCTAGAGAAGTTGCAGAAAAAATACCGGCAGTAATACACGTCGATGGAACCAGTCGGGTCCAAACTGTAGTTAAAGAAGATGGTCCAATATTTGAAATTTTAAATAAAATTAAAGAAAAAGGCATTCCTCCAGTATTACTGAATACAAGTTTTAATGGCCCAGGTGAACCAATAGTTAATGATTCTAGGAATGCAATCAATATGCTTTTGAATACAGAAATAAATGTTTTATTTCTTGATGGGTTTATGGTGAAAAAATTAACTAATTAGCTCTAAAAGATGAAATACCCAGTGGTTGATATTGATATAGATAAAATTGGGTTAAATTCTAGCTTAAAAAAAATTCAGAATCTGACAAACCGTCTATTTTGCACTCCGACAAATGTTGGAAAAACTTTTGGTTCAGCTTATTTGGACAATCTGTGCCAAGATATTGGTCGAATAACGCTGCAAACTATTGGAGAGAATACTGCTCTCGAACAGAAAAATCGGCAAAATATAGCGGTTTATATTGCTAGTAAATTACAGTCATCTGGTGGTCATACTGCAGTTTTACGCGATACTATCAGACTTTCGTCAGAAAAAAAATCAATTATATTGGTAACTAACACATGCGGTTCAACAAAGAGAAAATCCGTATTTAATAGATTCAATGATATCCAAAATCTATATATAGAATATGCCCCGTCAGGAAATCACCTAAAAAAACTGAAATGGTTGCAGATCCGGTTGCTTGAATTATGCCCAAGGAATGTTTGGTTATTCAATCATAGCCAGGATAGTGTGGCGGTTGCTTCAGTCCAGCCAAACCAAGGGTATAATTTAAAATTTTATCATCATGCAGATGATAGGTTGAGTTTAGGAGTGTGTTTAGCATATGCACAACATTATGATTCTAACCCTAATAATTTCTATTGTTGCCGTGATGTGCTAGGAATTGAAAATAATCAATATCTTCCGCTTACCGCAAGTGATTATGGTGTTCATCAAGCGGCTTCTGAAATTTCAAAAGCCCGTGGTTTGGTTACTTGCACAGCAGCAAGTCATAATAAAATTGAAGTTGACTACTTTATTCGTTATGAAGATATTATTCCTGACATATTAAAAGTTACAGGTGGTCAACATATTCATATTGGCCATTTAACTCCTATGGCCAGAAACCGTATAAATAAGAATTTAGCCAGATTAGGTTTCCCTGTAGGACGTTTTATATATATACCTTTTGTTTCTAGTGTCTGGGATGCGCTTAAAAGGAATAATGTTAATCTATATATA
Source organism: Spartinivicinus ruber (assembly GCF_011009015.1). NCBI lineage: Bacteria > Pseudomonadati > Pseudomonadota > Gammaproteobacteria > Oceanospirillales > Zooshikellaceae > Spartinivicinus > Spartinivicinus ruber. The sequence goes on from NZ_CP048878.1 coordinate 2,312,168, forward strand.
TCTTCTTTTCCCTATGGGGCTGGTCGAACTTCTGTTGAGGTAATGGGGGCGGGAGTTCCTCTAGTAGTTCACAGACACCATTCGGATCGCATGATTGGTGGAGTTGATCTAGTTTATAAAGGTGCGTTGATTTGGCGTTACCCTGATGAGTTGTTTTATTTCTTGAACAATGTAAATAGTGATCTGTTGAAAGAGCACAGTCGCCGTGCTCGAGAGTGGTATGATAAATACCATGCGACAAATATAGCTCAGAAAGTGTTGGAACAGTCACCTGATAGGCCTCAATGCCCTAAACTATCCTCTAACTTTACACCTGATTTTTTGCTACAAAGCTTATCCAATGATTGTGAGTTTAGTTTTCTTCCCTTGATAAAAGCAATGGCTTGGCGAAACTACAGACGCTGGAAATCGTACATTGGTCTTTATTTTTGACTTAAAGCTCCTTTCAAGAGTTTCTAGATTTCATATTGGTTGAAGTCAGATTTGAGTATCGTAAAAAATGAATGCAAACTTATCCATTGTGATTGTAAACTACAATTCTGGTGAGCTTCTCTCAACGGCTATTTCAATATGCATATCTCAAGCTGCTGAGGTTATTGTAGTTGATAATGCATCATCAGATGGGAGTATAGCGCTCTGTTCTGTTTACGTTAATCAATATTCGTCATTAAAAATTATTTATAACGATGTCAATTTAGGTTTTGCAGCTGCTTGCAATATTGGTTATCGTGCCGCTACGAACTCGGCCATATTATTTCTTAATCCTGATTGCCGGCTCACTCAAAATTCAGTTGATGACTTGACTAGCACCTTATATTCAGAAAATGGATGCGGCATGGTAGGCGGCTTGCTGGTAAACCCTGATGGCTCAGAACAGGGCGGCGGTCGGCGTGCAATCCCTACTCTTTGGCGCTCTTTTGTTCGTGCCTTTGGGCTGCATCGTTTAGCTAATCGATGGCCACGACTTTTCTATGACTTTTACTTACATAAACAACCCTTGCCAGACACCGCTATTGAAGTAGAAGCTATTTCAGGGGCTTGCATGATGGTTAAAAGAGAAGCTGTAGAGGAAGTGGGGCTTTGGGACGAAGACTATTTCCTACATTGTGAAGATTTAGACTGGTGCATGCGTTTTAGAGACAAAGGATGGAAAATACTTTTTGTCCCTACTGCAAAAGTAGTTCATCAACAAGGGGCGTGCAGTCAAAGCCGTCCTTTCTTTGTCGAATGGCATAAACATAAGGGAATGATTCACTTTTATCGTAAGTTTTTTCGTAACCAGTATCCGTTGGGCCTAATGGGTTTGGTAATTACTGGAGTCTGGATCAGGTTTAGTTTGGTTTGCATTCAACGCTCTGTGAAACTACTAGGTGACATACTCAGTCGTCGGTATGAATAGTCAACGCATCGGTTTAATTGGCGCAACCAGTCTTGTAGGACAATTACTTTTGCCTCGATTGGTTGATGAGGGCTATAACATTGTGGCCTACACACGTAAATCCATACATGTTCAGCCTGGCAGTAGCATTCAGTGGCGCTCCTTTGAGTCATCGCCATCACATATAGCCGAGAACATTCAATACTGGATTTGTGTTGCTCCTATCTGGGTATTGCCAGCGCATTTTGAACTTCTTGAGTCACAGGGTGTTCACCGTATCATTGTACTTTCCTCTACTAGCCGGTTTGGAAAGCTTATATCTAAAGATGTTGCAGAGCGAACGCTGGCCCAGCGATTAGCTGAAGCTGAGGCTAAGTTACAACGCTGGTCAGATGAGAGAAAGATTGAGTTGGTTATCCTTCGTCCAACGCTTATTTACGGCCGTGGTTTGGATACAAATGTTTCTGAAATCTCTCGATTTATTCTTCGTTTTGGTTTCTTCCCTTTATTAGGGCAGGCGCAAGGTTTGCGTCAGCCGATACATGCGGATGATGTAGCACAGGCATGCGTTGCTGCGTTACTACATAATGATGTTTCCGGCCGGGCTTTCAATCTTTCAGGTGGAGAAACCTTACCCTACAAAGAAATGGTAGAGCGTATCTTCAAGGCGAAGGGTAAAAAGCCAAGGCTATTTCCTGTTCCGCTGTGGGTGTTTGGACTTGCTGTAGCTGTCCTGAAATTGATCCCTCGTTACAAACACTGGTCATCGGCCATGGCGCAACGCATGAATCAAGATCTTGTTTTCGATCATTCTGAGGCCACAGGTGCATTCGGCTTTAGGCCCCGTGGTTTTTTATTAAAACTAGAGGATCTTCCAAAATAACATACACAACTATAAGTTTAGCAACTAAAATCTTTTCCAGCTCAATTCTCTAATTCCCCTTCCATTCATATTCACTTAGATGGTCGTTTATCCTTGTTTGCTAGGTTGTATTGCTGCAACTTAATATAAATGCTTTTCTTTAGGATAGATCTTTAAGCCGAAATCATTGTTTCCCTACTGTTGTATAACCTATTTTTTCATTTGACCAGTGCTATTTTGTTTAATATGCAACAGATTAGCTACATCTAAAAGTTTACTTCAAAATTATTGCTCATTATGGCTTATGATATTTTAACTTTATCCCCCTGGCCATGCCCAACAATAGTTTTAAGAACTAATGTAAAATACATACACAGGTTGAGTTGTTTGACCATAAGTGCATCAACCCTAGCCAATTTTTTAGGTGTAGACATATCTATGTTATTGACTTGTGCCAGGCCTGTAATACCAGGCCTGTAGTTGTACACTCCTCGTTTATCCCTTTCCTCAATAAGCACTTGCTGATTTGGCAAGCAAGGTCTAGCCCCTACCAAACTCATTTGTCCCAGTAAAACATTAATTAACTGGGGCAGTTCATCTAGCTTCGTTTTCCTTAAGAAGGCTCCAAGCCGAGTAACTGCACTTACATTAACCAAATGTGTTCCAACAGAAGCAGTTTGAGGGTGCATTGTTCGAAATTTGATTAATTTGAATGTGCAGCTATTTTTACCTATACGGCGTTGTACAAATATTGGCTTGCCAGTATCAAAGCAACCGATAACGGTTACGATGAGTAGTAATGGCCAAAGCAATAGTAAGCCAATCAATGCTACAAGAAAGTCAACTGCTCTAATCATAGAAGTGTTTGTTTCTTAGTCAAAATCTACTGTGTGACAGACATTCATAATGTATATATAGTCGGGCCTAGTGTACTAGATTGGCTAAGAGAAAACGATGCTTTAAAAACAATAGTTTACCAGTAAAGTAGTTTCGCTTTAGCCATTCCCATCCTACCTCGCTTTATATCTCCGCTTTTCTTTCTGAAGTGGCAAGAACCTCTATACTCCACTTAGTTTCCATTCACCTAAAGTGTTCCCTTCTTCAGCCTACAAGCAAACCAAAATCATATGGTGTACAAAAAATAGCCGTTATTAACTTGATGAATCGAGAATCAGTTTTTAGAACTTAAATAGAGACTGGAATTTAAACTATTGGCAACCTGTTTCTGATGTATAGAATCTATTAATAGTGAATACTTTTATTATATAATCATGCCTCTGTAACTCTAGGTCAGAACAGCAGCCTGATAAGTAATCGGAGTAGAAGTATGCAGTGCCAACTAGATCTATCTGCCAAGCACGTTTCAGTGCTTCTTAAAGTCTTTATTTCGCCAATTACTTCTGATACCTCAAGACAAGGTTTATTGTTGACCAGTCATAGCTTGTTTAATAACCATCCTAAATAGGTGGATATAGATAGCTGTTGGCATATTGTATTGTTAACGAGCTGTATTTTGATAGTTTTTTATAACACACAAGCTGACATTAACATAGCGTTTATCAGGGTTTTGTTCAATTTTTTAAAAACCTTGATTGTAAAGTTCTCAGGAAATTAACTGTAAATCCTGGAGCGGTAGCGTGAGTTTAAACAATAACAATTTTTACTATAAAATTTTTGTAACCACTATTACAAATGTTGAGTAATTATCAATATTCTTTTAAAGAAAAATACTTAAATAATATTCTGATTTTATCAGTATTTTTCTGTGTTTTTTCAGTAGCTATCAGTGTTGATTTTTTTTGGGATAGCCATGTAAATGTGCTTTCTTTACCTGACCCTGTTTGGGACTATAGCGTAGCCTTTATATGGTCGTTAGTGATTCTAATATCTATACCACTGTGGCCTATCCAAGAAAAGCATAAACTACTTTTAATAATCTGTTGGATAGTTCGGATAGGATTAATATTGGGTTTTATGTTGTACTATGAGACTCATTATGGCAGTGGTCGGCTTGACGCTAAGACATACTTTCATAGAGGATTATTAGCTAATCCATTTGAAATGTTGGTTATTTCAGAAAGTGGGGCTGATCATATTATAGGCTTAGTGAGTCTACATAATAGAGTTTTTCCTGATTCCTACCACTCATTGAAAGTAACATGGTCTTTATGTGGATTAATAGGTATATATTTATTTTATCTGGCTTCAACCATAATATTAAGAAAAGATAGCAGCCTACTCTTTTTAATCTTAGGACTTTTTCCAAGTTTAACCTTTTGGAGTTCTATTGTTGGTAAAGATCCTTTAGTAATATTTGCAATAGGGATATATGCATATGGAGTAATCAAATTCTTTTTGCAAAAAAAAATAATATATTTTTTAATAATATTTTTTGGCGTTATTTTTTCTGGTTGGATCCGTATTTGGATGCCACTTATTATGCTAATTCCATTGTTTTCTTTTTGTTGTATAAAAATTGAAAATGTTAAAAAATTATTACTAATGCTTAGTGTTTTAGGAGCAATAATCGTAGCTTTATATTTTATTAATTTGGAAATGGGGCTTGTCAATTTAAACTTTGAGGTAACAGCCGGTAGTAGAACAATTGATCATATGGTTGGAAGAGTAGATAACATTTCCAAAGGTTGGGCTGAGGGTGGCTCTGCGAGAAAAATTGAGGGAGGAATAACAAATATAGTGGATGTATTATTGTTTATTCCAGTAGGTATGTTTGCTGCCTTATTTAAACCGTTGATCAGTGATTTAAGTAATATTTTTGGAATATTGGCTGGAGTTGAAAATACATTATTATTGATGTTTATAGTTGTTGGGTTGACAAAGTTAACTTTATTTAAAATTGTAAAGATAGAGTTTATCTGGATTGTATTGTTTATTATATGTTGGGCTGGATTATATGGGTTTGTATCATATCAAAATTTAGGGACTGCAACTAGATATAAGGCACAAGTGCTGCCATTTTTACTCATATTTACCTATCTGTTATATCAGTCAGCTTGTAATAAGGTTTGTTATGAACATGATAGTAAATAGGCCTAAGTTAAATTAAGTTGGTATTGATTTGAAAATGAAAAACTTCGCTCTTATTGGTGCTGCAGGCTATATAGCTCCTCGCCATATGAAAGCAATTAAAGAAACAAAAAATAATTTAGTTGCTGTTTTAGATCCAAATGATTCAGTAGGAATTATTGATAGCTATTTTTCTGAAGCAGACTTCTTTACAGAATTTGAGCGATTCGATCGGCACATTGATAAATTACATCGACGCAATCACCACAATCAAGTGCATTATGTTTCCATATGTTCACCAAATTATTTACATGACTCGCATATGCGTTTTGCTCTGCGGTCAGGGACTGATGCAATATGTGAAAAACCTTTGGTGTTGAATCCATGGAATATTGATGGATTAAAAGAAATTGAAAAAGATACTGGTCGTAAAATTAATACTATTCTTCAGTTACGCCTTCATCCAGCAATTATTAAATTAAAAGAGGAAATAGCTGAAAGCAATAAAAGCTCAAAATATGAGGTTGACTTAACTTATATTACTTCTCGAGGGAACTGGTATTTGCAGTCTTGGAAAGGTGATATAAAAAAATCGGGTGGCATTGCAACAAATATTGGTGTGCATTTTTATGATATGTTGCATTTTATATTTGGTGGGTTGCAAGAGGTTGTTGTACATCACAGCTCTGATACTAAAGCCGCAGGCTATTTAGAATATGAAAATGCTCGGGTGCGTTGGTTCCTTTCTGTAGATATTGAGGATGTACCTAGTGCAGTTAGAGCAGAAGGACAACGTACTTATCGTTCTATTACTATTAACAGTAAGGAAATTGAATTCTCTGGTGGGTTTACTGATCTACATACTCGAAGCTATGAAGAAATTATTGCAGGACGAGGTTTTGGTTTAGAAGAAAATAGAGTAGCAATTGAAACTGTCTCAAACATTCGTACTGCTGAACCTTTGGGGCTAAAAGGTGAGTATCACCCATTTTTAAGAAATATTCTGACATGATTTCAAAAAATAAATATACAGTGCATGAGAGTGCCATAATAGATGAAGGTGCTCAGATTGGTAATGGATCAAGAGTCTGGCATTTTGTACATGTATGTAGTGGAGCTAAAATAGGAAAGAGCGTTTCGCTTGGGCAAAATGTTTTCGTAGGAAATAAAGTCAATATAGGTGACCACTGTAAGATACAAAATAATGTATCTGTATATGATAATGTCACTCTGGAAGAAGGGGTCTTTTGTGGCCCGAGCATGGTGTTTACTAATGTCTATAATCCACGTGCACTAATAGAAAGAAAGTCCGAGTATCGTAATACTTTAATTAAAAAAGGTGCTACTTTAGGTGCAAACTGTACAATTGTTTGTGGGATAACAGTGGGTCAATTTGCATTTATAGGAGCAGGGACAGTTGTTAATAAAAATGTTCCTGACTTTTCACTTATGGTTGGTGTACCAGCAAAACAAATCGGCTGGATAAGTAAGTATGGAGAGCAATTAAACTTACCATTAGAAGGAGAAGGACTAGCCATTTGTCCGCATACAGGTGAAAAATACAAGCTATCAGGTAAACAAGTTTACATTGCTGAAGAGTAGGAAATCTATAATGCAATTTATTGACTTAGCCGCCCAGTATCAGAACTTAAAAGAACGTATTAATAATAGGATACAAGTAGTACTGGATCATGGTAAATATATTATGGGGCCTGAAGTACAGGAGCTTGAAGAAAGGTTGGCTGACTATGTTGGTGTAAAACACGTAGTGTCTTGTGCTAATGGAACAGATGCCCTTCAGCTTACAATGATGGTTTTGGGCATAAAAGAGGGAGATGCAGTATTTTGTCCAACATTTACTTTTTTTGCTTCTGCAGAAGTCATCGCTTTTGCTAAAGCTACACCTATATTTGTAGATGTAGAAGAAAAAACGTTCAATATCTGCCCTAAGAATTTAGAAAAACAAATTAAGCAGCTTATTTCTGACGGAAAACTTATACCCAAAGCAATCATTGCAGTTGATTTATTTGGGCTCCCTGCGAATTACCCTAAGATCAAGCGCATAGCTGATAAGTATCAATTAAAGATAATTGAGGATGCAGCTCAGGGCTTTGGTGGTGAAATAAAAGGCAGGAGGGCAGGAAGCTTCGCAGACATAGCAACCACCAGTTTTTTTCCTGCTAAACCTTTAGGTTGTTATGGAGATGGTGGAGCTGTTTTTACTAATAATGATGAGTATGCAGAACTATTAAGATCATTGCGAGTACATGGAAAGGGGCAAGATAAATATGACAATATTCATATTGGAGTGAATAGCCGGCTGGATACAATTCAAGCTGCAATTTTACTTGAGAAGTTAGCAATATTTCCCCAAGAGCTTGAAGCGCGGAATGAAGCTGCAGCTAAATACTCGTCCTTATTACAGAGTCATGTAATTACTCCTTCCGTTCCAGAGGGATATATGAGTAGCTGGGCACAATACACAGTGGTAGTAAATAGGCGTGATGAGTTGGTAGCCAAACTAAAAGAGAAAGGGATTCCAGCTGTTGTTTATTATGAAAAATGTATGCATCAGCAAACTGCATTTTCAGAATTAGTACATAAAGAAGGAGATTTTCCTGTTGCAGAAAGCCTAGCTAAACAGGTCTTAAGCCTTCCGATGCATCCGTACTTAACATTAAAAAATATAGGTAATATAATCGATGTCGTTAAGTCTACATCTTAAATCAAAAATACTTTTGATGATAATGTGAGTATCTACTCCTTATTTATAAGAAGAAGTAGATATGGTAAACAGTTTTAGATAAATAATTAGAATCTAGATTCAATCATTGTTTTTATATAGTTTTATTAGGATAGAGATATATTTATGATGCGAGGAGGGTTTCAACTAAATATACTGGGTACGGTAACACAACAAGTTGTAAGTCTTCTTATTAATTTGCTATCAATGGTATTGATAGCAAGATTGCTTGGTCCTCAATGTAATGGGGAGTATGCACTGGCATTATTTTTTCCGATGTTTTTAACAAATATACTAAGTTTAGGTATTCCTTCTGCAAATATATATTATATAAATAAAGATAAGGAAAACCCCTCTGTTGTATTCAAAACAACAGCATATGTATGGTTATATGTATCAATATTTGGACTTATAGTAAGCTCTGTTATTATTTATTTTATATTTGAAAAGATATTTCCTGAAGTTGAAAAAATTTATTTTTGGCTATCATTGGTGATATTTCCTGTTAGTTTGCTGAATGGTTTTATATTAAGTATTTTTCAAGCATTACAACGGTTTAGTGTATACAACTCAGTTTTACTTATTCAACCAATCTTGAATCTTCTACTATTAGTAGTATTTTTGTATATGGTAAATCAAGGAGTAAGGGGGGCCATCTTATCTTGGATTATCTCTTATACAATTACTGTAGTTGTTTCTCTATATTATATTTTAAAGGAAGTATCTTTTAAAAAGGAAAAAGCTAGTATAAGCTATTTCTATAAGGCTACTAAATATGGATACAAAGTTCATTTATGTAATATCCTTGCTTTTATCAATGAAAAAGTAGATACCGTGTTAATTGGTATATTAGTTGGTCCAGCTGCAACAGGCTTATATGTTATAGCAGCACAAATAACTCAGCGGTTATGGGTGCTGTCTACAGCTTGTAGCACAGTTCTATTTCCTAAGGCTGTAGAATCACATCAGAAAAATACAAAATTTACATTAACTCCAGTAATTTCTAGATGGGTTATGCTTTTGACTATTGTAGGAGCTGTAGGGGTATATTTTCTTGCAGATATTGCTATTAGTATACTCTTTGGGGAAGAGTATAAAAAAGCAGTTCTTTCAATCTATATTTTATTACCAGGGATAGTCTGTGGAGCAGTTTCTAGAGTACTTGCAAATGATATTAGTGCGCAAGGCTATCCTGAGCTAAACTTGTATAATGATGTATTTGCAGTACTTATAAACCTGATTTGTAATATTTTACTTATACCTATTTACGGAATAGATGGTGCAGCAGCAGCTACTTCAATATCATATTTTTTTAATGTTTCAGTTAGGCTATATATATACTCTAAGTTAACTAAGGTTAATATATTAGAACCAGTATGTTTTTCAAGTAATGACTTTGATTTTATCAAAACGCTCATAAATAAAATTATGTATAGAGTAAGAAAAAATTGAATATATTCATTATTCCATCCTGGTATCCAAGTTCCTCATCACAGATAACTGGTATATTTACAAAAGAGCAAGCATTAGCTATTGCTGAAATACAGAGTAATGCCAATGTTATAATAAGTCGATGGGGACAAAGTGAGGGAGAAATTTCTGTCAAGGAAATTTGGAAAATCTTTAATACTCTATCATGGTATTTTAAAGCTCAACATGGGCAATGGTCAAAAACAGGAAAAATATGGGAAGTATTGAACCCTTGTATAACATGGTCTAAACAGCTGCCACTTAACTGCATTAACTCAATAATTGAAGCAAATAGGAAAAACCTTTTAAGTGCCACTAATAAATTTGGTAAAATTGACATTATACACGCTCATGTAAGTTACCCTGCAGGTTTCGTTGCTGCCAAACTAAAAGAAGAATTTGGCATACCTTATGTATTAACTGAGCATATGAGCCCATTTCCATTTTCACCGTATTTAACACCTGATGGAAAATTAATTGATGAGTTACAAGAAAGTTTTGATAAAGCTGATAAGGTGGTTGCTGTTAGCCCCTCACTAAAGAAAAAAATTAATAAATTTAATATAAATAATGTTGTGTATGTGCCAAATGTTATAGATGAAAGAAGGTTTAATATATCCTCATCAAATAATAAGAAATTCATATTTTTCACTTTATGTAAGTTAACAGAACAGAAAGGAATTGATACTTTATTAACTGCTATTTCACTTTTGAGATTAAAAAATTCTAATATTTATTTTAGAATAGGAGGTGATGGACCTCTACGCAAAAAATTAATACACATGACAAAAACGTTAGGCATTGAGGATCAGGTTGAATGGTTAGGTGAAGTTACTCGTTCTCAGGCAAGTCAACAGTTTGGTGAATGCCATGCCTATGTTATGCCTTCAAGACACGAGACATTTGGTATTGTATTTGCCGAATCAATTGCGAGTGGTAAACCTGTTATTGCAACTCGTTGTGGAGGGCCTGAATGTATAGTTAATTCTGAAAATGGTATTCTGGTTGATATAGATGACCCTGAGCAGTTATCTGATGCAATGTATGAGTTATATAATAACTATCAGAATTATTCGCCTATAAAAATCCGACAAGACTTTGAGCAGAGATTTTCTAGGCGAGCAGTAGTTTCTCAACTCCATTCTATTTATTTAGACTTATTGAAAAGAAGTGTGTAATGTGTGGAATTATAGGTGGGTGGTTTAAGCGACTACCTAATTCATTTGAGTCAAGAGTTTCTAAATCACTTAACTCACTTCATCACCGAGGACCTAACGATAATGGTTATGAAGTATTTTCTAACGGCTCAAATGGAAATATTGTTTTAGGACATACTAGGCTATCTATAATTGACTTATCTTCTGCTGGACATCAGCCAATGCACTCGGTTGATGGGCGCTACGTAATTATTTTTAACGGAGAAATATATAATTATAAGGAGCTTAGAAGTGAGCTTAAATTTCAAGGACAGCGATTTTTAACTCAAACTGATACAGAAGTATTATTATATGCTTGGATTAGATGGAAAAAAGATGTTTTAAGTCGTTTGAAAGGCATGTTTGCCTTTGTGGTATATGATAAGTACGAAAATATACTAACTTGTGTGCGTGATGCATTTGGTGTTAAGCCTTTTTTCATTAGTTTAACTAATGACTTTTTTGTTTTTTCATCTGAAATAAAAACCTTAAGCCATTTAACTTCTAACCCTTTTACTCCAAATTATCAGCGGGCCTATGATTATTTGGTGTTTGGAGAATACGATGATCAAGAAAAAACTTTTTTTAACGAAGTGAGTCATTTATTACCGGGTCATTGCTTAGTGTTTGATTTGAATAAGTCAGAAATTATTGTTAATCAGCGATGGTGGTGGCCAAGTATTAAAGAAAATAATCAATTATCGTTTAAAGAGGCTGCAGTTAAACTTAGAGAAAAATTTTTACATAATGTTGAGCTACATTTAAGGAGTGATGTTTCTATTGGTGCTGCTCTTTCTGGTGGATTAGATTCATCTGCTGTTGTTTGTGCCATGCGATATCTTGAGCCTAATATGCCAATACATACTTTTTGTTATGTAGCAAGAGGTTCTAATGTTAATGAAGAAGTGTGGGCAGATAAAGTTAATGATTTTATTGGAGCTATACCTCATAAAATAGTTGTTAGTGCTGATGAGTTAGCAAGTGATCTTGATGATATGATTTTAAGTCAAGGTGAGCCATTTGGTAGTACTAGTATCTATGCTCAATATCGAGTGTTTAAAGAGGCTGCAAGTAATAATATAACAGTGACTTTAGATGGACAGGGGGCAGATGAATTATTAGCTGGTTATAATGGATACCCCGGCCATCGAATGAGAAGTCTCACTGAAGAGTTGAAACTTAGTAAAGTATTTTCATTTGCCTATAATTGGGCAAAATTTCCAGGCCGTTCTCAGAAAAAAGCATGGTTGTCGTTATTGAATACCTTTTTTACTAACCCTACTTTGAGACGATACGCTTTGAAACTCATTGGTGTTAGTTCTATTCCAAACTGGCTCGACTCAGAATGTTTAGCTTATTACAGTGTTCATCAAAAACAGCGTTTTTCAGAGTTTAGCACTGAAGGAAAAGGAAGGAGAGTTATAGAGGTATTAAGACACTCATTAACTTTTCAAGGTTTGCCTGCTCTTATGAGGCATGCAGACCGTAATTCTATGCATTGGTCGATTGAAAGCCGAGTACCATTTTTAACGGTAGATATGGCTGAGTTTCTTTTATCATTGCCAGAAGAATACTTGATTTCAAATGAGGGAGAAACTAAGAGTATTTTTAGAGAAGCCATGCGCGGTATTGTTCCTGATGAAATACTGGATAGAAAAGATAAAGTTGGCTTTGCTACACCGGAAAAAGATTGGTTGGAACTATTACGACAGAAAGTAATAACATGGTTAAATTTTGCAGACAATATTCCGTTTATTGATAAAAGTCTGGCACTAAAAGAAGTAGCTCAAATTTTAGATGGACAAAAGCCTTTTTCGTATCAAGCTTGGCGGTTAATTAATTATTGTAGATGGTTTCAGTTACATCAGGAAATGTTAAATTTAAAATCTTAGTGATTTAATATAGTTTAAAACTGATATGTGTGCTTATTATTTGAGTTTTTGGTTTTACTTTTTTGAAATTATGTTAGCGATAATTTTTAGTTGTAATTTTTTAATATATTAATTTGGTTGTCTTTTGAATAAGCATTGAATTCGGTTTAAATAGTGTAGATGCTTGTCATGATATAATGAAATTTCAGAGAGCTGAGAGTGAAAAACGGGTATAAAATAAAGGTACTACATGCTGCTTCATTATTAAGGCCACCTGCTGGTATTTTAAACCAAATGCAATGGGAACAAGAAGCTGCCTATGAGCTAGGGCTGGCATGGGACGTTAGATTGTATTGTCCAGTACATTCAACTTCAAAGAAAGACATAACTGTCTTTGATGAAAGTGTTGACTTTAAATCATTAACAAAAGTAACTAGTAAACTAAAAGCCTGGGTACAATGCAGGAAAAATTATTATCGCTGGCTAATGTCTCTAGTAAATGAGTATGATATTTTTGTACTACGATATTATGTACATGATCCATTTCAATATTGGTTTGTTAAAAATAGCCCAAAACCGATATATTTTGTCAATCATACTTTAGAAGTTCCCGAGTTAGCTTTATCTGGTGGTATTTCAGGTTTTATCCGCTCAAGTTGTGAGCGATTGCTTGGTAAATATACCTTGAGTAATGCGGAAGGGGTCATAGGAGTAACTAATGAAATTATTGAATATGAAAAGCAACGATCAGGAAAAAATAGCAATATAAATTTATTAGCCTATCCAAATGGGATTGTATTTAACAATGATGAAATAATTGATAAGCGCAGTGAAATACCTGAAATTTTGTTTGTGGCATCTTATTTTGATTCATGGCATGGATTAGATTTATTATTAGATAATCTAAAGTCAAATAAGGATAAGTTTGTTCTTCATTTAGTTGGAGAACTTAGTGATCGTGACTTAGAAATATCAAAAACAGACCCAAGGGTTATTTTACACGGGAAACTTTCACATAAAGAAATTAAAGAGTTATCTGAAAAAGCTTGGGTTGGACTTTCTTCTTTTGCTTTAAATAGAAAGAAAATGAAGGAAGCATGCACACTCAAAGTTAGAGAGTATTTAATGCTTGGCCTACCTGTTTTTGCAGGCTATAGGGACGTCTTTGGTGATGACTTTCCTTTTTATATGGATGGTAAGCCATGTATTAAAAACATTTTATCTTTTGGGCATGATATGAGAAAGGCTTCTAAAAGTGCAGTTGCATCTGCTTCTCGAAAATATATTGATAAGAAAATCCTGCTTACAAAACTATTCTCTGAACTTGAGAACGTTGTTAACTAATAAAGTGCTATTATGATCATTTTTTACTTGGTATTTTTATAGGCATTAAAAAATTGAAAATTGTATATGTGCTAACTCGATCTGATGTTATAGGTGGTGCAAGTGTCCATCTGCTCGATTTGGCTGGTTATGCTATTCAACAAGGTTATCAGGTCACAGTAATTGTTGGTGGCATAGGTGTTTTTAATCAAAAAGCAAATGAAAAAGGCATTACCTGCATTTCTTCAAAATATCTGGTTAGATCTATTCACCCTGTAAAAGATGTTTTGGCATTCTTTGAGCTTAAAAGATTAATTTTATCTTTAGCTCCAGATATAGTGCATTTGCATTCCACAAAAGCGGGTGTAATTGGTAGGCTTGTTTCTAGGCGCTTGGGCATTCCTGCTATATTTACAGCTCATGGTTGGGCATTTACTGAGGGGGTATCTTTATTTCGTGCCAAACTATACCAACAGGTTGAGCGATTGCTATCTCGATTATCAAGTAAAATAATTGCTGTTTCTGGTTATGATAAAAACTTGGCAGTAGAAAATAAAGTTGCATCTACTGATCATATTGAAGTCGTTCATAATGGTGTGCCAAATATAGCCTATAAAAATATTAGGCATCAACAAAATAGTTGTAAACTAATTATGGTTGCTAGATTTGATCAACCCAAAAATCACAAAGATTTAATTACAGCTATATCTCAAATTTCTGATTTACCCTGGCAGTTAGAGTTAGTTGGTTCTGGTCCGTTATTATCAGAAGTAAAACAGTATACAAAGAAGCTTGGTATAGAGCATCGAGTAATATTTTCTGGTGAATGTCATGATGTTGCTAAAAGAATATCACAAGCAGATGTATTTCTTTTGATTTCAAACTGGGAGGGATTACCATTAACGATCATTGAAGCAATGCGTGGTAGACTTCCAGTTATTGCTTCCAATGTTGGTGGTGTTCCAGAGCTAGTTATTGATAATGAAACGGGATATCTTGTGGATCGCAAGGATATCAATAAGATAGTGGCTACTTTATCAGATTTAATACAGTCTAAAGATAAAAGAGTTAAGTTTGGTGAGTTGGGTTATCAGCGGTATCTTCGTTTTTTTACAGCCGATCAAATGTATCAAAAAACCTTTAAAATATATCATGAAGCCATCAATTAGTTCAATCTCTATATTTTAAAGCTACTGTGTAGTATGAATTGACTGCTTATGACCAATAAAGTATTAGTAACCGGTGCAAATGGTTTTATTGGCAAGAATGTTTACTCCTTACTTTTAAATAAGTCTTCTATAAATGTTAGAGCTGCTTATAGAAAAAACAATTCTAGTGGTATCTGCGTAGGTAATATTAATGGCGATACAAACTGGTGTGAGGCGCTCCAAGATGTTGATGTGGTAATACACACAGCAGCTCGTGTTCATGTACTAAAAGAGCAGGAAGAAAATCCTTTATCAACATTCCGTACTGTAAATGTTGAGGGCACACTTAATTTAGCAAGGCAAGCAGCAGCTAATAATGTCAAGCGCTTTATATTTATTAGCTCAATTGGTGTCAATGGTATTAACTCTAGTAATACTCCATTAACAGAGAAAGATATTCCAACTCCTCACTCAAATTATGCAATTTCAAAGTTTGAGGCGGAGCAGGGTTTAAGAGCAATTGAAAAAGAAACAGGGTTGGAAGTAGTCATTATTCGCCCCCCTTTAGTCTATGGACCAGGTGCACCAGGGAATATTGCTCGATTTATTAAGCTTTTAAATAAAGGGTATCCTTTGCCTTTTGGCAGGGTTGAAAACCTGCGTAGTTTGATTGCAATAGATAACCTAGTAGACTTTATTATCAAGTGTATTGATCACCCAAAAGCTGCTGGTGAGTTATTTTTGATTAGTGATGATTTTGATATTTCTACTGCTCAGTTAATTTTATATATTGCCAAAGCGTTAAATAAAAGTATTAGACTATTATCTATACCTAGGTGGTGTTTGCGTTTTGGATTGTTGCTATTAAGAAAAAAATCATTATACCAACAACTATGTGGTTCTCTTCAAATAGACATCACTAAAGCAAAAACACTTCTTGATTGGAAGCCTCCTGTTAGTATGGATGTGGCTGTTACAAGGTCAGTAAGACTATAGTTTGAAATATTGAGTGTAAGTTGTTACAAGCTTTTTACTTAACAAGTATTCGTATAATTCATAAAAAACATTTCTATTAATAATTTATTTTTTCGAAAAAAGATAAGCTTGATGAGTAATGACTATTGTGTTGTTATGAAGAATTTATTATGCAAAGTTTATAATAGGCCTAGCGTGTAACTAATGAATATTAAAAATTTTTTACTAGGGCTAAACCGGCGAAAAAAGAGAATTCTGGGGGTCATAACAGATGTTGTTCTCATCTGGACCTGTCTTTGGCTTGCCTTCTTTGTTCGCTTGGGTACAGATCAGTTAATTAACCCCATTGGTGCTGACTATGTTTGGTTATTTATCGTCGCGCCACTGGTGTCTTTACCAATCTTTATCAGGTTAGGGCTTTATCGTGCTGTGCTTCGTTATATGGGACGCGATGCTTTTTTGGCGGTGTTTAAAGCAATTACTTTATCTACTCTAGTGTTGTCTTTATTGATTTACTGGTATCGAGAAGCAGCAGTGGTGCCGCGTTCGCTCGTATTAAATTACTGGGCGTTGTGTATGTTAGCCATTGGAGGAATTCGTTGGGCTGTCAGGTTGTGGTTGATTCCTCAGGAAAGTGCCCATTTATTACGAATATCTCGAGCGCAAAACTTAAGTAAGCGTCCAGTAGCTATTTATGGTGCAGGTGAAGCAGGCTTTGAGTTGTTGGGGGCGTTAGAGCGTGGTCATGAGCTAATGCCGGTGGCATTTGTGGATGATGATCGTTCGATTGCTAATCGCTTGATTGCGGGTAAGCGAGTTTATACACCTAAACATATTGGTCAAATGATTGAGGAAACTGGAGCCAGAGAAATACTACTAGCGATGCCTGCCTTATCGCGTTCACAGAAAAAGCAAATTTTAGAGTCTTTAGAACAATATCCTCTGCATGTGAGAACAGTGCCCAGCATTTCTGAATTGGCCATGGGTAAGGTTAAAGTGGCGGATATTCGAGAAGTTGATATAGCGGATGTTTTAGGGAGAGACCCTGTCCAGCCTGAAGAAGCGCTTTTAGAACGTTGTATTAAAAATAAGGTAGTTATGGTGACTGGGGCGGGTGGTTCCATTGGGTCTGAGCTATGTCGACAGATTGTGCAGAATCAACCTATAAGCATCATTTTGTTTGAGCACTCGGAATACAACTTATACAGTATTCACAAAGAGCTGGAGCAGGGTATACAGCAAGCGAGTTATGCTGTTGAAATTATTCCTTTGCTTGGCTCAGTTACCAATGCTAAGCATCTGCTTAATACTATCAGCTCTTACCATGTCGATACGTTGTATCATGCTGCTGCATACAAACATGTGCCGATTGTCGAACAAAACATTGCTGAGGGAATTTGTAATAATGTATTTGGCACTTTGTTGACTGCACAAGCAGCGATTATTGGTAAAGTAAAACACTTTGTGTTGATTTCCACAGATAAAGCAGTGAGGCCCACTAATGTCATGGGGGCCAGTAAGCGTTTGGCAGAAATGGTGTTACAAGCACTGAGTGAAGAGTCAACGCTCTATTTAAATAAGAGTAATGTATTTGGCTTAGTTAACCATTGTGCCTTTCATAATGAGACTCGTTTTACCATGGTACGTTTTGGTAATGTATTAGGGT
This sequence comes from Spartinivicinus ruber, assembly GCF_011009015.1. Taxonomy (NCBI): domain Bacteria; kingdom Pseudomonadati; phylum Pseudomonadota; class Gammaproteobacteria; order Oceanospirillales; family Zooshikellaceae; genus Spartinivicinus; species Spartinivicinus ruber. Next base: position 2,329,827 of record NZ_CP048878.1, read on the forward strand.
CATCTGGCTCAGTTATTCCCAAGTTCAGGGAGCAGGTGACAGAGGGTGGGCCTATTACTGTCACACACCCTAATATTACTCGTTACTTTATGACGATACCTGAAGCCTCTCAGTTGGTAATTCAAGCGGGTGCTATGGGGCAAGGTGGTGATGTATTTGTGTTAAATATGGGAGAGCCAGTTAAGATTGTTGATCTGGCTGAAAAAATAATCAACCTTTCAGGGCTGACAGTTAAAAATGAGGATAACCCTGAAGGGGATATTGAAATTGAGTTCACTGGTTTGCGGCCAGGTGAAAAACTGTACGAAGAGTTATTAATTGGTGAAAATGACACTCCGACAGAACATTCGATGATTATGCGTGCCCATGAGGAAATGCTACCGTGGGAGCAATTGACTGAATTGTTGGGTGATATTGAGCAGTCGTTAAGGGAGTATGACTATACCAATGTACGCCACTTGTTACTTAAAGCAGTGACAGGGTATAAACCTGAAAAAAATATTGTGGATTTGTTGTATAACCAAAACAAAAAAGTCACTGTAGAAAAGGTTGTGAGTTTGGAACAAAAAGGCCAGCAATAGCTGGCTTTTTTATATTCTATACTGCACTACATCTTCAATACGAAGAGTTGTTTAGGCGAGGCCGTTGAGTAATGAAGCCCCAGGAGCTTATTGTAATAAGTGACTGAGTTGAAGAAGGAAAACAACAAAGCCTAAAAACTATTCGTGAAGAATATGCCCCCACATATCATACTCATCAGCTTCTTCTACTACAGCCTTAACCAGTTGTCCATGCTGTAAGTGAGTGGCTCCTTCTATATAAATTTTCCCATCAATTTCTGGGGCGTCGGCTTTAGTTCGGCCAACAGCGCCATCATCATCTACCTCATCAATAATTACATCAACTGTTTTACCGACTTTTTGCTGAAGTTTGTTGGTGCTGATTTGCTGCTGAGTTGCCATAAATCGTTCCCAACGTTCCTGTTTGACTTCTTCTGGTATTGCTCCCTCCAGCTCGTTCGCTTTGGCTCCTTCTACTGGGGAGTATTTAAAGCAACCCACCCGGTCTAATTGTGCCTCTTCTAGCCAGTCGAGTATGAGCTCAAAATCCTGCCCTGTTTCACCAGGAAAGCCGACAATAAATGTACTTCTTAAGGTAATATCTGGGCAGATGTCACGCCAGGCATTAATTCTATTTAAGGTATTTTCTGCATGGGCCGGGCGTTTCATGCTTTTAAGTACAGTTGGGCTAGCATGTTGGAAAGGGATATCCAGATAGGGCAGAATAATTCCATCTTCCATTAACGGAATAATTTCATCCACATGGGGGTAGGGGTAGACATAATGCAATCTTACCCAGGCACCTAACGATCCTAAACCTTTACATAAGTCGAGCATTTTTGACTTCATAGGGCGACCTTGCCAGAAACCGGTGCGGTATTTGATATCGACACCATAGGCACTGGTATCTTGGGAAATCACTAATAGTTCATTAACGCCCGCTTTGACTAGTCTTTCCGCTTCATCCATCACTTCTCCCACTGGCCGACTGACTAATTTGCCTCGTAAAGAAGGAATAATGCAGAAGGTGCAGCTGTGGTTACAGCCTTCTGAAATTTTTAAATAGGCATAATGGCGCGGAGTTAACTTGATACCTTGTGGGGGGACTAAATCAAGATAAGGATCATGCTGTATGGTTGGAGGCACATACTCATGTACAGCACCAACTACTTCTTCATATTGTTGGGGGCCGGTGACACTTAATACTTGGGGGTGAATGGATTTTATTTGTGCTGCATCTTTACCCATACAGCCTGTTACTATCACTTTGCCATTAGCATCAATGGCTTCACCAATAGCCTCTAAGGATTCAGCTTTAGCTTCGTCAATAAAGCCACAGGTATTAACTACCACTACATCGGCGTCTTGGTAGGTGGGTACAATTTCATAGCCATCTGTCCGTAGCTGGGTCAAAATACGTTCTGAGTCTACCAGGGCTTTGGGGCAGCCTAAGCTTACAAACCCAACTTTAGGATTTGACATAATCAGTTATCTCCCAGCAGCTAATAATTTATATTAATAGTCAAAAAAAGCGGGCTATTTTACCTAACAACTTTTTGTGTTGCTATGAGCGTGTTAATCAAAGAAGGAGAGCTTTCTTGAACGACTGTCTGGTTACCCCTCATTCGCATGCCGTATTTTCTGTCGATATTCCTATCACCTCTGGAATAATACGGGCCAATGGCATTAAGCTGGCTTATGAGTCATGGGGAGAGCCTGGCAAGCCAACGATTTTATTGGTAATGGGCTTATCCTGTCAGATGTGGATGTGGCCAGACCCTTTTGTAGCATTGTTAGTAAAACAAGGTTTCCGGGTAATTCGCTTTGATAATCGAGATATTGGTGGCTCTAGCAGTGTTAAACAACAGATACCAATTCACTTACCATTGAGTTATGCCAAGTATCGGTTAGGTGGTTTTCCTGAAGCCCATTACAATTTGCATGATATGGCGCAGGATACCTTAGCCTTAATTAATGGACTGAATTTAATCGATGTGCATTTAGTGGGGGTGTCTATGGGGGGGATGATTGCCCAACTGTTGGCGGCTAAGTATCCAGATAAATTAGCGAGTTTAACTTTACTGATGACGTCCACTAACCACCCGAACTTGCCCACGCCTAATCCTCGATTGATTAAGTTTGTCTTTGCCAGAAAGTTAGCAGGGCGGAACAAACAACGGGTAGTGGATCAGCAACAAGCTATGTGGCAGACCATTGGTAGTCCTGCTTACCCAGCTGATCCTGTGATGTTGCGTCAGTTATTGGAAAAATGTTTTGATCGGGATTTTCGGCCAGCGGGAATGATGCGTCAAACTCATGCGATTTTAGCGACCGGCTCATTGATTAAATGGACCCGTGAAATCACCATACCTACTCAAATTATTCATGGTATGGCTGACCCACTTATTGCGGTAAAAGCTAGCACACAATTAAAACAGTTAATACTAGGTGCTAGGCTAGTGACCATTCCAGGCATGGGGCATGATATACCACAAAAGTTGTACCAATCAATTAGTGACATTATTATTTGTCATGCTAAGGGAGTTAGATAATAGTATGCTTAGTGAGCAATAGTTTTTTCTCCTTTAACTCTTGCTGAGCTGTCACTTAACCGTTGTTGCAATAAAATACCAGTAATAATTAATATCAGTCCAACATAAGTTGCAGGGTGAATGACTTCGCCCAGTAAATAATGAATAAAAATCAGTGAAGTAAAGGGGGCTAAAAAGATTAAATTACTGATTTTGGCGGTATTTTCAGCCAGTTTCATTGCATTGAGCCACAAAATAAAACTAAACCCCATTTCAAATAAGCCGATGTAAAGTGCACCTGCCATGCCCTGCCAATGAGGGAGGGTAAAGTCAGCAAATATTGCTGTGCTAACAATTAATAAAGGGAAGCCCATTAAAAAACAAGCCAATAAGCTGACAATAGGATCGTGGTTTTGTTTGGTGTTTAATAACCAATATAAAGCCCAAAACAAGGTGCTAACTAATAAAAATAACACCCCAAGTGGATCGGAAAAATTTAAACTGAGTAATTCCCCTTTGGTAGAAATGACTAGTACGCCTAAATAACTGACTAAGCAGGCCAAGAACTCTAATAGGGTAATTTTTTGTTTCAGAATAGGTATTGATAATAGTGTTAAAGTAATAGCCCATGTGTAATTAATGGGTTGAGCTTGCTGGGCAGGTAACAGATCATAACCTTGCAGTAACAGCAGGTAATAAATAAAGGGGTTCATTGTCCCCAGCAGTAAATAATGAGCAGGCGCTGCTTTGATACAATGATAAACCTGCTTCAGTTTACCTTGCCAGCCTAGAATGACTGTTAACAAAATAATACAGCATAGGCTGGAGTAGAATAACAACTGAAGTGGATTTAAATGTTGCAGACTGATTTTAAATGCGGTGGCTACAGTAGACCAAAGCAGTACAGCAGATAGTCCATAAATAGTGGCGAGTTTTTGATTCTTCATTTATAACAACTTATTACTTCCATTAGAGAGCGTTTTTGTGAGAATGCTTTTATCTTGTCATACTATTCTATAAGTACTCGATTTTCTACACTAGGTAATAACATGAAGAAGGTACTGGTTGCCATTGCTGATGGTACAGAAGAATTAGAAGCGGTTTGTATTATTGATGTATTACGCCGTGCGGGTATAGAAGTGACGGTGGCTAGTTGTATGCCAGCAGACTTGTTATTAATTACGGCTTCTAGAGGCGTAAAAATTCAGGCAGATTGTCATATTAAGGCCTGTGTTAACCAAACCTATGATTTAATTGTGTTACCGGGTGGGATGCCAGGTGCGAAACACTTATATGAATGCCAGCCATTGACTGAATTGTTGCAAAAACAAAGGAGTAATAAACAATGGCATGCAGCGATTTGTGCGTCACCTGCTGTAGTGTTGGCCCAACATGGTTGGTTGCAGGGGGTAAAAGCAACCTGTTATCCTAGTTTTCAAGATAATCTGATAGGGGCACAGGTTGATAAAACTGCGGCGGTGGTGGTTGATCAGGATAATAAACTGGTTACCAGTCAGGGGCCAGGCACTGCATTAGGCTTTGCCTTGGCCCTGGTTGAAGTCTTACTGGGTAAGGAAAAAGTGCAGTCAGTCGCTCAACCAATGATTGCAACTTATGCGGCATAATTAGTTTTGTGCAACAGTTGCTGTGTTTTCATTGGTGCTGAGTGTCACAACGACTCGACGATCTAAGGCATAACCGTCTAAATTTCCCTGTGCAGCTGATGTGTTGTGTTTGCCATGGGCAGTGATATTGATACGTTCTGAAGTAATACCGGCGCTGAGTAGGTATTGCTTTACTGCCTGGGCCCTAGCGAGTGATAACTGGTAGTTTATCGTATCAGAGCCTCGTTGGTCTGCATAGCCATCTAGCTGAATGGTTAGGGTTGGATTGGCTGTTAAAATCGTTACCCAATGATCAAGCAGCTCTAAATGGGAAGTGGGTATGCGGCTCTCGGCGGTATGAAATAGAACAGGAAATTGTGCTGTTTGTTTTTGACTCATTACCCAGTAACTGTCTTCATTAATAGACTCGCTACCAGCTTGGTTTGCAGCAAGCTGTTCTCTGAGTAATTCAATTTCCTGTTGGGCGCTAATTAGTGCAGCTTCATTCGCTTCAGCCTGGTCTGCCATGGCGAATTTTTCAGTGATTCCATCCCCAACAGCGGCTCCGATTACGGCACCAAAAGGGCCACCCGCTAAGGCACCAATCACCATACCTGATCCTACCCCCATTAATTTATCACCAGCACTGGCTTTAGGCTCTTTAGCCAAAACGGTGGTAGATAAACAACTAGTGGCGACTAAGATGCAAGCAAATTTTGCCAGTCTCATGGTATTTCCTATGTTTCAATCTGATTACTAAATACAGCAGTTATGAAGTAGATTCCAAACACTGCTCTGTTAAGGTTATTGAAACAAAAGAAAGCGACTATCTAATATTCATATTAAGACAGTTGTCGGTAATAAAAAGGCAAAATATGGCATTAGCTTTTGGGCTAGTTAGTTAGACTTCTGCTTTAAGTGGTAACAACCATCAATAAACTGGTCGAAGTATAGGCCCAGGTTAGGATGGTTAATTTGTTCCTCAGTAGTATCAGACTCTAAATTTTTTTCAGCCACATAGGTTTGATGGACCGCTTTATCTACTAAAACGTGATACCAAGGTTTATTTTTTGGTGGGTGGCTTTTAGCCATAGTCTGATACCATTCTTCAGACAACATAAAGGAAGGGTCGATATTAATGATGACACCTCGATAATTAAAAAGCTTATGATGGATCAGTTGTCCAATCGAAAACTTTGCTTTCTCAGCCATAGCATCCTTAGCTTTTATGCTTCCTTACTATAAAGTAAGTGGGTTTTTAGAGACAGACTACTTGAACTAAGCTTAGACATTAAGTGAGTGTTTTGCTTGTAGGTAGAGCTAGAAAATGGTTGCTGTGGAGCAGAACAAACAAGCAGGCTTTGTTATTTGGTTACGGTCTAATCAATCGTTAAGTTGGCGAGCTAATTTGCAAGTTTGGGGAGCAATTGCTGTATTAAGCATGCTCATAGCAATAGGTTTCGCCTTGGTGGGGGCATGGGTAGTGTTACCCTTTGCTGGTTTAGAGCTATTGTGTTTAGCTATCGGCTTATATTACACCGCTTGGCAGGCCAGCCGACAGCAGAGAATATATTTTACTCTCGATCAGGTTTTCATCGAAAAAGGGCGTCGGTGCATAGAGCAACGTTATGTGCTCCAGCGAGAGTGGACGATTGTACAAGTAGGTCGTCCTTTGTATAGCTGGGGAATGGATGAGATAAGCTTATGTTATCGAGACGAATCAATTCCCGTAGGTGAGTTTTTAAATCAAGTTGATAGAGCATTATTGGTTGAGCACTTGAAGCAAAATGGTCTAATGGTTGAAACCTACCATAGCTAGTGCTAAATGCTACTTAATTTAAAGGATGCAGCATTAGTCTTATGGTCATTCAGTTACTCACATTACACTTTCGTTTACCGGGTTGTCGGTCGCTTAAAGAAAAGCGCGGACGTTTGCGTGGTATTAAAGATAAATTTGGCAAAATGACCAATGTGGCTGTCACTGAATCGAACTTACATGACCAACATCAGCAGGCAGAATGGAGTGTTATTATTATGGCAAGTAATCAAACAATGGTAGACCGCATGATCGCTCAATTGGAGCTAGCTATTGACCAATTCGATGCAATATTAATTAAGATAACCAGAGAGCGGTTATAAGACACAATATAATGAAAAAAACAACATTATCCTTTACTATTGCTGGTATCATTTTATTGCTCATCATCAGTATTGGTTTTGCCATCTGGGTAGGGGGAAAAAAGCGCTGTTTTTATGTGGCCTCTTATCATAAAGGTTATCCTTGGCAAGATGGTTTAGCTGCCGCTGTAGAAGAAGGACTATCGGGTTATTGCCGACTTAAGTCGTTTTATTTAGACACCATTCGTCAGTCCAGTGAATTGAATAAGCAAACTATGGCTAAGCAAGCCTGGGCAATAATTCAAGACTGGCAACCCAATATTGTCATTGCCAGTGATGATAATGCGTCACAATACTTAGTGGAGCCTTACTTAAAGGGGAGTAAAATACCTGTGGTATTTTGTGGAGTAAATTTCTCAGCAGAAAAATATGGTTACCCTTATCCTAATGTGACAGGCATGGTGGAGTTTGAACCAATTCGGCCGATGATGGTGCAGTTGAAGAAGGTTAGGCCATCGATTAAAACTGGCGTTATGATTGCTGCCCATCGTATTACTAATAGTAAACTGCATGCTAACTTAGCAGCACTTGCTGATGAGTTCGATGTCACCCTTGATATTCGCTGGGTAAACAGTTTTGATCAATTAAAAACAGTGTTTTTAGACAGTCAGCAATATGATTTTATTTATATACCCAACAATCATGATTTGAAAGACTGGGATGAAGGAACGGCTAGAAAATTTTTTCATACAACGACTACCACTACTATTACTGTGTCTACCGCTCGTTGGATGCAGCCATTTGTTATGCTATCTTTTTTTCACTTACCAGAAGAACAAGGTTATTATGCCGCAAATACTGCATTAAAAATAATGGCAGGTACCTCTCCTGCAGACATACCCATTACCACTAATAAAGACTGGCGAGTAAAAGTGAATCAGGTATTACTTGATAAAATTCAACTGCAATTACCTAGTAACTTTAAACACTTCATTGAAACAGAATAAATACTAATAAACACATTTGAGCATGGCGCTTTTATTTAGGAGGGTGACTATATATTAGCAGCGGTGATTTCAACTTGTGCTTAGTTGAATATTGAATAGATATGTTGAATGAAATAATGACTACTTTTTTCGTATGATACTTATAATGCTAGTTCTCAAAGAATGAGTTTTGGCTACAGTTAATGTGTTGTGCATTCAGTGCAATAGTGATCAAGTGAAAAAATCAGACTATTAGGTTGTTATTCAGGTTATTGATATTATCAATTGACAAAACTAATGAAGGGCGTTTTTAATTAAAATAATCACCTTTAGTGATTGAAATAAAAAAGTGATTCATTAGAAAAATAAATCAGCTGATATAGTTGTATGATTTTGGATGATCTATTTAGTGGCTTGATGAGCTATAACATTGTTTACAGCGATCAACTAACACTTTTAATGGACCTTCAAGGGGGGCATGTTCCCTATAGGCCAGTACAATTTGGTGGCTAATGTTTAACTCGTCTAAAGGCAATAACACAATATCTACTCTTTTTTTTGTGTTTTCCCAATCTGGCACAAATGCGGCTCCAACCCCGGCACTTACTAATGCTAAGGCGTACTCAATAGTGCGAATATGGGCTCGGTTATTCAAATAAATATTTTGTTGAGCTAAGGCCTGCTTTAATTTTGTGAGGGCATCACAAGGGGGGCGGTTAATAAAGGGTAACCCAGCTAGATCAGTAAAGTTAATTGATGTTTGATTTGATAATGGGTGATCAATGGGTAATGCAATCATATAACAATCCTGCCAAATTGGTTGAGCGCATTCCTGTTGGCTGATTAAGCTGCTATCAATAATACGAGCATCACAAGGCTCTTCAGGGTTAACTAAGGTGAGCTCTAAGGCATCGACAGCACTGGTAAGTTCCTTTAGTAACCTACTCATCCGCTCAGCCCCTAGTGATCGCATTAACCCCAAGCGAAAGGGAAGTGGCGTAGGCTCTCTGGCAAAGGTTTGTTGAATGGCTTTGGCATCATTGGTTAGCCTTTTGGCCATGGGGTAAAGCTGATGGCCTTCTTCTGTTGGCTCAACCCCTTTGGGGTGGCGAAGAAATAATGGGGTATTCAGTGACTCTTCTAGCTGATGAATAGCAGCCGAAATAGAGGGTTGGGCGACAAAGCAAGCTCTTGCTGCTGCACTAATATTGCGTAGCTCATAAACGGTAATAAAGTAGTTCAGTGAACGCAGATCCATAGCTTTTACCTATATCCGGCAAAGTTAAACAATATTTTAACCTAATTTTAAAACATCGTATCCTCGCTATAAACGACAATTGGGTGGTTTTAGCCCAGGATAGGAAATTACTATAAGATAGAAGGTAGTCACTCATAATGGACAAGCATAAACCGGCCTTTAACTGGCAAGACCCATTTTTTTTGGATGAGCAACTCACCGAAGAAGAACGTATGGTCAGGCAAACTGCCTTTGACTATGCGCAAAAGCGGCTAATGCCTCGGGTGCAGCAAGCTAATCGGGATGAAGTGTTTGATCGAGATATTTTATTTGAGCTGGGAGAACTCGGTTTGTTGGGCTCAACCTTACCCTCCGAGTATGGCTGTGCGGGTGTTAATCATGTGTGTTATGGACTAACCGCTCGGGAAATTGAGCGGGTTGATAGTGGTTATCGTTCTGCGATGAGTGTGCAGTCCTCGTTGGTAATGCACCCTATATATAGCTACGGTAGTGAAGCCCAACGGAAGAAGTATTTACCCAAATTAGCCACTGGAGAGTGGGTAGGCTGTTTTGGTTTAACCGAGCCAGATTCTGGCTCAGACCCCGCGAGTATGAGAACTAAAGCTGAAAAGGTGGTAGATGGCTATCGGCTTAACGGGAGTAAAATGTGGATTACCAACTCGCCAATCGCTGATGTATTTATTGTGTGGGCAAAACTGGATGGTGATGTACGAGGGTTTATTTTAGAAAAAGGTACCCCGGGTTTATCAGCCCCGAAAATAGAAGGGAAGTTTTCTTTACGGGCGTCCATTACGGGCGAAATTGTGATGGAAGATGTAGTAGTGCCTGAAGAACAACTGTTGCCTAACGTTAAAGGGATTAAAGGACCCTTTGGCTGTTTGAATAAAGCGCGCTATGGAATTGCCTGGGGAGCATTAGGTGCTGCAGAATTTTGTTGGCTGCAAGCGCGGCAATATACCCTGGATCGTAAACAATTTGGCCGGCCATTGGCAGCTAACCAACTGATTCAATTGAAACTGGCAAATATGCAAACGGAAATAAGCCTAGGACTACAAGGTTGTTTAAGAGCTGGTCGACTAATGGACGACAACCGTTGTCCACCAGAATTAATTTCCTTATTAAAACGCAACTCTTGTGGTAAGGCATTAGAGATAGCCCGTGTAGCAAGGGATATGCATGGTGGGAATGGTATTTCTGATGAGTTTCATGTTATCCGGCATGTCATGAATTTAGAGGCGGTGAATACTTATGAAGGGACTCATGATATTCATGCGTTAATTTTGGGTAGGGCTCAGACAGGAATACAGGCATTTAGTTAATTTGACTTATAAATAAATATACTCAAAGTTAACTTCTTTCATGACTGAAGGTTACCACTAAGAGATGTTGAAAATAAGTCTAGTGTTTGATAAGGAATAACAAACTACAGAAAATAGCCTGTTACCCCATATTCACTTGCTTTAGTGATAACTTTTAGTTATTCGCAAAGAGTATCAATAAGACAGAGGTTGGGTGTCGCGAGGATAGGTGATGAGAAACCGTGCCGAGGTCATTGACGAAAATTTTATTCAGCGGGTGCAACAAGGCAATTGGCCTTATTGGTCAGCTGAAACTGATTTAGCGGATACTCACTTATCTCCACAGCAATTAGTGGAGTTGTTCGAAAGCCAGCTACTGAGTCGCCATCTTGATTTGGAGGCTCGGCGTATGCAAAAACGTGGTGAGGCCTTTTATACCATTGGGAGTACTGGACATGAAGGTATGGCGGCGGTGGCAGCCGCTTTTAAATATACCGATATAGCCTTTTTACATTATCGTGATGCGGCTTTTTTTATTCAGCGCTCCAAACAGTTGCCTGGCCAAACCCCTTTATATGATATGTTATTAAGTTTTGCCGCTTCCAGTGATGATCCTATTGCTGGTGGTAGGCATAAAGTATTGGGTTCAAAAAATCTATTTATCCCTCCTCAAACTAGCACCATTGCTTCTCATTTTCCTAAGGCGGTGGGCACGGCTTATAGTATACCTCTAGCGAAAAGGTTGCAGTGTGGGAAATTACCGAAAGATAGTGTGGTTGTGTGTAGTTTTGGTGATGCTTCATTAAATCATTCTACGGCACAAGGTGCATTAAACACGGCGAGTTGGACGAGCTATCAACAAGTGCCATTACCCATTGTATTTGTGTGTGAAGACAACGGAATTGGTATTTCCACCTCAACCCCAAAAGGGTGGGTTGCCCAATCCATACAAGCCCGAAAAGACATTATTTATCTAAGCTGTAATGGCCTTGATTTAATTGATACCTACCAAACAGCACAGCAAGCGGTTCAAATAGCAAGAAAACATCGAACCCCCGTTTTTTTGCATTTTCGTTGTGTGCGGTTATTAGGTCATGCCGGCTCTGATGCCGAAACGGCCTATTTAAGCCGTGCTCAGATTATTGCCCAAGAATCACAAGACCCCTTGTTATTTAGTGCTTGCCTGTTGGTAAAAGAAAATATTTTAAACCAGCAGCAGGTGATCGAGCTTTATCAATGGACTGCTGAACGGGTGGGGGCTGTGGCTAAAGAAGTAGCGACTAAACCTTATTTAAGTGACCCTAACACAGTAGCTGCTTCATTAATTCCGCCTAAGATAAAACAGCCTGTAGTGGGTGCAATTTTCAATGAAAACGCTCGTACTCTGGCATTTGCCAGAGATAAACAATTGATGAATAAACCGCAGCATTTGGCCAAGTTGTTAAACTGGGCATTGGTGGATTTAATGTTGCAATATCAGAATATTGTATTGGCCGGGGAGGACATTGGCCCTAAAGGTGGCGTATATAATGTTACCAGTAAACTAGTGGACAAGTTTGGTGCTCACCGAGTAATTAATACCTTACTGGATGAGCAAAGTATTTTAGGTTTAGCTATGGGCTTGGCCCATAATGGTTTTATTCCTATCCCTGAAATTCAGTTTTTAGCTTATATCCATAATGCCGAGGACCAAATTCGTGGCGAGGCATCGACACTGAGCTTTTTCTCTCAGGGACAATATACAAACCCAATGGTGATTAGAATTCCTGGGTTAGGTTATCAAAAGGGCTTTGGTGGTCATTTTCATAATGATAATTCATTTGCCGTATTTAGAGATATTCCAGGGGTTATTATTGCCTGTCCATCCAATGGCACAGATGCTGTAGGTTTATTGAGAGAATGCGTGAGATTGGCTGCTGAAGAACAGCGAATCGTGGTATTTATTGAACCGATTGCCCTGTATATGACCCGCGATTTACACGAACCAGGAGATGAGCAATGGTTATTTTCTTACCCAGAGCCGGGCAAACAATTAATACGTTGTGGTGAAGTTGGTCAGTATGGAGTGGGTACAGATTTATGCATCATTACTTACGGTAACGGTTATTATTTGAGTCGGCAGGCGGCTAAGGTATTGGCTGAACAATATCACATCAGGTTACGTGTAGTGGATTTACGTTGGTTAGCGCCATTAAATCACGAAGCTATTCTCAACGCAGCTGCACCTTGTCAATCCGTATTAATAGTGGATGAGTGTCGACAAACTGGCTCGATTAGCGAAGCATTAATGACTTTGTTTATGGAACAATCCGTGGAGCAAGGACATTTTAATAAGCCGATTAAACGCCTAACTGCCATTGACAGCTTTATTCCTATTGGTCGAGCGGCCAGCTGTACCTTACCGAGTAAACAATCGATTATTAAAACGGCACTTGATTTAGTTAATCAGTCAGGTGCTAAAAACTCACTATACGACATCAAGCAAGCCTAAAAGATGATGAAACCAAAACAAAGAGCATTTGTCGTATGCCCAGGAAGGGGAACTTACAATAAAACGGAGCTGGGCTATTTACAGCATTATCACCACCACCAGCAGTCATGGATTAACCAGGCCGATGGTTATCGAGCAGAACAACAGCAAATTACTCTTACTGAGTTAGATAGCGCTGAAGAATATGTCTTAAAAAAACATAGCGCAGGTGATAATGCTTCTTCCCTGATTTATGCCTGCGCTTACTGTGACTTTTTAGCGATTGACCAGAACCAATTTGAAATTGTCGCAGTGACGGGTAATTCCATGGGTTGGTACATTAGCCTGGCTGTAGCTGCAGCCATGGAATCAATGACTGCATTAACGCTGATTAATACTATGGGTAATTTAATGCATCAGTCGCTGATTGGGGGACAGGTGATTTATCCATTAGTGGATGAACATTGGCAACCTATTGCAGGTCGGCGTGAGCATTTGTTGGAAGTTATGGCTGCAATTAACCAACAAGCTAGCTGTGAATTAACTATTTCTATCGAGCTAGGTGGTATGTTGGTATTTGGTGGTAATGAATTAGCTTTAAAAAAATTAACAGAAGCTTTGCCTCCAGAACAACAACGTTTTCCTATGCGGCTTTTTAATCATGCGGCATTTCATACGCCACTACAACAAGCAATTTCTCTACAAGCCAAGCAGTTATTAACACAAGATTTTTTTCAGCAACCGAAGATTCCATTAATTGATGGACGAGGAAAGTTATGGTCACCTTATAGCACGGATCCCTCCTTACTATGGGATTACACCCTAGGCTATCAGGTGACAAACACCTATGATTTTACTAAAGCCATTCAAGTGGGGGTGAAAGAATTTGCCCCTGATAAACTGATCATTTTAGGTCCTGGTAGCACGTTGGGTGGGGCTGTCGCTCAATCATTAATTGCTATTAACTGGTTAGGCTGGCAAGCTAAAGAAGATTTTATTGAAAGCCAAAAAATTGATCCCTTTATAATCTCAATGGGATTAGAAGAGCAGCGCCAACAAATAGTTAAAAGTTAAGTATGAAAGTAAGTAATAATGAACTGAGAATACGCCAGGTCGGCGACCCTATCCTGCATCAGACGCCTCAACCTGCTGATTTATCAAGTCTACCAATATTGGCAAACACCATTGCCATTATGAAAGAAAGTCTGAATGGTGGGGTTGGGGTTGCTTGTAACCAGTGCTCAGCAATAGCTGAGCCAGTGCAAATTATGATTGTAGGTACGGATGACGAGCAATTAAGACAGCAAGCCATGGAACGTTATCCTGGAGAAACCATTCCTTACATTACTGTAATGATAAACCCCAAAATTACCACAGTCAGTCAGGAGACGTATTTTCCAACTTCTGGTGAAGGCTGCCTCAGTGTATTTGGCCCTTTAAGAGGCAAAGTTAAACGGCACTGGTCTGTGACAGTGGAGTATTGGGATAAAGAAGGTAAGCAACATATAGAAGTGTGTGATGGCTTTTTTGCACATATTGTCCAACATGAAATGGATCACTTGCAGGGTATTACCTTTGTTGAAAGAATTTTTGCTGACTGCTCAATAGAGCAATGTCTAGAATTAGCCAACTACGTTGATCAGGAGTTAGCGAGAAGAAAACAGTTGGGTTTGGAAGTGAATGAAATAGAAGTCGGTCCGGCTCCATTGGTATTTGAGCGTGATGATAATGGGGCGGTTACCTTTGATCCACAGTTTTTTCAAAATGCTTTGACAGAATTGATGACCCCAACAGTCGTTGGATTGAAAAAGGTATTGAATAAAACATAGACTTAAATTTATATATTTTCTTCCTTTCTCACTCAAACAGTCAGTTTATGACTGTTTGATCCGGTAGTGCTATTAATTGTTGAAAAAGCTAAATATTTAAAACTAATTACTAAAGATCGTATGTTGGTTATTTAGTAATAATTAAAGCAACTTAGCAAAAAATAATAAATACAATGCAATCAACAACAATTAAAATAATTGCGCCGTCTAGTCAAGCATCAAAACCTAATTATGTTAGTCAATCAATTGTTTATATATATAAAGGCCGTATTGTTAAAATACTCAATAACATCGAACCAGGAAAAGTCAACAGCTCTAATTGTTTTTCCTTTTTTAAGCACTGCTTAAAAAAGCAACAAAGTGAATCTCAATCGCATACTACTCCTTTCTACATACGCAATGAAACTGGGCAATGGCTGCGAACAAGCTTATTAGAGCTATTACAGTTATTTCAGAAAAAAACCACGGCTGTCGCCACGCTTAATACCTCTGACTCTTTGAATAATCATAAATTCAAAAATTACACCATTCAATATAACACCAATAATCAAATAAAACAGTTAACTGATCAGTTAAGTGGATGTACGGAGGAAACATTGACTGATGCGGAAATTATCAGCTTTTATCAACTAGTAAAAAAATTAGCAAAAGAATTACCCGAGGGAACTGAATTTCAGGAGTTAACTGAGCTATTGGCAACACAAGCTAAATTACAAAACTTAGCCATTGCCAGAGAATTATTAAAGCAACAATTATACCAACAGTTAAGCCAGTTTGAGCAGCCAGGTAGTAGTAGTGAGTATCAGGCCCAGTTACGTCTATCAGTTGGAGCCTGTTTGCTGGGTTTAGACTTATTAGAAGGTGGTGTGACCTTCAAAGCTGTCTTTAAGGTGTTAACGGATGATGATACAGGCATTTTAGAAATACGTGCCGCTGGATTAAAACTCAGTTTGGCGGCAGGTGATAAAGCCATTGCTGAAGGGGTGGTCGGTGCCCAGGCTGATTGTGGGACTGTTTACAGTGATGAGTCGTTAATGGCTTTTGTTGATCGTTATGTGGACTCGATCATGGGAGCTTTGTTTACTGCTGCTACCAGCAAAAGTATTGGTCAGTTGATGGATTGGAAGCGCAACCAGACCTATGTTGAACTCCAGCAACAGGCATTATCAAGCCAGTATCGATTAAATAATTTATTACTCAAACAAGGCTTGCCTGCACAATGGGTACCAGAGCTATCTCAAGAAAAAAAAATCCCAATGAAGATGAAACTGCTGACGGGTAAAGTAGCGGCAGGGGTACAACTATTTAAACGAATCTTTAGTAGTGAGTTATCAGCTAGTAGGCTTAAAGCAGATATCGCAAAACGAGAACCTTTAGTGGATAGTTTAAAACAAGACGTGTTACGACTATTTCGTTTTGATCAGCATTATTACTCGAAAAGTATTCGAGACCTATCTAAACTGGGTTGTCAGCAACAAGTGCCCTTTGTTGATCGAGCTAAACAGGTATTGGACAAACTCGTGGCTGAATATCAGCATTATACTGAGTTGGTTCAATTTTGTGACTATGCTCGAGCTAATCCGAAAAAAATTCAACCCAGTCATTTAGCTCAAGCTAAAAAAGTAAAAGCGTCAATAGAGGCCCAGCGGGGGACAAAGGGCAGGGTTGATTATCTAAAGTCAGTATCAATTTCCTATGTAGCGTTATTACAGTTATATCTTGCTAGTTGCCCAGCAGTGCAACGACAACAATACGAGCAAGCTTATCAAGCTTTTGAAAAGCAATTAAGACAGCCACTTTTTTATGTGCCACTGAATAAAATGATTAAGCAACTGAGTTTTCCTACTCGTTGTCAGTTATTACGTAATGAATATGGAGGCACTTTATCATTGGCGCTACCTTCTGAAAATGCTGGCTTAAGTCTTAATGTCACTTATACAGATACAGAACAACACCCAAACTATTATCGGCAAGGTAAATTTTTAGACTTTACTATCAAGCTTGATAACCAGTTTAATGTTGAAAATATCTTATCATTAATTGCCTCTGATAAAACTGCCTTTACCAGTTTAGACTCTATTCTTCAATCCAGTCGCGCTGACTCTGAAAATAATCCAGCAACTCCAGGTGTCACTCAGCAAAGTATTTTATCTCAGTTAAGGCAGACCTTAAGCCATGTGTTTGATGTGGGATTGGAGTTAGGTGCTAGCCTAGAATGTCGTTTTAAACAGTCTGTTAAAGGTCATTGGAGTTTACAGTTTGTCAGAATAAAAACTCAAATGGGCCGTGCAGCAATGGTGCCTGGGTTAGGTGTTCTTGTCGCACCTGCTGTTAAAGCGGCAGTTAGTGCGAAAGCAGCTGAAAAACAAACAGTTGTAAGACAGGAATGGTTGGGTAGTAACACGCTAAGTTATTTATTGCCTATTTATAACACCTTACATAATACAGAGCAGATAGAGCGGTGGCAGTTATTTATGCAGCAGCATGAAAAAGAGCTGAAAAAAATGTTTATCGCTATTGCAACACCAGGGACGTCAATAAGAGAGGAAACGGAAAAGCTGCTAGCTAAGATTAATAATTCTGACTTGGAGTTAGCATTATTTGCTAAAATCAATGACTTCAAACAGCACGCAACTGCTAATAATTATCAGGAGGTGTTACCCATTTTTAATGAATTTTTAGAAAGTCAAAAGGAAGTTCATTTAAAACTGAGCGAGAAAGTGTGGCATGATTAACACTGTTTTATGTGACGTTCAGTGATTAATAAATTGTAAATTAAATAAAAAATCATTTTCTCTAAAAAACTACTGTATAACCCTATTGATATAATTTATATAGGGTATACAGTAGCAGTTACTTAGGCTTGACTGTTATTTATTAATAAGTCGATATAAAAACAGCAGTAAAAATGCGCCGCCTGTAGCAATAAAAATACCTTGTAAACTAAAGGAGTTTACACTACCGAAACCAAGGAGGCTACCGATATAACCACCGACTAATGCACCTGCAATACCTAATAAAGTGGTAAGAATAAAACCGCCGCCATCTCGACCAGGCATAATCCACTTGGCAAGTATACCAGCAATTAATCCTAAAATGATCCAAGCAATAATTCCCATTATTAAATCTCCCCATATTTATGAGAAACCAAACTATACGCAAACTAAAAACGTTTTAGGTATTTTAAACTATTATTTTAGATAGAGTTCTCTAGTGAAAACTCTTTTGGTTCACATTATTTTTGGTAATCACTGCTTATTTATACCAAAAGCGAAGGCTATAATTTTTAGCAAACAGAATTTTTTATTCATCAATTAAATCCATAGGATAATCTCCCGGTAACCACATTCCTTGCTTATTTTGATCCTGATAGTTCACCCATACTATTTTACTGCTTGTTTCATTTAGTAATTGTAAGTTTTGATAGCCACTTCTAGGTACATCAAATTGATAGTTAGGGCCAAAGGCTTGTTTACACTGATGCTCTCCCTGAGACCAGCTTCCTTCGTTAGTTGTTATTTGCCAATGATTAGTTTGTCTATTACGACAACTATAAGGGTAATGGTTAGTACATGCTTCAGAGTAAAAACGGCCATTTTTGCCTTGAATCGCGCAGTGCTGATCGGTTGAGTTAGCTTTGGGTTCATCGGTTGCCCAACTCCATACCGCTGCATACAAGCGTGGATCAAATTCCTTCAATGGTTCTGCGCCTACTAAACCGAGACCACAGTTAACTGCATTTTGCATTACCTGAGGTGTGATTGTGGGTGGAGGATTGCCAAAGTGGCGGGTTAACCAGGTAGCATCCTCATAAATACGGATTAACTGATTCGCCACTTCCATTGCAGAAAATCGTTTGGTCGTGCAAAGCGGGTAACCGCTAAAGCTGCCATTTTCGGTTGTCCAATGGTCTTTAAAAACCGTTGAGCTCCATGCAGGAGTTGCACAATTCCCCCCAACTAAAATCACTTGTTTGCCTTGTTGCAAAATATCCTGTTTGGAGACTGTTTGGGGCAACGTTTGGCAGTTACTTGGGCGATAGATCAGGTCGCCGAAACTTTGGTTGAGTGCTGCTAATGCTTCCTGATAATGACCATCCAAGTGGTCTTCTAAATAGATCATCAGTAGCTGATCTCGGTGGTTAGGCTTCCGTAACCAGTTACTTATTTCTTTGAGAGTGGCTGTCAATTGTCGGTCGAAAATACTACATCCTGTGTGCTTATTGGTACCGTGGCACAATAAAATTTCTTTTTTTGCTCGGGTGCCTAAGGTCCAATGGGTATCTAATTCAATAGCGCGGATACCATACTCTAGCTGCTGATGAATACTTAATTGATGATTCGGGTCCCAATAACTACCCAAGTTTGCATAGGCTTTTGAATTGTAACTGTTATGGGTATATAAAAAAGTACTACGACCGAGAGGCTCGCTAATATCCAGTTTGATTTGCAACTGAATAGCACGGTTAAGCCAGCTTTGTGAGTAAGCCCCTGCCGATACAGTTGAGGTGTATAGCAGCATAAACAAGATAGAGATAAAAAGTCGTATATTGGCTAGCAAGACAATAATTAAACGCATTATGAAAATTCCTTTTTTATTTTTATTGAGTTATTAAGGCTAGACGTAAAACGCCAAAAACGAAAATAAGCAAGGTAAAGTAGGGAATAATATAAATTGTAACAAGCCTAAAAAACATTCGCGAAGAATATAGTATTATTTATGCATAAGGGATGTATACGATGAGCATTAGGTATAGGGTATTAAACGTTGAGGATATTGGGTACGCGGATGTCTTTAAAAACAGGGGCTTTTGTTACTGAAACAGTACATGAAACTGTGAACTTATAACTTTAACTTCAAAAGGAAATAAATAAAATACGACAAGATATTCATTAACCACTCCCAATAAGTGAAGGGATACAGCTGTTTTATAGCCATGGAGGACATCAATGTACCGCAAGTTAAACTAAATCAGTTTCCTTTTATTTCCCTCCTTTATCCCAATAATTTCACCAGATTTTATACATTCTGGCGTTGTTTATTTGCTATAAAACGTTGTAGTGGTTGTTGTAATGCATTCTAGTGTGGTAGCCGTAAGAAATTTATCGATTTTCACTGCAATAGCTTTATCATTAGGTTTAATGAGTAGCGCTTGTGTTGGTATGGAGAAAAGCAATGGACCTGTTACAATGCGTTACAACAACTTGTTTGTTAATAGTAATGCAGCTCAACGCAGTGAAGTATTTGACTTGGATGAATGGGTTCATGGTTTAGAGCTGGAATTTAAGTCCGATTATTATTTTGGTTTTATTGGATTTGATTTCACCATGGGGAGTGCCTCTTATGTAAATGGCAACAATAACAGTAACAGTAACGGAGCAAATAATAGAGGTGGTGGCCATGGGCTAGTCGCTCAGCAGCAGGCAGTTGAAGGAGCTGAAGCAGCGGGTTTTATAGAGCAGCCTATAGCGAGTGATAGCGAATTTGTCTTTTCGTCTTTTAGTTATGAACAACTTGAGGCAAAAAGTAAGGAAATGCAGGGTTGTATGTTGGATCCTGATAATCAAGCCCCTCAAGCTTGTCAAATAGAAGTTCCTATTTTAGAAACAGAAGAGATTGATTATTTACGTCAACCTCAATTGAGTAGTGACAGTAGTGGTAGTTTATCTACTATTTCACAGGCTTATACTAAACTGCGCTTTGGCGATGACACTTTTAATATTGGTTTACATTACGGTTTGCAAAGTGTCGATATAGCCACCTTTTCGACAGCAAACTCCAATGTTACAGCCAGTTCTATCTTTGGTGCGTTAATTACTGCTAATTGGAAAAATGCCCAAGTTTATTTGACTCGTTTTAATAAATACCACAATCGTCGCTCTAGCCAGTTATTAAGCAATTTAGAAAGTTATGATCGCCAGAGTAAAATTAAGCACATTGATATTCTGGGCCTTAACTATCAATTAGCACCGGGTCTAACCGGGCAGCTTGAGTATGGCAAAGCCGGTGATCAGCTTGCAAAATATTTTGCCAAACTGTTTTATATCACTGAGCTTAACAGTGACGTTGCTATTTTATTCGATGCACGTTATGGCCAAGCGCAAGGCAAAAATGGTTTTGGTTATTATGACTGGCTATCTTTTAATAATGCCCAAATGTTCACCTATGTGCGGTATGAAGACTACAAAAGCCGTTATATTAATTTAACGAGTGCTTTACATACCCGCCATGGCAAACTTTATTTAGGCTATAACAAAACCTATGATGCTGATTGGGCAGGAGGGTATTTCTACGATGATGAAGGTACCTTTAACTCAACTTTGGCACTGCATAAAAACTTTAACCATAAAAATGAAGGTGCCTGGGTGTTGGGGTTTGATTACGATTTTGCAGAGGCTTCACTACCGGGCTTAACTTTAAGTATGCATTATGCCCGTGGTTCTCGACCTGATGAAATGCTATTAATTGAACAGGATGAAAAGAATGTCGCAACAGAGTTAGGTGGCTATCTGTCTTACACTATCCAGACTGGGTTATTAGAAGGGCTTGGCTTAGGCTGGTACTATGCTAACCACAAAGGGCTTGAAAACAGCGAGCGGGTTAACCGGTTGCTAGTCACCTACGATTTACTTGAGTTTTAAGTGCACTTTAATCAAAACTAAAATCCTTCAAGAGAAAAATATCAATTTGATTTGATAATTAGATAAACTGGAGTGGCATATACTACAGTAGGTTATGATAGCTGTGTATTTGTTGTAGGAATGACAGTTAATGAAACAGCGTATTTCCAGGTTGTTTGAGTTTTCTATTAATGCATTTATCAATCATCCATTAATAACCTTGGCAGTCACTTTTACCATGGCCACCATCGTCATCTTATGGCATTTGGAGCACCTGGCTAATGAGCAAATCCAGACGACGGCGTTGGATAATGCGCAATCTTACTCTCAGGCTCTTACGGAATTTCGTACCTTATATACTTCTGAAGTGGTGGTAATCGCACAAACCCATGGTATTAAGGTTAGCCATGATTATAGAACCAAAGCGGACGCAATTCCTCTTCCTGCAACGCTAAGTATGTTATTGGGAAATCGCCTTGGGGGGAAACAAGGTGGCATAAAAAGTCGGCTTTATAGTAAATATCCTTTTCCCTGGCGTGAAATTTCTGGTGGGCTAAGTGATGCTTTTGCTAAGTCAGCCTGGCAATACTTACAAAACAATCCCAATCAGCCTTATTATCGCTTTGAAGAGGTGGATGGTCGAGCCTCTTTACGCTATGCTTCTGCTGATTTAATGCGGCCAAGCTGCATCAACTGTCACAATTCCCATCCTGATAGTCCTAAAAATGATTGGCGAGTAGGTGATGTGAGAGGGGTTTTGGAAGTGGTTATTCCAATAGAAACTCATATGCTACTTACTAATAGTATGCTCAGGCAGTCGTTTATTCTCATCAGTAGTATCTTAGTTTGTTGTCTTATCTGTATTACGTTGGCACTTCGTAAATTGCGACTACGCCAGCTTGAAACGAATGATTATGCAGTCGCTATTGTAGAAACGAATAAAAAGCTTGAAGCAGAAATTACTACTCGCAAGCAAGCTGAGACTGAATTACGACGATTGTCGCTTGTGGACCCACTGACTGAACTCAGTAATCGTCGCTATTTTGATGAAGTATTTAAAAGGGAGTGGAAACGAGCTGTTCGTCATCAGAAAAGTCTGGCCATTATTATGATCGATATTGATCATTTTAAGTTATACAACGACCATTATGGCCATCAAGCAGGCGACCAATGTCTTCGGTTAGTCGCTAAAGCTCTCAACGCTTTGACTATGCGTGAAACAGATTCCATTGCCCGTTATGGTGGTGAGGAATTTGTGGTGATATTACCAGGCACTGATAAAGTTGGTGCGTTGAAAGTGGCAGAAACGATGCGAGAGGGAATTGAAAATTTACATATTCACCATGAGTTTTCTCCGACCAACGATAGTGTAACTATAAGTGCAGGTGTTGCTAGTGTCTTACCTTCGGTTAAGGCAAGCCATTTTGACCTATTAAAAGAAGCCGATCAAGCAATGTATCAAGCCAAGCAAGCGGGGCGAAACTGCGTCAAAGTAAAAGACGGCTCAGTAATTCTCCTGGAACCTGGTAATCATAAATCTAAGTGATTTGACGGTAATTATTAAAGCCTGCCACTGCGTTTAATATCTAGATAGTGGTTCACTAAACGGGCCATCATTTCTTGTGGTGTACAATCAAGAGTTAAGGCTCCTTCTGCTACTAATTTGTCAACGGTTGCACTGCGTTCAGTTAAATATTGATAAGCACCTAAATATCGCAGGGCATCGGAAAAATCGCTGATGGGTTGGTGGTTAATTTGTTGTATAGCGGTTTCTTGTAAATTGACCAATAATACCAAGTGTTTTCGGCGTAGTAATTTGATGGCAGCCACCAGATCTTGGGTATCTTCATCGCGCAGGTTGGTAACTAATACAACTAAAGCCCGTTTACGCTGGCGGGTCATTAAATCTTCCGCAGCTGCAATATAGTCAGTAGGCTGTTCATCAGGGTATAAATCATAGAAGTTATTAAGCAACATATTTATATTGCCGGTGCCTTTAATCCCAGGTACCCACCGATTGCTTTGCCCAAAACTCATCATACCTACTACATCACCCTGTTTTAATGCGACTAAAGCAAGTAACAATAAGGAGTTTAGCGCGTGATCAAAATGGGTTAGTTGGCCATCCTGAATGCGCATTCGTTTTCCACTATCCAACAGGATGAGTATTTGTTGGTCTCGCTCATCTTGATATTCTTTTGAGATAAGCGACAACCGTCTTGCAGTGGCTTTCCAATCTACTTGTCGTAGAGGGTCTCCAGGTCGGTACTCTCTTAGTTGATGAAAGTCCATGCCTTCTCCCCGACGTTGTTGCTTACGTATCCCCAGTTGAGAAGTATGATGGCTATTGGCTAATAGATTATAGCCAGTGACGGTGGCAAAGTTGGGGTAAATTTTCACTTCGGTCGTTACTGGGTAAATAAATTGCATTTCCCATAAACCCAATTGGGAGCGGATACTGACTTCTACTTGCTCAAATCGTGCTGGCCCTCGTTGATGAGGGGTGACTTGATAATGGGCAATGGAGTATTTACCTGGAAGTAATTCTATGGTTAAAGGCAACCCAGCAAAATTAAATTGACTAGGTACATGGTCATAAAGCTGTATTTGCTGCCGTTGCCGGCTTTTATGGTGAATCAAAACTTCAACGCTAACGGGGTTGGACAGGGCTAAATTATGAGGCAATTGTCGGGTAATAGTGAGTGTGGGAGCTTGTTTGGATGAAAGCACATCAGCTATGGCCAACAGACTAATAATTAACAAACCAGCCAATAATAGCTGGGAAAACCAAGGCAATACATTAGGCCAAAACTGACTACTAACAGCTTGAGCTAATCCCAGCCCAGCAAATAAAAGCAAAAAATACAGAAATGACTGACTAGGCTTAAACTGTCTCATTGTCGAGGAGCATCCACTTGGGCAAGTAATTCTGCTAATGCCTGGTCAGCGGTCACTCCTTCCAATTCCCGGTCAGCACTTAATAATACCCTATGGCGAAGGATAGGTAAGGCTAGGGTTTTGATATCATCAGGCGTGATGAAATTTCTACTATTTAGTAGCGCATTAGCTTTAGCTGCTTGCACAATAAACAAGCTGGCCCTGGGACCAGCGCCTCGGGAAATACCTGGCCAGTCTCGGGTAGTACGCACAATACGAACAGCATAATCCAACACACTGGTGTCAGTTGTTACTTGATTCGTCAGGTGTTGTAGATTAATCACAGCTTCAGCTGTTAAGATCGACTTAACTTGAGCCAGATAATCTTCTTTAGATGGTGCTGATAGCTTAGCAACCATGGCTAATTCTTGGTCAGCAGCGGGATAATTAATAAAAACTTTCATCATAAACCGGTCAAGCTCGGCTTCTGGTAACGGATAAGTGCCTTCTTGTTCAATAGGGTTCTGTGTGGCAAGCACCATAAATGGAGCGGATACTGCAAAAGAGTCCCCCTCAATAGTTACTTGTTTTTCCTGCATGACTTCCAGTAATGCGGCTTGGGTTTTTGCTGGAGCCCGGTTGATTTCGTCGGCTAATAATAAATTAGTAAAAACTGGGCCTTTGCGAATTTCGAACTCTCTGGATTGCATATTAAACAAGGCATGCCCAGTAATATCCGTTGGCATTAAATCGGGAGTAAATTGAATACGACTGAAGTGGCCATTAAACGTTTTGGCTAAAGACCGCACCAGTAAGGTTTTACCCAAGCCAGGTACCCCTTCAATTAAAATATGGCCACCTGCTAATAAACCAATTAATACTTGGTTAACCACTTCAGGCTGACCAATCACAACATTGTTCAGCTGTTGTTGAATTTGTTGGGTGAGCTCATAGGCTTGGGTTTGCTCCAGATTGGCATTGGGTGCTTGTGTCATAAACCGTTCCTAATTTGTTGTAGCCCTTTTAACTGTTGGGTAAATTCAACTTCTTTTCGGGAGACTGGTGAAAATAAGCTGTGTTCAATCAGGGCATCTGCTAGATGGGTATCTTTAGCAATATGTTGAGTTTGTTCGGAGGCACTTAGCTGTTTAAAACCAGGGTGCTTATCTGCGTATTGGGTTAAAATTGCTTTTCTTAGCTGATCCACTTGCTCAGCAATTTGTTGTTGTTGCCAGCATAATCGGCTGGCCGCTTCAATATGCTCAACAATCTGTCGTATTTCATAAGGCTGATAATGCTTTATGGGGCCAAAACGTATGCCTTGATGCCATAACCAGGCGATCAGCCATAAGCCAAAGCCAATTATAAAATAAGGCGCCCATTGCCATAACTTGGTAAATAATGAATCGCTATCCTGATTTTTAAATAGGGTTAAATCTCCTTTGGGATCAATTAGCTGAGTGAGTAAAAAAGCATTATCTTCACAACTGATATAGGGGTTACGCCATAATTTTAGGCTACCCATAAAGCTGATTAAGCCATCGCCATATTGGAATTGAACCATTCTCACTAAATTATCATTTGTTTCAGCCGTCACCCAGCCATAAGCGTTATCTAGAGGTGCACTTAATAATCGATCATTGGAAAAATCAATGGTAAGGGGGTTGGTTAGGCCTTTAATTTTAATTTCGCCTAATAATCCATAACCACGGCAATTTTTTTGGCGTTTTCCTTTAGCCTGATCTAGGGTCGCGGCTAAAGATTGAAGGCGTTCTTCCAGGTTATCATCCACTGATTCATCGTCAATAACAGTAACATTAAATTGACTGAAGATAGTGTCTTTTTTAGTGGCCAAATCATGAATAAAAGGATTATGGGCTTCCATAATTAAATGGCCACCCATTTTAACCCATTTCAGTAATCGTTGGGTCCGTTGTTTATCTAATGAACTGTATGCCTGAGAAAGAATAACAGTGCCATAACCAGACAT
Source organism: Spartinivicinus ruber (assembly GCF_011009015.1). Classification (NCBI taxonomy): domain Bacteria; kingdom Pseudomonadati; phylum Pseudomonadota; class Gammaproteobacteria; order Oceanospirillales; family Zooshikellaceae; genus Spartinivicinus; species Spartinivicinus ruber. The sequence continues at coordinate 2,355,968 of NZ_CP048878.1, forward strand.
TTTATCAACACCTGCTAAGCCTTGTTTGACAGTGGCATTAATGCCTTGTTTAGCAAGAAATTGTTGTAACGCCAGGTAGTGATTTTGTTTGGCTGCTTTGGAATAGCCTAAATCAATTTCTCGTTGTTGCCACTCAATATGAATCAATAACCAGCCAGCACTTGCAATGATTAATAGGAGAATAATTGCCAGGATGATTTTAGTTGACTTAGCCATCTGCTGCTCCTGTGTCCAGCTGCTGCCAGCGCTGGCAAAGTGCTGTTATCATAGGCTCGGTAGGTAGTTGATGGGCATAGGCCAATTGTAACCAAATGGCAGTGACATCTTGTAGATATTGAGTGAGCTGGCTGTTAGCTAAAGGTTTCGTTTTGTTTATACAATCACCTTCAGTATCCCCATTAATAATAGGCACTTGATAATGGCTAATTAATTGGTTGAGTATGGCTCGATAGAGCAAACCAACCGCTTCTCGGTGTTGCTGGTTTTTCCACAATGTTATGACGGTTGAAGGAATATTCTTAGGTAAGGATTCGGCATTTACTTCCAGACCAAACAGGGTGTTTGGCTGGCTAGAGGGTTTAGCTGGGGTGCTAATGGGTTTGGTTAAAGTCATTATCCAGTGGCGATAGCGAAATGTCACCAATAGTATGAGTACAACAACAATGCTCCATAAAACCACCTCTATAAACGGAGCGATGGCCATGGCTAAATTGGCTAACCAACCTTGTTCTGATGTATCATCATGTTCATCATCAAATAGCCAGCTCCAGTCTATGTCCAGTTTTGGAAAGCGGGTTGTTTCGATTTGATGGAAGTCATCGCTATTAAGTACTTCTTCTATGTTGGTTTTGGCTGCCTCAGGTGTTTCAACTACCCCTGCAAAAACATCTTGCATTGGATACAGGCTACCAATCAGTAAGCCTGCCGTTAACATGAGTTGGGCTGTTTTATTTATAGACTTGGCTGGTTGCTTATGGCTAGCCGCCATTTGGCGGAATATTAGTTCAATATCCCAGCCTTCCAATAAAATACGACGATTCAAGTAAAGAAAAAAACCACTGGCCACATAAAAGGGGGCAACCATCAGCATACTGGAATAATAAAATAAACTACCTATCCAGGTTATTTCGAGTAAGTCAACTGCTTCTGACAACTCATTGATATTTGGTGCCAGGTAGATGACTAGCATAAATGCACTTAATGAAAGAAAAGACTCTAAGTGTATGCCAATAATAGTTAACCAGAAGGCAGGTGAGGTATTACCTCGATGTAAAATCGATAAGCGTGACTGGTATTGTTGGCCTTTTAATCCTTCTAATTGAATAACGGGCAAGTTAAAAGAGCGAGTTGGTGAAAACCGCCGCCAAGTGATTGCAGCGAATGCTTGGCGCCCGACGATTGATTTAAAACCTTGCAAGGCCTGACGAGTAGTTGGTGTCGATTGGAATACTGATTGGCTGAGAACTACCAGAACAATGCGCTCCCAAAGTGGTTTTAGCCACCAGATAACAAGGCTGCTGACGACTGTATTGGTCCAAATGATTTCAAGTAACACATAAATAGGCAAAGTAACCAGCAAGCAAAGCTTGACCAATTGCCAGTATAGAGAGCGGGTAAACTGCATTCCTAAGTCAGCCGCTTCCCAGGGTTGACGCGGACGGGCAGTAAAGGCAATTCGTTCAAGTTGCATGGCTTTTACCTCCTAAACCAAGGTAACCAGCAACCAGTAACCAAAATAAAGCGCCAATGCCGTATTTAAGGGTTGGGGTGAGCAGTGTAGAAGATGACCAAAATGCTTCAACAAAGGCTGCAATAACCAGCATAAAAGCAGCTCCCAACAGAAGCTGTATAGCAACTTTAGCGCTTTGTTTTAAAGCATCCAAGCGGGATAAGTTGCCTGGTGCCAAAAGGCTATAGCCCATTTTTATACCAGCTGCCCCAGCGATGGTGATAGCGGTTAACTCAAATGCACCGTGGCCGATCACAAAAGGAAAAAAAGTATTTTGATAACCGACATTAACGATATGGCTGGCAAAAGCGCCAAAAAATAACCCATTAAAAAGCATAAAGAACAGGCTGCCTACGGTCACTAAAATCCCGCCTGCAAAGGTTTTAAAGGCAACACCGATATTGTTCCAGATATAAAAGCCAAACATCATAATATCAGTATCTGACTGCCTGTCTCTCCCTATACGACGTAAGGTGGGGTCGTACATGCTTTCATATTCAGTGACTTGGTGGGGATTCATTATGGTGTAAACCAGATTAGGGTCCCACTGAATAGCGAAAAACATGACCAACCCTGGGAGATAAAAGAGGGCCGTAGCCAACCAGAAAAAGTGCCCATTTTCTCGAAGCAAGGCAGGAAATTTCAGCAAAATAAATTGAATACTGTTATAGAGGAATTGTGTTTTACGGGTATACAACTGTTGATGCCCACGTAACACCATGTTTTCCAGTTTGGCTTGTAACTGAGGGCTGTAGGTGCGAGATTTGGCTAACGCCAAATAGTGGCAAATACGGCGATAGTGGCTGGAAAATTGGGTCACGGAAGTTGCCTGGCGTTTTTCCAGTTGCTCAAGTATTACTTCAAATGCTTGCCAGTCATGTTGATAACGATTTTCAAAAGTTTCTTGCTTCATTGGCGCCCAAGTATTCCATTGGCAACTTTTAATAAAGAGGTAACAGCGGCTTGGTCTTTATCATGGGTAATAGGCGCTAGCAAATTAGCCAGCTCTTGTTGTCGAGCTTCTGATAAGGTATTGCTACGCTCAGAAAATTGGATAATGGCTTGTTGCTGTTGCCAGTTTAAAGGGATGGGGAAAGGTTGGCTGCCTTCGATTGGGGTGCCAGTAAAATTGGCAGTGGTAGTGTCGTATACCACTAAGGTGCCAGCTGCTAAGTCCCCTAACCGTTGAAATCGCCGGTTACTCATCATACTGAGCACCCCTAAGATATAAAAAGCCGGTAAAAAATCTGCTACTCGTAAAAGGTTACGTACCATTGAACTGGAAAAGCAGATAGGAGAACCATCATCATGAATGACGCGTAAATGAAAGGATTTCTTACCAGGGGTGACACCATGGCGAAAAACGTCAAAGAAAACAGGGTAAAACCATTCCACTAAAAATAAGGCAACTAAGCCGATGCCGCTGCCAATATCACCAAAAAACTGTAAAGCAAGAAACACTGCAAATACGATAGAGTAGCGAATAATAGCATCGATTAAAAATGCCAGGATTCGCACGCCAGGGCCTGCAGGTGTAAGTGGCAGGGAAATACCCTCTGGGGTTTCGATGACTATCTGTGAATCCAGCCGTTGCATAATTGTTGAAGCTATTAGCCACTTAAAAATAAAGTTTGTTACTGTAACACAATTGTCTTATTAAGGTTAAATGCTTTCTAATGGCCACTTATACCAGTCCTGCCTTCCATTGATCGATATTTTGGGCTGTTAAACCAAGCTTAGCTTGAATATCACGATGGATATCAAAGATTATGGATATTGTGGTTCAACCATTGGTTTTATTGTCAGCAAGGTTTGGCGGCTCCAAGACTTAAGCGTAGTAAGTTATGACTGGTATTTGCTTAGTGGTGATTAAAGGGTGACCAATTTGGTTGCTAGCTATACTGACTGTATAACGTTGTAACAGCTTGCCTAAATGACCTGGAATGATAACGGATATCTGCTCATGACTGAGACAAACCCTTATAAAAGCCCTGATGCTGATGTAGTAGGTGAGCATTCAACTGATCTGACTTTGCATGACCCTGTAAAACAAAATGTAGGTGCGGGGGTAACCTGGATTAGTGATGCTTTTAAATTATTTACCAGTAAACCTGGGATATGGATTGCTGCAACGATTGTTTACTGGGTAGTTGTATTTGTATTAGCGCTTATTCCCATTGTTAACCTGGTGTCTGGATTAGTGACACCAATTTTTACTGCAGGCTTTGTCTACGCCAGTTATAAGCTGGATACGGGGCAGGGCATGGAAGTGGTTGATATTTTTGAAGGGTTTCAGCGAAAGCTGGGCACTCTGGTATTAGTCGGGGTATTTAGTTTAGTGCTTTCAATTATTGTAATTGCTGTGTTATTTCTGTTAGCCATGGCTTTTGGGGTTAGTCTGTCATCCCAAACAGCTGGAGGTGCTCAAGAATTTAATGCAGCTTTAGGTATTATCTTTGCACTCTTATTTTTAGCTTTTTTGTTACCCATTATTATGATGATTTGGTTTGCACCCGCATTAGTTATGCTAAATGATATGGGAGCTTGGCCTGCCATGGTGATGAGCTTCAAAGGGTGTTTGCGTAATATTTTACCATTTCTTGTCTATGGCATTTTTATGTTCGTCATGGCGATTATTGCGGCAATACCTTTATTATTGGGCTATTTAGTATTGATGCCAGTAATGTATGCCTCTATTTATACAGCATATAAATCTATTTATATTAAATAAGGGCGGCCTCATTTTTTAACAAATACCTTCTGGTAATTAGCCAGTAATTTTTATAACTGCTTTTTTTGGGAGTTAATCTGTCAGCACGGAAGGCACAGCTTCATTATACTGTAACTAATTTACTGCAAAAGTATTGATAAAACATTGTGATTCTTTTTTATCAACTTAGTATAATCAGGTGGGTGGTTTTCATAGCCTGGTTGTTGTTGCTAGGGTTAGAAAGTCGTTGGGCTGTTGCCAAAGCGCCTGTCAAAATAGGCTTGTCACTGGGTTTAACCGGGCGGTATGCCTTGATGGCTGATATGCAGCAAAAGGCTTATCGACTTTGGCAACGCCAGATTAACGCCCGCGGTGGTTTGTTAGGACGACCGGTTGAGATTATTATAAAAAATGATCAAAGCCAAAAAATGTTAGCCCCTGCGTTATATGAAGAACTGATTACCAAAGAAAAAGTTGAGTTTATTTTTGGTCCATATTCTAGCGGTATTACCCTAGCCGTATCGGGAGTGGCTGAGCGTTATGGCTATCCTATGTTAGCCGCAGGTGCCGCTTCCGATAAGATATGGCAGCATGGTTTTAGTAATGTATTTGGTATGTGGACACCAGCCAGTCGTTATACCCTAGGCTTTCTAAAAATGCTGCTAATAATGGAGGAGGATAACTTAGCCATCGTTAGTCCTGATGACAGCTTCTCTAAAAGTGTTGGCTTAGGTGCGCGGGAATGGGCTAAACGTTTGGGCTTAACCATCAAGTTTTACCAGGTTTTTGAAAAAGGACTGGTGAATTATAAGGTGTTAGCCACAGCCGTGCGTCAATCTGGAGCGCAAATTCTAATGATGACTGGCCACTTTAATGAGTCGGTCGAAATGCGTCGAGCATTAACGGCAATTAATTGGCAGCCACGGGGTTATTTGGCCACAGTGGGCCCAACTCTGCCAAAATATTTAACTGAGCTAGGACCTGCTGAAGCTGAAAATACCTTTGCTATTTCCATTTGGGAACAAATTAAAGATCAGGGTAGCATCCAAGGTGGATCACAAGGATTTGCGAAAGACTTTGAAGCGACTTATAACATTTCGCCTTCTTATCATGCTGCAACGGCTTTTGCTGCTGGGCAAATTTTGGAAGCAGCTATCAAACGAGCAAACTCATTCGATCGAAATAAGGTAAGAGAAGCCTTGTTTACACTGGACACTTATAGCCTCATTGGGCGTTATGCCGTTGATCGAACTGGTGTACAAGTGAAAAGATTCCCTCTTACTATTCAATGGCAGCAAGGCAAGAAAGAAATTGTTTGGCCTGAGGCACTACGAACTAAACTACCTATTTTTATACCGACTGAAAAAGCCAATTAGTAGCAACAAAGGTATGAGTAATGCTAAAGAAATTAACGAACTCTTTTGCATTTCGTGTATTCACCCCTTTTTTGGTGTTTGTCAGTTTGGTGGTAATCACTTTATATCTATTTACCTCGTACTCTATTTCTGATTCTGCTAACCATCAAATTAGAGAAAACCTCAACTGGTTATCCCGCAGTGTTTTGTATATTTGTGATACTAACTTAGATAAGCTATTTCAAACCGGTAAAGCCACCAATGAAAAATTGGTCAGGTTGGAAAAAGTTTCCACAATGGTGGCTATTGAGGACTTTGTGCGCGCAAATAATGTGGGGGTGGTAGTATTTGATGAAAACCGCCAAGAAGTGATTGTTAAAACAGAGTTACCTAGAGAAACGTTGTCTATTATAGAAAACTTGTTGTTAACGAATAATTTATCGCTTATTCCTGCCAAGCTAGAAGGTTATATTGTTTATTCCCAGCTGTTTCAACCTTGGCAGTGGCATATCATTTTATTGAAACCTAAAGCACAGGCATTGCGGACAATGGAACAGCCTATTTACCGATATGCGTTTAGTGTGGCGCTGATAACCATTGTGATTGTGACTGGGCTGATGTTCTATTTCTTAAGTTATAAAGTAAGAAACCCAATAAATCGTATTATTGGAGCTATTAAAGAAGGGAATCAACCGAATTACAGTGGTGTCTTTGAGTTTGAGTTTTTAAGTGACAGTATAGCGGGTATGATGCACTCCCTAACTGAGAAGACCCACTTATTAGAAACTACCAACCAGGAAATAGAAAAAGCGAAAGCGCAACTAAGTGATGCAATTGAAAGCATGTCGGAAGGGTTTGTCTTATTTGATGATAAAGATCACCTTGTTTTATGTAATCAGCACTTTAGAGACTTTTATAGTTTAACGTTGCTGCCGGAACATGCTTCATTTCAAGAAATCTTACGGGTTATGTATCGAGAAGGGGTCGTTTCAGTTGAGGTACCTTTGGAAACCTGGGTTAAAAGCATCATTCAGACTAGAGATAAAGTAGGACGAGCCCACCTGATTGAGTTAAACCAAGATCGCTTTATTGAATTTAGAGAATATGCCACCAGTGATGGTGGGGTAGTTGGTATTCATACTGATATTACTGAGCGCAAAATGGCTGAGCAACGGTTGCAGTATCTGGCATCATACGACATGTTGACTAATTTACCGAATCGGGTGATGTTTCAAAACGAATTAAAGAAAAATATTAATCGAGCTGAACGGTTTGATGGAATTGTTGCGCTATTTTTCATTGATTTAGATAAGTTTAAGGATGTGAATGACACACTAGGGCATATGGTAGGTGATGAGCTGCTAAAAAAAGTAGCAAATATTTTATTAAAGTCTATTCGTGGGTTTGATATTGCTGCCAGACTAGGGGGGGATGAGTTTGCAGTTATTTCCAGTGATTTACGTTCTGAAGTTGAAGCAGAAAATATGGCACAACGAATGAATGATCTGCTGAATTGCAATGTTGATTGTGAAGGACATAGTATTCACATTGGTGCCAGCATCGGTGTTACCTTATTTCCTTATGATGGTAATGACAGTGATCAACTATTAAAAAATGCTGATATGGCGATGTATGAAGCCAAGAATCTTGGCCGTAATCAATACCGGATGTATAACGATGAAATGAATCAGCGAGTACAAGAACGTAATGAATTAGAAAAAGACATGCATCGTGCATTAATGAACAATGAGTTTTTAGTTTTTTATCAGCCGAAAGTTGACTTAAATACCTTTAAGGTAGTGGGTATGGAAGCATTAATTCGTTGGCAGCACTCTGATAGAGGTTTAATTACCCCGAATAAATTTATTCCTATTGCTGAACAAAGTAATCTAATAACTGATATTGGTGAGTGGGTGTTAGAAGAAGCGTGTAAGCAATGTAAAGTATGGAATGATGTCAGTCAGTTGGGAGCACTACAAGTTGCTGTTAATTTATCTGCCTCACAGTTTAAATATGGTGATATTACGGGGACTATTGATAGGGTATTGCAGGACCAGGCAATGGAACCTGCCTTTTTAGAAGTTGAAATTACTGAAACGATGGTAATGAATGATGCTGATGCTGTTTCCCAAGCGCTGCATCATTTTGCCCGACGAGGTGTGGGTATTTCTATTGATGACTTTGGAACTGGTTATTCATCCTTGGCTTATTTGTGGCGTTTTCCCGTTAACAAAGTCAAGATAGACCGGTTTTTTGTCAAAGACTTACTTCATAATCATGAATCTCAAGCAATAGTCCGTTCCGTGATTAGCCTTGCGCATAGCTTAAATTTAGTGGTAATTGCTGAAGGTGTAGAAACGAAAAAACAACTGGAATTTTTACAGGATTTAAAGTGCGATCAAGCCCAAGGCTATCTGTTTACTCCTCCATTACCTGCTGCTAGATTTGTCGAGTGGATGAAACAATATCAGGAAAATCAGGCACAAAAAGGTGCATATCGAAAAGTGGGGAGATAGGTTGCCTTTTACTTTTCAGGAGTAGCGAAAGTATATCCAGCTACTCCATGGTAGACACTGAGTTATTATATTGACTCTGTTATAATGATTAGGTTAACACCTATAGTCTTGCTTTTCTTTGTGATAAAACCTTTATCTCATTTTTATGATAAACCACCACCTCTAAAATACTCCCAATCTTGCACCACGCATCTAGCATAGTGCACTGAGACTGCAGATAGGAGTTTGATAAAATCCTTTTGATTTTCCATTAGCTCATTTTTAACGTAATGAATAAATCGGTGGTTGGGTTCTTGTACTTGAATAGAGCCGCGGGCATGTTCTTTGCCTAATATTTCGCCCCATACTTCAGCTATTGTTAAATAGTGCTTGGGTTTAAATAGCTTATGGGTGGGAAAGTCTTTTTTAAATGGGGAGCGTTCTCTTACAGAATAAACTTCATCGTTATAATTTAGCCAGCCTAGCCAGGCATCTGGGTGTTCAGCAATTGCGGAGTAGGCATTGGCATGGCGCTGGCCTTCATTGGTAAATTGGCTGTTATACCAGTTTTGTTCAATTTTCGAAAAGCAACGAATAGCGGCGGGTTGCTGTTGTTGTTTAATGTCTAAAATAATATTTTCTTCCGGGGTGGGGCCTTGGATTAATGCATAAAAGCGTTGATTACCTAGCGAGCCCATACCGGCTTTGACTCGTTTTACTAGATCTAATACTTCAAAACGGCTGGTAAAATTTTGAGTAACGGACTGTTGGCAACGGTGATAGTCCAGTAAAGCCCCTGTTAAGTTTGTTTTAACATGATCAGATAGTTCAATCAGTTTAGCATTTGTATAATTGAAGTGGTTTAAGTCAGGTGTAGTCCATTTCTCTAGCATGCTTAAGCGGGTATTATTCTTATGGACTTTTTGCAAAAACTTTCTAATTGGTTTGGCTGCATTCTCAATATAAATGGTAGAGTCATCAGCTTCGCTAGCAACAATACCTTGTAAATAGGCCGAACCTAATAACTTTATTGCTTCTTCAGCAAAGTCTTGTTGATAATAATCACGCTGTTGTAAGTCCAAAACTAAACTGGAGGCTAACCGCCATAAGTCGAACTGGTAATCAGCAATAATGGCATCGTCAAAATCATCCATACCATAGTAAACCCGATCATAGTGATCGTGCAGGGCACCAAAATTATACACATGGGCATCACCTTGCAACCACACTTGTGTTTCGGGGCGACCACCATAAAGGCTGATGCGCCAGTCACGGGAAACGTCGTGCCAGTAAATGTGATTTGTGCCTCTGAAAAAAACAAAGGGAGACACTTGCATTTTTTCAAACTTTAAACGTCGATCAGCATCACTGGACTGTTGATTAAATTGGTTAATTTGTTCTAAAACGTATGCCTGGCGAGTATGCAGTACTTTCATAGTTAAGGTCACCAAAGAGTGGGTTTAAACACCATAAAATAAAAAATGATGATTACGCTAATAAAAGCGGGCCAGCCTAAGCTATACCAATAAGTCATTAATTTTCGATAGCGGGTGGGTAGTGGTTGGTTTTTGCTAAGTGCTGTTTTGGCTAGCTTAGCGACTTTAATTTGAATATAAACTACTGGTAGCCAACATAGCCCAATGATTACGTACAAAAGCAAACTTGCCATTACCCAAGAAGTGGTGAGGGGTAATCCCACCAGCATTAACATCCAAATACCTGTAACAGGCTGAATAATGACAGCAGGTGTGGTAAACAGCCAGTCAGCTAATACGACATTTTGGCTGGTAATGGCGATGGTATTCAGGTTTTGGCTACGATCAGCACGCCACATATAAAATGCCGTACCTAATCCAGTACCGAACAGCAAAGTGGAAGAAATGATATGCACTAATTTTAATAATAAATAATACTCAGCCATTTAATTCTTTACCTTAAGCGGGGTGTTGTAAAAACTAGGGGATATGAGATAACAGGGTATTCTGTTATTTCATATCTGACTCATAAGTTTACATAAGGGTGCATCTAAAAAAGTGCATTATTAGGTATACCTTTAACGTGCTTCTTTAATTGCCCAATAACACCATATCATCATTAAAACCGCTACATTTTTGATAAGTCCACCCAAAGGATCTAGCCAAGTAAATGGCGCAAATACCCCTAACATTAAGGTGTAACCTAAAACTGATAATACCATTAAACCCAGAATTAACGTCGGTCGCCAGTTTAGAATAAATAAAATACATAAACTGATGTCTAATACACTGGTGATTACCACAAGTGTTGATTGGTATTCAGTTGGAATTGACAGATCATTTAAAATAGGGGAGAACTGATCTGGGTTTGTCAGAAAGCCAGCTCCAGCTGAAAATAGCCAAATAAGTACAATGGCAAACCAAAGTATGGGCCTCACCCAATAAAGTCGAGCATGCCAGCGGTCTTGGACAAAACTAGGGGTGTTTAATAGTGTCGTTTTGACAGATTGTGGTATGTAATTCAACTCCTTAGTCAAATCCTGATATTCATTATCCGGTGCGACATTACCCTGTTCCAGCATAGCTAAAAGTGTGTCATTAAACGGTACAATATTGAGTTTACTGTTCAATTTAGTGAATGGTTTAAACAAACTTATAGGAGTGGGTAACCAGCGAGGCTCAGGCCATTTTAACCACCGCCTTAGGGAACCTAAATAATCTTTGATAGATAACACCTCTGGACCAACGGGATAAAAAACCCGCTTGTTTCCTTGATATGTCAGCAGCCGGCTAACAACATTGGCCAGGTCTTCCAATAAAATAGGCTGAAATTGTTGGCTGCCATCTCCAGCTAGGGGAATCACCGGCAAACTGGCTATCGCTCTCATTAGTGAAGTGCCTCCATAGGAGCCCCGGCAAGATAAAACAACAGATGGCCTGACAATAATGCCTGATGGAAAATACTCAATAAGGTAATCATCAAACTGATGTTTGCTCTTGATAAAGGCACCATCAGTAGGGTTTCCAAGAGCAGATAACTGAATAAAGCAGTTGATGCCTTGTTGTAAGCAGGCTTCAGCTAGTGCTTTAGGCGCTTGGTAATGTAATTGCTCAAAATCACCTGGCTTGGACTCCGTTAAAATCCCTGCACAATTAATCACTGCGTCAATGTGCTTTAAATGGGGTAACCAGCTTTCAGGGGTTAAGTAGTTGGCTAGGTTTACTTGAGTAATCGACAAGTTGGGATGATCCGGTAAATTACGTGGGTTTCGTACACAAGCACACACCAGATGCCCCTGGTGTAATAATTCAGCCACAATAGCACTACCAATAAAGCCAGCGGCACCCGTTATTAAAATCTTCAATTTGGCAACTCTCTGATTTAATCAATTACAGGGTTATTTCAACACCTTCGCTATAGTAAATAAGAAACCTTCTTAGATATGTAACAGGGTCCGAAGAAAACATCAAAAACTTCTTTAACTCTTTATTATAACTATCTGAATAAGCTAACTATTTTTAGCCTAACTTAATGTATGGCGTAAAAAATGCAGCCTCCTGTTAGAAAGCCAATTGTTTGTCATCGGGTGCGCAGGGAGTTACATATGTCTTCGCAGTTATCCATGAATCGTTTACTGGTTGAAATGAGGGCTATGCAGGCAGAAGCCATGGCACAGCCTCTGCCTGGTAAGTTGCAGGCTAATGAGCAGAATACCGAAGGGGATGTCAAGCAAGTGACGCCTTCTTTTGGGGATATGTTTAAACAGGCTATTGATGCGGTGAATACTCAGCAGCAAGTTAGCAGTGAGTTAAAAGACCGCTACACGCGAGGGGATACCACAATTGATTTGCCCCAGGTGATGGTTGAAAGTCAAAAGGCCAGAGTGGCCTTTGATGCAATGGTAGAAGTGCGGAATAAGCTTGTCAGTGCTTATGAAGAGATCATGAAAATGCCAATTTAATGGTTGAGTATTATTGCAATGGCAACAACTGAGGCTGAATCTAACAGCAATCAACAGCCTGCCGTTGTGGGTGATCAAACTGCGTCATCAAACCGTTTCGGGGGTGGGCTTTTTGACTCACTCAGCAGTCTGTCAATTGCCAGGCAAATTGCCTTAATGGTGGGGTTGGCAGCCAGCGTGGCGATTGGCTTTGCGATTGTCATGTGGTCCCAGTCCCCAGACTTCCGCCCTATTTATGGCTCGATGCAAGGCTTTAACAGCGCTCAAGTCATCCAAGCACTACAGGATAGTGAAATCAACTATAGAATTGAGCCGAACAGCGGCATCATTCTGGTTGAGGCTGATCAAGTGGCGAAGGCACGAATGGCACTAGCCGCCGCAGATGTGATGGATGAAACCAATGTAGGTCTTGAGGTACTGGATAAAGAACAAGGTCTGGGTACCAGTCAGTTTTTAGAAAATGCGCGGTATCGGCGTGGACTCGAGGGGGAGCTGGCGAGAACCATTGCCAGTTTGTATAACGTCAGAAATGCCAGAGTACACTTAGCTATTCCCAAACGCTCCGTGTTTATTCGTGATGCCCGCCTGCCTTCTGCATCGGTTTTTCTGGAGTTATATGGAACTCGCACCCTCAAGCCTGAGCAGGTCAAGGCCATTCGTAACCTGGTGGCAGCCAGTGTGCCAGATATGCCCGTTGAGCGAGTGGCTGTGGTGGATCAGCATGGCCAGCTGCTTTCTGTAGAATCCACTGTTGAAGAGAGTCGACTCAAGTTGGCTAATCAGCAGCGGGAATATATCAACAAAGTAGAGGATATTTTGGTTCAGCGGGTACACAACATTTTAGAGCCAGTGCTGGGTCGAAATAACTATAAGGCTGAAGTCTCAGCAGATATTGACTTTACTGCTATTGAGCAGACATCTGAGTTGTTTAACCCTGATACACCAGCCCTGCGTAGTGAACAAACCTTGGATGAAAGCCGTAAAACGGGTGCAGGGCAAGGGGGAGTTCCTGGGGCACTGTCTAACCAGCCGCCGGGAGAGGTGACCGTACCTGAGCAAGTCGAGGGAGGACAGGCAGAAGGCCAGGCCACGGCTGCAAAGCCAACGGATGTGCGAGTACAAGCGACTCGTAACTTTGAGCTAGATAAAACCATCAGCCATACCCGTTTTCAACAAGGGCGATTAAAGCGTTTGACGGTAGCAGTGGTAGTCAATGACTTGGTGACAGCTGCTCCTGATACTGGTGAAGTAGTTCGTACGCCGTGGGATGAGAATGAGCTAGCCAGGTTCACGCAGTTAGTCAAAGATGCAGTGGGGTTTGATATATCACGGGGCGATAGTGTGAATGTGATTAACTCTGCTTTTGTCGATGTGCCAACGGAAGCGATTGAAGAAATTCCGTTTTGGACGCAACCCTGGTTCTGGGAAATCATCAAACTGGTATTGGCCGGATTATTTTTACTGATTTTATTATTTGGTTTTTTAAAACCAATGGTTCGTCATTTATTTGCCAAGCCTGCACCTGAAGCAGCTGGCGCAGGTGGTGTTGGGGGGATGGAAGCCTTTGAAGAGCTGGAAAGCCTAGGTGAAGACGGTGGGTTGGCTGAAGATCAGGTTAGTATTTCTGGCGGTGCGGGTGGCAGCATCCTGTTACCAGGTCCTCATGAAGGTTATGAGCAGCAGCTTAATGCCGTGAGAGAGCTGATTAGTGAGGATGCTGGTCGGGTTGCATTGGTCATTAAGCATTGGGTATCGGAAGATGACTGAACCAGAAACGCCTGCCCCTATTTCTGAAGAAACGGCTGAAGCTGCAAAAATGTCTGGAGTTGAACGCTCTGCTATTTTTTTGTTGAGCTTAGGAGAGGCTGACGCTGCTGAAGTGTTAAAACATATGGGGCCAAAAGAAGTGCAAAAGGTTGGGGCAATGATGGCTCAGCTGGAAAATGTTAACCGCGGTAAAGTGGTTTCAGTGCTGAAATACTTCGTTGAAATTGTCCGTCACGAAACAGGCTTAGGGATGGGGGCAGATGGCTATATTCGCAATATGCTCACTCAGGCACTGGGAGAAGATAAGGCCAGCGGGCTGATTGATCGTATCCTGATTGGTGGTAACACGACAGGATTGGATACCTTAAAATGGATGGAGCCGCGGGCAGTGGCTGACATTATTCGTTATGAACACCCACAAATTCAGGCGATTGTTGTAGCTTATCTGGATGCTGATCAGTCAGCAGAAATTCTAGGTTATTTCGATGCTAAAGTGCGCCTGGATATTATGTTGCGGGTTGCTAACTTGACTACAGTGCAGCCAGCAGCATTACAAGAGTTGAATGATATTCTGGAACGCCAGTTTTCTGGTAGTGGCTCAACCAAAACTACCTCAATGGGAGGGGTGAAAAGGGTTGCAGATATTATGAACTATGTAGAAGGTTCCATCGAAGCTCCTTTGATGGAGTCTATCAAGCAAGTAGATGAAGACCTGTGCACTGAAATTGAGGACTTAATGTTTGTTTTTGACAACCTTTCTGATGTCGATGACCGTGGTATTCAAGCATTAATGCGTGAAGTGTCGTCTGATGTGTTAATCCTGGCATTAAAAGGTGCTAATGAGGCGGTAAAGGAAAAAATATTCAAAAATATGTCTAAACGGGCTGCCGAATTACTGCAAGATGATTTGGAAGCCAAAGGCCCTGTTCGGTTAAGTGAAGTGGAAACGGCACAAAAAGAAATCCTTAGCATTGCCAGGCGGATGGCTGATTCGGGTGAAATTGCCTTAGGTAAAGGCGGTGAGGAAATGGTATAGGCCCAACTCTCAAATTAAGTAGTGGCAACAGTGTATGACAAGAAAGGATGTTGAACGGGTAATTTCGGCAGGTGAGGCGGCAGATGTTAAGCCATTTGGCTTACCAGTGTTTGTCAATGCTCGGCATATCGTTAAGCATCGAACGCGAGATCCTGAACGGTCGCCTGCCAGTAAGTCGATCCAGCAACAAGCATCAGCAGCACCTCAAACACCGGCAACAGAGCCTACAGGACAGGCTCCCATGCCGGCTTCCCCCCAGCCAACAGCAGTTTCAACTGCTGAGTCCCCAGCAGCAAGCCCTGCACCCGCCCTAAGTGAGTCAGATCAACAGCAGGAACAAGGCTTCCATTCCGGTTTTAATGAAGGTAAGCAATTGGGTTGGCAAACTGGCCTAGAAGAGGGAAAAACGGCAGGCTACCAAGAAGGATTAACATCAGGGCAAGAAGCGGGTTATCAGCAAGGATTGAAACAGGGGCAGGAAGCAGCCGTTGAAGAGATGCATAAGCAAATGGGGCGTTTACAACAATTGATTAATGCGTTGTATGACCCAATTGCTGAACAGGATGAAGCATTGACTCAGCAATTGGTGAATATTGCGATAACCATTGCCAGGCAAGTTATCCAGCGTGAGCTGTTGCTAGACTCACAGCAAATAACTGCAGTAGCCAAAGCGGCTATTCAAGCGATGCCTGTGACAGATCAACAGATCAAGGTTTTCTTAAACCCTCAGGATATTGACCTAATCAATGAACATATTACCCAGCAGGGGGAAAGTTGGCAGCTCCTGCCAGATGAAAAATTATTACCCGGCGGCTGTCGAGTAGAAACAGCCAACAGTTTGGTGGATGCTTCCGTAGAAGCTCGGCTGAGTCAGTTAACTGAAAGATTGGCTGAACAACACTTACACGCTCACGCACAAACTATTCAACAGCAGCCTTCTATTTCAAAAGAAACTACGGAAGCAACCCCGGAAGTTGCTTCTGATCTAACTGAACCCCCCCAGGCTATACCAAATGACCAATCTGCGGATTCCCCTGACAGAGAGGCTTAAGCCTTATCAACAGAGCTTAACTCAACCAGTTCAGCCATTAGTGGAAGGTCGTTTGACCCGGATGGTAGGGCTAACTTTAGAAGCTGTTGGTTGTCGGATTTCTACCGGCCAGCGTTGTATGGTCGTGGCAGACGATAACACTCAGGTTGAAGCTGAAGTGATGGGTTTTGCTGGCGATAAGTTATTTTTGATGCCATTGACGTCCGCAGAAGGGATTCATCCAGGAGCGAAGGTGATTCCAGTGGCCAGTGAAACCTTGGTACCAGTAGGGGCTGGCTTATTAGGCCGCATCCTCGGGGGGTTAGGAAAACCTCTTGATGGGCAGGGGCCACTGGACGTGGAAGATTATGTGGAGCTTCATGGCCCAATGATCAACCCACTTTCACGGCGGCCAATCAAGGAACCACTGGATGTTGGTATTCGGGCAATTAATGGGTTGCTAACGGTTGGTGGGGGCCAGCGGTTAGGGTTATTTGCTGGTAGTGGCGTTGGGAAAAGTGTTTTGCTGGGCATGATGACTCGCTTTACTGCAGCTGATATCACTGTGGTGGCGCTGGTTGGTGAACGGGGCCGTGAGGTGAAAGAGTTTATTGACCACACCTTGGGGCAAGCAGGGTTAGCTCGCTCAGTGGTAGTCGCTTCTCCTGCGGATGACTCACCGTTAGTGCGGCTACGGGCTGCAATGTTAGCCACGAGAATTGCTGAGTATTTTCGTGATCAAGGCAAGAGTGTCTTATTATTGATGGACTCATTAACCCGGTATGCCCAGGCGCAACGGGAAATTGCTTTGGCGATTGGTGAGCCTCCTGCCACTAAAGGTTATCCTCCCTCCGTGTTTGCTAAACTACCTCAGCTGGTAGAACGCGCCGGTAACGGTGCTCAGGGCAGTGGCTCAATCACTGCATTTTATACTGTGCTGGCT
The DNA here is from genome assembly GCF_011009015.1 of Spartinivicinus ruber. Classification (NCBI taxonomy): domain Bacteria; kingdom Pseudomonadati; phylum Pseudomonadota; class Gammaproteobacteria; order Oceanospirillales; family Zooshikellaceae; genus Spartinivicinus; species Spartinivicinus ruber. The sequence goes on from NZ_CP048878.1 coordinate 2,372,970, forward strand.
GAAGGGGATGATCAGCAAGATCCTATTGCAGATGCGTCTCGGGCAATCTTGGATGGCCATTTAGTGTTGTCCCGTCACTTGGCTGATGCAGGCCATTACCCTGCGATTGATATTGAAGCCTCAATTAGCCGTGCGATGCCTGCTATTGTTGATGCCAGTCACTTGGCTCATGCTCAACGGTTAAAACAATTAGTCTCTGCTTTTGAAAAAAACCGTGACTTAATCAACATTGGGGCCTATACCCAAGGAAGTGATGTTGTAACAGATGAAGCGATTTTACGAAGACCTCAGTTGGAGCACTATTTAACCCAAGGATTGAATGAACAAGCGAACCTGGCTGACAGTATCAGCCAACTGGAACAATTGTTATCAACTCCTATGGGGTAAGGGCATCGCGACAGTACCGTACATAATAAGCTGTTGGTAATGGCTGAGCAGTATGCTGGGAGCAATGATGATGAAACCTGCACAACAACTTAAGGTAGTGTTAAAAGTTAACCAGGCAAGGGAGGCTTCAGCAGGGCAATACTTGCAGCAATGTCAGCAACAATGTTTGTTGGCTGAGCAACAACTGCAGCAATTGTTTCAGTTTCAAGCAGAGTATCAGCAACAGGCTGCGGGGCCTCATGTGAATGTGCAGCATTTGCAAATGATGAGCAGCTTTTTGGCACAACTAGGCAGAGCCATTGAGCAGCAGCAACAGCAGCTTGTTACCGTGACTAAACAGTGGCAGCAGGCTAGGGAACAGTGGAAACTTGCCCATCAGGAAACCAGAAAAGTGGAACAATTGCAGGCAAGAATAGCAGCTGCAGAACAGGTGCAGTTAACCCGAAAGGAACAACGGCTATTGGATGAATGGGTGGCAGTCCATCAATCTCATAAGCACTATTAAGTTGATTAATGCTATGCTGAAAAGATAAGGGAATGAATCAAGGGGGATACGATGGCAATATCCACAAGTAAGTCAGAGGATGGCAAACTAACCATCAAAATTCAAGGTCGCTTCGATTTTGGTGAGCACCAAGCATTTCGCGATGCTTATGAGCGCATTTCAGGGCGTCCTGCCGAGTATGTGATTGACCTTAATGAAACAACCTATTTAGATAGTTCGGCGCTAGGCATGTTGTTATTATTGCGTGATCACGCCGGTGGTGACGAAGCTGATATTAAAATTGTCAACTGCAAGCCGGATGTTAAAAAAATTCTATTAATTTCTAATTTTGAGCAGCTATTTGCTATTCAGTAGTTTTTCACTGTTTCGTCTCAAGGTATGCATTTCTCGTTAGTCGGGAATTATACGATGAATGTCGTGTGACAACAGTTGATGTAGGGCACCCAATAATCAGCTAACACTAATGACACCTTTAATATAATGGGTAATAAGATAATGGTGCTAGTGGTAGTTTGGCTCAACAAATTCAGTCATCCATAAAACAAGGCTGTTGCTTGGCCTGATCACTTATTTTGGTGTTTAAGCGTAAAACTATGGGGCTCACCATATTAATTGCCGATGACACAGAGACAGACCGGCTTATTTTAAAGACAATAGTCACTAAGTTGGGGCACCGGGTTGTCATTGCAACTGATGGTGCAGAAGCCGTTGAATTATACCAACAAGAACATCCTGCCTTGGTATTACTGGATGTCATGATGCCTAATGTCGATGGTTTGGAAGCAGCAAGGCAAATTAAAACATTAGCGGGTGAAGAACTAGTCCCTATTATTTTTCTTACGTCATTAACGGATGCTGAGTCACTTGCTCGTTGTTTAGATGTAGGAGGGGATGACTTTTTATCTAAACCTTATAATGCCACTATTTTACGTGCAAAAATCAATGCCTTTAACCGCATGCGGATGATGCATAATACGTTGCAGGAGCAGCGGGACAAAATAGTTGAGCACAATCAATACTTACTGCATGAGCAAACCGTAGCAAAAGAAATTTTTGATAAGGTAGCCCACTCGGGTTGCTTGAATGCCCCTAATTTACGTGCTGTGCAATCTCCATTTGCCATTTTTAATGGTGACATTGTTGTGGCTGCACGAAAACCATCGGGGGGAATGATGGTATTGTTGGGTGATTTTGCTGGTCATGGGTTACCTGCTGCTATTGGTGCAATGCCGTTATCTGAAATCTTTTATGGCATGATTTATAAAGGCTTTTCCATGCCAGAAGTGTTAGCAGAAATTAATGGTAAATTAAAAAAGGTATTACCTGTCTCTAGCTTTTGCTGTGCGGTGATGGTCGATATCGATTTTACCAGTAAGCTCGTTAAACTATGGATTGGTGGTTTACCTGACTGTTACTTATACCGCAGTTGTACGGGTGAGTTTGAAACACTTGCTTCTCAGCATTTACCTTTAGGCATTCTTGGTGCACAAAAATTTAATGCCGATTATCAGTTGATAGAAATGGCTGATGGCGATCGATTATTACTGATGAGTGATGGTGTCATTGAAGCACAGGACGAATCCAAACAGTTTTTTGGTGTGGATCGGTTGTTACAGGTATTTAAGCAAAATCAGCAAATTGATAGTTTGTTTAATGAAATTCGTGAATCGGTATTTAGCTTTATTGGCGAACCTACAGATGACTTGACCATGGTGGAAGTCACTATGGTGCCGCTGGAAACGTTTGCAGATGAAGATGAAGTTTTTGAAGTGTCTGCTGCGAGAGGTGCACAAAACTGGTCAGTTAATTTTGAGTTTCGCCCGGAAACGTTGCGCCACTATAACCCAATCCCTTTAGTGCTGCATTGTTTGATGGAAATTCCTGGTTTGGGATTACATAACAGTAAATTGTATACCATTTTATCAGAACTGTATTCCAATGCGCTGGAGCATGGTGTACTACAAATGAGTTCTTCGCTTAAGCATTCCAGCCAGGGGTTTTCTGAATATTATGCAGAAAGAGAAAGCCGCTTACAGTGGTTAAAGCAGGGCTATATTCGGTTTTCAATTAATCATCAGCCTACTGTGCAAGGTGGTAGTGTTCAAATTAGAGTTGAAGACAGTGGCCCAGGTTTTAACTATCAACAGCTTCAAAATGCCATGGATGATCAATTATTTCATGGACGAGGCGTCAGCCTATTACGTTCATTTTGTCAGCAGGTGGTTTATCTTGGTAAGGGAAATTGTGTGGAAGTGGTTTTTGCATGGACAAATGATTAGAAAAAAATTGGCCATCCCGAAAGGAAGCGATGAGGAGGTGGGATGATTGAATCACATTTAGATATGGATGCCATTCTTGAACTGAAAGCTGTAATGGAAGATGAGTACGCAGTGCTTGTTAATACCTTTATGCGGGATAGTGCTACACGAATTGAGGGAATGGCCAGTGCTATTGCTGAAAGCGATGCTAGTCGATTGCGTGAGTTGGCCCATAGTATGAAAGGCAGTTGCTTTAATATGGGGATCATGCCGTTGGGGAATATGTGCTTAACCCTTGAAGAAAAAGGCAAGAGGGGTGATATAAGCGATACAGAGTCAGTTTTGGTTGCTATTGAACAGGAATATAAGTTAGTTGAAGGGTTTTTAAAAAGCACCATTAACTGACTTTCTTCGCTTACCTGTTTGGCATAGCCATTGCTCCTTTTCCTGAGTAGCAAAAGTAAGCGGCAAATTCAGGTAGCTATATTGTTAGCAACAAATAAGTCAGTAAAGTAGTAAGTGAGCTAAGCAGTGGATACTTTCTTATTAAATCTTGGTGTGGCAAAACAGAAACCGGTGAAAAATCAGCCGGAAGAGCCTCCAGTTGTTAATAATCAGCAAGCGGTAGCGGCAGCTGATGGCAAACCTTTTCAGAAAACTTTGGATAAACAACGGCAAAACGTTGCCACAGAGTCTAATCATGAACAGCCTCAATCAGTAAAACCGCACCAACAGAAAACCGAAGCTACGCCAATAGCAAAGCCAACTGATGACAGTAACACTGAGCTATCCCTAGTAGAAGCGATATCAGAAACAGAGGCTTTTGCACTACTGGATAAAACCTTGCTGCTAACAACTGAGCAACCCAGCCAACAGGAAGGTGAGCAAGCTGAAATGGATATTAGCACGCTAATGGAAAGCACCTCTTCTACTTCCAAGCGGTTAAAAGAGGTAAGTGAGGTGAAGCAGGAAAGTGATCAGCAGACAGACCCTATTCTCAGTGTTTTGAGTGAGCCAAGTCCTTTTGCTGAGATCATGAAAAAGGAAGGATTACTTCAGTTTAACTGGCAGGATTTAGCTAAAGCAGAGCGAGGTTTATCTCCTCATCAAACCATGCCCCATCAATTATTAGGTAATGCACTGGCGGATGTTAAAACTCAGTTGTTGAGTGGGGAAAATAGTACGGCATTGACCACTTTATTAAGCCCTGACAAGCTTAATAATCAGTTGGGGTTCATGGGCTTACAGGTTGGTGTTGAGCAGCGTTTAGAGTTTCCACTATTAAATTCGGTAGGGCAGGACAATTCACAACCCCATCTGCCACAATTTCCTGCTTTGCAGTTTGGCAGTGCAAGTGTCAATGTCAACTCGGGACAGCTTGCACAACCGTCAGTGGTTGCTTCGCAATTACCCTTACCCATGCCTCATCCTAATTGGGGGCAGCAGTTTTCTGATCGGGTGGTCTGGCTGGTTCAACAAGGCGTAAAAACTGCCCATATTCAATTAGACCCACCTGACTTAGGAATGGTAGAAGTTAGGGTGCAAGTGACTCAAGATCAGGCGAATGTTCAGTTTGCCAGCCACCATGCCAGTGTGCGGGAGAGTATTGAGGCGCAGTTAGTTCGGTTACGTGAAATGTTTTCCCAGCAAGGTATTGATTTGGTTAATGTAGATGTGTCCAACCAGCAATTTTCTGAGTCTAATCGTCAGTCCGGTTTGCATGCTGATGCAGCAGATGACATGGATGATGAGTTGGATGAAACAACCACAACTGGTGTAGATAATAATCAACAAGGTATTGGGTTGGTTGATTATTTTGTTTAACCTTCAAAGCAACCTCAGTTAATAATACGAATTCCCACCAAAACGTCTTTCCCGTACTACACTAGATGTGTTTCCTGTTAACAGGCCCTAGGCTGTTGAAAAAGAACAAAAAATAAAATCAGTGCCTGATATGGAATACCCCATATATATTAGCGTTTGTGATAGCTTCATCTGGAAGAGATACTCGTTACTAACATGAACAATACACATGAAACCACCGTTGCTAATCGGGTCATTATTCAAATTCCAATTATTCATACTCAGATTGATCTAGGGAGTTTAGCTGCTTCGGTCCGTGAACAAAAAATTAATCAGCAGGGACAACAGGCTTGGGATCAGCAGCAAGCTTTAATTATGAAAGCTTGGAATGAAATAAAACAATTTGTGCATAGTTTGCGACTTAATTTTAGCAAAGTGAAATTATATCAAGATGGCTTACCGGTATGTGGAAAAGAGCAGCAAATTGTTTGTGACTTGGCAGAGCAGGGCAGTATCAATCATCAGCTACTGTTGGATTTAATGGACAAAGGCGCGACATTGATGGGAACGGAGTCACCGGAGTTGTTACGTGAAGAGTATCAGTTAACCCAAATTGCAAATAATAGCGATCATCAGCAGCAATCAATCGCAAAGGCTAAGCAATTACTGCAGCTACGGGACCAGTTTATTGCGGAACGGATTAATGCAACCTTAGCGGAAAACGAAACAGCCGTCCTGTTTTTAGGTATGTTACATAACCTTGTAGGATTTTTACCTAATGATATTCAGTTAATTAATCCAATTGCAGCTGCACAAAAAAGTAATGGCTGAGGGAAGTAGGGTGTCAGTTGCTGAAGAGGGTAAAGTACTAATTGTTGATGATGACTTGGATATGTGTCAGATGCTGTGTTATTTGATGCAAACCCATGGTTACCAAACAACAACTGTACATGATGGCTATGCAGCATTGAAAAAGATTAAGACAGTCTGGCCTGATGTAATGTTGGTTGATGTGCAAATGCCTGAAATGACTGGGATTGAATTGTTAAAGCAGGTTTTACAACAGCGACCAGCGCTCCCTGTGATTATGATTACCGGTCATGCAGGTGTTGCTGATGCAGTAGAAGTCATGCGAGCTGGCGCGGTGGATTATATTTCGAAGCCTTTTAATCATGAACATGTAATGCGGGTGATTCGTTGTGCGCTAGAACAGAGAAAACAAGCCACTGTTAAAGCCAGCTCAGCTATTGAAGTGGAAGCCCAGCTTCATCAACAAATGGGGCCAAGTGAAGCAATTGCGCACATCGCTGCTGATGTCAGACGGGTAGCACAAACCAGTTTTACTGTAGTATTACAAGGCGAAACTGGTACTGGAAAAAGCTTGTTAGCCAGAACCATTCATGATGCCAGCCCACGTGCTAAAAAAAACTTCGTTGCTTTAGATTGTGGCGCTATTCCTGAAAGCCTGTTAGAAAGTGAGCTATTTGGTTATGAAAGGGGAGCATTTACGGGGGCTAACTGTCGTAAAGCTGGGCAGTTTGAGTTAGTACAGGGCGGGACATTATTTTTAGATGAAGTGGCTAATATGTCACTGTCATCTCAAATGAAATTATTATGTGCATTGCAGGATAAGGTGATTTTTCCGTTAGGTGGAGCCAAAGCTATTCCTGTGGATGTAAGGTTGCTGGCGGCTTCTAACCAAGATCTACGAGCTGCTGTCGCTAATGGTGAGTTTAGAGAGGATCTTTATTACCGGCTGAATGAATTCGCAATTAACTTACCAGCACTTCGTGAACGTTCTGAAGACATTTTGTTTTTAGCCGACAGGTTTCGTCAAGCTTCTAACCAAGAGTTGAAAAAATCTATCAATGGATTTTCCAAGGAAGCTCAATGCCAATTACAAACGTATGACTGGCCTGGTAATGTTCGACAATTACGAACTGTGGTGCGACGTGCAGTATTATTGGCAGAAGAGATGATTACTGCACAGCATATTCAGCTTGACCCTCCTAAAGACAACGACATTATTCAAGTCCTTGATAAGGTACCCTATCAAGGACTTTCGTTGAAAGAAATTGTGAAAAAAAATACTGCATTTGTTGAACAACAGGTTTTAACTGAAGTATTAGCATTTACCAATGGTAATAAAGCAGAAGCGGCGCGTTTACTTCAGGTGGACTACAAAACAATTCATACTAAGCTAAAAAGATATGGAATAGCATAATCTCCCTTTCACTTGGGGTAGAAAAAATAGGAACTAGGTTATGGCAAAGGATAATGAGCGCGGTGGCGCTGGTGTGCATTTTGGCGGCATTTTGGAAGGCTTAAATGGGTTAGTGGAAAAAATGACAGAGCTGGCTGAAGCTGGCGAGCACTTGAAACGTACTGGTGAAATGGAATTCAAGCTCAAAGAAGGCCAAGAAGCAAAAGGAGTTTTTGGTTTTTCGGTAAAAATGGGGCTAGGAGAACAAGGTGATTCAGAAGTGCAGGTTGAGCCTTTTGGTAATGTATATCGTAATAAAAAGACTGGTAAAACCGAAATAAAAGACGTGCGTGAGCCCTTAGTAGATATTTTTGAAGAAGACGATCATGTGTTGTTGGTAGGTGAAATGCCTGGTATCAATCAACATGACTTAAAGTTGGAATTGAAAGACGACATTTTAATTCTTACTGCTGAGCGAGGTGATAAAAAATACCGTAAAGAAATGTTATTACCTGAAAGATTCAATGAAGACAGCATGACGGTTAGAGTCAAAAATGGAGTAGTGGAAATAAAGCTAGAACGTGTTAAGACGCCGACTTAAGGGATAACATAAAAAGGACAGTGATAAACTCATGGACGAACAACCTGATAAAGAAAAAAACTCCCATAAAGCTTTGACACTAAAAGTGGCAGAAGCGTTAAGCAAAGATGTTGGGCGTTCGTTTGCACGGATGGGGCCTGAGGATATCAAACAGTTGGGCATGGATGTAGGCGATATTGTAGAAATATTTGGCAAGCGTCGTACTGTGGCTAAATTAATGCCAGCTTACAAGGAAATGCGGGGTAAAGGTCAGGTTCAGTTAGATGGTATTACCCGACAAAATGCGGGTGTTAAATTAGATGAACAATTGACTATTCAGCCAGTTCGAGCACGCCATGCAGAACGTTTGGTGATTGCACCGCTTACTGTTACCCCTAAACAACGAGATTTAGATTATATTTGCAATTTAGTGGATGGGTTGCCAGTAATGGAGGGCGATCGAGTTCATGTACCGTTATTTGGTCGTGGTTCAGCAGATTTTCGAGTTCAGAGCACAGTGCCACGAGGCGCGGTATTGATTAATCCCACCACAGAATTAATCATTGGTAAATCCCAGGAAAATGAAACCTCATTAACAGCATCTTATGAAGATGTGGGGGGTTTAAAAAACCAATTACACCGCATTCGTGAAATGATTGAACTGCCCTTACGTTACCCAGAAGTATTCGAACGATTAGGTATTGATGCACCTAAAGGGGTGTTATTACATGGACCACCTGGCTGTGGAAAAACCTTAATTGCACGGATTATTGCACAGGAAACAGAGGCCAACTTCTTTTCTGTCAGTGGTCCGGAAATTGTGCACAAGTTTTATGGAGAAAGTGAAGCAGCATTACGCAAGGTATTTGAGCAAGCCAGCAAAAAAGGGCCGAGTATTGTTTTTTTAGATGAAATTGATGCGATTGCTCCTCGTCGTGATCAAGTAACTGGTGAAGTGGAAAAGCGGGTAGTTGCCCAGTTGTTAGCATTAATGGATGGCCTGAATAAACGCAATAATGTAATTGTTATTGCTGCCACCAATTTACCTAATGCCTTGGATCCTGCCTTAAGGCGACCGGGCCGATTTGACCGGGAAATTGCGATACCGATACCTGATCGTCATGGACGGCTGGCTATTTTAGAAATTCATAGCCGTGGCATGCCTTTAGCTGAAGATGTTGACCTGGAACAACTCGCTGATAGCAGCCATGGTTTTGTTGGAGCTGACTTAGAAGCTTTATGTCGTGAAGCGGCAATGGTCGCCTTACGCCGTATTTTGCCGGATATTAATTTCACACTAGAAGAAATTCCCTCTGAACAGTTGTTAACGCTCCAGGTCCAGATGGATGATTTTTTAGCTGCTATGTGTGAAGTCGAGCCATCAGCTATCCGTGAAGTGTTTGTTGAAGTACCCGACGTACATTGGGGTGATGTGGGAGGAATGGAAAATGTTAAAAAGAGTCTTAAAGAGGCCGTAGAGTGGCCACTCAAATACCCTGAATTATTCCAGCAAGCTGGAGTAAGACCACCCAAGGGCGTGTTATTGGGTGGTCCGCCAGGGGTAGGAAAAACCTTAGTGGCCAAAGCCGTTGCTAATGAAAGTGGGGTGAATTTTATCAGTGTGAAAGGTCCTGCATTAATGTCCAAATTTGTAGGCGAGTCTGAGCGGGCCGTGCGGGAGGTTTTTCATAAAGCCAGACAAGCTGCCCCTTGTATAATATTTTTTGATGAAATTGATAGTGTAGTGCCAGCACGCAGTGCGGCAGGAACAGACTCCCACGTATCTGAACGGGTATTAAGCCAGTTTTTGGCAGAAATGGATGGTATCGATGAGTTGAAAGGAGTGTTTGTATTAGGCGCCACTAATCGTACTGATTTAATTGATCCTGCTATGTTAAGACCTGGACGGTTTGATCAAGTGGTAGAAATAGCATTGCCTAGTGCCTGGGATCGTGAACAAATTTTTACTATTCACCTTAACAATAAGCCGGTTGTATCTAGTATTTCTGCTGCTAGCCTAGCGGATCAAACGGTAGACTTTAGTGGGGCGGATATTGCTGGTGTTTGTAATCAAGCGGCTATTGCTGCTATTCGGCGAGCTATTGCCACCATGGACAAGCCGGATACTATGCAAGTCTGTATTGAAGAAGCTGATTTCTCAGCAGCGCTGGAGGATACTTGGAAACATCGTCATGGCTAGATCGGCTGCAGAATTATTGCTACAAAATGATCAAGCGATTTATGTTTATGGTTTTATTGACAATATAGCGTTGCGAGAAGAAATTACTGTTGCAGGGATTGCAGGATTTCCAGTTTTTATTTATTACCATCAACAGTTGGCGGCTATTGTTAGTAAAGTGCCGATTGATCTCTTTACCGGGTTTGAAGCTGAAGCCAATTTGCAAAACCCTGAGTGGTTGACGCAACGGGCTTATCAGCATGAACAAGTGGTAGAGCAAGTTTGGCAGTATACACCTATTTATCCAGTGGGGCTGGCAACGTTATTTTCTTCTGCCACTCAACTGGTTGAGCAAATGACGTGTTACCAACGGGACATTATACAAGCACTGATCACATTTGCTAATTTTGATGAATGGGCAGTAAAGGGGTTTCTTGATAAAAAACAAGCGCAGGAAAAACTATGGGAAACAACCTGTCAGCAACATCAAAATAAACTATCAAGTTCTGCTGGTATACGGCATTTGCAGGAACAGCGTTTGCGCCGAGAGTTTAGTAAACAGGTGAATACCTGGGTACAGCAAACTTGTCAGGAAGTCGCCACTGAGTTATCAATATTAGCCCGTGAGTGGTGCCAGCGAAAAGTAGTAACTATGAGTCATATTACCTTAAATGGTGGCAGACAAGCTGAAAATATATTGAATTTAGCATTGTTGGTCGCAACAGACAGGCAAGATCAGCTGTTACAAATAATAGAAGACAGGAATAATTACTGGCAGAATTACGGATTACAGTTTACCTGCAATCGCTGGCCACCTTACAGTTTTTGCCAAGCACCTTTTACTACTGAGTCATTAACAGCCACCTTATGAAGTGTTTGTTGTATTGTTTATTTCATAATTTACAGGGAGCAGATGTATTAGTGGCATTGCCTGAGGGGGTGGAAGGTAACAAGGTATTTTTGGTTGGGCATCATGATATTTTTGGTGCGTATAGTTTTTATTCTGATAATCCTGTCCAGCAGACAAGCAGTTTAGTAAAAAAAATAAATAACTATCATCCTGAGCATAGCGAAGGGCAGGCTATTCATGATGCTTTAGTATTTAACCAGATAATAGAAATACTACATCAGCATTACGCGCTCATTCCAATGCGTTTTGGTTGTTGTTTTAATAGTGAACAAGAGGTAGTTACACACCTTAAACACTATTATCAAAAATATCTGCAAAAATTAACTGCGTTGGCTAACTTTACCGAACTTAGTATTAAGGTAATCTTACCAGTATCCATTATTAATGGGATAGCCGACGTTGACATAGTTAATGGTAAACACTTTTTAGTGAAAAATAACTTTGCAACTGATGGTCAGTATGCAAAGGGAGGGGCGTATTTGCTGGAAAGAAGAGCTCACTATAATCAAACGGTTAATGATGCAGTGGTAAATCACTTAGTAGCAGATATCAATAGCGCTTTTCACGGACTTTATAGCGAATATTGCTGGGAAACCAAGTCTCAAGCAGGCCAACAGGTGTTGTCAATTTATTACTTGGTTGCAAAAGAGTTAATAGAGTCTTTTAATATCGTATTCCAGCATTTAAATACAGAGCCAAATAGCTGTAAGTTATTACTGAGTGGACCTTGGGCACCTTATAATTTTGTAACCGACTCAGCTAGTTAAATTATAGAATTAATTTTATAACCTGCAAGACGGTAACGACTAGATATTAAGTAGTCATATACTTTAATTCGAATATTATAGAGGTTACTCTTAAATGCTGACAGACATTCAGTGTTTGACTTTGCCTGATAAAATGCAGCTTTATAGTATTTTATTGGATGCAATCCCTTCCTCTATCTTAGTATTGGATGAAAATTTGCGGATAGTCTCTGTCAATCGAAATTTTTTAGAAAAAAGTCAGCGACTAATGAAGGATACCATTAGCCGACGGTTGGAAGAAGTATTCCCGGCTGTTATTTTAGAGCATACCAGTATTAAAAAGCAGGTACATGATTGTTTTGAAAAAAAACGGCTTATACGTGGTCACCGGATGACTTACCGTGCCCCTGGTATACCAATTCGAACTTATTATTATAGTATTTTACCGATTGGTGCTGATGACAGTGTGCGATTGGTTGTGTTATTGATGGAGGATGTGACTGAGCAGGTTCGATTAAGTGAAGAAGTACGACGAATGGAACGACATTTAGCCAGCGTGGTCGAAAGTGCCCAAGATATTGTGTTATCGACTGATTTATCTGGGCGTATACTGACGTGGAATTCAGCAGCAGAAAAGCTATCAGGATTTAAATTTAATGATGTTAAAGGCCATTGTTGGTCTGAGTTTTGTAGTCAGGTAGCAGATATCAAAGGTTTTCTTAGTCACTTTTGTACAGGGACTGATGTACATACTGCGGAGTGGGAACTTATTACTAAAGCTAGCCAGATGATTCCAGTATCATGGGTGGTTTCACCGATGATGGATGATTATCGAAAAGTGGTTGGTTTTGTTGCTGTTGGGCGAGATTTAACTGAGCAGCGTAAGTTGGAATACCAATTAAGACAATCACAAAAAATTGCTGCTTTAGGAGTCATGGCTGGAGGAATTGCTCATGAAATTCGTAATCCGTTAGCGATTTGTTCATCTGCGGCTCAATTTCTTCAAGCAGAATCTTTGCTCACTGACTTTGCCCGTGAGTGTGCTGATAAAATACAAGTCAGTATTGAGAAAATTTCTTCTATTATAGAAAATTTATTACGATTTTCACGACCAACCACTGCTTCAGAAATGGTATCAGTTGATTTAGTGAGGGTGGTTCAAGAAGCATTAACCTTAATTGACAGTCATGCTAAAGTACAAAATATTTGTGTCAGTAGTCAACTTCCTGAGCAAGCTGTATTGGTAAATGGTGTGGCTAGTTTACTGCAGCAGGTTTTTCTAAACTTATGTTTAAATGCAGTTAATGCTATGCAAAATGGTGGAAATTTAGTAGTTAAATTTTTTCTTTATCCAAATTCAGATTGTGTTGAGGTTCAAGTAAAAGATACTGGGGTCGGGATAAATCCTGCTGATTTTGATAAAATATTTGACCCATTTCATACCACATCTCCTATAGGAAAAGGCACTGGGTTAGGCTTGGCGATTTGCTATTCAATTATTAAACAACACTTTGGTAGCATTTTGGTAGAGAGTATCCCTAGTAAAGGGAGCACCTTTACTGTGAAACTTCCTTTGCAAAAAAGGGAGTAGATTTTGTGTAAAAAAGCAGAATATCTAGTCGTTGATGATGAGCCAGATATTGGCTGGGTAATGAAGCGTATCTTAGGTTCTGCTGGTGGGGTAGTCGTCACATTACAAACAGGTGCAGAAGTATTGCCTATGATAGAAAAAAATCACTTTAGTCGTGTTTTTATGGACGCCAAATTACCGGATATTGAGGGGCTTGAATTAGCAAGAGAAGTGCATAAATTGATGCCTGAATTGCAAGTGGTCTTGGTTTCTGGTTATTATTATAAAGATGACCCTACCATCCAAAAGGCCTTATCAGAAGGTTTGATTGATGATTTTATTGCAAAACCTTTTACTCATAGTGATATTTTAAAAATACTTTAATTATATTTTTGAGGATATCTCTTTAATACCTACTACTTTATTTGCTTGTCTATGGAATATAAACCCTATTATGGATTTTACTCCATAGCTTTTATTGGATAAATTGATTTGGTCGTTATCATATTAGTTAGGTACAAGTATAAAAAACCTTGGAAATCAATTGGTTTTTATAAATACAATAAAAATGCAGCGTGGCATCGCCTATGCTACAGTGTTTTCATAGAAGTGACGCGTGTCATTTCTGATGGAGTAAAATTTTTTATGATTGAAAAATAAAATAGGGAGATTCAAATGGCTACTATTCAAAAGTCAACTGACTCATCAGGTCTTGCTGAAGTTGTTGATCGTATTTTAGATAAAGGCATTGTTGTTGATGCTTGGGTTAAAGTTTCATTAGTTGGTATTGAGTTATTATCTGTAGAGGCTCGTGTTGTGGTTTCTTCAGTGGAAACTTATCTTAAATATGCAGAAGCAATTGGTTTAACCGCTAGTGCAGCAGCACCTGCTTGATGGTGATGATTGGGGGCAATTTTGCCCCCAGTATATACCCAAAGTGTAGAGCTTTAGAAAATAATATTAAAAAAGATAAATAATTATAGCCCGTGTAGTATTTGATCCTTTCTGGGGAGTGAATTGAAAATGGTAAAAAATCAAGCCGGCTTTAGTTCGATGACTGCAACTAAATTACCAGTCAATCAAGATAAAGTGATTCCTACAGCAAGTGATAAGTTTGTTCTTACTTCTTATGTAGAAGAAATTGTTAAGCGGGCATTGAGCTACTTGGAAGCGGGCTATCCAGTGCACTTTGCAGGCCCTGCTGGTACAGGAAAAACAACCCTGGCATTTCATGTGGCTGCTTCAATTGGCAGACCTGTTACCTTGGTACATGGTAATGATGAATTTGGTAGTTCAGATTTGGTTGGTAGAGATGCAGGTTATAGTAAGAAACAAATTGTTGATAATTTTATCCATTCTGTAGTTAAACGAGAAGAAGAAATGATGCAGTTATGGGTAGATAACCGGCTTACGTCTGCCTGTCGCAATGGTGATACATTAATTTATGATGAATTTAATCGTTCCCGGCCTGAGGCAAATAATGTGTTACTCAGTGTATTATCTGAGGGGGTATTAAATTTACCTGGGCTACGACATATGGGCGAAGGCTATCTTGGTGTGCACCCAGAGTTTCACGCCATTTTTACCTCTAATCCAGAAGAATATGCGGGTACTCATAAAGCACAAGATGCCTTAATGGATAGGATGGTTACTATTAAACTTGACCATCTCGACTTAGAAACTGAAATAGAAATTGTCACAAAACAGTCAGGTATTGAAAGAAGTGATGCTCAACGTATTGTCAGAATTATGCGGACTTTAAGAAAAGCTAAAAAAAATAAATTTAAAACCACTATTCGCTCGGCTATTGCGATTGCTAAAGTATTGGCTAGATCAGGTGGTCAAGCCTGTTGGGATAATATCAGCTTTCGTCGTACTTGTTATGACCTCTTTAATATTGTTACTGCAAATGCATCTGTCAACGAAACGATGAGAAAAGAGCAAGTTATTAATGAAGTAATACGGAAAGCCTGTTCAGTTAATCTTGTTAAGTTAGAAAAAAACTAGTCAGGAGTATTATCATGGGTATCCCAACAAAACCAAGACTTGGAATGGCTGATATTAAAACAATGGGCGGTAGAGTTAATCAGCAGCATTTAAGCTACCAGTCTTACTTTAAATTAGGTGCTTTAGAAATTCAAAAAATGAGAAAACAAAAAGAACGTGAGGCAGCTATTTCGCGAATTGAGCATATTGATAAATGTTTAGATCAAATTAATAATGAGTTAAATGAGTTGAGGAATCAATTAAGTAATGAAACTGACATGTTACAGAAAAAAGACTCAAAAATAAGTCAACTTTCATTATCTAATGGTTTGCAGATTAAATACTAGTGGTGCATGTGCAAAATAAGGTAACAGTCTTCAAAACCATTTATTTTTTGGCAAGATGTTTTTTGCAGGCATATAGTGGGCTTATGTCAAGAAAAAGCACTAGAGATATCGTACTTGACCTGATAAGTTTGCTTGGGAAGACTTTATGTGTTGTCATTTAATCAGTGATAGTTATTCAGTCAATGTCTATACTTCGAAAAGCAATAAAAATTAACTCATTCTTACGAAGTAGCTATTGACGCTGAATACATAGTAGAAAGCCTGGCTTAGGCAAGGAGCGCTATAATCATGAAAATTAATTGTACTTCCTGTGGCCATAGCATTGATCTGGGTACAAATTATGATAACTATCATGGACCGGTAAAATGTTGGGTATGTTCTGCCTTGCTTGAATTGAGGGCTGAAGCTGGTCAGGTTAAATCTGTGGTGCCACGTTCACGGGTATCAGAGCCACAACACCAACACTCAGAGGAGTCTTTATCACCTGCTTCTACCACCAAGCGCTTCATATCATAGGAGTGCAATGATGACAAAGCGTAGTCAACGTAGTGGTAAATATATATACGCTTTAAAAGCAGCTACAGACAAACAACAGGTGCCGTTAAAAGGTATTAATAAAGCATCTGTTTATACTGTAAGTCATGGTAAGGTTGCTGCAGTGGTTAGCGATATTTTATCTCCTAAGGCAAGGCCGGAACGAAGAAATTTAGCTGCTCACCGAGAAGTGCTTAAGTATTTTACTGAGGCAGAAACTGTATTACCCATGCGTTTTGGTGTTATAACCAATAGCACCCAATCAATTCAGCAGATGCTAACCAATAATGAGTCACTTATTGTAAATGCACTTAATGAGTTAGGTGGCAAAGTAGAAATGGGGCTACGAGTTAAGTGGAAAGTGGGTAATATTTATGAATATTTTGTTAATCATTATCCGCAACTCAAGGATGCAAGAGACCAGCTATTGATTGACCAGAAAGGCAAATCAACACTTAAAAATAGAGATGAAAAAATAGCAATTGGTAGTTTATATGAAAAACTGTTGAATCAAGAACGCGCTGCTCATCAGCAAATAATAGAAGCAATGTTACAGCCTTGTTGTCGCAAGATAAAAACACTTCCTCCGGGTAATGAATTTGAAATAGTCAATTTAGCCTGTTTGGTTGATCGAGAAAATCTTGATGATTTAGAGCAGTATATTAATGATACAGCCACACAACTGAGTAATGATTGTCATATTGACTTTACTGGTCCGTGGGCTCCTCATAATTTTGTTGATCTGGATTTAAAAGTGCTGGCAAGCTAGTGGGAAATTAGGAGGCTGTAATATGTTTTTAATTGATGATCTGCTGCTAGCACCTTATAAAGGGGTTAAATGGATATTTAAAGAAATTCACCGGCTTACTCAAGAAGAGCTTGAAAATGAGTCTGAGCAAATTACGCAAGCATTAACGGAATTATACAGAAAACTAGAAGCAGGTGAAATTACGGAAGAAGAATTTGATGATGGGGAGCAGCAGTTGCTTAATCGATTGGATGAAATTGATGAAATGCTCAATCCGTCTGATGAAACATTGGAACATGGTGAAGCTGAACCTGAAGACATGACTGAGATAGAGCAGGAGTCCAGGGATCAGTAATCCATTCTAAAAAAACAAACCTTTGATTTTTAGTCACTTGCCTTATTATTAATAAGGTTGAGTGAATTAAACTAATTTATTTTTAATAAATTGATGGCTTTCAAATCCCAAGAACAAACATCATTTGTCTTAGAAGATACTGAACGGCTTACCATTTGTGAGACATTGGATCGAATTTTAAATAAAGGTGCCGTGGTAGCAGGTGAAGTCACTCTGTCAGTAGCGAATATTGAGCTTATTCACCTTAGTTTGCAATTAGTACTCAGCTCAATTGAAACAGCAAGACAACATCAAATTAGCGGAGATAAGTCCAACTAATGAGCCAGCAAGCTAAAGTGTCGTCTGACTATTTGGCGGATTTTGTTGATATAGTAACAACAGAGTGGTCTGATCAAAAAGAATTGTGCCAATCACAACAGCCTGCTAATCAACGGATTAATGTGGATGCTGGTCAGGTAAAAAATGGTTTAGGCCAGTTGGTATTAACTTTGGTTAAGTTGTTACATGAACTGTTGGAGCGTCAAGCGATTCGTCGAATGGATGCTGGTTCTTTAACTGAAGAAGAAATAGAACAGCTAGGCATTGCCCTGATGCAGCAAGCAGAAGAAATTGATCGATTATGTGAGGTATTTGGATTAACTGAGGAAGATTTAAACTTGGATTTAGGACCGTTGGGTCAATTATTATAATTCTTCATGCAGAGTCGAGGTCCCCATGGTTGGTAAGGAGCAAACAAATGGCATTGCATAATCAGCAAGGCCTTCGTCACTCGACGGAAACTACGTCAGTTGCTGACTTATTGGAACGGATTCTTGATAAAGGTATCGTTATTACAGGCGATATTAAAATAAAACTGGTCGATATCGAGCTGCTCAGTTTAGAAATTCGTTTAGTCGTATGTTCTGTTGATAAAGCGGTAGAACTCGGATTAGACTGGTGGAGGAATAATGCGTCTTTGCAAAGTGCCACTTCACAATGGCAAACTAATCAATTACCAACCAGTCAAGTTGAAAAAGCAGATATTTCAGCACTCTCTGCTGATGTGCAGCAAAGCTTACAGCGAATTGATGAGCGTTTGTTAATGCTTGAAAAAAAAAACAACAATAATAAATAATGATTTTTTGAATGACAATTTATTGGTATGTATTGAGTTAGCTTTTAGGTAGCCAGAGAGCCACTTTCTTTTTATTGGTGCTCAACCATCGTTTGGCGCTTTCTTCTGGAGTCATCCCACTATTAATCCACACCATAACCTGGGCTATATCAGTTGGGGTCCACTCAAATGTATCTAATATATAGGCTGCTTCTGGCTTCTCTGTTTTTAGACCTTTTCTTGCAATGGTATGAATAAACTCTTGTTTACCATAAACTCCTTTGGGATCTGCCAAATATTTCAGGTCAAACTTGGCGAACTTCCAATGAGGGGTCCAGCCTGTCACTACAATGGGTTTATTACTGTTAATTGCTGTTGATAGTGCTTTGGTCATTGTGGCGCCACTACCTTCAATTACTTGATAGTTAAGGCCATATTCGGTGATTGCCTGGTGAGTTTTTTTCATTAAACCTGCGCCAGGGTCAATGCCAATAATTTGGCCCGACAGCTCGTTAGTCATCGAATTAAGCTCTGTAATAGAGTTGATGGGTAGATTAGAAGGCACAACTAAGCCAATACGAGTGCCTTTTAGGTTTGGGCCATAGTCATCAACTTGTGCCTGATGTTGTTGTAGATAGTGAGCGTGAGTACTGGGTAGCCAAGCAGCCACCATGGCATCGGCACTACCCTCAGCGACACTTTTCCACATAACATCAGCAGAGACTGGCTTTATAGACACCTGGTAGCCATAAGAAGATAACAATGCTGCAATTACATGGGTACTGGCAATTTCACTGGCCCATTCAACATAGACTAATGCCAGTGGGCCTTTGGGCTCTATGGGAACTGCTTTTTCTTCTGGCTCTTCACCACAAGCGGTAACTAATAACAATAAACTGACGGTGATGAGTATGCGCAATAAATAAATGGGGAAAAGCCACATGGTTTTAGCCCGAATGTTCTGAAATTTGATAAACAGGCTTAAGACAAGTTATTACAACCTTCAAAGTACTAGTCCCTTGATTTCACTGGATCATCTGCACATTATCTGTGGTTTGGTGAAACATTTGGGTTAATACTCGTTGGGCCTGAATAAACTATAGCACTTGACGGGTAAAGTGACTTTTAAAAATGTAATTAACATGACAAGCTGGTTTCATGTATCATGTTGAGCTTTAATTAAATAAGCAATATTTTGATTGCTCAGTTAATAACATTTAATTAAGAATAAATGACTGGGTAATTGAGTTTGATATTTTTATGAGAAGATAGGAACTAACTGTATGCCAAAGCTTGGAATGGGGCCAATACGGCGTAAACAATTAATTGAAGCAGTATTAAATTGTATTGATGAGTGGGGGTTGTCTGAAACCACCACACAGCGAATCAGTAAACAAGCCCAGGTATCTGCAGGTATTATTAATCATTACTTTTCTGGTAAAGATGGTTTGTTGGAAGCTGCAATGCGGCAAATCCTGAAAGACCTGCAACTTGGTGTGAAAGCCAGGCTGTCGTCTATTTCAAATGATGACTTTAAAGCGAGAATTCACGCCATCATTGATGGTAATTTTGACCAGACTCAAATGACTTCCGCTGCTCGTAAGGCTTGGCTGGCTTTTTGGGCTGAAGCCATGCATAAGCCGGAATTGCGCCGATTGCAAAATATTAACGCGAAACGGTTGGTGAGCAATTTGACCTTTGAGTTAAAAAAAGCTTTTCCGCGTTCTCAGGCACAGCATATGGCTGAAATTCTTGCTGCGGCTATTGATGGTGTTTGGCTGCGTGAGGCACTTAATGTTACTCCTAATGATGTGACCACCTCACGAAAAAAAGTAGAGGATGTTTTTCACTTATTTCTTGCCCAATATAGTCATTGAATCAAATTAACTTGATTTATCTTATTTCCTCGACGATAGGCAAGTTTGTCAATCGTCAATTTTTCTCTTATTGCTTACCCCTTTAATTGCCAAATTATTGGTATAGCCTGAGTTTTTATTTCTATAATTTTTTAAGCAGATCTGAAGATCGTTGTCAAAGTAAAGGAGTTACCATTTTTTTGTAGCAATCAATGAATTCAAGGGCATGGCATTTGCATCTGTACCATTAACATTTGATTTCAAATCACAATAAATGTTGGATTATTGACGGGTAAGGGAATGGCTGACGATAAAGAGCAGGAACAGGCTCAAGAAGAAGAAAAGGAAACGGGTGGTAACAAAAAGTTAATACTGTTTATTGTTATTGCTTTACTGCTGGTGGGTATTTCAATAGGTGTTACGGTTTTTTTGATGTTGGGCGAGGAGGAAAACGGTGGTGAAACGGAACAACCGACAGAACCTGTCAAACAGCCTGCAGTTTATCAGTCTTTGGATCCACCTTTCGTGATTGATTTTAATGTAGGAGGCAGACAACGATTTTTGCAGGTGAGTTTAACGGTAATGGGGCGTGATCCTGGAGCCCTTGATGGGTTGACCAAGCACATGCCGTTAATTCGCAATAATCTGGTGCTACTCATAGGTGGCTTTGACTATCACTCTTTGCAAAAAGAAGAAGGCAAAGAAAAGCTTAGAGAAGCGTTGACTAAATCAATCCAGGAAGTATTGGAAAAGGAAATTGGTAAACCCGGTATTGAACAAGTGTTGTTTACTAATTTTGTTATGCAATAACTGGCTTAAGCAACAACTGTTGTTTACTTCAGTAGGAATGCGGTGAGTGGTGTACTATGCAAGACTTACTGTCACAAGACGAGATTGATGCCCTATTACATGGTGTCGATGACGGTGCCGTCGAAACGGAGGGTGATGAAAGCCCGGATGGCGTGGCATCCTATGACCTGACTAGTCAGGATAGGATTGTGCGGGGCAGAATGCCCACACTGGAAATGATTAACGAACGGTTTGCCCGTTATACCCGGATTAGTATGTTTAATATGCTAAGGCGGACAGCGGATGTTGCGGTAGGTGGCGTTCAAGTCATGAAGTTTGGTGAGTATGTACATACGTTATATGTACCTACCAGCTTAAACTTAGTAAAAATTAAACCTTTACGCGGCACTGCTTTATTCATTCTGGATGCCAAACTTGTCTATAAGCTAGTTGATAATTTTTTTGGTGGTGAAGGACTGCACGCCAAAATTGAGGGACGGGAGTTTACCCCAACGGAAAACCGGGTGGTGCAGATGGTACTTAACCAGGTCTTTGTGGATTTAAAAGAAGCCTGGAATCCGGTGATGAAAGTCATATTTGAATATATCAACTCAGAGGTTAACCCTGCTTTAGCCAATATTGTCAGCCCAAGTGAAGTGGTAGTGGTCAGTACTTTCCATATTGAATTGGAAGGTGGCGGGGGTGATATGCATATTACGATTCCTTATTCAATGATTGAGCCCATTCGAGAAGTTTTAGATGCTGGTGTACAAAGTGATGTGGATGATCGAGATGAACGTTGGGTACGCTCACTTAGGCAAGAAGTGTTGGGTATTAATGTTGAACTGAGCGCCACTATTTTGAAGCAAGAATTAAAACTAAGGGATATTTTAAATTTAGAGGAAGGGGATGTGATTCCTGCTGAAATGCCCCCTTATATAGTGTTAACGGCCAATCAAATTCCTATTTTTAAAACGCGCTTAGGAGTATCACGGGAAAATCTGGCACTGCAGGTTCTTTCGTCGATTTCAAGACCTAAATAAGTTTCAACTAATAATAGGTAGGTAAGGAGGCAAAGCAGATTACTATGGCAGATCCTGAAGAGCCGAATGAAGAGACTAATGGCGAAGCGAATCCAGAGGACTCACTCGAGGATGAGCTAGGCACGAACCAGGATGACGCAGACTTGGCAGCGGAGTGGGCTGCAGCACTTGAAGAATCGGGTGATGGCAGCCAGGAAGATATTGATGCCTTAATGAATCAGGCAGATGGCGGTGATGAAGATGATTCACAGCCAATGGTGATGGATGAGTTTGCTGGCATCGAAAGTTTTGGCGAAGGTGACGAAGGACCCAGCTTAGATGTTATCTTAGATATTCCGGTTATTATCACTATGGAAGTGGGTGGCACAGAAATTACAATACGTAATCTGTTGCAGTTAAACCAGGGATCAGTAATTGAGTTGGATCGCCTGGCAGGGGAACCATTGGATGTAAAAGTGAATGGGACCTTAATTGCGCATGGTGAAGTGGTTGTGGTCAATGAAAAATTTGGTATTCGGTTAACTGATGTTATTAGTCCAACAGAACGTATTAAAAAACTTCGTTAATTTTTCGGTTATTTCCTTGAGCTGTTTTTTGGGGCAGTGGGGATGGGCTGCGGAAAAAACTAAACCTGACGACGGATTGGGTGTTTCAGCATTGGCCCAAGTGGCATTGTCATTACTATTAGTGATTGCGGCTATTGCTGGCTTAGCCTGGTTAGTGAAAAAAATGCAGCACTTTCAGCCTATGTCTCAGTCATCCATGCGAGTGGTGGCAAGTTTGGCTTTAGGCCCGAGAGATCGGGTATTACTGGTTCAGGTGGGTGAACAACAAGTGTTGCTTGGTGCATCACCTGGTCGCATTAATATGCTACATGTGTTTGCAGAACCAGTGATTGAAGCGGATACTGCCACCACAACAGGGGCAGATTTTTCCAACACACTAGCAAAATTATTAAAGCAAAAATCATCATGAAGCAGTGGTTACCTGATCAGTGCAATTTCTGGCTATGGCTGTTGGGTGTTGGCTTGTTTATTTGTCAACCTGCAGTTGCCGTTGATTTAGGAATTCCTGCACTTAAGGTAACCACGCAGCCGGATGGTCAACAAGAATATACCGTGACCATCCAAATTTTAGCCATTATGACAGCATTGACGCTGTTGCCAGCTATCGTAATGATGATGACTTCTTTTACCCGAATTATTGTGGTATTGGCTATTTTACGCCAGGCGTTGGGGTTGCAGCAGACACCATCAAATCAAATAATGGTGGGCTTAGCGTTATTTTTAACTTTTTTTATCATGACGCCAGTTCTGCAAGAAGCTAATAAAGTGGGATTGCAACCTTATTTAAACGAACAATTGACTTCAGCAGAAGCATTGGATAAAGCCAGCGAGCCTTTTCATGCATTTATGTTAGCCCAAACCCGTGAGTCTGATTTAGATTTATTTATTCGCATTGCAGATGAGAAAAAATTCAATACTCCACAAGATGTGCCTTTCTCTATTTTAGTACCGGCCTTTGTAACCAGTGAATTAAAAACTGCTTTTCAAATCGGTTTTTTATTGTTTATCCCTTTTTTAATGATTGATTTAGTTGTTGCCAGCGTATTAATGGCAATGGGGATGATGATGCTTTCACCATTAATTGTGTCATTGCCATTTAAAATTATGTTATTTGTGATGGTAGATGGTTGGGCAATGATTATGGGTACGTTAGCTGCTAGTTTTGGTGCAAGTATTTAGGTATACAAAATGAGTATCTATAGCCAAAACGAATGATTATTAGGGGCTAGCTGACTAAAAATCATTTGAGAAGGGTATGTTATGGAACCGGCCTCTGTAAATGATATCTTCCGCGAAGCACTTTTTATCATTGTACAAATGGTAGCAGTGATTATTACTCCAAGTTTAATTGTCGGTCTGGTGGTGAGTGTATTTCAAGCTGCTACTCAAATTAATGAGCAAACTTTAAGTTTTTTACCTCGATTATTAGTCACTCTACTGGCCGTTTTGTTTACGGGGCCTTGGTTATTAAGAAAACTGCAGGAGTTTTTTGAAAACCTTTTGTTTGAAATACCGAATTTAATCGGCTGACTCTTTGAGGAATGGAGGTTGATTCACTACCAACTAGCAGACATCCAGTTTTTACTGGCACAAATACTCTGGCCATTATTTCGCGTTGCAGGCATTTTAATGGTTATGCCGATTTTTGGTACTCAGTTAGTGCCTATGCGGGTGCGAGGTTTTTTTGCAATATTAGTAACGCTATTGATTGCGCCGGTTATTCCTCCAGGCCCGAAAATTGATCTGCTTTCAATACCCAGTATGGTGATCATTGCTCAACAGGTGCTAATAGGGGTATTGATGGGGTTTGCCTTACAGTTATTTTTTCATCTGTTTGCGATAGCAGGGCAAATGATTTCTATGCAAATGGGGCTTGGGTTTGCTTCCCTTAATGACCCTGCCAATGGGGTTAATGTAGCTGCTGTGGGACAGTTTTTTTTAATTCTCTGTTCGCTCTTGTTTTTATCCATGAATGGCCATCATGTGGTATTTGAGGTTTTAGTAGAAAGTTTTCACACCATTCCTATTGGTAGTTTTATGCCATTTCATCATTTAATTGAACTAGTGATGTGGTTTAGCTGGATTTTTGCTAGTGCTTTGCTGATTGCACTGCCTGTAGTAATAGCCATGTTAATCGTTAATATTGCTTTTGGTGTAATGACCAAAGCTGCACCGCAATTGAACGTTTTTTCCCTGGGTTTTCCTATTTCGATGATCTTTGGCTTGTTTGTCACTTGGGTAGGAGTAAGTAGTGGTTTGTTAGCGCAATACAGTCGTTTTACTGAAGCGGCATTGTTTATGCTTAGAGGTTTAGTACAGGCATAAACAGGTTTTTTTGACAGTATGGCAGAGGATAAAGACAACAGTCAGGAAAAGACGGAGGAGCCTACCCAGAAACGCTTACAGGATGCCCGTAAAGAAGGGCAGGTGGCTCGTTCAAAAGAGCTGTCAACCATGGCGTTGTTAATGTTAGGTGTGTCCAGCTTGTTTCTATCAGGCCACTTTTTAGCTTCTAAATTGGCAAGTGTCATGCAGCTAAATTTTGCGTTGGAAAGGGAAATTGTTTTTGATACCACACGGATGTTTCATTATCTAGCTGAATCCATTGCAGTTGTGACATTTGCTTTATTACCTTTATTTATCACCTTGTTATTAGTAGGCTTAGCATCCCCTATTTTGGTGGGAGGCTGGATCTTTAGTGGTAAATCATTACAACCTAAATTAAGCCGAATTGACCCACTGAGTGGGCTCAAGCGTATGTTTTCCTTAAAGTCATTGGTGGAGTTAATTAAAGCTATTGCGAAAGTGCTAGTAGTTGCGGCTGTTGTATTACTGGTGTTGTTTGTTCGGCAAGATGATTTACTTGCATTGGGTAAAGAAAATATTGCGCAGGCCATTGTTCACGGCAGTTGGATTTTAGGCTGGGCTTGTGTGGCAATTTGCTCCAGTTTGATTTTGATTGCATTCATTGATGTACCTTTTCAAGTTTGGGAGCACCAGAGAAAACTAAAAATGACCAAACAGGAAGTCAAAGACGAATTTAAAGATACAGAAGGTAAGCCGGAAGTTAAGAGTCGTATTCGACAGTTGCAACGTGATTTAGCTCAACAACGAATGATGGCTGAAGTGCCCAAGGCAGATGTGGTCATTACTAACCCTACCCATTTCTCGGTTGCCTTAAAATATAATCCAGAGCAAGCTGATGCACCGTATTTAGTTGCCAAAGGGGTTGATGAGGTGGCGCTCAAAATTAGAGAGATAGCCAAAGAACATGAAGTGGTGATGTTGGAAGCACCGCCTTTGTCTCGTGCAATTTATTACAATACGAAAATTAATCAGCAAATTCCTACGGCGCTATATATGGCTGTTGCTCAAGTGTTGGCTTATGTTTATCAGCTTAAACAATACCGTAATGGCCAAGGTCAAAAACCTGGGCCTGTGCCTAAGGTAAATGTGCCTGAAGACTTGCAAAAGTAACAATTCATTAGGAGCATTTCAAAAAATAGTAGTTCTAAGAGGAAGCCTAAAGAAATTAGTTGAAAAGGTGTACTTAGTTTTAAGTAACTGGGTATTTTGTCAAATAAGTTTACAAGTCATTTCTTTTTTTCTTTGAGCTTGCAATAAGTAACCAGAGTATTATGCGCTTTCGAGATGATGGTATGCCTTTTGCTTACAAGAAAATCTAGTAGCAATATGGTCGTAAAACAGAAAAGGAAGCGTCATATCATGATTGCACCCATCTTCGACAGGGTTAGTTCTACCTTTATCCAACAGCGGTATCACCTCCCAGTTTTTACAATCAAAAAATTATTGTTGCGCGATATAGGTTAACCTGCTGACTTGTTCTGTTAACTCATACTCAAATTACTGGCTTTTTCCCATATACCGAATGAGAGAAAATTACTTATTCATTTTGAAACTTTTCAAAGTCAGCAGGTAATTTTGGTTATACGTACAACAAAAAATAGACTATGAATAACTTATAAAAGAATTATTTATGAATGACTACATGTGGTGAATGCATGTAGTGATTAGGTCAATAATAAATCGTTGTTAGCTGGTGCCAATATAGTATGTGGCCGATATTAAGATGTGGAGAGTAGTTGGATAATGACAAGATGGATAAGTTTCCTGTGTTGTCTACTGGTCTTGGGACAGGAAACTGTAAATGCTGCCCCGTTAACAAAAGCAGAAAAGCGGTTATCTGAGGCAAACCGAGCCCACCAAACTTTATTTAATGGCGAAAAGCGATTTGTTTCAGCAAAAGAATGTGGCGCTTGTCACCCGAAGCAGTATCGTGAATGGTCAGTATCGCCCCATGCATACGCACAATTAAGCCCTATTTTTAATGCGATGCATGCCAAAACAGTCAAACTGACGAATGGCACTACCGGTGATTTTTGTATTCGTTGTCATACCCCTGTCGGAATGGCCATGAAAGAGCCCATTTTTACCGAAAATAAATATCGCCACCCCATTTCTCGAGAAGGTGTCACCTGTGTTGCTTGCCACCGGGTAAATCAGGCTTACGGTAAATTCAGCGGTCGAATTAGTTTAGAAGAAGGTGACTTAACGAAACCAATCAGTGGGCCAAGAGCGACAGAAAATAAAGATTTTGAAAAACTGTTGAAAAACCCTGAAGTGGGTTTGACTGCGGAATTTCAAGCACCGGGTATTGAAGTACACGGCAAAATTGAACCTTTTTTTGATTTGGTAAAACCACAATTTTGTGGAACCTGTCACGATGTAAACTCTATGACTCAGTTGCGGCTAGAAGAAGCTTACTCTGAATATCGGGCTTCTCCTGCAGCGAAAAAAGGGATTACTTGCCAGGACTGCCATATGGGTAAAGAGCCGGGGGTGAATGCTGGTTACGCACAAGGCTCTGCAGCTACCTTCGAAAAAGCACATGGTTCTACTTATCATTCGCCCTCTCGACGTTTAACTGACCACAGTTTTATTGGTCCAGACTACTCTATTATTCACCCTGGCGTTTTTCCCCATAATCCAGCTGCAGACCGGTTTATCAACAAACGCTTTCGTAAATATGCAAGAGGCTGTCATGATGGCAGTGAAAAACAACGGAAAAAAAGCCAAAAGCGTAAGAAAACTTGTTTAACTGGCATCGATATCTGGAATATGTTCAACCTGGCTGATGGTTGGGGGACTCAAGCTTTTGAAAAAGCGATTCCTGATAATTATCGCTTCCCTAAAGTTTGGTCGAAAAGTAAAGATCGAATTATGGCTTGGCAGGAAGTGATTCAGCCAAACTTACAGTTACTAACTGAGGCCCATGAAAAGCGACTCACTGTCTTACAAAATGGCTATCAGTTAGGTGCTGCTGAAGTTAGTCGTAGCTGGCTAGGTGACCCCATTCTCAAAGTGGAGTTGGTCAATGGTACGGATGGCCATATGGTACCAACTGGCTTCATAGGCGAGCGTTTGGTTTATCTCAACGTCAAAGTGCAGGATGAGTCTGGCGAGGTGGTATTTGAGTCAGGCGATCTTGATCCTAATGGTGATGTGAGAGACCAGCACTCTTTATATGTGCATGATGGTAAATTACCACTAGATGATCAGTTACATAACTTGCAGGCACGCTTCTTAACCAGAAATTTACGGGGTAGTGAGCAAGAAGCAATTTTACCTATTAATCATTCTCAAACGGCTTTGCCTTTCTTGCGCCCAGCCACTTCGCCTACGACATTACAGGGGAGCCCACAGGGTGCACGTATCCATAAGCGCAGCCTCCCTCCTAATGGGCGGCGTTGGGTGGAATACAAAATACCCAAAAATAAAATTAAACCAGGTCAGCGCTATACTGCCAAAGTCAACCTGTATGCCCAAATGGTACCAGCTAACCTAGTGCATACCATTGCTGATGTGGGGTTTGATTATCAAATGACTACTAAGCAAGTGACTAAGCAGTTGGTGGCAGGCAAATTATTACTTTGGCAGCAGCAGGTCGATCTAGGCCGACCAGGTAAACATAAAGGGGTGGCGAAGCGGATGGTGTTGCCAGAAAACCACCTTTATACACCAGCGTTTTACCAGCAAAGTAAGCAAGCACAAGGAGGGCTGCAAAATGACTAGAGTAATGGCATTAGGAGTAGGCATCGCTCTTAGTTGTGTTGCTGAACTGACATTGGCTACAGATACTGAAAGCCAAGATAGTAATGATGCCAGGACCGCAGGTGGGCTTGCTATTTTGCCTGAACGGCCAGCCCCTTTGTTGGAGCTGAATGAACCCTTCCTGGCTCCGTCAACATTATCAAGGGGGTGGGAAATACCAACAGGTGCTGTTTGGCGACCAAGTTTATGGGTATTTGGTCGTTATCAATCAGCATTACAGTATTTTGATAATGGCGAAAATGATCAAGCTGAGTGGGCTAATCG
Source organism: Spartinivicinus ruber (assembly GCF_011009015.1). NCBI lineage: Bacteria > Pseudomonadati > Pseudomonadota > Gammaproteobacteria > Oceanospirillales > Zooshikellaceae > Spartinivicinus > Spartinivicinus ruber. Next base: position 2,401,824 of record NZ_CP048878.1, read on the forward strand.
GCTTGATCTGTTTTTTAATCTTCGGCTCACCGGTACTGAACGAATTTTGGTTGGCTTCCGTCCCCTTGATCGTGATGGTCGGCAGTATGCGGGTTATACTTTTAAACCTAATGAGAATGAAGGCTGGGCTGGTGATTTTGACACTGATGTCAGTGTTGCTTTTTTTGAGGGGGATATTGGTGAAATATTCCCAGTACTTTCTGAGAAGGGTTATCAAGCTGCTGATATAGGTTTTGCTATTGGCCGACAGCCGCTTAATATTCAAAATGGTATTTTAATTAATGATACTTTGGATGGTATTGGAGTTACTAAAAACACGCTATTTTTAGGTGGATTAGCCACTAATTTCCAGGTTACTGGTTTTTATGGTTGGGGCAATATTAATGACTACAACCAGGAGCCAATTGGCGGTACGAAAATTTATGGCTTATTTTCGTCTTGGGATACCTATTCAACCACTATGGAGTTGGATCTCGCTTATCGGGAGTCAGATGATAGTCATGATGGCTATTGGCTAGGTCTAGGCAGTACTCGACGCTTTGGCCATCTCAATACTACTTTTCGTTTTAATTATTCAGATGCCACTGATATACCTGAAGACAATCAAGTAGATAACACCCAACGGGAAGGTTATTTATTGTCTGCTGAACTATCCCTTACACCTGCTGCTACCAATGACTTGGCTTATTTAAACTTGTTTCACAGTGAAAAAAATTATGTGTCATTAGCGCGTGATCGAGGCAATGGTGGTCCGCTTGCTTCAATGGGAATTTTATTTGCGGGTGCAGGCATTGGTAACTATGGCGCAGCCCTTGACCCTACAGCGAATAAAACGTCAGGTTTTGCAATGGGCTATCAGTGGCAATTGGCTAAAAGACGCCAGTTGACGTTGGAACTAGGCGGCCGCTACAGCCATTTAACTCAAGAACAAAGTGCCATAGCAGTAGGGATGCGCTATCAGCAACCGATCGGCAACCGTACCTTGGTACAGCTGGATATGTTTCATTCAGCACAGAAGCGTCGAGATGATGCCAATGGGATACGGGTAGGGGTGCAAGTTAATTTTTAAAAAAATAAATAAGGAAGTAGTTAAGTTAGTCAAATGAAGTGGTTAATTGTCTTGATGCTGACTCTGTTAGTATGTAGTTATATCGCCTGGTTAGCATACAGTGAGTGGTTGCAGTATCGCGCTCAGTACGCACAGCGTGGTTTAGCAGTTGATAACTGGCAGCAACGTTGTCAAGAGGTCGGCTATCAATTAGTAGAGCAAAGTCACTGGCAGGGGTTTCGTGATTTTGTTGTCACTAGGCGAGTAGTTGAAAATGCTGTTGGCGATATTATCTCGTTTTATCTTCGCCCTCGTGATGGTTTACCGGTATCCCCTTTTTTAGCGGGTCAGCATGTGACGGTTAGGCTGCCTATAGGCTCCAGGGTATATACGCGTTGTTACTCACTTTCAACATCTTATAATCCTGATTACTATCGGATTAGTGTGAAACGGCAGGATGCGCTAGCAGCAACCAGCCACCCTGCAGGCAAGGTTTCCAGCTACCTTCACCAAGAAGTGTATGAAGGAGCTGTCATAGAGATTCGTGAGCCACAGGGTAGTTTTGTGGTATCTGAAAAAAGTATTGACCCCTTAGTCTTTTTAGTCGCCGGGGTTGGTTATACGCCTGTACTCAGTATGTTGAAGGAATTAGTCAACCAGCCATTTCCACCGCCAATTGTCGTATTTTATTGTGTCAGAAATGGCTCCCACCATGCTGCGAAGGATGAGCTTGAAGAACTGCAAGATAAATATCAAGGGCTGCATTTGTATGTCTCCTATAGTCATCCTCGGCCTGCTCTAGACTGGCCTGAAATAGATTACCACCTTGGCAGCCGACTTAATGGGCAAATTTGTCTGGATGTGTTAGCTGAGCTGTCCCTTCAGCCACAACAGTGCCAATACTACTTCTGTGGCCCAGAAAACTTTATGACTAAGCTGCAGCAAGAGCTAGCCGCCAACGGTATTAATTCTGATCATTTTCATGATGAGTGCTTCAGTTCCACAGTGACTCACCAGACACCTCTCCTAGATGCGCCTGAGCTGGCAGAAGTTGTGTTTTCTTCTTCGGGCAGACGGGCTGAATGGTTACAAGGTGAAGATCGCTGGCTGCTCAATTTGTCAGAAGAAGAAGGAGTAACTATCAATAGTAGCTGCCGGAAGGGATCCTGTGGCTCGTGTATGACTGAAATATTGGAAGGTGAAGTGGGCTATCTCAAAGAGCCTGAGTATCTCAATCAAAAACAGGCGAGCCAAGTTGACCAGTCCCGTTATTGTTTACCCTGTGTTTGTTATCCAAAAAGTAATCGTGTAGTGCTGAATGTTTAACAGTCGAGCAATCGATGCAAAATTAACTAGGATTATATAATAAAGTGCTTAGTAGTAGGAGTTTGATAGTGAAAGCATGGGTCTGGTGTATTTTTTTGGGGGTTGTCACTGCAACCAGTCAGGCAGCCGACTTGCTGTCTGACTGGCAGCCTTCAATGGTAGTGGGGCCTGGTAAGTGTCAAAAATGTCATAAACCACAGTATAAAGTATGGGAAAACTCCCCTCATAATATAGGGTTTCTTGATGAAGAATTTGATAGTGAAGAAATTGCTGAAAAAATGGGAGTAGAAGACCCAGAAAGTAGTTCAGCACTTTGCTCACAATGTCATTTTACTCGAGGAGCTAAACTTCATGGAGAGTTAGCCACAGTTTCTTGTGAGTCTTGCCATAACCCTGCTAAAAACTGGCTTGAAACCCACGGTACCTATCGGAATGCAGCGGGTAAGAAAGTAAATAAAAAAGAGCAGGAGGCTCCGGCCCAACGTCAGAAGCGTTTAGCTGCGGCCGATAGGGCTGGAATGGTACGACCTGGCCATGCTTATCGACTAGCTAAAAACTGTTTAAGTTGTCACTTGGTGCCTAATCAAAAACTGATTAACCAAGGGGGGCATCCCTCTAAGCTAGGGTTTGAATTACTGAGTTGGTCTCAAGGTGAGCAAATTCGCCATAACTTTAGCCTAGGTAATCATAACCCTCCTGTATCTAAACCTCGTCAACGGTTGTTGTATGTCATGGGCCAGATGGTTCAGTTTGAACTGTTGTTAAAAATGACCCAAGGTGCCACAGGCAAATATGCTCAGGTACAAAAGGAAAAATTACAGCAAACCCAAGGTCGGCTTAAGCAAATTCAAGCAAAACTGGGTGATCCTCTGGTTGCAAAGGTAGCATCAGCTACTAGTGCTGAGCAGGCTGCGCAGGCAGCTAAAGCCTTTGCTAGCAAGTATGCACAGGGAATCAACTCAACTGCTGTTGATGCTTTAATGCCTGCTGCCAATACCTTTAAAAATTAATGTTGTTAGTGTCTGTTAATTATTAACTACCAAATTAGCAGGCACTAGATAGAGGTATTGAGCGACTCTGCGATGGTAGATGACCGAATTAAATCAACTGACAGCCCCTGGCAGCTTGATGCAACCCTATTGGTGTTTGAGCCATTTCGTACCATGGTTTATCACCATATGCAGCAGCGATTACGTAAGTTGCGTGGGCGCTATGAAAGAAACCTGACCAAGCTTGGGTGGTTGTCAAAAAATCAGTTGCCATTACAGCCACAATCTGTTGCGGACCTCACTCAGGGCCTTAACTGTCTCTGGCAGGATATTCAGTACTTAATTCACTGGCTTAACAATGAGGCTGACAATGAATGGCTAAAGGCCTTTTTAGGTAAAACAGCTGACGATGAGGCTCATCAGCTTGCTCAAAAAGAGCTTCAGCCCTTGTTATCGATTCTGTTACATCATGCCTCTATTCGTGTTATGGAAAAAAGTGCTGTGGTGGTGCGGCAGAATGAGCATGCGGGCAGTGCTTATTTGCTGTTAGCTGGTCAAGCTTGTGCGTTACAAGTGAAAGAGAAAGCCTTATTTCGGCAGCGCCCTGAGCAGCATCCTTGGTATCGACGCCTTAAACAAAACCTATTCCCCTGCCAGTGGGTAGAGCGACGCGATACCCGACGTTATGATGCTGCACAGCAAGTTACTGTTTCGCAGGGGAGAGACAGTTACTTGCGCATTCCAGACCTAGCCGAAGCTCGTGAACCAGACACCCCAGAACCTAAGCCGCTGGAGGCGGGGGAGTTGTTTGGTGCTGTCGCGGCCCTGCAACACAGCCCACACTATCGCACGATAGTAGTGACCAGTGAGCAGGCCACTTTGTTGGAAGTGCGTTGGCAAGGCGTCAGGCAGCTGGCCCGTTTTGACCGTGGGTTTCGTCAGTTTTTAGATCAACAGTACCGGCGTCATCGACTACCCGCATTATTACAACAGCAACCGATTTTATTAGGATTAAACAAATCTCAGTTAGAGCACTTGGCTGCTATTGCGGAGCTAGATAGTTTTGGCACGATGGACTGGAAGTCAACCACTGACCAAAACTCAGATCAACGTAAAAGTCGTATTGAGCAGTCAGAACCGCTGATCATTAAAGAAGGGGAATATGCCAATGCGGTAATTTTTATTCGTGCAGGCTATGCCCGTAAAAGTAAAGCCTATGGACACAGTGAGCGGGCGCTGGATTATTTACGCCAGGGCGATTGCTACGGTTTTCAAGAAATATTAGGGGGGATTCAGCTGCGAGGTCAGCAAGTGAGCGAGTTAACCGAAGCCCACCTACCTCGCTACAGCTGTACTATTCGAGCCGTAGGTTATACAGATATTGTCAGAATTCCTGCCAGAGAGCTGGAAAAGGTCTTAGCTGCTAACAAGCAGCCTATTTCACCAGAAACCTCTCAACCAGCAGCCATGTCTTCAACTGTACTACCATCCAGTCAGCAGCATGAGCTGTTAGTACATGAGGCATCTGATTTACTGGAGTTTTTTATTGATCAGCGCTTCATTTATGGCACCCAAACTATGCTGATCAATCTTGATCGATGTACAGGCTGTGATGACTGTGTCAGAGCCTGTGCCACAGTACATGATCAAAATCCACGGTTTATTCGTCATGGCCATCAACATGGCGGCTTTATGGTAGCTAATGCTTGTATGCAATGTAGTGATCCGCTGTGCTTGGACGGTTGCCCCACGGGTGCGATCTACATGAACAATGCTGGCACAGTGGTAATAAACGACGATATCTGTGTTGGCTGTAGTACCTGTGCAGATAACTGCCCGTTTGACAATATTCAGATGGTGAAAATAGTGGATGAACATGGTAAGCCAGTTCATACCAGTGATCAGCAAGGCAAGCTGGTTCCTCAGTTAAAAGCCACCAAATGCGATATGTGTACCGGACAATTAAGCGGGCCTGCCTGTGAGAAGGCATGTCCTCATGATGCCCTGAGACGAGTTGATATTCATCAAGTAGAAAAAATTAGAGATTGGCTAGCATGACAGGCAGTAAAAAATGAACCTCTATGTTGTAAGACGACGACTTGCTTATTTATTAGTCTTGGGGTTGCTGTTAGCGGGGACTCAACTTGTATTGAGCTATGTTAGTTTAGCCATGGCCAGTCAGGTTTATTGTACTGGTTGGGTATTACTTGCCGTAATGGGGTTGCTGGTTAGCTATCACTGGCGCAAAAAACTGCTATTTCTCAATTTAGGGGGGGTTCGTTACTGGCTGCGATTACATGTTTTACTGGGGGGGTATGGGCTGGCCTTATTTTTTTTTCATATTGAATTTAGCTGGCCTAAAGGTTTGTTTAACCAATTGATTGCAGTCATGTTTTTATTGGAGGTTGGCTCTGGGATGATGGGTCTTTATTTATCTCGCAGTATGCCTCCACGGATGACTTGGTTGGGGGAACGGTTATTGTATGAAAAAATGCCAGAGTATTATCAACAGCTGCGTCAACAGGCAGAAGATTTGGCTATCCAGGTTGCAGCAGAGCATCGCTCTGACACCTTAGTGAAATTTTACAATCGTAATTTGCAAAACTTTTTACAAGGGGCTGCTAATTTTTGGTTGCATGTGTTTAACAGTGGTCAGGTGCGTAGCCGCTGGGCCCTGAAATTTGAAGGATTACAGCGCTACTTGGTAGAAGAAGAGCTACCAGCCGTAACGGAGCTAAGAATATTGATATTCCGTAAAATTGAACTGGATAAACAATATGCCATTCAAGGCTTATTACGGCGCTGGCTATTTCTGCATATCCCACTTGCTTATGCATTATTTGTTTTTGTCTTGGCTCATGTAATGGTGATTCATAGCTTTTCTGGGGTATAGGTTGAAATGAAAGGCGAGCGCATTCAACCTATTTCCCATCGTCTCAGTCGCTATGTAAGGCCCAATCAAGAAGGTGCTCTTACTCGTTTGAAACGAAGTCGGCTGGCATTTGTCTTGTTTTTACTGATTTTATTAGGGCTATTTAGCATCCTCACTCATACCCCCTGGCGCCAGCAGTTACTTTTTCCTGGGGCTTTAAGCAGTCAACATGGTAGCCAACAGGATCAGTGTATCAGTTGTCATGTCAGGGCGAATGATCCAGTAATGTCTTGGTTGTGGCATACCACTCAGCCTCTGACAGTTGAACAACAGAGCCAAGGCTGTATGAGTTGTCATCGTCATAAACATCAAAAAGGAGTAGTTGCCCACGGGCTGAGTGAGCAAGCCATACGTACCTTGTTACCAAGAGAGATTGACCTGAAGCAGGCCGATCGCCATTTAACAGAACTGGCCAGCCGTAAACCACTGGGGTGTTTTAATTGTCATACTGAACATCAAGGTACAGGGGGAGAGCTTACAAAACTGTCGGATACTGAGTGCGACAGTTGTCACTTAAAATCACAACAGGGTTTTGCGAAGCAACACAGTGACTTTTCCCTGGCTCGTCACACGGGTATTCAGTTTAATCATGACCGTCATCAGGGAATATTTTCAGAGCAGGGGAAGGCATTTCAATGTCAGCAATGTCATGGTGATAAGGCTGAGCCAATATTTCCAAAATTTGATCAACAGTGTTTAAGCTGCCATGAAGAAACAATCGAAAAACCTGTGGTATTACTTGCTTTACCGCGTGTAGCGACAAAAACCCCAGGCATTGGGGAGTGGCCCAAGCAACGTGGCAATAAAAAATTATCTGCAGCAATGCAAGCATTATTGATCGAGTACGGTGTACCGGATAAACCAGCAGATAAATCAAAACAGGCTAAACAGAGTTATCAACAGCAGCTTGCCAAAGGTTATAAACAATTGCTTCAAGATGTTATGCAAGATAATTTACAGGAAGCAACCCTATTAAAAGTACAAGGCAAATTGATGGCTGCTGGCTTGTTTAAGGAGGCAGATGCCGTACGTTTATTGTTGTATGACTGCAAAGCGTTAATTCCTTTACTGACTGACCTGCAAGAACAGTGGTTTCCTAATTTATTAGTTGCACCAGAGGAAACCAATGATTCGGATCAACCTGAAAAAACATCAAGAAAGTCTCTGAAGCCAACGCAGCAATGGGGAACGATGGGTAATTGGCAATTAACCCGAAAAGGATCCGTGGTGGTGGCAGTTAATCATCACGCACGCGTGAGTGAAATTAAGCGGATTGAAAAACAATTGGCAAAAGGAGAGTTAACAGCTGAGGACTCAAAGACTGGTTGTTTGTTGTGTCACCAAATACAGGATAAAAAAGTAGTTTGGCAATATCAGCCAAAACCACCCATGCCCACTTTTAAATTTAAGCATCAACCTCACTTGGTAGGCCAGCCCGAAACAGTATGCTTAAACTGCCATACCCGCTCAGCACGCAAAAAAGTTGTAGTGGATAAACAGTTGGATGGTAGTGAAGCATTAGCTGCTGAAAATACCACAGAACAAGAGACATCTAGTTGGCTGTTTTCTCCAGTGACTAAACAACCTTGTGTCAGTTGCCACAAAGAAGAAGGAGTTGGCGAAGACTGTCTGCTTTGTCATAACTATCATTTTGAAGAAGCGCCTTGGGCCAAGGCGCTGTTAAACTCAGTTGATAATTAAAACTTAAAGACAAATTTTTGCATCAGAAAAATGTATGCCAGATACACAACGAGCGCCGGACTGACAATGTTCATCAGTCTGGCAGTAACACTCGCCTCGGGCATTACAGCCTGGACTTAAATAATTAATTAATGGGTCTTGATTACTGACACGTTCCCAGAAGGGGTTGGTAAAAAGATTATAGGGGTCAATTTCTTTTTTTAAGCTAACGAATTCATCCCATTTAGGGTAACGAAATGGCATATCTTCAAAAATGGCAATAGAGTTTTTACCCCAGTGTGGTCTAGCTTGGTATTTACGTAAAGACATTTGCTCAATTTCTAAATTAACAAAATAGTTCTTAGGCACAGCTTCCCCTTTTTGTCGTAAAGTATATTCGGTGCTTATATAAGCAGAATCACGGCCAGCATTCATTCCTAAATAACTGGGTGAGGCTTTGCCAAAGCGGAAGTAAATACCATTTAATGGAAAACAAGTACGCGGATGTTTAGCGATGATTTGTTTGACATCTTTAATCCAGTTAGGAAGTTGTTCAATAGGAATAGTGACTTCTTGTAAAGCAATAGGTAAACGATCCCAAATACACTGATCGGGTTTTTTACATTGAAAGTATTGCATCCGATCGGAATGGCCTATTGGACTTTTCAGTTTTTTGCCAGTGTCAATATCCCGGTAATAGGAACTGGCTCTGGCATTATAGCGAACACTAGCTGCTAGGCATTGTAAGCTAGAGCCAGGAAACTCATGCAGGGCATTAAACAATAATCCATACATATATTCCTGAAAGTCTGATACATCAGCCTGAGCATTGTAAGCATTACCTGGCGTTTCCAGTGGTACCGGGTTATAAGTAGTGACGGTATAATGTCCAAGCCCTGGAAACCAGGCAATATTGGCTGAATAATTTTCTTTGGCTATGGTTAAGACTTTCTCTTCCAACCCATTATCGTTTTTATAGCCTTTTACATCAGCTTTAACTTTAAAAGCAGGCTCTAGTTGAATGGTAACTTCAACCACAACACCTAATACACCTAAATTTACTCTGGCAGCATTAAGGGCTTCTCCAGTTAAAACTCTGACTTCCCCTTGACCATCAACAATTTTTAATTCAGTTACGTAGTCAGCAATCATATTGCTTTTTTTATGTAGGGTAGAACCATGGGTGCCACTACCTAGCATTCCACCAATAGTGAAAGTGCCAAGTTCAGTAACCATATTAACAGCCAGTTCTTGGACCCGTAAAAAGTCGTTTAGTTTATTGAAGCGCATGCCTGCTTGGACTGTAATAGTTTTACTTGCGGCATCAAAATTAATGACTTTATCCATGTTCTTAAGAGTTATTTGTACTTCTCCATCTTTGGTGCAAGCAGCATCAATTTGGCTGGCGAACTTACGATTGCCTGTCATGATTTTTCTGTTTTCAGTTATTGCTTGTCGTACAATTTCCTGAACTTCTTCTATTGATTTAGGGTCATAAATAACTCCAGGCTTACACTCAAAACTACCTTGATAATTGGTAAGTGTTTCTTGACTGCTTTCAAACCAAGCCAGGGCAACTTTTGAAATAATAGCAATCAATATTGCTGAACTAAAAATAATAATTTTTCGTTTCACACTTAGTCTCCTTGTGTAATGGTGTTGCTAGTCAACTCCTTACATATGTAGTATTTTTCTAGCTATAACATAAACAACTCAATCACTGGTATTAACTAAACCGGGGTAAAATGTAGCGTTTTATTGCTTGTTGCACTTGTTGTGAATGTGAAGGCAACTTTTCTTTAAAGTAACCAGCTATATCTGCTTTATAGGCATTATTTGGGCGTTGGCTAATTTGAGGTACCCAGAGAGCGTGATTGGTAGTAGCAAAATGGAGCCTTTTGCTTGCTAAAATGCAAATAGGTCCTTGAGCAAGGTTTTTTCCATCAAATATCCAATATTCTTTTCCATTAGAGTTTTCATGAGAAGGGTGTTTACGGACGACAGTTGTAATAATATAACCATCATTTTGATCATAGGAATTGTTTTTTTCCATAAATTGGGGAGTACGCATAACGCAGTCTTCTGGAAACTGATAAACATTTGCGATTTTCATTTGCTCGCAATCCATATGAATTAAAGCAGAGGGGATAGCAAAATTGGGTAATTGTTGGTTGTTAAATAGTCGGTTTGGATAATCATCATAGGCACTAGCAATCCGTTTAACCACATGCTCTGGTCGATAGCCAATAGCGGCCCAATATATATGTTTAATTTGATCGGGAAATTGATAGTGCCCTCGGTAAGCAGGATCATTCATATCCCAGCAGACCGCTTGATCTCGGATTAACCGGAAGTCGTTAGTAATTTCTCTTGCAGAATGCTCTAATACCTGAATTCTTGCTCGAACAAGACCTCCCACATCAACAGGTGCAACAGGGTAACCGGAAGTTTCTGATGAAACATAGCCTCCAAACCACAGTTTTTCATTATGAAACTGTTGTTCTGATTTATCCATGGCACTTAGGTATTGACCATATAAGGTAATTTCACCAGCGTAATCATCGTAATCACATACAATATCTGAGGTATCAAAATTTAATTCAACTTTATCTGCGATTACCTGATGCTGATTAGAGTTCAAGTCTTGCTTGCGAATAATCCAGGCTGAGGTAGAGTGGCGTTGTGGTGTAACATCTTTGAAGCCTAGTATTCGGGTATTTTCAATTCGAGTAGCAGTTTCAAAGATAATGATATGATTTTGGGTGACACCTAAAGAATGAGAGGTGGCTGCAATGTAAATATTTTTCCCCAGTCTGTCAGTAATTGTCCAAATTTTGAAGCGGCCTTTCATATCCCAGTTTATCAATCTGACAAAACCATGACGGGTACCGGTAGTACCCATATTTCCTCCGTAATTAATGGTATAACATTCCCCTGTTCTAAAGTCGAAGTACGGATGAGCAGTAGTTCTAACTTGAGGAAATAGCCATTTATCAGGAGCAAATGCTTCTGCGATAGGAGGAAGACTGGATTTCCATTCATCTACTTCTCCAATCGGGGTAATTAAATCAAGAGTGGTTCCATCAAATTCATAATGGATTCCTCCCTCATAACTTAAAGCAAAGCGATTGTCACCCATATAAATTGGGGCAGTATTACAGTAATTCATAAAACCTAAATTAGGACTAAAGTATACGGTCCCCCCTAATAAATAAAATGGGTCCAATAACCCACTGAGTTTGTCTTGTAAAATGGCTGAAGGCGTTTCAATCATCTTGCGGGTAAACTGGGCTTGCCCATGACTAAAGTCAACTCGGGTTAAGGCACCTTTACCGTTTGGTGAAAGATGATTTTTCTCTAATGGTATGCCTTCAGCAATAAAAACATGACCGTATAAGTCAGCAGGAAGTGAACCCATAACAATGTCTAGAGGGCCTGAAGTTGGTTTTAAACTGCTTTGCATAATTATATCGGGAAAAGACGAAGGAGGAATTAACGTTTGATTTGATAAGGTAATACCAGGCATCAAACCAGCCACGCCTGCCGCTTTAATAAAATCCCTTCTTTTCATAAGCACTCCTATCCATTTGAGTTAACAATGCAGGCAACCCTGTTAGGTATATTATTATATTTATAATTAATTTTTATGACAGCTTACATAAATCTAGGCGATCTCAGCATATTACAATAAATTGAAGGATGGCAATAAAAATTTACACTTTAAAAATAAAAGGGAGTGATAGAAAGTGCTATACCCTTTGAGAATAGCTTTTAGGTTGTCACTAAAAGCTATAATACTATCAAAATGAGTCAGAAAATGAATTAAACCGCTTAGAGTGAATTCTTATAATTATTCCTAATTATCACTATACCTAAGCCATTAGCTGCTGTATATTTGAACAGCATGGAAACTTAATTGAGAAGGTATAAATAATGGCTATCAACAAAGTTCAATTTCAAAAAGGCCTGAGTTTAAACGAGTTTCTCAAACAATATGGTACAGAAGAACAATGCTTTAATACCTTATACAAATTGCGATGGCCAGAAGGTTTTCAGTGCCCCAATTGTGGATACGACAAATGCTGTCAACTCACTACTAGAAAGCTTCAGCAGTGCTATAAATGTCACCAGCAAACATCTGTAACTGCAGGTACTATCTTTGAATCAACCAAATTACCATTAAAGACTTGGTTCCAAGGGATGTATTTGATCTCCCAAGACAAAAAAGGTATATCAGCCATAGAATTACATCGCCATTTAGGTATTTCCTATCAAGCTGCCTGGAGAATGAAACATAAGCTCATGAAAGTGATGCAAGAAAGAGAAGGCACCAAGCAATTGTCGGGTTTTATTGAAATTGATGATGCCTATCTTGGTGGTGAGCGTACAGGTTGCAAAAGAGGTAGGGGAGCAGATGGGAAAATACCTTTTGTAGCAGCCGTAGAAACAACAAAACAAGGTCAACCGACACGAATTAAACTGAGCATTTTAAAAGGGTTTAATAAAGAAGAGATAACGGCTTGGAGTAGGCAGAATTTGGCCAAGGGCAGTACCGTAATCTCCGATGGACTGGCCTGTTTTAATGGTGTCATAGAAGCAGGTTGTCTTCATGATAAAATTGTATGCGGTGGTGGTCGTGCATCAGTAGAGGAACCTGAATTTTATTGGGTTAACACCATCCTTGGAAACTTAAAAAGTGCTTTACGTAGTACTTATCATGCTATTCGCGCTAAATATGCACAACGTTATCTTGCTGAATTTCAGTATCGATTTAATCGAAGATTTAGCTTAGTAGAATTTATTCCTAGGCTAGCATTTGTAGCACTGAGAACACCTCCACTACCAGGTAAGCTACTAAATATAGCTTAGGTATGATGATAATTAGGTAATTATTTATATTCAGAGAAACATCTTACTTTGATGTCGGTAGTTCAGAATTACTGAAAAATCCCTCTACCTGGACCCAGGATTAATTTCGGGTCATACCAATGTTTAAGGGTTTTAATCAAGCGCCATTTGCGATTATAGTGTGCTTTCCAATCATCTGAGGTCATTGGGATACCGCCAACTGGATATTGAGCCCCACCAATAGCTTTTACTTGCTCATATAACTGTTTATTGGTTTGCATCAGTTCTAAAGCACGTTCATTGGTTGGTGGTGTGGCATTTCTCATCAGAGACAAATAAAAAAAGTAATGGCCTTTGGGAATTTGAAATAATGGACATTTAAAAGGGGGACAAGAGTATGCCGAAAGTAGAATAGGGCCACCACCCAAATCAGCTGGGTTTAAATTTAAGAGTGTATCAGAAATAAATGATTCAGCTTGAATACCAGGGACTAATAGAGGACACCAAGGGTGAGGATAGTACCAAGCACCTATTTTTTTTAATTGTTCAACAATAGGAGCTAGCCTATTTAAGTAAGCGAAAAAAGGTAAGCTCTGAATAATTGTAGTGTCTATATTGTAGCTGAGGTCATTTAATAAAATATCATCATCAGGCTCATTACCTGTTTCGAAGTATTTAGTGGTTTGCAAGCTGAATGTCCAGCCACCTGAATTATTAGGCTCTGCTCCTCCTTGAACGGTATCAAAGCGTTTATCAGTAATGAGCTGGAGATTGTCTTTCATAAAGAGTGACAAGTCATCGTAATAAAGCTGATAAAGTCTAACTTGAGAAGGAGCTGGCACAATTTTGAGACGAGCTTCAACAATAATACCAAACTGACCTAACCCTGATCGCAGGGAGTGAAATAATGAAGGGTTTCTGGTTGGTGAGCAGTTAATTAATTCACCTTTACCAGTAATTGCTGTCAATTCCAATACATTATCAGCTAATGTGCCAAATTGGAAAGACTGAGATCCAAAGCCGCCAACGGAAATAGTACCGCCGACAGTTAACTCGAGAAAATCTGGCACTGTGGGGAGAGTTTGTTTGCTAGTTAATGTGTGTTCTAATACAGTTAGCCAGCTAGCGCCTGCTTCAACTGAGACACTTGATGTATTAACTGTTTTAATGGCGGCTAAAGTGGCCATATCGATGACGACTCCTGCTTCAGCTTGGGTTTCACCTGTTGTAGAAAAGCCTTGGCCGCGAGCAGCGACATCAATCTGATGGTGCATGGCAAATTTAACCATTTTGCTAATGTCTTGCACTGAAGCAGGTTTTAGCACGGCTTTGGGGATATGATGAATGATATGGCCAAAGTCATCAGATGCTTTTTGCAGTGAATCGCTATCTGTAAGTAGTTCACCTTCAAAGTCGGGAAAATCCTTAGCCAATGTAATTGACTGGGTATTGAAAAGAGTATCTGCTGTTGCCCAGCTGCGTGTTTGTAAATTGAAGCCAATGATAACCCCTGCTGTGATGAATTCCTTAATGGCGCTTCTACGAGTGAGTGTTTTTGTCAACTGTATTCTCCTTAATTTATTCAACAACAGATTTATATAGTTAAAGTGAATAGTTTTTATACCCTAAAGGGTACAAGGGTGCGGCTGTCGAGTGATGAAGCCCCAATTTAATAAATGATTAGGGTGAAGAATGACGACAGCAAACCCTAAAAATCATTCGCGAAGAGTATACCAAGTCACTTTTAAGCTTTACTTAAATCTTGTTTGGATGGCAGGTTGCGAATCATTTCTTTAGCTGGGTGGTTTTTTCCCTTTTGTTTGAGTGCTTTCAGGGTTTTCAGAATACTCCAGGGCGTAGGGATGCTTGGAATATGTGCTAGCTCCCAGCGAATACCAGTAGGATCAGTAAAAAAGACGGCATAATAGCCTGGTGCATAGATTGGGTATTCAGCAGGAGTATCGGTGACAGTAACGCCTTCTTTTAATAGGAATTCGTCATAAAATTGATTGATTTCTTTTTTGCCTTTTCCCCATAAGGCAATATGGTGAATCCCGGTAGCGTGTTCATTAGGTGTTAATTTTGCACCTGCTTCTGCCGGTTGGATACCTATATAACTATGAGGGAATGGGTACCGAGCCACATAATAGGTAGAGCAATAACCCAAATTCATTGTCCAAAAACTGTTATACCCTAGCCAGCCAAACATTCGATCATAAAACTTTATTGATTCTTCATAATTAAGTACCGAAAACTCTACATGACTAATGCCTTTGAATCTCATGGTAATATCCTTACTAAAAACGTTCTATTCTCAGCATCATGCAGAGTGATAGAAAATGGGTTAATCCATAAACGTTGACATCTCCTTGCAGACGGTGGCAAAGGATTCAACAAAGTAATCAATTTCTTGTTTAGTGATAATGAGTGGTGGCTGTATCCGCATTACTGTAGAACTATTGGCGGTAACGAAGGTTAATATTTGATGATCATTACCCAGTTTTGTTACAAAACGCATACAAAACATTTCGGCTAATGATTTTTCCATTTCTTTGATGACTCCGGTCATATGAGACTTTAGTTCATCTGGTAAAAACTGGTAAGTACGGAACCAATCGCCAGGAAACCGGGTTGCTAATTCATGGGCACAAGCCTCTATAGCGCCTTCAAAGTTTTGTTTGAACTGGATACCAAGCATTAACCCTTTACCACGAATTTCAGATATAAAAGGATAAGTAGCTGCAATCTGCTCCAGTGATTGTTTTAAATAATTACCTAGGGATTCTGCGCGCTGTGCCAGTTTTTGCTCTACTATAGCATCAATTGCAGCGATTGCTGCAGTAGCTGCAAGGTTTCCACCGCCAAATGTTGATGTATGCAGTAAAAAACGGCCACTGGAACCATAAGCAGCATCCCACACATCTACTGTACTAAGTGTGGCGCCAATGGGAATTAATCCCCCTGAAAGGGATTTTGCTAGAATAAGTATATCTGGCGTGATGTTTTCCCATTCACCGGCAAATAGTTTACCTGTTCTGCCAAGTCCTGTTTGAATTTCGTCAACAATAAAAAGTGTTCCTGTTTTTTGGCAAATGGCTTGTGCTGCACTTAAATAACCTGGGGGGGGGACATGTACTCCCCCCTCACCTTGGATAGGTTCAACAATAAAAGCGGAGACGGTTTGAGAAGTTAATACTTCTGTTAAAGCATCAATATCGCCAAAAGGAACATTGATACAACCAGGTAATAAAGGTCGAAAGTGTTTACAGTGCTTTTCACGACCAGTAATGGATAAAGCTCCCAGTGTTTTGCCATGGTAGCTGTTGTCTGCATAAACCAACTGTGGACGCCCATTAGCTGCTTTAGCGAGTTTTATTGCTGCTTCAACAGCTTCTGCCCCAGAATTACTGAAAAAGACTCTTTTTAGTTGACCAGGGGCAATTTCACATAGCCGCTCAGCTAACAAAGAGGTTTGTTGAGGAATAGAAATATATTGAATGAAATTAGGTAATGAATTTTGTAAAAACTGTTGTGTTGTCTTAATGACTTCAGTGGGGTTATGGCCCAGGTTTAAACAACCGTAACCGGCAACCATATCAAGAAATTTTCGACTGTTGGTATCAGTAAGCGTACATTTTTCCGCATGTTCAAATACCCGATCACAATGTTGCATTTGGAGAAAATCAGCCATCATTGGGTTTATATGACTACGAAATCGATGCAAAGTTGCAGCGTGAGTATCAGTTTGGGTTGAGTTGAACGATGTTAAGTTGTCAAAGGGCTTTATGCCGATACTATTGTCAGCGAAGTGAGTTTGGTGAAACCGACGTAAGCTATAAACAGTTTCTTTACTTATGCGCTGACCATAAGACGCTAGCGGTAAAGTAGTGAAACCATGTTGTTCAGCAAGTTTACCAATTTCCAGTACTTTTTCTGGAGCTAAGGTACGACCAATAGAAAAGCATTCGGCCCGTTCTTCAAGTGCTAGAACCATTGTTTCAGCCAGGCAGCCATTCAGTTGTTGTTTTATACCTAAATGTAGTGACTCGCCGCCCAGTTTAATTTGTTCAGATGCTGTGACACAGCCACCGTCAATAAGCAAAATATCATTGCGTGATTGTTTGGGCTTTTTAACATCTCTTGGTAAGGCAATATCGACGACAATTGAGCCGGGTTGAAGCTGTTGTGGATCAATAATGTCGCCAGATGAAGTGGCAGTGGCATAAATTAAATTACGCCGATAACAGTCTTCAATCTTATCAGTTACTGTGATTTTTTCATGCCACTTTATTGGAATATCTTCTAAAATTTCTGATTTGTTGGCATCACGTGTCCTATGGACTAAGTCAAGCCGGCAACCTAGCATTAGTAGTAGTTTGGCTAGTGATAAACAAATTGAACCAGGATAACCTACAATGGCTATGCTTATTTCATCTGGCTTAAGCTGCAGCCAGTCTATTAGTTGACATATGACTTTATAGCCAGCATAGGTTGTAAGTGAATTACCACTTGTAACCGGTAATTTAGCCTGTTTAGCTGTTTCTAGACCACGTTTGCCTATAATGGAAGTAAACCCGCCCAGGCCTATTAAGCTGGCACCCATTCTTTCCATTGCAGATATGCCATCGAAAATACGTTGTTGTACAGTACGCGCTGACGCTAGCATTTCTTCAGCAGTCATTGGCAAATAATGTACAACACCTTCACAGGTAGCACCTGTAGCTGATTGAATTTGCCCAAAGTCAACAAAAGGAACCAAATTTCGGTGGCTCCATAACTGTCGGTCATAGCCACTATGTAAATCCTGTGTGGCTCTGTCGAACAAATCAAGCATTTTTACGTAGCGTTTGAGCTCGATAGATGTTGGGTGTGCAATAAATCCAAATTTCATCGTAGAACTACCTTTATGCTTCAATTAAAGAAGAGGGCTCTTGGGTAATGACTGATTCCCTTGTGGTCGCTTCGTCGCGTTGCCATCCAGTAGCTGTTGCTAGACTGAGTCCATCTCCCTCATTATTATGTGATACAACAACAGAAAATAGGTTAAGGCGACCTGGTTCTAGTAAAGCGCTGGCAAGCATTTGGTGGTCAAAGGTTTCTAATGTTTGTGATTTAACTTTTAAACCACAAATATTTTCTTCCCAGTCTGGTAGTTGAATATTCACTAGTCGCATTTGTCGAGAGGTTTTTTTAAAGAGAATTCTTTCCTGGTAAGTATTAATAACGGAATGGCCACCATTTAAAAAATAAAAAATAGTGATATTTTTTTTCAACTTGCCTGGATGAGCAAGAGCATTTTCTATCAAGCTTGGTAAAATATCAGGTACTACGCCCTTAGCACCATCACCAATAAATGCCAATATGTTGGTTGGGCAAGTATAAGCTATACCTAAAGTAGCTAATAAAGCGTCGCCCATTAATGCTCTACCATACCAGCCGGAAAAACCTCTTCTGGTTTTAGCCAAATTTCTTATTGCAGAGATCCCACAACGGCCAACATCAAAAAGCCCTGTATAATCATAGTGGTGTTCAATGATAAGTCGCTCAATTAAGCCATTTAATTTAGCAAAAAAGAAATTAGGGCTCATTGGTCGTTTGGGGAGTTTATTGATAACATCAGAGGGCGTATCAGATAATGAGGTAATGATACGATTGCGTTTAGTACGTAGTGAATCTGCAACAGCCAGATGTTTATCAACATATTCAAGAAAACTACGGTAATTCATTACTAATGGATAGTCAGTAAAAGGTGCAATATGCTCTTTTTTCTTTGTCAGCTGAACAATATTCAATTTTCTTTCCAGCCTGCCTTCAGGGAATGGAGTAGCAATCTGTGCAAGTTTGCTTTTTAAGAAGAACAGGCATTGCTCTGTAGTTGAGTTTAACTTGTTATTTGTATGAAGAAAATTGTAAACACGTGGTGTATAACCGTAAATGCTTAAAGTACCTAAATAATTTGGGTTACGCTTGCCTTGATAGAATTTAGGAACAACACCTGGGTAAGTCAGTGAGTCAACCAGTGCAATGCCGGCACGATCGGCAATGGAAAGGGTCAATTCCAATTCATCTTGTTCCATTGGCCCGCATTGCCATAATAATTTTTCTGGGCCCTGGTTAATAATATCCATTACAGCATCTAAATTAGCCTGAGTAGTTGAGTTGTATGAAGAAGTAAATTTGTTATCGGCTGGCTCAGGAAAGCTAAGATTTATATGATTAGTGGCATCGAGTACAGCTTGGGTTACTAGTAGTACTACTGGACCTTGTTCAGCATCATATAATTCTATCGCTGTTAATAAATCTTTTTGTACATTATCAATATTCTCCATGTATACATAGGGAATGCGATAGGCTGTTAAAACATCACGGGTATCTTCATCTTTTGAAATGGTACCTTGAAATGCAAACCATTGACTGGCTCTGTTTTCTGCACAAACAATAATACCTTTGGCTCTGGCTTCACGCAGGTTAGCTAGGGTTCCTTTAAACTCATCAATCATGCCGCTTGTAACGACAATGATGAAAGGCTTTTGATAAAGTTGCCAATTAGCCATAGCCCCACAGGCCAAACTATGTTCACTTGGTCCACGAAGGGTTGGAATATCATTCTGGCTAGTGAAAGACTCAATGTAGTTAATAAGTGATGAAACAATAGAACCAGTAAAATAAAAAAATAACCAGTTAAAGCCAGCTCTGCTGGATAACAGATTGACTAATTGTTCGCCCAACATATTATCATGCACACCCTTGATTACTGGTTTCACCCGGCGGTTTGCATAACTCATTTCGAAAAAATCCATCCATAAACAGATTAGCTCTGTTTGTAAAATAGGGCGCTCTGTGGGTAAGACACATTCGATGTAATGCATGGGCTGATAGCGTATTTTGCTGCTATTGGGATTCGTAAAAGCTGCTACAGAAAAAGAGGAATAATAGGAAGGAACATCTGATGCTTTTATTTGGCTATAGAAGTCAACAAGTTGTTGATCAATAATTTGTGGGGTTAATGCATCCGTTGCAGAAGAGCTGTAATCAATATATATCATACCTATTTGCAGTTGGCTGTTCTGTTGCTCAATAGGTGTATGAATAATTTTTGTCGCAGCACGAGCAAGCGAGTTTGCTTGGATTATCTTGACATGGATATGATCTTTCCGTTTATTCAGAAACTGAATCGCTTTAGTTTTGGCTTCATTATATACTGGATGAGGAGTAGATGGGATAACTTTATAATTAATATCTGCATCAATTGTAACATGCTGGATAACTTTCCCCTGCATGTCACTTAGTGCACTAAGTCCGGTTTCAAAAAAATAGTTACTTTCTGTAATGACAACAATCCCAATAGTAATATCCATATTATTTTCTGCCTATTGATGGGTTAGCCTGGTCTATACTCTTCGTGAATAATTTTATTTATACCCTAAAGGGCATAAATCGTCGCTCTTGACCACCAAGGAAGGTGGAAATGCAGTTAATGCGTGTCATCCTAGTCATTTATAAAAACATAAGCTTATAGGGCTTTATCACTCGACGGTCGCCCCCTTGTGCCAAAAACCATTTGCTTTGATTATATGCAGCTCTATAAATACCTTTTAGAAATTTTTAAACTCATGCACATCAGGGGGTGTTTTGATTTTTTTCTTCAATTCGAATAATTCCAGTATCCCCATCTAAATAAAGTAAATCACCTGTCTTTATTTGTTGCGTCGCAATCATGGTATTAACAACAGCAGGTATACCAAATTCTCTGGATACAATAGAGCTATGGGATAACATTGAGCCAATATCAGATATCACACCAGCTGCTAGAGCGAATAAAGGAGTCCAGGAAGCATCAGTAAACTTTGCCACCAGAATTTCACCTTGTTGAAAGGTTTCTGCTTGTTGATTTAAGTCTGTAATTACTCGTGCTCGCGCTAAAACTGTACCAGGACTTGCTCCAAATCCTTGAATACTACTATCATCTACTATGACAGACTGATTTGCTCTTTTGGGAGTGTAAGCACCAATTAAAGCCATTGGTGGTTCTTGGACACGTTGGTTTGCTAAATGGTCATGCCTATTTTGGTTAATCTTTTCTCTTGGAAAAGCGTCATCTGCTGATTTTCTACCAGCAATATAGTCACGTAAATCGTTAAAGTCGATGTAAGGTATATCATCTGACTTTAAAGTACCTTGTTTTTCTAAACGACTTGCTACTTCATAGATGATTTTACGATAGAACCAGGTTTCAGCAATATAAGTGGGACGAGTGGCTTCTCTTCGTTCAGCCATTTTGCCATAGGCTGCAATGACCAATTTTAGTTTTAACCTGGCTGTCCACGGGAGTTTTGATAAGAGTTGTCGAGTATCTGCTGCTCGTAGTTGGTTAACATGATCAAGCCGTGAATCAAGCTCTATCTCATTACTAAGATACATCCTAATTACCTGAAGAAGATAATTAGGGTCATCATTCCAGCGAGGAATGGTTAATTCGAATTCTTGATGACCTCTCGAACCAAAGTCCATTAAGAAGTTTGCAAATGTCTCATACCAAAATTTTCGACCTTTATTATCCTGCTTTAGCACCTCGGGTAAGTCAACAACGGGTGTATTAAGAAATAACTTGGTTAAATGAGGCGACTGTTTGACTTCGTTGGCTAAGTTTGCAATGCTTTTCGTCACTTCAATCGTTCTAAGACCATTCATTGAGGCCTTAATACGGTTCTGCAAACCATTAGCGGTGTCACCTAGCCACTTTTCACATGATTCCTTAAGTAAATCATATAAGGCAAATGATTGTAGAAAGAAAGGCATATAGGCTGCACAAGCCTCTAAAAAATACTTATCAATACGTTGCAATTCTTGATTTAAATCGGCTAGGTTCATTGAGCTTAAATCAAGTTTGTGAAAGCGTTGGGTTTCTTGTTTTCTTAATTCCACCATTTTTTTCACAATAGCACCTGCAGATGCCATATTTCTAATTTGACAGCCAAACCAGTAAAGACTGCTTTTTAGGTATTTTACACCACTCACAGGACTACCATAAGGATTTACATAGTGACTGAAGTCCACCGAATCTGTTGCGTAGCGGGTTGTAAACTTCATTGGATCATGGGTGGGTGGACACTGGGTAAGCAATTGTGCTGATGCTGATATATTCAAATACACATGACCTTGTATATAACCCATATAATGTTGTGAATGACCGATATCAAGTAACCCCATGGTTTTTACTGCAGGGCCATGAATATTATGTTGATAAAAGCGACAGAATGATAAACCAAGAGGAGACATTAACCCGGTGACGATTTCTCCGGTATCCATTCTGGAGAACATTGTATTGTTACGAATAAAGTCACTAGTTTCTGCAGTATCGGCATAAAGCTTTTTTGTTTGTTTTGCTGTGGTTACCGGTCTTGCTTGTAAAATCCAGATGTTGTCATCTTTTATTGCCCATTCAATGTCAAGCTCTTGATTATAATGTTGGCGTATTGCAAGAGCTTGTTTTGCTAGTCTTTGTACTTGTTCATCAGTAAGGGTTGGTTTTTCTATATTATTTTCAGGAACGTCGAGTAACTCTATTGCTCCTTGCTTAGAGTAACCCGACCTTACCAGTTTTTGACGAATAACACGGTGCGCTATTTTAAAGTTATCTTTAGTGACGACAAAAGTATCTGTTGTGACCTGACCAGAGACAACGCCTTCACCTAACCCCCAACACGCTTCAATGACAATACAACTGGTATCATCGTTAATGGGGTCAGTAGTAAACAGGACACCTGCAATATCTGCATCAACCATCTCCTGAATAACAACAGCAATCCCCCGATTTTTTAAGTCTTTCAGTGAAAAGTCCTGGGTATTAGTGACCTGGTAAGTGTGGGCTCTGTCAGTCCAAATTGATCCCCAGCAGCGTTTTACACAATCGGTAACGGATTGGTCACCTTCAATATGTAAATAGGTGTCGTATTGGCCTGCATAGGAGTTGGCGATACCATCTTCATTAGTTGCGGAGGATCGTATCGCAACCCGTTGACTACCAATTTTTTTATAAGCATCAATAATCTTGGTATGTAAAGATACAGGTAATGTTGTTTGTTGGATTTTATTACGAATTTCTGCACATGTATCAGCATCAATGGTATCTTGATTGCTAATCCAAGTATCAAGTCCTGATTCAGATAAAAAAGAGTGGTAAGCTGACACAGTGACACAATAGGCGGCTGGTACGGGAAAGCCGGCATTTATTAATTTACTTAATGAGCTTGCTTTACCACCTAATTGTTTACTGTTTTCACTATTACCTACAACTTCTATAAATTGAGGTTGGCTGTTCATTACCTTTATATCCAAATATATCAGTGAAAAAATACATCAAATAGCTTGTTTATTACTTAGAGATGAAGCTGAATACCATTGATCTAAATAGGCCTTGGTATCATTTGCAGTGTGTTGGCCGGAAAATACGGCTGATTCGAGATTGCCTATTCCAACACTATCCTGATTAGCAAAAAAAATCCCACCATAGGGTCGTGATGCCTGGTTAAATACTTCACTCTTAAGTTGCCCAATTTCAGCAGCTACTAACCCTTTATTCCAACGCCAAAGCTTAATATCGGTAATTAAATTTGCTGATACACCAGCTGCAGCTATAATATCACTTGCTTCTTGGTACGCTGATTTTTGTAGTTCAGTGAAACTTACCTTTTGTAGTTTTCCTTGATCATCAGGAAGAGCAACTGGCTTTAAAAGTGTGAATATGCCTGTTTGGCTTGAACAGCCGGGATCTTGCCAGTTTGCCACTATGCAAGCACCTGTGCGGCACCAACTATTTTGATAAAGCTGTTGTATAGAATCCTCTATTAAATAACCCCCAAAGTTTTCTGGCCAGACAGGTTGTTTAAGAAATACAGCTGCAACACAATAATCGTGATGTTTTATTTTTTTTATTGCTGTTTTTTGTTTCTCAGGTAAGTTGTTTACTGCACTGAGGGCGCTAAATTTAGGAGCAGCCCAAATCACTGCTTTTGTATGTACTTCATATAGTCGATTTTCTTGTTCATAGCGTACCAGATAACCTTTATTATCAGAAGTTATAGAAAGCACACTTGACTGACAGTGCTGCTGGTAGTTAGCTAATTTATTTAAGCGATTACCTAACCGTTGAGAGATAAAACCATTCCCACCAGGAAAAGCAACTAAGGTACCATAAAGGTAACCAACTAAGAAATAAAGTCCGACATAAGCTGAAACAGTTTTGCTAGATAAACATTCTACTCGAAGGGTCGTATCGATAGCATTAAGTACTAATGAGCTCAGTTTAATTTTTGGCAAAAGGGTTTTGGGAAGTTTAGCTTGAACTTGAGGGTTACAGAATAAATCATACAAAGAAATAGAGTCAAACAGTTCCATCTCAGCTCTTGTCCATTTACATCGCTCATGCCAAGGGACTTCAGGGTACTTTTCAGTCACTGTAAATTGTTTTAGATAGGAGAATAAAGGAGAAAATACTGGGTTACCTAAATGCTTGGAAGCAGCAATATAACGTTGTTGTTTAAATGTACCTGAGATTAGATTGCTTGTTAGTTTTAAAAGTGCTGGGTTTAATAAAGCTACTGGTTGTTTTAAAAATGATAGGGATATTTCCCCCAAACTATTGATTAACCGCTTTCTATCAAATAGTACGAGTGTATCTTGCTCTGTTTCCTGCCACTGGTTCCACAGTTCTAAATCAGTTAATAATTGACCTACATGGCTATCTAAAGAAGGCTTTTGAAAGCAAGTACCAGCAGTAGAGTAGCGCAAGCCATGGTAGTTATTTGAACAGGCATTTCCTCCTAATTGATCTGCTTTTTCTAGTAGTAGAATAGAACCAGTAATGTGCTTTTTTAGCTGCCATGCTGCAGTTAGTCCAGACAAACCTCCACCTACAATAACGACTTCATACGTTTTGGTATTTATTATTGGCTTATGATTAAGTTTTGGTAATGAGGTTGCCATAGACTCATATTGGCTGCTAGGAAATGTTGGAAAAACAACACTATTTCTATGGGAAGATATTCTGATTTTATTTGTCATTTGACGCTGCTTTGGATTAAATTTTATATTGGTTTTATCTGTTTTTAATGCTTCACTTGATCAGAGATGGTTTCACATAATCCAGTGAGGTTTGTTTATTTCGCTTATCGTTACATATCTAAGTTTATTTAGTCATCGTTTTTATAATTAGCTAATAATATATTTAGACTAAAGAGTTTGTAAATTTCTTTGTTTTTTATCTTTGAATGATGGTGTTAGCTGATTTAGTAATAAAATGAGAGCAATGAAAAATAAAACTCCATCTATTATAAATATTTGCCAATAGGCTTTATGTAAAATAGTTATGAAACAGATTAGCATTAGTATTTGTCCAATAATGGCTGCTTTTACCAGTGACTTGTTTATTAGTAATACTAGCCCTGAAGAAAATAATGCTATCCCAACAAAAATGTTGATAAATGCTGAGTTTAAATATAACCATTCACTGACCCCCTCAAGAATGGTATTTTGATTAGCTAGTAAGGCATTATGCAATACTTCACTCACATTCTCCAATTGGGGAAATGCTTTACCCAAGCCTGCTAATACATAGATAATTCCTACTATTTTCTGTAAAATCTTCATTTTTTCACGCTTTATAAATTTCATGGTGTTTTTGATGGTTTTAATAGGTGTTAAAGTAAAATAAGCTATATAAATCGATATTGAGATGATAATATCGTCATTACATAGCCCTGTTTACCGAAGTCCTATATGTCTGGCAATTAATTCTCTTTGTATGTCTGATGTACCAGAAAAAATACGAGCAGGTAAGGCATCAAGTAATAATTTATCGATCCCAACTTCTTTAGACACTCCCATCCCACCAAAAATTTGAATAGCATCCAAG
This sequence comes from Spartinivicinus ruber, assembly GCF_011009015.1. Classification (NCBI taxonomy): domain Bacteria; kingdom Pseudomonadati; phylum Pseudomonadota; class Gammaproteobacteria; order Oceanospirillales; family Zooshikellaceae; genus Spartinivicinus; species Spartinivicinus ruber. The sequence goes on from NZ_CP048878.1 coordinate 2,427,560, forward strand.
CCTGTTTGTACTGCATTTTCTGATATCCATAATTTACTGAGAGCAACATCTAACTCATTAGGTTTTCCTTGATCTGCTTGCCAGCCTACTTTATAGAGTAATAAACGGGATGTTTCTAAACGAACTTTAATATCAACAATACGGTTAGATATCGCTTGATTATGGCCAATAGGTTTACCAAACTGTTTTCGCTCTTTGGAAAAAACGATACATTGGTTAAGTACTCGTTCCATTGCACCCACATAAGCAGCGAATAAGCAACTGCGCTCCCATATCATTGACTCGTGGAATATTGCTGCTCCTGTTCCTATAGAGCCTAGTAGCTGGTTTGATGGGACCTTACAGTCGTTTAGATAAATATCAGCCCAAGGAGTTGTAGCGAGCCCTGTTTTTTGCCTGTTAGAACTAACCTGTAAACCAGGAGTATTGCGGTCAATGATAAAACAGCTAACGCCTAAGAATGAATGAGAAGTATCTGTTTTGGCATATACTAGAAATAAGTCTGCAACAGGAGCATTAGTGATAAAACATTTTTCACCGTTTAAATAAAAGTAATCACCTTTAGCTGAAGGTATTGCTGTAGTATTCATACTATAAACATCTGATCCAGAGCCAGGCTCTGTAATTGCATTTGCTGCAATTAATTTTCCTTGAGCTAAATCAGTAAGATACTTTTCCTTCAGATACTCTGAGCCATGTTTCCAAAGAGGCACTGTAGAGGCGAACATATGTGCACATAATGAGAATATGAGTCCCATATCTATACAGGTTTTACCAAATGTTTCTACCATGAGCATGGTATCTAAGACATTTAAGCCGGAGCCACCCCATTGCTCAGGAATAGGCAATCCTGTAAAACCAAACTCTGCAGCTTGTTTCCAATTTTTTTCATTAAAATCAGAGCTACTAATAGATTGTACGTTTATTGATCCAAACGTTTTTTCTGAAAACTTAACAACACTCTCTATGTAAGCTTGTTGTTCACTGGTTAACCCTAAATCCATTTAAACACCTTTTCTGTAGGTTGGTTTATAATCCCTAACCTGTTGTAATATGATTTACTAGGTACTCAATGACTTATCGTTATGGTTATAACATGATTATGTCTTTAATGATAAGGATAGAAAGCTGTCCCAAAGTACAGGTTGATTTAAATGCTTTGAATATAGGAGTATAAAATTATCAGTTGTTATTCTAGGGATGTTATCAGATTTGTTCAAGGTTCACTAAAAAATATATTAATAAGCATGGTGGATGGAAATTATGATTGTAGATCAAGTGGTAATTGATCAAAATATAATAAAGCAAAAAATAAAAAGTTATATTTGTTCTTTAAGAGATATTGGTGGTATTAAATTAGATGACGATTTACCATTACTTAAACTAAATATACTTGACTCAATATCGCTTTTTGAACTTATAGCTTATTTACAGCAGGAATTTGGTATGCTTATTCCAATGGAAAGTATAAAGCCAGAAAACTTTCATTCAATATCAGCAATTTGCCATATGGTACAGGATTATCTTGAACAATAAATTTAAATATATACTGTTGATCATGATATATAAATTTTTTTCCTGAAGCGAAACATTACAACGTTACTGGAGTTGTGAATGGATAATTCAATTTCTGAACAATATGTCATAAACATACTGGTAAAGCATACTGGCTATGATAAGTCCACTCTAGCTCTGGATTCAGAGTTGGAAGCTCAGTTAGGAATTGATTCGATTACTTTACATGGTGTGTTAACAGAAATAGATAAAACCCTTAATTCAAAGTTGATTTCAAATATCCATAATTGTGTTGTAGTAAGTGATATTATTGATGGCGTACTGCCATTTTCAGATAAGATACCCCAATTATCAACAGTTAACAGCTCTAGAAATACCCAATCTACTGTTACAGAGAATAATGTTACAGAAAATGCTAGCCAGGATTCCACCAATTCTTGGTACCAGAAAATTGCTCAAGCATTTGATCTTTCATTAAGTGGAGACCAATATTTAGCAAGTCGTTTAACAGCTCATGAATGTGACCAAATCAAAAGTTATGCAGTTAAACTTGCAAAAGGGAAGTCAACAATTAGTATTGATGACTGCCAGTCTCTAGATGACATTACCGCCTTTATGAAAATAGTTGTTGGTGAACCAAAGCCAATAACTGAAAATATTGAACAATTAACCATGAAGGATTTTCATGAATATCGAAGTCCTGATTTATTTGCTAAAGCACACCGATTTAATGACTTTTATCAAGCCAAGACTACAGATGGTAGTTATTGGTATGGAATGCCAATGCTGAGTCGTAGTAATGGACGCGTTTTAATTTATGATGAAATCAGGCAAGAGAAACGCGAATTTATTATGATGGCTTCAAATAATTATTTAGGATTAGCAAACCACCCTAAAGTACTTGAAGCAATTGAAACCACTGTTCGTAAATACGGTGCTACCCATACAGGTAGTCGTATTATTGGGGGCACAAACCATCTTCATAAAGAGTTAGAACAACGCTTAGCAGATTTTAAAGGTACTGAAGATGCTATTGTTTTTCCTTCAGGTTACTCTGCAAATGTTGGGACTATCTCTGCTTTAGTTAGAAAATACGACGCTATAATAGTTGATAAGCTTAATCACATGTCCATTATGGATGGGGCAAAGTTATCTGGTGGAGCCGTTAAAATTTATCGTCATAATGACATGGGGCACTTAGAAACAGTATTGAGTGATCATTGTAAGGATATTGAAGGCAAACTTATTGTTATTGACGGTGTTTTCAGTATGCACGGTAATCTTTGTGATTTACCAAATATCGTACGTCTTGCCAAGCAATATAATGCTAAAGTAATGGTAGATGATGCCCATGCAACAGGTGTGCTTGGTGAAACTGGTAGTGGCACTGCAGAACATTTTGGATTAAAAGGTCAGATTGATTTAGAGTTAGGGACATTTAGTAAAGCACTATCAGGGGTTGGTGGTTTTGTTTGTGGGTGTTCAGAAGTCATTCAGTACTTACGTTTTTTTGCTAATGCTTATGTTTTTGCTGCAACCATTCCTGCCCATGTGGCTGCTGGTTTAATTGCATCACTAGAGGTGATGCAGTCAGAACCTGAGCGGTTACAACAATTATGGAAAAATATTAATTATTTCAAAGCAGAGCTTAATAGACTTGGGTTTGATACAGAGCATAGTGAAAGTGCTGTTATTCCTATTGTGATTAAAGATCAAAAGCTTACCCTAGCATTTGGGAAAAAAGTGCGTGAAGCAGGTGTTTATTGCCAAACAGTTGTTTATCCAGGAGTAAGTAATGGAGATGAACGCTTAAGAATTAGTATTAGTTCTGAACATTCAGATGTTGATTTAAATCAAGCGTTAGATGTATTTGCAACAGCAGGTCGTGACCTTGGTATTATTCATTAAATTTTTCGTAACTATATTATTACTGGAGTAATTATGTTAATAATCCATAAAATAAAATTAAAAGATGGGGTGACATCGCTGGATTTTGAAAATTGGGTTAAAGAAAAAGATTATATAGCTTGTAGTTCTCTCAAAGGAGTTAACCGTTTTGCGGTACATCGTGTTCAGGGAAATTCTGATGGAGTTGACTATGTCGAAATAATTTTTGTAAATAATCTAAATCGTTTTGAACAAGATATGCAAACAACATTATTTAAATCTTTAGAAAATGATTTTTTTGCTTTGGCGGTGGTGGTTGAAGAAGTTAAACTAGATTTAGTATCGCCAGGTTATAATTGGATTTAATTGAATTAAAATTTTATATTCTTAATTTTAAATTTAATCAGTCTCTATAGGAAAATAATAGTTGATTGATGAAATTTCAGGCTGTGTATATCAATGAAGAAAGGAATAAAAGAAACTTTCCATAATCATTTGATGGACTGTGTCGATATTGCTAAGTGGTCTCCTTCATCGCATAATAGTCAGCCTTGGTTCTGTCTATTAGTAGAAGGTGATGCTCATAAAAAACAGCTGTTTAAGTTAGAGGTAAGTAATTCATTTCTGGAAGAGCCTGGCTATCATGTGATTTTATTAGGAGTAGATCGCAAACGCTGTTTGAAAAGTCTGATGGCGCACCAGCATGAAATGTATTTATCATTAGGCGCTTTCTGTCAAGTTTTACTGCGTTTATTACATCTGACTGGTTGTTTAATTGTAGAAAAACAATATTATGAAAAAACACCATTGCTGACTTGGGTTGATGATACTAAAGAACCCAGGTTAGCAGTGATTGTTAAGTTCAATCCTGACATATCAAAAAAATCAGAGCAATTTACTTTACAGTCATTGTATACTCGTTTCGTTGATTTAGTAAGGGCTCGAAAAACTAATCGGGGGCATTATTTACCACTGTCTTTTCAAGATTTGAATATTAATAATGAAAATGTCTTACAATATGCCAAGCTATATGATCAACAAAATAATCAGATAATTAATTTTAATCAATCCTGGCAGATTCGAACAATTACTGATTTAGTGGAGCAATATGCAGGGTTAGATTTTAAACACAACCAAGCCTGGTCAGAAACTTATCGGTATATCCATTTTTTATCTACTAACAAGCCTGTTGGGTTTTCTATTGAAAGTTTATTTGGGCCTTGTAGTTTCATTCGACGATTAGGGTTGGCTATTTTATTTAACCCAGTTGTCATTTTTATTCTGAATTATTTTAGTTTTCATCAACACATTGCTAATCAAATGGCGGCACTGGTAAAAAATGGTAACTTGTGTGTTGGTATTGTTATTGATGATAATCCCTCCGTCAAACAAACAATTATAGCTGGTGCTAGTGTGGTTGATAGTTGGTTAGCTGCAACAGCAAATGGCTTATCATATCACCCATTAAGTATTTTACTGCAACATGATCATGTACGTAAGCAGATGGAAAAGCGTTTGGGGATTAAAGGGCAACTTGTTTTTATTGCTCGAGTAGGCCTGGCAACATCATCCTTTCAAAATACGTCGCGAGTTGCAAAAAATCAGTTGCTTATCAAAGATACTATTTAGTCGAATTATATAAAACATGGTCAATACTGTTATGCAAAATTTTACCTCTCTTCGTGATTTAGTTTCGATAGGGATTAACCATAATCAACAGCGGCCTGCATTAATTAGTAATGGTACCAAATTAAACTATCAGGAGTATGGTCAGGCGATCAATCAAATGATAGTAGAATTACAAAAAAATGGATTGCGAAAAGGGGATAGAGTTGCTATTGCTTTACCTAAATCAGTAGAGTCATTGATTGCTGTAATGGCTGCTATTCAATTGGGTGCTGTTTATGTTCCTATTGATATTTCACAACCTGGATCTAGAGCTATTTATATAATTGATAATTGTCAGTGCAAGCTGGTGGTAACATCCTCGGAGTGGTTAAAAAAAGTTAATAAGGAAAGTAAATTAGATAACAGCTTAAAGTGGTTAGAAGTTTGTTACGAAAAATTATCAGTAAATCAACGAGAAAATTTTATAGTAAGTTGTAATGTAAATATTGTACCTGATGATTTGTTGTGTATTTTATATACATCAGGATCAACAGGAAATCCAAAAGGTGTTAAGATTACCCATCGCAACTTACTCAATTTCATTAACTGGGCACTTACTACCTTTAAGGTAAATGAACAAGATGTGTTTGCCTGGCATGCAAAACTTAATTTTGATATTTCAACATTTGATATTTTTGTATCGTTGGCCGTAGGGGCAAGTCTCGTTGTATTCGATGAGTTGGCGATGACTAATCCTTATGATTTAGCGGAAAAAATTAGTCAGCATAAGATAACAGTTTGGTATTCAGTACCCTCAATTTTACAATTAATGGTTAAAACAAATGTAATTCAATATTTTGACTGTCATTCATTAAGGTGGATATTATTTGCTGGGGAAGTTTTCCCTCCTAAGTCATTAAGACAGCTTACTATAGCGTTGCCACAAGCAAGTTTCTTTAATTTATATGGTCCTACTGAAACTAATGTTTGTACTTGTTTTTCTGTCAATGTAGAAGAGTTAGATGAAACAAAACCATTACCGATAGGTTTTTGTTTACCAAATGTTGTTGCAGAAGTCTATGATGAATGGGGAAATCGAATGGAAGAGGGAGAAAAAGGCGAGTTAGTGATTAGTGGCCCTTGTGTGACACCAGGATATTGGCAAATTAATGACCTTATTCATACCCGACGACATGCTAATAATTGTCACTATACAGGTGATTTGGTACATCAAATAGGTGGTTGTTTTTATTATCATGGTCGTCTGGATAATATGATAAAAATTAATGGTCATCGTGTTGAGTTAGAAGAAATTGAGCATGTGGTCAGTCAATTTGATGAAATAATCGAAGTAGCTGTTGTGGCACTTAATAAAGAAGAAACACTACAGTTAATTATTTGTTATAAGTCAGAATCTGACCCTATTGACTTAATTGTCTTAAAACAACACTGTGCTCAATATTTACCTAAATATATGATTCCCCATAAAGCAGTAAAAGTGAATCAAATACCTTTGAACCATAATGGAAAAATAGATAGACGTTGCCTGGTTACACTATTATCTCAGCCAGAACAAAGATCAGCAGCTACAACTATTGCTTTGGAGGTGTAATGGCTACTGAGCCTATTGCTATTGTTGGTATTGCTGGTTGCTACGCTGGTTACAGGAGCCTTCCTGAGTGGTGGCAGGCAATAGGAGTGACTACAAAACCAGATTCCTCACAATCTATTTTTAAATTATCGCCAGTTGATTTACCTGGGCTAATTAAGCAATTTCGAATTCCCCCTATCTATCTTAATACTTTACCTGATGTTTTATTGCGTGTATTAGCTGTAGTTGAGGATGCTATTTTGCATGCTGAAAAAGGAGGACCAATTGATACTCACTATAGTGATGTTTACTTTGCTGGGGGACAGCCATTTGCCAATGTATGTTTGAATGCCTTACGAATAAATGCAGTAGAATTTGCCGCAACATTACCGCCTGCAGAGCGTCATTTGTTTATGGAGGCAGTTGCAAGTTTGCCGACAAATTTTAACGATAAGTTGTACGAGTTGTCAGCATCTATTGCGAGTCAAATAGCAGCTCAGTTTAAGTTTCAAGGCCGGACAATTTCTTTTGATGGTAGTGATTTATCATCAATTTGGGCATTAGAGGCGGCGATTAATAATTTACGTGCGCATCAGACCAATTTAGCTTTAGTATGTGCAGGCCAACTATATGACTCACCTTTAATACCCAGTTTGTTGGCGCAGGCAAGATTAACTGATGATAACCAATTGAAATTAGGGGAGGGGATTGGGGCATTGGTGTTAATGCGTCAAAGTGATGCAATTAAACAACAGCGACCTATTTTAGCAGCATTAACAGGTATGAGTGTTTGGCAACAACCAGGGAAAGGTGTATTTCGATATAATGTACAACAGTCTCAACAAGTAAAAGTGATTAGGAGAGCTTTAGCACAAAGTGATAAGCTGTCACTAAAAGCAGTAAAGCATGTTCTGTTGAGTAGCATACCAGCTAATTGGCAAGAAGAGTCTCAGGTATTATCTACGATTTACCAACAATCCTTACAACCAGTTAGTTATGCATCAACTGTTGCATCAATTGGTCATACTTTTGCCTGTGCTCCCATAGCGGCAATCAGCTATGCTGTACAGGCAATGCAACATGAGCAATGGCCTGCCATCAATCCTTTGAAGAAAGATGCAGCAATGCAGTGGCAGAATGAGCCTGTTATGGCTGTGGGAATAAATACGATAGGTATTGGTGGTGCCTGCGCCCATTTACTATTGGAAGCCCATAAATCTGTTCAGTCAGTCTCTGTAGCAACCCCCAGCTTTTCTCCAATCGCTGTTGTGGGAGTAGGAGTTAATTTTGCCTTAGGTAACTCCATTGATCAATTTTGGCATAATAACTTGCAAGGTAAAAATACTTTGCAACCAGTAACGGAAGATACTTTAGATGGTAGTTTGTTAACTAAAGATGGACATTATGATGTTAATCGAAGTTATACGGCACTAGCTTCTCAAATTAAGCTACCCAATATGACGTGTCCTGTTGGTGTGTTACCCCATCGTTGGTTGGCACTGGACCCTGCCCAAAAGTTGGCAATTTGGTTGACTCAGCAAGCTGTTCAGGATTGGCAATCTAATCAAGCAGCTTTGAGTAAGAAAAAGCCTCATATGGGTGTTTATTGGGGCACTAACCAGATTAATCAAACAGCGCGGGAGCATGGTGCAAGTTGTTATAATCAATGGCAATTTTCAAAATTATTGGATCAACTAAAGGTTCCTAAGGCATTACAACAACAATGGCAACGTTGGCTTGTAAAACAATTAGGGGAATCAAACCAGTTTACTTTTGATAGCACTTTAGCTACCGGGATTGCATTAGCTACATTGCAGCTTTTTGATTTTGCAGGAAAGGCAACAGCTGTTCAAGCTGCTTGTGCATCCTCCTTAGCAGCACTTGAACTCGCTTGTCGAGCGTTACAGCAGGGAGAGATTGATGTGGCATTGGCTGGTGGGATAGAGTTAGGAGTAAATCGTTATGAGCTTGTTTTGTGTTCGAGAATGCAACTACTGTCTCCTAGTATCATTACTCCATTTGATGTTCAAGCCGATGGATTTTCAGTTGGTGAAGGTGGAGCATTATTTGTTTTAAAACGACTTGATGACAGTATTCGGGATGGTGATCGAATTTATGGCGTGATTCGGGGTATTGGTGCTTCTAATGATGCTGTTTCTATGATGGCTCCATCGGATCAAGGGCAGGCGCTAGCAATAGAAAGAGCATTTCGTCAGGTAGACTTTTTACCAAGTGAAGTTGAGTATATTGAAATGCATGGTACTGGAACGACTAAAGGCGACGTCATTGAAACCAGAGCATTGTCTAATAGTTATGGTGTTTATAAACGCCAAAGCCCACTTTATTTAGCTTCAGTAAAATCCATGATTGGTCATACCATGGCAGCAGCTGGTGCAGCAGGCTTTTTGCGAGCTTTATTGGCGGTTTATCATGGCACAATTCCTTTTACGATTAATATTTCTCAGCAGAACCCAGCCTTGGTATTAGCAGAAAATCTACAAGCTGTTATACCCACTCAGCCACGCCCTTGGCATAACTTGCAACTACCAAGAAGAGCCGGGGTAAATGCTTTTGGTACGGGAGGGATTAACTATCACTTGTTGGTTGAACAGTACCTATAAATAATTAATTATGTTCATAGGGAATAGTATTGATATGATTTCACAAGAACAAATAGAAACAGGCCAGGAAGTCTACTCTCCCAATATACTGAAAATATATGATATTTTAGTATTGAGTCTGTCAAATCGGTTTATCTGGAAAAGCAAGAAAAAACTAACTCAGGATTTTTTTAATGAGTCTGTAAGTGCTAATCATTTGGATGTTGGTGTTGGTACAGGTTATTTTTTAGATAATTGTCAATGGCAGCAAAAGCCTCGTATCGGGTTAATGGATTTAAATGAAAACTGTCTTCAAGAAGCCAAAAAACGACTAATACGCTATAATCCTGAGCTTTATTGTTGGGACGTGTTTCAGCCGATTGAATTAGAAAACAAGTTTGATAGTTGTAGTATGAACTTTCTCCTGCATTGTTTACCAGGCACTATGGAAGAAAAGCTAGCAATTATTGATAACTTGAAAGGTGCATTAAACCCTGGAAGCAGTATTTTTGGTACAACAGTGCTTTATGAGGGAGGGGATAAGTCTGCATTTGCTGAAAAATTATTGAGCTTTTATAACAAAAAAGGCATTTTTTCAAACTACGGTGACTCCTGGTCTGCAATGCAACGTTGTTTGCCAAAATTAGGTAAGGTGGAGCAGCTTAAAGTTAATGGTTGTGTCTGCTTTTTTAAACTGAGAGTTTAGTTTTACTAGCATTTAATGAAAAGGAGGAATTTATGGAACTATGGATTACCCTTGTTATTGTTATCGGTATTTTGTCAGTTTGTATAGTGGTAAGTGCTAAAAAATCTGCTGATATGCGTATGCCTTTTATTTGGGGGTTCAATACCTTGTTGCCTGTTGCACTGGTTTATTGTTATTTTGGTGAGGGTGACTGGCCTCATAAAGCATTAATCATCAGCTTTGTGGTGATTTACTTATTGAGGATGAACGTTGTACTCACTGCTTGGTATGAAAATACGGCTGCAGCAAAATTGAATGAAATAATTAATCCCGCAAAGTTTGCTGGGTTGTCAATATTACTGGTTAATATATTTGGTTGGATTTATTGTTTGCCTTTTTACTGGGCTGCAGATTTAGCTGGTCCTTTTTCTTATTTAGAATATTCAGCTGTAGCCGTTTATATTGTAGGAACGATTTGGCACTTTGGTAGTGATTATCAAAAGCGTAAATTTAAACAAGATCCAACTAATAAAGGAAAAATCATAAGTACTGGTTTTTGGAGATATTCGCGTCATCCTAATTATTTTGGTGATTTTTTGATATTTGTCAGTTTTGGTTTATTAGCTGGCAACTGGTGGGGAATAGTAGCACCATTAGCAAACTTGATGCAGTACCTCAGTGATGCCATCCCAAAAAGTGAAGCAATGGCTAAGAAACGCTATGGTAATGCCTGGCTAGAGTATCAGAGGAATGTTAAATGTTTTATTCCAGGAGTGTACTAGTGCTTCAACCAAAAAGTTCTTTCACTACTCAAGGCAACAGGTGATGCCTGTCTGCTTTGATATACAGGCTCATTCTTAGAGATACAGCATAAGTCAAGGTGAAAAAACTTTATTGTTAGACTACTAGTAGACTATGCGTAAAATAAGGTAGCAACTTCTTCTCTATTTATCTTCTGGCAGTGTTACTTTTTTTGAGGTCCACTGTGCCTGTAAAGAAATGCCTTGCCAGAAAATAAATAGCTTTACAGGTTGTTACCCAACTTTATGCATGTACCACTAGCCACAATATTGACTACTGTAAGGATATAAAAATGGATATAGAGTTTCATGAAATTATTCTCTATACACTGCCATCATTATTTCTTCCTCTTTTCTTTGACGCAGGCATTGACTATATAAAGAAGACACATAGATATCGGTTGAATGATACAATAACCAATTTATCTATCAGTTTAGCAAATTTAGGTGCTTCATTTATTATCCTTACTGCTGTACTTGCTGTGTATAGCTATACCTACAGTAATTTTTCCCAGTTTCAACTGAATCAAACAGAGTTATCAACCTGGTTATTAGCTTTTATACTTTATGATTTTTGTTATTACTGGAATCACAGATTACACCATAAAATAGGAATACTATGGGCAGATCACATAGTTCATCATTCTGGCGAGGAAATGAATTTTGGTGTATCTATTCGCCAGAGTTTTCTTACTGAGTTAACTATGTGGCCTTTGTTCTTATTAATGGCGCTTGTTGGTATTTCAATAGAAGTATTTTTGATTACCAGCTATATTCAGGCAACATGGGCATTTCTGATTCACACCAAATGTTTGAAAAATACTAGATGGCTAGACAATATCTTGAATACTCCTTCTTTACATCGAGTCCATCATGCGACTAACCAAATGTATATTGATAAAAACTTTGGTGGTATCCTAGTTGTCTGGGATCAAATTTTTGGAACATACCAGAATGAGCTGGCTGATAGCCCAGTTAAATACGGTATTATGGAGTCTTTTGCCAGTTTTAGTCCTGTCAGTATTAATCTTCAATATTATAAAGTTATATTGAAGAAAATAGCTTATAGCCATTCTATTAGTGAAATGCTTAAGTCTATATTTGCATCTCCAGGCTGGGTTCCCAAGGCAATTTCTGCCAAGAAATTTTATGCTGAGATTTCCAATTTATCAGCAAGGCAGCATGTATCCTCTCGTGGAGAGATTAGTGTAAATGCAAGAAAATCTTGTATTATACGGTTTATTTTAACATTAAGTGTATTTATATTGTTAATGTGGAACTTTGCATTACTGGGTTGGTGGCAGATAGCAAATCTAGCAGTGTTATTTTTCTGGTTATGTCATTATAATGGCCTTGCTTTTGACGGTGTTAAACTGACTTGGAAAATAGAGGCTATCAGTCAGTTTTTAATTATTCTTGTAGGGGGAGTCGTTGTTTATAATAACCAACCAGGACATTTATTAATATTGGTGTTAATAGCTTCCATTACTTCTTTAAGTTGCTATATTGTCTACCAGAATCCTCCCATTAAACCAGAAACGGATGCTTTAACAAAAGCGTTAGTTGAATAGTATTAGTTTATTATATAACAACGGCCCTTGATTCGAGTACTTCACCTGACAGCAATGATTTTAAGATTTATGTAGTCTGGTGAAGGTTAAACTCTGATTAAAAAAGCTATTTTTGTAATACTATTGATTAGTGATATAGATGTTTTTCATTAGAAAGACCGTTTGTAATGAAATAGATTTAATAATCGAAGTAAATATTAATCCATATTATATTGTTTTATTTAAGGATGCTATGCCTTAGTAGGTGATATCCGAATTATTTATTCAATTTATCTGTAGTGTTTTTTGTTTAGTAATAGTTGTGAAGTTGAATAAGGTTTAAATTTAATGCTTTACTAATGGCTTGCACTCGATTAACAACATCCAGTTTTTTGAAAATATTTGAAATATGGAACTTAACAGTTCTTTCAGATATAGCTAAAATTTTACTAATATCCCAAGTGGACTTGCCTTGGATAATCCAAAAAAGAATCTCCTGTTCTCTTTTGGTTAAACTAGGTGCATTATCTTGTTTTAAACATTGATCTCGTAAGTGAAAGAACAAATTGTTTAAGTGGGGCAAGGTATAATAAAGAATTCGTTCAACAGAATTATACTCTATGTTGTCCTGACAGCCTACAATGATCACGACTATTGAGTCATCCAGTTTATTAGAAGACTCTATAAAGTGTGCTCCTAATAAACCAAACTCTTTCATCAGTTCATTGGTTTTCAACGTACGGCAGCAGTCAGGTTTTGCTAATGTATTTTTTATAATTTTATGCTGGTTACTATTAATAATGGTTTTTTGTGGTACGATGGTGTTATTGTTGTGGTTGTAAATAAACCAAAATGGTGAACTTTTACCAATATGTTTGGTGTTTCTATCTGAATAGACAATAAATTCATCACACCGTGTAAGGGAAAGAAAATGACGGGTAATTTCTGAAAGATTATCAGAACCATTAATATTACGAATACAACTATTAATTAATTCAATGATTTCTATCAGGCTACTTTTTCGTAGGCGCTCACTCTTTCGGCTGGTACCCATTTTTCATCCTTGTGATATAATAAAATGGCCTTGCTTAATTAGATTTATTATCTGCAAGGCTATTATTGTTTTTTGGTTTTATGTTATTTGTTGTGTATTTATTTTTAACTATTTGTGACGGTTTTTATGTTGTTCTAGGTGTAGGTATAGTTTTGGTTGATTATTGTTATAGTAATGTTTTTCTGAATATGGTTGTCTTTTTTTGTTGAATAAGAGCTGTCCTGCAGTTTTTATGTAATATTATTTATGAATAAAATTCATAGTTTAATTAAACTGGCTTCAGATGGTGATAGATATAAAGTGTCCTGGAATGAATTTCCAGTCAAATAAATGACTGATAATTCATTTGTTTTACTGTCGTAATAATAGTTACTGTTTAATCTGAATGTACCTACTAATCTAAGAACAGGTTAGAATTTTCACCTGGATCTTTCTAACTCCTTCAGTATTTTTATCCCGTCAAAATTGTCCCAGGCCTGTTTAGCTAGGATCTGTCGAACTATTAGTATCTGGTAAAATATTCAGGTTAAATTTTCCAGGATTAGTTTTTGCATAAAAGAGTATTGTTGTAAAAAAATTGGCAGTTCCAAAGTATAAGATTTAAAACAAAAGGTATCCTGAGTAGATGGACAAAGCGGCAGTCGTTGAAGGTCTTAAAGGGGTAGGCCGCGGTAGTTTTGGGGTGCCGCTGCTGTTGTTAGCGCTGCTGGCGATGATGACATTGCCCGTTCCTCCCTTTATTTTGGATGTGCTCTTTACCTTTAATATCACCTTATCGTTAGTGGTTTTATTAGTTAGTGTTTATACCTTACGGCCATTGGATTTTGCGGTTTTTCCTACCATTTTACTCGTCGCTACTTTATTACGTTTAGCATTAAATGTTGCTTCTACTCGGGTGGTGTTACTTCGTGGTCATGAAGGTGGGGATGCGGCGGGAAAGGTTATTCAAGCATTTGGTGAGGTGGTAATTGGTGGTAATTATGTAGTTGGTTTGGTGGTCTTTGCCATTTTAATGATCATCAATTTCGTGGTAGTCACCAAAGGGGCAGGACGGATTTCTGAGGTCAGTGCAAGATTTACCTTGGACGCCATGCCAGGTAAACAAATGGCTATTGATGCCGATTTAAATGCCGGTTTGATTAATCAGGATGAAGCGCGTAATCGGCGGACAGAAGTAGGGCAGGAAGCAGACTTTTATGGCTCGATGGATGGTGCCAGCAAATTTGTTCGGGGTGATGCTGTTGCTGGATTACTGATTTTATTTATTAATATTATTGGTGGCCTTAGTATTGGGATGATCCAACATGACTTGGCATTTCCTGTCGCCATGCAGAACTATTCGCTACTAACCATTGGTGATGGGTTAGTCGCACAAATTCCTTCCTTATTATTATCAACCGCTGCTGCCATTATTGTGACTCGGGTATCTGATGCCAAAGACATGGGGCACCAGGTGATTCAGCAAATGTTTGCAACACCCAAAGCACTGGGAGTTGCTGCAGCTATTTTGATGGTGATGGGCGCTATCCCTGGGATGCCTCACTTGGCCTTTTTAGGGCTAGGCGTGCTAGCGGCCGGTGGTGCCTTTTGGATTTATCATCGCACCCAACAACAAATAAAAGCTACAGGAGAAGGGCAATTACCAGCTGTAGCTGGTAAAGAAGCGGCTGCATCTGCTGAAGCGCCAGCGGCAACAGCCCCTGAAGTTAAAGAGTTAGGGTGGGATGATGTTACGCCAGTGGATATGATTGGCCTGGAAGTGGGGTATCGGTTAATTCCTTTAGTCGACAAAACCCAAGGAGGGGAGTTGTTAAGTCGAATCAAAGGGGTTAGAAAAAAGCTGTCACAGGAGCTGGGGTTTTTGATGCCTTCGGTGCATATTCGCGACAATCTGGATTTATTACCCAACGCTTACCGGATAACTTTGATGGGGGTAACCATTAGTGAAGCTGAAGTACATCCTGATCGTGAACTGGCGATTAACCCTGGTCAAGTTTTTGGCTCATTGCAAGGGATTGAAGCAAAGGATCCAGCGTTTGGTTTAGATGCGATTTGGATTGAACCTAATTTAAAAGAACAGGCCCAAACGTTAGGCTATACGGTGGTGGATGCCTCAACTGTGGTGGCTACTCATTTAAACCAGATTATTCATAAACATGCCCATGAATTATTAGGCCATGAAGAAGTTCAACAAATGTTGGACTTGTTGGCTAAGCAGTCACCGAAATTAGCTGAAGATTTAGTGCCTAATAAACTAACCATCAGTTTATTATTGAAAGTCCTGCAAAATTTACTACTGGAAAAAGTCCCCGTTCGGGATATTCGTACCATAGCCGAAGCTTTGGCGGAAACAGCAATGGTCAGTCAAGATCCTGCCACACTGACCGCCGCTGCCAGAGAGGCTTTAGCAAGATCTATCGTCCAAGGGTTGGTAGGGACTGACTTGCAAATCCCCGTAGTGACGTTAGCCCCGCAATTGGAACAAATGTTGCTGCAGTCAGTTCAGCAGGCCAAGCAGTCAGGTGCGACAACGGTAGACTCTCTGGTACTAGAACCTGGTATGGCAGAGAAGTTACAACAGTCATTGGCTGAAGCTTGTCAGCGGCAAGAGCTGGCCGGAAAACCTGCCATTTTATTAGTGGCAGCGCCAATCCGGCCATTCTTAGCTCGATTTGCTCGGTTTGGTGTGCCTAATTTGCATGTACTTTCCTATCAGGAGGTGCCTGATAATAAGCAGGTCACCATTGAAGCGACCGTAGGTCAGTAAATAAATTAGGTGAAGTGAAATCGCTCAACACAATATAACGGCGTCAAAATGCTTAATTTGTAGGATTTTGGTTAAGTTATTTGAATGCGCAGGGGTTAAGTGGCATGACAATAAAACGTTATTTTGCAGCGGATATGCGACAGGCCATGCGGCTGGTGAAAAATGATTTAGGAGTTGATGCCACCATTCTAAATCAGCAAAAAGTCGCAGGGGGGGTTGAAGTAATAGCTACCTTGGAGCTACCACAACCGACTAAACCACCTCGTCCAATGGCCGAGCCACTATTCAATGAAGACCAACAACAACTCCGTACGGCACTTAATCAAGCGAAGCAAGCAATTAACAGAGCCCAGCTGGGCGGTGCTGCAGCGAATGATGTTAATTTGCAGTTAAGGTCAAGAGCTTCGACAACTGTAGCCAATCATGCGGCCTCAAAACAGTCAACGGCAACTGTATTACAGCCTAACTTCAGTGATCATCAGTTTAGTGCACTACAAAATGAGGTCAGTGGGATGCGGGCTTTATTAGAGCAGCAGCTTGGCCAGTTGGGTTGGTTAAAATATTGTAAGCAAAGCCCTGCCAAAGCACAGTTATGGAAAAAGCTGCAGGCCATTGGCTTTAGCGGACCCTATTGTCAGCAACTATTAGCGAATTTACCCGCTGAGCAACAAGGTGTGGATGCTTGGCGTCATTTATTAGCCAGTATTGTAAAAAAACTGCCAGTGACTTCCAAAGATATCGTTGATCAAGGGGGAATATTTGCTTGTGTCGGGCCAACAGGTGCAGGAAAAACCACCACCATTGGCAAGCTGGCTACTCGTTATGCCTTAAACCATGGTACTAGTCAGCTGGCATTAGTAACGATGGATACCTACCGAATTGGGGCGACAGACCAAATAAAAACCTTAGGTAAAATATTAAATGTGCCAGTTAAAATAGTTGGGAATGGACACCAGTTACAAATGGCGTTAGATAGTTTCCAGAAAAAATCCTTGGTCCTCATTGATACGGCTGGGCTAAACCACCAAGACCCTAAATTGCAGCTACAATTATCTATATTAAATCAGGTACGCCCAATGGTGAGAGGGTTGCTTGTGTTATCGACAACTAGTCAGCAACAAGTGCTACAAGTGGCTTATAACACTTATAGCCAGACTCGGTTGGTAGGTGGTGTATTAACGAAGTTGGATGAAGCTTCCAGCCTGGGTGAGACGGTTGAGCTACTAATGGATAAACATCTTGCGGTTTCTTATATCACTGATGGACAACGAATTCCGGATGATATTCATCAAGCTCGGGCTCACCAAGTGATCAGTCGCGCGGTGGCACTCAGCCAACATGCTGAATTAGCAGACAGTGAATTAATGTCTGCTTATATGCAGGCTAACCCAATGGCAGCAACAAGCCCTGTGCAAGCAAATGTGGGTTAGTGTCCATTTGTATTTAGTGGGGTCCTCTAAAGTAAAGGATATGACAATAATAATTACGGAGCTGAGAGGGGTAGTTCACCGTTAACCTTTGTTAAGCTATTCCTTATTTAACTGTATTCGACAGTTGTAGAGTACAGCCAAGGTGAATCGGCTGTTGTTGAACTAATCTCAAAGCCATTCATTAAGGAGATAAACCAGGATTAATCTTCATATGATCAGACATCCAGTACAAGTCGTAGCGGTGACAGGAGCAAAAGGGGGCGTAGGTAAAACAAATGTAGCGGTAAATTTAAGTATTGCGTTGGCTGAACTAGGGCGTCGGGTGATGTTATTGGATGCCGATTTAGGGCTGGCAAATGTGGACATTTTACTGGGATTATCGCCTACTCGAAATATGGCTGATGTATTGGAAGGCCGCTGTGATTTAAAAGATATTATTCTCCCTGGCCCTGGTGGCGTACGTATTATTCCTGCTTCTTCTGGTACCCAAAAAATGACTGAATTGAGTTCGCAAGAACATGCAGGGATGATTTCTGCGTTCAGTGAGCTTAGCCATCAGTTGGACATGCTAATTATTGATACCGCTGCGGGTATTTCTGACACGGTTATTAGCTTTGTGCGGGCTGCGCAAGAACTCATTATTGTCGTTACCGATGAACCCACTTCCATAACTGATGCTTATGCCATGATTAAGCTATTGCACCGTGATTATGGCTTATTGCGGTTTCGAATCGTGGCCAATATGGTGAGATCCCAGCAGGAGGGCCATAATATATTTAATAAACTGGTCAATGTAACCGACCGATTTTTAGAAGTGGCGCTGCAATATTTGGGTGCTATACCGTGGGATGAGGCTGTACGGAAAGCGGTCTTGCGCCAACGCGCGGTTATCGATGCTTATCCTCGCTCTAAAGCGGCCGTGGCAATTAGAGCACTGGCACAAAAAGTGGACGCCTTTCCCCTTCCGTCATCTCCTCGTGGGCATTTAGAATTTTTTATTGAAAACCTGGTGGCTGGTGAGGCTGGTCGATAGTAGGCAATTATATGGCGTCGAATGAAGCAGGTTTGTATTCAAAGTCAGGACAACAATTTAACCAGCAATTAATTGAGCAGTATACTGGTTTAGTGAAGCGAATTGCCCATCATTTGGCAGCACGATTACCTTCGCAGGTGCAGTTGGATGATTTATTACAAGCGGGCATGATCGGCCTGTTAGAAGCTGCCAAAAAATACGATGGGAGCAAAGGTGCGACCTTTGAAACCTATGCTGGAATTCGAGTTCGTGGTGCGATGTTGGATGAAATTCGCAAAGGAGATTGGGTACCACGTTCTGTTCATCGTAATAGTCGACGGATTACTGAAGCGATCAGTGCTTTAGAAGCAAGGTTGGGACGAGACGCAAAAGATTCTGAAATTGCAGAAGAATTAGGATTAGGCTTAACTGAATACCATCAGCTGTTAAGTGATACAGCTTCAAGTCGGCTATTTAGTTTTGAAGAGTTACTGAGTAGCCAAGATGGAAGACATACTTGGGTAGCGGATCAACAACAATCGTCGCCGCCAACCAAGCATCAAACTGAGCAGTTTAAAAAAGCACTGGCTAATGCCATTGCCACGCTACCGGAACGAGAGCAATTATTGCTTTCTCTTTATTATGACGAAGAGCTTAACCTCAAGGAAATTGGCATGGTATTGGGGGTGAGTGAGTCTCGCGTCAGTCAGCTTCACAGTCAAGCAGCCGCTCGACTTCGAGCTCGCCTGAATGACTGGGCAGTTGAATAGACTGGCACCCTCTTAATGACCTACTAGACTAGTAAGTTAGATGTTCAGCACAAACATCAATGTGGCTTGATGGAGGTCGCTTTGGACAAAAATATGAAAATTCTAATCGTAGATGATTTTTCTACGATGAGGCGGATCATAAAAAATCTGCTTCGTGACTTGGGTTTTACAAATACGTCAGAAGCAGATGATGGGCAAACCGCTCTACCGATGTTGCAAAGTGGTGGTTTTGATTTTCTGGTGACTGACTGGAATATGCCAGGTATGACTGGCATTGATTTACTTAAAGCAGTTAGAGCAGACCCAAAATTAAATTCACTGCCTGTTTTAATGGTAACTGCCGAGGCCAAGCGGGATCAAATTATTGAAGCAGCTCAGGCAGGTGTGAATGGCTATGTAGTAAAACCTTTTACTGCTGCAGTGTTAAAGGAGAAAATCGAAAAGATTTTTGAGCGTGTTGAAGCAGGTGGTTAAGAGGTATATATGTCGCTGCTCGATAAATTAAAAGACCATGCGCCCACTGAGTTTGAAGTGAGCCTGAAAGAACAGGCTCAAAAAATGGTGGAGCATTTGGAAAAAGGCAATTTAAAAGATGCCATCGAAATCATCCATGAAATTAATGAAGTTAGAGATAAAAGCCTGTATCAGGAAGTAGGTCGGCTGACGAGAGCACTACATGAATCCATCCGAAATTTTCATGTGGAGGCAGGATTAGCAGGTGATGATAAAGAAGCGATGTCTGACATGGTTGATGCTTCTGACCGTTTAGAATACGTAACAAAAATGACCGAGACAGCGGCAAATACCACCATGGATTTGGTTGATAACTGTATGCCGATTGTTGATGAATTAAAATCAGATGCTCACAGTTTAAGGGATGAATGGACTAAAATTCGCAAGCGGCAAATGAATCCTGATGAATTTAGAAAACTCTATAAACAAATGGATGAATTTTTAGATCGCAGTGAAAAACAAGTTAATGAAGTCCATAGTAATTTAACCGAAATTTTAGTTGCACAAAACTATCAGGATTTAACTGGACAAGTTATTAAAAAAGTCGTTGAGCTTGTTCAACAAGTAGAAGACAGTTTGGTTGATTTAGTTAGAATGGCTGGTCAGGTAGATAAACTGACGGGTACTGAGCATGAAATATCCGCAATCAAAGAAGATTCTATTGCTGCCGAAGGCCCACAAATAAAAGCAGAGGAACGGGTCGATGTTGTATCAGGCCAAGATGATGTTGATGACTTGCTTTCTAGTTTGGGGTTTTAGGGGAGCTGTCTCATGAGTTTTGAGGCTGATGAAGACATCCTACAGGACTTTTTGGTTGAAGCTGGAGAAATCTTAGAACTGCTGTCAGAACAGCTGGTCGATCTGGAAAATCGACCTGATGATATGGACTTACTAAATGCCATTTTCCGTGGGTTTCATACTGTTAAAGGAGGGGCTGGTTTTCTTCAGTTGAATAATCTTGTTGATTGCTGTCATGTTGCAGAAAATGTTTTCGATATTTTACGTAATGGTCAACGGTCAGTTTCTACGGAATTAATGGATGTTGTTTTACAGGCACTTGATACCATCAACGAAATGTTCAGCCAGGTACGTGACCGGGTTGAGCCTACACCTGCTGACCCTCAGTTATTAAAAGCGCTGGCTGATTTAGCTCAACCTGAAGGTGCTGCACCTGCTGCAGAGGCCCCTGCACCAGAGCCTCCTCCACCTCAACCAGCAGCCCCTGCGCCAACCGCTGCACCTTCGGAATCACCGGCAGCTGGGGGGGAGGGGGAAGATATTACGGATGCGGAGTTTGAAAAACTGTTGAATGCGGTGGCAGAAGAGCCTACAGCCACTGCCAAAGAGTCTGCAAAGCCAGCAGCTTCAGTGGCTGGGGGTGATGAAATCACGGAAGATGAGTTTGAAGCATTACTAGATCAATTGCATGGTAGTGGCCCGGTGAGTACTCCAGGAGCCCCAGCCCAACCAGAAGTATCTGAAACACCTCCTCCTGCACCAGAACCTACATCAGCCAAATCACCTCCCAGTGGCAGTGATGAAATTACTGAGGATGAGTTTGAAGCACTGCTCGATGAGCTGCATGGTGGTAAACCTCCGGGTGGTGGTGCAGAGGCGGTACCACCACCAGCAGTAAAGCAGCCAGCTGCACCTGAGTCGGCAGCTCCTGCGGCGGCTGCCAAACCAGAAAGTGACCTAATCACTGAAGCGGAATTTGAAAGCTTGCTGGATGAGCTGCAAGGAAAAACTCCAGCGGCGGCTGCACCTCAACCTGAAGCAGCAAAGCCATCAGCAGCACCTCCTCAACCTCAGCCGGCCGCTGCTGCAGCCAAGCCAGAGCCACCTGCTGCTCCACCACCATCACCTCCTAGGCAACCACCACCAGCTGCACCTGAAGCCCGTCAACCAGCAGCAGGTGGTGGTAAACCTGCACAGGCCAAAGAGGCACCTGCCGCAGAGGCAACGGTAAGGGTGGATACGGCCCGGTTAGATGACATCATGAATATGGTAGGTGAGCTGGTTTTGGTGAGAAACCGGCTGGTCAGGTTAGGCAATAAAAGCGGGGATGAAGTGTTATCTAAAGCAGTGGCTAATTTGGATGTGGTGACCGGTGACTTGCAGCTATCGGTAATGAAAACCAGGATGCAACCGATTAAGAAAGTGTTTGGTCGCTTTCCTCGAGTCGTACGTGACTTGGCTAGAAGTTTAAAAAAAGAAATTAACTTAGAGCTTGAAGGGGAAGAAACTGACTTAGATAAAAACTTGGTAGAGGCCCTCGCTGACCCGTTAGTGCATTTGGTAAGAAATGCTGTGGATCATGGTATTGAGTCTCCAGAAGATCGAGAAAAATCAGGTAAATCACGCAAAGGTACCGTGGTGTTATCGGCTCAACAGGAGGGTGATCATATTTTACTTTCCATTGCAGATGACGGCGCTGGAATGGACCCAGACAAATTAAGAGGGATTGCTGTATCACGAGGATTGTACGAACAAGATGCTGCTGATCGATTATCTGATAACGAGTGCTATAACTTAATTTTTGCCCCTGGCTTTTCAACAAAAACAGAAATCACTGATATTTCTGGCCGTGGGGTAGGTATGGATGTTGTTAAAAATAAAATTTCCCAATTAAATGGCACCATTAATATTGATTCAGTTAAAGGTGAAGGATCAAAACTTGTCATCAAAGTGCCATTGACCCTGGCAATTATGCCAACCTTAATGGTAATGCTGGAAAATCAGGCATTTGCCTTACCTCTGGTGAGTGTGAATGAAATTTTTCATTTGGATTTATCAAAAACCAATGTCGTGGATGGTCAAGAAGTAGTGATTGTTAGAGAAAAAGCTTTACCTTTATTTCACTTAAAACGTTGGTTAATTAATGGCAGTCGGTTTGATGATGGAGGGAAAACGGAGGCGCATGTGGTTGTCGTATCTGTAGGCACACAGCGAGTAGGGTTTGTTGTTGACCAATTAATCGGCCAGGAAGAAGTTGTGATTAAACCTTTGGGGCAGACGTTGCAGGGAACACCTGGCATGGCTGGTGCCACCATTACGGGTGATGGACGAATCGCATTAATTTTGGATGTTCCTAGTCTACTAAAAGAGTATGCATAAACGTGGTATTGACTTCATTAGCCAAAAAACAGGAGCGACTGGGTGGCCATTAGAGTGCTAATTGTCGATGATTCTGGTTTTTTTCGTCGTCGGGTGAGTGAGATATTAAAAACCGATCCCCAAATACAGGTGGTAGGCACAGCTGATAATGGCAGGGAAGCGGTAGAAAAAAACCTGGAGCTTAAACCTGATGTCATCACCATGGATTATGAAATGCCGGTAATGGATGGTATTACCGCGATGGTTAAAATTATGGAAACCCACCCAACCCCGGTATTGATGTTTTCTTCTTTGACCCATGAAGGAGCGCGAGTGACTCTTGATGCATTGGAAGCGGGTGCTGTCGATTATTTACCGAAAAATTTTGAAGATATTTCCAGAAATAGTGCGGAATTACGAAAAACTCTCTGTGACCGGGTAAAAGCAGTAGCACGTAGTCATATCCAAGGTAAACCCAAGCTAGCTGAACCTGCTTCTGCACCAGCAGCACCAACTGCGCCTACTGCACCAACACCAACGCCGGCAGCTGCGAAGTCGAAAAAAATTATCCATAACTTGGCATCTACAGACGCAGTAGCCGGTAAAGTTGTGAGTTATAATCGGGGGGCTGCTCGACATAAGCTGGTGGCGATTGGTACTTCAACGGGTGGGCCTGTGGCATTACAGAAAGTGCTGACAGCGTTACCTGGTAATTTTCCTGCACCTATTTTACTGGTTCAGCATATGCCTGGCACTTTTACTAGAGCGTTTGCTGAGCGGCTGCATCGATTGTGTCAGATTAATGTTAAAGAGGCTGAAGATGGTGATCAGTTAAAGCCAGGAGTTGCCTTGTTAGCACCTGGTGGGAAACAGTTGATGGTGGATAGTCGGGGGGGAGGAACTGTCCGGGTATTGGAAGGTGATGAGCGGTTGAATTATAAGCCCTGTGTGGATGTAACCTTTGGTTCAGCGGCAAAAGCATTTGGTGATAAAGTGTTAGCAGTTGTCTTAACCGGGATGGGGGCAGATGGCAGGGAAGGGGCACGGATGTTAAAAGCCAAAGGTTCTAAAATATGGGCGCAGGATCAGGAAAGCTGTGTCATTTTTGGGATGCCAATGGCAGTAATTAATGCTAATTTGGCCGATGAAGTGGTTAATTTGGATAACCTTAGCCAACGGTTAGTGGAAGCTATCTAAGCGCTAATAGTCTAGTTAAGTTAGTCAGTTACCTGCAGTGATTTTTCTTTTGGAGGAAAGGGATTACACCTGTCTTCGTAAATAATATTTTGCCAGTTCACAGGGTCGATTAGCAAGGCATCTTAATAAAGTAACAAAAAATAAATACTGGCAATATATTCACTCAATAAATATAAGGATACTGCACTCATATATGGATGTGTTAAGTGTGGTGGGGGTTATCCTCGCTATTTTAGCCATTATAGGTGGTAATTACCTGGAAGGGGGACATGTATCCGCATTAGTGAATGGACCTGCGGCAATAATTGTATTTGGTGGCACGCTGGGCGCTGCTTTTATTCAAACCTCTGCCATCAGCTTTAAGCGGGCCATGCAAATGTTTTTATGGATATTTATTCCACCGCAGTTTGAAATTCAGGAAGGCATCAGTAAAGTGGTGACTTGGAGTATGACTGCACGTAAGGAAGGACTACTAGGGTTAGAAGCAATAGCGGATGCGGAAGTAGATGATTTTGCCCGAAAAGGGTTGCAGTTGTTAGTTGATGGCAGTGAGCCTGATGTGTTGAGAAATGTCATGGAGGTGGACTTATATGCGGTAGAAACCCGTGATATGCAGGCTGCAAAGGTATTTGAAAGTATGGGGGGGTATTCACCAACGATTGGTATCATTGGCGCTGTAATGGGGTTAATCCATGTTATGGGTAACTTGGCAGATCCTTCTCAGTTAGGCTCCGGTATTGCCACGGCATTTGTTGCTACAATTTATGGTGTGGCCTTTGCCAACTTGTTTTTATTACCGGCAGCGAATAAATTAAAGTTTTGCATTCACCGCCAAAGTCTTTACCGGGAAATGATGATTGAAGGGATATTATCGATAGCAGATGGTGAAAATCCACGGGCTATTGAATTAAAGTTACAAGGTTTTACTAACTAAGGAACTCTCAAGACTTAATTTTTTAAGTTACTTTTCAAGTGTTCCTAAGTTTTCGTTATCTATTATTCGTGTATTTGGAGTTAATGGAAATAACGATTGAATTATGACAAGACGTAGACTTCGAGAAGAGCACGAAAATCATGAGCGTTGGTTAGTTTCTTATGCTGATTTTATAACCCTGCTATTTGCTTTTTTTGTGGTGATGTATTCTATTTCTTCCGTGAATGAAGGCAAGTATCGTATTTTATCTGAAACCTTGGTAGGAGTATTTAGTGAGCCGGATCGTTCATTGAAGCCAATTCAAGTAGGTGATGTTACCCAACGTTTTCCTGATAAGCCAGTAGATATTATTCAAGTGCCTGATGCCTATGATATGACGTTGGATGACAGTGAAACTGAACAGCCTAAAGATGACAGCCTTGCTCAATTGCAAAGTCAGTTTAGTGAAACTTTTTCAGATTTAATTAGTAAAGATTTATTGACTATTACTGGGAATGAGCTGTGGGTGGAAATAGAGTTAAAAAGTAATTTGTTGTTTGTCAGTGGTGATTCAATCCCTTCTAATGCGGCTTTTGATATTATAAAGCAGGTGGCTAATATACTTAAAAATTACCAAAATCCGCTGCATGTTGAGGGCTTTACTGACAATATGCCCATTAATACCAATCAATTTCCTACTAACTGGGAACTTTCAGCCTCAAGGGCGGCGGCGGTTGTGAGATTGTTAGCCAGTTATGGTGTAGACCCAAGGCGGATGGCGGCTGTGGGGTATGGTCAATTTCAACCGATTGCTTCTAATGAAACCCTAGAAGGACGGCGACAAAATCGCCGGGTAGTGTTAGTGATTTCAAAAAATCTAGATACCAGACATGGAGTGAATACTGCGGGGGGGCGTAATAACCCTACCAGCATTCAGTAATGTCATGCTTTATGGTGTTTGCTTCACTAAAAGGCGCTTCCACTAAAGCCGTCTACCCCAAACAATAGCTATACTTTAATTGTGTTGTTTGGCTTAATCTTTGCGTCATTTATCCTTCGGCTTTTCTGTAATGATCTAGGAATCCTGGTTAGTGGACATGGGAGTGAAGTGTGAGAGTGTGGGCGGTATCTAATCAAAAGGGGGGCGTGGGGAAAACCACCACGGTTGTGACCCTTGGAGGCTTATTAGGTAGCTTAAATAAAAAAGTTTTACTAGTTGATTTAGATCCTCATGCCTCATTAACCTGTTACTTTAAGTATGACCCTGATCACCTAGAGCATAGTGTGTTCGACTTATTCCAATATCAAGGGAATGTGCCAGAAAGCTTGCCTGGTCAGCTGGTGTTGGAAACTAATCATCCCAATGTCAATTTTTTGCCTGCCACTACAGCTATTGCGACGTTAGAGCGAAAGCTTGCGGGGGA
This sequence comes from Spartinivicinus ruber, assembly GCF_011009015.1. Lineage (NCBI taxonomy): Bacteria > Pseudomonadati > Pseudomonadota > Gammaproteobacteria > Oceanospirillales > Zooshikellaceae > Spartinivicinus > Spartinivicinus ruber. The sequence goes on from NZ_CP048878.1 coordinate 2,453,972, forward strand.
AGGTGGATATGGATTAGTGCTTTCAAAGGCATTAGCCCATCTATGGGATCACTTTGACTTTGTTTTAATTGATACTCCCCCCCAGTTAGGAGTGCTGATGGTCAATGCCTTGGCTGCTAGTGAACGACTGTTGATTCCAGTTCAAACTGAGTTTTTAGCCATTAAAGGATTAGAGAGAATGATGCATACCCTGGATATGATTAATCATTCCAGGAAAACGCAACTCCCTTACTTAATTGTGCCCACGCTCTTTGATCGGCGCACCCATGCCAGTATTGCGGCATTAAGAACATTGCGGTCAAATTACGCCGAGCATGTTTGGCAATCTATTATTCCAGTGGATACCAAGTTTCGTGATGCTAGTGAACAAGGTATTGCTGTGCATGAATTAGATAACCATACTCGTGGTGTAAAGGCATATCGACATTTATTAAAAGATTTACTGAAGTTGCAAACCAAGGTGATATCAAAGGCGGTGAGTTAAGTTTATGAAACCGTTAGAAGGATCTAATCATTCAGCACATGAAGCATTGTCCGATTATTTGAGTGACTTGTTGCTTGATAATGATGAGCCTGCTGATCTTGCTCAAGCACAATCATCACAGCAACAACAGCGTCCACCAGTTACACCAGGGACGGATAAAAAAGCTGATGAGAAAGAAAAGTTAGTTGCTGATGCTCAACCGTACTCTCAGGAAAAGCCTGTCGTTGTCACTACCACCCGGCAGCTCCCGGAAGTGTTACTGCCACAAAGTGTCTTAACGCCTGTACGGGAAGAACTGCAAAAAAGCTTAGCAACGCCAGAGCTGACTCATGAAACTCGGCTGCAGAAGTTACAAAAAGCTTCTTTGGTCGAAGCTATTATCTCCGGAGCGCAAAAGGCTCCACCGGTAACGGCTGTTGATCATGGAAGACCAGGTTGGGCTGAGAGTCCTTTTGAGTGCTTGTTATTTCAGGTGGCTGGATTAAAGCTGGCTGTTCCTTTGGTTAGCTTAGGTGGGGTATACCTTTTTAATCATTCAGTAACACCACTGGTTGGCCAACCAGAATGGCAGTTAGGACTTTATAAGAACCATGATCAGTCGCTTTCAATTGTTGATACTGCCTGGTGGGTAATGCCGGAACAAGGTGCACGACAAACGGATGACAACTATCACTATATTATCAGTATTGAAGGAACGCTTTGGGGAATAGCTGTGCATGATTTGGCAAATGCGGTCAGGATTAGCCCTGATGCTGTTAAATGGCGAACGCAGCGAACCAAGCGCCCCTGGTTGGCGGGTATTGTGATTGATGAAATGTGTGCTTTACTGGATATAGCTAAACTGGCAAAGCTGTTTGATAGTCAGGCAAAAAACCAGCGCTCCCCTAAAAAGTAAGCATTTTGAGAGCCCTATATTATAGTTAAAGATGCAAACCGGGGATTATAAGTTGGAAGAGAGCAGTTTATGGCAACTCATACTACACAAAGTCAAAGTTCGGAAGACCCGATTCTACAATGGGTAACCTTTCGTTTAGATGATGAAACTTATGGTATTAATGTAATGCAAGTGCAAGAAGTATTGCGTTACACCGAGATTGCTCCCGTACCTGGCGCACCCACTTATGTTTTAGGCATTATTAATTTGCGGGGAAATGTCGTAACTGTAATTGATACCCGCCAGCGCTTTGGTTTGCATCCTGCAGAAGTGACGGATAATACCCGAATTGTCATTATTGAGGCTGAAAAACAAGTCGTGGGGATTTTGGTCGATAGCGTGGCGGAAGTGGTTTATTTAAGGCAGTCAGAAATTGAAACAGCGCCAAACGTAGGTAATGAAGAAACGGCTAAGTTCATTCAGGGCGTTTGTAATAAAAATAATGAATTATTAATTCTTGTTGAGCTAGATAAATTAATGTCAGAAGGTGAATGGGCCGAAATAGGTGAGTTATAATAGGAAAATGGCCCTAATAATAAATATATGAGTGAAATAGCTGGGGCTTATCTGCTTGCTATTGTCAGTTGTGGAATTGCTATTGCTGTATTGTTTTATTGTTGGCGGCTAAGAATAACGATAAAAAACCTGCATCTCAAAATTCAGCAATTACAACAGGATATTAAAGCCGTTGGGGCTGGTGCCATAGGGGTCGGGCAACGCTTACAGGTGGTAGAAACAAAATTAGCAAAAACCATTGATCAGCAAGAATTGCTTGAACAGCGTGACGCAGAACAACTGTCGTATACACAAGCTAATAAATTATGTGCAATGGGTGCATCGGTAGAAGAAATAATGGATGCTTGTGGGCTATCCAAAGCAGAAGCTGAGCTGATAGCACTGGTACATCGTCCTTCTCCTCATTCGTCCTGGTCAGGTAAAAAAGGCAGTTGATCTGTATTCGTGTCATTATAATCACTACTTGTTTGACTATCTTTGGTAGTATCCTGCCATCCTTTCGGATATTTTCCTTGGAGCTTATAAGCAAAGGCAATTATTTCGGCAATGGTAAAATATAAGGCTTCGGGTATTTCTTCGCCTAATTCTAGGGCGGCAAGTAAATGCACTAATTCTTTATTTTGATACAGTGGCACCTCGCATGCCATGGCAATGGCAATAATTTCTTCAGCAATTTCATTACTTCCCTTGGCTGTCACTTTGGGTGCTGTTTCGCCGTCATAAAATAAGGCAACGGCTGTTTGTTGTGTGTTATCCATCAGGTTTTAATATCAATTAAATGTTGTTCGATAAAGGTGTTTTGTCTAGCAGGTGAGCCTTGTTGGCAAGAAAGGGTATCAACAAGAATACCTCGATTTTGTAATGCCTGCTGAAGCTCATCAAAATGTTGGTTTATGGCATGATAGGTGGGTTGCTGCTCTGCCCAGAATGTAGCACTTACCCGGTTGCCTTGTAATTTGACTCTGGCATATAACGGTCCAATCGGGGGTAAATCAAAGCTGAGTTGAAATTGCCAGAGGGTTTCCTGTTCTTCTGTTGGTGATGTCTGCTCCTGGTCACGCTGCTTTTGGAGTTCTAACTGAATACTCTGCCACTGGCCTTGAACGAAAAGTGGAATTTCCAGTTGCCATTGTTGAATAACGGGAGCATCAGCCGTCGGTGTCGCTAATGTGGGTTGTAGCGATATCAGCTGATTGCTTTGTAAACGGTAAATGGCTTGCTTTAATAGTTGAATTAATTCTGGTTGTGAGCTTGGTTTGACCGTTAATGCTGCAAGCCAGGGAAACTGATGGCTCAGTAGTGATGGTGCTGCTTTATATAATTGCGCCCAGGGAGGCTGCCTGGATGTGACAGAGAGATTGGGTTGAGAATCAGTTTGCTGAATGAGCTGTTTGACTAACTGCAATAGCTGCCCTTTCAAGTCTTGGAATTCTTTTAATGGCTGCTGATGTAATCCTGGTGGTAAAGAGGCTAGTTTTTGTTCGAAAAATAAACCGCTATTTTGTAGCCATTGGCTGAGTTGACTGGGGGTTGTGAGCTGCTTAACCGTTGGTAATTTTGCTACTAAGTCATCAAATGCTTTCGTGATATTACTAGGATATTGCTGGTTTTGCCTGATGCTTTGAGCTAGCTGTTTGAGCACTTGATGGACAGGTAAACTGTTAGTGACACTTTGTTGCAGTGACTGATTAAGGCTCAGCCACTGGCTCAGCTGATAGGGTAGACTTTGTAAATGAATACCCAGGTTATTGAGATAAAGGTTGATAGTCTGTCCAGGCAGTATTGCTTGGTCGGTATTTAACCAAAATACCTGATTGGTTTGATTGAGCATAATCGGTAACAACCGATTACCCCCCTCAGCTAAAGGAATAGAGGCTTTTAAATGAGGAGTGGGTAAACTGTCCAATACCAGCCCTTGGCGGCCTGACGGTTGTGGGTTGGCTTCAAGTAACCGACTAATACTTTGCAGTTGTTGCTGAGGGCTGGGTAGGTCGACCACCTGTACAAGGATTAACTGGTTGCCTGACTTTGGTAAATTCACCTGTAATATACTATTGCTAGGCCAGGGGGTGTCACTCCGAAACCACCAGGATTTACCAGTTTGATCTTTAGCTTCAATAAAATAATGCCCAGACTTGTCTAATTGCAGAAGGCTGCCTTCGCTTTGATTGGCTGGTAAAGTGGTGAGGACTTGAGTCACCACAAGTGTTTGGCGAGGAACGGAAGCTGTGGGGGGGGAACCCCGCAGGCTATTGCCAGCTGTTACCTTGCTGGCCGACTTGGTTGCTGCGGTGGGCTCGATGGGTTTGTCTGGAATTAGGTCAGCCAATCCATTGTCCTTTCAGTCATTATCATGGTGCAGCACTAGTAATAGCCTTATTATGCGTATGACAAATTATAGTCGTTTAGCTTTAACTTAAGGACACCTTTGATAATTGTTTATCTTATGTAACAACACTTATTTTTTGCTGAATATCAAGAAAAATGCTTATTAGTGCAAGCTAAATGAGGTTAGCAGCTCGTTATCACTTGGGTCTGATAGCACCGATGCGTATAATGCCCCACCAGTGGAGGGTGTTGATTTTTACGACAACCTAATTATATAGCTTGGTGTGGTAAAGGGGTTTAGGTGCCAGACTTTCTCAATGTGCAGCAGTTAGCGTGTGAACGAGATGATCGCTGGTTGTTTCAACAGTTAAGTTTCCAGGCCAATCCAGGGGATATCTGGCAGGTAGAAGGCCCTAATGGCTCAGGAAAAACCACCTTATTGCGGATTTTGGCTGGTTTATTAGCGCCGCAAATGGGGGAGGTATTGTGGCAGGGGAAGCCTATTCAGCAATTGCGGGCAAGTTTTCAACAGTCGTTACTTTATGTAGGCCATCAGGTTGGGGTGAAAGCACATTTAACACCCATTGAAAATCTAACCTGGTATTTAGGTTTTTATGGTGATGTATCCAATCAATCTATTATGGAGGCACTGGCTCAAGTTGGCTTAACCGGCTATGAAGATGTACTTTGTCACCACTTGTCTGCGGGGCAACTACGACGAGTGGCTTTAGCTCGATTGCAACTGGCAATCCAACCGTTGTGGATTTTAGATGAGCCGTTTACTGCTATTGATAAGTCTGGTGTGGCTGAACTTGAGCAATTACTGTTACAGAAAGCCAAGGAGGGTAAAGCGATTATTCTGACGACTCATCATCAGCTTGATCTTGAGTATCATCACCTCAATCGCCTTTCACTGCTTGATTTTTTGGCTCACTAGGGGGCAGCTGTGGGTCTACTAAGTGCATTTCAATTAATGGTAAAGCGGGACTTGTTGTTGGCGTTTCGTCGTCGAGCTGAAATTATCAATCCACTGATTTTTTTCTTGTTGGTTGCCACTTTGTTTCCATTGGGGATTACTCCCGAGCGTAAAGTATTGGCGCTAATTGCTCCCGGAGTGATTTGGGTTGCAGCGCTATTAGCGGTGATGCTGTCTTTAGATCAATTGTTTAAGCATGACTATGATGATGGCTCATTAAACTTGCTGGTGTTATCGCCTGTACCTTTATTCTGGCTGGTGTTAGCCAAAGTTTTGGTGCACTGGCTGGTCACAGGGGCATTATTATTACTGCTAGTGCCGATTTTGTCACTGATGCTGCATTTACCTGAAGCCGCATGGTGGCCAATGTTGGCTAGTTTACTATTAGGCACGCCTCTATTAAGTTTGATTGGAGCTATTGGTGCAGCACTGACTGTTGGCTTGAAAAAAGGTGGGGTATTATTGTCACTACTGGTATTGCCACTTAACATTCCAGTACTGATTTTTGGCTCAGGGGCCGTTATCGCTGCGACGCAAGCGTTACCCTATGCTGCTCAGTTGTTATGGCTGGCAGTATTGTTAGTGTTAGGTATTACCCTAGCCCCTTTTGCCATTGCGGCGGGGCTGCGGATAAGTGTTTCTGAATAGTTGAATGACTGTATACCCATGAATTGGACGTGGTTTCATCGATTAGGCTCACCCAAGTGGTTTTTTGAGCAAAGTAGTAAGTGGCTTCCCTGGCTGGCGTGGGCTTCCATTGGGCTGCTAGTGACAGGAGTTGTATGGGGGTTGGCTTTTGCTCCACCTGATTACTTGCAAGGTAATAGCTATCGAATCATTTTTATTCATGTGCCCAGTGCTTTTTTGGCTCAGGCCTGCTATGTCACTATGGCGATAGCGGGAGCCGTTGGTTTAATCTGGAAAATGAAACTGGCGGATATGGCAGCTAAATGCTGTGCCCCAATAGGTGCTTCTTTTACCATTCTGGCTCTGTTAACTGGAGCTATTTGGGGTAAACCCACCTGGGGCACTTGGTGGGAGTGGGATGCCCGACTTACCTCAATGTTGATTTTATTATTTCTTTATTTAGGGTTTATTGCTTTAGAAAATGCCATTGATAATGTGCAGACGGCTGCCAAGGCATGTGCTGTCTTGGCATTAGTGGGTTTGGTTAATATCCCTATTATTAAATATTCCGTGGAGTGGTGGAATACCCTGCATCAGCCTGCCACATTAAAGCTCACCGAAAAACCGAGTATGGCCCCAGAAATGTTGATACCACTGTTGGTGTGTATTGCGGGATTCTATTGTTTTTTTCTTGTGGTTTTCTTGTACCGGCTACGTAATGAAATTCTATGGCGGGAGCGGCGTACGCAGTGGGTACGGTTATGGATGAAACGGTTTCAGTAGGTAGGCATTATGTATTTTGAGTCATGGCAGCAGTTTGTGGCAATGGGCGGACATGGCCCTTATGTATGGGTAAGTTATGCGATTGGCTTGTTGGTAGTTGTGTATAACGTATTGAGCCCCTGGCTAAAGCGTAAGCAGCTGATTAAAGAGACTTTACGGAGTATCCGCCGGGAAGAGGTAAACCTGTAATGAATCCAGTGCGAAAACAGCGGTTGTTGGTAGTGGTTTTTATTGTGCTTGGGGTTAGTTTCGCGGTGGGGTTGGCTTTGTTTGCGCTGCGTGAGAATGTCAATTATTTCTATTCTCCTCAACAGCTTCAGGCAGGTGAAGCCAAGTTTGATCAGAAAATCAGGGTGGGTGGTTTAGTTGTGCCAGGGTCAGTAAAACGTGATCCTGATAGTTTGAAAGTGGAATTTACCATTACCGATAAGCAAGCTACTGCTGTAGTGCATTTTGAAGGTATTTTACCTGACCTGTTTCGTGAAGGGCAGGGAATTATTGCTCTAGGTAAGTTGTCAGCGAATCAAGTTGTGAAAGCAGATGAAGTGCTGGCGAAACATGACGAAAACTATATGCCACCGGAAGTTCAGGAGGCAATTGAAAAGGCTGGACATCCTGGCCGAAATACCCAGGCATCTGCACAATAGTAATGAAGAAATTTGTGAATAGCCTCCTGTATGTTGAGGAGAGAGTAGAATGATCCCAGAACTTGGCCACCTGTCACTCATTATTGCTTTGTGTTTGGCTGTATTGCTGGCAGTGGTGCCTTTAATCGGTAGCTACTGTAAAGACCATATTATGATGGGGCTGGCTAAGCCTCTAGCCACAGGTCAATTGGTATTTCTTGGACTTAGCTTTGGCTGTTTAGCTTATGCATTCCTAACTGATGATTTTTCAGTGACTTATGTTGCGCAAAACTCCAACAGCTTATTGCCAACACCTTATAAATTAAGTGCTGTATGGGGTGCCCACGAAGGCTCGTTTTTATTATGGTGTTTAATTATGGCGGGTTGGACATTTGTGGTTGCGCTAGCTACTGGCCATCTTCCTGAACGTGTTACCGCAAGAGTTTTGGCGATATTGGGCTGGTGCTCGGTTGGTTTTTTACTGTTTTTAGTGATTACCTCTAACCCATTTGAGCGGCTGTTGCCTAACACGCCTACTGACGGCCGTGACTTAAACCCTTTGCTGCAAGATTTTGGCTTAATTATTCATCCACCTTTGCTGTATGTGGGCTATGTGGGTTTTTCTGTCGTATTTGCCTTTGCCATTACGGCGTTGTTAGAAGGTCGTTTGGATGCCACTTGGGCCCGTTGGTCTCGCCCTTGGACAGCAATTGCCTGGGCATTTTTAACTGTAGGCATTGCATTAGGTAGCTGGTGGGCTTATTACGAACTGGGCTGGGGAGGCTGGTGGTTTTGGGACCCGGTGGAAAATGCTTCTTTTATGCCTTGGTTGGTTGGAACAGCATTACTGCACTCTTTGGCGGTGACGGAAAAAAGGGGCGTTTTTAAAAGCTGGACAGTTTTTTTAGCCATTTTTGCCTTTTCATTAAGTTTATTAGGTGCCTTTTTAGTGCGGTCTGGGGTATTAACTTCAGTTCACTCCTTTGCCAGTGATCCATCGCGAGGGGTGTTTATTTTAGTGCTGTTATTGATTGTGATTGGTGGCTCTTTTACCTTATATGCGTTTCGAGCCCCTGCAGTAGCCAGTCAACAGTGCTTTAGCTGGCAGGCTAAGGAAGCTTGGTTATTACTCAATAATATTTTGCTTTCGGTTGCGACAGCCATGATATTGATTGGCACCTTGTATCCGCTGATTGCGAAAGCGATGGGTGACAATAGTATTTCAATTGGAAAACCTTATTTTGACTTAATGTTTTCTATTTTTATGGCACCTTTAGCTGTTTGTCTGGGTATAGGCATTTGGGCAAACTGGAAGCAATCTAAAGCAAGTTTTTTATGGCAGCAACTGTGGTCTATAGGTTTAGCGAGTGTCGTCTTAGGAGTCGTGTTTTGTTTTAGTTATGGTGATGGTTTTCTATTACCTGCTTGGTTAGCGATTGTGCTTGTTACTTGGATTTGCCTGGCTTCAGTTAAACAGCTTTATTATAAAACCCGCAATCAGTCGTCTTTTAGCGCAGGCTTACGCCGCTTACCCAAACATTACTATGGAATGCTGTTAGCCCATATAGGGTTTGCAGTAACTATTGCTGGGGCAGTGTTGACTAGTTTTTATAGTGTTGAACGGGACATCAAGCTGGCACCTGGTGATTCAGTTAGCCTGGCTGGTTATCAATTTTTATTTAAAGGTACTAAAGATATACAGGGGCCTAATTATGTGGCTCAGCAGGGGCAGCTAGTGATAACTAAAGGTGATCAAGTTGTTACTCTACTAAAGCCAGAGAAGCGTCGCTATCCCGTGCAGCAAAATGTTATGACAGAAGCGGCCATTGATCCGGGTTTATTTCGTGATTTGTATGTTGCACTTGGTGAACCGCTAGATAACAGTGGTGCCTGGGCAGTGAGAGTACACTTTAAAGCATTTGTCCGGCTGATTTGGTTAGGTGCATTGTTGATGGCGTTTGGTGGAGCACTGGCTGCGCTTGATAAGCGATATCGACTACGACTGACATCAAAACAAGCTGATTCTCAGGTAGTAAAAGCTGAGGGTGTTGTTGATGGCACGGTTTAAGTTATTTATTCCATTATTGTTATTTATTGCGTTAGCCGGTTTTCTTTACCAGGGAATTTATGATCAGGATGATAGCCTGACTTCAGCGTTATTAAATAAGCCTTTCCCTGATTTTTCGTTGTCATCAGTGCAGTCTGTTGAACAAAGCTTTACTAAAAAGGATTTGTTGGGCGAGGTGGCATTAGTCAATGTTTGGGCAACCTGGTGTCCTTCTTGCCAAGTTGAGCATCCTTATTTACTCAAATTGGCTAAACAAGGAGTGAAGATAATTGGTATTAACTATAAAGATAATCGTACAGCTGCTCAACAGTGGTTAACTAAACTCAAAAACCCTTATGCGTTTAATGTTTTTGATGAAAAGGGACGGCTGGGTTTGGATTTAGGGGTTTATGGTGCCCCTGAAACCTACTTAATTGATCGTGCAGGGGTTATCCGTTACAAACATGTGGGGGTAGTGGATGACCAGGTATGGCTTAATAAAATCAAACCGAAATATAATGCCTTAATGACGGAAAGCTCAGGTCAAGAGCAACAGAATTCGGGCTAAAAAGTGGGGTTGCAGTTGGCTATGAAAATGAAAGCATGCTTAAAGCCATTGTTGATAGCAGGAAGTATTGGCTGGCTATCATTCAGTTGGGCTTCCATTGATACTTACCCATTTCAAACTGATGAGCAACGTCAGCGATTCAGGCAGTTGACTGATGAATTGCGTTGCCCAAAATGTCAGAACCAGAATATTGCTGATTCAAATGCGCCCATCGCCAAGGACCTTCGAGAAGAAATTTATCGTCAGCTATTAGCGGGTGAATCTAATCAAGCCATTGTTGATTTTATGGTCGCGCGTTACGGAGATTTTGTTTTATACCGGCCCACCTTTAGCAAGAAAACCTGGTTATTATGGCTAGGGCCCTTCATCTTGCTCATGGTGGGTGGAGGGATTTTCTACCGGCTAATTAGAAAACGCTCGTCTTCTGATGCATCTTTATCATCAGTCGCATTAACTAAAGATGAGCAGCAGCAAATTGCAGCCATTATTCACCAGCATGAAGAATCGAAGTCATGACGTTATTTTGGGTTACCGCAGTAGTATTATTAACAGCGGCTGTGTTGTTTGTATTATTACCAATTCCTCTTTTAAAAAAGCAATTAAACCAGGCTAATCAGCAACAACAAGCAGAACAGGTCAGTCGCTACCAACAGCAGTTAGCTGAACTTGATGAAGCGCTCACCTCAGGCCAATTAGATCAGGCAGCCTATGACGTTCAAAAAAGTGAGCTTGGTAGACGCTTATTAGCTGACTACCAACAGGTCACATCATCTCGGATGAACTCGCTAGTTTGGATAGTGGGTGGAGGTTTACCAGTAATTGCGATTGGCCTGTATTTGTTGCTTGGTGGTAGCCAACAAGTGACTTTTACCCAGCAGCTACAGGCCATTGACTGGGATAATGCCAGTGGTACTGAGTTAATTAGTTCGCTGGAAACTTTAGCAAGCGATTATCCTCATCAGCCCCAAGCCCATTATCTGCTGGCTCGTGCTTATATGGCGATGAATCAGCTGGGTAAAGCAGAAAATGCGTTTGTTACTTTAAAGGCACAAGCGCCCAAAGACCCTTCAGTGATTGCCCAGTTAGCTCAAGTGAAATATTTAAAACAAAACAATAAGATTACTCAGGAAATTACTGAGCTAGCACAGCAAGCATTAACAATACAGCCTAATCAACCTACTGCGCTTGGTCTTATGGGGATTGCTGCGTTTGAATCAGCCAATTATCAGCAAGCGATTCACTATTGGCAACAAGTGTTGGCTACTGGTCCCGACCATGCTACGGCTACTGCCTTACAACAGGGAATAGCCAAAGCACAACAATTGGTGAATGCAGGTGAAGACCAATTAGCGCCAGTGGTCCATCAACAAGAAGTAACAACTGAAAAAGTACTGCAGGAACAGTCTGCGGCTGAACAAGCCTCTGGGGCAGAAATCAGTGTGCTGGTTGAGTTAGATGAAACGCTACAACAACAGTTGCCTGCTCAAGCAAGGGTTTATGTATTGGCCAAGCATGCTAGTTTGAGAATGCCAGTTGCGGTGGTACCATTGCAAGCCAGTGATTTACCTGCCTTGGTTAAGTTAAATGACTCTAAAGTCATGATTGCTGGTAATAAATTATCTCAATATCAAACCGTTGATGTAATTGCTAAAGTTTCTATTACAGGCGATGCTACACAAAGTGACTATATGGTCAGTAAACAAAATATCAAAGTGAATCATAAAGGCGTAATTCGTTTAGCGATTTCTAAAAACAGCAGTTAAGGGATTATTTTGTGTGCTTGAAATCACTTCATCGCTTTCTTACTTGTATAGAAGGATAGCGTTCAGGGGCTTTTTATCGAGATTTATATTGTAGAAGTTTGGTGATAGTAGGTTTGTCCTGTATTCTATTTTACTCAAATATCAAAGAGTTCTGTGTAAATTAGACTAAAAGCTTAGAAATTAAGATTATAAAACAATTTGCTTTAGCTATATGATGTACTGGCAATAGAGTTGAACATATTGAAAAGGCTGTATTTTTACAGCCTTTTTTATTTGTACCTGTCTAACAATAAAAATTTCAACCGTGAAGTGTAGCTTTTTGTACAGTTTTTGTCGTATAAATAGAAAAATATTTTTACTTATATGATGACTGTTTAGCTTTCAATAATTATTATGTATCTTTGTGTTAATAATGAAATAATAAATTACATAACTGGAATCAGTAATGGTCTTTAAAGCATCTGATAGTCTTTCTGAACAAATTGCACAACACTTGGCAAGTAAAATTATTAAAGGGGAGCTACTTGCCAAGGAAAGGATTCAGGAGTTAAAGGTAGCAAGCGAGTTAGGAGTAAGCCGTGGTTCTGTTCGAGAAGCCTTGCTGATATTGCAACGCAAGCACTTAATTGATATTTTGCCCCGTCGTGGTGCAATGGTAACTGAGTTAACTGAACATAAAGTTCAAAGCCTCTATGAAATGGTGGTGGAGCTGTATTCATTTCTTGCTTTGAAAGTTGCTGAGAAGTGGCAGGCAGAGATACAACTGAAGCCGTTCAAGGCGACTTTAAAAGAACTAGAGTTATTAGCTGAGCAGCGCAATATTGAGCGCTATATTGAAGTGAGCTTTGATATTTTACGTCAAGCGTTACCGCTAGCGGATAATTCTTATTTAGAACAAATCTTGGCCAATGTTCAGCCTGCTATCCATCGAACTTATTATTTAGTGGCAAGCAAATATGAGGATCATATTGTTAAAAGCCTGGGATTTTTCAAAGAGCTAATCCAAGCTGTGGAGCAAAGAGATCAGCAGCAAATTAGGGGAATTATTGCTGCTTATGGAAAGCATCATCAGGATATGTTGATGACGGTCGTGGGGGGAAGAGAATACTAATTAATAAATTGGTTTAATTTTGAACAAAACCCCCCTTTTCTTAAGAGCAGTAGCGTTATTATGATAATGCTACTGACTTCTATCTATACAACTTTCTAGGTGCATTCAGCGCATTGGCTGTGTAAACTTGCGCTATTGGGGACTATAGTTAGTTGTACTGGCAAAGCAGAGTGTTTCTGGCTCACTCTATTTATATTCTAGGTGAGATTGTTCCGCTGCTCTTTAGCTAATCTAATATTGTCCCGCCACTGTATATAGAGTTACGTTTAGAGATTTAATGTTACATGCGGCTTAAATCAATCAAACTGGCAGGCTTTAAGTCTTTTGTTGATCCCACTAATGTCCCCTTACCCAGCAACATGTGTGGCGTTGTTGGGCCCAATGGTTGTGGCAAATCAAATATTATTGACGCCGTGCGTTGGGTAATGGGGGAGAGTTCCGCCAAAAACCTGCGCGGTGAGTCTATGACTGATGTTATCTTCAATGGCTCTAATGCACGAAAGCCTGTCGGTCAAGCGTCAGTTGAGTTGATATTCGATAACAATGATGGCTCACTGGTGGGAGAATACGCCAAATATAGTGAAATTTCGGTAAAGCGCCGCGTCACCCGCGATGGTAAAAACCAATATTTTCTCAATGGTACCAAATGTCGACGTAAAGATATTACGGATATTTTTCTTGGCACTGGGCTGGGGCCACGTAGTTATGCCATCATCAGCCAGGGTATTATCTCCAATCTAATTGAGTCAAAGCCCGAAGAGTTAAGGGTATTTATTGAAGAAGCGGCTGGTATTTCAAAATATAAGGAGCGTCGTCGGGAAACAGAAAACCGAATTCGCCGCACCACAGAAAACCTTGAACGACTCACTGACCTGCGTGAAGAGTTAGAGCGGCAATTGCATCACCTGCATCGCCAAGCGCAGGCTGCGGAAAAGTATAAAGCATTTAAAGAAGAAGAGCGGTTGAAAAAAGCGCAATTACAAGGGTTGCGCTGGCGAACAATCCATCAACAAGTGGAAGCAAAAAAACAACTAATTGGTGAACTGGAAGTTAAGTTAGAAGCAGAAGTTGCAGGGCAACGATCGCAAGACAGTGCAATTGAAAAACAACGTGAGTTGCATACCACATTAACAGACCAATTTAATGAAGTGCAGGGTCGCTACTATAGCATTGGTGCTGAAGTGGCTCGGATAGAGCAAAGCATTCAGCACGCTAAAGCCAGATTGGCAGAATTACAGCAGGACCTACAAGCCAACGAAAAAAACTTGCAAGAAGCCAATACTGACTTAGTCAATGATCAACAGTTGCAAGGTCAGTTAAAAGAAGAACTGGCAGAAATAACACCCGAGCTGGAATTATTGAGCGCTGCTGAAGAAGAGTCAGCAATTTCATTACAGTCCTCTGAAGAAGCCATGCAAAACTGGCAAAACAACTGGGACCAGTTTAATCAGCGTTCTGCAGAACCTAAGCGGAAAGCGGAAGTGGAGCAGTCTCGAATTCAACATTTGGAACAAGTCCTTAAACGGCTTCATGAGCGTATTCATCGCTTGGAAGAAGAGCAGCAAGGACTATCTGCTGGCCCTTTAGAGGAAGAGATTGCTTTATTGCAAGAACAGCAGTCAGAGTTTGAACTCAATGCTGAGGCCCATGCTGGCCAAATGGATGATGTCGCGCAGTCAATTGAGAGTTATCGTCAGCAAGAGCAGCAATTGGTCGAAGCGCTTGATCAGTTACGCAGTGAACTACAACAAGCCCGTGGTCGTTTTGCTTCTTTGGAAGCATTGCAACAGGCAGCCATGGGTGATAATGACGAGACTAACAGCTGGGTAGCTGAAGTGGGGCTAGCGGAGCAAACCAAGCTGGCAGAGCAACTGTCAGTGACACCTGGTTGGGAAACGGCGTTAGAAACAGTACTTGGTGACTGCTTGCAGGCAATCGTAGTTGATCAGTTAGCTGTTACCTCTGAGCAGCTGGCAACTTTGAAAGAAGGCACCGTTACCTTGCTAGAGCCCCAAAGTCAGCAGAATACAGTATTACTTAATGGTAAAACTCCTTTGTTGTCAGTGGTGAATGATCAGCGGCATGTTGCTTCAATGCTGTCAGGGATTTATTTAACGGAGACTTTACCGGAAGCGTTGGCCCAGCGGCATGAACTATCACCCCATGAGTCGGTGGTGTGTCGTGAAGGCGTTTGGGTAGGGCCAAACTGGTTGAGAGTGGCAAAAGGAGATAATGCTCAAGCGGGTATTTTAAAACGCAAACAAGAATTGGAAAACCTAGCTAATTCAATTGATCAGTTGGAAACCACTATTGCGGCTAATAACCAGCAGCTGACTGAAACTCAAGAACAGCATCGAACAGCAGAACTACAGCGGGACCAGTTGCAACATACTCTAGCAGAACTCAATCGGCAGCAAGGTGAGTGCAAGGCAGCTTTAAGTGGAAAACAAGTTAAAGTTGAGCAAATCCTAGAGCGGCGCACTCGTGTGCTGCAAGAGTTAGAAGAGCTGGCGAGTCAGCAACATCATGAGCAGCAAAATATCAGTGAAGCACGACTGTTGTTACAAGAAGCACTGGATTTGATGGCGGATGATGAAGGACAACGAGAGCAGCTTTTAGCCAGTAGGGATGAAATAAGAGCCGCGTTAGATCAGGCTCGTCAGCAAGCCCGTTATGATAAAGATAAATCTCATCAACTAGCATTACGTCAGCAATCATTAACAACCCAGTTACAGTCTATTGAACAAGGACTAAATCGTTTAACCAGTCAGGTGGCACGCTTTACTGAACAGCAGAGTCAGTTAAAAGAGACCGTAGCGCAAACTGAGTTACCGTTGGCTGAATGGGATATGGAACTTGAAACGCAGTTAGAGCGTCGAATTCAAGTTGAAGATGAATTAGCCAACGCCCGTCGTGAATTAGAAACCGTTGACCATGAAATACGACAGTATGAGAAATTACGTAGTGGTGCAGAGCAACAGGCAACTAAAATCCGTTCAGCACTTGAGCAACAAAGAATTGATTGGCAAGGTTTAACGGTAAGGTTAAACACTTTACAGGAACAGTTACAGGCAGAGCAGTTTGATTT
Source organism: Spartinivicinus ruber (assembly GCF_011009015.1). Classification (NCBI taxonomy): domain Bacteria; kingdom Pseudomonadati; phylum Pseudomonadota; class Gammaproteobacteria; order Oceanospirillales; family Zooshikellaceae; genus Spartinivicinus; species Spartinivicinus ruber. Next base: position 2,469,823 of record NZ_CP048878.1, read on the forward strand.
AGAGCAAGTAATCGCTGAGTTACCAGAAGATGCAGATGAAAATGTTTGGACAGATGCGCTGGAAAAAATTGCTAATAAAATTCAGCGGCTGGGTGCGATTAACTTGGCAGCAATTGAAGAATATGAAGTGCAATCAGAGCGTAAGCGTTATTTAGATGCACAAAATGAAGACTTGCAAGAGGCGCTTAATACACTTGAGGATGCTATCAGAAAAATTGATAAAGAAACCCGTAACCGATTTAAAAGTACCTTCGATAAGGTTAATAGTGGTTTACAAACCCTTTTCCCCAAAGTATTTGGCGGGGGAAGCGCCTATTTGGAGTTAACAGGCGAAGATTTATTAGACACAGGTGTGGCAATTATGGCCAGACCACCGGGCAAGAAAAATAGCACTATTCATTTATTATCGGGTGGTGAAAAAGCATTAACAGCAATTGCGTTAGTGTTTTCCATTTTTCAGTTAAATCCGGCACCGTTTTGTATGTTAGATGAAGTTGATGCTCCCTTAGATGATGCAAATGTGGGACGTTATGCTCGGATGGTGACTGAAATGTCTAAGTCAGTACAGTTTATTTATATTACTCATAATAAAATAGCGATGGAAGCAGCCAGTCATTTAATGGGGGTTACCATGCAAGAGCCTGGGGTGTCCCGATTAGTGGCTGTGGATGTTGAAGCAGCGGCTGCACTGGCTGCTCTCTAAAATATTATAATGCTAGGTAAATATAGCCCGGAGGATTATAGCCGTGGCGTGGGATCAAAATTTTTATGACTAAAAAGTGGTTAAATATTGCACGGCTTGAAAAATATGCACCATAATTGTTGTAAGACGTAAGAAGCATTGTCGCTATAGATTGTCGCTGTAAATTGTCGCATAGCAATCAAGCCACAACAAAAAGCGCAAATTAAAGTCTGTTGTAACAGCTCAAACGCTTCTGGCCCAGCTCGCAATCAGGTATTGCGTTAGCACTTGAAGGAAATACCCAAAGCAAAGGGTATATGTTTGAAGTCATTACAATAGCCTAATAAGTAATAAGGTTGACAAACACAATGGATATCGGGTTACGAGAATCGTTAATTATTATCGGCATGATAGTGATAGCCGGTATTTTATTTGATGGTTATCGTCGGATGAAAGTTAACCGGCGTCGAGCTAGAGATTTATCTTTAGGGATGGGCGCTGGGTTACAGAATGATGCTGATGACTTCAATAACGAGCTACCCAATGGAGGTGCGCGTGTAGTTGCACAAACTAGCGAACAAAAGATTCTGGAGGATGCAGTGGCATTGGCTGACGATGAGCCAATAGCACCAGAGCCACCACTCATTAATACCCCAGTGGTTATGGAGAAAACAGAAAAAGTTACGCCGCTACAGCAATACAAATCAGCGAAGGCAACTACAAAAAATAAGCTAGTAAACAGCAATCCAACCAACCATAAGACTGTCCTAGAAGATGAGGGTGATGATGTGTTGGTCGCAGATAAAGAAGATCATTATACAACAGGCGTAGTTAAGCCGACTGCTCGGGTAACCAATAAAGCAACGGGTCAGCAACCTAAAAATACTAGTAAGCAAAAGGTTACTAAAAGCCCGCCAGTTAAACCGGTAAAAAAAGACCCTGTATCTACTGAGCACAGGCAAACTAGTAAGCCGGTAGAAGAAGTGATCATAATTAATATTGTGGCTAAAACCCCCGAAGGGTTTGATGGCACTGAATTACTACATGCATTATTAGCCAATGGTCTTAAGTTCGGTGAAATGCAAATCTTTCATCGTCATGAACAACCAGATGGTACTGGCAGTGTGTTATTTAGTGCAGCCAATGGGGTAGAGCCAGGTTATTTTGAACTTACTTCCATGGAGCAACTGAAAACAACTGTAGTGAGTCTGTTTATGAGTTTGCCTGGTCCTCCTGAGCCCATGAAAGCGTTTGAAGAAATGGCCATGGCTGCCTACTATTTAGCACGGTCTTTGCAGGGAGAGTTAAAAGATGAGCAGCATAGTGTGATGACTCAGCAAACGTTGGAGCATTTCCGCCAACGAATTATGGATTATGAGCGTCGTGATTTAGTTAGAAAACAATCGTTTCAGTAAGCCTTTTCGCGTTTTTTAATTCTTGTTATATGATTTCAGGCCTGCTATTGCAGGCCTGAAATTTTTTAGCTGATTGTTGGGGAAATGAATGTCAGCATCTAATGCAGTTAAACAACAAGTTGAGCAGTTAAGAAACACCATTAATGAGCATAATTATCATTATTATGTTAAAGATGACCCGATTGTTAGTGATGTTGAATATGATCGCTTACTTCGTGAGCTACAACGTTTAGAGCATCAGTACCCTGAATTAATTACTCCTACATCACCTACTCAACGGGTAGGAGCAGCACCTCTAGCAGGGTTCAGTGAGGTGGTACATGAACTCCCAATGTTGTCTTTAGACAATGCGTTTGATGAACAAGAATTAAAAGACTTCGAGCGCCGTATACAAGAGCGACTTAAAACTGATCAATCTATTGAGTACACCTGTGAACCCAAGCTAGATGGTATTGCTGTCAGCTTACTCTATGAAAAGGGAATGTTAGTTAGAGCGGCTACGAGAGGTGATGGTTATACGGGCGAAGATATTACCCTTAATATTCGCACGATTCCTTCCATACCTTTGCAGCTGATGGGAGATCAAATTCCTCCTCGGATTGAAGTGCGTGGTGAAGTGTACATGCCAAAAGCAGGGTTTGAAGCCTTAAATACAAAAGCAGCAGAAAAAGGTGAAAAAACCTTTGTTAATCCTCGTAATGCAGCAGCGGGTAGCCTACGACAGTTGGATTCTACTATTACTGCGAGCCGTCCCCTGGAGATGTGTTGCTATGGTGTGGGAATTATAGAAGGATGGGAATTGCCAGAAAAACACAGCGAGGTATTGGCATTGTTGGGTAAGTGGGGCTTTAAACTAAACCCAGAAATTAAAGTGGTGGAGGGTGCAATAAACGCTCAGGGTTATTACATCCAACTTGAGCAAAAAAGAGCGCAACTGTCGTATGAGATAGACGGTATTGTGTATAAAGTTAACTCACTTGCTCTGCAGCAGCAATTAGGCTTTGTTGCTCGAGCACCTCGTTGGGCGGTTGCCTATAAATTTCCAGCCCAAGAAGAAAGTACTGTATTGGAAAAGGTTGAGTTTCAAGTAGGACGAACGGGCGCGATTACGCCTGTTGCACGATTACAGCCTGTATTTGTGGGTGGCGTTACTGTCACCAATGCCACACTACATAACATGGATGAAGTGGCAAGACTGGATGTACGGCCTGGTGATACTGTGATTGTACGTCGCGCGGGTGATGTTATTCCTCAGGTGGTAAAAGTGATTATTGAGAAAAGGGTAGCTAATGCCCAGCCTGTTTCACTACCTGATCATTGCCCTGTTTGTGACTCATTAATAGAGCGGGTGGAAGGTGAAGCAGTTGCTCGTTGTAGTGGCGGTTTAATTTGCGCTGCACAACGTAAAGAAGCGATCAAACATTTTGCCAGTCGTCGAGCCATGGATATAGATGGGCTAGGTGAAAAACTAGTTGAACAGCTAGTTGATCAAGAGTTAATTAAGGATGTAGCTGACTTATTTAAACTCACTGCTGAAACAGTAGCTAAATTGGAAAGAATGGGGCCAAAGTCAGCGGAAAATTTAATTAATGCATTAGTTAAAGCTAAGCATACGACATTTGCTCGATTTATTTATGCGCTGGGTATTCGAGAGGTAGGAGAGGCAACAGCCCAGCAATTAGCCAATTACTTTGGTGATTTAACTGCTTTACAACAGGCAGATGAAGAGAGCTTACAACAGGTGCCGGATGTTGGTCCCATTGTAGCAAAACATATCGCGGTATTTTTTAGTGAGCCGCATAATTTAGCAGTTATTGATCGCTTGCTTGCCTATGGAGTCCAGTGGCCAACAGTTGAAGTCGCTCAAGTGGAAGAAAAACCTCTAGCAGGTAATACTTATGTGTTAACGGGGGCTTTATCACAAATGCCTCGTGACCAGGCTAAGCAAAAATTACAAGCCTTGGGAGCAAAAGTAGCAGGTTCAGTGTCAAATAAGACAACTGCCGTCATTGCCGGCGAAAAGGCTGGCTCAAAGTTAGCCAAAGCTGAGGCCTTGGGCGTAGAAGTATTAACTGAGGAACAACTATTAACCTTGTTGGAGCAGTACTATTCTGGCGAAAGTTAACCATTATTATTATCGCTGTTTACGCTTACCTTTTAGTTGGAAACGTTTAGTTGCAACCTCAGGTAAGCCGATGATTGGGTTAATATTGAGCATCACTCTGTTTTTAGCAGGTTGTGCTCATACCCCGCCCCCTGGAGATCCTCATGATATTTGTAATATATTCCAAGAAAAAGAGGACTGGTATCACGCTGCCAAGAAGAGTAACGACCGGTGGGGGACCCCTATCCCAGTGATGATGTCCATCATGTATCATGAGTCTAACTATGTAGCGAATGCCCGCCCACCTCGGCGTTGGTACTGGGGATTTATTCCTGGGCCGCGAATTTCAACTGCCTATGGCTATGCTCAGGCATTGGATGGGGTTTGGGACGATTACCGCACCGAAGTAGGGGCCTGGGGGGATCGTGATGAGTTTGAGGATGCGGTGGACTTTATTGGTTGGTACACCAATAAGTCATTACGCATTAATAGGGTAAAGCTGACGGATTCTCGTAATCAGTACCTGAATTACCATGAAGGTTGGGGAGGTTATCAGCGCCGCACGTATCGCCGTAAGCCATGGTTGATGGGGGTGGCGAAACGTGTTGAAAAGAAAGCTAGGTTGTATCGTTATCAGCTAAAAAAGTGTGAAGAAGAGTTGAATAAACCCAGCTTTTGGCAATGGCTATTTGGCTAATTAAGTCTCACTCTTTTCAAAAAATTGCTGGCATGTGAACAAGCCCCTACCTAAATACTTCTCTCAATGATTAGTTAGTAGCATAATTTGGCAATGGATTTAGCAGCTGTTAATTTAGACGGGTCTGTTGGCGTGTGGAAGTCTATAAAAAGCGATTAATAAAAGCGCTTAAATATAAAGTAGCACGAAAGCAGTCTTCAGCAGATTCTGTTGATGTATATAAGTGCTCGAAACAGTTACTTGCTTCAGGGAGTGAAGGACCTTACCTGAAAGCAATTATCAGTCGACACCAATTGAATAAAAAAGTAGATTATCAGCGAATCCATACTAACTAACTGATAGTGTTGATTTTTTTTACGCTATAATACGGCATTTGTCGGTCTTTTCAGGAAGGAGTATCACTTGGACCGTGAATCAATTGTATATGGTTGTATTAAAGACTTACCTTTTGGTAATGAGACGGAAGTTTTAAAGCGTAGATATCATAATTTACGCACAATACACTCATTGCCAGGAGGAGATGAATGGCCTTTTTTATCTCGTGATTTTTTTGCTGTTTCAGGTGGCCAGCCTGAGCAAGGTACTTACATAACGCAAATAATCCATTTTGGAGCTTCTTATTGTGCTGTAGAGTGTGATTGGGAGCAGTGGATCAAAAAGTTTGAAGCAATTCTCAAACGGATGTACTGGAATTCTGCAACGGTTCACCTAGAAACTGAGCTTGCAGGTACCCATACCTTTAGCTGGTTTGCTGAGAAAAATTACCACTCACCTGGAGAGGATTTAAAAGTACGCTGTGAGTGGCAACATGATGGTTTGTTAAAAACGAAACAGCACGCTTAATGTATTTTATTTAAGTTCAACAGCAGACTCATTGTTTTTACATGAGGGCTAAAAACAATCTTTAAAACGATAATATAACATACCTAAGGCCAGAATCGGGGACCGGAGTAAGGGGCCACCAGGAAACGTAATATGTTTGATTTTGGCAAAGACATCAAATCGCTCAAGCTGGCCACTAATCGCTTCTGCAATTAAACGTCCCATCATATGAGTAGCATTTAGACCATGGCCAGAATAGGCCTGTGCATAATAAATATTCTGGTCAAGAGTGCCCAACTGAGGCATTCGGTTAGCACCAATGCCAATATAACCTCCCCACTGATAATCAATGCTTACCTCTGATAGTTGAGGAAAAACCTTAAGCATATTGGGGCGCAATGCTTGGATAATGTTGTGTGGGTGTTGGCCAGAGTAATGACATAATCCTCCAAATAGCAGCCGTTTATCAGCAGATAAACGAAAATAATCGAGCGCTACTCGTTGATCACTGACGGCCATATCTTGCGGTAACAATTGCTGAGCAAGGCTCGCAGGCAATGGCTCTGAGGCGATGATATAGCTACCTGCGGGGAGTACTTTGCCTGCCAATTGTGGTAATAACTGCCCTAAATAAGCATTGCAACCAACCACCACGGATTTGGCCTGAATTTGCCCATAAGGGGTTTTTACTGTCGGCTTTACGCCTGGCTCAATAGCTGTCACTGGGCTTTTCTCATAGATTTCAACTCCGAGCTGGTGTGCTGCTTTAGCTTCACCTAAGCAAAGGTTGAGTGGGTGGAGATGGCCACTCCCTATATCTACAAGACCGCCTAGGTAGCAATTAGTATTGATAACGCTTTTGAGGTCAGCTTTACCGATCCATTGGAGTGGGGCTGAGTAACCGTGTTTGATAGATTCTTGATAATAATCAGCTAGTTGGCGAAGATGTCTGGGTTTGGTGGCTGCATCAAAATAGCCCCACTTCAAATCACAATCGATTTGGTATTTGCTGACACGTTGTTTAATTATTTCAACCCCTTCAGTACCCATTTGCCAAATGGCATCAATCCCCGCTTGGCCAATAATTGGGCGGAAAGGTTCTGTACCATGGCCAATGCCTCTGATCAGTTGCCCACCATTGCGGCCTGAAGCTCCCCAGCCAATCTTATGGGCTTCCAATAAGCAAACCTGGTAATTGCGCTCAGCTAATTCCAGTGCGGCGGCAACCCCAGTAAACCCCCCACCAACAATACAGATATCAACTGTTTTATTACCCGCTAAGCGGGGATAGTTGGAGTGTTGGTTAGCCGTTGCTGCATAATAAGATTGAGGGTAGCTTTCGCTGTGAACAGTATCGTGATACCTCATAAGCTGTATTCTTTTAATTGTTAACGCTTACGTTGAATTAAATCCTTCACCAAAAAACGGCTGGGGTGAAGGGCCGTCAGGAGTTCATGACTAACTGGCATCGGTTCACCAGTTAAGTAACAAGCAATCATTTCCCCTGCAAGTGGTGCTGAAATTAAGCCTCTGGAGCCATGCCCAGTGTTAACAAATAATCCTGGTTGAAAAGGGGCTGGTTTGGTAAATAGTTGTCGAGCATTTTTCCGCAAATCGCTGAATGTTTCAATAAAAGCTTGCTGATCAACAAGAGGGCCTACCACCGGTAAGAAGTCAGGTGTTGTACAACGGAAGCCGACTCGTCCTGCTGAAAAACCTGTAGGCTGGTTTTGCTGACAGGCTTGGAAACAGTCGGGTGCTAGTTGCTGTAAACGATTGAAATTGGTTTGATGGTCTTCTGTAGTTAATTCGACAGATGACGTATGATGGTTAAATGTTGCTCCAACTAAATGTTGTCCTGAAAATGCTGGAGCTAAATAACCATCGCCACAAATGACCGTATTCAGTTGTTGGCTGACCGGGTTGGTTGGAAAATAACTGGTTTGGCCACGAATAGCAGTCAGCTTTAAATAGTCACTGACCTGTAGTTGATTGCTCAATGTGCCTCCGGCAATCACTACAACGGGGGCTTGCCACTGTCGTTGTTGGTGATCTGTTAAACACCATTGTCGCTCAGTGGTTTGCCACTGAATATCAACCACCTGAGCTTGAGGAATAAATTCTATACCGGGCTGTTGCAAAATACGGGTACACATCAGCTTAGGTGAAACCCAACCCGCCTCAGGAAAAAACAGCCCAGAGTACTTCACTTTAGTGCCTGCCAGTTGAGTCAAAGTATCAGCAGTTGCTGCTTGTACCATACTTTCTGGGTATAAGCCGCTATTAATAATGACCTGCTGCCGCTCAGTTTCTTTATCATTAAAAGCTAGTTGAATCACCCCACAGGCAGACCAAAAAGTGTGCTGAGGTAAGTGCTTCTGAAGGGTCTTTATCCATTGCAAGCTGAAGCGATAACCTTGTCCTACTAACTGGTTTAATGACGTTTGATGGGCAGAAAGCTTGGCATAAAGCACCCCTTGGGGGTTGCCAGATGCAGCTTCAGCGGGGACCGCTTGTTGATCCAAAACGGTAACAGAATACCCCCGTTGGCGTAAGGCTTCAGCCGTACAAGCCCCTGCCAAACCAGACCCAATCACTAATACCTGCTTGGCAAATGATGATGGCTGGTTTGCGACTAATGCTTTGGGACGATCATACCAAGGTGATTTGACGGCAGGTAGAGTAGGCTGTTCTTGCACACCACATAGCATATCTCGCTTACTGCCAAACCCCCTCACTTTATTTACGGTAAAGCCTGCCGCTTTTAAGCCCCGACGCACGATACCAGCTGCAGTAAAGGTACTGAAGGTGGTTCCGACTGCACTTTTAGCAGACATGGTTTCAAATAAAGTGGTTTGCCAGAGAGAAGGATTCTTGGCTGGAGCAAAACCATCCAAAAACCAGGCATCAACAATGCCATCGAGTTGGGGGAGATACTCATTGGCATCACCAATTAATAAAGTGAGCACAATTTTTCCTGAAGCAAACTGGAAGCGATAAAACCCAGGGCCAAGCTCTTGGTATTGGTTTAGCAATTCTTTTGCAAAAGGGGCCAACTCTGGCCATAAGATCAGTGCTTGGGTCATATCCTGTTTATTGAGAGGAAATTGCTCACAGGAAATATAGTGCAGTTGTGCTGTAGCTGGCGCGTACTGCTGCCATAGCTGCCAGGCGCAAAGAAAATTTAAGCCGGTACCAAAGCCTGTTTCGGCAATGGTAAAAAAATGGTTTTTAAGGTTTTGCCAGCGCTCTGCTAACTGGTTATGGGCAAGAAACACATAGCGGGTTTCTGCTAGACCATTGGTTTTCGAAAAATAAACATCATCAAATGCTGTGGCGATAGGTAGCCCTTGTGAATCCCAGGAGAGAGTTGCTTGAGGTGGTTGTTGAGAAGACATAGCCCTACTAAATTTTTGATACTGATTTTGACGGCATTGTAACGAGTTACCCTGGAACTTACGAGTAACCAGCATAGAGGCAGACTCTAAGCTAAAGTTATTTACAAGCATTTCCAAAACGTAGTTGTTTTATTAAGGGGGTTGGCGTGCTGGAAGAGCTGCCGAGCTTTATTGTCAACCTGATTGTTATTCAAGGGGTAGTTTGCCTTTGTCATAGGCTTCGAAAAAACTTTACCCTAGCGCTGCTGTATGGAGCACTGATTATTTTCAGTGTGCTGGCCTGGCGTTACGGCTATGCAGATTTTCGTATCGTCAAAGAGCCAATGTCATTAATGTTGGTGGATATTACCGTGTACAGTGGCATGATCTTTGGCGTCATTTTGCTGTACCTGTACGAAGGGCCTTTTGCGGCGCGGGTGGCCATTGGTTTAATCATTACCAGTAGTTTGGTGCCACTGATTAATCTTGGTCTTGCCTCACTCAATACCAGCCTGGTTGCGGATGGTTCTCCAATGCACATTCGCTCTATGGTACTGCCTTCCTTGGTGAGTGCGGCCATCTCAATGTTAATGTTGGTATCAATGGCGATTTTATGGGAAATCCTGGTTTGGTTAATGCCTGGGATTTCAGCCACCCTCCGGCTTGGAATCACCATGTTGTTGATTTTGCTGGTTGATTCAGTATTACGCCATAACTTGGCAGAACTCAGTTATTTAGCAGGACAAGACTTACTGGCCTATGCCTGGTTAGCCAGTGGGGTAGCCACGTTAATGGCCTGTATGTGGATGGCAATTGGTTTGCGAGTTGAACCTTTACCGGATTTGTCTGAGTGGCGAAAGCCCATCTTTTCGATTTTTAGAAATTTAAAAGAGCTTCAGCAGGAATTGCTCGAAACCCAAAAAGCATTGGAATTATTACAAAACCCCGAAAAAGCAGCAGAGGAAGGCGCCACTGATGTGTTGATGCCTGGCATAGGGGAGTGGCGGGGGCATGAGTTGTTAGATAACCCCTCCATTCAAGTATTTTCTCTGGATATGGATTTTAAATATACCTTTTTTAATGAAACTCATTTTGAGCTGATGAAACGGTATACCAAAACTGAAATTAAAATAGGAATAGAATATTTACCTGTTGCGGTAGAGTTTTCTAGCGAGGATGAGGGGATTCGCTTTTTTAATCAGATTGTTCGGGGTGAAACAGTACAGGTTGAGCGCCGTTATGAATTACCTGATCAAGAAGCAGAAGTATTTGATTTTCGATATACCCCTATGTTGAGCAGTGATGGTTTTATTAATGGGGTGACAGCATTTGCTGTCAATATAACTGAGCAGCATCGAGCGATTGGTAAACTAGTGCGTTCTGAGCAGCGCTGGCAGCTGGCTTTAGAGGGTAGCCAAGATGGTATATGGGACTGGGAAATACATGAAGGGATATTATTTTACTCCCCACGCTGGTACGAGATGTTGGGTTACAGCCAGGAAAATATGATTTTAAATGGCGAAGAGTGGTTAAGTTTAATTCACCCTGAAGATCGTGAGCGAACCATTAAAGAATGCCAGGCACATACCTGTGAAGACAGTGAGTTTTATTTAAGTGAACACCGTAAAAAACACCGAGATGGTCATTATATTTGGGTGTTGGAACGGGGCAAAGCGCAGTTTGACCGTAATAAAAAGCCGATTCGTATGTTGGGAACTCTGACAGACATTACCCGGCGTAAGGAGGCGGAAGAACGCTTAAAACGCAGTGAAGAACAATTACGTTATGCATTTGAAGTAGCAGATGAAGGTATTTGGGATTATGACCTGGTTACCCAAAGTATTTTTTATAGTCCACAATATATTGCCATGTTGGGTTATGCCAGCACCGAATTTGAAAATGATCCTCAGGCTTGGCTGCAATATGTTCACCCGGATGACTTACCAAAAGCCAAAGCCTTTATTAGCGACCATATTTGTCGGCATGGTGAGTATGAAGATCAGTTTCGGATGTATCGCAGTAATGGTGAATTAATTCATGTCTTATCCCGTGGCAAAGTGGTGGATATTGATGTAGAAGGCAACCCCCGTCGTGTGATTGGCATTCATAAAGATATTTCTGAGCGGGTTCGGCGGATGGAGCAAATTGAAAACCTGGCTTTTTATGATTCACTTACCAACTTGCCGAATCGTCGTTTATTGATGGAGCGGGCTAGGCAAAGTTTAGCGATGGCTAAGCGTCAGAATAAGAGTATGGGTGTTATGGTCATTGACTTGGATAAATTTAAACAAGTTAATGATACTCTTGGCCATGATGTGGGGGATGCGGTACTCATTGAAATTGGCCAACGGGTAAAGGCTAGTTTAAGGGAAGTAGATACCTTGTGTCGTCAAGGTGGCGATGAGTTTTCGATTATTTTGCCTGAATGTAATTCGTTAACTGCTTTGCAATTAGCAAATCGAATTCGCGAGGCTCTTGATGAACCCTGCCATATTAATGAACACCCAATTGAGTTAGGCGCTAGTATTGGTATTGCTTGTTATCCAGAAGATGGTGATAACTTAAGCGAGCTATTTAAAAATGCTGATATTGCAATGTATCAAGCTAAACATAAAGGACTGCATGTATCGCTATTCAAGGAAGAACAGGCTGAGGTTATGCAGCGGCGGGTGAAACTGGAAAAAGATTTACAAAAAGCCATTGGCTCACCACAAATGTATCTGACATTTCAGCCCCGAACCAATTTAATAACTGGGCAATATACTAGTGTTGAAGTGTTAACTCGCTGGACTCACCCAGAGTTTGGTGAAGTGATGCCATTGGAATTTATTCCTATCGCAGAAAATTCTGGGTTAATTCATAGTCTGGGGCGCTGGGTGGTGACTGAAGCTTGTAGGCAGTCTCAGGAATGGAAAGCAGCAGGACTACCTGTCAAAATAGCGGTAAATGTTTCAGAGACTGAGTTGCAAAATAATCAGCTGCATAAGTTTATTCAGCAGGTTTTGTCTGAATATGGGTTGAGTGGTAGTGACTTGGAAATTGAATTAACTGAATCTGCCGTGATGAAAAATGTGGAGAAAAATAGTGTATTACTCCATCACTTTAAAGATATCGGCGTAGGCGTAGCCATTGATGATTTTGGTACTGGTTATTCATCGTTAAGTTATTTAAACCGATTGCCCATTAGTTGTGTAAAAATCGATAAGCAATTTATCCATCAAATCTCTACAGTTGGTGGTCATGAAGTAGATCAAGCAGGTATTGTTAGAGCTATTATTAATCTGGCGAAAAGTATGGGCATTCGCACTGTCGCGGAAGGAGTTGAAACCCTTGAACAACAGCAGTTTCTACAACAGCAGTTGTGTGATGAAGCTCAAGGATATTTATTTTGTGGCCCCGTCAGCCCTGATGAAATCGTCAGGCAGTTTACCCAAAATCGGGGAGAGAATGGCGAGGAAATGAAATTCTCTATTTAGGGCGTCGCTAAAAATTACTCTTTTTAGAGACGCCTACAGTCGTTATTTATCTAATAAAATAGAGTCAAGTGCTAATTCAATCATTTGCTTAAAGCTGGTTTGGCGTTCTTCAGCACTGAGTTTTTCATTGCGGGTAATATGGTCACTGACGGTAAAAATCGCCAGGGCATGAGCGCCGTATTCCGCAGCTACTCCATATAATCCGGCTGCTTCCATTTCAACGGCTAATACCTGGTATTTTGCCATTAGTTCAAATAGTTGTTGGTCAGGGGTATAAAATAGATCTGATGAAAATACATTACCCACGCGCACGGGTAATTGTTTTTGTTGAGCCGCTGTAACGGCATTGGCTAATAATTGATAATCGGCAATGGCTGCAAAGTCGTAGTCATTGAAGCGAATCCGGTTGACTTTAGAATCGGTGCTGGCACCCATACCAATAATAATATCTTGCAGTTTAATACTATCATCAACTGCACCACAGCTACCCACACGAATAATTTTTTTAACGTTATAGTCGGTAATTAATTCTTTCGCATAAATTGACATGGAGGGAATGCCCATACCTGAGCCCATTACCGAAATACGACAGCCTTGGTAGGTGCCGGTGTAGCCAAACATATTGCGTACTTCAGTTATGCACTTAGCATCGGTTAGGAAGGTTTCGGCAATAAATTTAGCTCTTAATGGGTCGCCTGGCATTAATACTGTTTCGGCAAAATCACCTGGGGCTGCACTGATATGAGGAGTAGCCATTATTTTTGCTCCTGTTCGGACTTATAAAAATGTGATGAATTATTGTAAAAATGAAGTGCCGTATTCCATCGGGGTTAAATTGAAATAACGGGCGAGGCTTTGGCCTATGTCTGCAAAGGTTTCCCGTTGACCCAAATCTTGAGCGGGAATGGACTGACCATAAACTAATACAGGGATATGCTCACGGGTGTGGTCAGAGCCTGGCCAGCTAGGGTCACAACCATGGTCGGCAGTTATGATCAGAATATCCTCTGCTTGCATCTTATTCAGTAACTCTGGCAGTCGCTGATCAAAATACTCTAAGGCACAGGCATAGCCATTTATGTCACGGCGGTGGCCGTAGGATGAATCAAAATCAACAAAATTAGTGAAAATAATGCTGTTGTTGCCTGTGTTATCCATCTCTGCCAGGGTGGCATCAAATAAAGCATCCAAGCCAGTGGCTTTGACTTTTTGGGTAATACCCTGATGAGCGTAAATATCAGCAATTTTACCGATACTGATGACTTCTCCTCCAGCAGTTGCCAGTTTATCCAGCACAGTTGGGGCAGGGGGAGGTACAGCATAATCACGGCGGTTGCCGGTACGGTTATAATTATCTGGATGATCACCAACGAAGGGACGAGCAATTACCCGACCAATGTTGTATTCATTACAAAGCTCACGGGCAATTTCACACAGCTCATAAAGCCTTTCTAAGCCAAAGCTTTCTTCATGACAGGCAATTTGAAAAACACTATCGGCTGACGTGTACACAATAGGCTTACCCATTTTGATATGTTCTTCACCTAGCTGCTGAATAATTGTGGTGCCCGAGGCATGACAGTTACCCAATACGCCAGGTAATTTGCCTCGCTCAATTAGTTTTTCCAGCAGCTCTGGTGGAAAGCTTTGTTGCTGCGCCGAAAAATATCCCCAGTCGAATAACACTGGTACCCCGGCAATTTCCCAGTGACCACTGGGAGTATCTTTGCCACTACTCAGTTCTTTGGCATGGCCGTATGCACCAATTAATTCAATATTCGTTTCTACGCCCAGGGGAAATTGGCCAGTGCTTCCTTTTGCGGCATGCATCAGCCCTAGCTTGGATAAATTGGGGAGGGAGAGGGGACCGTTGCGACCATCGCTTGCTGAACCGTTAGCGCAGGCCTCTGCGATATGGCCTAGGGTGTCTGCACCTATATCGCCAAACTTCTCCGCATCGGCTGTCGCGCCAATACCAAAGGAATCCAGGACTAAAATCAAGGCTCGTTTCATAAGGGTTTCTCTTGGCAGCTTGCTAAGTCAATTCGCTCATAGACGCAAGGCATTTTCTCTGGTGTTTCAGCCGACCAGGCCAAGTTGGCTAAAACATGTTCGGCAGCTGCTTGCCAGTCGGTTTCGCTTTGGGCATGAATTGTCATTAAAGGCTGGCCTTTGTCAACCTTTGTGCCTAACGTCACGATATCAGATAAGCCCACCTGATAATCAATAGTATCGGACGCCCGTTGTCTGCCGCCACCCAGTTTGACCACAGCAATACCCAGCTCACGAGTATTCATCGTTGATATAGTACCCGCTTGTGGTGATAACACGGGTTTACTGACGGGTGCTAAGGGGAGGTAGCTCGCTGGCTTTTCCAGTAAATCAGTAGGGCCGCCCAGTGCACTGACCATTTCCGCAAATATTTCGGCAGCTTTGCCGCTTTCTAAGGCCAAGCTCAGCTTATCTCTGGCTGCTGGGATAGAATCTGCCAGTTTGCCCAACACCAGCAGCTCAGCACATAAATCCATGGTTACTTGGTGCAGCCGTGGGTTGCGATAACGCCCAGTTAAATAGTCAACCGTTTCTCTTACTTCAACAGCATTACCCGCGGTGCTGGCTAGTACTTGGTTCATATCAGTGAGTAGGGCGCTGGTGGCAACACCTGCCCCATTAGCTACTTGAACAATACTTTCTGCCAGCTCTTTAGATTTCTCGTAACTGGGCATAAAGGCACCTGAACCAACTTTTACATCCATCACCAGGGCATCCAGTCCCGCCGCTAGTTTTTTAGACAAGATTGAGCAGGTAATCATTGCAACGGATTCCACCGTTGCGGTGACATCCCTAATGCCATAGACCCGCTTATCGGCAGGAGCTAGGTTGGCTGTCTGACCAATAATGGCCACACCGACTTCCTTTACCACTTTTCTAAACAAGGGGTTGTCTGGGTGGGTGTTATAGCCTGGAATACTGTCTAGTTTATCCAATGTGCCGCCCGTGTGGCCTAAGCCTCGGCCTGAAATCATTGGGACATAACCGCCACAGGCGGCGATCATGGGTCCCAACATTAGGCTGACAACATCGCCAACGCCGCCAGTCGAGTGTTTGTCCAGAATGGGGCCGGGTAGCTGTAAATCATCCCAGTTCAGTACATCGCCAGAGTGTTGCATCGCTTGGGTAAATGCGACCCGCTCACTCATGGTTAAGTCATTAAAATAAATAGCCATCGCGAGCGCAGCAATTTGGCCTTCACTGACTTTGCCTGAGGTTATTCCCTCAACAAAAAATTGTATCTGTTCGTTACTCAACAAGTGGCCATCGCGCTTTTGGCGAATAATTTCTTGAGGTAGATACATCCTACACCTCCTATTGGTTTTATAGCCTTCTTGAGTGGTTACACCCTTGAAAGGAGTAACCTGAAGGATATTTAAATTAACATTTTTAATTGTGTTATCGTTTGCAGGTTATTTACCTAGTAGCCAGTACTTGTTGTATGGGTTTCCTTTTGGTGGCCTAAGGTGGTTAATAGGTTGGCTAACAAGCTGCTGGCACCAAAGCGAAAATGACTGGCATTAACCCAGTCGCTACCTAGGATATTTTTCGCAAGGGATAAAAACTCTGCGGCTTGCTCAGCATTGCGTACCCCACCTGCTGCTTTAAAACCGCAGTGACTGCCTGTGACTTTAATGGCATTGAGCATAATTTCTGCAGCTTCTATGGTCGCATTTACGGGCACTTTACCAGAGGAGGTTTTGATAAAATCAGCACCTGCTTGAATACTGATAAGGCTGGCTTTTTCAATTAACGCTGGATTTTTTAATTCACCACTTTCAATAATGACTTTTAATTTAGTTTTTTCACCACAAGCTTTTTTACAAGCAGCAACTAGCTCAGCGCCGACTTGCTCATTGCCTGCCATTAACGCACGGTAGGGGAATACGACATCCACTTCATCGGCACCGTCAGCGACAGCGGCACGGGTTTCTGCTTCCGCAGCGGCGATATTGTCACTTCCTGAAGGAAAATTTGTTACGGTTGCTACTAAGATATTGTCACACCCCATTTCTTTTAAAGTTTGTTTGGCAATAGGAACAAACTGGGGATAGACGCAAACGGCAGCGGTATCAGCAGCGGTGTTATGAGCTTGCTGACACAGCTGAATAATTTTCTCTACCGTATCATCATCGTTGAGGGAGGTCAGGTCCATTAATTGGATAGCTTGTTGAGCAGCTTGCGCTAAATTGGTCATATATTGTTACTCTTATGGCGTTTGCAGTCGTAATGTCTCTGGCAAAGCGTTGGTAGCTCTCTGTGTAATCAAAAAGTTGTCCAATCGGTCTAGTTTTTTCTTATGCCTTTTCCTGAGCACTAAATCAAGTGAAATTAGTAAATAATTTGGAGAAACTTGATAAAAAAACAAAGGGGCTACTGAAAAGCCCCTTGTTATTGAGTACGTGCTAATTATTCCGTTTATAACGCAGCCAGGGTTAAGAAAATCCCGGCAATAGTTGCACTCATTAAGTTAGAGAGTGTACCTGCAATAACTGCTTTAATCCCCATTCTGGCAATGTCCTGACGACGTGATGGTGCTAAACTACCTAATCCGCCTAATAATATGGCAATAGAAGACAGGTTGGCGAAACCACAGAGAGCAAAAGTGGCAATGGCTTGAGAGGTGGGGGATAAGCTGTCTTTAATGCTGGCAAAATCCATATAGGCTACAAACTCATTTAAAATTAGCTTTTGTCCAATTAATGAGCCCACCTGATTAGCTTCACTCCAAGGAACCCCTAAAATAAACGCAATCGGTGAAAACAGCTGACCAAGCAAGTATTGGAAAGTAAGGTCTTTAACCCCAAAATATTCGCCTATGCCACCTAACCAGAAGTTGAGTAGAGCGATTAACCCAACAAAGGCAATCAACATGGCACCCACATTAACTGCCAAGCGTAGGCCGTTGGAAGCACCTACCGCTGCCGCGTCAATTACGTTAGCGGGCTTGTCTGCATCTTTTAGTACTTCTTCAAAGTTCTGATGGGGTTTTTCCGTTTCAGGCATCATGATTTTTGCCATTAATAAACCGCCTGGTGCAGCCATAAAACTGGCTGCAATCAGAAACCGCATATCAGCACCTAAGCCTGCATAACCCGCTAGCACAGTACCAGCAACAGAAGCTAAACCACCCACCATAATGGCAAATAGTTCAGACTGGGTCATGCTGGGAATAAAGGGTTTTACCACTAGAGGGGCTTCTGTTTGCCCAACAAAAATATTAGCAGTAGCAGATAAAGACTCGGGACGACTGGTTCCCAGTAATTTTTGAATGCCGCCACCTATAAAGCGGATTACCAGTTGCATAATACCCAGGTAATAAAGTACGGCAATCAATGAAGAGAAAAAGATAATGACAGTTAATACATTAATGGCAAAGACAAAGCCCACTTTAAATTTGGCCAGATCACCAAATAAAAATTCAGTTCCTGCTTTACTTTGAGTAATCACGGCATTAACGCCGCTAGCCATGGCATTTAAAACATCTTGTCCAATTGATGTATACAGTACAAAGGCACCGATTATAATTTGTAGCGCAAAAGCTCCCCCAACAGTACGTAGATTAATGGCTTTTCGGTTTTTTGAAAGTGCTAAGGCAATCCCCAGTAGGACGAGCATCCCCCCGAGGCTAATTATTATTTGTAGGATCATGGGTCTACCTCAACCAGCGTTAAAGCGGCCAATTATTACAAATTCATTGCCTGTCGCAAACGCTTTTTGTCCTGTTGGTTAAGTTTTAAACCACTTTTGTCAAAGTGTTGCGACTGCGCTGGTTATTGAAACAAGTTTATATTTTAAGAATTGTTATTTTTTTAACTAATAGTTATTACGCTAACAGTTAGTGGTATTGAAACCATCAAAGCTAAAGCCTGCTGGTAATAGTGACTGTACGGTCCACTCGTGTAGCAGGTTTTCGTCATCACAGGTGGCATAAACTGGCGTTTCTGCTATTAGAAATTCAGCAATCACTTGACGACAAGCACCACAAGGGGAATAAAGCTTATCACCAGGCATATAAATCAGCATGGCTTGCATGGTTTGCTTGTTAATACCTTGAGCGATAGCGCTATAAATGGCAGTGCGTTCAGCGCAGTTGGTCAGGCCATAGGAAATATTTTCCACATTACAGCCAGGAATTATCTGCCCATCAGCAATTAACAGGGCAGCCCCCACAGGAAACTGGCTATAACAGCAATAGGCGTTAGCTGCCGCTTGCTTTGCCACTGCTTTCATCTGCGCAACCACTTCTGCAGATAAAGAGGTCATGGTGTTTTCCTTATATGTCAAACGGGAGCTAATGCTGAACAACTAGCAGCAAGAAAGCAAGTATAAAAATGGAAGGGTGTTTTTTAAATTGGGGAAAGAAAAGGCCCTGCTAAGTAGCAGGGCTGGTTGAAAAAAGGGGGTTAACCTTATTTTTTTGCTTTTAAGCGAGCCAGGATATCATTGGCACTGGATGCACCAGGCTTAATGCCCGCAGCTTTCATTTTTGACTCTAAGCTTGCGTCACCATGTTCCTCTGACATTTGTTGTGCGGCTTCCATTTGGGCAGCACGTTCAGCTTGTTTTTTCTTGATGCGATCAAGCGAGTCGGTGGCAGTTTGCATTTTGGAGTTGGCACCACTATAACGAGCTGCAACGGCTGCTTGGGCTTTTTGTACACTATCTGTTGCTTTTACAGTATCGACTTGTTGCTTAAGACGCTTTAAATTACTTTCAGCATGGGCAACGGCTTTACGTAAATTTTCTACGCTTTGACTGAAGCCAACTTTTACTTCTTCTTCAGAGGCTAGCTGAGCTTCATAGTCAGCGATTTTTTCCGCAATTTCTACTGCTAACGTCTCGTTACCTTTTTCAAGCGCTTGGCTTGCATAAGTTTCATATTCACTGATTTTCGTTTTTAGCTGGTTGCATTTATCTGTAGCGAGTTTTTCCTTTGCCATAATATTCGCCAGAGCGGTTTTCGAGCGGTTAAGCTCTTCACCAGAATCACGAATTTCTTGGTCAAGAATACGCAAGGCTTGATTATCAACAATCGCTTCACCAATTTCAGTTGCGCCACCACGAACGGCAGTCATTAGTTTGCCCCAGATGCTCATGCGCTTGCTCCTTCTTGCTTAATTAAAAAACGTTCGTAGGCTTCAGATGCTTTGATGACATTATCAGCCAGGGTTTCTACTTCAAATACAATGTTAGGGATAATTGAAGTAGCGCTTAATGCGCCGAATAAACAGTAATAATCTTTACCATCTGGCCAGCGATCTAAGCTAATACTGGATAGTGGTAGTAGCTTATGGGTGCGCAACACCTCTTCGTTAAAGGCAGTGACATCATTAATTTCTTCTGTTGACCAGAGAATAACTTCTGCCAGAATTTGTTCGCCAGAAACGCTGAGGAATACAGGAATATCGGCATACTCGTGCATCATTATATGTAGGCATTGATCAGTGCCTTCGATTAACTCCAGGGTGGCTGCATTAGATTTAAATAATTCTGCTTTGCTTAACTCTTCATACAGCGACTGGGTGTTCCATAAGGTTTGTTCAGCCATTGTGATCCTCTCTATATCGCTAGGTTGCGTGTCTGGTAGGCGTAAAACTTTTTCTACTTGTCGCAGAGTAGAAGCATGTTCTGGCAATATCCAGACATCTTTTTTAATCAGGCCTTGTGCCCGCAAGCGCTCTCTAAACAGTCGCTGATAGTGGGCGCCAGACTTGCGAGTCATGACAATCTCCTAGATGTTATACATGTTTTATTTGTTACATGTAATGATTAAAGTTTACATGTGATGCTGCCAAAAGTCTACCTTTCATTACATGTGATTACTTTGACAGGTGATCTATGAAAGTGTTTCACATGTAATAGTTCATTTCTAGTATTCTTGCAACTTTACTTGAGGTTGTTGCATCAGTGAGTTGAGTAATTAGTTAGTGGTTCATGAGTAAAGTGGTTGCTTAGTTTTGCGTATGACCACTAGGGACGAAGAAATATTATTGGACAGGTTTTTTACTGGTTCATTGATATAATTAAAATGAAGTGTTTTAACTAACTGTATTGTTGCAGTATTAATTTAATAATAGATAGTAGTAAGCATGACAAACTCCGATATTCGTTGTAGTAAATGGTTGAGCTATGTGCTCAGACACCGGCCTGATGAAGTGGGGTTAACCTTAGACCCTCAAGGGTGGGTTGAAGTCACCAAATTATTGGAAGCTGCCCAGCAGAAAAAAATTCCACTTGACTTGGAAAAGCTGTTATTGATAGTGGAAACAAATGACAAAAAGCGTTTCAGTTTAAGTGAATGTGGCCAAAAAATTCGCGCTAATCGAGGCCATTCTATTCCTGTAGAGTTATCACTGCCGCCACTCACACCGCCTGATGTGCTTTATCATGGCACTGCTACGCGATTTATTAAATCAATTCGTCATCAGGGTGTGCAATCGATGCGGCGCCAACATGTACACTTGTCGGCAGATACTCAGACGGCGCATGAGGTGGGAACTAGACATGGGGTGCCGCATATTTTGGTGGTGGATGCTAAAGCCATGGCTGCGGCTGGGTTTAAGTTTTATCAGGCAATCGATAGCATTTGGTTAACCGAGCGGATACCTGCTAAGTATATTCAATGGGATGCTTAACCAGCGAGTCACTATTATTAACATGCGTTGATTAGAAAAAAGTGCAATAAGAGACTTGATTATTTTCCCTATCCTTTTACCTTAAGCAGTCATTATTAACTAACGATAATAGTAGGCACATTATGGAGTGGATTGCGCAGCCAGAAGCTTGGGTGGCATTGGCTACCTTAACGGCATTGGAAATTGTGCTGGGAATAGACAATATTATTTTTATTTCAATTCTTGTTGGGCGATTACCAGAGGAACAGCGACAAAAAGCCCGTATAGTAGGATTAGGTTTGGCCATGTTTATGCGAATTGGCCTGCTTTTGTCGTTGTCTTGGGTAATGGGGTTAACGGATAACTTGTTTAGCGCCTTTGGTCAGGATATTTCCGGACGAGATCTTATTTTACTAGGTGGTGGATTATTTTTAATTGGTAAAAGTACCCTGGAAATTCATAATTCCTTAGAAGGAGAGGGGGAGCATAGTCAGCACAAAGCAGCAGCTAGCTTTACGGCGATTTTAGTGCAAATTGCCATTATTGATATTGTTTTTTCTTTGGATTCTGTGATCACTGCAGTTGGTTTGGCAAAGCATGTGCCGGTAATGGTATTAGCCATTATTATTTCTGTATTGGTCATGATGCTCTCCGCGAAAGCTATCAGTGATTTTGTGGATAGAAATCCCACTATAAAAATGCTGGCATTAAGCTTTTTAGTATTGATTGGTACCGCGCTGGTGGGGGAAGGTTTAGATATGCATATTCCAAAAGGCTACATTTATTTTGCTATGGCCTTTTCGGTAATAGTTGAACTATTAAATTTAAAAGCACGAGGAAAATCCAAGGCGCCAGTTCACTTGCACCGTACCTTGCTTGAAAAAGAACAGGAAGTTGATCAACAGCTGAAGGGCAGTTAATTAATGAATTAAGCCGATATTTTTATAAAAGCTTTAAGACAAAGATATCAAAGTGGTGCTGGTTAACTTGCCAAGGTTATAATACGACTGGACAAGTTAATCAGCATTTTTTGTTTAAGGGGTATTATGTATCAGCTTGTGCGTCAGCTGTTGTTTAAATTTTCAGCAGAGACTTCCCATGAGTTAGGGTTGGATATGATCGGGGCAGGAGAGCGATTGGGATTGACCAAACGTTTTATCAAGCCTATTCCAGAACAGCCAGTTGAAGTCATGGGAATTCGTTTTGCTAACCCCGTGGGGCTAGCGGCTGGGCTGGATAAAAATGCTGATTACCTAGCCGGATTAGGAGCATTAGGTTTTGGGTTTATTGAAGTGGGCACGGTAACCCCACGACCACAGCCGGGTAATCCCAAACCACGGTTATTTCGACTACCAGAGGCTGAGGCTATTATCAATCGGATGGGCTTTAATAACAAAGGGGTGGATCATCTGGTTGAACAGGTTAAGCGCAATCGCTATCAGGGAGTGCTTGGAATTAATATTGGAAAAAACCTGGATACCCCAGTGGATAAAGCAGTTGATGATTATTTAATTTGCTTGAAAAAAGTGTATCCCTATGCTGATTATGTGACTGTTAATATTTCCTCACCTAATACACCAGGACTAAGAAATCTACAATACGGTGATGCGTTAGCTGCATTATTAGCCAGGTTGAAAACTGCACAGTCGGAATTAGCTGATCAACATCAAAAACACGTGCCCTTAGTGGTTAAGATTGCTCCAGATATGACTGCTGACGAAACCACTCAAGTAGCAGAAGTACTGTTAGCGCATAAACTAGATGGCGTGATTGCCACTAATACTACCATTGATAAAAGTCAGGTCAGTCATTTACCCTACGGTAGTGAGCAGGGTGGTTTGAGTGGTACGCCTTTGGCTGAGCAGTCAACAGCTGTAGTCAAGCAGCTGGCCGAAGTTTTAAAAGAGCAGATACCTATTATTGGTGTGGGTGGTATTCATAATGCCGCCAGTGCTGCTGCCAAAATTGAAGCAGGTGCCTCATTAGTGCAAATTTACAGTGGGTTCATTTATCAAGGGCCACAACTGATTCGCGATGCGGTAGAAGGGGTAATGGCAATAAAAAACCGTTAAAAAGAAAATGGCCCGCTTAAGCGGGCCAGTGTGAATCAGCAAAGTCAGTAACGTTTAGAATATATTTTATGTACACCGGATACTCCGGTATAACCGTCCCATTGATCTGACCACCCCTCTCGCCAGCCATTTAACCACGACTGTTTTATCTCATCTTGACCATGGGGGCAGAGATCCCGCGAACGGCCTGAAATTCCAATTTGATAACCTTTTTGAAATGCTCTTTCTACTTTGCTTCTTTTATGTCTTCTCATAGTGTGATTGGCCTCACTGGTTATTATCTGGATTAATGCCAGAAACTTCTCTTGAGGTTTTGGTACTACTTTCATTTGTAACAAGTTAGGTTGCTACAAATCTGTAGTGCCCGGTAAAAGGGCAACCTTTTAACTCACTCACCTTGAAGGCTGCAAAAGTTGGGTTGAAGATAAAGTGCATACCTTTGCTCCACCTCAATTTGATGAAGGAGTTATGTTATGAATAGCGTATTGCGTAACTTGTGTTAAGAATTGATTAAGAATAGACATATTCGTTTTTATATAACACTCCTATAACCCTTGATCCTTCTTGCCTTGGAGCGTGCTGTTAGTAGCAACTATTAACTTGTGATGACTGCTATTTTGATTGTTGGTTATGGCTTAGCTGCAGTACCAGTTGGTATCCTAAGTGCTCTGTTTTCTACTCTCCTAATCTATGTATAAGTATGGACCAGCACAAGTGAAAAAAGTGCCGAATGGTAAGTTATGATTATTCTTTATAATTCATTGGCGTTATTGTTGAGTGATTAGCCCGGATATATCTGAAGCTGGATAATACTGGACTACCCAGTTAACTACGTTAGAATGCGCCGCTAAATCAGCGAATGAGCAATGCGGTAATGACTAACCCTACACACTTTCAATTGACTGCTACTTGCCCAAAAGGCTTGGAACAGCTGTTGGCGGATGAATTGAGCCAGCTGGGTGGCAGTGAAATCAAGCAAACAGTAGCTGCCGTCAATTTTTTAGGATCAATGGAAACGGCCTATCGGGCTTGTTTATGGTCTAGGTTGGCCAATCGCATATTGCTTCAGTTAGCTGAATTACCTGTAAGCTCTAAAGAAGCGTTGTATCGACAAATACAAACGATCGACTGGGCTGACCATATTGATGTTGATAGCGACTTTTTAATTGATTTTGTTGGTACTTCCCCTGCTATCCGCAATAGTCGTTTTGGCGCGCTAACGGTAAAGGATGCTATTGTTGATCAGTTTCGGAATAAATATGGTAAGCGCCCGAATATTGCTAAAGAGCACCCGGCGGTTCGCGTATCAGTGCGGTTAAAGCATGATAAGGTGACGGTAGCGATTGATTTAGCTGGAGTTAGCTTACACGAGCGTGGCTATCGGCGTGAAGCAGGTGCTGCACCACTAAAAGAAAACCTGGCGACTGCCATGCTGATTCGGGCGGGCTGGTCAGGTTTGAAAGCCCAGTCGGCCAGCTTGGTCGACCCAATGTGTGGGGCTGGTACTTTATTAATTGAAGCAGGGATGATGGCAGCTGATATTGCGCCTGGTCTACTAAGGCATTATTTTGGTTTCCAAGGCTGGCTGGGCCATATTCCTGCTTTATGGAATAAGCTGGTAGCAGAGGCTAAGCAGCGTCGTGAACAGGGCATGAGTCAAACAATGCCCGTCATCTGTGGTTTTGAGCCGGGTTATAAGGTGTTGACCAAGGCTCAAGCTAATATTGAACGGGCAGGGCTGGCGGGTATCGTTAAGCTTAAACAACTGGACTTGGCCCAACTAACTCCCAAATCCTTGGAACATATACCAACAGGTTTAATGATAACCAATCCTCCTTATGGTGAACGGCTTGGTAATGAAGCCAGTTTGGTTTATCTCTATCAGCACTTGGGCGAAAAAATGCAGGAATGCTTTACTGGCTGGCAGGCTGCTTTCCTTACCAGTAGTGCTGATTTGGCCAGACGAACCCGTTTGCGCTCCCATAAACACTATAAGTTGTATAATGGAGCGTTAGAGTGTGCTCTTTACTTATTTGCAATTCCAGAAGATACAACACCTTCGGCTAAATCTGTACAGGGAGAACTACCGCCACAGGCAGCAACTGTCCGGCTATCGAAGGGGGCAGAGATGTTTGCTAATCGGTTGAAGAAAAATCTAAAGCAATTAAAAAAGTGGCGTAAACAGCAAAATATTCATTGTTATCGATTATATGATGCAGATATGCCTGAATATGCTGTCGCAATCGACTGTTATAATGATTGGGTGCATGTTCAGGAATACGCACCACCTAAATCTATTGATCCTGTAAAAGCATCTGCCCGGTTAAACGACGTAATTAGTGCAATACCTGTGGTATTAGGTATTCCTGAGAAACAGGTTATTGTTAAGCGACGAGAACAACAACAAGGTAAAAAGCAGTATCAAAAACACAACAACCGAGGTGAGTTTATTCAAATTGATGAATATGGTTGTCAGCTGTTGGTGAACTTACAAGATTACCTGGATACTGGATTATTTTTAGATCATCGCCCCATTCGCCATATTATTCAACAGCAAGCAAAAGGCAAGCGATTTTTAAACCTATTTTGTTATACCGCATCCGCATCCGTCCATGCAGCTAAAGGTGGTGCAGTGAAAACCACTAGTGTTGATTTGTCCAAAACTTATTTAAATTGGGCAGATAAAAACTTTAGATTAAATGGTTTTTCCCAGCAGCGCCATCAACTCATTGAGGCGGATAGTCTTGAGTGGTTAAAAGAACAAAGCCAGCGGTATGATTTAATTTTTATTGACCCCCCCACATTTTCTAACTCAAAAAAGCTTAATAAAGACTTTGATATACAGCGTGATCATAGTGAGTTGATTAGCCAAGCAATGAAGCTGTTAACTCGAGAAGGTGTGCTGTATTTTTCAAATAACTTCCGCAAGTTTAAGTTGGATGAAGCTTTACTAGAAAAATACCAGATCAAAGAAATTACGCCAGCAACCATAGATCCAGATTATCAGCGTAATGCTAAAATTCATCGGTGTTGGGAGATAAGATATTAAATTAAAAGTATAAATGC
Source organism: Spartinivicinus ruber (assembly GCF_011009015.1). NCBI lineage: Bacteria > Pseudomonadati > Pseudomonadota > Gammaproteobacteria > Oceanospirillales > Zooshikellaceae > Spartinivicinus > Spartinivicinus ruber. Next base: position 2,496,203 of record NZ_CP048878.1, read on the forward strand.
GATCACTGCTGTCCCACATTTACAGCATCCTCATTTGCTTATGATCATCTGTATTATTCGGTGGTGAGGGTGTAAATAATGCTTTAAGCTCTCTACGCTCAAACAAAGTGAGTTGTATGAGTCGAGCTATTTGAGTGATCGATAGTGTTATTCCATGAGAAAATTTTAGATAAGCGACGAGCAAATAAGCACACATGGCTACCCATATCTGGGTTAACACGGCATTTTTAGAGGTACCGACAAACGATTTTATCTTTAGGTTTTGCTTTATCCACTTAAAAAATAGCTCTATTTTCCAGCGTTCTTTGTAAATAGCTGCAATGGTGCTGGCTGCAAGCTTACTATTATTAGTTAAAAAGTAATATTGGTTGCCAGTCTCTGGGCATTTAAAACCGATACGACGTAAATGACCTTTATAAACAGCCCCTTGTTGGCTAGTCAACTGAATGTGCTGATCAGAAGTGACTGTACTGCTATTGTCGGTAGGGTGGCGCTTTAGTACACGGTATTTGGCTTGCTTTTTTAGTCGGGTTACAAAGAAGATTCCTTGCTCATTTAAAGTATTAAACCAGCGATAATCAGTGTAGCCACGGTCTACAGCAAGAATACTCCCTTTGGGGAGATCAAGGCTGCGTGCTATCTGTATTTCATGGCATTTCCCTTCAGTAATACTCATAAATGCAGGCAAGTAGCCATTATGATCAAACCCAACATGTAACTTGATAGCACCTTTACTTGTTCGAAAATCTGCCCAAGGAAACATGGATAAACACAAGTCGATCACTGAAGCATCAAGAGAATACAATGGATTTTTAAAACGAAACTTATGCCCTGGCCGATGATGATGACATTTATTTAATAGCTTATAAAACAAGGCTTCATAAAGCGTAGCGGGTTGATGTTCATTGACACGAGCCAAACTACTTCTGGTGATATTTCCAATACCATGGTGATAGCGTTTATGCTGCTGAATCGATAGGTGATCAATGATGTCACGCAAACTATTGCGACCTGAGAGCTGACCAAATAATAGCGCAACAAACTGCCCCCACCGAGTCATTTTACGTAGCCGTTGACCCGTATGATGCTGATTGGCTAGTGATTCAAACTCATGTCTAGAAAGCAACTGAAGTATTTGGTGCAAGATTGTGTTACGATGAGCCAAGGCTTAAATCCTCTGGTTTTGCAGTGTTTGGTTGCACTCTCATTGTAACAACTTATGGGGACTTAAGCCTTTTTTGTTTCAATCTTATGGGACAGCAGTGAAATGCGATATATGCACTTCTCGAATGATTTTTAGGATTTGTTGTCGTTGCCTAAGCACCAAGGGCAGTGTGAACGCAGTTTATGCTTGGTGGTATGGATACCACCAATTAGAACAATGCAGGAGTAATTGCTGAGGATCAGTTAACTCTCTGCGCTCCAATTAATTCTAAATACATAAACTCATGAGTATAAGCCTATATGTAATAGGCTGTGGAATGGATTTTTATTAAAAAACCAAGTCAAGGGCAGTTGTTTGTGTATATATGGTGCTGGCTTTGGTTGATGTATTTTAAAGTAATTATATTTTTTAATTGTGACAGAATTTTGCATTAATAAATTAACTGTTTTTTGATAAAGCATGGTTGTGCGTTTTGCGAGCATTTTATTAGTAGGTTGCTAAACTAAAAGTTAGGGAAATATAAAAAGTGGGACCTGCTATGCCTGATGTTATTAAGTTTTATGAACCTAAAGATGATTATGGATTTTTATCTAACTTCTCATTACATCCTATAGTTATTGATGGCGTTGCCTGGCAATCAATAGAGCACTATTATCAAGCGAGTAAGTTTTTAGCCGCAGACATAATTGCTCGTATTCATCATGCTGAAACCCCACAAGATGCGTTTAAATTAAGCCGTGAATACAATAAACAAGTGCGACCAGATTGGGGGCAAATAAAAGAATCTGTAATGAAGCGTGGCCTGCGCTGTAAATTTAATCAGCATCATCAGTTAGGCCATTGGTTAGTGGCAACAGAAAAAATACTTTTAGTTGAACATTCTTATACTGATGCCTATTGGGGGGATGGTGGGGATGGCCATGGCTTAAACCGATTGGGTGAGTTATTGATGGAGGTTCGTGAAGAGCTACAGAATAAACATCCTTATAAACTTATTCGTTATGTAGACTCTGCACAACTACCCACTCACTTAGGGGAGTTCACTATGCATGGTTTTGTGCAATTGGATAGTAATCAAGATCATGTTGTTTTGAGTTATGGTGAAATTGATACAACAAAGCCTGTATTAGTACGCTTACACTCAGAATGTTTGACAGGTGATGCCTTGTTCAGTCTGCGCTGTGATTGTGGATTTCAATTACTCAAAGCATTAGAAATGATTGTTGCTAATGGAAGTGGGGTACTATTGTATTTGCGACAGGAAGGCAGAGGAATTGGACTATTAAATAAAATTCGTGCTTATCACCTGCAAGATCAAGGTGCAGACACGGTTGAGGCCAATGAGCAACTTGGATTTGCTGCTGATATGCGAGAGTATCATTTTTGTGAGGGAATGTTACATTATTTAGGGGTAGATAAAGTCCGACTAATGACGAATAACCCTCGAAAAATGCAATCACTGTGTATTGCGGGTATTAACGTTGTTGAGCGAGAGCCGTTACAAGAGGGGCATAATCCTTATAACGATAATTATTTAGCAACAAAGGCTAAAAGGCTTGGTCATCTATTTAAAGAACCAGTTTGTTCTTGATGGTTTTTATTTGTTTTTTTAGTGCTATTTAATGGAGGGAATATGTCACGATTATGGTCAAATGATCCACAAAAAAACTCATATCTCAATGGTGTCATTAGTCTATTGGAAAGAAGTCAAAGAGAACAGCAAGAAATATATGAAATAAATATACTAGGAAATAAATTTGATGTTTTTCCAAACGTATTTCCACCTTCCTATTTCCGTGATACTGAATTTTTTGTTTCTAATATGCCTGATGTAACTGGTTGTCATGTACTAGAGGTTGGATGTGGTACTGGAGTGACTGCGGTAATGTTTGCCTTAAATGGTGCTGATCAAGTAACAGCAGTCGATATAAATGATGAGGCGATTAAAAATACGATTCACAATATTAAAAAACATCAAGTAGAAAAAAAAGTAAGTTGTTTTTATTCGGATGTATATTCTGAAGTTAATTCTGAAGAGAAGTTTGATGTTATCTATTGGAATATTCCTTTCGGAAAAGTTAATGCTGATCTATCTGTGCTTGAACGGTCTGTTTTCGATAAGGGATATGCAGCAGTTAAACGATTTTTTTGTGAAGGAAATAATTATTTGTCACCTAATGGAAAAATGCTTTATGGATTTTCCCCTATTATTGGCGATGAAGTAGCATTATCTGAAATCCTACAGCAGGCTAATATGAATAGTCATATTATCGCAGAGCTTAGTGTAGAGTTAAAAGAATACCCTATTATATTTCACTTATGTCAAGCAAGTGCTCTATAGCCTTTCTTAAGCGTAGTTTATACTTGCTTTCTTTTAGGGCGCTAGTCAACTTGATATCCTATTTACTGTATTTGTTAACAATATTCTCAAGTTTACCTTCGTCTCTAAGGCTGGAAAGCTTATTGTTAATAAATTCTTGAATATTCTTGTCCATTTGTTTTGAGAATGCTAAATGGATACTGTAGTTGTCAGCTATATCCCCCACATCAAGCATTAGATACTCGTCAGTATTTCGCTGAACCTGTCTTAAATTGTATAGTATACGTGCTTTTAATTCAATAAAACCTGTAAACTTTGCCATAGTAGGGCGATCAAGAATGTTAAAAGCAGCACTATGGCCTTTGACTCTAATTTCTTTTATTTTTCCTTGCTTGACTAAGTCTTCTATACCTGGGTAGTCAAATCCATCCATTAATATTACTGTCTTACCAAATAAGTCTGATGATTTTTCATATTTGAAACCAGGTTTTTTTATTAACATAACATTCTCTACATTATAAACCGGTAACGTAGATAAATTTTCGTTTTGTATTCCTGGCCATGCAGGTGAACCGAAAGTTACCCAGTTTTTATATTTTTTTTGTTCCATTATGGAGATCATTCGTTTGAACGGATATGTATGAGTAGTAAGCTGATAGTCACTATTTTTAAAAACTTCTTTTACTATATCTGTCACAATACCAGAATGTTCTTTATCACTTTCCTCTATTTGGAAAGGTTGAGCCTGTTTTTCAATCACTACATAGTTAACTTCTTCCGCCCAAGCATGAGCAATAAATATAAAAGGTAATATGGCAGAAAGAAAAAGTATTTTTGTTTTCATTTTTTTTCTCTTGTCGTATAGCCAGTTTTATTGCTAAGCGTAGCACAATAGCTACTGATATTATAAGTTTGGTGGTGCTTATTTGTGCGAAATTATCTGCTTGTCAGATGACTTATTGATTCAGATACAACTACACTAGTAAATGAAGTGCGTGTGATAGCACAGGCGTATTTATAAGATTGTTGCCAATACAATAAGTAGAAGCTAAGGAACCCCCTATATCAATGGAATCAGGGATTTTGAAATTTAAACAAGGTTTGGGTCGTCAGCTGATCTTTTGGATTTTGTTGGCGAGCTCAGTGTTAACCTTGATTATCACAAGTTTAACCCTTTATGTTGATTACCGTAATGATGTTTCTGCTATTAATGAAAGAATTATTCAGATTGAGAACAGCTTGTTGCCCGCGATTACAGCGAGTTTATGGGTAGAGGATGTCGCGCAGGCGACAGTTCAAGCCGAGGGCATAAAGCGATTACCTGATGTTAAATATGTTGCCGTTATTCAATCAGGAGAACCCAGAATCGTCTTTGGAGATCCAGCAACTAATTATCCCATGACGAAACAATGGCCGTTACTTTATGACTATGAGGGTGAAATATTATCATTAGGTCAATTAAAAGTGGTTGTTAGTTTAGAGGCTGTTTATCGACGGTTGTTTGATAAGGTTCTTATCGTATTATCAAGCCAAGCTGTTAAAACCTTCATTATATCTGCATTTATCTTATTGATTGTTTATTTGTTAGTTGGTCGTCATTTAAGGCATATGGCTGACCAAATGGCAAGAGCGGAATTAAAAAACTTGGGGGGCGAGGTTTTAAAACTACAGCGGCATAAAAAGATAGATGATGAGTTAAATTACCTGGTAAGTTCTTATAACAAGATGAACAAGCATTTGCATCAGTCTTACCAGGAAACATTACAAGCTAAAAATGAAGCAGAATTGGCGAATCGGCGCAAGAGTGAGTTTGTAGCCAATATGAGTCATGAGATTAGAACGCCAATGAATGGCATTATTGGTATGACTTCTTTATTACAAGGTACCAAGCTTGATATTGAGCAAAAAGATTATATTAGTACTATATATTCTTCATCTCACGCATTATTAAACATCATTAATGATATTTTGGACTTTTCGAAAATAGAAGCAGGCAAGCTTAATATTGAACAAATTGAATTTAGCTTGACTGATTTAATGGAGGATATTATTGATTTATTGCATGGTAAGGCCTTAGAGAAGGGGCTAGAGCTGTTTTGTTATATTGACGATAATGTACCTAAACGATTAATCAATGACCCTGGGCGAGTTCGCCAAGTGGTCACTAATTTGATTAATAATGCCATTAAATTTACCCATCATGGCAATGTGATGTTAGATATTCGCAAAACCAGAGAAGGGGATGGTAAAACCTGGATTAAAATTTCGGTACAAGATACAGGAATCGGTATCAGTAAAGAAAAACAATCACTGATTTTTGAGAAGTTCTGTCAAGCGGATAATTCAACGACTCGTTTGTATGGCGGTACAGGGTTAGGGTTATCAATATCTAATAATTTAGTCAAATTGATGGGCGGAGAGTTGAAAGTTGATAGCGAGTTAAATAAAGGCAGTTGTTTCTACTTTGAAATTCCATTTATAGTACAGCCTTATAGTCAAATGCCAGTATTATTAGCGCCAGAGAAATCACTAAAAGGCTCTCGTGTGATGGTTGTTGATGATCATGACTTTAACCTTAAAGTTTCTGAACAACAACTTAATAGCTGGGGAATGCGGGTATTTTGTATTAATCAGTCAGTTGATGTATTACCTACTTTGTTAGCTGCCCAGGCGGATAAAGACCCATTTGAGTTGGTGATTGTTGATAAAATACTACCTTTTATGAACGGCTTTGATATTGCTCGTTCTATTCAACAAAATCCAGAATTGAATAAGATGAAGCTGGTGATGACTACGGCTGAGCCTGACCCCCACGATATGGAGTTTTGTAAAAAAGTAGGTATTAATGCGTTTATTACCCGGCCTTGCCGTAAGCAAAACTTAAAAAGCATATTGCAAGCGGTATTGGCAAATAATATCAGTGATGATGTATTAACAAAATACTCGATTCGCGACCAACATAAAACTGAGTCCCATGACCAGCAGTCCACTCATATCGATTTGCGTGTGTTATTAGTAGAAGATAATCCTGTTAATCAAAAAGTGGCTAAAACCATGTTGAGTAAACTAGGCTGTCAGGTGGTATGGGTGGAAAATGGTAAGGCTGCTGTGGAAGCATGGCAGCATGATAAGTTTGATATTATTTTAATGGACTGTCAGATGCCAATAATGGATGGCTTTAAAGCAACGGAAATCATTCGTCAGTTGGAAAATGACTCAGCAGAAGAAAGGCCTACCCCAATTATTGCGTTAACCGCTAATGCGGTTAACGATGAACAACAACGCTGTTTAGCGGCGGGGATGGATGAATTTATTAGCAAGCCTGTCACTATTAAGCAATTGACTGCTGTATTGCAAAGATACAAAACAAAGACTGCTCAGTTGACCGAAATTAACTAGTAATGCATGCACCACTAACTATTACAAAGTGTCTATTTTAATAGCGTACTGCGACTGCTGGTTAGCTGTAGAATAGTGGCGGCTAAGTAATTCTTTATTACTCTCCTGACTGTTGTTGCTGATACCTCCGAAATTAACCCATTGACCGAGTGGTGCACTAAAGGTGGTATTGGTTTCTTGAATATCAATGGTTCGTTGTTGTTGTGGGTTGACGCGGTTATTGTGACTGTTTAGTTGAATATGGGCTTGATTACCGCTTACCCGTACGGTCACATAAAACCCTGCGGTAACATTTTTATAATAAGTACTGCTTTGGTGATAGTTTCCGTAACTGGAGTGTTCTTTAACAGGGATTTGTTGTCCTACCTGAATAAACGCAGGTTGTCCTTCCAGTGCTCTAACCTGTTTTACCCCATTATTTTGATTAGCCTGCGTACCATGACGAATAATAACCCGATTTTTTTTAGGTACCGGGTGGGTGTTGCTGATGGTGGTATCGCCAATTTTAATCCGTGCCTGTGTATCAAAACCCCGGTCGGTGCTCGTTTGACGACTGTTGTCGCGTACACTGATCAGTAGTTGTTTGGCTGGTTTGTCTAGTTGACTTAGTAACTGGGTAAGCTCTTGATAGTTGGTGGCTGTGGTTTTGATAATTAATACATTATTGAAGGTAGTGACTGTGCCATTATTCGACACAAGCGGTTTAAGTACTTCAACTAGGTTTTCAGCAGGTTGGAAACGGGGTTCAAGTGTATAGGTATTTAATGCTTCTCCCCAAGCGAGTTGACAAAATGTCATTATCCCAAGTAGTTGGGATAATCGTGTTGTTACAGTCATATAGCTAAATTCCTGAAATCCGGCGGAATGGTGCTTTTTTCCCAAGCTGAGCGAAATAGCTCATTGTGTTGTTTGACATAGCCAGCATCATTAAAGTTCGCGACGGCTTCATAACGGTCTCGGTCCATAATCTCTAACCAACCCTGTCGGTCAACCAGAGCGGTACCTAAGCTATCCAATGGATAGTGGGGGTGCACCAAATGAACCGCAACCAGACTGGGGATTCGTTGTTGTAAAGCAAAGAGCGGGTGAAATTGGCGAACTAATGGTTGTGGGTCTGTCACCAGGATATCGACTCGACTGACGGGGTTACGTCGGGCAAAAGCTGATAAACTGGCAACCACCATAGGGTGGCCAAACACGCTGACATCCAAGTCAGGAGAGAATACCCGAATATGCTCATCTGCTTGATTAATCAAGCTAACCAGGTGACTGACAATGGGCTCATGGCCCGTAAGTCGGACAGGCTCATCATCTTTACCCAGAACAAAGGGACAGTCTCCGCTACTGGTTTTACTAGCTCGGGGCTCGTAATCAGACTTGTCAGGCGCTTTGCGAATAGTGAAGGGTTCATCGTGAGGCGGTGGTGTATAAGGCATAGGGGGCCACTGTCCTTGCTGCCAGCAGAGTTGCCAGTTTCCAGAGTCTAACTGGTTGATCCGTTGAAAACCGACGGCTTCAAACCAGCTAGCCCACTTTCCATCTGCTTGGCAGTGTAGTTGGGTGATGGCTTGGTCAGAGGCTTTATCAATAACAAATTTGAGTAGCTGCTGTCCCAAGCCTTGATGCCGGAAGCTCGGATTAACCCATATATGATCGATTCGGTGGGGATCGCTTAGCAACCATACTGAAGCGACCAACAAGTCATCCCCTTTGATAATCACATAGGGCACTGCATCATCAAGTTGATGAGCATTATCTGGTGCGGGAGGCGGCTCAGCAAGTGCTTCAGACACTTGCTGCCATTGTTCCAGGGATACGGCTTTAAATGCTTCCATCAGTGTCGTCGTCATGAATCGTCACTGTTTCCATTGCGCATAGAGTTGCAAGAAGCGTTAGCACAGCTTCCGATTTCGACTGCAGGTGATGCCAAGTAACGGGGTGGCGCTCGCACAGCTGTTGAATGATAGGCAGTGCTTCTTTCGAAGTGGTGACCGACACACCATCAGCAAACACCAAGAGCTCTTGATTAATTTCACTATAGGCCAGACGAGCGCCAAGGTTAAGGATAATTTGGTAACCTTGTTGTAATAAATTAGATATTTCTGTTATGGCGGCTGGTTCCAACTGCTCTTTGGCTAATACTGGTGGGGTGCTGTATTTGGGTTCGGTCATGTGTTCACCAAACCACTGAGCTAGCTTATCGGGCTGATCAATAACCTTAAGCAGTTGCTGGCGGAGCCGATTTAAGGTCGTTGCATCGATTTTGCCTGGCTTAACGTTTTCTTCTAGTTCTGGATCATGATAACGTTGCTCGGCTACCAGCTCGCTAGCGATAAAGTCAGCATACAAGCCAATCATATCGGCATAGGCGGGGGCACGAAAGCCAATAGAGAATGTCATGCCAGGTGTCAGAGCAACCCCGTAGTGTGCTATCTGTGGGGGAAGATAGAGCACATCCCCAGGTTCCAATGTATAGGTTTGTTCAGCAGAAAACTGCTCAAGGATTTGCAGGTCGGGGTGGCAAATTAACGGGGTATCACTGTCACAGTGACCTCCTAACTGCCATTCACGAGTGCCCTCAGCCTGGAGCAAGAACACATCATAGTTGTCATAATGAGGTCCTACACTTCCTCCTGTTGCCGCAAAGCTGATCATGATGTCATCCAAACGCCAGCTGGGTAAAAAGCTAACCGTGTTGAGCAATTCTGCGACTTCAGGTACCCAATGATCAACCGCCTGGACCAGTAAGGTCCAGTCTTTATCACCCAATTCAGCAAAGGTCTCTTCACTGAATGGCCCACGGCGTAATGCCCAGGGTTGATTCCCCACCTGGGTTTGGATAATGCGCGACTCAATTTCTGGTTCTAATGCTAAACCTGCTAGCTCGTCGGGACTGATGGGGGCTTCAAACCGAGGAAGCGCCTGTTTAATCAGCAAGGGTTGTTTTTGCCAGTAGTCTTTTAAAAAAGTGGCTATTGGCAGGTTGCCCAATAAGTTCATTCAATCCCCTTGGCTTGGTCTGCAGCATTGCCAATATAGTTAGCTGGGGTTAGCTGTTTGAGCTGGGCTTTTACCTCAGCCGGTAGCTCAAGGGTATCAATGAACTCTGCTAGGGTAGTTTGGTTTATGGTTTTACCTCGGGTCAATGCTTTCAGCTTTTCATAGGGCTCAGGGATATCATAGCGGCGCATCACCGTTTGAATGGGCTCTGCCAACACTTCCCAGGCGTTATCGAGATCTTCAGCCAGGCGAGCTTTGTTGGTTTCGAGTTTGCTGATGCCTTTCAAGCTGCTCTGATATGCAATGACACAATGCCCAATCCCGACGCCCAAATTACGTAACACAGTGGAGTCAGTTAAATCACGTTGCCAGCGAGAAATGGGTAGTTTGCTGGATAAATGCTGAAAAATGGCATTGGCAATGCCCAGGTTGCCTTCAGAGTTTTCAAAATCGATGGGATTCACTTTGTGAGGCATGGTGGAAGAACCGACTTCGCCAGCGACCGTTTTTTGTTTGAAATAGCCCAATGAAATGTAACCCCATACATCCCGGTCAAAGTCGACCAGAATAGTATTGAAGCGGCTAATGGCATCATACAGTTCAGCAATATAGTCATGGGGCTCAATTTGGGTGGTATAGGGGTTCCAAGTGAGTCCTAAGCTTTCAACAAACTGTTGGGCATTAACCTGCCAGTCAATGTCAGGATAAGCTGACAGATGGGCATTGTAGTTACCCACGGCTCCGTTGATTTTACCCAATAATGGTACTTGTTTGAGTTGGACCCGCTGACGGTTAAGTCGAGCGACCACGTTAGCCATTTCCTTGCCAAGGGTAGTAGGCGAGGCGGTTTGGCCATGGGTTCGGGATAGCATTGGCAAGTCGGAAAACTGGAGGGCTAGTTGTTTAATGGCTGTTGTGACTTGCTCCATCTGTGGGATCAAGACTTCAGTAAGTCCCGCTTTTAGCATTAACCCGTGTGACAAATTGTTGATGTCCTCTGAGGTACAAGCAAAATGGACAAACTCACTGATGGCTGCTAGTTCAGGATGGTCAGCCAGTTTTTGCTTAATGAAGTATTCCACCGCTTTAACATCATGATTGGTCGTACTTTCTATGGCTTTTACTTGCTCGGCATCAGCGACTGAAAAGTTGCTCAATAGGTTTTCTAAAACCTGGTTTGCCTCAGTAGAGAGCGTTGGGACTTCAATGATCCCTGGGTGACTAGCCAGTTGTTGGAGCCAGCGTACTTCTACAATGACACGAAAACGAATCAGGCCGTATTCACTGAAAATGGTGCGTAATGCTTCGGTTTTATTGCCATAACGGCCATCGATCGGAGAAATTGCGGTTAGTGCAGAAAGTTGCATAAGGGATTGTCCACAGCGATAGGTTTAAGATAGTAGTTGGAGTCAACTAATTAGTTAATAAATTAAACATTAAAGCAACAAACTATTGTGTAGTTAATAGCCAAGGTGATTGAGGGCAGAAAGTAATTTCTTGCGATAAAACAATAAATGCCAGCGCCGCCCCCCCACTTGATACCAAAGCATGGCTGACCTTACCCCTGCGAGCAGGGTTGCGCGAATTTTATCGGCATTAGCCTGCTGTTGTAGGTACTGGGGATCGCCTGTGACCTGAATTCTTGGTCGCAATGTGCTGATGGTGTCAAGGTAAAGTGAAGCTAAGTTGGCCATGACATTGGTGTGGTTAATACCAAAGTGAGCGACCTGGTCTTGCACTTGTTCCAGCCGTTCACTGATGGTTTTTAGCATGTGGGGGACTTTGCTTAGCTTGCGTTCGAGATGTATGAGTGTCAGCGCATAACGGATTGTATCGGTATGGACTGGCTGGTTATTTTTCCGCTCAAGAATTTGCCTGAGAATATTGAAGCCGATGGTTAGCCCAGATAGCCCATCATAGACAGCCTCTACATTTTCTGGATTGGTAGACAAAATACTGCTAATGGATGTTTCTAATGCATCAGCAGGTGCTTGCCCTTGCTTGGCAATTTGCTCCACCAGATGACTTGCCTGAAATACACCAGCTAAAGCAATGAGTTGGTTGTGATAGTTATGTGATGCCATTTAATTCTCAATTCATCAGAGGCAATCAATCAAGGGGCGCAACTTGCGATAACCCCACCACCTAAACAAATTTGATCATCATAAAAGACCACCGACTGGCCTAGGGTTATGGCCCGCTGGGGCTGGTCAAATGTCACTTGATAATCGCCATTGGGTAGCTGCTCTAACAAGCAGGCTTGGTCCTGTTGGCGATAACGGATTTTTGCAGTTAATCGCGCTGGCAGTGAGGGGGGCTCACCCGCTACCCAATCTATGGTTGGGGCAATCAGGCGCTGGGCAAAAAGTAATGGGTGATCAGTGCCCTGAACAGCAATGAGTACGTTGCGCTCTAGATCTTTGCCAGCAACATACCAAGGTGCTTCTTGGGCGCCTTTTAAACCCCCAATACCCAACCCTTGGCGTTGGCCAATGGTGTGATACATTAGCCCTTGGTGTTGGCCAATCACTTCACGCTCAGGTGTTTCAATATTGCCTGGTTGCGCTGGTAGGTATTGTTTTAAAAAGTCACTAAAGCGCCGCTCACCAATAAAGCAAATACCGGTACTGTCTTTTTTATCGTGGGTGATCAAATCATGCTGTTCAGCAAGATTACGAACCTCTGGTTTGGTTAACTCACCAACTGGAAATAAGGTTTTGGCAAACTGCTCCGCCCCAACTGCATGTAAAAAGTAACTTTGGTCTTTGTTGTGGTCGAGCCCTCTTAACAAGCAGGCTTTACCATTGATTATGCGTTTACGGGCGTAATGGCCAGTGGCAATATAGTCAGCACCTAGGACCACGGCATAATCCAGAAAGGCCTTAAATTTAATTTCTTTGTTGCAGAGAATATCTGGGTTGGGAGTGCGTCCAGCCTGATATTCATGTAGGAAGTGTTCGAAAACGTTGTCCCAATATTCAGCGGCAAAGTTTGCTGTGTGTAAGGAAATTCCCAGTTTGTCGCAAACCGCTTGAGCGTCAGCTAAGTCTTGTTTGGCAGTACAGTATTCAGTGCCATCGTCTTCCTCCCAGTTTTTCATAAACAGCCCTTCAACTTGATAGCCTTGCTCTTTCAGCAAGAGGGCTGAAACCGAAGAGTCTACACCACCTGACATACCAACGATGACGCGAGCGGGATGATTATCAACCATTATTAAACCATGTACATCATGTTAAAAAAGCCAGCTATTTTACTCATCCTCGTGAATAACTGCCAATGGGTAACGTATTCCTGCAAGATAGTCTTTAATACATTGTACGACCAGTGGGCTACGCAAGTGAATATTAGGGTGGCTGAGCTGCTCTAAGGTTAACCAATGAGTTGCTTCAATATCGGGGTCAATGACATGGTCTGGATGGTGGTGAACAGGTTCAGCAATAAAGCAGTAGCGGTGGAAGGTAAGGTCATTAGCTGGCGGTCGATAAATATACACTCCTAGCAAATAACTGGGCTTTACTTCCCAGCCAGTTTCTTCAAAGGTCTCCCTGATAGCTGCTTCGACTATTCTCTCATTAGCTTCTATGTGTCCGGCAGGCTGGTTGAATACTAACTCGCCTTTAACCTGCTCACTAACAGTTAAAAATGTTTGGTCTTTTTCTACGACGGTGGCCACAGTGGCTCTTGGGGTCCAAATCATAGGGTTTGTCTCAGCTTTGTAGAAAGCGCTTAACAGGCAGTTAGTTGAATAGTCATCAAATGTTGGCTAAAAATCAACGACAAGTAAAACGAATAGTAGTTGTTGTATAAATATAAAAAATAACCAGGATTAATGAGGTTTATGTAATAAAACTACAAATACTGTCATAATACCCGACAAAATAGGGCCAGTTCATACTGTCGTGAATCATACAGGTTTTTATTTAGCGTCTGTTACCACGACAGGGCTTGTTTAGTTCTTGCACTAAAGGTAAAAGGCTAATCAGAAAAAGTAGGTGACAACTTGTAGAATAACTACAACAATAATCCTGTTTTAGCATTTTGATAGGCTTTAAAAATTAACCTAACCAGAAAAACGGAGTAGAGAATGGGATACCAAAAAATTCAGGTACCAACGACAGGCGAGAAAATAACTGTTAATGCTGATAACTCCCTGAATGTACCTAATAATCCTATTGTGCCCTACATCGAAGGGGATGGCATTGGGGTTGATGTATCACCTGCCATGATCAAAGTGGTCGATGCGGCTGTTGAGAAAGCTTATGGTGGTCAGCGTAAGATTTCCTGGATGGAAGTCTATGCAGGAGAAAAAGCCACTCAAGTATACGACGAAAACACCTGGTTGCCTGAAGAAACTCTGGAGGCTTTTAAAGACTTTGCCGTGGGCATTAAAGGTCCGCTGACTACCCCCGTCGGTGGTGGTATTCGCTCTTTAAATGTAGCTTTACGTCAAGAGCTTGATCTGTATGTCTGTCAGCGGCCAGTGCGTTGGTTTACTGGAGTGCCTAGCCCTCTCGTGAACCCAGAAAATGTAGATATGTGCATTTTCCGTGAAAACTCAGAAGATATCTATGCAGGTGTTGAATGGAAAGCGGGTACACCAGAAGCTGATAAAGTAATTAAATTTTTCAAAGAAGAAATGGGTGTCACTAAAATTCGCTTTGACACCAACTGTGGTATTGGTATTAAGCCCGTTTCGGAAGAGGGAACGAAGCGCTTAGTACGTAAAGCAGTTCAGTATACCATCGATAATGATAAAGCTTCACTTACGTTGGTACACAAAGGCAACATCATGAAGTTTACTGAAGGTGCTTTTAAAGAGTGGGGTTACGAGTTAGCCCAGCAAGAGTTTGGTGCTGAGTTATTAGATGGTGGCCCATGGTGCACCTTTAAAAATCCAAAAACCGGTAAAGAAATCGTTGTTAAAGATGTGATTGCTGATGCTATGTTGCAACAAATTCTATTGCGTCCAGCTGAGTATGATGTGATTGCTACCCTTAACTTGAATGGTGACTATTTATCTGATGCATTGGCTGCTGAAGTGGGTGGTATTGGTATTGCTCCAGGTGCTAACTTAAGTGACACCGTGGCTATTTTTGAAGCCACTCATGGTACTGCACCTAAATATGCTGGTCAGGATAAGGTGAATCCAGGGTCATTAATACTTTCTGCTGAGATGATGTTGCGTCATATGGGCTGGACGGAAGCAGCTGATCTGATTATTAAGGGAATGGAAGGGGCTATTTCTGCTAAAACGGTTACTTATGACTTTGAGCGGTTAATGAGTGGCGCAAAATTATTAAAGTGTTCTGAATTTGGCGACGCTATGATTGAGCATATGGGCTAATTTTTACACTTTTTAGTTATTTTTCTGCCTAACTATAAATTAAATGGTTGCATATAAGTAATCGAATATTAATATGTAGTTAGGTGGTAATAACAAAATTGTTTAAAAATAAATCGGTTGGTTGTTTTTATCCTTAAACTGAAGGGTATTGGTCTTTAAAAATAAGCCACCAAAAAAGGGTCTTAATACCCATTGTATTAAGACCCTTTTTGTCAGTTGCTGTAAACAGCAATCTTTATTGTTGTTAGTTTATTTTTTAGTCTTCTAATGCTGCTTCCTCTCGCTGGTTAAAAGTGGATACTTTCACACCTGGCTCTGAAACTGCTATCGAGCCTCCGGCATCCTGGGGTAAAGGAACAATATTAATGGCATGCAATCCCTTCGGGCCTTGAAGGATATCAAAGTTGACGGGTTGGCCTGCTTTTAAGGTTTTGTAACCATCCATCTCAATCGATGAGTAGTGCACAAACAGGTCTTCGTCACTATCCTCTGGTAAAATAAATCCATAGCCTTTGGCATTATTAAACCATTTCACTTTACCTGTTGGCATGCTTAATTCCCTCTGCGATAAACTCCTAATTGGAGTAGTTCCTACAACACTATGCAACCTTGTCCCTAGGCAACATAAACGAAAAAAACCATCAATGATGGTTTTAAAACTAGTGTTTAACATGAGAAGGCTTCTGTCAAGTAGTTCAAAGCTGCAAAAGTTTGATTAACAGAGTTATCATAATAAGAATTCCATAGAATAATTTTTCTTGTGAATAGGGTTGAGTATTAACGATGGGTAAATTAAAAGAACTTCGTCTAACATTAGATAGTGAGGATGGAACCGGCGATCTAGACGGAGATGGGCAAGTTGTGGTGGCGCCGGCAAAGCCTGCTTTGAAACCACCCGCTATGTACAAAGTAGTACTCATCAATGATGATTACACCCCAATGGACTTTGTTGTTGAAGTACTACAGTTGTTTTTTAATATGAACTGGGAGAAAGCTACCCAGATCATGCTAACAGTCCACACGCAAGGGAAGGGGGTTTGTGGAGTGTTTACAAAAGATGTTGCTGAAACTAAAGCAGAACAGGTGAATCAATATTCAAAAGAGAGTCAGCATCCCCTGTTGTGCAATATTGAAAAAGCTAATTAATCAGCGGAACCTAAGGTACCAACGATATGTTGAATAAAGACCTCGAAGTGACCTTGAATCATGCCTTCAAGGATGCTCGTGCCAAACGTCATGAATTTATGACGGTGGAGCATCTGTTGTTGGCGCTGCTGGATAACGATGCAGCAGCCAAGGTATTGAAGGCCTGTGGTGCTGATATGGATCGCTTGCGCAGGGACTTAACTGACTTCGTCGACTCAACCACGCCCTTAATCCCCAGCAATGAAGAAGACCGGGAAACTCAACCAACGTTAGGGTTTCAGCGGGTGCTTCAACGTGCCGTATTTCATGTGCAAAGCTCAGGAAAAAAGGAAGTGACTGGCGCCAATGTATTGGTCGCCATTTTTAGTGAGCAAGAGAGTCAAGCCGTTTATTTCCTCAAACAACAAAACATCGCCAGGATAGATGTGGTTAATTTTATTGCTCATGGTATTTCTAAAGTATCAGGGGCAAGCAGTGACCAGGAAGAAATTGGTCATGAGCAAGGAGATGATGAGGCGGCGACCGATACCGGCACCTCATCGAATCCATTAGAAAACTTTGCCACTAACCTGAACGAACAGGCTAAAGCTGGCCGGATTGATCCGCTGGTAGGAAGAGACCAAGAGCTGGAGCGAGTTGCACAAATTTTAACCCGTCGCCGCAAAAATAACCCTTTATTGGTGGGTGAAGCGGGGGTAGGGAAAACAGCGATTGCGGAAGGTCTTGCTAAGCGCATTGTTGATGGAGAGGTTCCTGATATTTTAACTGATGCCACGATTTACTCTCTGGACTTGGGAGCGTTGCTTGCGGGGACCAAATACCGTGGTGATTTTGAAAAGCGATTCAAGCAGCTGCTGGCAGAGCTTCGTAAGAAGGCCCATGCCATATTATTTATTGATGAAATCCACACCATCATTGGTGCCGGTGCTGCATCGGGTGGGGTGATGGATGCTTCTAACTTATTGAAACCCTTGTTGACCTCTGGTGAGCTGCGTTGTGTCGGCTCGACTACGTTTCAGGAGTTTCGTGGTATTTTTGAAAAAGACCGGGCTTTGGCACGGCGCTTTCAAAAAGTCGATATTAATGAGCCCAATGTGGAGGATACCTTCCATATTTTAAAAGGACTGAAACCCAAGTTCGAAGAGCATCATTGTATTAAGTACACGGAAACAGCCCTCAGAGCGGCTTCAGAACTGGCAGACCGTTATATTAACGACCGCCATATGCCTGATAAGGCTATTGACGTGATTGATGAAGCAGGGGCTTATCAGCGTTTACAGCCAGAAAACAAGCGGAAAAAAACCATTGGTGTGGGTGATATTGAGTCGATTGTGGCGAAAATTGCCCGAATTCCACCCAAAAATGTGTCTGCTTCTGATAAGGAAATTTTAGAGAAACTGGAACGTAACCTGAAAATGGTGGTATTTGGCCAGGATGAAGCCATTACTTCATTGGCAACAGCAATCAAAATGTCTCGTGCTGGTTTAAAGGCTCCAGAGCGTCCTGTAGGGGCTTTCCTATTTGCTGGGCCTACTGGGGTAGGTAAAACTGAAGTGAGTCGTCAGCTGGCTGAGGTGCTCGGTATAGAGCTGGTTCGGTTTGATATGTCTGAGTATATGGAGCGCCATACTGTATCGCGATTGATTGGAGCGCCACCAGGTTATGTTGGTTATGACCAAGGTGGCTTGTTAACGGAAGCTATCAATAAACAACCCCACTGTGTGCTGTTATTGGATGAGATTGAGAAAGCACATCCGGAGGTGTTTAACTTGCTGTTGCAAGTGATGGATCATGGTACGTTAACAGACAACAATGGTCGTAAAGCTGATTTCCGTAATGTCATTATTGTGATGACAACTAACGCTGGAGCTGAAACTGTTAGTCGTGCTTCGATTGGTTTTACTGAGCAGGATCATTCTACTGATGGAATGGAGGCTATTAAGAAAACCTTCTCACCAGAGTTTCGTAATCGCTTAGATGCCATTATTCAATTTGGTAGCTTAGATCCAGACGTGATCAAGCATGTGGTCGATAAGTTCTTGACTGAGTTACAAGTGCAGCTTGATGATAAGAAAGTATTGTTAGAGGTTGATGATAGTGCACGTGCCTGGCTGGCAAAAGAAGGCTATGACAAGCAAATGGGCGCACGCCCTATGGCACGAGTTATTCAGGAAAATTTGAAAAAGCCACTGGCAGAAGAAATCTTGTTTGGTCAGCTGGCTAGTAATGGTGGCAAGGTCCACATTTCTGTGAAAGATGATGCGCTGGTGCTGGATTATGAGGCAGCCTGAAGGCTGCCCTCGTAATCCGATTATGGATATAACTAGCTAGATCCAGCAGGATTAACGGGCACGATAAGTAATACGACCTTTGCTTAAATCGTAAGGTGTCAGCTCAACCCGGACCTTATCACCAGTTAAAATACGAATGTAGTTTTTGCGCATTTTTCCAGAAATATGGGCAGTTACTACATGGCCGTTTTCCAGTTCGACACGGAACATTGTATTGGGCAAAGTGTCGATCACTGTGCCTTCCATTTCAATAGAGTCTTCTTTTGCCATTCGGCTTAGCACCTCAATGCGTTGATTAGCTGAGAAGCTAACTCAGTATAAATCAGCTAGCTTGATATAGTCTCAATATAAGCTAGCTGATTTATATCAAGATAGCTTCTGGTAAAACGGGCTGCATTCTGCCTGAAAACTAGTCTAGAAGTAAAGGCTATAAAGGTCTAGAAAACTAACTTTTTTAATATAAACGCTTTAAAAGCCGCGTTTTTATTAAGTATGGCGCGGTTTTTTAGGAGGCAAATACAGTATTGAAGCTCAAGCGAGGAAATGCGCTGCTAGTAATAAAACTAAAAAACTATGTTACAACCGCCTTATAAAACTGCCAGCCATTGGTGATCCAAATAAATCTCTAGTGGCCTAAACTCCGTTTTGTAGCTCATTTTTTGGCATTCCTTGATCCAATAGCCCAGGTAAACGTAGGGTAAACCTAAGGATTTAGCCAGGTAGATTTGCTGAAGAATACAATAAGTCCCCAAGCTGTGCTTGGTCAGTTCTGGCTCAAAAAAGGTATAAATAGCTGATAGCCCTTTAGTCAGTTCATCCATTACTGCCACTGCAACCAGTTTATTGTCTAACCAGCACTCCATAAATTTACAAAAAGACCAGTCACCTACTAAGAAAGAATTGAACTGCTCTTTGCTGGGAGGAAACATATCACCATCAGCATGTCTGGCTTCAATGTAACGGGCATAAAGCTCATAGTATTCATCACAATAGTGAGGTGGACAAATGCGTAGGGAAATGTCTTGGTTTGTTTTTAAGATCCGCTGAAAACGACGCTTGTATTTAAACTCGTCCACTTTGACGCGTACTGGGGTACAGGCGCAACAAGCTTCACAATGGGGGCGGTATAAATGTTGGCCGCTCCGTCGAAAGCCTAAGTCGGTCAACTGACTGTAAAGGGGCTTCGAGATAATAATGTCAGGATCAAGAAACAGCGTGGTTGCCTGTTGCTTGGGTAAATAGCTGCAGGTATGGGGTTGTGTGGCGTAAAACTTTAAAGCTTTCAGGTTGCTCATGCACTTTCACCCAACGGATTGGTGTGAAATCCTTTCCAGCTAATTTCAGCAGTATGACAGCAATACTGATTAAGATAGTCAACGAATAGCTCTCTGGAAATAGGGCGAGCGCCTAAACTTGCCAGGTGCTCACTATAAACCTGACAGTCAATCAGTGGAAAGTTCCATGCTTTAAGTTGTTCGACCAAATAGTACAGAGCGACTTTTGAAGCATTGGTTGCTTTGCTGAACATGGATTCACCAAAAAATACTGAGCCAATAGCTACACCATAAAGTCCTCCCACCAGCTCACCATCTTGCCAGCACTCGATGGAGTGAGCATGTCCTGACTGATGCAGTTCATTATAGGCACTGTACATTTCATCACTAATCCAGGTGCCACTGGTCTGTTTTCTGGGTGCCGCACAAGCTTGCATCACTTGAGAAAAGGCTTGGTCACAGGTAACGACAAATGACATTTTCTTTAAAAACTTGCGTAGACTACGGGATACTTTCAGTTCTTCAGGTAGTAAAACCATTCTTGGATTAGGTGACCACCAAAGAATGGGTTCAGTTTCACTGAACCAGGGGAATATACCATGGCGATAGGCTTCCAGCAGGGTTGAGACAGAGAGATTACCGCCTGCTGCCAGCAAGCCATCTGGATAATCCAAAGCATCACTCACTGGTGGAAATTTGACGGGATAATCGTTAAGCCAAGGAATTTGCGCCATATGTACCAATGTAATCTAGCTTAATTTCTTTTGTTTGCGGCACCCTAACAGTCTGAGGTGGTCATTGGCAATTCTAGCTCGAATATTGCTAACGGGTTTTTCAAAAGCTCAACTGCTTAATATATGGGGAATTACTGTTCTGGCAGAAGCTATTGATTTGAGTGCGTAGAGAACAAAACAGATTTGCTAGTATAAACACTAAACGATTCAATAATTTAGGCGCGTATAGTTAATGTTTTGGTGGGCAATAACTTGCTAAACTATTATTATATAAGCTTTTTTGAGGAAGGGTAGGCTATTGAAAGGCGCGAAAACTCGAGCTAACGATACTATTACAATTCCCAGTATTTCATTCGTTGCACGACTGAAAGAGGGTATTTTAATTGCCCTGGTGGCAACTTGTGCTTATTTGCTGATGGCGTTATTTACTTATAGCCCTACTGACCCTGGCTGGTCCCACACAGGTGATGGGCAGCCAGTACAAAATGCAGTTGGCGCATCAGGGGCTTGGTTTGCAGATTTGCTATTATCACTATTCGGTTATTTTGCTTTTCTGTTTCCATTACTGCTGGCCATTAAAGCCTGGCAGGTATTTCGTTTTCGGCATCACCCCATTGAGTTTAACGGCCTATTGTGGACTTTGCGGTTTTTGGGGTTGCTAGTAACCGTTGCTACTGGCGCTTCGCTGGCATCGTTGCACTTTTCTATGCCAGCAGCAGAGCAATTACCAGCGTCCTCGGGTGGCATTCTGGGAACAGTAATCATTAAGCATACATTACCTGCTTTTAATGTTATTGGCTCCACCTTAGTGTTGGTAACTTGTTTTCTAGTAGGAGTGACAGTTTTTACGGATTTATCCTGGCTGCGTTTGATGGATGTAACTGGGCGAGTAGTATTGGACTTTCTTGCTCTGGTAGCACATGGCGGCAAACTGGTTTGGCAGCGCTTGCCAAAGCGTCAGCAGGATGAAGAGATTATAGAGCAACCGGCTAAGCCTCAACGGAGACGGCAGAAGCGCCAAGAGCCCGCTATTGATGATGAGATAGAAGTAGGGGAGGGGGATAAGCGTGCACCGATTTTAATTTCTCCGCTTACACAAGAAGCACCTATCAACAAGGCTCCACAAGCAAAAGCTACCAAGCCTAGGCGCAATGTCCAGTATGCAGGGCAAGTTTCTGGGGATATGCCTGCAGCTACGTTGTTAGATGAGCCTGACACAGGTAATCGCAAGGGCTTTTCTACAGAAGACTTAGAAACCTTATCTGAGCTGCTTGAAGTAAAGTTGAAAGATTTTAACGTGGTGGCGGAAGTGGTTGCTGTGCATCCTGGGCCAGTAATTACGAGATTTGAAATTCAACCTGCAGCTGGGGTAAAAGTCAGCAAAATTACTAACTTGGCTAAAGATTTGGCCCGTTCTCTGGCAGTAGTCAGTGTTCGGGTAGTGGAGGTCATTCCTGGGAAATCTGTGGTGGGTATTGAAATCCCCAATGAGGATCGGGAGATTGTTTATTTCAGTGAGGTGATTAATTCTAAAGCTTATCAGGCTTCTGACTCCCCGCTGAGTTTGGCATTGGGGCATGATATCTCTGGCCAGGCAGTGGTAGTGAACCTTGCTAAGATGCCTCACTTACTAGTGGCGGGTACGACAGGCTCAGGTAAGTCAGTTGGAGTTAATAGTATGCTGTTAAGTATGCTGTTTAAGGCCTCGCCTGAAGAGCTGCGGCTGATCATGGTGGACCCCAAAATGTTGGAACTGTCCATTTATGAAGGGATTCCGCACTTATTAGCGCCAGTCGTAACGGATATGAAGGAGGCTTCCAATGCTCTGCGTTGGTGTGTGGCAGAGATGGAACGCCGTTACAAGCTGATGGCTAAGCTGGGGGTAAGAAACATAGCCGGGTTTAACCGTAAAGTGAAGGATGCTAATAAAGCAGGAGAGCCGATCCCCGATCCTTTACACCAGCCTGTTAGTGAAGATGATCTAGCACCTGGCCTGGAACCTTTACCTTTTATCGTCGTGGTCATTGATGAGTTTGCTGACATGATGATGATTGTTGGTAAGAAGGTTGAGGAGTTGATTGCGCGGCTGGCGCAAAAAGCACGGGCAGCCGGTATTCACATGATTCTGGCAACCCAGCGCCCATCGGTCGATGTGATTACTGGTTTGATCAAGGCGAATATCCCTACCCGAATCAGCTTCCAGGTTTCTTCAAAAATCGATTCTCGTACCATCTTGGATCAAGGAGGGGCTGAGCAGCTGTTAGGTCATGGTGATATGCTTTATCTCCCTCCGGGTACAGGGGTACCTATTCGAGTCCATGGGGCATTTGTGTCTGATGATGAAGTCCATCGGGTGGTGGCAGACTGGAAAGCACGCTCCGAACCCGATTATTTGGATGAGGTCTTACAGGGGGGCGACGCCGATGTGCCTGGTATCTCTGCGGAAAATTCGGATGACAGTGAACAAGACGCACTTTATGATGAGGCTGTTGCATTTGTCACAGAATCAAGGCGTGCTTCCATTTCATCTGTGCAACGACGGTTGAAAATCGGGTATAACCGAGCTGCACGAATGATTGAGGCAATGGAGGCAGCCGGTGTGGTTAGCCCAATGGGCAGTAATGGCTCCCGGGAAGTTATCGCTCCAGCCCCTGTCACTGACTAAATAATCTGTTGTTGGAAAGGTTTACTGTGTTGAAACAAATTACATTGGCCGTAGTCGGCTTCTGTTTAGCCTCGACGGCAATGGCCGATCAGCAAGCCGTTGAAGCGTTAAACAAATTATTGGAAAAATCTCACTCAATTACTGCGCAGTTTCATCAAATTACATTGAATGCGGCGGGTAATCGAACTCAAAAATCTGAAGGTTTGGTGGCAGTATCCCGACCCAATCAGTTTCGCTGGGAGGTTACTGGACCATTTCCTCAGCTAGTCATTTCAGATGGGGCTAAAGTGTGGGTATATGATCCAGACCTTGAGCAAGTTACAGTTCAAAAACTGGATAAACAGATCAGCACTACACCTGCATTATTACTGAGTGGTGATGTAAATAAACTGGCGGATAATTTTGAAGTAGTGAAAATGGGTGATGCTAAAGGCAAGTCCGTTGGTTTTAAATTAACCCCAAAAGCGAAGGACAGTGTTTTTGAAGCTTTACGCCTAACGTTTAATAATGATGTGTTAGCGAATATGAAACTCACTGATTCATTAGGAGCGCATACCACAATTGACTTTACTGATATTAGTACCAATAACAAAATCCCAGCTGATAAATTTAAATTGCCAGCCGATGTGCTGAAAAGTGCTGATGTGATTGAAGAGTAATTTATGTCTGACCTGTTTGCAGACCAGTCGCTGCCTTGGCAGCCACTGGCTGCGCGAATGCGCCCTCGCACCCTTGATGAATATGTTGGTCAAGCCCATTTGCTGGGGGCAGGTGAGCCATTAGGAGAAGCGATTCGCCAGGGCCAGTTGCACTCCATGGTGTTGTGGGGGCCACCAGGAGTGGGTAAAACCACCTTGGCTAAATTGCTGGCAGAATATACCAAAGCCCACTTTCAAACCCTTTCGGCCGTATTAGCAGGGGTTAAAGATATTCGAGATGCCGTGCAACAGGCAAAAATGCGCCAGCAGCCGACAATCCTGTTTGTAGATGAAGTCCATCGTTTTAATAAAGCCCAGCAAGATGCCTTTTTACCTTATGTGGAAGATGGCACCATTGTTTTTATTGGCGCGACCACTGAAAACCCCGCCTTCGAATTAAATAATGCCCTATTATCCCGAGCCAGAGTTTATACCTTAAAGCCTCTGGAAGATGTGCAGTTGGAGCAATTACTATCGCAAGCATTGACTGATCGTGAGCGCGGTATTGGCAAAAAACAGCTGAGTAGTAATCTCGATGCACAAGCATTACTGCTAATGGCAGCTAATGGAGATGCCAGGCGACTGCTTAATGTGCTGGAAGTAGTGGCTGATTTAGCTGAAGATGGGTCAACGATTACTGCTGAACAAATTAAGCCAGTTATTGCTGATTTACCTAAGCGCTTTGATAAAGGCGGTGATGTTTTTTACGATCAAATTTCAGCTTTACATAAAGCGGTTAGAGGCTCATCCCCCGATGCAGCCCTATACTGGTTTTCCAGAATGTTGGATGGTGGCTGTGACCCCTTGTACATCGCTCGACGGGTAGTGCGAATGGCCAGTGAAGATATTGGTAATGCCGACCCAAGAGCGTTATCTGTTTGCTTGTCTGCCTGGAATGTGCAGGAGCGTTTAGGTAGTCCTGAGGGAGAACTGGCGATTGCTCAAGCGATAACTTATTGTGCATGTGCGCCAAAAAGTAATGCAGTTTATGTGGCTTATAAAAAAGCACGGGCAGCGGTTAAGGAATTACCGGATTATGAAGTACCAATCCATTTACGTAGTGCACCCACTAAACTACAGAAGTCGTTAGGTCATGGTGCAGAATATCGATATGCCCATGATGAGCCCAATGCCTATGCGTCAGGTGAGCAGTATTTTCCCCCTGAAATGGTCGGTGCGCAGTTTTATCAGCCTGTTGATCGTGGTCTAGAACAAAAGATTAAGCAGAAGCTGACACAGCTGGCTGAGTGGGATCAGCAAAGCGAATTACAGCGCTATTCGGATTAGCAACGCCAATTAATAGTTTAATTACCATGCTACAACAGATGATCTCAGTTGCTTGTGGTGGTGCCCTTGGTGCGATCGCACGATTTTTGGTTTACTGGAGCTATCAACAATTAGGGGGAAAGTTCTTTCCCTTGCCTACCTTGATTGTAAATGTGCTGGGTTCTTTTTTTATTGGTATCGCTTATTTTATTTTGGTAGAACGTTTACAATTGCAAGCAGCATGGCGCAATGGCTTAATTGTTGGTTTTTTAGGCGCTTTTACGACATTCTCTACTTTTTCTCTCGATGCATTTCGAGTTATCCAAAATGGTGAACCTTGGATTGCCTTAAGTTATATGGTAGGTAGTGTCGTATTGTGTTTGTTAGCCACCTGGTTAGGCTTTGCTATAGCCCAGTGGTTAGTTGAATAGAGATTTTAAAACTTTAAAACAAGGTAATAAAACGCTCATGTTAGATCCAAAACTTGTTCGCACCCATCCAGCAGAGGTGGCAGAGCAGCTTAAACGCCGTGGCTTTCAACTCGACGTTGATTTGGTCGAGTCGTTAGAAAGTCGTCGCAAAGAAATTCAAGTGCGGACCCAGCAACTGCAAAATGAGCGTAAAGTTGAGTCGAAAAAATTTGGTCAATTAAAGGCCAAAGGCGAAGATATTTCTGCACTCAAAGCGAAAATGGATCAGCTTTCTGACGAAGTAAAAAAAGCAGAAGCAGAACTTCATGAAGTGCAGGTGCAGTGGCAGGATTTAATGCTGGGTATTCCTAATATTCCCCATGATTCTGTTCCTAAGGGGGAAACGGAAGACGATAACGAAGAGATTCGCCGTTGGGGTGACCCCAAACAGTTGAATTTTGAGCCCCAAGATCATGTAGCATTGGGGGCTAAGCATGGTTGGATGGATTTTGATGCAGCAGCGAAATTAACCGGCTCTCGCTTTATAGTGATGCGAGGCCCGATTGCCAAACTGCACCGTGCCCTTGCCCAATTTATGATGAATACTCATGCTAATGAGCATGGCTATGAAGAAATCTACGTGCCGTATATTGTTAATAATGACACGTTACAGGGTACCGGGCAGCTACCAAAATTTGGTGAAGATTTATTTAAAATTGAGCATGATCCTGATAGTGGCAAAGATTATTATTTAATTCCTACGGCAGAAGTGCCTGTGACCAATATGGTGCGGGATGAAATTGTGGATGCAGATCAGCTGCCAATGCGTTTTGTTTGTCATTCACCTTGTTTCCGTAGCGAAGCGGGCAGTGCGGGGCGGGATACCCGAGGGATGATTCGTCAGCATCAGTTCGATAAGGTTGAATTACTGCATATCGTGAAGCCGGATGAGTCATTTGCAGCATTGGAAGAATTAATTGGTAATGCAGAAAAAGTTCTCCAATTGTTGGAACTGCCTTATCGGGTAGTGAGCTTGTGTGGTGGTGATCTTGGCTTTGGTGCCACTAAAACTTACGATATTGAGGTCTGGTTGCCAGGCCAAAATAAATATCGGGAAATTTCTTCTTGCAGTAATACCCTGGATTTCCAAGCTCGTCGGATGCAAGCTCGTTGGCGTAATCCAGAAACTGGTAAACCCGAACTGTTGCATACCTTGAATGGCTCTGGTTTAGCGGTAGGACGTACATTAATTGCCGTATTAGAAAACTACCAAGACGAAGCTGGCTGCATTCATATACCCAAGGTATTACAACCATATATGGGTGGTCTTGAGGTTATTGGGTAATTAGCTTAGATCAAAAGCTCATTTGCTGAAGTTACCTGGCTTAGCGACAATAGGAGCCAGTTTCAGTAAATGGGTTTTTCAATGGATCAGTTGCCATTATTTCATAATTTAAAAAACCGCCCTTGTCTGTTAGTCGGTGGTGGGGATGTAGCTAATCGTAAGGCGCATCTCCTATTGCAGGCAGGAGCAAAGTTAATAGTGGTTGCCCCACAAATTAATGACAACCTACAAAACCAGGTCATTCAGCAGGGAAGCCAGTATCATCTTCGATGTTTTGATCCTCAGGATATACAACACTTACCTTATGCATTAGTGGTAGCAGCTACTAACGACCAGCAGGTTAATCAACAAGTTTCCCAGTTAGCACAACAGGCTAATATCCCCGTTAACGTTGTGGATCAACCTGCCTTATCAACGGTTACTTTCCCGGCCATTATTGATCGTTCGCCCTTAACCATTGCAATTAGTAGTGGTGGTGCGGCCCCCGTTTTAGCACGTTTACTGCGCGGCAAAATTGAGTCACTGATTCCCCATCGCTATGGCCAATTGGCTGAGTTGGCAGGTAAATTCCGGGAAAAAGTGAAGCAACGGTTTAATGTCATTAATGATCGGCGCTATTTTTGGGAAAAAGTTCTTACAGGACCTATTGCCGAACAAGCTTTTGCTGGCAAGCTCGACAAAGCAGAACAGCAATTGGAGTCTGCACTTGCTGAAGCTACACCCACTAAACTAGGTGAAGTCTATTTAGTGGGGGGGGGACCAGGCGACCCTGATTTATTGACATTTAGGGCGTTACGCTTGATGCAGCAAGCAGATGTGGTGCTATATGATAGGTTGGTGTCACCTGAAGTATTAGAACTAGTACGGCGCGACGCTGACCGACTCTATGTTGGTAAAGCACGTTCAAATCACGCACTCCCTCAAGCAGAAATTAATCAACGGTTAATCGACTTAGCTTTAGAAGGTAAACGAGTTTTACGCCTAAAAGGTGGAGACCCTTTTATTTTTGGTCGTGGTGGAGAAGAAATTGATCGGTTAGCAGAGGCTGGCATTCCCTTTCAAGTGGTGCCGGGCATTACCGCTGCTTCTGGGTGTGCCAGTTATGCTGGGATACCATTAACCCACCGAGACTATGCTCAGTCAGTACGATTTATTACTGGTCATATGAAAGAAGGCCACCTTGAGCTTCCCTGGCAGCAGTTTACTAACCCAGCTGAAACCTTGGTGTTTTATATGGGATTGATGGGGCTGGGCACTATCTGCCAGCAATTACAACATCACGGTCGCAGCCCAGATACACCGATTGCGTTAGTTCAACAAGGTACCACCCAAAAACAACGGGTTTATACTGGTACGTTAGCAACCATTGAAGCTGTTATTAAAGATCAGGAAGTTAAGCCACCTACGTTGATAATAGTGGGAGAGGTTGTGTCCTTACAGAGTAAGCTGGCTTGGTTTTCTGCGGAGACAAAATAATAGCTAGCCCTACCTATTCCTTGAGCCAAAAAATTAAAAACAATTAGTCGGCCTGGGTAGGCCGGCAATTTTTGCGGCTAGTTTGGCAGGGCTGCCTGGAAACAGTTGCATCAGGTAAATAGAGTTACCTTTGTCTTTGCCCAGGCTATTAGCAATGTACTTAACAAAAGGGCGCATGGCAGGGGATTGCTCAAACTGCTGGTAAAAATCCCGTAGGGCATAGATGACTTCCCAATGGCTATCACTCAGCTCAAGCCCTTCTTGTTCAGCCAGTGCCACTGCTACCGATTGATCCCAGTCGGAAAGCCGCTTTAAATAGCCTTCCTTATCTAGCAGGATCGTTTTATCAGACACTGTTATACACTGCATATTAATACCAGCTAATTACCTGTTTATGTTCGGTGCATAGTTTGACAAAGCCAGGATAGCCAATCAACTGAATGTCAGGAAAGAGCAGGGCTTTTATCCCTCTTGCTATGCAGTCAGGTTTAAGGGCATAGAGGTTAATTTCAGTATGCATTGCTAGAAGCTTCATAGAGATAGTTTCCTGAATCCCTAGATAAACACCTTCTTCAATCAATAACAGACTATCACCGGCAACCATCGTATCAGAGCAGCTCTGGATTAGTTTTTCCGAAGCTTGGTTTAATGTATGTAAAATCATAGGGCTATAAAGAAATAACAATATCTTGCTGGCGAATTAAATGGCTAAGCTGTTGGCTAGCTAAAACATGTACATTATCCATTAATTGTTCTGGCTTAATGCCTCGGCAGGCAAGGTCTTGTTCAGATACATAGAGCGTTTCAATGTCATACATAGGCAATACAGCCAACTGCTTGCCCAGGTGTTTCTGATGAATTTTTTCGCCTGCTTGCGCTTTAATAGCTTGAAAAACGCCATCACCTAGCAATACCAGTGTGGTAGGAATATCAAAGGTAGCGGCTACTAATACTGCATCGAGTGCTTCTTTGGCGCGAGGGGATGCGTAAGGCGACTGCTGAGAGATAATACATACACTTTTCATGTCGTTTATTTTCCTTGCACAGTGCTTAAGCCCCAAAGGTTATCACTTGGTCAGAATGTTGAGTCGCTTCAATTAATTGACCCAAACCAGATAATGGCCAGTTTTTATGTAAATTGGCAGCGGGTAACTCGTAACGACTTTGCTCTTGTTCATCAATAACGCCCCGGCGTAATGCGGCACCAATACAAACGACACAATCGAGCTTATTTCTTTTAATAAATTTGTTCCATTCTTTGGGTAAATTAAGCTCATCTTGTGGAGGAGTGACCAGACTATTACCGCAGTGAACACCATCCTGGTAGAAAAATATCCGGTAAATACTGTGGCCCTCTTTTAGCGCTGCTTTAGCAAAGTTTAGAGCTGTATAAGGTGCCTCACTGTTATAAGGTCCACCAGCAATTAATAAGGTAAATTTCATTTGGAACTAGCCCTATCACTCCATCTTAATCATTAGGCCAAAAAAAAACCCTGCAGTTGCAGGGTTTTAGCATATCTTCTTAAGGCTTAGTCGTCACCTGAGAAGGCCATGAAAATATGTAGTAAAGAAATAAACAAGTTATAGATAGAAGCGAATAGCGTGATAGTGGCCAGAATGTAGTTGGTCTCACCACCGTTGATAATTTCACCTGTCTGGTAGAGTATCAGAGCACTGGCAAATACCATGAAGGCACATGAAATTGCTAAGCTAAATCCGCTGATGTCAAAGATCAATGACATTACCACGGCCGCGAGCAGAACAATGGCACCCGCGAAAAGAAACCCACGTAAGAACGAGAAGTCACGCCGGCTCACCAGTGCATAGCCTGATAGAGCTAAGAAGATAAATGCTGTACCACCAAGTGCATTCATCACAATAGCCGTACCTTGGCCACTACTCATAAACATATTGAGAATGGGGCCGAGTGCGAAGCCGACAAAACCGGTAAATGCAAAAACGGCGGCAATTCCCCAGACACTGCGGCACAGTGCTTGAGCCAGGAAAGATAGCCCGATGAAGCCTCCCAGGAACACCCATGGGTTAATCATTGGGGCATTGCGGAAGATAAAAGCACAAACAGCGGCAAAGCCTAGCGATAGGCTGAGTAAGATGTAAGTGTTTTTTAACACCTTGTTGGTTTGAATAATCGAAGCCTCTTTGGAGGCAGCTGCTGTTGCATATTGATTATTTTCTAACACGATAAACTCCTGTTTTGTTTATAAAACAAGCAAAAAATGCCTTTGTTGAAAATCATACCTCTGTCACAGTTAAAATCAAGCAATTAGCCGTTGACTCTGAAAAAAAATCCGGTATTATCTGCCACCAAGTTCGGGGGCACCCAAACAGTTTGGAGAGGTGGCTGAGTGGTTGAAAGCACCGGTCTTGAAAACCGGCGTGGGTTAATAGCCCACCCAGGGTTCAAATCCCTGCCTCTCCGCCAAACGTCGAAAAAGGGTCTATTATCATAGACCCTTTTTTTTATGGTAAGTTTTTGAACAAATGCCACTTAAACAGAACTCACATAATCGTCTGTCGTTTGCCAGTCCTGTCTCAAATATTATCCATCGCTCATTACTTGTTTTAGTTTTACGTCAACTGAATTAAAACAATTGGATTCCTTTTTATTACTTTATCCTTGAGTTTGCATCAAAGTCTGCTTCAGTTGCTTACTGTGGCTGCTCATTAGTCTTTTGTTATAAGTGTAGATAAACCTGAGCATGGCGTGCACATTGGTGTATAAGTCGTGGCGAGCTAGGTCGATAGTTGAAAATAATCCTAAGCTAAAGAGTCTAAATTAACACAATAAGTGCTTCAGTATTGAGGGCATTGGTTAGCTGTATGAGTGAGAACACGATATTAAGTATTTTTGACCTCTTTAAAATCGGTATTGGTCCATCAAGCTCCCATACAGTGGGGCCAATGTGGGCGGTCTATCGGTTTTTAGCTGATGGTAAGGATTGTCTGAACGAAGTGGTTAAGGTAAAAGTAGCCTTGTATGGTTCACTGGCGCTGACGGGTAAAGGCCATGGCACCGATACTGCGGTATTGCTGGGACTGCTGGGAGAGAGGCCAGATGAAGTAGACCCTGAGGAGGTCACTGCTAAGCTCGATGAAATCAAAGCTACTCACCGCTTGTTGCTGGCGGGTCAGCATGAAATTGCTTTTAATCCTGATCAGGCCATAGAGTTCCACAATGATACCTTTTTGCCTGAGCACCCCAATGGTATTGAACTTACCCTTTATGACGTAAATGGTCTGGTGCTTCATCATGATCAATTTTTCTCGGTCGGTGGAGGTTTTGTTGTCAGTAAAGATGAGCTTTCTGCTGCTGCCCCAGTTGCACCAGAAATAGAGGTGCCTTTTCCTTTTCATACAGCAGCCGAATTGCTAGCACTCTGTAAGCAGCACAATCTCTCTATTGCTCAGTTGGTGTTTGCCAATGAGGAAGTATTGCAAGGTTCTATGGCAGCAGTTGAGCAACAGTTAGAGGCAATTTGGCAAGTATTTCATAGCTGTATTGAGCGGGGGTGTCGAACTGAAGGAGAGTTGCCTGGTGGTTTGAGTGTTCAACGGCGTGCCTCAAAATTGTATAAAGCGCTTTGTGGTCGTCCTGAGGACTCTTTGAAAGATCCTCTTACGGTCATGGACTGGATTAGTTTATTTGCCTTGGCTGTTAACGAAGAAAATGCAGCTGGTGGGCGGGTGGTGACAGCACCCACTAATGGTGCTGCTGGAGTGATTCCTGCCGTATTAAGTTATTACATGCGTTTTGTGCCAGGCGCTAATCAACAAGGACTGTATGACTTTTTGGCAACGGCGGCAGCTGTTGGCATGCTTTATAAAAAGAATGCTTCTATTTCTGCTGCAGAAGTGGGTTGTCAGGGAGAGATAGGCGTTGCTTGTTCAATGGCAGCAGGTGCTTTGGCTGCTGTATTAGGTGGAACAGCTGAACAAGTGGAAAATGCAGCTGAGATTGGTATGGAACACAGTTTGGGTATGACTTGTGATCCTATTGGTGGTTTGGTTCAAATCCCTTGTATTGAGCGTAATACCATGGGGGCTGTTAAAGCGGTAAATGCGGCTCGACTTGCATTACGGGGTGATGGTACTCACCGGGTAGCTTTAGATAGTGTGATTGAAACCATGCGTCAAACAGGGATGGATATGCAATCGAAGTACAAAGAAACAGCGTTAGGTGGGTTAGCGGTTAACGTAGTGCTTTGTTAGGTTATCGTATGAAAAAATATTTATGAGATTGTATCAAAACTTAGCAGATATGAGCTAAGGCATAAGCCTTTTCAGAGCTTGAAGTGCTAGGGACAGTACTTCAAGAGCGGTGGAAGAATGTCCTGTTACTCCAATTAAACACTCAGCTTACTTATTACTCCCTTTTGCGACACTCTGTTTTGCTAGGGAGGTGTAATAGAATTACTCCTGCCCCTTGATTTTGTCTTTATTGGTGGCCATATCTTAATCTTATAGAGAGAAAATGCTGTAAGAGGTGTTCATGGCGGACTATAAAAATGATCAGTTTCCTGCAACCCCTTCAAGCCATAAAGAAGTTGCCGATTTCATCCAACAAGCAGAGCAGCTACCCACTACAACCAATGCCATTAGCAAAGGCCGATTAATATTTGCCTTAGATGCCACCGCAAGTCGCGAAGCGACCTGGGACCGAGCCTGTCACTTGCAGGGTAAAATGTTTACTGAAACTAAAGCACTAGGGCAACTGGCGATACAGTTATGCTACTACCGTGGTTTTAGTCAGTTTCATGCTAGCCCTTGGTTGCACTCGACAGAAGCCTTACTTGCAGAGATGAATCAGGTGTCGTGTATTGGAGGTTTTACCCAAATTAGTCGACTGTTGCAGCATGGTTTAGCAGAGGCTAAGCGCCAACCATTACAGGCTATCGTATTTGTAGGAGATAGTTTAGAAGAGTCCATTGATGAAGTATGTAACTGGGCAGGTCAACTAAAATTACGAGGTGTACCGGTCTTTTTATTTCAAGAAGGTGATGATGAAGTGGCCACTCAAGGCTATCAGCAAATTGCTAGAGTATCCGGAGGAGCTCATTGTCAGTTTGATGAGGGAAGTGCAGCTGAATTACAGGCACTTTTGTCTGCTGTGGCAGTCTACTCTGTGGGTGGCTTAAAAGCACTACATCAATTTGCTAAAGGGCAGCCGGAAATTGTGTTACAGCTTGAGCACCAGCTATCTGGCGGTTGTTAAGTACTTTTTGTTTTAAGATTATTAAAACTGCTCAGTAGAGGAGGCTAACTAACGTATTGTTAGTCACCGACGGATAAAAGGATATTTTGTTTTGTCTCAATTGTTGATTCTTATTGCACTAGTCGGTGGTTCCATTGCTTGGTATCAGTATCACCAGCTGCCACCAGAAGCGAGAAAAAAGTGGTTACAAAAATCAGCACTCATCGCCGCTATTTTGGTCTTTGCTTATTTAGTTATTACAGGACGTATATCAGTTGTTTTTGCTCTGTTGGCTGCACTTATTCCATTGTTAAGAAAAGCGCTCTCAGTGGCAAGCTATTGGCCATTACTACAAAGACTTTGGGGACACAAAGCTATTTTCACTGGGGGGGCAGCAACAGCTCAACAGCAAACACATACGAAGGGCAAGCAATCTACGGTACGTACCCAATTATTGTTAATGACTTTAGATCACAGCAGTGGCCACATCGAGGGTGAAGTGTTAGTGGGGCAATATAAAGGAAAGCAGCTAAGAGAATTAACTATTGAACAGTTAGCTGAGCTTTATTCCCATTGTCCTGCACAAGAACAAGATACTCGTCAGTTGTTGGATACTTATTTAAATAAAATGCGTACATCAGAATGGCAAGTGTTTCAGGATCAGCAGCAGTCTTCTTATTCCCAAGCGAAAAGTCATAGAGATAGTGGACCGATGACGG
Organism: Spartinivicinus ruber; assembly: GCF_011009015.1. NCBI lineage: Bacteria > Pseudomonadati > Pseudomonadota > Gammaproteobacteria > Oceanospirillales > Zooshikellaceae > Spartinivicinus > Spartinivicinus ruber. The sequence continues at coordinate 2,530,667 of NZ_CP048878.1, forward strand.
TTACTGAAGCAGCAGAGGTGCTAGGTGTAAAAACGACAGCCAGCAAGCAAGAAATTATTGATGCCCATCGACGATTAATGGCAAAACTTCATCCTGATAAAGGGGGGAGTAGCTATCTAGCCATTCAAGTGAATTCGGCAAAAGATGTGCTGTTAGCGCAGTTAAAAACCTGATGGTTATCGATGGTGGATATGGCGGTCTGGTTAACCACAATCCTATTAGCAAGCCTGATAACAGTGAGTGTTGTGTTGTTACTGTTAAAAGTAAGAACGCCCCGCTATCGAGTAGAAAGGGCCAAAGCAAAAACCTTGCTTTACGATATTGTTAATGGCAGAGCTTCAGAAGAAGATTGGCAAATTTTTATCAGTATCCCTATTTATAATGATGAGCAATTAGAAGCTATCCGACAGCGTTGTTTGCAATTAGATGAAACAGAGTTTACCGGTTACTCAGTAACCAGTTCGTTTTTTCTCACGACACTGGCTATCAAAGAAATACGACAAATACTGGAAACATTGGAAGGTGATATTGTCTTTAGGGGGTAATTAAAGGTGCAATTCAAATGAGAATAAAGCCGTTTTGGTATGCTCTGATTAGCGCAGCTTTTTATAGTCAGTGTTATGGTGAAATAGTGGGAAAAGTTTCAACAACATTTAAGCTGCTGGGGGCTAATGACAAAATAGTGATAGAGGCTTTTGATGACCCTGATGTTAGTGGAGTGACTTGTTATTTAAGTCGGGCTAAAAAAGGTGGGGTGTCAGGTTCATTAGGACTGGCTGAAGATACCTCAGATGCTTCCATTGCATGTCGACAAGTGGGGCCTATTCAATTGTCTGATGAATTGAAAGCTGGCAAGTTGGATGGTGAACAGGTGTTTAAGAAACGTACTTCAGTGCTTTTTAAAACCATGCAAGTGGTTCGGTTTTATGACCCCAAACGACAAGTCATTATTTATCTGACCTATAGTGATAAGCTGGTAGAGGGGTCGCCAAAAAACAGTGTGACGGCTGTGCCGGTGTTGCCTTGGCCAACTTCAGCTAAATAATCTCCTATTCGTCTTGCTGAAACTTTGTTTCAGTTTATCTGTCACTATGGTAGATCTTTTAGGTTTTTTTCAACACAAGTCGCTTTTAAGTCGGCTACTGTAGTATATGTATTATCCATTTGGTGGTATAGGACTGCCCTGATTAATCTGAATAGGCGACTATTGGCGTCAATAAAGAACCATTATTATTCTTATTGACTAGCTATAGGGGGTATGTCAAAGTGCTGCCTTCATATTATTGTATGAAACTTTATTAGGGCAAGGAGTCTATATGGCAATTTCATTAACTAAAGGTCAACGTATTAGCCTTGAAAAAGAAGCGGGTAAAAACCTTCAACAAATTTGTGTAGGGGTAAACTGGGGCGCAATAGAGAAAAAAGGTTTTTTTGGCGCTAAAAAAGTGCCAGTTGATCTGGATGCCAGTGTAGGCTTGTATAACGAAAACAAACAGCCTGTCGATGTCGTTTATTTTGGTCAACTAAGAAGTAAATGTGGTTCAATTCATCATAGTGGTGATGATTTAACAGGCGACATGGAAGGTGATGACGGTTTAGATAACGAAGTAATCACGATTAATTTACAGCAAGTGCCTCAAGGTGTCTCGGCGGTTGCTGTGGTGCTTAACTCTTTCCGTAAACAAGATTTTGCAGCAATTCCTTTTGCTTCTATTCGGCTATACGAAGGCACTCCTTCAAGAGTGAATAATATTTTAGCTACCTATGATATTGCTAACGATCCGTCATTTTCAGGTTCTATCTCAATGGTGTTGGGTATTTTGTATAAGAAAGACGGCGACTGGAAATTTAAAGCTGTGGGTGAAGCCACACGGGACCAAGGGCTAGAACAAACCATTGAAACAGTTTCTCGCTCGTATATCTAGTGACCTAAGTAGGGAATAGTTGTTTTATTCTCGGATAGGTTACTTGTTTACAGCACCAAGGAATTTGTTGAAATGCAGTCATTGATACCTGGGCAGAATGCAAAAGTTGATAATCCAATCGTGACCCTTCGCATTGAAGGCAATATGGGGGTCAGGTGGTTGAGTTTAGTACTTGATGATCAACAACAGGTTGTTCAGGGAACATGCACAGGTATCAACCAGGTTAATGATATGACTTGGTTGATTCAGCCTTTTGAATTACCTAGTCACGTTAATAAAATTAAATTCATTGCTTATGGTGATGATAGTTTAGCTGCTTTAGTTAGTCAGTTGACTGTGTTTTATACAGATATACTGTCTGATCAGCCACTTTTTGAGGTAAAAGCTGCACTGGACAGTAGTCGCAATGAATCGTTATTAATAGTATCTGAGCTTTATCGCCACCAAGATAACTGGAAAGTCCGATCAGTTTGTCAAGGGTTTAATGAAGGAATAATGCAGCTGGAAAAACAATATAATATTTCCCTTGCTGAATCCGCACCTTCTGCCAGTAACACTGCAAGTAAAACACAATCAACGTCTACAGCTGCGAGCAATACCCAAGCTAAAGACGTCCTTCACCCTATTTCAACAGAAGATTTATTTGTCACATTAACCTGGAATAACCAGTTAAACCCCCATGATCCAATCAATAATGTGCTTGACTTTGATCCTGTCAATGATTTGCGAATAGGGGCGTTTTATGAATTAAGCAATGGTCAACGAGGGTTGGTACAATCTTATGGTGAAGAGCGTGGCTCTTATTACGGGGTGCCTTATATTCATGCACTGAGTCATGAAGAGCAACGTGTTCAGCAGTTGCACTTAAATACTCAGTATTGGCATAAGTCTTATCGAGTTTTAGTTTATTGTTTTATTTTAGAAGGGTTAAGCCAATGGAATAAATTAGGTGCCAGCATTGATTTTAACAAATTAGACCAAATAAATATTAATTCCTACCGTTGTGATCAGCCATTATGTGCCGTGGCAATGATAGAAAGAGTTGCTCAGCAATATAAGCTCACCCCACTTGTTGAGTTTTTTGATTCTTTGGTTGCAATGGATCAAGCCTATGGGTGGGGGCTGCCCTGGCGTTCACAACAACAAAACCCAGAATAGAGGATTGAATTATGGCAGGTGGATTTAGTGGCTTTTTAAACTCGCTAAAAGAAAAAGCCGGTGAACTAAAAGATGATGTAATGAAATTTAAGAATAAAAATTTCTTAAATGCGGCAACTGGTGGTGCTGCGTTAATTGCTTTAGCTGATGGCTCGATTGACCCTGAAGAAAAGCGAAAAATGATCAAGTTTATTGAGAATAATGAAGCATTAAAAGTATTTAAAATGACCGAAGTGGTCTCTGCATTTTCTGAGCATGTGAGTAATTTGGAATTTGATAAAGATATTGGTGAGTCCAAAGCCTTTGAAGCACTTAACAAGCTTAAAGGCAATGAAGTCGCCTGCCGTACAGTAATGCGTTTGATTATTGCTATTGCCGCAGCCGATGGTAATTTTGATATGGATGAAAAAGCCGTTGCACGTAAAGTTGCTGTAGAGCTGGGGCTGAACCCAGCAGAATTTGAGCTGTAAGTTATTAAGGCGTTGTCGATGGAATCATTTGGTTTTCCTTTGGAAGCAGTGATTGTTTTGTTTGTTGTGGTTGCTGCTTCTGTTTGGTGTGATTTATTTAGCCACCGTAATTCAACTGAAATAAAATTTAAAGATGCTTTAGGCTGGTCCGTTTTTTGGGTGGCTTTAGCCATTGCATTTTATGCCTATTTATACCTTCGTTATGAGCCCAAGTGGGCTGACTTGTTTTTAACTGGCTATGTGCTGGAAAAAACTTTGTCAGTGGATAACATGATGGTGTTTATTGCTATTTTTGCTTCTTTTGGCATTAAGGGAGCACTACAGCACCGGGTACTTTATTACGGTATTGTTGGAGCACTGTTATTTAGAGCTATTTTTATTGCGGTAGGCACTTCCTTATTTGGCTTAAGTGTGTGGGTGGAATTTATCTTTGGTTTAATCGTTGCCTGGACTGCAGTCTTAATGTTGAAAGGCGGGGATGAGGAGGAGGTTGAAGACTACTCTAATCACTGGTCTGTCCGTTGGACTAAAAAGTTTGTTCCAGTATTGCCTCGCTTAAATGGCAATAAGTTCTTTATTAAGCACAATGAAGTCGAGCAACTTAAAGCAACTGACTCCAGTTTAACTGTGGTGGGTAAAGCGGCCTTTTATGCGACGCCATTGTTTTTGTGCTTAATCTGTATTGAGATAAGTGATATTGTTTTTTCATTTGACTCTGTACCAGCCATTATTGCAGTAACAGAAGAACCTTTCTTGGTTTATGCTGCAGTAATCTTTGCTATTCTTGGCCTGCGTAACCTTTATTTCATGCTAGCGGTTGCAGCTAAATACTTATGTCACTTGGAAAAAGCGGTGGCATTTGTTCTATTCTTCATTGCATTTAAACTGTGTGCACAAGCGGCTGAACATATTTGGGAATTCAGCTTTGAAATTACCCACAGTATGAGCTTGTTTATTGTATTAGGCACAATCACTTTAGGTGTCGTGGCTTCTATTTTGTTTCCAGAAAAAGAAGAATCAAACACAAATAATAGCGAAGTGGTTTGATACCGACTGCTTTAAGATTTTTAGCAAAGGGTGTAATCACAATTAAGGAGAAATTATCATGGCAATTAGTTTACTGAAAGGTGGACGGGTCAACCTTGAAAAAGAAGCACCGGGCTTGACCAAACTGCACGTAGGTTTAGGTTGGGATATCCGTGCGACAGATGGTGCTGCATTTGACCTTGATGCTTCACTATTAATGGTTAATAACGAAGGCAAGGGCATTGGTGAAGGTGGTTTTGTTTTCTATAACAACACCAAGTCTGCTTGTGGCTCGATACAGCATATGGGCGACAATCTGACAGGTGAAGGGGAAGGTGATGATGAGGTAATTAAGGTTAACCTTGCTAATATCCCTGCTGATGTTGAAAAATTAGTTGTTGTGGTGACAATTCATAATGCTGAAGAAAGAAGGCAAAACTTTGGTTTAGTTGAAAATGCCTTTATTCGTATTTTAAATGATGATAATCAACAAGAAGTTGTACGTTATGATTTAACTGAAGATTACTCAACAGAAACCTCATTAATTTTTGGTGAAATTTATAAAAAAGACGGAGAGTGGCGTTTTGTTGCTAAAGGCGATGGTTTTGCTGGTGGGTTAGCTGCATTTTTACAGACCTATGGTCTCGCTTAAAAGCATTTGCATTAGTTATATTAGTTGATAATAAGGACAGGAGAGAAAAAAATGGCTGTTACTTTACAAAAAGGTGGTAATGTTAGCTTAGAAAAAACTGCACCTGGTATGACCAATGCGGTTATTGGTTTAGGGTGGGATGCTCGGTCAACAGATGGTTCTGACTTTGACTTGGATGCTTCTATTTTTATGGTTGGTGAAGCCGGTCAGGTACGTAGTGATGCTGACTTTATTTTCTACAATCAGCTGAAAAGTCAGTGTGGTTCTGTTGAGCACATGGGCGATAACCGAACAGGTGAAGGGGAAGGGGATGATGAGTCAGTAAAAGTTGACTTGGTCAAAATCCCTACTGATATTCAAAAAATCGTTATTGGTGTCACTATTCACGATGCAGAGTCAAGAAACCAAAACTTTGGCCAGGTTTCTAACGCTTTTATACGCATTGTGAATGAAGCTAATAACGAAGAAGTGGTTCGCTATGACTTGAGTGAAGACTATTCTATTGAAACGGCGATGCTATTTGGTGAATTATATCGTCATGGTGGTGAATGGAAGTTTCGTGCCGTAGGCCAAGGGTTTAGCGGTGGTTTGAAAGCCATGGCGACTCAATACGGGGTTAATGTGGGTTAAATTATAATAGATATACCCTAGATAGTTATTGTCAGGCGGCATTTGCCGCCTGTTTTATTACTTTAAGAAGTAGTCCTTCCCATGGATGCAAAAGTCGAAATTCAGTCAGGCTCATTAATCTTTAATATCAATCATCACCTTAGTAGTCAGCATTATAGCCTGCTTGATTTGTTAACATTTGGCGCCAGGCAAAATCCCAAGCGAGGCTATTTATTTATTTCGAAAGTATTGGGGAAACACATTCCCTGCAAGCCTTCTTTAATGGCAGAAACTTACCAGGTACTGTCTAAAAAAATTCAATTAGCTAGTAGCGGACCAACTCTAGTTGTTGGTTTGGCAGAAACCGCTACAGGGCTAGGCGCTGGTGTAGCGGAAGCCTTGGCAAATGATGGGCATGAGGTATTGTATACCCATACAACCCGCTATCAGTTAACAAATGTGCCCACCATTTTTAGTATTGATGAAAGCCATAGTCATGCACCCGCTCATATTGTGTATCAGCCATTGCAACAGCTGCAAATACAGCAGGTAGAAACAGTAGTGTTGGTTGATGATGAAATTACGACAGGTAATACTTTATTCCAGTTAGCAGAAAATTTACGCCAATATATTGGTAGCTTAAAGAAAGTTATTTGGGTGAGTTTGGTTAGTTGGTTATCTGAGCGGCGTAAAGCTGAAATACAGCAGTTATTAGCAGGTATTGAAGTGTCGTTTATTTGTTTAATGGCAGGAGAGTTTAACTTCACTCCAAATCTCGATTTTACTTGTGACTTGCCTACCAAAGCCCAGCAGCAACTTTCTCAGCAATCAGTGCTAGCTGAAATACGTACTGGTATTACCTTTGAAGAGGATAGCACTAGTTTTTATTCGGTAAATGGTGAATGCTTTACTTTAGATGGTTTAGCTAAAACTGAAAAATATACCGTATTAGGGTATGGTGAGTTTTTATATCAACCTTATAAATTAGCCGAGTTAATGGAAAACCAGGGCTTTGATGTTGTTTTTCAGTCAACGACACGCTCTCCTATCATTGAAGGAAATGGTATTAAACGGAAAGAAGTATTTACCGTTGAAGATGGCTATGAAAACTATGTGTACAACCGGCCTGCAACACGGATGACCATTATTGCTTATGAAACCTATGCCCAATATCTAAGTTGTGGATTAGCTCAACAAATTGAGTGTATTCCTGTGATTAAACAGCAGGTTGAGGTGTAAAAATGTCACTAGTCGTATTTACTGACATTGACGATACGTTAATACAAACAGAGCGGAAATGTGTAGGCAATGACAAGTTGCACCCAGGAGCTGTTGATCGAAATGGTCAGGTCATTTCTTTTTATACCGAGAAGCAGCATAAATTAATTAGCTTATTGAGTGATGGCGTATTAATTCCAGTAACAGGAAGAAACTATGCGGCATTATGTCGTACTCAGCTTACATTTAGTCATGAAGCAGTTATTAATCATGGGGCATTAATTCTCAATCATGATTGTACCATTGATGAGGGGTGGCTACAGCTTATTGAGTTTGAAGTTGATCCTTGGCAAGAACAGCTGGTGGAATGGGTAAGGCAGGTCCAGCAGGTTATTGATCATGAGCAGTTGCCACTTCGGACGAATGTGATTACTGACTTTGATATAAGCTGTTATGTCAGTATTAAAGTAGACAATCAGGCGAATAAAATTGAGGACTTTTATCCGTTATTGAAGCCGGTTATCGAGCAAGTGAATGCACGACAGGAAGCGCGAATTCATATCAATGGCCGTAATATGGCATTATTACCGCCATATGCATCAAAAGCTAAAGCAGTGAATTATTTAAAGCAAAAATATCAATCTTTAAATAACCATACGTTATTTGTTGGTGCAGGGGATAGTTTGAGTGATATCGCATTCATGAAAGCCTGTGATTATCTGGTGGTACCGCAAAACAGCCAAATCACTGATAGTGCATTTAACGAATACATTGGGGAATAACATGGGGCAGCAGCAATTATTAACCGGAAGTTATCACCCAAATGATTGTCAGTTTCTCCTTCAAGAAGCTGAAGGGATAGAGCTACTGACAGTTGCAGAAAAAGAGCAGCGTTTGCAGGCTGGTACTCATTATTCTCAAATGGTATCGATTGAACAGGCTCCAACAAGGGCCTATCTCGATATTTTTTATAAATTAACAGCTAAATACAAAACCAGATTAGCTACAGAAATTTTCCAGCTAGCTAAATTACTTCAGCAAGCAATAGGCAGCTCAATTACTTTAGTGTCTTTAGCTCGTGCAGGTACACCGATTGGTATTTTGTTGAAGCGGGCTTTATCTGCGTTGGGAGATATTTCAGTTCAACATTATTCCATTTCTATTATTCGTGGCAAGGGAATTGATGAAGCAGCTTTGTCTTATTTGCAAAGCATCGGCGTGAAAGCTGAATCTATCGTATTTGTTGATGGTTGGACAGCAAAAGGAGCGATTACCCGTGAGCTAAAACAGGCCATAAAAACTTGGAATCGTAAAAACCCCGATTATAAACTTAGTGATAAGTTATGTGTGGTTTCGGATATTGGCTATACCGCTCACTATGTGGCTACCCACGATGACTATGTTATTCCTTCCGGTATTTTAAATAGCACCGTATCAGGTTTAGTTTCGCGAACCATTCGTGACCCGAATGTAGTCGGTTTTCATCAGTGTGTCACCTATCATAACTTGCAGTCGCATGACTTAAGTAATTGGTTTATTGAAGAAGTTGCCAGTGAAATAACTCGGCTTGATCCGTCAACGGTGCAAATAGCTACAATGCTCAGTCAACAAATTCAGGCTCAACAACATCAGGTGATATTGAGCTATTTAACTCAAATAATGAAAGCTCAGGGTATTAAAGATATCAATAAAGTGAAACCGGGTATTGCGGAAGCAACTCGGGTAATGCTTCGTCGAATTCCAGACTTATTAATATTAAATAATAAAAATCAAGAAGATGTTGAACACCTTCTTCTGTTAGCAGCGGAAAAGCAGGTAAGGGTGGTTGTTGACCCAGCCATGCCTTTTAATGCATTAGCCTTGATAAAAGATTTAACAAGGAGTGAATCATGAAAGGGGCTGAACAACTGTATTATCAATTAGGGGCAACGCTTTATATGCCCGCTATCAGATCTGATTTGGTTCAGCGATTGATGGCCACTCAGGCAGGTTCTGTCGTGCTTTGTACTGAAGATGCTATCTCTGAGCACCAAATTGAAGATGCATTAAAAAACATTAATAAGTTGTTGACGAGTTTTCCTCAGATTAATACAAGCGTGTTTATTCGCGCTCGCTCGCCAGGGGTATTAGCGAATTTACTGGCATTGGACACGATTGAGCACATTAAGGGGTTTGTTATTCCTAAAATCGATCACAGTAATGTGCATGAATATAAGGCAGCAATTGAAGATTCAGGTAAAGAGAAGTTTTACTTAATGCCAACCATTGAAACTGAAATAGCCTTCGATAATCAGGAGCTAATTCGGCTGAGGAAGTTAATGGATACTTTCCCGGTTGGAATACCCTGTTTTCGCATTGGTGGTAATGACTTATTAAGCTTGCTGGGGATTAAACGACCTGATTATGTGACGATATATGAAACCCCTGTACGAATAGCGATTGATAATTGCATTACTGCCTTTAGGCCTTTTGGTTATCAATTGTCAGCGCCTGTATTTGAGTTTATTGATGATGAAAACATACCCTTGTTAAAAAAAGAGCTGATGCTTGATCGTGCATACGGTTTTTTAAATAAAACTGCTATTCATCCTACTCAGGTTAGTTTGATTCAGGATATTCTTTCTATCAGAAATGAGGAGTTGGATTTAGCCAAAGAAATTATTCGACATCAGGATAAAGCCGTTTTTAAAGCTGGGGGGCAAATGTGTGAGCCTTCTACTCATATCAATTGGGCAAAAAAGGTGCTTGCCATTGGTGGAAGGTAGTGGCAAATGAATGATAACCAAATCAATAAGCTATCCTGGAATAAAGTGTGTGCGACACTGGTTCAACAGGCTAGACAGAAAAACGACCTGACTTTTCGGGATTTGGCTGAATTGATTAAGCAAAAAACAAGTATAGATATAGAGCCAAATAATTTAGCTAATCGTGTTAACCGGGGAAACTTTTCTGCCTCTTTATTGCTTGCGGCTTTTTTTGCAATGGAAGAACCGTTGCCAAATAGTGGTGACTTAGAAAATATTATCGTTGAGGTATTTGAACAGCTATAAGCTTAATCTGAATATTTCAGTGTATATTTGTTATAGCTTGTTTTAAGAGTTGTGCCGATATCACTATCGCTTGCTGTATTTATTACAGCATTAATGGTTTATTTTTTTAGCTATTGGATTATCCGTAAATTATGTATTGAAATATTAGCTGATAATGATCAGTTTGTTGTTGCTGTTGTTTTGGCGCCCTTCAATATCTCGCATATTGTGGTAAAAGTCTTCTTTGAATATCGAGTTAAATGTAGTTTTTACACTGGTTGGTCAGGCATTGGTTTTGCTCCCGGAATGAATATTTTAGATTTAAATCACAAGTCGTTACCTGTCATGCTACGGAGTGCTTTTATTATAAATATATTAAATGTATTTATATTAATTTAAATGATAATAGAGGTTTAAATAAACCAGTGGGTAAAGATCATGTGTACATATTGTTATAATAAAAGAATTTTTATAACAATATGTAGGTTATGGCCTCCCTAGCTTCCTTCCTCTTTTAGCAAGAAGCTTCTTTAGAGTATTTGTGCATAAATATGTGGACAAAAAATAGTCTAACATGTAATATGGTTGAAGTTTTACATGTGATGTCTTAATGGAGCATATATAGCAATTATCCATGGCAAAGACATAGCAGCAATTTCAGTCATGTTGTAAGCAGGAGGTAGAGGCTTATGAGTATCTTGAACAAATTAATGTTAGCTATCCGTGGTAATACAGCGGTTTCGTGTGAAGACCATGTGGAAGTAGTGGTTGATAACCAGGTATTGCAGGATTTTGAGCAGGCGATTGCTGCAGCACATGTAATTATTAAAGACTCTAAAATAGCATTGGAAAGTCAGTTAAAAAAGCAACAGCTATGCATTACCCGATATGAGCAAATAAAAGCAAAAATCAATGGTATGGTTCAAGATGCTACTGATGCTTTAGGTAAAGGAAATGAAGCACTGGCAGTTAATGCGACGAAAGTGATTGCAGATTATGAGATTCAATTGGAGTTAGCTGAAAAGCAAAAAGACGAGATGGCCTTAAAAGCAAAATCGTTAAGGCAGGCTACTATTGCAGCAGAAATAAATCTTAAGAGATTGCAGCAACAAAGGGAAGTGTATCAAACGACAGGGGTTGTGCAAGAAGGGTAAGTTAATCGTTAAATTTAATCGTCTTGATTAAGCTGTTCAACTCTTGACAGGAAGAGTGACCCTCTTCACAAGCGGTGTAAATTTCAAGGATATAGGTGTTTTTTAAAGCAGCATAATTTTGTTCAAGGGTTTTTACTGCAGGGTCATAATTAATAGCAGTACTAATATTGTCAAATTGTACCCCACCTATAGATTGGTTATCTGTTTTATGTGGGGTATCTGGGGAAGGCAGCTTATTTTTGATTAGGTAATCTTTTGCTGAAGTGGCCCCTTCAGCATCTTCTTTTGAGATAATACTGATAGCGAAAACGCTATTGGTATTTTTTTTATTCGCTTCAAACATAACCTGTTCATCTAACTTCAATTGATAATTTATTTGGTTTCCTGATGTTTGTTGGTTTTGGATATTAGCGTCAAGAATTTCCCAGGATTTGTCCATAGTAATGGATAGTGATATTGTTTCGGCAGCAACAGTTGTTGAGATAGCGCTTAATATGCCAAGTACAGTGCTCTTAGCTAATAACATGACATGCTTATTCACTATGTTACCTTTATGCATTTGATGGTAAGAGCTTATAAAAGTGTAGCTTAGCTAGTGATGCATGCGCAAAATCAGGTCGCAATTTCTCACTATTTTGGTTCTCTATCTCTGGGCTGTGTTGCTTTGCTTTTACCAGAAAAAGATCGATCTATTAGGAGGTAGGTGCCATAGCAATTGTAAATAACAGGATCATGCTTAGGTTAGAGCAAGCTAAATTAATCATCGATATCCTGGTTTTTTCTATGGTCCTACTGCTTTTATAAGGAATGATGATGGGATACTTTTACTTAGCGATTGCTATTATTGCTGAAGTGGCTGCAACCAGTGCCTTAAAAGCTTCAGAGGAATTTACAAAATTGGTGCCTAGCTTAGTTGTTATTGTTGGTTATGGCCTAGCTTTTTACTTGTTATCACTGGTGTTAAGAACTATACCGGTTGGGATTACTTATGCTCTATGGGCAGGGCTTGGGATTGTACTTGTTGCGCTGGTGGGGGCCGTTGTTTATAAGCAGACTCCTGATTTACCAGCTATCTTAGGTATGGGATTAATTGTTGCAGGTGTCATTGTGATTAATGTGTTTTCTAAAACAGTTAATCACTGATTACAACCAGAAATACTGGCCTGAACAAAACCATATAGCATTAAGATGTTATGCCATATGGCTGGAAAAGAAATCCAGCCGGCTAATAGTAAATAATTACTGCGAAAATAAAGTATTCAATTAAGAGTGTCTTAAAAAAATGACTATTTTTAGAAGTGTGCTTTAAGAGAGTGCTAAATACAGGCTGCTGGCAATGCATGCACCAGTTAATGGGCCAAGGACTGGTACCCAGGCGTAATCCCACTGACTGTTGCCTTTATTATTGATAGGTAGTACTGCATGCATAATTCGGGGAGCTAAATCTCGAGCTGGGTTAATGGCATAACCTGTAGTTCCTCCTAAGGACATACCAATAACAATCACTAAAATCGCCACAGGCAATGCACCTAGGGAGCCTAAACCAATGGTAGCTGTATTGGTATCACTGAATTGCAGTGTAGGGTTTGAAAAATATAAAATAACAAATACCAGGGCGAAAGTACCAACTAACTCAGAAAGAAAGTTACGTGGTAAATTGCGAATTGCTGGGCTAGTAGAAAAGACACTCAGTTTAGTGTTTTTATCATCTGTTGCATCAAAATGATCTTTATATACTAACCAAACGACCAGTGCACCTAATGATGCGCCTATCATTTGGGCTAAGCAATAGCCGGCCAGGTTTTTCCATGGAAACAGTCCGGCAAGCGCTAATCCTACTGAAACGGCCGGGTTTAAATGTGCTCCACTTATAGGGCCGGCCACGACTACGCCGGTAAACACAGCAAACCCCCAGGCAAAAGTGATAACAATCCAGCCACTATTGTGGCCAATGGTTCTATTTAGGCTAACATTTGCCACCACACCAGTGCCTAATAGAATTAAAAAAAATGTTCCTAACAGCTCTGCTATAAAAGGGGTCATATCCATACCTCCAAACCACATTTATTAAAAAATATATGGTAAATAAAAAAGTGATTATATATAGCAAGCTATTTTTGACTAAATAGTCGTTGTAAAATTGAAAGACAAGATGAGACTAATATTTGCAATAAAGCGGCTAGGAGGCATTTTGCCCCCTAATTAAATTGACAAGCTAGTGAATAATAACCCAATGATTGGTCATTTTGAATGACCAGGGCTGTCGCCAGCGGAGCTGACGTTGGCTTTCGAACCAAAACAGGGTTTTCACCAGTTGATAGGTGGTTTGATTCACTTGCTGCTGGCTACTGTTGCTGCTTTGATATACAGCTGTTGCTAAGCTAATTTTATTAGCCAACTGTTGTTGTGCTTTAGCAGGGAAATACCACAGTGGGTTATGATTGGCCTGTTTAAGCCGGTAATTAGCTGTTTCAATTGTGGCTGCTAATCCTGCTTTGTAAACAACTGGACGAAAGTTGTCAACTTTAGTCAGCACTTGTTTTAGATTATTAACTACACGATCGACTTGTTGCTGGGTAGATTGATTGTTTGACTGGGTTTCAAGTGCTTGGAGTAAATGGGTAGTGAGGGACCATTTTAGAGAGTAAGGATAAAAGCCCTCAATATCTTTAATAACTACTTCTTGATAAACAGACCAAGCCTGCTCAACTAATTGATTAAGTTCGGCTTTAACTGGTTGTTTAGGCTCAAATTGAAATTCGATAATAATAGGGTCGTGATCAGAGGCGCTAAAAAGGCTGTCAGATTTTGGTAATTGGCCTGAATATTTACGGCTATATTCAAACAGGCTGTTTTCCACAGAGTTAATATGCCAGCCAACAATATCAACCATTTTATTTGCTAGTTTTGGAGAAGCCAAGGCATGATCTAAATTACCTAACTCACCTTCGTAGCTGTAACTAAATGTTTTGTTGCCTTGAGCGTGGGTGTTTAAATTGATAAAACCATACCCGGCTACAATGGTTTGAGGCGGTTGCCAAGATTTGCCTGCTAACACAGTGTGGGCTGCTGTTTTGATTGGGCGTGATATTTGACTTGCCTGATAATCTGTGAGGGTGAGTAGAGGGTCTTCCTGGCCGTAAGCATTTAGATCGCCAAGAATGAGGATATTATTGCTTAATGATTTTTTATATTGTTTTAGGTACTCCCCTAAACGATAAGCAGCGGAAACCCTCAATTCATTACAACTGCCTTGTAAGTCATCGACATAATTGGGAGCAGTAGGCTTACCAGTAACTTGGCCTTTATTATTAAGAGGGATTTTGCCATCAACTGCATATTCCAAGTAATCTTCAAGACACATCGAGCCTTTGGATTTAAAGTGGTTAACAACAATAGAGAGTACTTCTCCTGTTTGGGTTTTAAAGGTTTGAATTAAACCGTCACGTTGTCCTTTATTAAAGTTACGGGTTTTGTTTTCTGTAGTGGTGACTGTGAACTGTTGATGAGGCATGGTGACGATATGGGCATTACCCACTAATGCTATCTTAGCAGGGCGATATAAAATCCCGACAGTAATTGCATCGTTACCAATGTAAGCGGCAACAGCTGGTTTCACAAATTGGTAATGATCATCAGGGTTGCTGATCATTTGATTCAGTGCCGTTACTAAAGAATGGATAGCACTGCTTTCACTGAAACCGTTATTCTCAATTTCCATTAAGCCGACAATATCTGCATCCATGGCGACTAGGGCATTAACGATTTTGGTTTGTTGTAATTCGAAATCAGTTAAACGAGTGGCGCCACGATTTTGATTGTTGGCTGGGTTACTTGCTGCACCAGGTACGACATGGTTAAAGTAGTTTAGGACATTAAAGCTGGCTATACGCAAGTTACCGTGTTGTTTGAGTGGTGGCGTTGCCTGCCGAGGATAGTGGTGGTGGCTAAACGCATTGTCAGCAATTAACTGAGTTGGGATAACACTGTATTGGCCATAAGCATATTTAATGACACCGGTTAACTGATCAACAGTGTCGCCAATGCGAATATAAAACTGATTAGGCTCAAAGGGGGGATAAAAGCTAATCACGCCATCTTGTTGTTTATGGTCGGTTTCAATAGTGATTTGATTTTGTTGGTTTGCTTTTGCCAGCTGCTTAGCTTCTTCACTAAGTGCAGGAAATAACTGTGTTGGCTTATATAAAGGGGTGCCTTGAGTAAGAGTCATATCATTACGCCGGCTTTTAAAGTTGAAACCATAATTTTTGGTGACAGTTAATGACGCATCACCTTGCCAACGGACTTGCATACCTTCATATGGCTCTAATGCCTGTAAAGTTGTTTCGGCAGATAAGTCAACAATTTGAGTCGTATCTTGGTGTTGTCCCATTGGTGAACAAACTTTGGCTTGCTTTAAGACCAGTTGAGTTTCGTTATAATGTTCCTTGACCAAGCCTTCTACACGTACTTTATCACCAACATTAACAGCAACTATCGGGTTACCATATACAAAGATTCCTTCAGAGGTGTTGGGATTGTTATCTTCATCAGTGATTTCTTCTTGCATAAAGAAACCCTGATAACGATTGGGTGTTAATTTAGTAACAATACCTTCTACTAAAAAAGAGGTGTCACTTTGGCGCTTATCAGCAGGAATGAGTGGGCTACGGTCTCCAGCGCCTTGTAGTTGACTAATTAATGTAACATCATTTGTTGTACAGCTAATGGTGTTTTGATTAGGTGAGCCTGTCAAGTCTACCTGGCCTAAGGTAGCTGCCATTACTTCGGGATCATTGGCAGGTGAAAATTGCCACTGAGAAGTTTGGTATTGTTGACTGGCTTTTGCTGTTGTACGTTGAATGGTTTTATCTTTACCAAAGTTGGTGCGTTGTCCAGGTGTACCAATAATATCCAGTAGCTGTTGGTTGTTGAATAAAGCAATAGGGTCATCCCCATTAAAGTTGACCGCCTGGCTGTCTGTTATCAGTTGAGCTTTATTTTTAATGGCTTCAACTGCTTTTGAGTAGCTGATAACGAAAGTGGTTTTAGCTGCGAGATTACCACTAAGAGCTAAAGTGTTGGTTTTATTTGGGTCGCCATTGGTGTATTTGGTTAGTTTGTAATTGGCTAGGTTAATAGATTGTGAAGAGGGGTTATATAACTCAATTGCTTTATTGTAGCTTTTACCCTCACTGTATTCGCTGATTATAATTTCAGCACTCAGTGGCAGGCTCAGATAAGCGCCAAGACCTGCAATAAGTGATTTATGGAGTTTAGTCATAATATCTCTTCTTTTAAGTGGGTCATTAAGTAGACAAAGAAACATCGCAACTGCCAGGGTGAGCTAGCATTGCTTGGGTATTTTTTTAAATTTTTTATTTTTCTTTGCTACTATCATTTTTATTAAATAGCACCGTTCAATAACTAACCGCAATTAAGAAACACGCTGACTCTAATAAAAGCGTACGATGATTGCTTACTGTTTTTTTTACACAGCCATGCACACCAGTCTTACTTAACTGATAGGAGTAGCCTGCGTTAATTATGCATCGTATCTGTTTAATTAAGATTAACGAGATTCATTAGTATGACTGAGTATTGAAAAAAATGGCTATATAATGAACGCATGAGTAGCATACCAATTAGCCGGGCAACCTTAGCATTGTCTTTTCTGTTCTGCCAACTTTTTTGTTGCTAATCTTTTAGTTTCTGTAAATAGAGGATTATTAATATAAGAAAGTTTAAATATATCTGGGTCTAATGTTTTAATGAAAAAACTTGTTTATTTGGTCAGGATTTTTTGTTTTTTAATAGATAAAACTTTTAATTAGTAAAACTAAAATGATAAATGTGTATTAACCCTTCGTTTTCGCTATAGCTAATAATCTCCAGCGAAGCAGATAAAGATTTATATTCTTCGTGAATAACTTTTAGGGTTTGTTGTTACTTTTCACCCTAATCATGTATAAAAACATAAACTCATAGGGCTTCATCGTTCAACGGCCCTGCCAGCACTTTTTACTTCAATTAATAAGGTTGATATCGCTAACTTCACAGTAGAAAGAAAGTTACCCCCCTAAAAGCCATTTGTTTTGACTATATAGTTGTCAGTTTTTTATATTTAATAGTAAACGACTTAAGACAGTTGTCTTTATAGACATAAGTCGAAGTACTTAGCTTTACGTATGTATCCCTAGCTAGAGTTTGAAGGATGACTTTGGTTTAAAAAATAGTAAGAGAGGGCAGCGAGCCTGATTAAAAAGTTACCTAATTATCACTATACCTAAGCCATTAACTGCTGTATATTTGAACAGCATGGAAACTTAATTGAGAAGGTATAAATAATGGCTATCAACAAAGTTCAATTTCAAAAAGGCCTGAGTTTAAACGAGTTTCTCAAACAATATGGTACAGAAGAACAATGCTTTAATACCTTATACAAATTGCGATGGCCAGAAGGTTTTCAGTGCCCCAATTGTGGATACGACAAATGCTGTCAACTCACTACTAGAAAGCTTCAGCAGTGCTATAAATGTCACCAGCAAACATCTGTAACTGCAGGTACTATCTTTGAATCAACCAAATTACCATTAAAGACTTGGTTCCAAGGGATGTATTTGATCTCCCAAGACAAAAAAGGTATATCAGCCATAGAATTACATCGCCATTTAGGTATTTCCTATCAAGCTGCCTGGAGAATGAAACATAAGCTCATGAAAGTGATGCAAGAAAGAGAAGGCACCAAGCAATTGTCGGGTTTTATTGAAATTGATGATGCCTATCTTGGTGGTGAGCGTACAGGTTGCAAAAGAGGTAGGGGAGCAGATGGGAAAATACCTTTTGTAGCAGCCGTAGAAACAACAAAACAAGGTCAACCGACACGAATTAAACTGAGCATTTTAAAAGGGTTTAATAAAGAAGAGATAACGGCTTGGAGTAGGCAGAATTTGGCCAAGGGCAGTACCGTAATCTCCGATGGACTGGCCTGTTTTAATGGTGTCATAGAAGCAGGTTGTCTTCATGATAAAATTGTATGCGGTGGTGGTCGTGCATCAGTAGAGGAACCTGAATTTTATTGGGTTAACACCATCCTTGGAAACTTAAAAAGTGCTTTACGTAGTACTTATCATGCTATTCGCGCTAAATATGCACAACGTTATCTTGCTGAATTTCAGTATCGATTTAATCGAAGATTTAGCTTAGTAGAATTTATTCCTAGGCTAGCATTTGTAGCACTGAGAACACCTCCACTACCAGGTAAGCTACTAAATATAGCTTAGGTATGATGATAATTAGGAAAAGTTATGCTCTAAGGTAAGACGTTATCGTTATTATAGGGTACTAGTTTGGTTATCACTGTTAAGGGTTGTGGTTGTTGTCGGACAAAATAAGCCTGCCATTATTATTTGCTCAATATTTAAGCGGCAAGCTAAAGGTTAATCACAGGTATTGTCCAGAGGAATAAGACAAGACCTATGATTAATAATAATGCCAAAAATACTTAAGCTGTAGTAGGAGGTTGCTGCTTAAGGCTTTTCTCCTCGTTTTAATCGCTGCTCTATATCGGTTAAACAGGCAGGCAGGTCTTTAATCGTATCTATGACATAATGGGCACCAGCACGATAGAGTTGGATAGTCGCAGAGCTTCTTAAGGCATCTTGTTCAGTATTATCAAGAGCTTGCCATTCTTCCCAGCTTTTGCCGAGTTTACACCCACTGATTGCAACAGCAACTGTCCACATGCCTGCATTTAAACCTTCTTCGATACCAGCTTCGCTATCGTCAACTTTAACGCAAGCATGGATATGCCCAACATCTAACTCAATAGCGTTTTTTAAACTCATTTGTGGACAAGGACGGTTACGGGATACTTCATTGGCACAAACAATACTGGTGAAGGTTACTCCTTGATTTTGTAATTCTGGTAATAGGTCTGCTACAAGGCTACGGCTGTATTCTGTATTAATGCCTAATTTGATGCCTTGTTTGGTTAGCTGTTTTACCAGTTCAGTAGTGCCTGGAGTCAGTTCTGCATGACTTAAAATAGCTTTCATCTGATGGAGAATAAACTTTTCATGTAATTTTTCTATATCTTCATGACTGGGAAGCCGACCATGCTCTTTAGACCAAGCTTCAGTAATTGCTGGGTCATCTAATAACTGCTTAATTTGCTGTTGGTAATCAGCAGTATTTAGTTGGCGAACGAGTGATTCTGGCAAGTCGAGTTGGTGATCAGCAAAGGTGGCTTGAAGTGCTTTTACGGGGGCCATCGCGCCAAAGTCAATGAGGGTTCCAGCGAGATCAAAGATGACACCTTGGACTTTGCCAATATATTTGCGCTGATTGCTGTAACTCTTAGGTTGCTCCTGCATTATTATGTTCCTTATTAGTTAGCGGCTGCTACAGCGTCCGGCAGACGACAAATAACCTACTTTAGTGTTGGGCTTATCCTACCAATCAGTTTAGTAACTGTACAAGTAATACTCCTAGTAAAAAGTCATGAAGGCTTTAAGATAGTGTAGCCGGATAGTTAAAAAAACCCTAGTTTCCCAATTCAAAATTGACCATCCATTGTCTAATGGTTGTGGTATGTAAATAGAGCTTCAGTGGGTGTGCATTCCAATGATAGACGCTACACGCTATATGTAAAACTTCCCAATAATACTATATAAAAACAAAGTGACAATCCCATGAAGGCGATTACGCTTGCTATATGAAAACTTTTATGTCATTTCACTGCTGTCCCATAAGATTGAAACAAAAAAGGCTTAAGTCCCCATAAGTTGTTACAATGAGAGTGCAACCAAACACTGCAAAACCAGAGGATTTAAGCCTTGGCTCATCGTAACACAATCTTGCACCAAATACTTCAGTTGCTTTCTAGACATGAGTTTGAATCACTAGCCAATCAGCATCATACGGGTCAACGGCTACGTAAAATGACTCGGTGGGGGCAGTTTGTTGCGCTATTATTTGGTCAACTCTCAGGTCGCAATAGTTTGCGTGACATCATTGATCACCTATCGATTCAGCAGCATAAACGCTATCACCATGGTATTGGAAATATCACCAGAAGTAGTTTGGCCCGTGTCAATGAACAGCAACCCGCTACGCTTTATGAAGCCTTGTTTTATAAGCTATTAAATAAATGTCATCATCATCGGCCAGGGCATAAGTTTCGTTTTAAAAATCCATTGTATTCTCTTGATGCATCAGTGATCGACTTGTGTTTATCCATGTTTCCTTGGGCAGATTTTCGAAAAAGTAAAGGTGCTATCAAGTTACATGTTGGGTTTGATCATAATGGCTACTTGCCTGCATTTATGAGTATTACTGAAGGGAAATGTCATGAAATACAGATAGCACGCAGCCTTGATCTCCCCAAGGGGAGTATTCTTGCTGTAGACCGTGGCTACACTGATTATCGCTGGTTTAATACTTTAAATGAGCAAGGAATCTTCTTTGTAACCCGACTAAAAAAGCAAGCCAAATACCGTGTACTAAAGCGCCAGCCTACCGACAATAGCAGTACAGTCACTTCTGATCAGCACATTCAGTTGACTAGCCAACAAGGGGCTGTTTATAAAGGTCATTTACGTCGTATCGGTTTTAAATGCCCAGAGACTGGCAACCAATATTACTTTTTAACTAATAATAGTAAGCTCGCAGCCAGCACCATTGCAGCTATTTACAAAGAACGCTGGAAAATAGAGCTATTTTTTAAGTGGATAAAGCAAAACCTAAAGATAAAATCGTTTGTCGGTACCTCTAAAAATGCCGTGTTAACCCAGATATGGGTAGCCATGTGTGCTTATTTGCTCGTCGCTTATCTAAAATTTTCTCATGGAATAACACTATCGATCACTCAAATAGCTCGACTCATACAACTCACTTTGTTTGAGCGTAGAGAGCTTAAAGCATTATTTACACCCTCACCACCGAATAATACAGATGATCATAAGCAAATGAGGATGCTGTAAATGTGGGACAGCAGTGATGTCATTTAGCCATTATTACTTGATTTAATACCAATACTACTCAGTCAAACAAAAAACTTTCATCTAAATGTAATGTTTTGTGAGCATATTAACCCATGATTTTTTAGTTGCTAACTGCATTAAATTTTAGGGGGAGTAATAACGATGGTAGGGCAAAAAAAATGGCTGGCCAATTTATGTTTGGCTGCGACTTGTGCCATTAGTGTAGCGACTGTTGATGCTGCAGAAATAAAAATTAAAAACATCATCCTACTGATTGGAGATGGTATGGGGCCTCAGCAAATGGGGCTACTAGAAGCTTATGCAAGGCAAGCACCTAATTCTCGATATCAGCAAGGGAAAACGGCAATGTCCCATTTAGCTGATAGGGGCGTGATAGGGTTATCGATGCATAACCCTGCTAGCGCTATTGTGGTTGACTCAGCCAGTTCCGCCACGCAATTGGCAACCGGGGTCCCAGCAGGTTCTGAGATGATTGGTTTGGATGTTCAAGGAAATTCCATAGAAACCATTTTAGAACAGGCGAAAAAAGCAGGTAAAGCAACTGGATTGGTATCTGACACTCGCTTAACCCATGCAACCCCTGCTTCGTTTGCAGCTCATCAACCGCATCGTTCACTGGAAAATAAAATTGCTGAAAATATGTTGGCAACGGCGCCAGATGTCATGCTATCAGGTGGATTACGCCACTGGATTCCAACAGATGCTGGTAAACCAGGGAAAACCCATGATCAACTCGTAACATTGGTAGGTGACAAGATTAGTCTAAAGTCTAAACGAAAAGATAACCGAAACTTATTAGCTGAAGCCAAGCAGGCGGGATATCAACTGGCTTTTGATCGTGATCAACTCTCAGCGGCTAATAATAATGGCAAAGTATTAGGCTTGTTTAGTAGCTCAGGCATGTTGGATGGTATTGCCTATAGTAAAGCGAAAGATGATCCAAAGCGTCGTGAGCCCAGCTTGCGTGAAATGACTAAAAAAGCATTAGCTGTTTTAGCCAATGATCCTGATGGTTTCTTTTTGATGGTCGAAGGTGGTCAAATCGACTGGGCGGGCCACAATAATGATGCTGGCACAATGTTACATGAAATGCTCAAGTTTGATGAGGCGGTGGCCGCTGTTGTGGAATGGGTTAAAGACCGTGATGATACTTTAGTGGTACTAACAGCTGACCATGAAACAGGCTCGTTTGGGTTTAGTTATTCTGCCGCTAATTTACCAAAAGCCAAGGCCTTACCGGGTAACGCTTTTAAAGGGATTAAGTTTAAACCTAATTTCAACTTTGGTAGCCCTGCAATTTTAGATAGGCTATTTGCTCAACAGAAGAGCTTTAATGCAATGTTTGCGGAGTTTTGGACACTTTCCAAAGATCAACAAAGTGCAAAAGCACTAGTGAAAATTATTAATGCAAACAGTGAGTTTAAAATTACTGAAGCTCAGGCTGAACGAATTTTAGCCACAGAAAATAACACCTATTATCAACCTGACCATAAATACCTTAGCTTAAAGCAGTTCCCTAAAGTGACTGACTTTAAAGCATTTTATGTTTATGGCGATGAGGTGAAGTTTAACCTGTTAGGGCGTGAGTTAGCGGAACAACAAAATGTAGTGTGGGGTACTGGTACCCATACTCATACCCCAGTTGCCGTGTTAGCTTATGGGCCTGAACAACTCACCAAAAGCTTTGCAACTATCCAACACCATACTGATATTGGACGGAAACTGAAGTCTGCTTTAAGGTAAAGGACAGCCTTGCCTTTTCTTAGTTAGAGGAAAGGCAGGGCATATTCTATACACTATAATAAGACCTCAAAATACTAATCCTGTTTGGAGTCTGTGCTTAAAGACGATGGGTGTAGTCTGTTTTTTGATCTGGTGTATTGGGTTTTAGTTTGTGATCAGCACAGTAATTTACTGTAAAATGTTTTTCTGGTTGTTGTAAAACTGTTATATTCCACTCTTTATATAAAGGTAACCTGATTTTGTTCGGTTTGAACGAGGTTAAAGCTTGATGCAATTTGCAAGAAAATGGCTTGCACTCACTTGCTGTAGTTTTTTCTACGCGGCTCCAGTGCTTGCTAATAACGATCAAGATCCTTGGGAAGGGTTTAATCGCTCAATCTTTGCATTTAATGAGACTATTGATACTTATGCGCTTAAACCTATTACACAAGGCTATCAATACATTACACCTGATCCAGTAGAAGGTTTGGTGAGTAACTTTTTTGATAATTTGGGTGAAGTACGTAATGTGGTGAATGACTTGCTGCAACTGGAAGGCAAGCAGGCGTTAAATGACTCTGGTCGTTTGGTAGTCAATTCAACAGTAGGTATGTTAGGTTTGCTTGACGTAGCCAGTGAGTTTGGGTTGGAAAAAAAATATCAAGATTTTGGATTAACCTTGGGGCATTGGCAGGTACCTCAGGGCAATTATCTTGTGCTGCCATTCTTTGGACCTCATACTGTTCGTTCTGCAGTTGGCTTAATCCCCGATTCCCAGCTTAATCCGGTTACCCATATCGAGGATGTGCCTGTTCGTAATGGTTTAATGTTAATGAATGTTATAGATACCCGTTCAGGCTTATTGAAGGCAGAAGACTTAATAGTGGGGGATAAGTACACATTTATCCGTAACACTTATCTACAAAACCGTGCATTCCTGTTAACGGGTCAGCAGCCTGAGGATGACTTCTAGCTAGAGGTTGTGGCTAGTTGATCAATAAACCACATTGATTTGATGGGATGCCCTTTCTGAGAAGGTCGGTATAACTGGCCTTCTGCAATTCCAGCCATGAAAATAAATAATACTGGACCACCCTACCTGACAAAGTCACTATTTGTCTTATATAAACACCTGAATAGTTGTCTATCATATTTCAGGCTTGTTATTTTTGCGAAAGGCATGTACCTCTGGACCAGTATTTAGTCAGTACTAAATAATTTTATGGATTTTTAGAGCGATTTGATAAAGGGTTTCATCCTCCTCACTTTGTTTATCATCAGTAATATCAGATCTTATCACTTCAGCTTCTGCTTTAAAGTCAGGGAATTCTGGGCGTTCTGATGGTATGGTGATTTCAACCCTGTCTCCTACCGGTAATGGCGAGTGATACTCGATCATGATTCCTGAACTACTTAAGTTGCGACAGTGGACAGAAAATGTTTGGCGAGGCTCACCGTGAGAGAGTGAGGCAGGTGTGTCCATCACCATGCGGATAAAACCTCTTTTTTCACTATAGAGTCTGTTGCTCAAAGCCATTATTGTCCCTCACTTTTATAGTAGTTGTACAATCCTTATACTCGGCATTTTTCTTTCTGTCAAAGCCTCTATTATAACGAACAAAGGATAACTGGTTTATGCTAAGGAATAACACAGTTTTAAAGCGCTTGCTGTTCGATTAAGAAAAGAGTAAGGTGTGCCGGTTCGCGTTAGGCGCTGTTGATTAGCTGGTGTTTTACCCTGTTTTTGAAAGCTTGGTTGCAAAAATGATGACAAAAAGCTTTTCATCAAAAAGCAGTAAACAAGTAAAGAATATAAAGGACGCCTTATGGCGGTGGAAAGCAACACACTGCTAGTTATAGATGATGAAACCACAGTGCGTGAGAGTGTTGTGGCTTATCTAGAAGATAGTGGCTTTAGTATTCTAGAAGCCGAAAATGGTGTGCGTGGGCTGGCAGTTTTTGATGAACATCACCCTGATCTAGTGATTTGTGATCTTAGAATGCCAAAGCTTGATGGCTTGGGAGTGCTTAAGCAGATTAGAGAAAAGTCACCCGAGACACCGGTTATTGTGGTTTCTGGGGCGGGGGTTATGTCGGATGTAGTTGAGGCGCTCAGGTTAGGTGCCAGTGATTACCTGATTAAACCCATTGTTGATTTAGAAGTGCTTGAGCATTCCGTCAATCGTGCGCTTGAAAATGCACAGCTTGTGAAAGATAACCAGCGCTACCGGGAAAGCCTGGAAGAGGCTATCCAAACCTTACGCGAAAGCTTGGAAGAACTTCAAGCCGATCAAAAAGCCGGACGGCAGGTGCAAATGAAAATGTTGCCGGCAACTCCCTATCGTTATTTAGATTATCAGTTATCTCACCATATCAGCCCTTCGCTTTATTTAAGTGGTGACTTTGTTGATTATTTTCGTTTATCAGATCACCAGTTTGCTTTTTATTTAGCCGATGTTTCTGGGCATGGTGCTTCTTCAGCATTTGTTACAGTGTTGCTTAAGCATATGTCTACTCGGCTTAAGCGTGAGTATGCTAGTCGAAAAAGTGATAATTTAATCAAGCCTTCTGAGGTGTTTAGCTATATCAATCGTGGCCTACTTAATACCGACCTAGGTAAACATGTTACGATGTTTGGCGGTATTGTTGATACTAAAGCAAATACGCTAACGTATGCATTTGGGGGACACTTTCCCTTTCCAATATTGGCAACTGATAAAGAGGTTGCCTATCTTGAAGGGTATGGGTTGCCAGTGGGATTATTTGATGATGCTACCTATAACGACTTTACTATGGAGTTACCAGAAAGGTTTGCGCTAATAACTTTTTCTGATGGCATCATTGAAGTACTTCCACATGCTAAATTAAAAGACAAAGAAGAATATTTGTTGTCAGTGATTAGAGGTGGGGCCATTACCGTTGAAGCCTTAATTGAGGCGTTAGAGCTTAAGCAGCTAAAAGATGCGCCTGATGATATTGCGGTGCTGGTATTGGCCAGGAATATGTCATGACTGTAGGTAAAATTCAGTTTGCTGAGAGTGAAGGCACTTACATTTTAAAGTTTGTAGGTGACGTGCGGCTAACCCTTTGTTCTACGCTGGATACCTTCCTCGATAAAATGTTCGCTCAGCCAGACTTTCGTTCAGTGATAGTTGACTTAACCGAAACTGAAGGTATTGATAGTACTTCACTGGGGCTGCTTGCCAAGCTTTCCATTCAAGCCAAAAGGCGCTTTGGGTTGATACCAACCATTGTCTCAACTAATGAAGATATTAATCGAGTCTTGTTAAGTATGGGATTTGATCAGGTATTTATTTTGGTAAGAGATCAACTTCAAGAAAATCAGGCAATGAACGAGCTGCCTTGTCAGGAATGCTCAGAGCAAGTGGCGAAGGAAAAAGTGCTTGATGCTCATAAAGTATTGATGAGCTTAAATGAAAAAAATCGCAATACTTTCAAAGACTTAGTAAAAAGCTTGGAGTGTGATAGTTAATGGTCAAGCTTATTACCCCTGTAAACTAGAGGCAATAAGCATGTTATATTAGCCTAGCTGAGCCAATTGTTTTTCAAGTTTGACTTGGTCTGCCGCAAAGTTTCGAATGCCTTCAGCCAGTTTTTCAGTAGCCATAGCATCTTCATTCATATCCCAGCGGAATTGCTGTTCGCTAACGGCATACTTTTCGTATTGGGCACCGCAATTCTCTGCATTCAGTTTTCTTTCTAGTGGATCTTCAGTCGCTTCTAGCTCAGCCAGTAACTGTGGGCTGATAGTGAGACGGTCACAGCCTGCCAGTTGTTGTATTTCACCGATATTACGGAAGCTGGCACCCATCACCACTGTGTTGTAACCAAACTGCTTGTAGTAGTTATAAATTTGGGTAACTGATAAAACCCCTGGATCTTCATGAGCAGAGTAATGGTCTTTGCCTGAGACTTTTTTATACCAGTCCAAAATACGACCAACAAAAGGTGAAATTAGGAACGCTCCTGCATCTGCGCAAGCGGCTGCTTGGGCAAAACTAAACATCAGTGTTAGGTTGCACTCAATACCTTCTTTTTCTAATACCCGAGCGGCTTCGATACCTTCCCAGGTAGAGGCAATTTTGATCAGGATGCGTTCTTTATCAATACCGGCTACTTGATATAAGTCAATCAGTTGTTTGGCTTTGTTGATGGAGGCTTGGGTATCAAATGAAAGCCTTGCATCTACTTCTGTGGAAATACGACCAGGAATCACTTTTAGAATTTCACAGCCAATGGAAACTGCCAGTTTATCAACAGTATTGGCCAGCATTTCCTGATTGTTGCCTCCTCGCTGTTTAGCCCACTGAATAGCTTCTTTAAGTAGTGGTTGATATCGAGGTAAAGCAGCGGCTTTCAATAGCAGCGAAGGGTTGGTGGTCGCGTCAACTGGTTGATAACGTTTAATCGCTTCTATATCACCTGTATCTGCTACAACCGTTGTCATTGTTTTAAGCTGAGCTAGTTGGTTACTCATAAAATACCTAGTGTTTTCAAATGACTTATTTATTTGAGTTGCTCATTAACTGACTCTATTTATCATAACATGGACTAAGCCTGAATATTTATAAAGTTAGGCTATGTAAGAGAAAGTTCTGTGCACTTGCTTAAGGCGGTTTTCAATACATCAATTGAGGCATTTGGTTTGTGGGTGTTTTCGCTTAAGTGGCGCCTGAACAGCCGTGCACCAGGTAAACCTTGGAATAAACCCAAAATATGTCGTGTCAGGTGGTGTAGCCTGGTACCAGTAGCCATCTGCTGTTCTATATAAGGAATAAATTGTTCTATGACCTGGTGGCGGTTTGGCGCTGGTTTTTTGCATTGATAAAGTAATTTATCAACATCTGCTAATAGGTAAGGTGTTTGATAAGCTGCTCGGCCTACCATCACCCCATCCACATGAATAAGGTGCTCCTGAACCTGGCCTAGGGTGGTGATTCCGCCATTGATAATGATGCTTAGACTAGGAAATAGTGACTTGAGTTGATAAACCCAATCATACTTCAGTGGTGGAATTTCTCGGTTCTCTTTAGGAGAAAGGCCTTCCAAGATGGCAATCCGAGCATGGACAATGAAGGTGTCACAGCCAGTTTCAGCTATCGTTGAAACAAACTCAACAAGCTGCTCAAAAGACTCCTGGCCATTAATTCCAATCCGGTGTTTAACAGTAACAGGCACTGAACAAGCGTCTTGCATAGCTTTAATGCAGTCAGCTACCGTTTTCGGCTCAGCCATCAGGCAGGCACCAATGCGCCCATTTTGGACTCGGTCACTGGGGCAGCCAACATTTAAATTAACCTCATCATAGCCCCATTCTTCAGCGATTTTGGCGCACTTAGCCAGTTCATCTGGTTCATGGCCCCCTAGCTGGATAGCTAGGGGGTGTTCTTCAGCATTAAAGTCTAAAAAACGTTGACGATCTCCATGAAGAATGGCTCCTGTGGTCACCATTTCAGTATACAGCAGGCTGTGCTTAGAAATTAAACGAAGAAAATAGCGTGCATGACGATCCGTCCAATCCATCATGGGTGCAACGGCAAAAGTTCGGTTCAAGGTTTTACTGCTTTTCGTTTGCATTTCAATAAGTTAGCTATCTTAAATTATTCAAACAGTTGACTAAAAAGTCTCAGAAAATCGCTGTTTTTCACCCTTCGGTGTACCATTTAGTGTACCATATAAGAAATGGTACACCGCTACGAGGCTGATTAAATGTTGACCATTGTAAAGCGTCCACGTGCAAATGGAAATGTCGCTTATCGGGCCGTGGTGAGAGTAAAGTGGAAAGGCAAGATTGTCTATTCTGAATCGCGCACTTTTGACCGGGAAAGGCTGGCCAAAGCTTGGGGGAAGAAGCGGGAATTAGAGCTTCAGACTACGGATGGTATTGAAAAACTGAAGGTAGCCAAGGTCACGGTTGCAGAGTTGATTGAACGCTACATCCAAGAAGTTGACCCAATTAAGCGATTAGGGCGAAGCAAGCGTTATACCTTGGAGCAGTTGAGATGTTCTGATCTTGGTAGGAAATCAGCGGTAGAGCTAACTAGCAGTGATGTAATCGATCATTGCAAGATTCGTCAGTCTGAAGGAGCAGGTCCGGCTACGGTTAGCCAGGATGTGACTTACCTAAGAACCATATTCAGCCTTTGCCAAGCAGCATGGGGGATGCCTATTACCTCAGGTGCGATTGATGCTGCAAGACCAGTACTTAATCAGTTGGGGCTTATCGGTAAATCGAGTCGACGTGATCGACGAGTTACACCCGACGAAATCAATCAGTTGTCAGCAGCCTTTAAAGAAAGATTCTCAAATCGACAAGCAAATATTCCAATGAGTGATATTTTTGAATTTGCTATCGAAACGGCTATGCGGCAAAACGAAATCTGCAGCTTGCGCTGGGAAGACCTGAATCTGGACAAGAAAACGATTGTTATCCGTGAGCGGAAAGATCCAAAAAATAAACACAACAATCACCAGGAAGTGCCGCTGTTGGGTAAGGCATTGGGTATTGTTCTCAAACAACCCCAGGTGTCGGATCTGATTTTTCCCTATAACTCTAAATCTGTAGGGGCTGCCTTTACACGTGTGGTGCGGAGTTTGGGTATACACGACTTACGTTTTCATGACCTTCGTCATGAGGCAGCGAGTAGGCTCTTTGAGCAGGGATATGATATTCAGGAAGTGGCATTGGTGACTGGGCATAAGGACTGGAACATGCTACGTCGGTACACTCAGATTAAACCGGAATCGTTACATCGCTAGCGGAAACCCGCTAGCAATTCATTTTGTCCCATTCACTTTGGGCATGTTTTTGTTGCTCTTCAATATAATGAGCTAAATCCTCAATATGCACCATACGTGGGGCTTTATTCGTTTTACCTACCCGAAAGGTATTAAACGGCAATTGATGAGTACTAGCACGGTAATTAGCCGTTTGTGGCGTTAATCCTAAATATTTTTCACACACTTCATTGAGAGGGATAACAGTGGTACCATACTCAGCCATTAATAATAAAACGGTATTAAATTTACCTAATTATCATCATACCTAAGCTATATTTAGTAGCTTACCTGGTAGTGGAGGTGTTCTCAGTGCTACAAATGCTAGCCTAGGAATAAATTCTACTAAGCTAAATCTTCGATTAAATCGATACTGAAATTCAGCAAGATAACGTTGTGCATATTTAGCGCGAATAGCATGATAAGTGCTACGTAAAGCACTTTTTAAGTTTCCAAGGATGGTGTTAACCCAATAAAATTCAGGTTCCTCTACTGATGCACGACCACCACCGCATACAATTTTATCATGAAGACAACCTGCTTCTATGACACCATTAAAACAGGCCAGTCCATCGGAGATTACGGTACTGCCCTTGGCCAAATTCTGCCTACTCCAAGCCGTTATCTCTTCTTTATTAAACCCTTTTAAAATGCTCAGTTTAATTCGTGTCGGTTGACCTTGTTTTGTTGTTTCTACGGCTGCTACAAAAGGTATTTTCCCATCTGCTCCCCTACCTCTTTTGCAACCTGTACGCTCGCCACCAAGATAGGCATCATCAATTTCAATAAAACCCGACAATTGCTTGGTGCCTTCTCTTTCTTGCATCACTTTCATGAGCTTATGTTTCATTCTCCAGGCAGCTTGATAGGAAATACCTAAATGGCGATGTAATTCTATGGCTGATATACCTTTTTTGTCTTGGGAGATCAAATACATCCCTTGGAACCAAGTCTTTAATGGTAATTTGGTTGAT
The DNA here is from genome assembly GCF_011009015.1 of Spartinivicinus ruber. NCBI lineage: Bacteria > Pseudomonadati > Pseudomonadota > Gammaproteobacteria > Oceanospirillales > Zooshikellaceae > Spartinivicinus > Spartinivicinus ruber. Next base: position 2,561,406 of record NZ_CP048878.1, read on the forward strand.
TCAAAGATAGTACCTGCAGTTACAGATGTTTGCTGGTGACATTTATAGCACTGCTGAAGCTTTCTAGTAGTGAGTTGACAGCATTTGTCGTATCCACAATTGGGGCACTGAAAACCTTCTGGCCATCGCAATTTGTATAAGGTATTAAAGCATTGTTCTTCTGTACCATATTGTTTGAGAAACTCGTTTAAACTCAGGCCTTTTTGAAATTGAACTTTGTTGATAGCCATTATTTATACCTTCTCAATTAAGTTTCCATACTGTTCAAATATACAGCAGTTGATGGCTTAGGTATAGTGATAATTAGGTAAATTTAAAAGTCATTGCTGCTTTCCTTCCTTAAATGATGCTTAATGATTACTGTTTTGCACAGAAGCCATCATTTTTGAAATAGCTTTATTAGCAATCGATGCTGAAATTTCCATTTGACCGACAGCGTATGCCCTACCAAAAGCTTTCATAAGGTCATAGTCGTGTTTTATATCGATGCGAATAACGCATTCGCGGGGCCTCCATTTTTTCATGACTCTATTCCTTAACTTATTTTTAATTAGGCTATTATTTGGCAGTGTTAATCGAGCATATATCTAGTTTTAAAATTTTTAGCCGATGCTCCAACACACGCTCAATACAATTAACTATTCGATTGAGTTCCTCATGACCTCTGTATTCGATAATGTCGTTAAAATCAATGTCGCCATAGTGGGTTTTAATGATAAAACCAGTTTGCATATCAGGGACCTGTTTGGCTAACGCATATTCCACTTCTTCAATTGTATTGAGGCTCATTTTCCTGTCCTTAGTTTTGAAGCTATTGAAAGGGTTTAGCGACTGCAAACTGCTAAACAAATACATAATTAATTTAATCGCTTAAACATTCGTGACTCTATAGTTTGTAGATCTAATTCACGTTGGTCAGGGTCATTTTTAAGTAAATCACCATCTTCTGTGGACCATAAAACATCTTGCATCGGATCTTCTTCAGGTACTACCAATTTGATCGCCGGTGTGATTTTTACAGGATCTTCATCCTCAGTATTAAGCATATTTATTTTTAACTGTAAGGTAACTGAACCTGTCTTTTTGGTTTTTCTAACAGCTTTAACCACTTTGGTTATTTTCTCAGTTAATTCTGCATCCAGACAGCCTTTGCTTAGCTCTGCAACGGTTCTGCTAAAAGGTGTATTATCATTCATTATTTGTTTAGTCCTAAAATTGTTTAAGGAGGGAACTAAAGCAGATCTTGTTTTATATTATTGATTTACAACTTCCCCGGTTTCAGTATCCACAAATTCCTTTTTATCTTCAGTCTCGTTGCTAAATTCACCTTCGAAAACATTGACCTCATCAAACATGGTTTGATGGTCTTGGCTTTCACCGCTATGGGCTTGCTCTTCCAAGGTCACTGCTTTTTGCATTTCGACACTAACAGGCAGGTATTTAAATAAACGACGGATGACGGTTTTCTTGGCCATTTCTTCATAGTGGGTTTTCCAGGGACCAGAGTCAGCGGCTTTGGATTGACGACGGACTTCGTCTACTTCAGGCTTCCACATCACCTCAATCTGGTGGCCGCCGTCTTTTAATTTGGCCAGGGCATAAACACCCAGCATGCTACCGCGATTTAGGGTGTCACTGGTGGGTACATGGTGCAGGCGTTCTTCCAGACCATAAGCAAAATCAAATTCGTCACCTTCATACACCGCATGCGCTTGTAAGGAAATAATCTGGCCTGAGCGACGGGCTAGGTCGATCATACCGCGATAGCCGACAATAAACTGTACATCCACGCGATTTTCACGACGATTGCGAAAGGGTATAAGGTAGGAGTGGCCTAATCCTGAACCGACCTCTAAACCCAGTTGAGCCGATTGCACAATGGCACCGAATAAGGAAAGGGGATCACATTCACCCAGCATTTTATTTTTACGAATTTCAGTCAAGGCAATCCGGGACATCCGCTCGGGTGTCATGTGCTTAGGTAAAGCCGCCTGAATTTGATTGAGAAACCGCTTGTCTTTCAACATGCCATCAATAGTGGTAGGTAATGGCTTTTTATTGGGAACTTGGCTTATGGGTTGCTGGTTAAGTGCTTGGGCAATTTGTTGGCTTCTACTCATCGTCTTGTCCTTTGGCGGTGTGGCGTTTCCTGTTTTAACCCTAGTTATGAGGGGCTTTTGTTAAAGGCGAAATACCCGGCTTTCGCTTGTTTTAGTAAATTTTTTCGCGAGTGTTGGATGGGTTGCTTTAAAACCTTTGCCATCGAATCGGCTGGCGTTTTGCAATTTCCAAGTAGCCAATTTAGAACCGTGGTTATCAATTAAAATAGCGGCTTCACCCAGGCATTTTTTTATTTTGGTTTCGTGTACGTCGGCTAGTTTTTCGAGAGCCTTAATTTTACTTTTCAGTTCTTTTAATTTTTCAATAGACACTTGCGTTTCGCGGTCAGCTAAAATCGATTGGCCATTATCCTTTTTGAAAAATTCATTCACTTCATTTAAGGCCGTTGGTTCAGGGGGTACACCCGCAATGACATGATCAAACCAGAATTGGCGAGCGCGTTTGATCATCATGGTTTCGACTTGTTGGTTACGCTCAACCCGGTATTGCAAATATTGTTGACCGCCCTTTAATAATGCCACATCACAAATATCAGCATTTAAGACAGCCAGATACCAAGTGCATTGCAGCCAATAAGAGTGGGGAATTTCGTCGGTGTTTTCTTCCCCCCATTCTTTAGCAAAAGGACTCGCAGTTTTGCACTCTAATAAATGTTTGGAGCGAATTTCATTTTTAACGACCGGTGCTTTACCATTTTGCCAAATAATTCGGTCAATATTGGCAGCCATCCAGGGCATGTCTGCATGGTGAATGATACGATTGATCCGTTGTACTTTATGGCCTGTACGCTTGGTATATTCCTGGGCAACCACCGGTTCTAGTTGAGTTCCCCAATAAGCAGCCTCACCTGCTTGATCGGGACCTGCTTCGCCAACTTTTTCCTTCCATACTTGCAGTGGGGTTTTATAGGGATTTAACCCTAAAATAGCACCGATATCTGAACCACCCATACCCATCCGACGATTAAAGTGCCAGGCTTCTTCTTCTGACATTTCAACTACATTATGCTGTGCTGCCAGGGCCGTGACATATTCGTCATGAATTTTTGCGTCAATATCCATTTTAATCTTCTCCATGAATAACACATGCCAGTTCGAAAGCTGATTCAATTAATAATTGGCGGTATTGATTGAGTACTTTATTTAATTCTTTTGGGTTATTGGTATGGCATGCCATTTGTTTAGTAATGTCAGTAAATTGATTTGTATCAGCGGCATGGTCATACACATCATCAAATGTCCAGGTTTGATCGAAAAGGGTGACTGGAGTATCGTTTAATAATTCTTTTGCCGTTTGTTTAATATCAATTTCTTTGGCTAAAAAGGCTTTTTCCAGTTGTTCCTCTTTTCGGTAATAGCGGTCTAAGTCCGCCATAACGCGGCATTGCATAATATTCTCCTTATATTTTTATTATCGGTAGCGGGAATTTAATTGGCTGACCTGAAGTTCTATAAGTTTGCCAATATTTTTCCTGCCGTTTTTTGTAAGCATTTAATCGGTCTTTATTGGTAGCTGCCCGGTTGGGGGTTGCCATGTGTATAGATACTGTGAAGGTCGTACGCCTGCTGTGTTTCTTTCTGCGCATGAGGTGATCCCTCTCAATGGATAGAGAAGATAAAGTATTCTTAACTTCTTTAGATATAAATTTAAGTTAACTTTAATTTGTAGTCAAGAGGGGATTTGAAGAAAACTTTATTTTTGTTCGAGGAAAGTTAAGCTCACAGAGCTGTGAGCCTTAATCAAACTTAAGTGAAAGGGTTGTTAAACTAGGGTGACAGATGAAATAACAACACCAAAGATATCTGGCGCATCAATTTCAATGAGCTGTTCAGGCCAGTTGGGGTTAGCTGGTTTAAGAAATAGCCTTGTCCCTTCTTGTATAAGTTGTCTAAGAACAGCTTCACCTGACGCTTTTGCCACTACATAAGATCCATTTTTAAAAGGTTTCTCTGGATCTACGTAAATCATCTCTCCTTCATCAAACTTAGGAGCCATGCTGATACCTGAGACTGGCAAGATGAATGTACTTTCACTGCATGGAGTAATTGATGGGTAAGTGGGCGCACCGTCAATAGGTAACTTTTTAATTGAGCCAGCTTCATTAAGCTGCTCCCATGAGATAAGTGGATAAACACCTGTTACTGGTGGTCCAGGTATCACCATTGGTTTTTCTGGTGTTAGTTGCTCATTACCAGTCAGAAGCCACTCTGGACTGCACTGCAAAGCTCTAGCCAATGCAAATAGGTTCTCTCCTTTAGAGCCTTTGGTATCTCCTTTTTCAAGCTGACTTATAGCTGCACCAGATACACCCACTTCTTTGCCCAGTGCGTTTTGAGTCATTTCTAACTCTTTTCTTCGTGCTTTTAGCCTTTCGCCAAAGCTAGTCATAGCTTATCTCTCAACGGGTTTTTAAGTTAGCTTAACATATCAAATATAAAGTTTGCTTGATTTTAGTAATTAAGTTTGCTTCAATCGTGATTGTGTAAACACCACAAACAAGGATGAGTATGAGAAAGGTTGATGCAATTAATTATTTTGGAACTGCCTCAAATCTGGCTAAGGCTTTGGGTATTAAGCCCTCAGCAATAACACAATGGAGAGAGTTTGTTCCACCACTTCGCGCCTTCCAACTTGAGCACCTCACTCAAGGTAAGTTAAAGGCAAGAAAAATACCAAACCAGGCTACTAACAATACTACATGTGTGGAGGTATCTCATGTACCACTGCGATCGGAAACATCGAGTACACCTATTAAATAGGTATATCAGTCGTTGGTTGGAATATCCTAAGGTATCTCGCCAGGGAATTGCTGAAGAAGTAATCACATTTTTAAAGGAATATGGTTATCTCGAAGTGTTAGAGCGAGAAAATATTCAATTCAGTCAAACACGCAATTTAACAAAAGACTTAAGGATTAATGCACAAAAGATTTTTCGCTGGTTGGGTGATTATGACGAAGTAAAACCTTCACCCAGTAAACTATTTTTTGTCGAAGCCGCCATAGTGGCCACAATGCCTCTCGATTTACGCATGGCTTATTTAAACGAAGTATACGATGTTGCTGGTGTTTATATCGGGGTTAAACAATCCAGTAGTGAAGGTATTTGCAGCCAAACCATGGCAGCTCGTTTAACCAAAGAAAATATGGAGGCTCAGTTATCGGTGATTGAGTTGGGTGATTGCCCAACAGAAGAGGCTGTAAAAAATGCCCATCGGGAATTAAAAGAATCAGCCGCAACCACACAGGCAGCTGTTGAAGCATTAGAAACGAATTACCCGTTTATTTCACTAAAGAAAGAAAAAAGCTGCTAATCCAGCTGAGCATATCCAGAAAAGCAGCTTTTAATTTTAGTGTTGGAGATATAAGTATGACTGAGATTTCAGAATCATGCAAAGTTTTTGCTTTTCCTAGTGGTGAAAAACCGGAGTTTAGGAAGCAGGGGGAGTCGGTCAAAGTGGATATTAATAACGGATACATGCGAATTGCAAATGAGTTAATAGAAGCAATTTCGCGCTTAGATATTAGTGGTCGCCAGTTTCGAATCCTGATGGCCGTTACCCGAAAAACCATAGGTTTCAATCTTGAAGTGGATTGGATTGCGCCTCAACAAATTGCTGAGTTAATTCATTATGAGGGGGATATTTCACATATCTATGCAGACTTGCGGGTATTAAAAACGAGAAACATTTTATTAACGAAAGGGAGAAATAAGGGTATCAATTTAGTGACATCTGAGTGGGTTTACCAAAAACCTAAGGCAGTTAAAACTAGCAGAAAACGGCCACAAAACTGGCAGAAATCGGCTACTCATGAAACGTCAAAACTAGCAGAAACCGGCCAAAAAACTAGCGGAAATCCGCTACAAAAGTGGCCGAAAACGGCTACAAATGAAAACGAAAAACTAGCAGAAAACGGCTACTCGACTAGCGGAAATCGGCCACAAAAACTAGCAGAAATCCGCCAGACACAAAAGACAAAAAACACTATACCAAAAAACAATAACCCCCCTATGGTCCCCCCCGAGGGGGAAAACCCAACCAACCCGACTTCGAAATCACGATCTCGATCGCCAGCGAAGCGAGCCACCCCAGCGCCAGAAAAATTCCAGTTGACTCCCGAGCTGGTTCAGTGGGCTAGCGAAAAATTTATCCAGGTTGATCTCGTGATCGAAACCGAGAAATTCTTGGATTACCACCGAGCCAAAGGTTCCACGTTCAAGTGCTGGGCGTCGGCTTGGCGCAACTGGATGCGAAACGCTGAGAAATTCGCGGCTGAAAAACAAACGCAATCTGCAACCCGCTCCAAGGCTGGAGAAATGGACTGGGATGATACCAGCTGGCGGTTTAACCTAGGACTGTGAGGATTTGACGATGAAAAAACCAGGCGAAATAATTTCGGGTATTAATTTTAATCAACCCAATACTCAGCAGCCAGAGCCAAACTCTCAGGATGTTTCTGAGCATGCCGCTCAACTGGTTAATTTAATTTTTCGAGAGCTGGTCGGTATATTTTCCGCTTGGAAACAAACCTATGCGGATCCTGAAGTCTTAGCCAGCGCTAAACGCAATTGGACCAAAGGGTTTATTACTCATGGGATTAACCGCGTAGAACAGGTCAGAATTGGATTAAACAAAGCGCGCGGTATCAATAAAAATTTTGTGCCGAGTGTTGGCGTGTTTGTTAACTGGTGCAAAGGTGATCCTGAAGACTTTGGTTTACCCAGCGCAGCCTTAGCCTATCGAGAAGCTTGCCGAAAAGCACATGATTTTAGTCCTGGCCAACTCAATTGGAGTCATCCAGCGGTATACTCAGCTGCCAGAAACACGGGATTTTTCGAATTAAAATCCATGTCTGAACGGAATATTTTTCCACTTTTTGAGCGAAATTATAACTTGGCTTGTCAGCAAGTGATGGCAGGAGAAGCACTACAAGACGTACCTAAGGCGCTGACCGATGAAATACCAAAATCGATCGCAGAAAAAAATAAAGCCTATCACGATACACAGCAACAGAAGTATTTACAGGAACAGGGGCTTGATCAACTAAATGATCCGCGGGAAGCGATGAGTGCGATTTATCAGATGTTGGGTAGAAAATAAAAAAAGCATTGCCTCAAAAGTACGGATGCAAAAGAAAGGAAGTGCAGCCGAGGCAATGCATAACAATTGCGTTGTAAGTGTCTTCACGAGCGGGTTAAACAATACAGCAAATGTAGTTTATTTTGCTAGTAACGAACGACCATGTAAGTGATAAAAAAGACTAGGGGTTGATATGAGTCAATTGGAATCAACGTTGGATCTACATATTCGTTGTTATGGCATACCACAACCAACACGAGAATACCGCTTTCATCCTGTTAGACGGTGGCGTTTTGACTTTGCCTGGGTTGATCAAAAAATAGCAGTGGAGGTGGAAGGTGGTGGCTGGGTTAATGGTCGCCATAATCGAGGTAAGGGCTTTGCTAGCGACATGGAAAAATATCATGAAGCGATGATTCTGGGCTGGCATGTTTATCGTTGTAACGATGAGTTAATCACCAGTGGACGAGCAATTAAGGCTATTCAGTTGTTACTTGCCCGTACCCAGCAAGCCGCCTAGTGATGTATTTCAGTCAAGGGGGATACAATGAACCTGTTACACGAACTTGCCGAAATCATAGGCCCTGAAGCCACATTGAAACTAGGACAAAACCTGGGAGGTGCACGGTTATATATTCCACACCGAATGACGGATGAACATATTCTAGTCTCCCTTATTGGTTTTGAGGCAGCCGAACAGCTCAGTGATTACTTTCAAGGGGATCATATCGAGCTGCCATCAAAGCAGCAGTTTAAGCAGGTGCGTAATGACTTAATCAAACGGGACTATCACAAGATAAAGTCAGGTGGTGGGTGTTCTCGGGTTGATTGGCTCGCGGCTAAGTATGGGATATGCAGACGACAGGCGTTGAATATTTTGAGGGATGAGGGAGCTGAGGACGAGGTGGGGATGGAGCCGGTGCAAACTACCTTGCAATTGATGTGAAAATATTCAACTATATTGATTGCTACAGTTAGGAGTAAATAATAATGAATTACATTGATGTAGAGCAGGTTGCGAGGTTGTTAGCAGAAGAAAAAATCACGTTTATCGAGTTTATAGAAATTAGTCAAGAAGCTAATTTGAATACTGAACAAATACAAAAAATTATTTTGCTACAACGGCAGTATTACTATAAACAAGCTATAGAATCTCTAAATAAAATTAGATCTTCCATTGAAAATCAGCTGGTTTATGATCAGGAAATTAAATCATACGACTTCTTTAAAGATATGGATGAGTTTGGTGACGATGAAGAGTTTTATAATAGGGAAAATATCGAAAAAATTATTAATAGCTTTTATGAGAGAGAAGGGGTTTATCCTACAGCAAAACAAATTCTGTTTGGTTTGTTGGAAATGATGAAAAAGACTGCCCAGAATAAGTTTTTACCGTATAAGGTTAATTAATATTTGATTGTCATTTTATTTTTGAGTAAAAGCCAGCAATTGCTGGCTTTTCAATTATCGACACAAACTTTCACAAGGAACGCCATCCTTATCCCTATCTAGCCTAAATAAATTGCACTGATTAAGATAGAACTTTGCTTCCTCACAAGATGTCATCTGCTTACAGTATTTTTTATTTCCACAAGCAAATGCATGCTTATAATCAGGTTTGGATTTCGCTTGGGCTGTGGCCTTTTTATTGCGACGCCATTCCCAAGGTGGTACTTGTTGAGCAGTTGGTAAGGTCCATATTCCCCGTTTTTCTGCTTTGGCCTCTGACTCATATTGTTTTAGCTCTTTACTATCACTGTAATGGTCGTATACCCAGGCAGCCCCTTGTTTTACGAGTTCTGCATTGATCCAAGTTTCACCCAGGTATATATGCGCAATACTCCTGCCGTATTTGTCTTTGGTCTGAATTTCTGCTTTGACATTTTTTTGAAACACCATATTTGACAAGGCTTGTTTTGCCTTCTGGCCATATGGTTGGGCTTTCTCTGGGGTATCAATTTCTGCTAGTCGTATTTTGACTTGCTCTCTGCTGGTAGTAAGTAGTGTTAGGGTGTCTCCGTCTGAAATGCTTATTACCTTTCCATCAAGTGCTAAAGTTAATGAGGGTAGCAGAGTCAGGAGTAGTATAGTCAGTTGTCGCATATTGGGTTCCTCAGTGTATGGATAGCAGATGGATAATAGTGCAATGGAAGATAAATGCAAAAATAAACTACGCAATCTGTGGGAAAAATATAAATATTTAATATTGTGGTTATTTGTTGTGGTTATTTTTTGGATAATTTATTGGGTGTCAGTGGAATATGGTATTGATGATAACTTTGGTGACGCTAGTGATAGGGGAATATTTGGTGATCAGTTTGGTGGTTTGAATGCTTTGTTTTCTGGTTTTGCATTTGCTGTGATTATTTATACCCTTATTCTTCAAAGAGCAGATCTTGAACTACAGCAAGAAGAGTTAAAGTTAACAAGGGATGAGTTGAAAGGGCAAAAAGAGCAAATGGAAATGCAGACTAAAACTCTAACCAAACAAAATTTTGAGGATACTTTTTTTAGGTTGTTATCATTTCATAATGAAGTGGTTGATAGTTTGAATATGCAAAATCAGCAGGGCAAGGACTTTAAAAAGGGTAGAAGTAGTTTTGAGTGGTTTGTAAATAAAATTAATAAAAATTTTAAGGAAGAAGGAGATCTGTTTATTAATATTGAAAAAACTTTTTTTGACCTTAACGTAGAATTCTGCTCTTATTTTTCCTCTTATGAGAATATTGTTGAGTTTGTTGATACTCAAAATGTTGGTGGCTTGAATTATATAAAATTTTTGCAAGGGCAAATGTCAATGAGTGAAAAATTAGTTTTATGTTACTATGGCTATGTTTATAAAAAAAGTTTTAAGAACTATATAGAAAATTACTCTTTACTTAAAGGTTTGGATAAAAACAAATGGATTCAATGTGATGAACTCAAAACTTACTACGAAGAAAGTGCTTACGATGAATGAAGGACTTCCCCTAACCAACTCCACCTAAACTTTTAAAACTCCTCACTATCCCCAACCAGATTTTGAGGAGTTTATGCCTAAATTTAGCCTTACGTCGTTAGAGCGATTAGCCACCTGCCACGAAGACCTTCAAGTTTTATTCAGTGAAGTCATTAAAGACTGTGATTGCAGTATTTTAATTGGCCACCGTAATCAGCAAGATCAGGATGCAGCCTTTGCGGCTGGCCGTTCTAAGCTGGCATTTCCCCACAGTCAACATAATCGACTGCCAGCGTTTGCTGTAGACGTGGCCCCTTATCCAATTAATTGGGAGGACTACAGTCGGTTTTATTATTTTGGCGGGTTAGTGGTAGGAACAGCAATTAAGTTGTTTAAAGAAGGGCGTATAAAACACCGCTTGCGTTGGGGTGGGGATTGGAATCGTAACCATCAAGTGAGTGACCAGCGTTTTAATGATCTGGTTCATTTTGAGTTAGTCGAGGGAAGTGATGATGGATAAATCAGGTGTTGTCAGTTATGTGGTGGGTTCTGCCACGGTGATTGGTTCGGTGACCATTGAACAGTGGAACACGATGGAGTGGCTCAGTGCACTGGGTATTATTGCCGGTGTGATTGGTGTGCTGGTGCGGATCTATACGGATATTGCCGCCCACCTGGATCGACGGCGGGAACAACCATGAGCTGGTGGAGTAAATTAATTGGCAGTGGTTTAGCTGAACCCATCGAAGCGATTGGTAATGTACTGGATAAAGTCACCACCAGCGATTCTGAACGTGCCCAGGCGGAGATTTTATTATCCCGTATACGACAGCAGCCGCGCTTACTGCAAATTGAGCTGAACAAGGTAGAGGCGCAACATCGTAGTTTATTTGTGGCGGGTTGGCGTCCGTTTATTGGTTGGGTTTGTGGCTTGGGATTAACCTTTACCTTTCTGATTAATCCTATTTTGCAATGGGCCTCTGGCGAGCCAGGACCACAACTGCCGTTTGATGTGATGACGGAGCTAGTCATGGCCCTATTAGGTTTAGGTGCGCTGAGAACCGCTGAGAAGTTCGGAGGACGGGCCAAGTAATGTCCGGTAAGCTAACCCCGAAGCAAGCCATGTTTGTTAAAGAATACCTGGTGGATTTAAATGCCACTCAGGCAGCAATACGGGCGGGGTATAGTGCTAAGACGGCCACAGAGCAAGGTGCACGACTGTTAACCTATGCTAAGGTGCAAAAAGCCATTCAAGCAGAGCAAGTTAATCGTGGTGATCGATTAGAAGTATCCGCTGATCGCATCGAAAAAGAACTCGCCAAAATTGCCTTTAGCCATATTACCGATGTGATTGACTGGCATGAAACCATCCTGGAATCCAATGAGGATGAGCCAAATCATTCAGCGGCCATAGCTTGCCAATCAATACGATTAAAAGACTCAGATACCTTATCCCCAGAAGTCACGGCTACCATCCAGGAAATATCCCAAACCGCTCATGGGGTTAAAGTCAAACTCTACGACAAATTAAAAGCCCTGGAATTATTGGGCCGGCGTCATGGGATTTTTATTGATAAAGTCGAACACAGCGGCACCATCAAAAACCAAAACCTGTCGGAAGTTGAACTTGATAAGCGCATAGCGGAATTAACGAAAAAACTGTCATGACCATGGCAGATAAATTAAAGCTTTTAGCCCTGTTGGAAAAGAAATTAGCGATACGGGCGGCCAACTCATTAGACGCCTATTGTCGTTTTATTGACATTCCCGGTGTGCCGTTATCTGAGTCGGCTGATTGTGAATTATTTTACCCGGATACGGTTGAACCTGCCGAGCACCATCAATTAATTAACCGCACGTTAGAGCAAGTGGAGCAGGGCAGCATTAAACGGGTAATGTTGTTTATGCCCCCCGGCTCGGCTAAATCCACTTATGCCAGTGTGGTATTCCCCACCTGGTTTATGGGCCGTAATCCTAGAAAAAATATTATTTCCACCTCCTATGGCAGTGACCTCGCCAAAAAATTTGGCCGTAAATGCCGGGCGATTACCCGCAGTGAACAATTTAAAACCCTCTTTCATGCCGAATTAAATCAGGATAACCAAGCGGTAGATAACTGGTCGTTATCCAATGGAGCGACCTATATGGCGGGTGGGATTTTATCCGGGATTACTGGCAACCGGGCCGATGGGTTAATCATCGATGATCCAGTCAAAGGCTTTGAACAGGCGGAAAGTGAAACCATTCGGGATAAAACCTGGGATGCTTATTTAACCGATCTACGTACCCGACTGAAGCCGTCTGGCTGGATTATCATTATCCAAACCCGTTGGCATGAGGATGACTTATCCGGTCGTATATTACCGCTAGGCTATGAAGGTCAATCGGGTTGGGTCAATGCCCGAGATGGGGAAGAGTGGTACGTCATCTGTCTTCAAGCGCAATGTGAGCGCGAGGATGATCCGCTAGGTAGACAAATTGGCGAGTATTTATGGACGGATTGGTTTAGCCCTAAACATTGGCAACAGGAACGCACGAGCCAGGGTAGTCGTAACTGGGATGCCCTTTATCAACAACGACCCGCCCCAGCAGAAGGTGGCATCATTAAACGGGCCTGGATTAAACGCTATAAAGCGTTGCCCGCCAATCCACTACGCATTATTCACAGCTGGGATACCGCCTATAAACCTGACCAAATTAATGACCCGTCTGTGTGTACCGTATGGATGGAAACCAAATTTGGTTATTACCTGGTAGATGTCTGGCGAGAGCGAGTGGAATATCCCCATTTAAAAACTGCGGTAAAAGCTATGGCTGCTAAATGGGGCGCACATGCCGTATTAATCGAAGATAAAGCCAGCGGCCAATCCCTCATTCAAGAGCTGCGATTAACAACGAGTTTACCCATTATTGCCATTGAACCCGAAGGCGACAAACTCACCCGCATGAGTAGCCAGAGTGCCACCATTGAAGCCGGTAAAGTGTTTTTACCCGAATCCGACAGTTGGCTGGTGGATTATGAACGGGAAATCTTTGTATTTCCCCTATCCGAACATGACGACCAGGTGGATAGTACAAGCCAGTTCCTGAAATGGGTCAATGACCATAAACAACAGTTTGAGTATAAGCCAGTGAAAGGGTGTGGTACTGAATTTAAACGCAAGAAAGGAGCCTGGTAATGGCTGAAAAAAACAAAACCACCAACAAGCAAAACCTCGCCCGTGAAATTGTTGGCCCATCAGCAGTCCGTAATCCGTTTGCGATGGAATCGGTAGCCAGTGGTTTAACCCCCGGTAAATTAGCCTCGGTATTACAGGAAGCGGCGGAAGGGGATATGCAAGCCTATTTAACCCTGGCAGAAGAAATGGAAGAGCGTGAGCCTCATTACGCCAGTGTATTACGTACCCGGAAATTTGCCGTGTGTAGCCTGGATATTAGCGTGGAGCACAGCACTGAAAATCGATTCACAGAAGAAATACAACAGCTGGTTGATACACCAGAGTTTGCGGACATGATGAATAATGCCCTGGATGCGATTGGTAAAGGGTTTAGTGTCAATGAAATTATCTGGGATCAATCGGGTAGCGTTTGGAAACCGGTCGCCTATCAATGGCGAGATCCCCGTTATTTTAAATTTTTGCAGGATAATCCAGAAGAGTTGCGGATTATTGATGACGCGCATTCTGATCAAGGGCTGGCAATTCCACCCTATAAATTTATTGTCCATCGACCCAGATTAAAATCCGGGTTAACCCTCAGAGGGGGATTAGCTCGATTGGTGGCCTTTTCTTACCTATGCAAAATGTACGGTCTCAAGGACTGGATGGCTTTTTTAGAAATTTATGGTGTCCCGTTGCGGGTGGGGTATTACGACGGTGAAATTGATGACAAGCAGGAAGAAATCCTACGACGGGCTGTGTATGAAATAGGCAGTGATGCTGCCGCTATTTTACCACGGAGTATGGAAATCGAGTTTGTGCAGGTCACCTATGCGGCCAGTGGTTCCGATGCCTTTGCCCGACTGGTGGAGTGGATTGATCGTCAGGTATCGAAAGCGGTACTCGGCCAGACCATGACCGCCGATGATGGTAGCAGCCATGCCCAAGCGCAGGTGCACGATGAAGTGCGCCAGGATATTATTGACGCCGATGCTAAACAATTAGCGGCTACCCTTAACCGGGATTTAATTAAGCCGTATATCGATTTAAATTATGGGGTACAGAAAGAGTACCCGCGCATCAGTCTTAATTTACCTGAAACCTACAACACCGAATTTCTGGCGGATAATCTAGCCAAGTTAGTGCCCTTGGGATTAAAAGTCTCACAGCAGGAAGTATTAAGAAAACTGGGCTTGTCAGAACCCCAGGAAGGGGAGGATTTATTACAAGCCGTTACCCAACCACCTGAAAAAGAAACACCAGGCAAGCAACCCCAAGACAAAGCGAATAATCAGCAACAGGGTTGTCACCATTGTCAGGCGTTGAATAATCAGCAGTCGGATGAAATAGAAGAACTGGAAAAACAATTACTCAATAACTGGCAGCCCCAATTACAGCCCATCATGGATCCGGTGTTAAAAGCGATAAACCAAGCTAAAAGTTATGAGGAAGTACAACAAGTGTTACCTGCGTTATTAACAAAAATGGATCGTAGCCAACTCACGGAGAGCTTAGCGAAGGCGGGATTGATGGCCTATGGCCTCGGGGTAGAGGATGACAGCTAATGCATTTTGCGTTTAATCGTGAACAGAAAACGGGTGATAAACAAGACAGTGACAATAAAACACTCAGCGAAGCGCTGAGCTATTTTCGGGATAAAGGGATTAAAATCAGTTGGGATTATCGTGAGGTATGGAAAGCTGAACATACCCATGCTTTTACGGTATCTAAGGCCATGTGCCAGGATGTGTTGTTAGAGATTAAAGCCGCTGTGGATAAAGCCTTGACTGAAGGAATACCGTTTGAAACTTTCCAAAAAGAATTAATGCCTTTTTTACAAAGGCGAGGTTGGGTAGGTATTAAAATCCAGCCGGATGGCACACGAGTCGAACTAGGGTCCCCCAGGCGATTGAAAATCATTTACGACACCAATATGCGAGTATCCCGTGCGGCTGGCCAATGGGCACGAATGCAGCGCACAAAAAAAGTTATGCCTTATTTGTTGTATAGCTTGGGACCATCCAAAGAGCACCGGCTTCAACATGAACGCTGGGCAGGTTTGGTTTTACCGATAGACGATGTGTTTTGGAATACCCATTTCCCACCGAACGGTTGGGGCTGCAAGTGTCGTGTAAGGCAAGTCACCAAGCGTGAAGCAACCCGGCGAGGACTTTCACCGTTACCTGAAATTAATCCCGTACGTTGGACGAACCAATACACTGGACGCACTGAAATGGTCCCGGAAGGAATTGATCCAGGCTGGAATTATAACCCAGGCCAGTCACGTTCGCAGTGGTTGAAAAAGTATGCTCAGGAAAAAGAGAAAGAGTTTCAGGCGGTATTTGGTTGATTCATGATGAGTTAACCTCATTTCCTATAAGGACTACTTTACCTAATGGTTTGAGCTTACATTTATTCGTTGAAATTATAATATTTCTGTTGTCATCTTTGAATAAGCCTAATTCTCCATTATTAGGTAATGATTCTGTATCTATAATCACAGTTGAATTTTTGACTATCCCAATTTTTATTGCTTCATTATTAGTAACTTTATAATAAAGATATCGTACAGCCATAATCATCCCTTTGGCGTTGGTACACGCGCTTACACTGCGAGGGATTGTGTCCCTCTTATTAATTAGAATGAGGATATGACTATAACTGATTTATTTTTTAAAAAAACTAGGGTAAAACCCTAGTTTTGCAACTTTTTACCAGTTAATGGATTGTGATAGTAATTGAGATAGATTGTTTTTCATACAAAGTGAAATCAAATCAGCTTTTTTCTCACAATTAAATTTTGCTTTTAATGCTTTAATACGATGCTCTGCTCCTTTAATCGTTAATCCTAGTTTATTGGCAAGCTCCTCGCTGTTGCGAGAAGTGCAAATTAGCTTGAGTGTTTCTAACTGTGCTCGCTTGAGCTGAATATTATTGTAAGCAGGACCTAACTTAACTACTTGCTTTTCTGTATCAATTGTAAACTGACCAAGCTCGGCATTTATAATTTCGTGAGAAATACCTAAAATACACTGGTTTTTTTCATCAAATTTCTTTGATGTAATAACGGTGACTATACGGTCATTTATCGTGATGATTTCTCTTTGCCCTTTGATTAGGTGGCCAGATAGCACGCGCTTATCGTCAGCTAGTAGTTCAGATGCCTGCTGACACCAAGGCATATCAAAGTCAGTTAACCCAATTAATTGTTGTGGGGAGTCCATATTGGCTGCTTCTGCATAGGCTTCCGATGCGTAGGTATACTTTCCATGACGGTCTTTAGCAAAAGCGAATACTCCTGGTAGATTCATCATCTCCCTGTACATCGCTTGCTCCTAATGTATAACCATTTGCGAACCGTGATCATGAAATATTTCTGCAATAAATGGAAGGGGTAAACGAAAAAAAATACGACTTTCGTACTAAGTGAAGGTTTTTCTAAATATGGAATGAATTTTAAGAATAATTAAAATGAATTAAAGTAAAAGCAAGCCTGCCGCTAATTGATTTAGTATGACCCATTGGTCGGAATAATTATTTAATAAGTTTCCAAAGAGAAAAGTTATTTCCTGCGAAAAAAATTGCCCCTAATTCACTGATGATTTCCCCCATACACTACAAATGTTCCTTATCAGCAACAGAGAGGTGTGTTTGAGATGGCCCTTGATCATCGGACATTTAATTTACGATTGGAACCAGCCGTTTTGGAATGGTTAAAAAAATATGCTGAAGAGAATAATCGCACGGTAACCGGGCAATTGAGAACCATGATTAAAGAAGAAATGAAGCGTGCAAACTGCAGTAAAGTGGAGGACGTATCATGGAATTAGTTCGATTTAATTTTAACAATAGTCAAGTGCGGGTAATTGAGCGTGGTGGTGAGCCTTGGTTTGTGGCAAAAGATGTTGCTGGCTTATTGGGTTATACCAACCCACAAAAAGCGGTACGAGATCACTGCAAGGCTGCATCTTCCATAGGGGTGAACAAATCGTTCACCCTTGATTCGCAGACAATTGTGATCCCTGAGCGTGATGTTTACAGGCTCATTATGCGCTCGAAATTGCCAGAGGCCCAAAAGTTTGAAGAGTGGGTTGTCGGGGAAGTACTACCCAGTATTCGACAAACGGGCAGTTACGGACTTACTCAAATTGATTGGTCCAATCCACAGCAGATTGCGGGTATCTTGGCTCAGTCCATGGAAAAGATTCAAGAGCAAAACCGGCAAATTGAAGTTATGAAACCGCAAGCTGACGCCTATCACCGTATTGCGACATCCGATGGTGCTCTGTGTATTACAAATGCTGCAAAAGACTTGCAAGTGAGACCAAAAGATTTATTCCATTGGTTATCCGCCAATAAATGGATATATCGACGGCCTGGCAGTAGCTGGACGGCTTACCAGGATAAAATTCAGCGGGGGTTGCTAGAGCATAAAGTCACCGTGGTAAGCCGATCTGATGGCAGTGAAAAGACGGTGGAGCAGGTAAAAGTGACGCCAAAGGGGTTGGTTAAGTTGTCAGAGCAGCTTTTGTCGGTGGCTTAGCTTACCATTGCCAAATATGAGATAATCGTCTGAACTTAGGCCCCGTAATGGGGCTGTTTCCTTTGTTATTAGGTGAATGTTTCTGTGCAGTACAAGAGTTATTTAAAACTGACTTTGTTGATGCCTGTTATTGGGCCACTTCTGGTTTGGGCAATGACATTTTTAATAGAACTGGTAATTAATCCTTCCTGGATTGAAGATGTTCAGGGTTATTTTTTCCTGAATTTAATAGGCTTGGTTTACTTGGCTATTCCTTTCTTAATTGCCCTCATTCTCTGTTGGAGTAACTTGAAGGACCTTACGAATAAGCAGTCATTCAATTCAGTGTGTTTGTTTCCAGTCGTAGTGATTGTTTTCACTTTACTCTATTTACCCATTTTTATATTAATGACGGGGAGCTTAGAAGTTCTTTTTAATATGCAATCTATACGCTTTATTATGTATGTATTAGGTCTAGAGCTGCTCATGGGAGCACCTTGGGTTGTACTTTCACTCTTGCTTATTCCTGTATTAAAGCGAATTAGTTTTATAAAAACAGAAGAAAAATAATTTCCCCTAACACCTGCCTTCCGCCCGCATTACCCTGCGGGCATGAACAATCAAACCATTGCACTTAACACCGAGTTAAACCCCATTCTCCAGGCCATCGAAGCCAGCCAAGCCCCGCAGTGGGTGCAATTAATTCCGGCTGGCGTTGATGTCGTTGGCCGTGATGGCCGGGCCTGGCTCAATGATAACCCCCAAGCGATCGTGCGTGCCTTTAACAGTAGTGGGGTCGAGTTACCCATTGATATTGAGCACGCCACTGAGCACAAAGCACCAAAAGGCGAACCGGCCCCTGCAGTGGCCTGGGTCAAGCAGTTAGAGACCCGTGACGGCGGTAGTATCTGGGGTTTAGTCGCCTGGAACCGGGAGGGGGACGCGCTAGTCACCAGTAAGCAGTATCGGTACCTCTCGCCGGTTTTTTATTTTGAAAAAGACACCCGTCGTATTTCCCGGCTAACTTCGGTTGGCCTCACCAATAAACCCAATCTGGAATTAAAAGCACTGAATCAGCGCCAGACACAAGAGGAATCACCTATGGATGAAGCACTACTCGCCGCGTTGGGCCTGGCGCCTGGCGCGACTGTCGAGCAGGCCATTAATGCCATTAACCAACTGAAGGCCAATGAGCAGAAGGCGGTCAACCAACAACAAACGCCAGACCTGAATAAATTTGTGCCACGCTCAGATTACGATAAAGCGATTAACCGCGCCCAAAGCGCCGAGCTGGAAATTAAAAAACAGCAGGAAAAAGCCCTGAATGCTGAGATAGAAACGCTGATCGATAAGGCATTAAAAGACGGGGTGATTACCCCTGCCAGCGTGGAATACCATAAAAGCTGTTGCCGCCAGGAAAAAGGGCTGGAGTTATTTAAACAATTTATCCAGCAAGCCCCAAAAGTGGTGAAGGAGGTTGATAATTTCGATAAACCGCCACAGGGTTCCAGTGACCAACTGTCTGCTGAAGATAAAGCCGCTTGCCAATTTTTAGGGCTAACGGAAGAAGAATTTAAATCCAATAAATAACCTGATTTAACGCTTGTTGTTCGCTGCACTGTTATTGCTAAAAAGGAAATCGATGAATGGCCATCATTACCCCCCAGTTAATTAAAAGTTTATTTGCCGGCTATAAAGCCAACTACCAAAAAGGCTTGGGGATGGCGGCCCCTCAATACAAACAAATCGCCACGGTAATTCCCTCCAGCACCGCTAGCAATACCTACGGTTGGTTAGGGCAATGGCCAGGGTTTAGAGAATGGATTGGTGATCGGGTAATTAAATCCATGGAAGCCCATGGTTATCAGATCATGAATAAACAATTTGAAAGTACCGTTGGCGTTAAACGTACCGATATTGAAGACGACAACTTAGGTATCCCTCTCTGTCAGGCTAGTTGTCGTTTTTATTCACTGAGATGACGACAGATAACTGATGGCTAAATATACCAAACAGCAAAAAGAAAATATCTTAAAGCTATTGCTCCCACCCGAAAATAAATCAGTCCCAGTGGTACACAAAATGACTGGCATTCCTCAGTCAACCCTGCATACTTGGAAAACCAAAGTGCGAAGTCAATCTGCCAACATGCCGAAAGAAACATCAAATCAAAGCTGGTCATCAGAACAAAGGCTTAATGTGATCATTGAGACAGCGGCCTTATCTCAAGCAGAGCTAGCAGCCTATTGCCGAAAAAAAGGGTTGTATGTTGAGCAAGTTGAGCAGTGGAAACAGGCATTTATTCAGCCAGAGCAACCCTCCCAGGAGCTAAAGAAAAGCTTGCAAGTGGAAAAGCAGCGGTGCCAACAACTTGAAAAAGAGCTAAAGCGAAAAGAAAAAGCACTGGCCGAAGCCGCGGCCCTGTTAGTCCTTCAAAAAAAAGCTCAGTCAATCTGGGGACCGGACGAGGAAGCCTAACGTCGTATGCGGATAGGCAACAAACAGTTCAGTTAATTGGGGAAGCCACAACTGCAGGGGCTCGGCAATTTAAGGCCTGTGAAGTATTAGGGTTAACCCCGCGCACTTATCAACGGTGGCAGCAAGGCGGTGAGCTACAACCGGATGGCCGCACCACTGCACAGCGTCCATTGCCGCCTAATAAGCTGCCTCCCAATGTTCATCAACAGATGCGAGAAACGCTGAATTCACCGGAGTTTGCTGACCTCCCACCTTCTCAGATTGTGCCTAAATTAGCAGATCAAGGTGAGTATATTGCCAGTGAAGCCAGCTTTTATCGGCTCATGCGGGCAGAAGGGTTATCAACCCATCGAGGGAAGACCCAATCTCGTCAACCCAAACCGAAAACCACCCACACGGCGACAGGCCCTAATCAACTTTGGTGCTGGGATATCACTTGGTTGCCAGGTCCCGTCACCGGCATCTTTTTTTACCTGTATTTGATCCTTGATGTTTTCAGCCGCAAGGTGGTTGGCTGGGAGGTGCACGATTGTGAGCGTAGTAGCCTAGCGGCAGACTTAATACAGAAAGCCTTCTGGCGGGAAAATCTCCATAAAATTCACCAGCAGCCCCTGATATTACATTCAGATAATGGGAGTCCAATGAAGGGAAGCGCTTTACAAGTCAAACTCGCTGAACTTGGTATTGAGCCTTCTTATAGTCGACCGCGAGTTAGCAATGACAATGCTTATGCAGAGTCCATATTTAAGACCACTAAATACCGACCAGATTTCCCTCACCAAGGGTTTACCTCATTAGAAAGCGCTCAACGGTGGGTTGATCAATTTGTTCATTGGTATAACCATGAGCATCAGCATAGTGGATTAAAGTTTGTAACACCGGTACAACGCCATACAGGTGAAGACCTAGTTATTTTAAGCCGGCGGAAACAGGTTTATGAGCAAGCTAAAGCAGCTTCCCCTAACCGATGGAGTGGGAATATACGAAACTGGGAGTTGGCAGATGAAGTCCACTTAAACCCTGAGAGAAATCAAACTCGTTAATATCCATTTAAAACTGTGCAACTCCCCTCTTTAATTGAAGCTGCTGAGGATGGATGCTTTGCATCGCAAGGCGTCCACCAGAAGGAGCAATGGGTGTTGTCTGTGTTATTAATAATTAGCCCTAAATTGATTATTAATATTTATTATGCCTCACGTTTTGAGATAGCTCGATGAAGATAAGAAGATAACACGACAACTACGTTGACAAACACCGGTATTTATGCGCCGATGTTTCAGGAGATGGGGCGGGCAACCTCCGCATTTCCGGATGAGCTGACGTTCCCTTTATTACAAGCGGGTTTTGCTGAGACTTGTTACGACGGCCAATATTTCTTTGATAATGATCACCCAGTCAATACCCAAGTTGATGGGCAGGGCACGGATAATAGCGTGTCGAATATCATTAAAGATGATGCTTACCAAGGCCCCACTTGGTATTTAATGGACACCAGCCGTGCGATTAAACCGATTATTTTCCAAGAGCGGAAAAAGCCCAAGTTTGTGCCGATGACCAAAGAAGAAGACGAGTCTGTCTTTATGCGGGGCGAATACCGTTATGGGGTAGACCTGCGTTGTAATGTCGGCTTTGGTTTCTGGCAAATGGCCATTGCGGTACAAGCGGAATTTGGTCTGGACAGTCTCTGGGAAGCCAAGGCCAGAATGTCAGAATTTAAAGCCGACGGGGGTCGTCCATTGGATTTAAGTCCGAATTTAATTGTTGCCCCGGCCACTCTGGAGAAAAAAATCACCCAAACCCTTAGCCGGGAATTAATTCAGGAAGGCAACACCACGGTTTCCAATGAATTAAAAGGGGCCTTCAGTACTTTAATTTCTCGTCGTCTGTAAATCATTGGTAGCCATTGCCACCTAAAAACGAGTGAGGTTGTCCGTTTTGCGGGTGGATTTTTTTAAGGAAATAATTATGCCTGAAGGTTATTTAATTCGCGCCAAACAAAAGCCGGGGTTTCGTCGCTGTGGTCGCTATTTTTCCGCAGAAGGGACGGTCATCACCAAAACAGAGTTGGAGCCAGCGCTATTTGCGCGACTTAAAGCGGAGCCCATGTTGATTATCGAGCAAGGGGATTTTACTGCGTTAGCTGAAAAAGCTGAAGTAGAAAATACCTCACCTGACGCCTTGGAAGAAATGATCGAAGTGATTGGCATGTTGGATGCCAATCGCGATGAAGAGGACTGGTCAAAAGACGGTAAACCCAAGGTGGAGGCGATTGAAGGACTACTTAACCAGGATATTTCCGCAGCCCAGCGGAATGAAGCCTGGAAAATTTACCAGACCCGAGTCAAATGATGTACGCCACGGAACAAGCCATTATTGACCGATACGGTAACGATGCGCTTTATATCGTGGCGGATCGGGATAAAGACGACCAGTTGGATCACTTGGCCATTGAATATGCCTTAGCGGATGCCAGTGCCCATATTGATTTATACCTCACTGGTCGTTATACCCTGCCTTTAAAACAAACCTCTGCATTACTCACTCGCCTCTGTGTTGATATTGCCCTGTATTGGTTGGGTGAAGATCGCGGTGGTGCCTCCGAAGAACGACGAAAGCGGTTTGAAGATGCGGAAAAAACCTTGGCTAAAATCGGCAGTGGTGAAGTCAAACTCACCGTTGACTCTCCCTCCTCAAATTCCACTGGTATTGCATTTACGGCCAGCCAACGCCAATTCAGTCGCCAGTCACTGAAGGGGTTTTAATGGCAGGCACGGGCTTAGATATTTATATCCGAGGAATAGACCGGCTAAACCGGTTAATTGAACGCCTGCAAGCATTAGGCTCTGCCAATAGTGAAATACTGGATGTACTGGGTGCTCTGGTAGAAGACCAAACCCGTCGTCGAATTGAAGAAGAGCAAACCGCACCGGATGGCACCCCTTGGCCCGCTTGGTCATCCGGTTATGAAGCGACACGCCATGGCAACCAAGGGTTACTCCAGGGTGAAGGCCATTTACTCGATAGCATTAATTATGTGGTGGGCATGGATGATGTGTCGGTGGAAACTAATTTACTTTATGCGGCTATCCATCAGTATGGGGGTACCATTAAGCCCAAGAATGGAAAATATTTAGCGTTTCAACTAGGCAGCCAAACCATCTTTGCTAAAGAGGTGACCATACCGGCTCGACCTTTTTTAGGGTTATCCGATGATAACCAGGATGAGATCGAGCAGGCGTTGGTGGATTGGGTGGAGGGGTTGGTTTGAAAGTTTATTTATATATAATTTTTTACTTTTCACTAATAAGGACATAGTAATGGTTAGTATGTTAGAAAACGTTAAGTTCCAAGTTAACAAGTATGTATATTTGAATAAAAAAGATTATGCTTTTGTTTTGATAGCTTTTACATCAACCATTTTAATGTTTTTTCTTGATAAGGTTGAAATTATACCAAGTTATTTTTATACAAAAGCTCTTCATGACTTGGTTTTTGATCATATTCCAATGAATAGTATATTGATGTTATTTTGTGTGGTTGTATTGGTTGAAAGTATTTCTTTTTTGTTTAGAGGGATTGTTGGTAAGGAAGTGTTTGTTTCTTTCAATCAGCATGTAATTGATATTTTGATGAAAATATCATCGCTTGCCTTTTTTTCGGCATTAGGTTGTTCTATTGGAATTCTAGTGATTTATTTGATAGAAGGATTGGAGTATTACTTTTATGGAGTAAAAATAATGCTTAAGCTATGTTTTGGAGTTTTAACTATTTCTTTTTTTGCTAAATTTATAAGTGAAAAATCCAATGAACTTTATGAGGCTATACCTAAAGCTATAGTTTTTTTGGGAGTGTTGATGTATTTATATTTAGGAATTGATTCCTCTATAAAAAAACACACAGAAGTGGACTATAAGGTTGCTCTGCAAGTAAAACAGTATGAAAGACTAATAGAATACTCTGAGCTTCTTATGAAAGTTAAAAAAGATTCAAATTATGAAATTGATAATATAGTTCGTACAGCTCTTGAGGAAAAGCTTGATGACCTTAGAAAAAATGAGTTATCAAACATAAAGCAGTTTAAATAATTTCCCCTAACTCCTCCGCTCCTGTTCCCATATAACAGGAGCCATGCAAATCAATCAATTACTCTCAGCCATTACCCAAACCATCCACAGTCATTTACCTGACTTGAAGGATGTATCCACCCATGCGGGGCGCTTTGACCTGGGCGAGGTAAAGCGGGTTGCCAACCACACACCTACCGTCAAAGTGGCCTTAATGGAAGCCCGCGATTTTAAACCAGTTGAAACCGAGCAGCGGGATGTCAGCCTACGATTAGCGGCGTTTGTGATGGTCAGCGACAGCCGTAAATTACCCAAGGATGAGGCGGCCATCAATATCATTGAAGCCCTGAGTCTATTAATTGCGGAACAACGCTGGGGCATGG
The DNA here is from genome assembly GCF_011009015.1 of Spartinivicinus ruber. Classification (NCBI taxonomy): domain Bacteria; kingdom Pseudomonadati; phylum Pseudomonadota; class Gammaproteobacteria; order Oceanospirillales; family Zooshikellaceae; genus Spartinivicinus; species Spartinivicinus ruber. The sequence goes on from NZ_CP048878.1 coordinate 2,586,149, forward strand.
ATGGTGTGTTAGCCGCCAACGGGATTAAAGCCAGTAATTTATATAGCAGCCAAACGGACCGGCAGGGATTAGCGATTTGGGGGATTACTTGGGATCAAGTGATGCGCCTTAAAAGCAGTATTTGGCAGCCGAATCAGACGTTTCCTTCCCGTTTATATGTGGCTGATGAACCATCGGAATATGGCCAGGAGGATGCGTATGACTTACTCCATGAATGATGTGTTATTTCGCCTGACGGAATTAGAACGGCAACTGGCGAATTTAATTTTAATTGGCACTGTCTCGGAGGTGGATTATGACCGTTCATTAGTGCAAGTCACTTCAGGCGAACTCATTACCGGTTGGTTGCCCTGGATTACTTATCGGGCAGCAAAAGATGTCAGTTATTGGGCACCGGAAATCAGTGAACAGGTGGTGGTGTTAAATCCCCAGGGTGAACCGGCATTGGGTGTTGTATTACCCGCGCTTTATCAGAATAAATTTCCTGCCTTAGAACAACGGCCCAGTATCCATCGGGTGACGTATGCGGATGGAGCGGTGATGGAATACGACCGGGAGGTTAACCGGTTGGTCGTGAATTTACCCACGGCAGGTACCGTTCATATTATCAGCCCATCAGGCGTCACTATCGAAGGCGATGTCTATGTAGAGGGACAGATCAAAGCTACCCAGGACATCATTGACCACACCCGCAGTATGCAAGGGGACCGGGACATTTATAACAGCCATCAACATGATGTCGTGGGTCACAGTACCGCTGTGCCCACTGGAGCTAAACAATAATGCACGGCATTGATCGGGTAACGGGTAAGCGATTAAAAGGCCATGCCCATTTAAAACAATCCATTCAGGATATTTTAACTACACCCATTGGCAGCCGAATCATGCGTCGCGACTACGGGAGTCGGCTATTTGAACTCATCGATGCACCAATTAACCCCGAAACCATTACCGACATTTACGCAGCGACAGCCGAAGCCCTGGACCGTTGGGAACCCCGTTTTCGCCTGGAACAGATCCAAGTACATGACATTCGGGGTGGACAAATTACCGTGACGCTCAGCGGTGAATATCGCCCTGATGGACAATTAATTACGTTGGAAGGCTTAATCCTATGACCAATGCCATTAATTTATCCCAATTAACGGCACCCGATGTGGTCGAGACACTGGATTATGAGAGTATTCTGGATGCAATTTTAACGGATTTAAAAAAGCGGGATAGCGAATTTACCGCTTTAGTGGAGTCGGATCCCGCTTATAAAATTTTAGAGGTCGTAGCCTACCGGGAATTAATCATTCGTCAGCGGGTGAATGATGCCGCCCGTGCGGTGATGGTGGCTTATGCCCAAGGAAATGATTTAGATCACTTAGCCGCCTTGTTTCGTATTAATCGGCTACTCATTGAAAAAGGCAATCCTAATGCGATTCCGCCCACTGAAGACCAATGGGAAAGTGACGACCGGTTACGGGAGCGGATTGTTTATTCATTAGAAGGGCTAAGCACCGCTGGCCCCAAAGGCGCTTATCGGTATCATGCGTTAAGTGCCAGTGCATTGGTCAAAGACGTCAGTGTGGAAAGCCCCTCACCCGGACAAGTCGTAGTTACAGTATTAAGTACTGAAGGGCAGGGCGTTCCTTCTGAGGATATTATTACGGCTGTTGACGCCCAATTAAATGCCGAGGATATTCGGCCATTAACCGATCAGGTATTTGTCAAACCTGCAGACATTATTCATTACCAAATTAATGCGGAACTGACGTATTTTACCGGACCAGATATTACCTTGGTGACGGATGAAGCGACTCAGCGAATTAATGCTTATGTAAACCATCAGCACCGACTGGGGTTGGATATTACTTTATCGGGAATTTATTCCGCATTACATATTCCTGGGGTGCAAAACGTTAAATTAACAAGCCCTACTGATAATATTACTGTTTCTCCAGCACAAGCGGCCTATTGCACCCAAATTATCATCAGTAAGGGGGCGACGGATGAATAAATCATTGTTGCCCCCCAATGCCAATCCCCAGGAAAACGCGTTATCAGAAGCAACGGCAAGAGCGGGGGAAATACCGGTTACTTTCCAAACCCTGTGGCAAGCAGATCATTGTCCCTTGCCGTTATTACCCTGGTTGGCCTGGACCTTATCGGTGGATGAATGGGACGAGCACTGGAATGAACAAACCAAACGCCAGGTGATTAAAAACTCAATTAAAGTGCACCAGCATAAAGGCACAATTGGGGCCGTGAAAAAAGCGCTGGCCGCAACTGGATTAAATGTCACCATCCAGGAATGGTTTGAGCATCAAGGCGAGCCTTACACCTTTAAAGCCGATGTGAATTTAGAAACCCGTGGTTTAACCGAGCAGGAATACGACAATATTAATCGGTTAATTTGCAGCACGAAAAACGTGCGTAGTCATTTTGATTTAACGGTGTATTTAACCAATAAAACCAAAGTGCCTCGGGTGGCCACCACTTGTCAGCAAGGTCAACAAACTACCGTCATCCCTTATTTAACCAAAGAAATTAGCAGTCAACTGTGCAGTTGTGTGGCATCGGGTTATCAAGGTGTTACAACACATCGAGTTTATCCAAAGATTACCACCCAATTAGACAGCCAGCTGAGTCGCTTTTTAACGACAGGTTATCAGGCAGTAAATACCCTCACGATTTATCCCAAAGGAGTCGGTCAATGAACCAACAATTTTTTAGTTTACTCACGGAATTAGGACAGGCCCGGATTATAAATGCGCATGCCTTGGGAAAAACCGTTAAGCTCACCAAACTGAAAGTAGGGGATGGTGGTGATGACGGTGGCAAAGAAACCAATCCCAAAGAAACCGATACAGCATTAGTGCGTGAGCGTTGGGAAGGCCCGATTAATAGTATTTTTCAGGATCCAGAGAATGATAATTGGTTGGTGGCTGAAACGGTCATTCCAGAAGAAGACGGTAATTTTTATATTACCGAGTTTGGTTTATATGATCAGGATGATAATTTAATTATTGTCGGTAAATACCCGAAAACCTATAAACCCACGTTAGCGCAAGGCAGTGGCAGTAGTTTATATGTGCGAGTCATTCTGGAATTAAGTAATACGGATACAGTCGCCTTAAAAATTGATCCTGCGATTGTATTAGCTTCACGCTCTTATGTTGACGAACTATTAATGAGTAGTTTTTCACAGCTACCTATTGCAGCGGAATTACTTACCCCCGATAACCGGTTACAAGTCACTCTTAGCGATAAATTACTTATTATTAAACCGAATCAAATCATTCGCTGGCGTGGCTGGAAAGACTTCAATACTTCAAATTACTCAGAAATTGAACGACAATTCTCTTATCAAGCAGGTAAAACCTATCATTTGCGTTGGTCTCCTGCCGCTGGCTTTAAATTAAAGGATTTAGTAGATAGTACTTATAACTCAAATAATTTAGCTGAGCAGGATCTGAGTTTTGATTCTACTTATGATGATGTGTTGATCGGTAAAGTTGAAAACGGTGATTATTACCCTGCCATTATCGCCACTAAGCGTTTATATCGTCCACAATTTTCCGGCGATGGTACGCTATGGTTGCCGCTAGGTTATCGTGATCGTTCTTTTCGTTTATTAGTCACAATTAGAAATCAACAGCAGAAAGGAAATATTTTAATCAAGTCAGTTGATAAAGCGCATACTGCATTATTTACCATGAGAGGAAACAATCATGGTGACAAAGGGGGAGTTGAATTAAATAGTGATGATGAATTTTGGTTGACAAGCAATAACAGTAACGGTGAAGTCAGTATTAGTACATTAACCGGCGACATCATTGATAACTGGTTGTATATGCAAAACCACCAAAGTGAATATGTGAAAACAGTTAGCCCAGATGATACGATTGATGGTGATGAAGAACTATTTTCAATGGGAATAAAGCGTTTAACGACTGAAGACGTTCAAAAAGGGCTTCCACTGGAGTATGAAGATATTGAAAGTGCCTCTATAGCATTTGAAGTATTTTAAATAACGTTTCCCCTAATTCTTTATTTTTGTATACGGCATGCTGAGCCTAAATCCTAACCTGAGGATCTCAGCATGACCGAACATTTTCTCCATGGGGTGGAAGTCGTTGAAATTGACAGCGGTCCCCGTCCCATTCGTACCGTCAGAAGCAGTGTAATTGGCCTTGTCGGTACCGCACCCGAAGCCAAGGCTGATCAGTTTCCGATTAATAAACCGGTACTCATTGCAGGTAATCGCAAAGAAGCCGCACCACTGGGTAAAACCGGTACCTTACCGGCGGCATTGGATGCGATCTTTGATCAAGCCGGGGCGATGGTGGTGGTGATTCGGGTGGAAGAACATACCGAACCTGACGACCAATTAGCGGCGATTATCGGTGGGGTGAATGCTGATACCGGTAATTATGAAGGGGTCCATGCTTTACTCAGCGCAGAGTCCGTGGCGAAGGTACAACCCAAGTTATTAATCGTCCCAGAGTTTACCCAGATTGAGGCAGTCACCCAAGAATTACTCGGTATTGCGGATCGGCTACGGGCGGTTATTATTGCCGATGGCCCTAATACGACAGATAACGCGTCCATTGAATACCGGGGCAAGTTTGGCTCGCCTCGGGTGTATTTAGTGGACCCAGCTGTCACGGTGTTTGATACCAGCTTAAAACAAGAAACGGCACAACCCGCCAGCCCCAGAGTGGCAGGATTAATTGCCCGGATCGATCACAAATACGGCTTCTGGTGGTCACCGTCGAATAAAGAATTATACGGATTGATTGGTACGCATCGGCCTATAGATTTTACCCTGGGGGATCCCAATGCTCGGGCGAATGTCCTCAATGAAAATGAAGTCGCCACCATTATCCAAAAACAAGGCTATCGGTTGTGGGGTAATCGGACTTGTGCCAGTGATCCTAAGTGGGCTTTTTTATCGGTTCGGCGTACGGCGGACATGATTAACGAAAGTTTATTACGTGCGCACTTATGGGCGGTAGATCGGAATATTGACCGGAATTTTATTGAGTCAGTCACCGATGGGGTCAACAGCTATTTACGCACCTTAAAAAATAAAGGGGCGATCATCGGTGGGGAATGTTGGCTGGATGAAAAACTCAATACCCCAGCAAATATAGCTGACGGGAAAGTATTTTTTAATTTCGATTTTACCCCACCGTATCCCGCTGAACACATTACGTTTCAATCCAGCTTAGTCAATGACTACCTAGAGGAATTGTCACCATGATGAAAGACACCCTCAAAAACATGAATTTATACATCAATGACTTTGGCTTTGCCGGGGTGATTGATGAAATCCAATTGCCGAAACTCAGTTTAAAAACGGACGAGTATCGTGGTGGGGGGATGGATGCCCCAGTGGAATATGATTTGGGGATGGAGAAATTAGAAACCCAACTCACCGTCAGTAAATACCACAAAGAAGTGCTGACCACCTTTGGGATTAAGGTGAATAACAAAACCAAACTGACCATAAAAGGCTCGATGTTAGATGAGCAAAATGGTGAAGAAAAACCGGTGGTGATTAACGCTGAAGGCCGCGTAAAGGAAATGGACTTTGGTAGCTGGAAAATGGGAGAGAATGCGCCATTAAAACTCACCCTCAACTTGGATTATTACCGACTGATGTTGGATAACGAGGAAATAGTTGAAATCGATATTATGAACCTGGTCCGTAAAATTAACGGCGTGGATCAGCTAGAACAAACGCGAAAAAATATTCTGTAATGTAAAAAAATAAATCAAATAGGCGTTATGTCGTTTAACCAAGCAATCCAATCAATAAAAAGGAAAACACCATGAGTACTGTTAATTTAGAGTACCCCATTCAATGTGAAGGCGTCACCGTGGACAGTATTACTCTACGTCGACCCAAAGCGCGAGATTTAAAAATCATGGAAACCACCAAAGGCGGGGATATTTCCAAGAGCATTACTTTAATTGCTCACCTGGCAGAAATCAGCCCGAAAGCCGTGGAAGATTTGGATGCGGCCGATTTTCAGAAAGTCAGTGAAGTGGTGGCGAGTTTTTTAGGGGCTGTCCCATCCCCCATGATGTTTACGGCGTCTTAGCGGATTTAGCAGTGGTATTTCACTGGCCACCGTCAGAATTATGGGAGCTGGAAATCACTGAGCTAATGATCTGGCATGAAAAAGCCCGGGAGCGTACAGAGGTAGCAGATGGCTAGTTTAGGGGTATCCATTGTATTAAGTTTGGTCAGCCATATCACGGCGCCTATTAATAATGCTAGCCAAAGCATTACTCGTTTGGAAAACCGATTGCACTCGTTACGACGTAGCCAGCAATTGTTAAATCAAAACCTGCAACGGCGTACGGCATTACGTGGGCAATTAATGGATGCAGCGGCTTTAGGGTTGGGTTTAGCGGTACCGATTCGTGAAGCGATTAAATTTGAGTCGGTGATGGCCGATGTCAAAAAGGTGGTGGATTTTAAACAACCGCAAGGGTTTGAGCAGCTGGGGGAAACGCTGAAACAACTCACTCGCACTATTCCTGTCACTGCCACCGGCTTAGCCGAAATAGCCGCCTCGGGTGGTCAGTTAGGGATAGGCGAGCAGGATTTACCCCAGTTTGTTACCACTGTGGCGAAGATGTCTACCGCGTTTGATATGTTGCCGTCAGCCGCTGGGGATGCGATGGCGAAACTGTCGAATATTTATAAAATCCCCATCGAGCAAATGACAAACTTGGGTGATGTTATTAATCACCTGTCGGATAACAGTGCGGCTAAAGCCAGGGACATGGTGAGCGCCTTAAGTCGTATTGGCGGGACTGCACGACAGTTTGGGTTAGCCTCTCATCAAGCCGCCGCGCTATCCAATGCGTTTATCGCCTTGGGTAAAGAGCCCGAAGTAGCAGGCACAGCTATCAATGCCATGCTGCAGAAATTACAAAATGCCTCAGGGCAAACTAAAGCCTTTATCAAAGCGTTGGACAAGGTCGGGTATTCCGCCAGGGATTTAGAGGATGCGATTGCCCAGGATGCCCAAGGTGCATTATTCGAGTTTTTAACGACTCTGGAAAAACTGGATAAACAACAGCGGGCCAATGTGCTCAGTGATTTATTCGGGATGGAATACAGTGATGATGTCAGTTTATTGGTCGGCAGTTTAGATACCTATCGTAAAGCGTTAGGCTTAGTGGGCGATAAAACAAAATACACAGGAAGTATGCAACGGGAATTTGAAAACCGCTCAAAAACTACCGCCAATAATTTAATATTAATGCGTAATGGCCTGACAGAAATTGCGATTAATTTAGGTACACTATTATTACCTCCCCTCAATAAAGTTATTAATTATATTCGTGAACTCACCGTTAAAATGACGGAGTTTGCTAAAGAACACCCTGCGGTTACTAAAGCCATCGTCGGTATTACGGCTGTATTAATTCTGGGTAAAGTCGCGGCCATCGGTTGTGGATATGCCTGGACCTTTTTTAGAGGCGGTATTTTAGCGGGCATAGTGGCGTTAAACCGGGGAAGGCTGGCACTCATGCTATATAACCGACACCTGTCGGCTCATCGGCGCTTAACCATTCTCTCGCAAATTACTGGGTTATCTCGGGCGGAAGTGATGAACCGACGGTTTACCCGTTCATTAGTGGCGGGTAGAGGTGTTGTACGCAGTATGGGGGTTGCCATGTGGGGAGCAGCCACCGGTGGATTAAAAGCTTTACTGCTAGGACTGAGAGCATTAACAGTTGGATTACTCACGACCCCCATCGGCTGGATTATCATGGCCATTACCGCTGCCGGTGTTGCTATTTATAAATACTGGGATCATGTTAAAGCCTTTATCGGCGGTGTGGTTGAAGGTTTTAATGCAGCGATTAATCCCATTAAGGAATCCTTAGCGCCATTAGCCTCGCTATTTAACTGGATAGGCGACTCTATTAGTTGGGTGGTTGAAGCCATTTCAAATTTATTTACGCCAGTTAATGCTACTACTGAAGAATTAGCCAGTGCGGCCGACATAGGCAGGCGATTTGGGGAGTTTATTGCCAAGGGTGTAAATATCGCTGTGGAAGCTATCGGTAAATTAATAGACGGCATTCGTTGGGTATTAGACAACATGAGTAAAGTAGTGGCTGCTGGCCAGAATGTTGGTAAAAGTATCTCCAATAAAGTCAGTGGTGCAGTCGATTCCGTAACCAGTGGTGTATCCAGTGCCTGGAACTGGGCCTTCGGTGATGACGACGAAGAGCAGTCACAGCCAATCAAAAAACAACAAGTGCAGCCTATTAAACCAGCGGCTAATACCGTTAACCAAACCAATACCAGTAATATCACCATCGTCCAGCAACCTGGGGAAGACAGTGAAGCCTTAGCGAGACGGGTGGTGCAGGAGGAGATGAAAGCGAAGGAAAGACAGGCCCAGGCCAGGAGGCGTGGGGCGTTGTATGATGTGGGTTAGTTGAGACTTGGTAGTTACTCCTGCTACAATCTGAACCTGAATATTATTAGGTGAAGGTCCACTGGTGAAGTTAAATCCTTTGTTCTTAGTATTGATACCAAGCATTTCCTACGCAGAAGTACCTTTTGCTGTACAGATAAATCTAATAACATTTTTTATATTTGCCACTTACTTGACTGCTTTGGTGTTGAGCATTTTTTTTACTAGAAAGATAAAGCCTAAATTAAAAAGGTTTTTCCTGGTAATTGTCCTATTTATACCTATAGCTCTAACTTTTCATTTTTTAATGGGGGTTATAGTTAATTTAATATATAACTAGCAGAAAAAACTTGTTTGTTTCAACTGAATTATAAGCTGTATAATATTTTGCTTATTTCTATCAGGTAAGGAAGTGATTACAGTGAAAAAAATTATTGCAATGTTTGTGCTATTATCATTTATTCCTCTGCAAGCTAGTGCTAATGAAAGTCTTCTGCATAAAAGCAATATAGAAGAGTTTATTAAACATTGCGATGCTGCCTCAACTGCAGAGGACTTAAATAAGCTAGCTAACTGTTTAGCACCAAATGCAAAAATAATATTTGATATGTTAAACAAAAATGGAAAATATAAGCAGAAAGTAAGGTATAAGGATGAGTTTCTTGAAAGGTCTAAAGCATTTCTGAGTACAGGAGTTGACACGGAAATTATAAGAAAGAATATTCAAGTTAAAATAGATAGCGACAGTGCCACCGTGCTTTCAACGGCGACCGAAATAGTTAAAATGCCGAAGTGGGAGCATCCAGACACAATATCTTTTGAAGAAAAAATGACGATAGTAGTAATTGATGGTCAACTGAAGGCTAGTGAGATTTACTCTAAACAAGTAATCTCCAAAAAATAGTATAACTAGGCGGCTAAAGCCGCCTAATCTATAATCTACCCCAACCCCGCCAACAACTCCTTAGCCTTCAACACATTCTCTTTCTTAACCAAGGCATAATCTGGCATACACTCCCGCACGAACTCTGCCAGGTACTTTGGCTCTGTGGAGGTAATCAGCTCATCATCCTTTATCTGACGGGTAGTGACTAACTTGCCTTTTTCAAAGACCAGCATTAGGCGGACCCGGTCGAGTAGGGCGGGGATGCTGGATTCTAGGTTGAGTTGGGGTTGGGCTGGTTCTTCTGGTATTAGATTTTCCAGTACATCTAACACCCATTTTCTGAAGGCTTTTGCTACGTCAGTGCGAGCAAACATGGCAATTAGGTGGCAGCCTCTGGGGGAGAAGACTCGTGTATCATATTTTGGATCTTCTGCTTTTCCGCTGGGGGTCAAATTGACCACCAGGCTCATATCGCTTGAAAACTCGTCACTGTTTCTGCTGTAAATTCGGTTAACTGACTTTGAATCTTGGTAGTTTAGGGCCTTAGCTAGTTCTTGAGATGTAAGCCAAGGCTTACCATGATGGTCAATTATTGAAAGAGTAACAGCATTAAAGCTTAATGTGGTGGGTAAAGTAGTCATCCGATGACTCCTGTATTTTTTTCGAAAGTATAAGGGTGTCGGGAGGTTCGAAACGGCTACAGAGACCGCGGACTTATTCCCCAATGGGTGTTGTATTCGTCGCCCTCCCGGCATAAAACCGAGTGAATCCGTTTTTCAGGCATAAAAATACCAACGCTTTCGGGGTTGGTGTTATCCGTCTGTATGAGGTTTCGACGCCTCAGTTACTAAGCTATATCAACTAAGCTGGAAGATCAATACGAAAGTTGTTGCAGTTTTGTTTAAATGGGACTGAGTTGGGGCTAAGCCAACTTAAGTCAAAAAAGCTAAGCTGCTTTGGGGGTAGATTGTAATCTTCTTGATTCATAATACTCTTCGGCAAGAGCTGTCATTTTAAACTCTACTTCTGAGCCCGAAATATTTTCTGCTGCTTTTTTTATAGTATTTAGATCTATATAAAAGAATTCTTTCTTTTGGTTAACAGCGTTAACACGAAACTGAGTGAATTCTCTATGCAGAGCAGTTTCTAATGCAGGAGCATCATCTGAAAAGATCATAGCGTGTACATCAAATGAAAAAGGTACACTTGCACCACCTAGTTCTTTCACTCGATCTAATGGGTCAAGTCTTCGGGTAAGGCCAATTTTGTATACATTTTTACCAAATGAACCAATATTACTAATTACATATACATGTCCGCGACGAGTTTGCTCTGCCAAGCTTTTAGCCCGTTCCTCTTTAGCTTCAGCTTCTGCTAACTGACGTTCTAGCTCAATTATTCTTTGTTCCGCGATAATACGGCTTTCTTGAGATGTATCTTCAAGTTCTTTTCTAGCTTTTATTAGTAGCTCTCGATATAGCTGTTCTTCTTTTTCTGCTTCAGCGATAGCTCTTTCATACTCTTTAGCTGCTTTTTGCTCTTCTCGAATTTGTTCTTTAATTAGTCTTTGCTCTTCTTGCTCTTTTTGTTTTTTTAACATGAATTGGTACTGTAGCTTGCATTCTTCATATTTTAGCTTAACGTAATTAATATTGAATGCACAGAATAAATGAGAGGTTGACTTCTCTATATTATTTGCGAGTTTTTCTATACGCTCAAGCGTACGAGAGAAGTTTCCTGGGTTAACTTTTCCAATTAGAAAGTCACATTCTATATTAAACGCTCGTAGCATAAGCTTTATTTGTCCATCAAAAATTTTTTTATCTATGCCTTGTAGTAGAGATATTTTGACATGATCTGGGTAGAATATTACTTTCTTATTTTTTATCAGCTCTTTCTGTTGTTCCCTTACTCTTCTGATTTGTTCTGAATATCTGTCAGATGTTTCATATAAATATTCAGGTTCCTCAAAAAAACCTGCATCTATAAATTCTTCTACTCGTGAATATAGGTCAATACTTGACATGAAATTATGAAGTTTACTTCCAACTGAACTAAGTATGGACTTTTTTTCGGAAAGATTGTGTGATACTTCTAGTAATTGCTGCTTTATTTTTTCTGAATTTTTCTTTAGTTCTTGAAGTTCTAAGGTTTCATTGTTTATTTTTTTGAACTCTTGTTTGAGCGTTTCTAGTTTGGTGTTTTTATTTGTTAACTCTTCATTCATATGCTTTACAGCTTTCGATAATGAACGAAATTCATATAATTGTTTGCTTGCTTTCCTTCTTGCTAAATAGTCGGTTATAAGAATAGTAATAATAAATAAAATAATTAGCCATATAAGAGGTTGATATTCCATGATTTATAATCTCCATTATTTTTTCTTAAAACAGGACGTTGTTGATTAATAACTCTCTATGATGCTTGCGTTCATTGCACCTTTTTTCAAATGCTTGTTTGGCTTGTTCAAATTGGTATTTCAGGTTATCTTCCTGTGCTTGTTGTTTATATTTTTTATAACTAGCTCTTGCTTTTTCTTCTTGTTTTCGTTGTCTATTGAGCTCACGCTCTTGCCTTAAATACTCCCTTTGTTGCCTCTTTGCAGATCTATCTATTTCTCTGATTATTTGCATAACTATTCTTAGACCATTGTTTCTTCTAGCCATTTACTTGGGTCCTTTTCTAGCAATTCTAACTGTCATATAGTTTTAAACTTTATTAATAACTCTCCTACAATAAATATAGGCGATGATGGTCGCGGAATAGGTTATGATGTGGTGCTACGGATTGAAGAAGCTATTGTGACTAGGCAGTTTAACCACCTAAGATTAAAGTGCATTCTGCTAATAGTTCGGCGCGGCTTAAGATGGAAGCGGGGGTTGGGAATATTGAGCGACTGGCAAAATAAAACCCCAGCATGAACTGAGGTTTTAACTACCCAGATTAACCAGCACTCAAAATCACTTCATTCACCACTTGGTTAAACCCTGCTTCGTGTTGCTTAATCAAGGCATTAATTGCGGTATCATCACGATCTATACATCCAACACCTTTATACAGGTTGATGGCAAAGGAGTGTTTTTTGCCGGGCAAAGTGCGGAAAAAGGTTTTGTGTAGGTAGCAACCTTTCTCTTTGCCCTGCTCATTGAGTACTAAATAGCCAGTATTGTAGTAATGGCCATCAATAAAACGCTCTTTATCTTGTTTTAAGTAAGCAGACTTATCAGCAAAGTCATTACTAAAAAACATATTGCCATAAGTACGTTCGAACTGGATGGATACTGAGTCTATAACCCTTTCTTCAGGTTTACCCCTTATCACAAAGTTATGCTGGTTGTTATTCATCATATTACCAAACAAATCGCGATTTTGACCTGTAGTATAACGCTCAAAGCCTTTTTTGGATTTGCTGTCTCTATACTCCCAATTATCAGGCAGTTTGAATTTTAAAACTGGGTTTCTGGATGAAACAAAAAAACCTTCTTGTACTTCGCGTACGGGTGGTTGGTAAGCACAACCGACTACTGTTGAAAGTAAAATAACAGTCAATAACTGCTTCACTCTAACTACTCCATATTGACTAAAAGTATGATGAAAATTAATGGCCCCAGTTTTTTAGATTGAAATACAGGTATTTCAAGCTTCTTTAACTAAACAGCAAAACTGAGATAGAAAGTAATAAAGGCACTAAACTTAATACATTTAGGCACGAAAACCAGAATTTTCTAAATGATCTACTCACCTTTCTAAATATTAGAAAATCCACTGTAGGCCATAAAATATAAAACAAGTTTGCTAAAACGATAATTCCTGAGAGAGCTATGATCGAGCTAACTACTTTCTCTGGTGTATTTGCAAACGTGATGAGGCCTGATATAAATCCGTAGCAATACAATAATACTTGATTTATAAATAAGCAGGCTATCAGCTTAGTATTGTATTCAAGCCACTTAGATTTCCACCATTTATATGTGGGCAAGTTAAGCTTTGAAAGATCACCATATAGGAAATTAGTGATGACACTTTCTTTTTTTCTATTGCAATCATCTAATAAAGACTCGGGTGTTTTATATGCGTTTTGGTTCATTATGTAAAAGATTGGTTCTAGAGTTAATAAACCCCAGTTTTTAGGCTGGGGAGGAAGTTAAATTAAAACTTAAGAAGCTTTTTTATTCTCTGTTTGGTTTTTTGAGAAAGCCACTTTTCTTCAAGAATGTCCATTAGTTGAGACTTAAAAGGACCTATCTCTGCCATTGGTAGAGCCTGAAGCCAATTAAGCGCAAGACTGCACCAATAATCAGACTTTTGATTTATACCTGTTTCAATTACCTTTTTGACAGGAAAATTTTGTTGTATGTCTTTTAAAATACCTTTTTCTTCGCAAGCACTATAAAAAGCCGAATAAAACTCACTGGGTTGCAGTTCAAGCAATTCCATAATAGGAATTGCTCTATTAGATGCATCAAGACTAAATAGAGAGTTATTTGTTTCTATAACCCATTGGTTGTCGGAGGTTATACCAATGTAAAAGCCAGACCCTTGAATTTTGTAAATAGGCAACCAGCTTGAATCCAAAGGAGTACCATTGGTAGTTTCATTTATGAACATTTTCCTACTCCATATATCATGCTACATACCTGGGTTATGGTTAATAGTAATCCCATAATCTTCCATTGTATTTACAAAGCTATCTCTGTTTTTGTCATTCCAGTTTTGCCAAGTGTGACCGCTAAACTCATTTGTAGAAAAGCTTCCATCTGCATTTTTGCTTAACATTCCGCCGAGCATAGTTGACTCGTCTGCATTAATTGTTTGTCCTAAGCGCTGATGAGGAGATCCTTTGTAAGATTTGTCTTTTGGTTTTCCTGTCACGAATGTATCAGTCTTTGGATCAAAAACAAATTCAATAGATCCTGACTTAGGGTTGTAGTCTTTCAATGCTTTGTTTGATTTAGCTTTAGGACCAAGACCTAGGACACCTGCTGTTGGTCCTGAACCTTTCCATGCAGCTTTGGTTGGGTTTCTAAGAGTGCCTAGTATCCCAAGCATCATTGTAGTGCCTGCAAAGTGCTCTTTAAAAGCAGCAATATCGGCTTGAGTCTGCATACTCATTTGTAAGGAACGAACATTCACATGCTCCCAAACCCCAAATGTAAGAATATCATTTATAAAGGTTGCTAAAGCACCTTTGAGAGGGTTTCCAGGTATAGGGGACCAAGTGGGTTGGCCTTTAAACATTAAAGCTGATGCAGGTGAATAATCAGGGAGGCCTGGTAACTCTGCAGGAAGTACAGATACTGTCTGAGTTGAGCTTTGTGAATTAGAGCTGTTGTCATTGTATCCATTTCCATCGCTGTCTCCATTGCCGCTTCCACCATTATCACTTCCATTGGTTTCATATCCACCTCTCTCGGAGTTCGGATCTTTTCTGTTTGCTGTAACAACAACGGTATCGAGAGTATGAACATCCCGATCATAAAACCCAGTTGGATCATAGAAGGCAAGAGGATTATTTCGAACGTAGCTGTATCGATTGAAGCTTTGTAAATCCAGCGGATTGGGTATAAATGGATCAGCCGACAGGAATCTGCCTAGATTAGGATCATACACCCGTCCGTTCATGTGCACTAAGCCCACGGCATCCAGATTCTCATGGTTGGTAAAACCACGGGTGGTGATATTGGAAGCAAGTGCGGTGTAATCCGGTGCGGGTTTCCAGTCGGTTAAGCGCTTTTTACCCCAGGGGTCATAACTAAACCGCTCGATAACCTGAGCATTTTCATCGGTAATTGCAACGATTGAGTCTAAATGATCCCGGTGCAGGTAATTGGTTTTGGTGCCATTTTCATCACCGCCATTTTCGGTTTGGGTGACAATAGCCACATCAGCAATATAATGCTTGTGCTGTACTTTGCCGCTGTCGCTAACCACCTTTTCGTAAACCCCGCCCATGTAGTAGGTGGTGGCTGTACCTTGGGTTGTAGTATCGACACGACGGTGACGCGCCCGATCAGCCCCATAAGCAAACGCGGTGGAAGCATCGCCTTTGGTAATTAAATCTGGCTTATCAAATGCCGTGTAGTGCACCGTGCGGCCATTGCCACTGACCATATTGCCGTTTTTGTCATAGCAATATGTGGTGTTTTGGACACCTGTGGTTTTGGTTACCGCATGAGGCCCAGCAGTATTGCCATTGCAGCTACCCCCATAGCTGTAACTGCCCACATCGGATTTAAAGGTGATATTCCCGATCGCATCATATTCCACCCGGGTGGTTTGGGTTTCGCCGTCATTTAAAGTGGCTAACACATCGGTCAGGCGGTTAAGCTGGTCGTATTGGAAAGTTTCTTTGGTGCCTAAGCGTACATCTTCCCGCGCTGTTAAATTACCAATATCGTCAAACCCAAAGGTTAAGTACGACACCTGATGGGCAGAACTTAAACTCTCGGAAATGGTTTTGATGCGGTTAGTTTTCTCATCAAATTCCCGGATAACGTCAACGCCATTCCCCAGGGTAGATAAAATCACATTACCAAACGGGTCAACTGCATCAGCTTCCCAATACTTTTTCGGGCTTTCCGCTTTACCATCGGTAATGGCTTTTAAATAACCGTGCTCATTGTATTGCTGGGCAACCGCTAAACCGGTTGGATAAACGGTTTTAACTGGACGGCTAAACTCGTCGTATTGGGTTGTAACGGTAAAGGTTTCATTGTAAGAACGCTGCGTGCTTTCAGTTAACCGCAATAGCGAGTCATAGCCATACTGTTGGCTAAAGTATTCGCTTTTAATGTTATCCAATAAGCCCTTGTAGGTTTTATCGTATTCCCACAGGCTTACTTGCCAGTCTTTTTTCTCCTTTTGGGCATTATCAATCCGCTTAACTAACCGATCCAGTTTATCGTAATGCAGGGTTGTCACCTGGTCTTTAGCATCCTGCTGGCGAGTCAGGCGATCAAGGGCATCATAGCCATAAGCCCAATTGCCTTTATCTGGATCATTCATCGCCACCTTACGGCCACGGATGTCGTATGCAATGGTGGTGATATTCCCTGCGGGATCAGCGGTTTGGGTTAAATTACCAAACGCGTCGTACTGATACTGTAGGGTACTGCTTAACGTATCCACCACACTCACCACTTGGCCCAAAGCATTTTGGTGAGTGGTTTTGGTTTGGCCTAATGCATTGGTAACAACTGTCGTCAAACCGTTATAAGCGGTGGTGCTCACACTGTCATCAGGGCGAGTGACTTGAACGGGTCTTAACAACTCGTCGTATTGGTACGTGGTCCAGCGTTGGGTAGTATCCGTTTTAAAGTAAGGGAACGACTGCCGTTTGATTTGCCCAAGCGCATCGTACTCGATATCTGTCCTAGTAATTTTTCCAGTTAATGCAATGGATTCCGTGCGGACAGAGCGGCCCAATGTATCAAAATAGGCTTTCGAAGGGCTGCTACCACTGGATTGGGTTTGTACCCAATATTTAGCTGTCGCTGGACTAGCGCCTTCGAACCAACCTCGGGTGACAGTCGTTTCAGTGCCATCATATCGACTTTCTTTTTCTAGTCGGCCAAAGCTGTCGTATTGATAGCTTGTCACCTTGCCATTGGCATCCGTGCTGGTCAGCGTGACACCCCAGAACGGATCAACCGTTTGTGAAGCGGTATGGCCTAACGCATTCGTGGTGGTTTTTAAGAAGCGACCATCGGCTGTATAAGTAAACTGAGTCGTCGTCGCTTCAATACCCGCCCCGGTTTGAGTGACCTCAGTGGGGTTACCAAAACTGTCGTAGCTGTAATTGGCGGTAAGAAGTAAATCGCCATTATCTGGCTCGACGGTTTGTTGCAATAAGGCCCCAGTAGTGCCATCAAAACTAAAGGCATGGGTGCGGGTTTGACTGGTCGCATTCGGTGCACTGCGGGTGTCTTCTGTGCGGGTGGCTAAGCCCAACAACCACTGGCTTTCATCATTGCTATAGGTGGTGTTAACCGTTTGTTGATAACTGCCATATGTATCGGTAGTCGTGGTTTGGCTTTCCGTGACATTACCAAACGCATCATACGTCAGTTGTTGGTTAGTCTCGGATAGCTTTTCATCCTGTAACGATTTTTGAATCGTCGTACTGCTAGCCAATAAGGTTTGATAACGACTAATACCCCCATCATCCAGCTTGGTAACCTGCCAATCTTGTTTGATGTCTTTTAACACTACCCCATTTTTTGAGAGGGTTTGGCTGCGACTAAGCAAGCCAATTTTTCGGCTATCCACGTCCTGAGTGTATTCATTAATGGTTTGAATACCCGTTTCTACCTGAGTGCTGGTGACCTTGGCAAACCCTAACGAACCCAAACCTTGATGATGGAATTTTAAGCCTTCGTATGCATAGTCAGTGGTGGTAAAACCATTAATGCCATTAGCTTTTTTAACCTGAGTCACCACATACGTCGCCGGTTGGGTATCTTTTAAGGGATATTGGCTACCGGTGCTTTTGGTGAAAATGGCTTTATCGGTTAAGGGTTTATACGTCAGTTGGGTAACGTGGCCGAGGCCGTTGGTGATTCGGGTGATTAAAGGGGGGGCGTGGAGTGACTGACTGGTGTAAACACCATCACTAGCAAAGCCGATGATGTCGGTTAAGCCATCGCCATTGACGTCGCCAAGCATACGAGGGTGTTGATTTATTCGCCAGCCACCTGTGAAATTAAATCCAATGGTTTTGCGCTGTTGCTGGGTAAAACCGTCACCTGTGCTATAGGAAACATAAACTCCATCGCTAGCAAACCCAACAATATCGGTTAAGCCATCACCATTCACATCACCAAGCATGCGAGGGTGCTTGCCTACTTCCCAGCCAGTCTGGCCATTAAATACGACCAGCTTTCGTTCATGAGGTGTAAAGCCATTACCGGTACTATACGAAACGTACACGCCATCGTTGGCAAACCCAACAATATCGGTTAAGCCATCACCATTCACATCACCAAGTATGCGAGGGTGCTTGCCTACTTCCCAGCCAGTTTGGCCATTAAATGCGACCAGCTTTCGTTCATGAGGTGTAAAGCCATTACCGGTACTATACGAAACGTACACGCCATCGTAGGCAAACCCAACAATATCGGTTAAGCCATCACCATTCACATCACCAAGCATGCGAGGGTGCTTGCCTACTTCCCAGCCAGTTTGGCCATTAAATGCGACCAGCTTTCGTTCATGAGGTGTAAAGCCATTACCGGTACTATACGAAACGTACACGCCATCGTTGGCAAACCCAACAATATCGGTTAAGCCATCACCATTCACATCACCAAGCATGCGAGGGTGCTTGCCTACTTCCCAGCCAGTTTGGCCATTAAATGCGACCAGCTTTCGTTCATGAGGTGTAAAGCCACTGCCAGTACTATACGAAACGTACACGCCATCGTAGGCAAACCCAACAATATCGGTTAAGCCATCACCATTCACATCACCAAGCATGCGAGGGTGCTTGCCTACTTCCCAGCCAGTTTGGCCATTAAATGCGACCAGCTTTCGTTCATGAGGTGTAAAGCCACTGCCAGTACTATACGAAACGTACACGCCATCGTAGGCAAACCCAACAATATCGGTTAAGCCATCACCATTCACATCACCAAGCATGCGAGGGTGTTGTCCGACCTGCCAACCACCTGTTTGCAGTCCAAAGGCTGGAAGAGTATTTACTGAAGGAGTATAAGAAGAATTATTATCAACTTGGTGCCAGCTAAATTGCGTTAGTGGCAAGCAAGCTTGAGCACAACGCTCAACAGAGTTAATTAAACTTTTTTCCGGTGCCGGCGTTGTTTTATAAGCTAATTTATATTGACTACTATCATCACGGTGATTAATTTTAATTATATTTAAGCGTTGAGTTGTTTGATACTTAACGCCTGAAACAAAACCAAAAATCGAATCAGGCCGCTCCTCAAAATTAAAACTAACCGTTGTTCCCGCATAAACCACAGCAGAAGGATAATGCTCCCCTGTCTCATTATTCTCCAAATAATTAAAATTAATGGCATTACCAAACCGGTCTTCGACTTTATTAATGGACCAGCTTAATGCTTCGGTTTTTCCCTGGGCTTCTACTAAGGAATCATCAGTATTACCAAATTCGGCAATGCGGCCATCTTTATACCAGACTTTAAAATAAGCCGGACCACTTCCAGCAGAACCATAAGAAATAATTTTACGGTAACTGGCGTATTCGCTGCGGTATTCGGTACCTTCAGCCCCATAAGTGCCATTAACCGCAACCAGTCGATCCCCGTTTAAACAAAATTTATCGTTATCATCAAAATCCACCCCATCAATAAAACCATCTTGGGCTAAGGTGGTGGGGCAACGAGTAATAGATGAAATCCCGGTTAATTTCCAGCCAACGCCTAATAAGCCATTGCGTTTTTGGCTGTCGTATGCCAAAGCTAAATTGGGTTGTAAGCCATTAATACCCGGTGGAACTTCGATAGGAATGCGGTAATTCGCGGCCCCGCTTTTGGTGACGGTAACATCGCCGGGTAGTGTGCCGACGATGGTATTATTTGTATTGGCTCCTACAAGCGAGGAGGCAGCCACCCCAATGGCCCCTATTAATCGTTTAAACTGCTTCATTTACTCCCCTAAACAGCTAGTGTTGTACTGCTAGTGCTTTTTGTTAAACGCTCGGTCAAAAAATAGTCGGCTATTATAATGCCAATTGGTACGTACGCAACAGGTGAAAAACTTCACTTTCTTAATATGAACAAAAAATATCCATCACTAATAAGATAAATTTTGTATATTTACCCCTAGTTGATACTGTTATTTTTGCTTGAAAATCAGGCATAGCTATCCAGGAGCTTGCTATGCCACAACCCATGCTTATCCTCACTAATGCCCAACAACAAATCCGCTACCGATTCAGTCGTAACACTGCTGCTTACCAAGCTCGCAACCGGTCCACCCAATACCGTTGGGCAAAACACGACCGAATTAGTACAGATCCTGCCTTACAATTTATTGGCCCTGGTGAAGATACCTTGAAATTAGATGGGGTGATTTATCCGGAATATCGAGGTGGCCTGAAGCAAATGGAGTCACTCAGACAGGAAGCGGGGAAGGGCAGGCCATTTTTATTAATTGAAGGGACTGGGTTGGTATTTGGTAAGTACGTGATTGAATCCATCGATGAGGATCAAGAGTATTTTTTAGTCGATGGTCAACCCCAGAAGATCACCTTTCGCTTAACCCTAAAAAAATACGGTGATGACCATGCAATCCTATAGAACCGTAGCAGGCCAAACCCTGGATGAAATTGCCTGGCGGTTTTATGGGAAAACGACAGGTTATGTGGAGTTGATATTGGAAGTTAACCCCAATTTATCAAAGCAACCAACGATTTTACCCAGCGGATTAATTATTCAACTGCCAGATATTCCCGCTAGCCAAGATAAACAACAGGTGCAGCTATGGGATTAACGCCAGTTTTTAAAGTGGTGGCTAATTCAGTGGATATCACCCAAAAAATCCAGGAAAGGTTGTTACTGCTGCAAGTGACAGATTGTGCAGGCATTGATTCCGATACCTTGGAAATCAAACTGGATGATCGTGACCATAAAATAGCCTTGCCTGCCACGGGTGCTAAATTAATGGTGTGGTTGGGCTACCAAGAAACCGGCTTGGTGAGAATGGGCACCTATATAGTTGATGAAATTGAAATCACAGGGCCACCTTGGGCGATTTGTATTCGGGGTAAAGCGGCAGATATGCGCAAGGAGATGAAAGCCCCACGGACAGAGAAGTGGCAAAAGGCTGGTAAGCCTTCTCCTTATTTTCCGCTGACTGAAATTGTGTCTACGGTGGCTGCCCGTTATCAGCTGGAACCCAGAGTAGGGGAGGAATACCAACAAGCGGCTTATCCTGTGATCAACCAAACCGATGAAAGTGACTTGCACCTGTTGTCGCGTTTAGCCAAAGACCTTGGAGCGATTGCTAAACCTGCGGGTAACTATCTATTGTTTGTGAAGCGGGGGAAGGGCAAGTCAGTTTCAGGCATCAAACTACCAACGGTTAACCTGCAGCCTACTGATATAACTGATTTATACATAATCATTGCTGAACGGGGGGCTTTTCAGAGTGTAACAGCCAAGTACGAGGACCAAGGCAACGCGAAAACGCAACAGGTGACCATCGGTGAAGGCAAGCCCTGCCACACTATCCGGAAGAAATTCAAAACCCAAGAAGAAGCAGCAAAGGCAGCAAAAGCCAAGTTAGATCACTACCAGCGAGGTGAGGCTAGTATCGAGATCAACTTACCGGGCAAACCAGAATTAATGGCCGAAGCTGACTTATCAATGGTAGGGTTTCGTGATGGGGTGAATGGCATTTGGACGATTGAGCGGGTGACGCATACATTGGATAGTAATGGATATAAATCAGTTGTCGAAGCAGCGACTAAGGAGTGATCAATTTATAAGTCAACTGATGTATTTTGTGAAATTTTTTCCTGTCGGTGTATCATATAGTGCACCATTTAAAGCAAATGTCTTATAACTAATTGAATTTTAAAAGAAATAATTCACAAGCCGTCCAATCCATCATGGGTGCAACGGCAAAAGTTCGGTTCAAGGTTTTACTGCTTTTCGTTTGCATTTCAATAAGTTAACTATCTTAAATTATTCAAACAGTTGACTAAAAAGTCTCAGAAAATCGCTGTTTTTCACCCTTCGGTGTACCATATTGTAAATGGTGCACCGCTGTGAATTGGCTGAATGTTAACCATTTTAAAGCGTTCCAGAGCAAATGGAAGCGCTGCTTATCGAGCCGTGGTGAGAGTAAAGCGGAAAGGTAAGATTGTCTATTCTGAATCGCGAACTTTTGACTGTGAGAAGCTAGCGAAACTGTGGGGTAGGAAACGTGAGCTAGAGCTACAAACCCCTGAAGGGATCCAAAAGCTGAAGGTGGCAAAAGTAACGATTGAGCAACTTATCGATCGGTACATCAAAGAGGTTGAGCCTATTACTGCTAGTGCAATTGATGCAGCAAGAGCTGTGCTCAATCAGTTGGGGCTTATCGGTAAATCGAGTCGGCGTGATTGACTAGTTACACCTGATGAGGTTAATCAGTTGTCAGCAGCGTTTGAAGAAAGATTCTTAAATCGACAAGCAAATATTCCAATGAGTGATATTTTTGAATTTGCTATCGAAACGGCTAAGCGGCAAAACGAAATCTGCAGCTTGCGCTGGGAAGACTTGAATCTGGACAAGAAAACGATTGTGATCCGTGAGCGCAAAGATCCAAAAAATAAACACAATAACCACTAGGAAGTGCCGCTGTTGGGTAAGGCATTGGATATTTTTCTCAAACAACCTCGGGTTTCAGATCTGATTTTTCCCTATAATTCTAAATCTGTAGGGGCTGCCTTTACACGTGTGGTGCATAGCTTGCGGATTCATGACTTACGGTGGTGGTGCCCAAACCTATTTTTGAATAATTATTAGACAGATTCACTGAGTGAAATAATGACTGCTTTTGTTGTATGATAGCCGGTACTTATAGTGATGGTTTCGAAGAGTAAGTTTTGGCTACAGTGAATGTGTTGTGCACTCAGTGCAATAGTGATCAAGTGAAAAAAATAGGTTATACGCCAGAATGAAAGCAACGCTATCAGTGTAAGAGCCTACTCTGTAAAAAGTCATTTATATTGGATTATAGCAATAAAGCTTACCAGCCAGGGGTAAAAGAAAAGATCATCGATATGACTGTGAATAATACTCAAAAAATTGAAAGAAAGCACTTAACCTTAAGAACTTGAATTAAGCGCCTATGTAGAAAAACAATTTGTTTTTCTAAGTCAGGTGGTGGGTGTTCTCGGGTTGATTGGCTGGCGGCTAAGTATGGGATCTGTAGACGACAAGCATGAGGGATGAGGGTTTGGATAAAAAGGGGGGGATGGAGCTGGGATGAAAGTGAAAAAATTAACTCTCTACTGACTCAATATTCTGAAGTCATCTTTTGAAGGTACTTTAGCTATGATCCCTTGTTTTGAGAAACTGCTGTAAATTTCAGACATCCTCCCATTTTTATATAAGTTTAATATAGCTTCATTAAACTTATAAATGTAAGATTTTGGCGTGATGTCTTTAACAAAAACTATGTAATAGATGTTTTTTTTATCAACTCCGGAAAATCTTATATTACTCAATAGCTCTTTTCTAATTGATAGTTCTGCATTTGAATCAGGAGCATAAATAGCTCCTTTTTCTCCAAATCGTCCATTGTCTAGCATTTTGTAAACATTCTTATATTCGGGGAAAATTTTAATCGTTAAGTTTGGAATGAGCTCAGCAAAACTACTCAAGGTTTTAGACATATTTGTTGGCCCCCAAGTAGCAACTGTATAACCCTCTAGCTGCTCTCGTTTAGAGTATTTTAAAGGATTGGTTTTGTTAACATAGATAGAATAATTTACATAATTTATTGGATAGCTATAATACCATTTTCTGGCTCTCTCAGCCCTATAGCTCATGCCAAATGCAGCATGTGTGCTGTGATTTTTTAAATTTTTAAACATTCTTAAAGTAGGATGAAGTTGTATTTCTATTTTTTGCTTGATATTTTGGTTTGCTTCTTTAATAAGCTGAGCTATTGGTCCATCAACTTTCCCTGTTTTTGAGTTTATATATGTCAGTGGAGGGTATGTATCAAAAATTATCGTATCATTAGCATATATATAGCAAACCCAAAAAACTGTGACTATTATGACTAGTGGGGTTTGTGCCATAATAATATGTCTTACGATACGTTTAAAAGCTTAGACTTTTTGTGGCTTGATTGATTTTGTGAATTATACTATTGTCTACTTTTTTACTGCACATAAAATAACGATGACTTCCTGGAGGAAGGTCAGATAACCTATGTATTATAAAGTGACTGTTAGTGGGGGAGATTAGCTCTTCCGCTTCTTCTTCAGCAACGATGAAATAATCAAATCTCTTGGCTTTTAGCATTTCCATCATTCCAAAATTACCCTTTGAAGTGTGTAGTTCGTTTGGTTTATGCTGACTGATTTTTTTATCTATAAATTCACCGTATGAATACCCTAGTTTAAGACCAATATACAAGCTTTTATTTGCAAGTAATTCATCAATTTTTTTAGTTTTAAGTATGTCGGTTTGATCTTTGGTTGTAATTAACACCGCTGGTTTATCTTGATAAATCGGCATAGAGAACTTTGCGAATATCTCTCTTTCTTCATTTTTGAACCAACCGATAGCACATATGTGCTCCTCATTAGATTTTACTTCATCTATTTGGCGTGCGGCTGGTATGTTTAATATTCGATATGTGATACCACTTTTGTCTAATATTTGTTGAGCTCGATTCCCAACAATGCCAATAAGCTTATTATTTTTCATTTTGTAGTAAGGAAGTCGCTCATGATAATAAATATTAATATGATGTTCGTTTGCGATTGATAACCAAGGTAGATAATAGATTATAATTATCAAAAATATAATAGGATTGCTTTTCATCTTAGGGTTATCCACAGAGCGTATAGAGTACCTATATTAGCTTGATTATAGCTCAGCTGGATTAGATAGTTTCATGCTAAAAAAATGTTTCCCCTAACTTTTATCAGGTAGTTTTTAAAAACTCTTCACTATATCCCTAACGAGATATTGAGGAGTTTATGCCTAAATTCAGCCATACATCATTAGATTGCTTAGCTTCCTGCCACAAAGACCTTCAAGTTTTATTCAGCGAGATCATTAAAGATTGTGATTGCAGTATTTTATTTGGCCACCGTAATCAGCAAGATCAGGATGCCGCTTTTGCTGCTGGTCGTTCTAAGCTGGCATTTCCCCATAGCAAACATTATCGACTCCCAGCCTTTGCTGTGGATGTAGCGCCTTATCCAATTAATTGGGAGGACTATAACCGGTTTTATTATTTTGGTGGGTTAGTGGTAGGAACGGCGATAAAGTTGTTGGTGGTGCTCAAACCTATTTTTGAATAATTATTAGACAGATACACTGAGTGAAATAATGACTGCTTTTGTTGTATGATAGCCGGTACTTATAGTGATGGTTTCGAAGAGTAAGTTTTGGCTACAGTGAATGTGTTGTGCACTCAGTGCAATAGTGATCAAGTGAAAAAAATAGGTTATACGCCAGAATGAAAGCAACGCTATCAGTGTAAGAGCCTACTCTGCAAAAAGTCATTTATATTGGATTATAGCAATAAAGCTTACCAGCCAGGGGTAAAAGAAAAGATCATCGATATGACTGTGAATGGAAGCGGAATAAGGGATATAGCCAGAGTCCTGGGTATTAGCCGAAATACAGTTATTGAGACGCTCAAAAAAAGAGTCTTAGCTGCACACGATTAATAGTGAGCGGTTAGAACCATTAGAAAACCCCCGTGATACCCAGGTTAATCTGGAAAAAATATTGGTAGCTGAAGTTGATGAGATGTGGAGTTTTGTAAAGAAGAAAACTAATCAGCGCTGGCTATGACATGTCATCGATGCGGTATCTGGCGATGTACTAGCGTATGTACTCGACTCTCGCAAGGATGAAGCCTTGATAAAGCTACAATCATTACTGATGCTTTTTGGAATTAAATTATTATGTACAGATGACTGGGGAGCTTACAGCCGACATATTCCAGCAGAAAAGCACGTAGTAGGAAAAAAAATACTCAAAAAATTGAAAGAAAGTACTTAACCTTAAGAACTCGAATTAAGCGCCTATGCAGAAAAACAATTTGTTTTTCTAAGTTAGGTAAAATGCATGACACTGTTATAGGGCTTTATATTAATCGCTATGAATTTGGGCGAAACATTTGATGAAACACAGGTTTGATCCACTACCATTTTTTCTTAGATAAGCATAGCGGTTTTGGTTCATACCAAAAGGAAGCTAGTAGAAAAGGGCATGTCAATTAGATAGTCTTTGGTTGAATTCTGAGCTAGATGAAGTGGCTTAGCTTACTGTTTTTACTTATGAGATAATCACCGAAATTGCTCTATGTAGGGGCTGACTGTTTGCTAGCTATTGATGGATGTTCGTGTGAAGTACACAAGTTGCTTGAAACTTACCTTGTTTATGCCAGTGATTGGGCCTGTGGCTATCTGGCTGCTTGCTGTAGGAGCTCAAAGTCTTTTTAAGATGGAGTGGCTTGAAACGGTTGTTGCAGTTTTTGGTATCAATATTATTGGGCTAATACTTTTCTGTATTCCTTACTTCTTAGCTGTTGGTATAACTTGGTGGAGGATGAAAAATAAGTCGGATAAGCAGGTATTCTGGTCAGTATGTTATTTTCCCCTATTAGTGGTTCTTTTTTCAATAATTGGTTTTACTGTAGTGAATTTTGATAATTTCAGTGGTTTTGCTAAGTTGAATAAACTGTTTGAAGCACTGGGCCCAATTACAGCCATTGAATTATCATTTGGAACGCCCTGGATAATCCTATCACTACTTTATACCCACTTTTTTAAGAAAAGAGAACTTTAGTTTTGAAGGTAAATGGAGTGATGATTCCTTCGCTCCATTTTAAAGTAGGTTAAAGCTTTAACTCCATCCGCATAAAGTCAAACTGTTTTTTGTCAGCATAAATCTCTAATGCTTTATCGCTCGCTTGTATAGCTTTTTCGTGTTGACCTAGCTTTAGGTAGATTAATGTAATAGCAGCCCAAGCACCATTATTAAATTTATTGATTTCTGTTATTTGCTTAAATGCTGTGAGAGCCGCTCTATAATCTTGTAACCTAGTATGGCAACCACCTTTGTAATGCAGAATGCTGGTTTCAAGATATCCTCTACCAGCTGATTTTAAGTCTATTTGCAGCAATGTATTGGCAAGGTTTAGGGTTTCTTGGATCTTATCTAAGTAATAGAGAGACCGCATTTCTTCATATTTTTCTTTAATATTTTCTGGAGTTGGCTCGAACCCATAGTTGACACTATTTATGGCTTGATCACGGCGTAGGGGGATTATTTTTTTTGAGTCCATTTTAGTAAAACTCCAGATACTGATAATACTTTTGTAAACTATGGAAAATACGTTAATAAATACTGTGTATTGCGCTCCTTATAGCTATCAATCTTGATTATGCTATGACTACGGTTAAGCGCGTGGGAAATATACATTTTTGGATAAATTTTGAACAGTTGTTTGTTTGAATATGAGAGAAGAGTCACATACTCTTACATAGTTTTTACATTTAAGTATATGTAAAAATTTTCCCCTAACTCCCCCAAAATGCCCGTAATATCCTACGGGCATGAACAACCAAACTCTTGCACTTAACACCAGACTTAACCCAATTCTCCAGGCCATCGAAGCCCCGCAGTGGGTGTAGTGGTCTAATAGAAACCAGCTCCCCAGTCATCTGTACAAAATAATTTAATTCCAAAAGGCTTCAGTAATGATTGTAGCTTTATCAAGGCTTCATCCTTGCGAGAGTCGAGTACATACGCTAGTACATCGCCAGATACCGCATCGATGGCATGCCATAGCCAGCGCTGATGGGGTTTTCTTCTTTACAAAACTCCACATCTCATCAACTTCAGCTACCAATATTTTTTCCAACTTAACCAGGGCATCACGGGGGTTTTCTAATGGTTCTAACCGCTCACTATTAATCGTGTGCAGCTCAGTCTCTTTTTTTTAGCGTCTCAATGACTGTATTTCGGCTAATACCCAGGACTCTGGCTATATCCCTTATTCCGCTTCTATTCACAGTCATGTACCAGCTTTACGGGATGTATCTACTTTATTTTAAGTCTATAATACTAATTATTTTAGTTGGTAAATTTCAATGAAATCAATGGCAGCTGTGCTAATCGTTGTGCTTTTACTAGTTGCTTTCTTGTTTTTGTCAAGAAACTCAGATGAGTTTGATATATCAATTGAGTCTAACAACGAATATGTAATTAATAATGATGATTTTAATTTTCGCTATAAGCTAGATGATAGTTATTTAGATATGGAAGGGGTTGGTATATTTTTGCAATATATTGAAAACCCTATTGATTTTGGAGGTACTTTAATTCGATTAATGTATTTAGAGAATTCTGCGGCTCAACTTCATGAAGAGAAATATGGGGTGGCGGGAGGATGCCCAGCCCCTTTTCTTAATAAATATGGCAAAGAAAAATGGATATATGCTTCAAGTTTATCTTTGAAAGATCAAATTCTTAGTTTGGAGTTACCAAACTATAACCAACCTCAAACGTGGAAAAAAATATCAATACGTGGGAAATGTATTAAAAGCCAGATTAGTGGAAAAGATAAAAGCGATGATGCATCATTAATGCTGTCAGACTCTCATTTTAAGAATTGTCGCGCTTTCTTAGTGGATAATATAGTTACATACCCTTTTTACAACTAGAAAAGTGGTTTTTTGTATTTTTTGAATAATAATTTCCCCTAACCCCACCGCTCCTGTTCCCCTATAACAGGAACCATACAAATCAACCACAAGCTTATCCACAGTCATTTACCTGACTTGCGACCCATGCTGGATGGCTTACAAATTACCTGCTGTAAATCCAACAATAACCAAGATGAGACCGAACAGTGGGTAGGATTATGATAACTGAGTCACAAAATAATTGGTTTAATCTGTAAATTATGTAGGAGAAACTTGTTGTTTATTATAGAGTGAAAGATGGTGTTTTTATATCATGAGTCTTTATAGTTGTTTTATGATTAAATTATCCGGTGTATTTACAATTATCTTAACTTTACTCTGCTCTGGTTGCATTAGCATGGATGAGCGAATCTCCAAGCATCGTGATAGATGTCAAAAATATGGTTTTGCCCCAGGCACTGATGAGTTTGCTCGTTGTGTAGAGAAGGGAGTTACTACGGATGAGAAGCGTTTTCATGATGCCTTTAATAATGAAAAAGTGCGTTGTGAAGAGGAGTATGAGGGCAATAAAAAAACCACTGAATGTTATAAATACTAATATATAATTGATTCAGTGATTTTGAAAAAATAATTACACCTGTTTAATCTATAAGAGTTTAGGTTAAACAGGTATTGATGAGTGGTTAATTCAGAATGATATTGTTTACTACTGAATTTAATTCAGACTCATATTGTTTGATGACTGTATTATAGTTAGTCTTGAAGTCAGTTTTGCAAGAAATACCAGCTTTATATACACCAATAAATATGCTGTTTTTCTTGTTACCAACCGCTCGACTAAACATCTTTCTTATATAGCAATTGTTAACAGAGTTACTGTTTTCTTCCACTTTTCCAAAGATGTAAGCAGTATGATACCTATTTCCATCAATTAGAGTTTCTCTTTTTTTGGCTAGAGCATTGGTATCTGTAAAGTCGTCGATAAATCGGCCATATTGCCCTTCGAGACGACTAAATGTAATTTCAATAACTTTATTTATCTTATTCGAGTTATTTGCAGTTTCGACGAACTTAAAATACTCGGTAGTAATATTTGTACCCAAATGACCGCCGCTTTCACCGCCTTTATCATAGTCTTCATACCCTGACTTAGAATCTTGTTCGTCAAGTTGCCAATTACTAGGTACTTTAAATTTAAGGCTAGGACTTCTTGATGACACAAAATAACCATCTTGAACATTGCGAACAGGAGGTGCTACACAACCCACTAATAATGAAACTAAAATAACAGTAACTAATGCTTTCACTTCAATGCTTCCGTATTGAGTTATATAAAAATTGGCGCGTACAATAGCAAAAACTGTGTGATCAATCTATACAGTGTGGGAAGAAATAACCTTTGTAGGTAGCTATTTCCTTGAAATTTTTTGTTAAATAAATCTCATTTATTTTGAGGGTGATCCATTATCAATTAAATAAATAATTAATAGGTTGTATATAAATAATTTCCCCTAACCTCACCGTTCCTGTTTCCCTATAACAGAAGCCATGCAAATCAACCAATTACTCTCAGCCATTACCCAAACCATTCACAGTCTTACGGGATGTCTCCACCCATGCCGGACGGTTTGACCTGGGTGAAGTCAAACGGATTGCCAGCAAGTTGCCTGCTGTAAAAGTCGCCCTGATGGAAGCCCGCGAATTTAAGTCAGTAGAAACCGAGCAGCGGGAACGACTAGTGGCGTTTGTGATGGTCAGCGACAGCCGTAAATTGCCTAAGGATAAGGCGGCCATCAATATCATTGAAGCCCTTAGCCTATTAATTGCGGAACAACGCTGGGGTGTGGACGGTGTAGCGGCCAGTGGGATTAAATCCAGTAATTTATTTAGCAGCCAAGCGGATCGGCAGGGTTTAGCGATTTGGGGAGTTACTTGGGTCCTTTTCTAGCAATTATAACTGTCATATAGTTTTAAACTTTATTAATAACTCTCCTACAATAAATATAGGCGATGATGGTCGCGGAATAGGTTATGATGTGGTGTTATGGATTGAAGAAGCTGTTGTGACCAGACAGTTTATCCCACCTAAAATCAAAGTTCATTCTGCTAATAGCTCGGCGAGGCTTAAGATGGAGGCGGGGATTGGGAATATTACTAGGCATATAGGTTTGTGAAGAGTATATCAATACTAATGTTGTTGCAGTTTTGTGTAAGCTAACGTGTTATCTTGAAGGGAGCCTATAACAGTGGGCTATACTGATGATAACAATCAAACCTCAATACAAGGATCTAGATATGGGAATTGTTGATGCTTTGTTAGGGAATGCGTCTGAAGTTGATGTAAGTAAAGTCCAAGAAGAGTTAGCGCCTATATTAGCAGATAGTGAAGAAGTCCAACATGTCTACAAACTTATTCGTGATATGTATGTTTTTACTCAAAGAAGATTGATACTAATTGATAAACAAGGCATTACGGGTAGGAAAACTGAATATCATTCGATTCCGTATAAATCGATCACACACTTTGTAGTCGAAACAGCAGGACATTTTGACTTGGATGCAGAACTAAAAATTTGGATATCTAGTACTGAAGAGCCTTTAGTAAAAGAGTTAAAAGGTAGTTCAGATGTTATCGCTGTACAAAAAGCTTTGGCTACTTTTATGTTTTCGTAAAATAAAGCCCACAGATGTGGGCTAAGAGCTTATACCAATCCTGTTTATTAGCTTGTTAAAACAGCCCAACATCTGGAGCACAAGCTTTTAATGTTATTTTTCTTATTCACAAATACATTCCATGCCTCACAACAAGACTCAACAATATCATTGAAATTTTTAAAACAACGATTTGCCAGTGAATCTTCTCTCAGTTTTTCCCATATCCGCTCTACCGGGTTAAGCTCTGGGGAAACGGGTGGTAAATTTAATAGCGTGATATTCGCAGGTATTTCTAGGCGATGAGTCGTATGCCATGCCGCTTGATCAACGATAACCAGTCCGTGTCTTCCCTTAGAAATGGCTTTTGAAATTTCTGTTAAGTGCAACCTCATTGCTTCTGTGTTAGCAATAGGTAATACAAGAGCCACTCCTCTATCTTTAGCAGGACACACAGCGCCAAAGAGATAAGCTGACTCAAACTGTTGTTGCTTTACCACTCGTGGACGCGTACCTTTCTCTGCCCAAATACGCGTACAGGTATTTTGCTGACCCACTCTGGCTTCATCTTGAAACCAAATATCAACTTTATCTGGAGAAACGCATGAGGGAAGTACTTTTAAGGCCTCTTTTTCAAAGTTTTTTTAAATGCTTGCTGTTTATCTGGGCGATGATTAGGATGTTTAGATCTTGATGTAATCCAAGAAAGTCCTGCTTTATGCAATACTTCATAAATACTACTTAAGCTGTAGTCTATATTAAATTGTTCCAGCAGCAACTGTTGTATGTCTTTACCCTGAACTCTACCGCCTTGACGATGGTTTTGTAAGGTAATAACCGCTGCTTTAAATTCATTATATTGTGAAGGACAAAGAAACGGTTTTTTTCCTCTACCGGGTTGTTCATAAAGTCCTTCAAGGCCATCTCGTCTAAAACGGTTGAGCCAGTCCTGAATGGTATTGTTTGATTTCCTTAATGCTCGTGCTATTTCAGTTTGAGACCAACCTGCTTGTAAATGAGCCATCGCTAATAAGCGAAGCCGTGTTCTTGGATGTGGTTCTCTGTTCAGTAAGGCATCAAAGTCGTAGTCATACAATTCATCTGGAATAGAAGCAATCCTTGCCATTATTAAATTCCTAGTCAAATTAAGTGAAATACTGTGACCAGGTATTTTACAGATTATTTACCACGATTGGTATTATTTCTTATTAAGATTATTAAAAAGCAACCCAAAAATAGTTCCAACTATGGCTCCAGCTACAATCCCAGTGATATAAACTCCAGTATCACCATAAGCTTCTTTACCAGCTATAAAAAAGCCTATGATGCCGCCAAAGATGCTCCAAAATAGGAGTCGGAAAAATGTTTTTTTCATTATTCTATTACTTTTGAACCACCTTAGGCTGTTTGGTCATCATGTGCATAACAAGTTTATCAGCTTCTTGAGGAAAGACTTTTCTTCTTTCACTATCGTGTTTCAACCAGTTTGTTGAGCAGGAAACCCCTTTGAGAATTCTTATTGATAATTTATGTTTTTTATTTGGATTAAAAATTTTATCGTAGTTTTTGGATGTATAACAGAAAAAGCTATCCTTACCATTATTTTTAATTTATTAACCAAGCCTTTTGAAAAATTATTAAGTGATACTAGATTGAAGCTTGTTTGGTAATACTCATTACCAATATATTCTTTTTTTAAATCGTAAAAACTTTTTTTATCAGCATCCATATAAAGCCAAATTGAGTTGCCTGCAGTGTATTTGAAGGCCAAACTAATAATATAATCTACTTGATTAAGACCATTAGTTTTGTATAACACATGATGTGAGCTTTTAGTCATTGAACCACTGAAACCACTTTTGTACTCTAAAAATTTTCTTTTTGATGAGCTATTTAAATACTCCCATCCTTCCGGCAACGTAAACTCCATGCTTGGATTATAAGACTATCCACTTATGAAAGTCTACTTAGACGACGAATGCACTCCACCTGAAGACTGGATTCTACTCTGTTGGCCCGATGAGGCTATTGAGTTATTGAAAACGTGAGCTAGGTATTGATCATGATTTAGGCAGTGATGTGGTTTGCTTTCATGGTTGAGAAAAGTGATGCCAATATAAAAGTAGTTATTTTGACTTAGATATCTCTTGTCAAGGCATCACTTATGAAGGAGCTACTTAGCTAAGTGAGGTCGATGATCTGATTGCAGCTGCTAGTATTAGAGGCAGTGATAGTAATAATAAGCTAGAAGGTGCTATTACATTAACTGGATCATCATTTCTATAATATAGAGACAAGTGAGATAAGCCTGATTTTGTCCACTGGTAGTTAAAGTAACCATCATTAATATCAGTGTTTTCAATTAAGTATGCTGCAAAAGCATTACCTGCTTTTAGCACTACTAAAATATCATCAAAAATATTCAATGCTCCAGGGTTAACTGACCAATCACCAGAGGTTGATGTAGCTTTGTGTACTTGCAAGCCAATATCAGCGCCTTCTAAGCCTCCAGGGGTATCTTCTTTTGCCAGAAAACTCCATTCTCCACCAAAGATGCTTAGGTCGTTAACAGTTAAAGTTGGGTTAATTTGGTCATTTGCCGGTTTCCAAGCACCTGAACACGCTGTACTATGCTCAACCTCTGTATTGGAACAGTTATTTAAATTAACTGGTGTTGCTTGACTTAGTTGACTTATAAAAAAGCAACTAATCCACAGTGTAAATTGTATTAGATTTTGTTTCATCTTTTTAAGTCTCCGACACATTGATATGCAAGTTGAAACTGAAATTTAACAACTTTTTAAGCAAAAAAAGTTTATAAGTCTACATACTAGTTGTTTTTTATTTTTCTTTATTATTAAACGCATGACATTATGTTTTTCCTGATATTTATTCGCAAAAATATGCTAGTGTAAGTTGCAAACAATAAGTGATGTGAGTTGATATTCCATTTTATTGGCATGTTGATTTAATAATTAATAAAGAATTATGAGGAAACAGAAAATTGCACTTCTTAGATTCATTGCATTGGACTATTTGCTAAACTTCTGTTTAATTTAAGGTTTATGCAAATTTACCCCTAACCGTTCTTATGTTTAAAGTTAAAAATCAGGCATAGCTACCCAGGAGACTGCTATGCCACAACCCATGCTAATCCTCACCAACGCCCAACAGCAAATCCGCTATTTTAGCTGCAATACGGCTGCTTACCAAACACACAACTGTTCTACCCAGTACCGTTGGGCAAAACACGACCGGATTAGTACCGATCCTGCCTTCCAATTTATAGGCCTTGGTGAAGATAGCTTGAAGTTAGATGGGGTGATTTAACCAGAGTATCGAGGTGGCCTTAAGCAAATGGAGTCACTCAGGTAAGAAGCAGGGAAGGGCAGATCATTTTTACTAATCGAAGGGTCTGGGTTGGTATTTGGTCAGTACGTCATTGAATCCATTGATGAGGATCAAGAGTATTTTTTAGTCGATGGTCAACCACAGAAAATTACCTTTCGTTTAACGCTGAAAAAATACGGTGATGACCTAGGGCCTGTTAACACTAATTAGTTTGTCGACGATAAGTGCAAAGTGAATAAAAAAGCGAAAAACAGTGTCTAATTTTTCAAATCGAGAGAATATACGTCTAAAGCCTTTTAGCCTACGAAATAAGCGTTCAACTTCATTACGTTTCTTGTACATTTCACGATCATACTTCCAAGGTGATAACCGATTACTTTTTGGCGGAACCACAGGCTCCATATTTAAATCAAATACGAGTTGCCTGGTTTCGTCACCTTCGTAGGCTTTATCCATAATGACGTGCGCACCTTCCCAGCCACAGTTTTCAAGCCTCTTTAATAGCTTTCTACCTTCCGGTGCATCACCTGCTTGACCTGGAGATAATGAAAAAGTGACCGCCGTTTGATCATCTGCTGCTACCAGGTGAATTTTAGTTGACCATCCTCCTCTTGATTTACCAATCGCTTGTGGACCGTTTTTTTTAACGCGCCTGTACCATCAGGATGAACTTGTATGATTGTGCTATCGAGCGACACAAGATCAACCTGGATATTGATGACATCAGCTTCTTGTAATACAGAAAAAACATCATCTAAAACACCTTTTTTGGCCCATCGATTAACGCGTGTATAAATGCTGTGCCAGTTGCCAAAATATTTCGGTAACCCTCGCCACTTACACCCATGCTCGGCAACATAGAGAACGGCGTTGAGTACTTGTATATTCGATAGTTTTACATTGCCGCGCTGAACAGGCAGCAAGTGTTCGATCATTTTAAATTGTTGTGTTGTAATCTCCATGAGCCTATTGTAACAACATTAGTGTTAACAGGCCCTAGAACAGTATCAGGCCAAACCCTAGATGAAATTGCCTGGCGTTTTTATGGCAAGACGACAGGTTGTGTGGAGTTGATATTGGAAGCTAACCCTAATTTATCAAAGCAACCAACCATTTTACCCAGTGGCTTAATCATTCAATTACCAGATATTCCCGCTAGCCTTGCCTTCCAAGGGTGCTAAATTAATGGTGTGGTTGGGTTATAAAGAAACTGGTTTGGTGAAAATGGGCTCCAACGTGATTGATGAAATTGAAATCACAGGGTCACCTTGGGCGATGTGTATTCGGGGTAAAGCAGCAGACATGAGCAAGGAGATGAAAGCCCCACGGACAGAGAAGTGGCAAAATTCTGGTAAGCCAGCACCGTATTTTTCTCTGACTGAAATTGTGTATACGGTTGCTGCCCGTTATCAGCTGGAACCCAGAGTAGGGGAGGAATACCAGGAAGGGTAAGTCAGCTTCAGGCATAAAACTACCAACGGTTAGCCTGCAGCCCTCTGATATTACTGACTTACATCCTGCGGCACATATGTGTTATTCATTAGACCAGAACAACCTAAAAGCTGGAAGGTATCCTATTAGCCTGTAGTTTTGGTGTTTATGAAATTGCAAGTTAAGTTTTTTCTCATTTTAAAATTATATTATTCACAATTGAGTTGAACTGGGTATCATACTGTTTGATTAATTTTTTATATTTGCTTTTGATGTCTATATCACAAGGTATTCCACCTTGGTATATAGTGATAACGATTGCATTTTTTTTGTTTCCTACTGATCTGTGAAACTCTTTGGCAACATAACAGTTATTAAGTTTATATTGTGAGGGTATAGATGAGTGAGTATTTTTGACTATCTCCAATTCTAAAAGTTTACCTAATTATCATCATACCTAAGCTATATTTAGTAGCTTACCTGGTAGTGGAGGTGTTCTCAGTGCTACAAATGCTAGCCTAGGAATAAATTCTACTAAGCTAAATCTTCGATTAAATCGATACTGAAATTCAGCAAGATAACGTTGTGCATATTTAGCGCGAATAGCATGATAAGTACTACGTAAAGCACTTTTTAAGTTTCCAAGGATGGTGTTAACCCAATAAAATTCAGGTTCCTCTACTGATGCACGACCACCACCGCATACAATTTTATCATGAAGACAACCTGCTTCTATGACACCATTAAAACAGGCCAGTCCATCGGAGATTACGGTACTGCCCTTGGCCAAATTCTGCCTACTCCAAGCCGTTATCTCTTCTTTATTAAACCCTTTTAAAATGCTCAGTTTAATTCGTGTCGGTTGACCTTGTTTTGTTGTTTCTACGGCTGCTACAAAAGGTATTTTCCCATCTGCTCCCCTACCTCTTTTGCAACCTGTACGCTCACCACCAAGATAGGCATCATCAATTTCAATAAAACCCGACAATTGCTTGGTGCCTTCTCTTTCTTGCATCACTTTCATGAGCTTATGTTTCATTCTCCAGGCAGCTTGATAGGAAATACCTAAATGGCGATGTAATTCTATGGCTGATATACCTTTTTTGTCTTGGGAGATCAAATACATCCCTTGGAACCAAGTCTTTAATGGTAATTTGGTTGATTCAAAGATAGTACCTGCAGTTACAGATGTTTGCTGGTGACATTTATAGCACTGCTGAAGCTTTCTAGTAGTGAGTTGACAGCATTTGTCGTATCCACAATTGGGGCACTGAAAACCTTCTGGCCATCGCAATTTGTATAAGGTATTAAAGCATTGTTCTTCTGTACCATATTGTTTGAGAAACTCGTTTAAACTCAGGCCTTTTTGAAATTGAACTTTGTTGATAGCCATTATTTATACCTTCTCAATTAAGTTTCCATGCTGTTCAAATATACAGCAGTTAATGGCTTAGGTATAGTGATAATTAGGAAAGTTTATAACCAGTATGATATAGGTAGTCATCTCTTAGTTTTTCCCTTTTTTCAGAATAAATACCATCCTCCCCTTTAAAGCCTTCTCGAAACTCATCGTACAGTTCGTAGGCTCTGCTAAAAGTTAAATCTATAAACTTATCAATCTGATTTGTATCTTTGTTTACTTCAATAAATACATACCACTCTCTTGTAATTTTAGATCCAAATAAGCTTCTATTCATATCATTTTTAATATAATTGTCAAATCCTGTGTGAAAGTCTGCTTCAAATAATTGCCAATTTTTAGGGATTTTAAATTGCAAAATAGGGCTTCTTGATGAAGTGAAGTATCCGTTGCTTATTTCTCGTACTGGTGACAGGGCAATCGCATATAAAAATACAACAAAATCAGTATAATAGGATAAAAAGCAACTGATATAGAGTGCAACATTGGTAAAAAATAGTACAGTTTTAGATCATTTTGAACAGTTAGATGATCCTCGAATGGAACGCCATCGTCGCCATAAGCTCATTGATATTATTACTATTACGATTTGTGCCGCTTTATGTGGAGCAGATGACTGGGTAGCTATTGAGCGATTTGGTAACGCCAAAGAATCATGGTTTAAAAGCTTTCTAGAACTACCGAATGGAATACCCTCTCATGATACCTTTGGTCGTTTTTTCTCACGCCTTTGCCCTATCTCGTTTCAAAGCTGCTTCATCCAATGGATTCAGTCAATCACTGATAGCTTACCTGGCAAGCTGGTAGCAATTGATGGTAAAACCCTTAGACGATCATTTACTGAACCTGATAAGAAGAACGCTATTCACTTGGTTAACGCATGGTCAATAGAAAATAAGCTGGTGTTAGGCCAACTTAAAACTGATAGGAAATCCAATGAAATCACCGCCATTCCTGAACTATTAGAAGCAATAACAGTTAAAGGTGCTGTTGTATCAATAGATGCGATGGGATGTCACAAAGCCATTGCTGAAAAAACTCGTGAAAAAGAGGCTCATTACTTGTTGGCAGTTAAAAATAACCAACCTCGTTTATATTCTGCTATTCAAGAACAACTGTATTCTAAAAAAGCCAAAGTGTATCAACGTCCCGCTATAGACTTTCATTCTTCAGAAAAAGAACAGCATGGCCGTCATGAGATACGGCGCTGCTGGGTTTATCACTCAGTGGCTAAACTACCTATAGCAACAGAGTGGATCGATTTAGCGGCTGTCGTTAGGGTTGAAACAGAGCGCACCTTGCAAGGCAAAAAAGCAAAAGAACAACGCTATTATATTTCTAGCCAGCCCTTGTCAGCAAAAGCTGTCAGTGAAATGATTCAGCATCATTGGCAAATTGAGAATAGCCTACATTGGAGTCTGGATGTTGCATTTAGGGAAGATGATAGTCGAATTCGTATAGGCCATTCAGCTGAAAACATGTCCAGGATTAGACAAATAGCCCTTAATATACTTAAACAAGATGACACTTATAAAATTGGTATAAAAAATAAGAGGCTGTCTGCTGGTTGGGATCATGAGTATTTAATGAAGTTGATTTGTTCCGTGTAAATTTATATGCGATTGCCCTGGTACTGGTGACTTTAAGTGAACACAATTCACTAATAGGCTAACAGTAATGACTGTAATTAATAATTTTGTTGTAATGATTATGTATTTAAGTATTTTTTTGTCATAGATTGAATCAGAGTTTTTATATTATTTTCATATTTATTCACAAGGAACTCCATCTTTACCCTTATCGAGCCGGTAAAATAAAGGATATAATTAATCCATATGGAATAGCTAGCTTAGTGGTAGTGGTTATTAACTTTATGCCAGAGCACCTCTTTTTCCAGCGGGGTTTGAGGAGGAAGTAAAGGGTTTTTTAGATTGAAAATTATTCTATTTTCCATATTGGCTGATTTAAAAATTTCAGCATGTGATGGGTGATTATAAAAGAGCTGATCAAAGCTGCCATCCTTTATCGATAGCCATAAACCTCTTTCCAATCTATCGGCAAGTTTCGTATTAGATTTATTAACAAAAAAGTAGAATGGGGCTGGATAGACAAGCATTAGAGTCTCATTCACGATAAAGTGATCATTTTTGTGTGACTCTATTTCTCCCCAAACTTCAGTAACTCCACGAGGAAAATAGTCAAATCTACGGTGTTTCAACATTGCAAATAACCCTTCATAATCAGGGCTTGTAATGGTTGTTATGCCATTTGTTGTTAGGATTATTGTATCTGGCCAATCGTGGCCTTGGCCTGCTCGGTACTTTTTGAGCTGCTCAAGACTTTTGATTGATTCAAACTTTGTTTTATCTTTTTCTCGAATAATGAAAATTCGGTGGCCAAGTAATCCTTTTAACAGAGGAATACGAATCGGTAAAAGTAGCTCTTCACGACGACGGGAAGTCATAGTCCATAAGACACTTATAAATTTATTTTCTTGAAGGCTGGCAATTGCCCTATCTTGGCTTAAAGGTGATTCAGCCATGTTAACAGTGAAGTTTCCGTCAGTGTTTTTAGTTTTATTAAGAACCAGGTGTAATAACTCTATATAATATAAATCTCTATTATCTGTTTCGCTATACTTTGACACATGGGTAACGGTAAGCTCACTTAATGATATGCGGCTGAAAACTATAAATAGAGCCAATGAGATAGTGGTGAATGATTTCATTTTTTCTTGACAACTTAACGCTTATACAACCGTTAAGTATATCATTACAATCAGTTTTTATCCTATGTGAGCTGTTTGATATGATTTTAATTGGAATGCTTGAAAATGATATTATCATTGAAGGGGAGTAACTTTTTCTTTGTTGCTAGAAAAAATTTAAATAAACTGTAATGGTTAAAAATAAAAAAGGCCTCAATAAGGCCTTTTATTTTACTTAAGTTGCTTGTTAAGCGATTGCAGATTTAAATGTGCGACGGCGGTTGCGAATTAATGGAACTAAGGCTAAAGTCATTAAAAATAATGAAAGTGTCGCTGGCGTATCAACATTTACTGTTGTTTGATTCGCTGCATCATACCAACCAGACTGGGTGACAGCGAAATTTTGCAATGAGCCGTCTGCGTTATAAGCAAAGGTGCTACCGATACTTGGATGGTACCAAATGCCTATTTTTTCACCAAATTCAACGCCATTCCACTCAGCTGTATTTAATAACGAGTTAATTTGAGTGGTATCTAACTCAAAATTGAATGTTCTTTCATTACCATTATCTGAAACATTAATAAAGTTAGCACCAGTTGAAGAAATATAATTTTGATCTAGTTGCCAGGTGTTGTAGGTGGTTCGACCATTGTAGATATAGGAAGTCAATGTTCCTGTTGCGAGGTCTCCATACATAATGGCATATTCACTCACGTGGCCTTTAGGATCAGGACCATCACTAACTACTAGCCAGAAACCATCAGTATACTGGCCATTTGCTTTTTGTGATGTGGCTTGCCAACTAAATGTTTGGTTATCTGAATTATAGCGGGTTGTGATATTGGTTATTTTGCCTCCAGCAGGATTGCTAGCAGGGTTATTGATTTCATATTGATAAATAGGAGCAGCAATAGTGTTACTAGTATAAATAGCTGCTAATGAAACTGCACCGGCTAGAAACTTACCTAATGATTTGATCATAATTATAACCTACTTCTATTAAGTTATTTAATTTGCAAGTGATTTTGCTTGCTTGAGCTGTCAAGCAAAGCCCATGCCATAAATTATTTTTCTTCTAACTATCTGATTTTTAAAAATTAAAAAATATTGAGTTGGGGTGGGTTGTATAGGGGACAATAATATAGATATTCGCGTAAAAATAATCGTATTTTTGAAATACAATACTTTTGTCCTGTTAGGTGTATCTAATGAAATAGGTGTTAATAATAATAGATTTTATCTAGCTAATTATACTGTTAATGATTTCTATGTAAAATTACATGACATTTTTTGATTGATTGTTTGTTATTTATTGTTGAGGGGTTATTGCTTCTATTAAATTCACAGTAGGTTATATAGCCTAACCCGATTTTTCTAAGTCAATATTGAGGTCAGAAGCAGTAGTTGGCTTGGGTGGTTGTTCTGGTAAATCCAGTTGACTAGCATCAGGGTTAATCAGTTCTTGTTGAATGCGTTGAAACTCTTTCATCAGGTTTTCGGGTAGTTGGTTTTGTGAAGACAATTTGTGTTGTAAGTTGGTTAATTTAGATGAAACCTGCATACGTTCAGTCAATAGCTGTTCGTTAATGCGACTTTTCGCGGCATTTTCTTGTAAGGTAATACTTTCTTTTACGTCACTTTGAATAATTGATTCCACTGCACTGACTAACCGATGAAGGATTCGATAAACAACAGAAGCAGAAAATCCTCCCAACAGAGCCAATACGGGTTTACCTAGACCATGTAATGAGCCAGACATTTTACCATTATGCTCACTGATACTTTCTATAGGGATAAGTGAAGCTAAAATAATGCCGGATAACAGCCCTAAGACAAAACGAATCCAATAGGATGAGCCATGTATTTCATCAAAAGTTCTATTTTTAATGTAGTAATTGGCCTGAAATAAACCTGCAAAAGAAGCTCCAATGGCTGCTGCTGTTAATAAAAATAACTCATTAATCAATAACGATATACCAGAGTTTTCTAATAAACTGAAACTGCTGGGTATACCATTAACATAGTCGGATAAGCTTAAAGTGATAAAACTAATTAATGCGGCAATAGCCACTAAAATCATGTGTCGAATTAAAGGGACTGGCCCTAAAAACGTTATCCACTTGGGTTTTTTGGTTTCGCTTGCCAGTAATAAGAGTGTTTTTGGTCTAGCAGGAGCAATCAAGTCGGTTAAGTGATTATGGATTAATGACAAATGATATGCATTATTTTTAGGAAGTTTAGACGTGTTTGTGCTGATTAATTCCAGCTGTGGATCTTCACTGGACGGGTCATAAAGTTGTAAGTTTTCTAACTCATAAGCTTCTAAGGAAGCTGCTAAGTTCGCTGGCACCTTTAGTCCGGAGGCAAATGCGTATTGCATCATGGCTTTACATTCAAGAAGAATATCGTGTTGTATTGTGCTATCCGTTGGCATTGGTGCTTGTCCCTATGTTTGATTATTAATGAGTATAGCTAGCTTTTGCGACAACCTTGAATGGAGTAAAGGTTGACAGCATTGATGGCATTACGTTAAGTTAGCATCTCCTTCAATAAACAACGCTTTCAGACATCGGCCCCTGAAAGGTATTAAATATTTTCGGCCGTTTCAAATGTATCAATGTCAACAGTGTTCTTCTCTGGTAAGTGCTAATACACCTTCCTATTCATTGGTTATTCAAAAACGTAAACAGTCTTATCCCAAGCGCTCTAAGGTAAATGAGCATCATAAAGAGGGAAAAGCTAAGATAACAGATGATCCTGGTGGTACAGGGTTTGAAATTGTCAAAGAAATAGCCGTGTGCCGCGCTTGCTATGATGCGCTTTGCGAATAATTTTTAGGTTAAATGGCTACTACAGTAGCCATATATATTAATTATCCAAGGGCAATTATTTCGCCGTATTTTCCAGGTGCGTAATAATTTTCACCATTAGGTTTATAGACTCTAAAACGTTGCCAGTCAGAAAGCTTATTATTAGCAGGTTGCGCTACATAACCTTCATGGCACTGGCTGTTTACAGATAAATAATCAGTTTCAGATACACTCATGTACTTAAAATACTTACCCCATACGATAGGACTTTCCCGCCACTGGCCAGATATGGTGACATAATTATCATAACTATCTTTTAACCAATACCAGTCTTTACCATCAGATGTAGCACAAAATACATAAGTCCAGGCGGCATATGCTTTAGTTTGGTTGAGGAGTAGTAATACCAGAGTAATTATTAAACGAATTTTATTCATTGCAGTATCTTCATTATGGATTAAGAATTAATAATTCTATTGTCGTATAATTGGTAGCAATACAGGTTTTATGTAGTGAAATGTGTCTGGATCGTAATTTAGAGGTGCTATATCTGACTGATTAGTCAGTTATTTGTGTGACTACTGACATAATGTCGTCAGGATGAGTCATCTATGCTAATAGCTGTTAACTATTACATTAATAGGGAATCATAAAATGTCGGATGATATGCCAAGCATAATTTCTCATGTATCCATTGGTACTAATCAATTTGAGCAAGCTGTGAGTTTTTATGACAAAGTACTGGAACCTTTGGGATGTAAGCGAATGATGGAGTATCCTGGAGCAGTCGCTTATGGTAAACAGTTTCCAGAGTTTTGGGTGCAAACGCCCATTGATGGTAAAACGGCGACGATTGGAAATGGTACCCATATAGGTTTTTTAGCGCCTTCCAAACAAGTAGTGGATGCATTTTTTCAAGCAGCATTGGCAGCAGGAGCAAAAGAGGAGGGCGCACCAGGGCCTCGTCAAGACTATGGTGAACCTTATTATGGCTGTTTTGTTCGCGATTTAGATGGCCATAAAATAGAGGTTCACTTTTGGGATGTGTCGTTAATGTCACAAAATATGTAAAAAAGGGGCTCCTAGCCCCTTTTTTACATATTGGGGTAGTTTGGCCCCCCAGCCCCCTCTGGTGTCACCCAAGTAATATTTTGTGCTGGGTCTTTAATATCACAGGTTTTACAGTGTACACAGTTTTGTGCATTAATTTGAAACCGTTTACCTCCTTCCTCGGCATCTACCACTTCATAAACACCGGCAGGGCAATAGCGTTGTGCTGGCTCATTATATTTAGGCAGGTTTTCCCGAATGGGTAATTCTGGATCAGCTAATTTTAGGTGGCAGGGTTGATCTTCTTCATGGTTGGTATTGGAAATAAATACAGAGCTGAGTTTATCAAAACTGATTTGATTATCCGGTTTAGGGTAGTCAATTTTTTTGCACTCTGCTGCTGGTTTCATTTGTGCGTAGTCGGGTTTTAAATCATGCAGAGTGAAGGGCAGTTTGCCGTTGAAAATATTTAAATCAATATAGGCAAAAGCAGCACCTAAAATATTGCCATATTTGTGCATGGCAGGGCCAAAATTCCGTTGTTGATATAGCTCTTTATAGGCCCAGCTGGCTTGATATGCTTCAGTAAATTCAGTGGGTTCTGGCTTAGTTTCCGTTTCTGATGACAGAACTTTAAATAG
The DNA here is from genome assembly GCF_011009015.1 of Spartinivicinus ruber. Taxonomy (NCBI): domain Bacteria; kingdom Pseudomonadati; phylum Pseudomonadota; class Gammaproteobacteria; order Oceanospirillales; family Zooshikellaceae; genus Spartinivicinus; species Spartinivicinus ruber. The sequence goes on from NZ_CP048878.1 coordinate 2,630,911, forward strand.
GGTTTCAGCAGCAATCATGCCTGACTTCATCGCAGTGTGAGAGCCTTTAATTTTGGCGAAGTTTAGCGTACCTGCATCACAACCAATTAATAGCCCGCCGGGAAAGGTCATTTTAGGAAGTGATTGAATACCTCCTTTGGCAATTGCCCGGGCGCCATAAGATACACGCTTACCACCTTCTAAATATTGTTTAATGACAGGATGATGTTTGTGACGTTGAAATTCATCAAAAGGGCTTACATGGGGGTTTTCATACCCTAAGTCAGTAATTAAACCCACCACCACTTGATTATTCTCTAAATGATAAAGAAAGGAACCACCATGGCTACCACTTTCTTTTAATGGCCAACCTGTGGTGTGTACGACTAAACCTGGCTGATGCTTTTCGGGAGGGATGTCCCATAACTCTTTGATACCAATACCGTAGTGTTGGGGCTCTTTACCTTCATCCAATTTAAACTTAGCAATCAGCTGCTTTCCTAAATGGCCACGACAACCTTCGGCAAATACAGTATATTTAGCATGTAGCTCCATGCCTGGCATATAGCCATCTTTTGGTTGGCCATCATGACCAACACCCATATCACCAGTGATAACTCCTTTAACTGTACCACTATCGTCGTACAATACTTCAGCAGCAGCAAACCCAGGAAAGACTTCAACACCGAGATTTTCTGCTTGTTCAGCTAACCAACGACATAAGTTGCCTAAGCTGATAATATAGTTACCTTCGTTGTGCATTGTTTTTGGTATAAAGAGGGGAGGCACTTTAACCGATTTTTCGGCATTATTGAGCACATAAATATCATCCTGGGTCACAGGCGTATTAATGGGAGCACCTTTGTCTTTCCAGTCAGGAAATAATTCCTTCAATGCAGTAGGCTCTAGGATAGCGCCAGAAAGAATATGGGCACCCACTTCAGAGCCTTTTTCGACGACACATACTGTCAAGTCTTGGTTTGCCTCTGTTGCTAATTGCATTAGCCGACAGGCGGTGGCTAAACCTGCAGGGCCCGCCCCGACGATGACTACATCAAACTCCATCGATTCACGTTGCACTATAATCTCCTACCCAGGCTAAGAGCTATCTCTACATGCAATGCTAGCTTGAAGATAGCTGTATTGTTATGTCAGACTACGGTCGATTTTAAACGCTTGTTTTAATTTTGTCTAATGGGCACAATATACTAGGTTATACCATGCTACAGTTCGTATACCCTATTAGGTGTTGATACCCACGGCACTTATAGGTTACCAAATTATGTATGCGACAAAATAGGTGTTTTTAAGCGAGTAGTTACATTAAGGAATACTCAGATTATTTTGTTCGCCCATCTAAAATAGGTGATACAAAGTTTTCAGTTGGTGATCTCTTGACCTGTTGTAGTTATCGGTTCAAGATACCACCGAATTTTTTAGCACAAGGATTGTCGTATTTTTTGTGCCGATTATTAGTTACCTGTTGTTAACAGGTTTTTCACCCACGAACATGATACGAGGAATCCATGAAGATTCTTGTAGCGGTCAAGCGCGTTATTGATTACAACGTGAAAGTTCGAGTCAAGCCAGATAATAGTGATGTTGATTTAACCAATGTCAAAATGGCGATGAACCCATTTTGTGAAATAGCGGTAGAAGAAGCCGTTCGCTTAAAAGAAAAGCATAAAGATACTGATACTGAAATTGTTGCAGTTTCATTAGGTCCTAAAGAAGCCCAAGAGCAAATTCGTACGGCATTAGCCTTAGGTGCTGATCGCGGTATTTTAGTGCAATCTGATGAACACTTAACTTCATTAACTGTAGCTAAAATCCTCAAAGCCATTGTAGATGAGGAAAAGCCCGACTTAGTTATTTTAGGTAAGCAGTCCATTGATACGGATAACAACCAAACTGGTCAAATGCTAGCGGCTTTGGCTGGATTGCCTCAAGGTACGTTTGCTTCCAAAGTTGAGTTAACTGATGGCAAAGTGGCCGTGACTCGTGAGGTCGATGGTGGTTTGGAAACTGTTGGACTACAACTGCCTGCTATCGTTACGACTGATTTACGCTTGAATGAGCCCCGCTATGCTTCGTTACCCAATATTATGAAAGCCAAGAGGAAGCCTTTGGATACTAAATCGCCTGCTGACTATGGTGTTGAGGTGGAATCAACCATTACTACCTTGAAAGTAGAGTCCCCAGCAGAGCGTCAAGCAGGCATTAAGGTAGCAAGTGTCGAAGAGCTGGTTGATAAATTAAAAAATGAAGCGAAGGTGATTTAAATGAGTGTACTGGTTATTGCAGAACATCATCAGGGTAAACTGCATGGGGCTACTTTAAATGTTGTCACTGCAGCGAAAGCCATTGGCGGTGAAATTGATATCCTGGTAGCCGGTCATCAGTGTGGTAGCATGGCTGAAGAAGCCGCTAAAATAGCCGGTATCAATAAAGTATTAGTGGCAGATAATGAAGCTTATGCCCATCAATTAGCGGAAAATATCAGTCTGCTGGTGGCAGAACTAGGTAAAAATTACGGACATATCCTGACAGCTGCTACCACAACCGGCAAGAATTTTATGCCTCGTGTAGCAGCACTTCTGGATGTTGATCAGATATCCGACATTATCCGTGTTGAAAGTGCTGACACCTTTGCTCGCCCGATTTATGCTGGAAATGCAATTGCTACAGTGCAATCCTCTGCTGCAACGAAAGTGATAACAGTGCGTACAACTGGGTTTGATGCTGCAGATGCTGAAGGAGGTGATGCTGTTGCTGAATCATTGAGTATTGTCCACAATGCAGGTACATCAGATTTTGTAGGTGAAGAGATTGTTGAGTCAGATCGCCCTGAACTCACTGCAGCAGATATTGTGATATCCGGTGGGCGTGGTATGGCTAATGGTGAAAACTTTGCCATGTTATATAGTCTGGCGGATAAGCTGGGTGCTGCAGTTGGGGCTTCTCGAGCGGCAGTTGACGCAGGCTTTGTCCCCAATGATATGCAGGTAGGACAAACAGGTAAAATCGTCGCACCTAATTTATACATCGCTGTTGGTATTTCTGGTGCTATCCAGCATTTGGCGGGTATGAAGGATAGTAAAGTAATTGTGGCCATCAATAAAGATGAAGAAGCACCAATTTTTCAGGTGGCTGATTATGGTTTGGTTGCTGACTTGTTTGAGGTGGTACCTGCTTTAGAAAAACTGCTGTAAAAGGTAACTCACTGACTCGTTTGGCTATTGTATGGCTTAAAGTTAGCTAAAAAATAGCCAGCGAGTGGGAGAGATGGCCTCATTTCTATTATTAAATGAATATTTAACCAAAATAATCGGAAAATTAGCCAAATTTCTGTTTTTATAACAAAAAGGCGCTATTCAGTTAATTTTCATTCTGATATGTTTAGCCCTTTCTACACTAGAGTCTACTTGGCAATTTAAATGGTTAAGTGGGCAAAAAATTTCCTAATCTCGAAAAAGACGCTAGATTTGTTAGGTGTATGTTGAGTTGGTTAATGCCGAGGAGTCCCTTTTGATCAATATTCTTGTGGCGGATGACCATGACTTGGTAAGAACCGGTATTACCCGGATGTTGGCAGATGTTGATGGTATTGAAGTGGTGGGTGAAGCCTCTAGCGGTGAAGAAGCAGTAGAGCTGGCTAGAAAACTCAAGCCAAATGTAGTGCTAATGGATGTCAAAATGCCAGGCATTGGTGGTCTAGAAGCAACCAAGAAAATCAATCGACTTGGGCTCGATATTAAAGTCATTGCCGTCACTGTTTGTCAGGATGAACCCTTTCCTTCTCGTTTATTGCAAGCCGGAGCAGCGGGCTATGTTACCAAAGGAGCAGACTTATCGGACATGGTTGACGCTATTCATAAGGCATACCAAGGCAAACGTTACATCAGTCCTGATATTGCGCAACAGCTAGCATTGAAACCTTTTCAGCAAGATAATGCTTCGCCTTTTGACAGTTTGTCAGAACGTGAAATCCAAATTGCCATGATGATCGTTAACTGCCATAAGGTACAGGCCATTTCTGACAAGCTGTGTTTAAGCCCCAAAACAGTTAACAGCTATCGTTATCGTATTTTCGATAAGCTAAATATCAGCAGTGACGTTGAGTTAACTCTGCTTGCTGTAAAGCATGGGATGTTAGATGCTGAAGCGATGAATTAGCATCCACTGATAAGCACGAAGTTTACACTATCAACTTTCACATTGCGGTCTTTCACTATAACCTATCACGGCTGCCTTTGGGTGGCTTCTCATTTTCTGGTGATCCCGTTACACTGGGTATCAACATATGTTTTCTCATTTCTGTTAACTCATTAAGTCACTTGCTGTGAACGCAGAAACCTCATTAGAATTTGATTACAAGACATTTTTAGCCCGTTTAACCCAAAAGCCAGGTATTTATCAGATGTATGATAAATCAGATCAAGTGCTGTATGTGGGGAAGGCGAAAAACTTAAAAAAACGGGTTAGCAGTTATTTTCGTGCCTCCGGGTTAACCACTAAAACCATGGCATTGGTGAATAAAATTACCCGTATTGAGGTGATGGTCACCAATAGTGAAGCTGAGGCACTTATTTTAGAGCAAAATTTAATTAAGCAGTTTAAGCCTCCCTATAATATTTTACTGCGAGACGATAAATCTTATCCGTATATTTATTTATCCAGTCAGGATACTTTCCCACGATTAGCCTTTCATCGTGGAAAAAAATCGTTACCGGGAAATTATTTTGGCCCTTTTCCCAGTGCTGGGGCTGTACGAGAAAGCCTAAATTTATTACAAAAAGTATTTAAAGTACGCCAGTGTGAAGATAGTTTTTTTAAAAATCGCTCCCGTCCTTGTTTGCAATATCAAATTGACCGTTGTAAAGCGCCTTGTGTCGGGTTTGTCTCTGAAGAAGAATACCAGCAAGACGTTGCACATTCACAATTATTTTTAGCGAGGAAAAATCAACAATTAATCGCCCAGTTGGTAGCAGAAATGGAAGCAGCATCTCAGCAGTTAAACTTTGAAGAGGCTGCCCAGATACGTGATCAAATTCAGTATTTACAACAAGTACAGGCTCATCAGGCCGTAAGCGGTGAGGCAGGGGAGGTGGATGTCATTGGTTATGCAAGCAATGGTGAGCTAGGCTGCTTAGTGGTGATGTTTGTACGAGGCGGTCGAGTATTGGGCCAACGAAGCTTTTTCCATTCCACTGGTGCAGAACAGAGCATACCAGAACAGATATCGGCTTTTTTATCGCAGTTTTATTTGTCGATGAACCAAATCGATTACCCGAAAGAGGTCGTACTACCTGTAGCTTTGCCTGATAGCCAATGTTTGACGGATGCTATTAACCAGCAAGTGGAACATTTGGTCTTGTTTAAGCATCAGGTGCGTGGAGAACGACGGCAGTGGTTGCAGCTGGCGGAAAAAAATGCTGCTCAGCAATTAGCCAGTCGATTAGCCGACAAACAACAAGTGGCCGATCGCATGAACTTACTGCAACGAGGTTTGGGGTTAGACGCTATTAATCGTATAGAGTGTTTTGATATTAGCCACTCCAGTGGTGAGGCTACCGTTGCTTCTTGTGTTGTATTTGGTCAGCAAGGCGCCATCACCAGTGATTATCGTCGTTATAATATTAAGCAGGCGACTGCTGGCGATGATTATGGTGCAATGGCTGAAGTGTTGCAGCGGCGTTATCAAAAGGTGTTGGTGGATGCAGAGGTGCCCTTACCCGACCTGGTATTAATCGATGGGGGAAAAGGACAGTTGGCCAAGGCCCAGGAAATTTTCACTGAATTGCAGTTAAGCCATATTAAACTGGTAGGGGTAGCTAAAGGGGTTACCCGTAAACCAGGTTTAGAAACCTTATGGCTGTTAGATGAGTCAGAGCAATTCAGGGAAATACAACTAAAAGAACCAGGGGCATTATTACTTATTCAGCAAATACGCGATGAAGCCCATCGGTTTGCTATTACTGGTCATCGTCAGCGCCGTGGTAAAGCTAGACAACGATCCCAACTTGAAGACATACCAGGCATTGGCACTAAACGTAGACAACAACTGTTGAAGTTTTTTGGAGGAATAAGTGGTGTTAAACAAGCATCTGCTCAAGAGTTAAGTAAAGTGCCAGGGGTAAGTATAAAGCTGGCTGAGGTTATTTATAATGCTTTACATCCAGAATAATCCCTCTAATATCATGTGCTTTAAACACTGGCCACAGTAATACAAGCAAATTGAGCTTTTGGCAAAACAATAATCGCTGTTATATGAATATCCCAAATATTTTAACCACATTAAGAATAGTACTAATCCCCATCATTGTGGTTATTTACTATGTACCGATGCCCTGGAGTTATCATGTTAGTGCCATTATTTTTGCAGTGGCTGCTATTACCGACTGGTTTGATGGATATTTAGCTAGAAAGCTCAATCAAACGACACCTTTTGGTGCATTTTTAGATCCGGTTGCTGACAAACTCATGGTTGCTGTTGCTTTGGTCTTGTTGGTTGAAGAGCACGCTAACTTTTGGTTGACCTTACCAGCTCTTATTATTATTGGTCGTGAAATCGTTATTTCAGCCTTGCGTGAGTGGATGGCAGAGTTAGGCAAGCGCACCAGTGTAGCGGTGTCTTTTATAGGCAAGCTTAAAACCACAGCACAAATGGTCGCTATCTTTGTGTTGTTAACTGCACCTGTAGGTATTGAAACGACAGGTTATTTTATTGGATTCGGGCTGCTATATGTGGCTGCCATTCTCACGCTATGGTCAATGGTGGTGTATTTAAAAGCAGCCTGGCCAGACCTTGACCCTTTTAAAAATACCCATGAAGTCACTAAAAGCAATGAAGAGTGAGAGAAATGTGAGGTAATGTAGAGCAATAAAGCTGCAATTTGTTGTGTTTTTGAACGATTAAACGATAGAAAAAATTATTTGCAAACAATAGCTTGACATAAAAGCCTAGTTGCCTAAAATACGCAGCACTTGAAGCGGGAATAGCTCAGTTGGTAGAGCACAACCTTGCCAAGGTTGGGGTCGCGAGTTCGAGTCTCGTTTCCCGCTCCAAAAAATATGGCTGGGTGGCAGAGTGGTCATGCAGCGGACTGCAACTCCGTGTACGCCGGTTCGATTCCGACCCCAGCCTCCATATTTTTACGGTTTGAATTCAATGCCCGGGTGGCGAAATTGGTAGACGCAAGGGACTTAAAATCCCTCGGAGGAATACTCCGTGCCGGTTCGACTCCGGCCCCGGGCACCATCTTAAAGAGTTGTAGCGTTATTGAACGCCAACTCAATCTAGCTTCATAATATTTCATAATACTTTTCATAATATCCAGTAGTCGCAAGCAAACGTTTGTTTGATCAACTGTCGTGTTTTTTGTCCTTTCGATTCACGGTTGGAACTACCCGAATTTTTCTGTCATATATTTCAGTTTGGGTGATGGTTTTATGGCCGCTAAACTCTTGTTTGTCGGAAAGGCTCCCCTCAAAGTCAGAAATACCTTTTGCTTTAATATCGTGAAAAGTAAAATCTAGATTAATATTTAATCCTTGCTCACTAATTTCTTGTCGTGCTCTTTTCTTAGCCAGATTCCAGTGATAACGAAAACCATCATAGCTGTATCGGGTACCATTAACTTTATGGATAACATTAAAGGAAGAAAGCCCTGGTAATGTTCTGGCTAATTTAATAGCTCTTCGCAAATCTTCAGACCATGCTTTAATTTGTTTTTTGCCAGTTTTTCCTTGTTTAATAAATATACCTTCCTCTTGAATTTGCTGGTAAGTCAAATGTAGTACGTCGCTAATGCGGGCTGCACAAAGGTATGATATTTCCATAACAATTTTTACGACTAGTGAAGCATGCTTGTAAATAAGCTCATATTCTTGATCAGTGATGTAGCGGTCTCTGGGTTTTTCTGTATATTTTTTAACGCCATGGCATGGATTTTTGTTTAGTCTTCCTCGCTCATATCCCCAGGAAAACACTTTACTTAAAAAGGCGTGTTCCCGATTTGCTTGCACTTTTGATTTTCTACCTCGCTTATCCATGTATTGACGAATATGTTGTGGCCTGATTCTGCTTAGGAGCATTCTCCCAAACACTTTATTTACTTTGTGAAAGTATTTTTCATAGTCTTTTCGTGTGGTTAAAGAAAGATCATACCATTCAGTTGAAGTCATGAATTCTTGGCACAAGCTAGTAAAGGAGGTGGACTGTTGTGTATATTTTTCTAGCTCTTCTTGATAACGCTTCAGTACTAAACTGCGGCTAGCATCTAAGTTGCAAAGCCTGATATTGCCACCACATTTTGGGTGGAATTCGTAAGCTGACTTACCACGATATACCCTGGGTGGTAGCCAGTTACTGCTTTCATCATTGCGTTTTCGGCCCATTTATCACTCCATCGAACTCCAGTCAGGCTCTTCTGTATCAAGTTTTTGCCGGTTGAGAGGGTTGTTAATATGGTGCCAGGTTGTCCTGATTGCTCCATCAAGCCTCTCTATATAAAAGATACCATGCTTTTCTAAAACTTCCCTTTGCTTGTAGGCCATCTTAGCACCAGTAATATCCTGAAGTTCACTCTCAGTAACTACTTGAGTTGCCTGTGGAGCCTCTTGCATAAATCCTCCTTAGCTCATTACTCCAAAAAAAGCTTGATTGGTTTTACTATTTCTACAAAAGCCAGTTTCAACCTCGTCCCGAAGTATTTTTATATGCTTCGGTGCACTAACACTTAACTTTGCCTGCCCCATTGATTTGGATAAACTCTCCCTATTACTGGGGTAGGGATAAACAGTTATTTCATGACTCAACTTAAAGGGGTGGCCAAACTCAATATCTTTAATACTAATATGGCCTCTATGTAAGGTTGTGAGCGTTACTCCGCCCACGCTTCTCGCTCGCAATACCAACTGGAAATCACCAACCTTTAGGGGTTCACCTATACGACGTGTTACAGTCAACATAATTAAACGGCTCCTAAATAGTGCACATAGAAAACACCTTGAAAATCTTGGGGGGGTGGCATTCCTGCTTTTTCGCAGTCACTTTCAATACCTCTAATTTGTTCGTGGGTAAGTCTAATCAAGTAAGGCTTATGCCCTTTATGCTTCTCAAAAAACTCAATATATTGGTAAATTTTCTTGATTAGTTGTTGGTTGTCTTGGCTAAGCTTTTTAAAGTTAAAAAAATATTTATTTGTTTTAGCTAAATTCAGCATTTTAACGATTGCCTGGTTAGCAATGCCTGCCGATTGATCAAGAATAAACTCAGTGACGCCTATTTCCTTTTTATCAGCTTTAGCTCGACGATAATTAAACACCCTAGTGCGTGGTTTCCATGGCTGTAAGCCTAATTTGTCATTGATCATCGCAATTCCTTTACTTTGAATTATTAAGATAAAATATTCTGCTAATGTATTATTTGGTTCAGGTCTAGCGACTGCTCCCTGCTAAACCATTGGTCATTATTAACAAGTTAAGGATTTACCTTCAATCACCATCAAGTCGCCAACACCAACTTGAATATTTTGGGTAACTTCGTAAAAAGCATCTTCAATCACCCGTTCAGGCTCTACCAGCTTGTACCACAACAACAGATTGCCTTCTTGTAGCCGATAATAAAGCTTGGCTTTCACTTCGTATTTTTCACCATTATGAAAAGGGGCTAGCCCTAATTTGATTTGTTCAGGTAATTCAACGGTTCCCTTTTGATTATCTTCACTATAGGTGAACTGGTATTCCCCAGTATTTAACCGCATAGCTGAGCCAAAAACCGCTTTACGGATAACATTAAATTTCAGGGCAATTTCCAATAGCTCGGCCCCGCTGGGGCTAACAATATCCTCGGCTCTTTCTTCGAGAAATTCGGCAAAGGAGGTTTGGTCCATTTTTTCATTATTTCTGTTCTGCCAAGCTTCCCATTCACGAGAAAGTGGGCAGCCATACTCAACTGTATGCTTACCACTTCTTGGCTCATCTTGTGAAACATGAAAATCAATAATGCCTTTAAATAAGTGAGACTGGTCGTCAGCAAATATGGTCGTATGAGGGTTTTTAAAACGGTTAACATACTCAATAAATGATTTAACCGTATTCATTTTCACATACTGCCGTGTTTTGATAGGGTGTGGCAGATAGTCTTCAATGCTCACCAACTTATAGTCACTACTTATAGCAACAAAGGGTATGCCTTCCTTATTATGTATGACTTGGCTAGCCCCTAATTTAATTAATTCTTGTACGTTATTGTGTTCCATGCTGTCTCCTTTTGCTTAAAGTGAAATTTACTGCTTATTAATTGATAGACTTCAGGTTTTGATTCGTGCTGGTTTCTGGCACTGTTTTAAGGTCTAACTCTGATTGTTTCGGATCATTTCGAAGTAAATCACCATCTGCAGTAGACCAAAAAATTGCTTGCGGCTGCTCATGCTGTGGAATACTTGATTTAATATTGGGGGTGATTTTTACGGTATCCTCATTATTTGCACTGAGCATTTGTACTTTGAGTTGCAGGGTAATACTGCCTGCTTTACAGGTATCTCTTACAGCCTGCACTAGTTCAGATAGTGTTTCAGTTAACTCACTATCCAGACTACCTCGATTGATGTATGCAACTGTTTGGCTAAAGGGAGTATTTTCATTCATTGATAAGAGCTCCTTTTTTAGGCAATAAAGTGCCGTGGCTCAATATTGAGCATTTAATAACTAATGTTTATTTAATTTAAAAAGTTGCTGGTTCTACAAATAATTTATGCCGAGTTTTATCAAGCACATATCTCATACGACGGCGCAGATTGTTATGAATAGCTAAATCAGCTTGATATTTTTCGGTTATTTTATCCCATAGTAAATCGGCTTCTGTTTTTCTCCTTCTTAGCTGCTGATTATTAATTATGTCGTTCTTAGGTAAGCGAGTAGCCATAGTCATGCCGCCACCGTGTTCTCTAGCATTATGCCGGCTTTGCCGCTGCTAACCATTTGTATAAATAACTGTAGAAATAGTTTATTTACATCGGTATCTTGATTATTAACGACCAAGCAGCCTTGCTCAGTATCAATATAAACCTCAATTACTGTCGTTATTTTGGGTGCCCGAGGAATCAGTCCAGTTCTAATTTCTTTCCGTAAACATTCAATTTGCAGTTTTGTTAGACGCTCTCCAGTAAGGTCTTTATGGTCTTCAACAGCTTCAATGACACGCTGCCTTAAAACAGTAGGTGATAATACCTTTTTCTCTAATTTAACTTTGAATACTGCTAATTTTTTTCGTGTTTCCAGGTAACTGCCTTTTTTAACCGGTACAAATCCATAACTTAATTCTTGATATTTACTACAAGGGGTAAACTCCGCATCTCTAACTCCACCTAATAACCGCTCAACAACATAATCAGCATTAGCTTTTAAGTGATATACAGTTGCGTTTTCATACATGGCTCGTCTCCTTTTGAATTATCGTCTAACGACATATACTCCTGCCGTCTCACGGTCCGTTGTGTAACACGGGCCTGCCTGGGTTTATCAGGGTCGTCATTCACTACCATCGGCACACAATTAACAACAAATGCAGCCAATAACATCATCACCACTGGCGAAACATTAAGGGTGACAATCTTTAACCGAATTAGCTCGGCCACTAAATGTGCTCGATTGGTAGTTTTAAGCTTGTAATGTACGTTTTTTATTCTGTTGCTAACTGTGCCAGGCTCTACACCTTGTTCGCGTGCAATGATTTTGTCAGTTTTGCCAGACAGTAAGCCTAAGCAGAATTGAGTTTCACGCGATGTAAGATGTGAATTGTCTAAATGCGCTTGCCAGTATCCATCTGTAGTAATCATTGTTGAAACCGTCCGTAGCTCTAAGTATTGCTTAGTTTAAAATAAGCATATTTTAGAATTGCTTAGATTATAAATTGAATTTAATAATTAAAAGCTTGTGATTAATAGTTTTTTTGATTTATAGGGGGCATTTAAAATGGTGGGAGGGGAAGTTAGAGGGAGGGATTATGACTTCCTATTGGTTGCTATATCTACTACTGTACGTAATATCTTTACATCTTCATCGGTAAGTTTGTCGCGAACAAGTAAACTATTTAAGTCTACTAATACTTGCATCTTTGTTTGATAGTTTTCAGCTTTAGTTTTGGATTCAATATAATCATCTTCTTCTACATCACTAATGCATTCGTCATAGTTGGTCAAACCAATGGAGTCATCAAAAAACCAGTCAGTATCTACTTCTAAAATTTCACTAAGCTTATTTAATGCTTTCTTCCGTGGTATTACTCGTGTTTCAGGATTTTTAGCCTCCCATTGAGCTACTGCTCCATGACTAACCCCGCAGAAACTGGCCACTTCACGCTGTGTAAGGTCAAGCTCTCTTCTGCGTGCTCTCAGCTTTTGCCATAGTTCTGCCATAAAGTTTAATTCTCTACTAAGCTTGATCTAACAAAAGTTTAGATATAGGATTGCTTTAATAACAAAAAAGCCGGACTTCCATTTGAAAGCCCGGCCTCATAATAAACCCTTATCAACACTAACACTAGTGCTTGAGAGGCACCCTTACGCCTAAAGTTTGGGGGTGAGTGTTAAAGGAGACGGAAACACCCGGCTCTTGTAGTTCTAGCGCTCATGTTGTGTAAAAACTATACCGAGTTTCTGTTTAGCTGTCATTGAAACTAAAAATACTGACTACTTGTACAGTGCTCAAAGGGAGAGCTGATATGGAAGTAGCGATAATGAATCTGCCGTGTATCTATTCAAAATCACAATCGGGTTAATTTATTCGTTATTAATTATTGGGCCTAATACTCAATATAAATAATTAAAACCTAATTTAGTAGCTGGCAAATCAATAGTTTTTTGCTGGCAAGGTATTTTTATGTGCTGAATTTTTTAGTTGTAGTTTAGCGGAGGTAAATTTCAGACATAAAAAAACTGCTTTACCCGACCAAGAGAAGCAGTTTTTTTAACAACAAAAGGATGTAAATATTATGCAGAAAGCTGCTGAAGAAATCAACATCAATGCAGTGTTTCAGGAGGGGGATTTATGAGTATTCAAGCGATGTCTTGGGTATTTACCCTGTCGAAACTAGAACCCTATAAAAAAATTGTTTTATTGTCGTTGGCTGACAATGCAAATGACCAAGGTTACTGTTGGCCTTCAATGGATACGATTGCGCATAAATCCTCAATGTCCAAGCAGACAGTTAGACGACACTTAAAATCATTAGAAGAATTAAATTTAATTACTAAACAACAAAGAACGCGAGCAAATGGAGCGACAAGCACGAATGGTTTTTTCTTGCATGTTGGCGCAGCTATTAAAGAACCACTAACTGAGGAACTTCAAGAAAATGAGGGGGTAAAATCTGATACCCCTATAACAGAAGGGGTGTCAAAGCTCTGTAAGGGGGAGGGTATCACAGCTGTGGTACCCCTAGAATCATCATTAGAATCATCAAACACAACTATAACAACCGCGCGCGAGGTCAAAAATTCAGATCCCGATATTTTTCAAAAAAAATACGAAACCCGAGTTAAAACCCAAGGCAATCCCATGACAGCGGACTGGCAACCTGATTGGGAGTGGGTGAAATCAAGCTTAATTCGAGCAGGCATTAACCCTGATTTTGCTAACGTGAAATTCGATGAGTTCAAACTCTACTGGCTTAGGCAGCCTGAAACACTTCACCCAGCCTGGACAGCCAAATTCATACAACACTTGATTAATCAATGGCCGTATTACCAAAGCCAACGGAAACGGCAGCAACAGCTTAACCAGGCGCTGGAAAAGAAAACTCAGCAGCAAGTGGAAAATATCGAGCAAGAAACCAAAAACCTTGCCAGTAAATCAACTAAGAAATCCGTTGATCTTGATGATGAAACCTGGGCGGACAATATGGAGGTTTTCAAATGAAACGCATCAACGAAATTACACCTAACTTGCAGCATGGTCAGTTACCACTTCAGCAAAAGTTAACAGCTGACGATAAAAAAATAGCGGTTAAGCTAATTAACCATGTTTTTCAAAAGCTCAAAGGCTGCTGTCCCGCGTGGAGTCATGCTTATCCTGATAACGAATCGCTTAACCTAGCTAAACAAGAGTGGTTAAAAGCGTTTATCGAGAATAGCATTAACACTGACTTTCAAATTTACTACGGCCTTAAAAACGTGCGTAACCAGGGAAAAGCGTTTGTCCCTACGCCATCAGAATTCATTAAGTTTTGCCAACCAAAGCTTGAAGAACTGGGATTACCCGAGGCAGAAATTGCCTACCGTGAAGCGTGCAGGCATAGCCATGAGCCACTAAAAGCTAAATGGACTCATCAAGCCGTATACGAAGCAGCAAAACAAACGGGTTTCTTTGAATTAAAGTCAATGGCAGAAAAACACATACTGCCCGTCTTCATCAGGAACTATGATATTATCACCAAGAAAATACTCAAGGGTGAGCCCATCAGCGATATACCCAAAGCGTTACCTGGCCAGATACAACAAACTATTGCTGAACGAAACAAGGCTTACCACGATCAACAGCAACAACAATCAATTCAACAGGCAGGCTTAAGTCATTTAAACAATAAAACAGATGCCATGGCAGCAATTAAGGGAATGTTAAATAGGTAAAAAAACATTGCTTCGCCAGTGGGTCTAGGAGTACAGCGACGAAGCAATGTGAAGCGGAGTCAATACAATAACAAGAATAGATATACATCAATATTTTTACAATTTTATTATAGGTGAATAATGAATAATAAAGCCAGACACCAGCGCCTTGAGGCAGTAAATGAACTAAATAAAGGTGTCCCCTCAGTAAGCGTGAGTTAGTATAAATTTTTTCACTTACTCATGTTTACCGAGGGGACACATTTATAATGCTTTTGCAATGTAATGATATCTAACCAAAACACTTTAGAAAATGGTCGTCGTGTACCAGGTTGTTGCCGCCAGGGCTCAAACTTGGCTTTCACAGACTCTAAGGTTAATGGTGGTTTAGTGAAAGTTGTTTCTTCGGTCATTAAGTAACCTCAACTTAGGTGAAAACGGTTGAGGTTAGGCTATCAGAGGCAAGAAGTACGAGTCACGCACGCTTGGAAAGGGGACACGATATAACAGTAACAATAGGTATATTACCCTCTAATTCATATTGACTTGAGTATTTTTTCAACTCACTGGGTCCAGCAATGATTATTAAGACCGTACCAACAACAAGTAAGATAAATGGGGTTTTAGCTAAATTCCAATTGAGTATTCCAAACAGATAACCAGGCAGGGTAAATAGGAGGATTAAAATACCCCATACAATTTTGTTGTTTTGGAAGGCAATAATAATTAACCATATCCATCCTACTAAACAAAGTAGGCCACCGATAAGAATAAACATAATACTGACAGCCATGCAACTGCTTACTTACTTATAGGTAGCACAGCTAAAGAAGTTAGTCAAAGAGCTAGTCATTCATAAGTGATGAACAGAGATACTGACGATAAAGGTAAGAAATGGCAAAAGGTTAAATAAAATCTTCAAAAAATTCCAAGAAGTAATGTAAATTAAAGTTATTGCCACCTGTGGCTGGCGTTTTTTCTCTGAAAATGCAGAGAATCGCAAGCAGCTAGAACATCCATTTATTTCATTTATGGAAATCGATGAGCGTGGAAAAATTTGGTTCATTGACTAATACACTAAAAAACGTATTTATACCCACTATCAATATGGCTGGAAAGGCTTTACCCGTGGTGGAACATTAAGATGACTCGTTGAGTTCTTCAGAAATCACATATCAAAAGGTGCTCAATTCAGAGCAGATTACTTTGACCCCAATGGCTCTTACTTTGGTGAACATCCATGGGATTATGGTGATGATCTTCTGATAGTAAAGGAAGCAGCATTAAGACTAGGAATAGCCAAATAAAAAAAGCACTGCTTCGTCAACGCTGGTTTAGGGCTTGGGGGTGGTGCAACGAAGCAATGCTCACGGGGAGTAGCCGTGTAATCAGTATGACTACAACTAAATAAAGAAGTTCACGCCTAGTGCTTTATATCGATCCAAAGGGGATATACATCATGTCAATCATGAACGAGCTAACCGAAACTATCGGAGAACAAGCAGCGATTAAGCTAGGTCAGTGCCTTGGGGGTGCTAGAGTATACATTCCCCGTGTTATAGGTAACAGCCACCTTATAACCCTGGCTGTAGGTCAAGAATCAGCTAGGGCCTGTTAACACTAATGTTGTTACAATAGGCTCATGGAGATTACAACACAACAATTTAAAATGATCGAACACTTGCTGCCTGTTCAGCGCGGCAATGTAAAACTATCGAATATACAAGTACTCAACGCCGTTCTCTATGTTGCCGAGCATGGGTGTAAGTGGCGAGGGTTACCGAAATATTTTGGCAACTGGCACAGCATTTATACACGCGTTAATCGATGGGCCAAAAAAGGTGTTTTAGATGATGTTTTTTCTGTATTACAAGAAGCTGATGTCATCAATATCCAGGTTGATCTTGTGTCGCTCGATAGCACAATCATACAAGTTCATCCTGATGGTACAGGCGCGTTAAAAAAAACGGTCCACAAGCGATTGGTAAATCAAGAGGAAAATGGTCAACTAAAATTCACCTGGTAGCAGCAGATGATCAAACGGCGGTCACTTTTTCATTATCTCCAGGTCAAGCAGGTGATGCACCGGAAGGTAGAAAGCGATTAAAAAGGCTTGAAAACTGTGGCTGGGAAGGTGCGCACGTCATTATGGATAAAGCCTACGAAGGTGACGAAACCAGGCAACTCGTATTTGATTTAAATATGGAGCCTGTGGTTCCGCCAAAAAGTAATCGGTTATCACCTTGGAAGTATGATCGTGAAATGTACAAGAAACGTAATGAAGTTGAACGCTTATTTCGTAGGCTAAAAGGCTTTAGACGTATATTCTCTCGATTTGAAAAATTAGATACTACTTTTCGCTTTTTTATTCACTTTGCACTTATCGTCGACAAACTAATTAGTGTTAACAGGCCCTAGGAAGATAGCAGACCGATTTAAAGGTCAAACTATTCACCTGCCAGCTAAAAATGAATTTAAAACGCTTAGAAACCGGTTGCTCAAGCAAGAATATGAATCAATAGCACCAAAACTGGGGGTATCTAGGGCTGATCTTATTGCTCTTAAATATGCTTTGTCTAGAAGACAAGTATTCAATATTGTGAAGGGGGCAATTAATGCTTAGGAAGATATAGGGCATATATAATAATATGCCCTGAAATACATACTATAAACGCTTAGCTAGTATGCTTGATGGGCTTTCATAGTATTAAAGATCCAGTCCCTGTATTGATACACGTTAGTAAATATATCATTCGCATCTTTATTACCACACGCTTTTTGTGACCAACTAACAAGACCAATGAGTGTTGCTTTGTCATCAGTTTCAGTAAATAAAGGGCCTCCGCTATCCCCATTGCATACACCTGATTCAGGATGGGCTTTATTTGATAATGAGGGTATTGTGCATATCATATTTTCTGGTGAAACTAATTTATTGTAGCCTTTTTCAATATCTTGAATCATAGTTAGTTCTGCTCGATGATCAAGGCTGGGTTTAAACTCATCGTATGAGCTTTCAACGTCTGAGTAGAATAATTTTAATCTTTCAAGCCTATTCTTTAATTGAAAATATTCTGATAAATCATCGGGTTCTTTGAGTACTGGATTATTTTTAATTTCGTATTTGACTTTATCTTTGGATGGATCCATATCCTCATACGCATCATATGGGGATGGTTCCAAGTCATATATTTTCATTTCTATGTCATTGATCTCTCTTTTTAACTTATACTTTACAGTATGCAAATCTTGGAATGTCTGCTCTTTTTCTAGCAGGTCTTCAGCGGTATCTAACTCGTCGATAAGGGTCTTGGTTTCTGCTTTTTCACATGACTGGTAATCAGTTACCTGTACGTATATATCTTTTCTAATTGATGGTGTTGTTCCAGATTCCTGTTCATCAACTATGGGGACAATAACACCTTGGTATTCAAGATCTGCTAGCTTAGGTTCTCCACCTTCTTTAATAAGTCCCCATCCAGTTACTTTGGCTTCAGTTCCAACCTGAACCGGCTGGTCAGTAATTGTAATGGGAGCTACTTTATTTGTATCTACATGATCTTTTAGTCGAAGTAGTGCAATATCATTTTCACCAAAAGATACTCTTCGCCAAACACTATCTTCATCAAAATACTTTGGATGTAGAATTATTCTGTCAACTTTGCGTGTATATAGCTGTTTATTTTTATGCTCTTCAACTAAATTTGTTGCACCTATTGCTACAGTAAAATCTTTCGGCTTTTCATTATAGACACAATGGGCAGCTGTTAATACCCATGATTGGTCAATTAACATACCTCCACAAACATGACTATCTTTAGCTGCATCTTCATCTGAGTCTTGCTCATCATAATCTTGTAATAATGAGACCATCCATGAATATTGTTTATTTGTATCTACTCCGTTAACACTTGCAAAACTTGGTGCTGCTAATGCAGCAATACAAAAAGAAGCAAGAATTTTTTTCACGAATATTCCTCATCACTTAAGGTATAAGTAAATTAAAAAACGCATTAAATGCTAAGCAATAGAATGTAATGTAGTCAAATTTATAGAGATGTTTGCGTGTTGCTCATCACAGAGTGGCAGATAATGCTATAAGTAGCTATTGACAATAAGTTTTTAACAGAAAATAAATAAAATAACTTTTAATAAGTGCAATATTGCACCTAAACACGCCTCTTTTTTCCCTTCATAATTAACCTAAGTCCTCGGTTTTAAGCCAGTTTCTATTTTTAATTTAGATTCAGGAACAACAAATTGCTATCTGGACGTACAGTAACCAAAGAACAAAAACAGTTCCATGATGCATTAGCAACACATGTCGGCTGTATTGCATGCAGAAAAGCCGGAAACCACAACAACTGGGTATCAATCCACCATATCGATGGCAGAACCAAAGACCATGCTCATTGGTATGTATTACCGCTTTGCGCTGGACACCACCAAGAAGGTACCGGCAATCAATTATTAAAAGGTTGGGCAATCCACCCATACAAAGCCAGATTTGAAAAACGCTACGGCACCCAACATCAGCTGTACATCGAATGCTTACACCTACTTGCTAAAAATCACTGTCCTCTACCAGAAGGATTAAAAACTTGGATAAGGGAAAACCAATGACAACCATCAACCTACAACTAATTAAAAAAGAATTCCCCAAATCAATGTTCAAGCAATTAGCCAAGCCTGCAGTTAGTAAAACGGCAATAAACGTAAAGCCCGGTCAATGGGTATGGGAAGACGGAAAAGGCATCACATACAGCCTAGATGGTGTAGTTGAATGGCACACCCGCAGTGGACCAGACAATGAAGCTCAAGCCATGTACGAAGTTTATTTAAAACTAAGCCAATTACATGGCCATGCAGTAGAAAAATAAAAAAAACATCGCCTCAGTTAAAAGGATGTGGATCACAGGTAAGGCTGAGGCAATGCGCCATATTAGATGGCCAAGGTCCTATGTAAACTGGGTCAAACAATACAACAAGTGATGTTTAAATGTATAGCTAAAGAGTGAGCAATAAATCACAAAATAATACAGAGATGAAGATGAGCCAGCTTGAAGCCACTTTAGAATTTCATTTAAAAGCCCATAGGCTCCCCATGCCAGTAACCGAACCATAAGAAAGTGGCGATTTGACTTCGTCTGGCCTGATAAAAAGTTAGCAGTAGAGGTAGAAGGCGGTGGATGGGTAAACGGGAGACACACAAGGGGTAAAGGCTTTGCCAATGACATGGAGAAATACCACGAAGCGATGAACCTTGGCTGGAACATCTACCGCTGCAACAGCGAGCTAATCCATAGTGGCCGAGCGGTAGAACTGATACAAAAGCTGTTGTCTGTTGGTTCCTAGTATCCGTGCTAGACAGCCTGAGACCAGATTAGGGGGTGAGACACACAACAAACTAAGTACAACGTATTAAGCCTAAATCAGCTGCTAATACCTGAATTAGAGAGGCTAACACCAAATTAACAAGCACAAATCAAGAACACCAATAACAAGAAGAAAGCCTCTAATTTACCGCTACTTATAATGGTAGAGAGGCTGATACATATTAGTAAGAACGAATAAACCCTTGAAGGAGTGAAGTATGGTAAATGCAAATGTAATGGCATTATTAGCCCATGGCAGTATCAATTATGAAGGTGTGCCTGGCGGTACTCCCCAATTAACCGCTGAAGATGTTGCTGGTGCATTGGGTATGGGTAACCTACCTCGGGAGGCGTACTTATTAGGATTGTTAAAGTATGCAGGTGATAAAACAGTATTACATGAGTTGGATACCCTGGTTCAAAAGTATGTGATAGGTGTGGGGGTGAAGGAAAAATGGCGCGAACCATGGCCAAATGACAAAAAGCGCTCATTAATGTTCTTTAAGCAATTTGCCCGACTAATGATTAACGAAATAGTATTTGAAAACCTATGTGATGTTTGTAAAGGCACAGGCATTGATAAGCGATCAAATAAATTCAGAAAGTGTAATTGTAACGATGGCAGAAGACCACTAACAAAAATAAAGCAAGCTGAGTTTTGTGGCATATTTGAAAAGTGCTGGCGTGAACGTTGGTATACACGTTATGAAGTATGCTTAAAGCAAGTTCATAAATGGAACGCTCAAATTATTTTCCATTTAAGTGAGTATTTAGAAAAAAATAAAAAATCCCTTTGACAGGGGTCGGTGAACTGTGTACTATTTCTCCAGAATGTATTTTTTTGCCTAAACTAAAGTACATTCAAGTATAGAAAGTTTCGAGAAAAGCCTCATCAGTCGATGGGGCTTTTTTTTATGCCAAAATTAATCTTTAGTATGATAGATGCTATATGACGCGTGTAGTATAATGCTTCTCCTTGTAAAGCAAGGGATTAAACGATTTTAGGGCTCCTATTCTTGGGGCTTTAGTTTGTGAAGGAGAAGTACCTAGTGATCAAAAAAATAACAGGACTATTGTTGGCTATTTCAACAACTGCATCTGCACAGTTTGTAGTTCCTGAGCATGGAAAGGAATTTCACTTTTTTAGTGCATTGACTTATATGCCTTATCCTCAGCTGGAAGTGGGTGATGTTATATATGCAGATGAGCTTAATTTATGTCTTGATGATAAAAATCAGCTATCTTTAAAAACTGATAAAGCGCTTGCACTTTATGAGTCATCATCAGCCCTGTATAAAATAACTTTAGTATCAAAGGATCGTGTAGCAATTGAACATGCTCTTGAGCAAAATGGATTCATGCTTGATGGACCTGCAATGAAAATTGTAAATAAGCTGAAAACAGAAGACTTGCGCGATAGCTTATGTAATTGGGATAGTAATATAAACGAACCCAATAGAATTGTTATCCCTGGGACTAAATATAAAGTTGAAAGCTTATTTGGTTTCGTTGATTATGAAGGGCTTGCAAATGGGATCATTAAAGATTTAACTAGTAAGTATAAAAAGACTTACGGACCATTTCGTTATGATGTGAGAATGGAGATTAATGATGTAACCCCTTTAGAGCCCCTTGAATATACATCAGAAGGCAATACTCTTGATCAATAGTTTTTAAGTCGTTTTTGTAAGCCCCACATTGTTGGGGCTTTTTTTATGCCTGCACCTAATAGATATTACTATGGACACTACTAACCTGTTTACTGGATCGCTTGTTAGATTAAAGTCAGGCGGGCCAGTGATGACTGTTATTAATGTAAACACTTCAGCTGTCGAATGCCGTTGGTTTGATGGCGCTACTCCACATAAAGACATATTCCCTAAATCTGCTTTAGAGCAAGTTAATTCTTTTTAACCTATGAAAATCACTAAACTCGTTGTGCATTGTTCTGATACACCCGACGATAGAGATATATCAGCTGAGGATATCCATCGCTGGCATAAAGAACGGGGGTGGGACGGCATCGGTTATCACAAAGTCATTAAACGTGATGGCACGATTGAAAATGGTCGGCCTGAATATTGGGTCGGTGCCCATGTTAAAGGTCACAATAGTCATAGCTTAGGTGTTTGTTTGATTGGTCGAGATCAGTTTACTGATGCTCAGCTTGATAGTTTAGAGAAAGTTATTGTCAACTGGCACATTAAATACCCTGATGCTAAAGTGGTTGGGCATTGTGATTTGGACTCAGGTAAGACCTGTCCTAATTTTTATGTACATAATTGGTGGAAAGTGGTTTTTGATAGCTAGGCTAAACTTAATGGTGTCTGAAAGGCTATATAAAATTAAAGTGTTGTTACAAACTGTTTCATAATTTACATATACTTTCAGTGTTGTATAGATTCATAATTCGCCGAAAACAATGACATAAATCAAGTACGAGCGAACTATACAATGAAAAAAACATTAATGATGCTTTTTCTAGCTTTCACACTCCAAACTCCTTATGCTATCTCTGAAGATTGTGAGAGCTTATCTGCAAATAAAAAATTCTTGTGTGAATTAGATGATGCCATCAATAGTCTCCAAAGACCTCGTTTTAGTGACGCGAGTCTTAAGAAGAACACTTCAACTGTAAGTAGTCCACTTGAAAAAATATCTCAATTAAAAGGTGTTAGTTTTGAGTGGAAAAACCCTGAAGAGAGTGATATCGAACACCATCCTCAAGGCAAGGATATTGGTGTGATTGCCCAAGATGTTGAAAAAGTGTTTCCTGAGTTGGTTCATAATATCAAAGTCACAGATAAGAATGGTGCTGAAGTAACACTTAAAAAAGTTAACTATGCTGGACTAGTTGGTGTTTTAATCGAAGCTGTGAAAGAGTTGAAACAAGAGAACAAGAAGCTTCGCGAACAGTTAGGCCTTTAAACCCCTTTACACTTTGATTCCAATTCAAATTAAGCCAGGGCTAATCAGTTTTGGCTTTTTAATTTACTTGATATTGAAATAATTTCACACTAGATCGGTTAGACATTAGAGCTGTGTATTGACTTCAAGTACTCGCTAGATTGACACTTAGGACCTAAGAAAACCTGCCTTAATTTTAACGTAGGTAAATGGTGGCAAGAGCCTTTATAGGTTGCATTGATAATGCAATGGGCTATATATAACTAGTGGGTGACTGTCTCTCTTGTTTTTTCTCTCCTTGGCCAGTTGTGATTAGAGAGCGGTTGCCTTTTCATTGAATTATCCCTGAAACTAGCTATACATATAAATCACCTGTTACTGCCATCTGATTATGAGCTAGCTACAACTCAAGATGGTGCATGGTTGAGCAGTAACAGGGACTGTTCTACACAAGAATGACTGTGCTTTTAGCCACCTCTGTTGAGGTGGTTTTTTTATGGTAAAAATTTTGAAATCAGCTATACATAAATTGTCCGTTGCTGTTATAAGACCGTCTGACCTTAGCATTGCCCAAGTTATAACAGTAACGGACTATTGACTATACTATATACGCGTTACCTACCTATTAGCCACTCTTGATGGTTGGGTGGCTTTTTTATTGTTAACCCACTACATGAACACTAACTGCGCATGGGCCTTTCTTACTTTCGCCTATTTTAAACTCCACTTTGTCACCATCTTTAGGCTCTTGTCCCTGTACTTCTGATATATGAAAAAACAGGTCTTTGCCATCATCGGGTGTGATAAAACCAAATCCTTTATCTGAATTAAAAAACTTAACTGTGCCTGTATGCATTGTTTGTATCATGTGTATAGACTTTTGTTGAATGTAAAATTATGTACTCAATAATAATTAGCAAAGTTTTTGGGCTTTTCCAAACCTATCTAACCAACAAACAGCATAAAGCTGAACTAAAGCAAGCCATCCACCAAAAGCAATTAGATGATATTCAGCAAGGCAACATCAGTGCTTCAGAACTAGATTCTATTAGTATCCAGTCGCGAGGCTGGAAAGATGAATTTTTATTGATTATTACTGTTTTACCATTAGTCATTTGCTTTGTGCCCGGTATGAGTATTTATATTCAGGATGGCTTTAATGCCTTAAAAAACAGTGTGCCTGAATGGTATTTATACGCCTTAGCCCTTGTTTTCATCGATACTTTTGGATTTAGAAGAATACTGCGTAGTGTGTTAGTTCAGTATTTAACGAACAGATTTGGTAAATAACTGACTAATGAGGTCAGAGTAATGCAAAATACTACTAACCACACTCAAGACCATCATGATGATAGGTGGCACTTAGATAGAAAAGTCAGTCTTGGACATATTGTGACAACTGCTGCGGTTGTTATTTCTGCTGTTGCGTTTGGTAGCCAAATGGATAAGCGCATTGACCTAAATGCTAGTGCCATAAACAATATGGACCAGCTGTATAAAGAAATGCGGCGTGAGTTTCGTGCTGATATTGAGAATATTGATAGTAAGTTGGATCGAGTTTTAGAAAGGCTTCCTAAAAAGTAGTCTTATTATGAGTAGCGAAGGTAGTTTATACTCTTTCAAGCTACTGACGAAGTGCTTCCTCACCCGGCCTATACCAAAGCTTTGAGTAGTTAACAATAATTTTTGTTTTCTCAGTTAAAAGGGGATTATTCAAATCAATGACAGTTCTATCTGCAATATTAGCAAGTTCAAATATTTTTTTTGTGGTTGGGTGAGTATAAAAAAGCTTATTAAAAGAACCGTCCTCAATTGCTTTTTGAAGTCCGGCTTGTATTCTCGTTGCTAACTCAGTATGTTCATTGCTAGTGAAGTAAAATATTGGAGCAGGGTAACGTATTAATAAATGAGGTTCTATTGCTAGATCAAACTCTGGTCTGGTTGCAAGCTCTTCAAATGGTTCGTTCACCCCTCTGGGAAAGTAGTCAAATCGACCTTTCTTCAGCATCATAAATAGGCTTTCATATGACGTTGAAATCTGCACTTTTAATCCATTTGACCTAAGAATTTGAGTATCTGGCCAATCATGCCCTTGACCGGCAACGAGCTCTCTTAGTTGTTCAAGAGTGTTGATACCCTCAAAGCGTTGTTCTTCTCCATTACGGATAATAAAAATGCGATGTCCTAACAATCCCTTAAGCAAAGGTATTCGAACAGGAGTAAATAAAGTTTCTCTTTCAATAGATGTCATTGACCACACAACATCTAACTGCCTACCCAATGAAAGAAAAGCTCTACTTTGTGTCATTTTAGATAACGCTGGTACAAGACTGTATGGACCATGAGAATCCACCGTTTTTGACAATGCAAGATTAAGAAGTTCTATGAAGTATTGATTTCTTGTGTCTCTAGCGCTTACGGGTTGAATATGCTTGATTTCTTGAGAGCTTACTTGTACGCAATAAGAATAAAATGCTAGAAAACATATAATAATTATTGAATATATAAATCTCATTTTTCTGTCTTTACTTTATTGTAGCTATCTTTTTTAAAACTTCAGCTTTTAATAAAGATAGCTAAAGCATTTGAAGTGATACTAGTTGATAAATCAGCTTTTTTACCTAGAACATAAAGTTTGTAATCTAACTCATATCAATCTCCTAAAATTATAAAGAATAGAGCATAAAATGACTGACTTACTTCGATTTGAATTTGGATCATTGTCTGTTCGTGTCATCGATAAAGATGGCGAGCCTTGGTTTGTGGCTAAGGATATTTCTAGCGTATTAGGCTATTCACTACCAAGCGCAATGACACGGCATTTAGATGCTGAAGAAAAGGATATGTCAATTGTGCATACCCTTGGCGGAGCCCAGGAATTGCAGACCATCAACGAATCAGGCCTTTATTCAGCCATAATAAGAAGCCGCCGCCCTGAAGCAAAAGTCTTTAAAAAATGGGTTACTAGTGAAGTGCTTCCAGCTATTCGAAAAACAGGTGGCTATGGTATAACCCCAATTGATTGGACTAATACACAGCAAGTGGCAGGGATATTGGCGCAATCAATGGAAAAAATCCAAGAACAAAACCAGCAAATAGGCGCTATGAAGCCTAAAGTTGAAGCGCTTGAGCGCATAGCCAACTCCGATGGTGGTATGTGCATCACCAATGCGGCTAAAGACTTACAGATTAGACCTAAAGATTTATTTAGTTGGTTATCTAAAAATAAGTGGATTTATCGTCGGGTGGGTCATGCTACCTGGACGGCTTATCAAAATAAAATACAGCAAGGTGTTTTAGAACATAAAGTTACTGTCATAGGTCGTTCAGATGGGGCAGAAAAAACTATAGAACAAGTGAAAGTGACACCAAAAGGATTAACACTCTTGGCAAAGCAATTAAATCTGACCGTATAGATTTAACAACACTATTCTTAATATTTAGGTATGGTTTTGCGGTAACAAGAGGCTGGTTGTATGATAAGCTCTGAAAGCCTGATTAAAGGAAAAACTTATTATCTTATTGGTTTTTATGATGATGCTTTAAAAATACCAGATATAGAAACTTATATATATGTGGGAAAGAATCTATTGTCTGATGACGGGGCTTGGTATTTTCAATGTCCTCAAACCTTTCTAAAACAAGGCCCTTTTAATGAGTTACCACCCGGCGACTACTCTGTTATGAGAGCTGATGAAGATACGCTGGAGATGATGTATGACTCACAAGGAATAGTTAACTTATTAACTAACCTTCAAGAAGCCTGAAATTAAATCAAGTATTGAAGATGTAGTTTGGACTTATTATTTAGGTGAACGTTATGCAATTAGCTTTATTAGCAGTTTTCTTTACTTCTGTATTTAATTACTCTATTAACCAGAGCATCAAGCCGAGTAATGACAACAGTCCGACCATTATCTGATTGCCATCTAAGCGCTTGTACCTGGGGACCCTGGGTGATGGTAAGTCTTTACGGCGGGTCACCGCGCGGCTTTCGGCACGTTTTTCGATTTTTTATAGGTGTCACCAGGTGGTGCCTTAACCTATTGATTTTATTGACTTTTTAACGTTTTCACCTGGTAACTTGGCCAAGTAGGTGTTTCCAGGTCAACATGACTTAACCCATTGAATTTACTAGACTTTTTGCGATTTCACCTGGAACATCGCTAAAGGGTTCCAACTGAATGATCTCTCAATGCCTGATAACACAGGGCTTCCAGCCAATTTCAATTGGTCTATCTCACTTATTGCGGATGCATTTGGCTTGTCACGTCAGACTGTCCGAAAGCGTATTCGGCAGGCGGGGATTGAGCCAGCAGGTACCGTCAAAAGCAATCCGGTTTATGCCTTGGCCGATGTAGGGCCTATTTTATTTACCGATAATTTAATTGAGAGTGCGGATTTCACACCCGAAAAACTACCGCCAAAAGAGCGGAAAGACTGGTATCAATCGGAAACAGAGCGCCATAAATTAGCAGTGCAAGTACGCGAGCTGATTCCTGAAGGTGAGGTCCGCGATGAAATGGCCACACTCTTTAAAAGTCTTGTGTCTTATTTTGAATCGCTACCCGATAAAGTGGAGCGAACCCGTTTATTTACCACCGAGCAACTCAGTCTATTGGATGACTGCCACGATAAATTTAGAGAAGAGTTGTATCAGCAGCTAATGGCTATTGATGATGATTAAATATGGCTCAGCCCGAAAAGTGATGCGGGAATGTGCCACCTTATTAAGGCCCCCAAAACGTCAACCACTTTCCCAAGCAGCACGAGAAGTACTATATGTTAAGTCGGGTAATGCCATGGAGCGTTGGGATGGAGACCTTGTGCCTTATATGCATGAGCCCATGGACTGCTTAAGTGCACGTGCTTATGACGCGGTAATTTTTGTCGGGCCTGCTCGAACCTCAAAAACGGTTTCCTTAGTTGATGGCTGGGTATGCAATACCATCGTGAATGATCCGGCAGATATGTTGGTGGTACAAATTACCGAAGAAAAAGCCAGGGAGTTCAGTAAAAAAAGATTAAGTCGAGCCTTTGACAGTTGCCCACCAATAAAAGCGGCTATGTCACCTCGGGCCAGTGACAATAATGTGCACGATAAAGTCTTTAAAGCCGGTAATTTTTTAAAAATTGGTTGGCCCTCAAAAAATATCTTAGCCTCATCCGATTGGAAGCGCGTGGCACTGACGGATTATGATCGCATGCCAACCGATGTGGATGGGGAGGGTAGCCCTTTTATTTTAGCAGCTAAACGAACACAAACCTTTATGTCGTCAGGTATGGTGTTGGTAGAAAGCTCACCGAAAGGGGTGGTGACCAATCCTAATTTTCGGCCCAGCCATCCCCATGAAGCGCTGCCAGCCGATGGCATTATTAGCCTATACAACCAAGGTGATCGCCGCTGCTTTTATTGGCAATGTCCCGATTGCCAAGACTGGTTTGAACCCGATTTTGATTTATTGGTGTATGAATATGATGAGCCTGACCCGAATAAAGCCAGTGAATCCGTCTTTTTACGATGTCCAATTTGCTCAGCGGTGATTGAGGAGCAGCTAAAAAGCCAATTAAACCAGTCGGGCCAGTGGTTACGCCAAGGTGAAACCATTGATAAACAGGGGGTTCGTGGTGGTGAGCCTCGCCAATCCCGTTATGCGTCTTTTTGGCAAAAAAGCCCTACGGCGGCTTTTCAAACTTGGTCGCAACTGGTGTATAAGTATGTGGCAGCTAAACGCAAATTTGAAGAAACGGGGATTGAAGAAGATTTAAAAACCACGATTAATGTCGATCAGGGTAAACCGTATATTCGCCCTCACACCAGTGGCTATGATGCCCAAGCCCTGCAAGATCGCCAGGCCAATTATGGAAAACGGGTGGTACCGGACTGGGTTCGGTTTTTAACAGCCGCCATTGATATTCAAGCCGGTAAAAATGCCCGATTTGTTGTGCAAGTCATTGGTTGGGGGGAGCAATTAGAACACTTAGTGGTAGACCGGTTTTCACTGACACTCTCTAATCGCGAGGACGATAATGGCAAACGACTACGGGTGTCGCCAGGCTCTTACAATGAAGATTGGGATATTTTAATTGAGCAAGTGATATTACGGACCTATCAATTAGCGGATGACTCTAACCGCGTGATGCCCATTATCAAAGTCGCTTGTGATAGTGGTGGTGAAGCCGGTGTTACCGATAATGCTTACCAGTTTTACCGACGACTAAAAAAAGCCGGTTACGCTCGACGCTTTATGTTGATCAAAGGCGCTTCACGGCATACTGCTCCGACCATTAATAAAACCTATCCAGATAATTCCAAGCGCAGTAACCGTAAAGCCATTGCCATGGGTGACGTGCCAGTGTATTTACTGAATACCCATCAAATTAAGGATACTGTCTCCAATTGTTTAGACAGGGAAGTGCCCGGGCCGCGTTATGTGCATTTTCCACGGTGGTTGGATTCCTGGTTTTTTGATGAATTAACCAGTGAACGACGTTTGCCGAATGGTTGCTGGGAGCGACAAGGTTCTGCCCCTAACGAAGCCTGGGATTTAATGGTGTATAACTGGGCCTGTATTTATGAGCGCAAAGCCGATTTAATTAATTGGGATAATCCCCCTGGCTATGCCCGTCCTTGGGATGACAACTCGGAAATTCAACAAAAATCTGATGAGCGTGTGATGCCTAAACGGCGTCGCCGCCGTCGTACATTTTAGAAAACTATAAATAGTCAGGGCAAGAGGCTTATAATTTTCTTGCAATGGTCATTTCTGCTTCGCTGGAATAATGCTTGCCACTGGATAGCGTATATTTACCACGACAAATTCTTTCTTTTTTGGTTGAAAAGCACTTTAGTTTTATTCTATCGGGTGAAGCTGTCCACATTGGGTCATCCTTTAACTGAGAAACACAATTTAAAAGTTCACTCGGTTTACCCGATTGATCAAAGGTGATCTCGCATTCAAACTTAAATTGATTTTTAATGAATACAACGTATTTATCTTTCTCTTGCCGGATGGTCACCGCTCTTAATGAGGCAATATCATTGTCATTGCCGTATAGTTTAGATGTGAGCCATAATTGCTTTTCATTTGCACTAGCCATTCCTGATACTAAGAATGCAGCTAATAATACAGGCAATTGAATTTTCATTTGTTCCTCTTATAAATAAAACAGTGACTATGCCAGTTTATAGCGTAATGGATGCTTGAAAAGCAAATTATCCGCATTTAGGTAACATATATCCATTTCTTGAGAACTCTCCTTTAATAGAAACCATGTCATTTACTGCAACTGATTTAGATGCGATTAACGAAGCCATTGCCGGTGGTGAGTTACGGGTTAAATTTAAAGACCGTGAAGTGGAATACCGCAGTATGGATGAATTAATCAAAGCCCGTCGGTTAATCCAGCGAGCCTTGGCCAGCAACCAAAAAAGCCAGGCGTTTAAAGGCTCTCGCACTTGGGTAGACAGAGGTCTGTAATGAAAACCAGCCCAATATTAGGCCCTAATGGCGAGCGAATAGTGGTTGTGAATCGCTCCTATGAAGGCGCTACCCGTGGTCCTCGCTCTGTGGGGTGGTATGCACCGAGTAGTGGTCCTAACCGTGCCTTGGTCGGATCATTACCCACTTTACGTAATCGCACCCGTGCCGGTTATCGCAACAGTTTAATGCAGCGGGCGGCCATTAATAAAAATACCTGCAATGAAATTGGCACTGGTATTCAGGTCTGCAGTAATTGTGAAGACGATGACTTTCGGCTGGCGGCGAATAAACTATGGGGAATTTCCGTCTCGGAAATGGACCCAGAAAGCGTATTAGATTTTTATGGTCAGCAAGCCCAAATGGCCCGCAATCGTCGTCTATCGGGTGAGGTCTTTATTCGATTAAGAAGGCGTAAAACCAATAGTGGTCTAGCGGTGCCTATCCAAATTGATGTACTGGAAGCGGATTTTGTCCCCATTGAATTTTCAAAAACGTTACCCAACGGTAACCGTATTGTTCATGGGGTAGAATTTAGAGGCGCTTACCGGGTGGCCTATTGGCTGTATAAACAACACCCACAAGATGGTGATAGTGGTGATTTAACTAATTTAATCCGCGTACCTGCCAAGGATATTATTCACCATTACTTGCCCATTCGGCCTAAACAAGTCCGCGGTGAACCTGACAGTGTAGTGGCCTTGTTAAAAGATCGGACTTTTGCGGATTATGACGACACGGAATTAATTCGGAAAAAAGAACGCTCTGCCTATACTGGCTTTTTATATCGAGAAGAAGCCTTTGAGGAGGATTATCAGTTTGATCCTATGAGCGGCAAGCCATTAATGGAAGAGGGTGACATTGAAGAAATGGAGCCCGTTCAACGGATAGCGGCAGGTACAATGTTAAGGGGAGTACCTGGTGAAAAACTGGAATTATTTGATGGCGATAACTCCGGGCAGGGGTATGCGGATTTTATGCGCTGGCAAGCATTGCAGTTAGCCACAGGTATGGGGCTGCCTTACCAGTTATTAACGGGTGATTGGAATAATGTAAATGACCGACTGGTAAGGGGTATCCTCAACGAATACCACCGGGAAATCGAAATGATGCAAGATCACCTGATGGTCTATCAGGTATGTCGGCGGGTATGGCAATGGTGGATGGATACGGCAGTATTAACGGGTAAGCTAACCGCACAACACTACGCTACCAACCCCAAGTATTATCAAACTATGGAAGCTTGCCCAGACGCCTGGCGGCACTTACACCCAGTACAGGATATTCAAGCCCGGCAAGCAGCGATTAAAAGTCACTTGTCGAATATGGACAGTGAAGCCACTGAATTGGGTTATGACATTGATGACAATATGCGCCGTAATGCTCAGGCCTTTAAACGGTGGTTATCGATTTGTCAGGAAAATGGGATTGAGCCGGAAATAGCGGCTGCATTTTTTAATAATCAATCAAATACAGCCAATAATGATGTTGCAGAGAAAGTTTAGATAGTTGATTGCCTTTTACCCCTCATGATAAAGTAAAATTTTTTGGAGTACATATAATGCAACTTAATGCATTAATCAAAAATGCTGTATTAGTTTCGTGTTTAGTTTTATCCGTGGGTTGTTCTAAAGAAGATAATAACAGCACGCCCCCTAAACAAAATAAAGTCGTTAATCTTGTGTTAGAAGAAGAAAATGGCTTAAATAACATTGGCACTAAAATTCCATTTAATGTAGATGATATAAAAAAACAACTTACAGGCTATGTTATCACTGAAGAAAAAAGTGAATGTGAAGAAGGAATGTGTAATTACATCAACATAGGCTATAACAAAAATATACCTGTTGTTATTGAAGGGGCTGGTGGGGCATATCACACAATTAAAGTGGGCAGTTATGATGTAATTCCTAGAGTACAAGGAAGAATAGGCGACTCATTTGATGGGTTTATTTTTTCAACTGACGAAGCAGTATATAAGGAGTACTGTAAGCCAGGAATGGAAACATACTCAGGCACTATTATCTGTTTAACGCGTACTGCTGATAGAAGTAAAACAACTCATATTTCACACGTATTTGCAGGTGAATATAATGGACCTGATGGTGAACTTCCACCACTAGATAAAGTTCAAAACTTTAAAATCGTGTCTACCCTTTGGCAGAAGAAATAGCCTATTACTCAAGTGCAATAAATTAATATTGTCCTAATTAAAAACCCGGCATCCGCCGGGTTTTTTTATGCCTAAAAAAAGGAACCCCAATGACTTGGTTTAATGTAATTGCCCGTCGTAATGACGATCAACAACTTACCGCTGAAATCAGTATTTACGATCAAATCGGTAAAAACTGGTTTTCTGACGATGGTGTGGCCGCCAAAGAATTTACCGAAGCGGTAGAGGCGTTGGGTGATGTCAGCCATATCAAATTAATGCTGAATAGTCCGGGTGGTAGCATCCGTGATGGCATGCAGATATACAACTTCTTACGTCGGCATCAGGCGCAAGTCGAAGTGTTAGTGTTAGCCGAAGCGTCGAGTATCGCTTCCGTGATAGTGCAAGCGGCTGATAAACGGGTGATGTGTAAAGGCGCTATTATGATGGTACATGACCCCATGGCCTGGGCTGGTGGTTATGTGAATGCCCAGCAGTGCCAAAAACTGGCTAGCACCTTAACCACCTATAAAGAAAGCCTGATTAATGCCTATACCGAAACCACCGGATTAGATCGCGATACGGTCGCCAGCTTAATGAGTGCTGAAACCTTTATGACGGCAGAAGAAGCCATCGAAAAAGGCTTTGCGGATGCGCTGGATGAAACCTATGTCAGTAACTGTCGTACAGCCGATCATGACCAATTAAAAAACCAAGTGGCCAATGAATTAAAGCCACCGAAAGCGCCAGCTTCTCCTAAACCAACAACAGCTAATCAATCCAAGCCAATGGATGCATTGGCGTTAATTAAAGCGTGTGATCAAGCGGGTGTGGCTTTTTTAGCTCAGTCATTGTTAGAGAAACAACTCACCGAATCGGCTTTTAAACAAGCACTTAATCAAGCCCAAGCGATAAGGAATGCGTGTGTGGTTGGCAATTTAACAGACAGTGCCGAGGGATTAATTAAAGTGATGCATGATCCCGCCAAGCTGATTGGCCAGGTGATTCAAGATGTCAAAGCATCACTGGAGCCGGATGACCTGAACGGGGAAATTAGCAGTCATGTGAATACCCCCAAAATTAATATCAACGACATTTATCAAGCCAGACAGAGGACAACAGCATGATCCATGAACCCCGTTTTGCCGGTGAATATATCCTACGCGAAATTCCCGACTTTGCCCGCGACGAAAAAATTATTAGTGGTGGTCATTACCCGGCAGCGACAGTATTAGGTCAGCTCAAAGCCAGCGGCCATTTAGTGCAATTAAACCCCACTGCCAGTGATGGTTCCGAAAAAGCCGCTGCCATTTTATACGACATGACCGACGCCAGTGCTACCGATAAAATAGCGGTCGTCACGGCTCGTTTAACGGTCATTAATGGCCATAAACTCCACTGGCCGGACAATATCACTGAGAAACAACAGCAAGCCGCGATTGCTCAATTAGCCGAGCGTCATATCGTCGTCCGTTAATTTGACTTTCAATTTCGCTATAAATTTTCTTATTTTTTTCTCTCCGTTATTTATTTTTTTATCTTCCATTACTTTCATTATTTAAAGGACACTACCTCATGCCTGATTTAGCGCTATTAGCTGAACATGAAACCTTTACTGTCGAAGGCCTTACCTTGGCCATTAACAAAGCCGAATCCGTCCCTGGTCGTATTAGTGAATTGGGTTGGTTCCAAGAAGCCGGAATTGATACCACCACGGTTAAAATTGAATTGAGGGGCCAAACTTTTGTGCTTGTTCCTGCCAAGCCCCGTGGTGCGCCGGGTACTAACCTGGATAGTGAAAAACGACGGATGTTGACCTTTGAAGTGGTGCATTTACCACTGGAGGGTGGGTTAGATGCCGATTCTGCGCAAAATGTCAGGGCCTTTGGTACTGAATCCGAACTACAACAAGTGGAAACCTTAGTCAACCGGGAATTAACCCGGATGCGTCAATCCTTGGATGCCACTATTGAATATCAGCGGGTGGGTGCTTTAAAAGGGCAGATACTGGATGCCGATGGCGAAACGGTATTAGAAGATTTATACAAGCGTTTTGAATTAACCCCTAACAATGCAACACTCGACTTTAAAAAAGACCTACGGGTGCAGTGTGTCCAGTTGATTCGCCAAGCTGAAAAAGAACAAGGCAATATTAAAGCCCGTGGTTATCGCGCCTTAGTCGGTGCGGAATTCATGGATGAACTCATGAAAAATGAAGATTTTAAGCGGGCTTATGAACGTTGGCAGGATGGCCAAATGCTGCGCAATGATTTACGTAAAGGGGTGAGCTTTGGCAGTATTTTATGGGAAGA
The DNA here is from genome assembly GCF_011009015.1 of Spartinivicinus ruber. Lineage (NCBI taxonomy): Bacteria > Pseudomonadati > Pseudomonadota > Gammaproteobacteria > Oceanospirillales > Zooshikellaceae > Spartinivicinus > Spartinivicinus ruber. The sequence continues at coordinate 2,665,729 of NZ_CP048878.1, forward strand.
ATACGACGGGCGTGTCGGTAATCGCCAATTCATCGCAGACAATGAAGCCATCTTAGTGCCAGAGCAATTGCCTAGCTTATTTATTACCCGGTTTGCACCAGCCAACTATAACGAAACCGTGAATACCCTCGGCTTGCCTTATTACGCGAAAAAAGAATCCCGTAAATACGGCAAGGGCTGGGATTTTGAAGCGCAATCTAACCCCATTAATTTATGTACCAATCCCCGGGCATTACTGCAACTTAGCCTGAAAAAATAACCGTGGATAAGGTGTTTGCTAAAGCCCAGCGTCGGTTATTAAAACGGCTGGGTGAGTCATTAACCTTGGTATTACCGGACAACCGCACGCAAACCATTCGGGCATTATCCGTCAGTGTCGATCAGTTTGGCATGATCAAACGCAATGGCAATCAGCACCGGGGCGGGATGAAAGAAGTGGATAATACTCGCTGTTATCAAATAGATAAATCGTTGCTGCCAGTCCCATTAAAAGACATCACCTTGCGTATAGCGGGTCAGGATTATGCCATTACCGATCATTACCCGGTGGATGATAACACCCTGGAATGTTTATTAACCCCGACGCTGGAGACAACCCACGATGGCAATGACTGGTCTCGAAATTGATGTCAGCCAAACAATGGATTTAGCCACGGAATCGTTGCTACTGACACCCAAACAATTAGAAAAAGCCGCTAACCGGGCGGCAGTTAAAGCCTGCCAATGGTTAAGAACCCATTCGGCCCGGGAAATTGGCCAAACCCTGAATATTAAGCGTTCCGTACTCAAACAACGCATGAAAATTTATCCCCGCTACCGGGAAGGCCAAGTGAAGTTCTGGGTCGGGTTAAACCGGATAGGTGCCCATCGGTTGGGTAATCCGACAGTGGCCAAACAAGGGGTGAAAGTAGGGCGGCGATATTATGCGGGGGCTTTTATTGAGCCGATGCGCTCTGATCAATTATTGGTGTTTAAACGCAAACCGGAAGCCCGTTATGCCCAAGGCCGTGATAGCCAAGGACGATTAAGACGACACCGGTTGCCCATTGAACTGGTCTCAGAAACGATAGAAGCCCCAGCGTTGGATATTATTCAACAGTGGGAACGGCGAGTATTACACCGCTTTCAGGAACTATTGGATCATGAGGTGGAGGCTTTAATTAATGGACACGTTACATAACCCAGGTGATTATTATCAGGCGATTAAAAACACCTTAAATCAAACACTGCACACGTCGTGTCATGTGGGTAGCTATGCTGAATATGGGCGACTGGAATTAAAAGACACGGCCTTGGTATTAATTGAGTTTGAGCAATCGACGTTATTGTCACCCAATCATGAAGGCCGTTTAGGTCATCAATTTGAGATGGTGTTGCATGCGATTGTGAGTGGCCAATATGACCAACCAGAAATTAAAGCCCTTAATTTAGCCGCTTATTTAGAGCGGGTGATTGTGCATCATACTTGGGGATTACCCAGCAATCAGGTGTCTTTACCGGATGAGATTCGCACGGTACCCGGTGGCTTTGATCGCCAACATGATATTGGCTACGAATCCTGGTGTGTATTGTTCTCGCAAAAGGTGTATATAGGTCCCAGTGAGTTAGAAGACGATCCACCGGTTAAAGGCATTTGGTGGGCAGATAATCCCATTAATCCAGCCGACGAAAAAGAATATGAACGGTTCCCTAATTGAGATTATCGAATCGGTGGTGCAACGGTATTTACTGGAATACCAGGATAAAATAGCGGAACTGGTGGAAGAAGCCGACGAGATTTACCGGCGATTAGGCAATCAAATTCGGGTGGGTACGGTGGCTGCCGTTGATCCCCCAAATGCCTTAGTCAAAATAAAACATGGTGATAATTTATCACCGTTTATTCGTTTTTTTGTGCCCGCTGCAGGCCAAGTGAAAGAGTACCGTTGTCCGTCTGTGGGTGAACAAAGTTTATTAATTAACTATGCCGCCGGGGATAACTCCAGTCAGGCCTTTGCACTCTGTGGTTTTTATTGTGATCAATTCCCACCACCCTCAACCAACTTACACGAACATTGTCGGGTGTATCCTAATGGCACTCAAGTAACGATGAATCATCAAAATAACCAAGCGGTGATTAATCATGTGGGCGATTTAACCATTAAAACCACTGGTAATTTAATCTTGGATATTGGTGGCATCATTACCGAAAAAGCCCAGCAGCATATTGCTAATAAACGTTAATTATTTTCTTCCTTTTTAATTCTTATTTTCCTATGCAACCTATTTGCTTATTAGGCGACTCTTGTACCGGTCATGCCGATTTTCCGCCGCGTAATAATACCGGCTCGGATCATTATTTAGTGATCAATGGCCGTCCGGTGCATTGTGTCGGTCATGGTTGGGCGGATCACTGTAACCCGGTGCCCGTTTGTCATGCTGGGGTTTTAGCCGCTGGCTCGGCTTATATGACGGTTAATGGTAACGCTGTGGCCCGCATTGGTGATCCGATCAGTTGTGGTAGTCAAGTCGCCACGGGCGACAGTTATTGGGTATTAGACTGACTGATTAAATCACTAAGTCGCAACTCATGTTAGTGGCTAATTTTTCAAATGTGATCATTGATTTTTTTACAGAATTAACCAGTTTCTTTTTTTCTTTTTCGCTGCATACATTGCTGGTTAACATCGTTTTTAAATGGTCCTGCAACGAAACAATGTTTTTATTAAAAGCACCGCAATCTTTGTCGGCTGCACTTCTGGCTATGTCTGCTCTTAGTTGATACGACTGATGCATTTGAATAGGGCAAGCTAAGTCCTCCAGTGAGTAACTTGGTTGAGTAATAGACAAGCCGAGTGTGCAGGAAACGATCAGTAAAGACTTCTTCATAACGCGATCCAATAAAAAGTTGGGCGAATCTTAACGAGATTATCCATGACAATGCAAGGTGTTGATCGTACGACAGGTAAAACCTTATCCGGTCTTACCCAATTAAAAAGCCGCCTACAACAGGTGTTAAGTACCCCAATAGGAGCACGGATTAAACGCCGGGCGTTTGGTTCCCGGGTACCGGATTTATTAGGCCGTAATGTCAGCCCCGAAGCTGCATTGAAAGCCCAGGTGTATACCTTGGAAGCGTTAATTAATCCGGCGAATGGGGTATTGGATTTTCAGTGTCAGGTATGTCGCGTCACCGTTAATAGCGATCACACTGGCTTTGCCATTTATTTACAAGGGTTATGGCAAGACCAATTAATTACTTTGGAGTTTGCCTTATGATGATTCCCGGCCATAACCAGCTGGCCATGCCTGAAGCCTTGGAAGTGCCCGATTATGAAAACCTATTCACCGAATATAAACAACGGGTCGTCGAGTTTATTGCTAAACAGGATCAAACCCAGGCTAAGGAGGTAGCCACCACCCTGGAAAACGATGCGGAAATAATCACTAAGCTATTACAAGCTTTGGTATATATCCGCCAGCATGATATTCGACAACTGAATTATCAAGCCCAGCAGATGTTTGCCTGGTGGGCTAAAGGCTCCAATTTAGATGCGGTGGTGAGTAATTTAGGCTTAGAACGCCACCCCAATGAGAGTGATGATGATTTACGGCTGCGGTATTTTTTAGCGCCTTATGCGTTTTCGGTGGCTGGACCCCATAAGGCGTATGTTTATCATGCCTTAATGTTGGGAGAAAAGCCCGATATTACCCTGGAAAAAACCTCACCCACGGAATTTAATTTACGCTATCAGTTTCGTGACAATGGCTTAGCCAGCCAGATTAAATCCGCCACGGCGATTCGACCAGAGCCGGGGAAGGTGATTATTACCTTATTGGCCTACGATCAATTACAACTAGCCTTTGCGGAAACCGAAGCAGCCAAAAAAACACTTAAACAAAAGCTTGATACGTTATTAGAAAACGCTAACGCCTATTTTGCTCGGGATGATGTAGCCCCCGCCACCGATCAGATTACCGTGCAGTTAGCCGAATTAATTCCCTATACGGTGGATGTAGAGTGTTATGTCTATTCAGGACCGGATGCTGGACTGACGCAACAGAGTGCTAAACAGGCGCTAGAAAATTACACCGACCAACAATTTACCTTACACGCCGCCATTGATGCCGGGCAAATTTACCATGTGCTTCACCAATCGGGTGCAGTGCAAGTCGATTTAATGCAACCAGAAAAACGCTTAATCACTACCCAACAGCAAGCGCCGTATTGCACGGGTATTAACATCACCATGAAAACCCTATCATGAATACCGACCATTACAGTATTTTACCCGACAATAAATCCTTATTAGAACGAGGCTTAGAGGTAGGGTTTTATGAGTTACTACAAAATATTAGCAGTCCTTATCCCACGTTATTAAACCCCAAGGAGACACCAGAGAAATTATTGCCCCATTTAGCCCAAGATCGGGGCGTCACCGATTGGCCCATGGAAGCCAGCGAAGCCGAAAAACGCCATACCATTGAAGCGATCTGGCCCATACGCCGCAAGGCGGGTACCGCTTGTGCAATTAAAATGGCGGTGGAAACCCTGGGTTATGAAGCGACGATATTACCCTGGTATGAAACCAATCAAACGCCGTATACCTTCGAATTACTGGTGTTTTTAGACGGTAAAAACCTCCCTGAAAATATCGAGCAACGGATCAGTGCCCGGTTGGAAGAAGCAGTCAGTCTTCGTGATCAATACACGATTAATTATTCCCGCTCTGAAACCAGTGAATTAACAACCGGCGTCGCGACGGAGTGCTGGGAAGTCATCGATGTGGCTCCCTACCAACCGGAGCAACTCGACTCATCCAGTCAGTTTTATAGTGGCAGTCACTTTGCCCAACTTGAAATCATTACACTCCAGGTAACCCCGAATGAATGATAATTATTGTTTAATTACCAACAAAGGCTTAGAAAAAGAAGCCCGTGCCCGGGTCGATAATACCAAAATTAAATTAGTGGAATTTGCTGTCGGCGATGGGGAATTACCCGATAATAAAGCTGAAGTCTCTGCCCGTACTGCACTTATGAATCAGCAATTTCGCGCCGCCGTTAATGGCGTATTTATCGACAGTAAACACCCCAAGCAAATTAAAATCAATGCAGTGGTTCCTCATGATGTGGGCGGTTGGTTTATTCGCGAAGTGGGGATTTATGATGCCGATGGGGATTTATACGCCATTGGTCGAGTAGACCCGACCTTTAAAAATGAGCCGGATTCAGGCGCTAAAAAACAAGTGGGTTTTAATTTTTATATTGCTTCGGCTAATGCGGCGCAGATCACCTTAACCATTGATCCTGATACCGTCTATGCCACCCGGGATATGCTGACCGCCACAATTGAAATGCATGTCAGTCAGGTGGACCCTCATCCACAATATATTCCAAAAAGCCAGCTGGGAAAAAATAAAGGACAAATCCCGGTGGTGGGTGATTTTGGGTTAGGGGAATTAATTCAGGAAAATAAACCTGATATCGATACCCTAAAAAGCTTTGGTTTTTACCATATCACTGAAGCGGCGGGTACCTTGCCATTAGGCTATGGGGTGAATGATCTAGAATCCGAGTTTTATTTAGAAGTGTTAGCGGGCGGAGACAAATTAATTTACCAACGCTTACAACCCGTGAATGAAAATAGAAAATTCGAACGACGTTTTGTTGAGGACAGTTGGCAACCCTGGCGAGAAATCGCTTTTTTAGACGATTTAAAAAGCCATCTGTCCGCCCATGAAGCTTTGCCTGATCCTCATCCGCAGTATGTTAAAAAAGCCACCTATGACTATGAAAAGCATTTTACCGGGGAGCCATTAGAAGCCGGATCAATTGCCCATAATGTATTTCAAGGTTATGTGGTGCGATGTAGTTTATATGGGGACGATGATAGTGGTCATGCCGGTGGAGATTTTGAACCAACATTTTTAAATACGGATAAAGATGTCTATTGCCATTTTATTTTGCCATTAAATACCCGGCGTGACTCCCGTATGTTTTGGTTTAAAGTGCGCGGTTATAGTAATGGCTCGGCTAAAGCCATTGATGCCACGGTGTTTGGTTATTGCATTGCAGAGGAACGGCGTTTAAAAAAACACGGTGCTACTGGTAACTGTGATCCGCTGGTCTATGAAGATCGACACGGGAATGTGATTTTTAGGCTACATTTTCCTGATATTTATTACACCACACTCGCCATTGATTATATGAAAGTCGGCAATGGTCGTGACTTTACACGTGGTGAAATCAAAAGCGAAATTTCCAAAGAAAAAACCATCACTTACAACGGTTAATACTATTCACCATGAATAAAAAACAATACCACATTGCCCGGGGATTCCCGTGGCGAGGGAGTTGGGTTGATCCAGGTGAAGTCATTCAATTAATACCCTGTGAAGCGGCCCAATTACTCCGCACCCAATTTATTCAGCCGGTAACGGTTGAGGTACCTGAAAGACGCACTCGACGCAAAAGGAACAATAGCGATGCCCCAGATAACTAATTTTGAACATAACGGGATTACCGTTATTACTAATGAGCCGCCCCCGCCATTGGGTCCGCCGGGTGAAAACGTGGTGGCTTGGGTCGTCACCGCCCCTGATAAACATGAATCGGTGCCATTAAACTGCCCGTATCGCGTCTCTAATTCCACGACAGCCGCTTTATTGGATAGTAAAGGTGATGAGCGTGGCACTGGTTGGCATGCGGCGATTCAAACACTGCAACGCACCCGGGTGCCCCAGTATTTTATTGTGGTGGAAGAAGGGGCCGACGAAGCGGAAACCACCAAAAACATTATCGGTGGGGTTGATACGGATACCCGACAGTTAACGGGCATTTCGGCGTTGGCGTTATGCTCCGAACGTCCAACCCTAATTGCCGCCCCTGGGTTTAGTCATCAAAAGTCGGTGGTGGATGCTTTAGCCTCCATGGCGAATAAATTACGTTGTCGGGTCATTGCTGATGGCCCTGCACAGAATATTAAGCAAGCCACGAAATATTCCGAGCAGTTTGGCGGTGACGGTACGGGGCATGATCGGGTGTATCTTGTGGAACCGATGCCCGCCATTTACAGTAAAAAAGCCCAGGGTAATATTTATGTTCCCGCTAGCACTTTAGCGATGGGCGCGGTAGCGGCGGTAAAACCCTGGGAAAGCCCGGGTAACCAAGGGATTTATATTCAGGATGTGTCGTATCACATTGACTACAACATTATTGATAAATCCACTGATGGTAACTTGCTCAATAAACATGGTATTTCCTATTTTGCCCGCACCAGTGACGGTTGGCGTTTAATCGGTAACCGGACAGTGACTGGCGATTTTATTTCCCATATCGGATTAAAAGACGCCATTGCCAGAAAGTTAGAGGCAGCCAGCCAGCGGGCGATGAGTAAAAACCTGACCATGTCTTTTATGGAACAGGAAATTACCAAAGTCGATTTATTTATGCAGGATTTAGTCGCCTCTGAAATTATCCCCGGTGGGAAGGTGTATCTTCATCCTGAGTTAAATACGGTGAGCCGCTATAAAAACGGCAGTTGGTATATTGTGGTTGAGTATGGTCGTTATAGTCCGAACGAGCACATGATTTACCATGTGAATGCCAGTGACAATATTATTGAAGAATTCTTAGAGGAGGTCTTAAGCTAATGGCTGAACAACGTTATCGCACGATGTTAAGTGCCAATGTTAACGGGCATCCGTTAATGGCCGAGGTAGAAGAATTTACCCCACCTGAATTAAAACACAAAATGGAAGACAGCCAGGGCGGTAAATTTATTCCTGATGAAGTCTGGGTGGGCTTAGAAAAGCTCACCTTTGAATTAAAAATTGCCGGGGCGGGTGTAGAACTATTACAGCAATACGGCTTAAAACACGGGGAAATCTGCCAGGTGGATATTAAAGCCGCCGAGCGGGATAAAGACGGCGGTAAGTTTATTATTCACTACAGTTTATCCGGCCAACTCACCGGCATTAAAGAAGAAGCCATTAAGATGGGCAGTAAACCCGAAGTGACCATCAGTGGCAGCTGTATCGCCTTTAAGAAAACCGAAAATGGCAAAACCCTCTGTGATATTAATACCCGTACCCAGAAAATCGATTTAGGTCAGGGGGATATTTTTGCGGAGGATCGGCGGGGATTAGGTTTACCTTGAATTTAAAGATAATTTTTGGTATTCAATAATTTAATATCCATAAATTCTTTTGTCATTAGATCATTTAAACTAATCACTTTGTTTTTATAAGTACCGTTAATGAGCTGTTTAAATTCATTCTGAAAGTAATGCACAGGCGACATACACTGTTCTGCCCATAAAGACTCTGAAACAGCATATTTTCCACACACAGAGCAATTAATAAGATAGGAATTATGGGTTTTAGAATGAATCAAGGTGGGAAGCTTTCCACAATCACCTAAACAAGACATACTCATAAATCTCTCACTGAGAAGTTGGTATAAATTTAGTTTAGTAATGATATGCTTTTTGATCAATATTTAGCTATTTAACTTCATTGTAATTTAAGTGAAATCCATAATTTAATTATTTATTTAAAAGGTAAATTATTATGACCCAATGGACACCCGAAGTCTATCAATTACGCTGGGCGATTACGGATGATAAAGACCAGCCTTTAACCCAAGTCACCCTAAAACCGGTTAACCGAAAGGATCACGTTAACGCTTTAAAAGACAAGCCAGAAGACAATGAAGCTTTATATCGGTTAGCCCAATTATCCTGTGGATTATCGATCAGTGAAATTAAACGGTTAAATACACCTGACTGGAACAGTATTAAAGACAAGCTGATTGATTTAGTCAGTAAAGGCGCAGATTATTTCTTTGAAAAGTTGGGCGAGGATTTTGATAAAGACCACCCGCAATTATTAGTACCGATTAAAGGCGATGATGATCAGCTGATTAATAACATTGATTTAAAAATCCCCACTGTTGAAACCAGCGAATTAATGCAAGCACAAAAAACCACGGAATTAAAAGGCTTATTTATTACCCGTGCCTGTACCGGGTTAAGTGAGGCTGAAATTAATCGGTTAGCCATGCCTGACTGGTTGCATATCCAAACGAGGATTACGGATTTTTTGACCGAAACGGCGGACTCCTTTCCCGTCGAGACATTAACACCCTAACCGATACCATCCCCTTAGTTTACCATGTCACCGAACAGGAAATTTTATCCTGGCCGGTCGATAAAGCCCTGCGTCGTTATCAACTGACTCTACAACGTTATGCCAAACGCTCAATATAGTATTGCCATTGCGGCGATTGACCGCTTTTCGGCACCACTACAGTCGTATCAGCGCACCACCGAACAGTTAACATCACAATTACGTGAGCAACGTTCTGAGGTTCGCCGATTGAATGCCGTGCAACGGGATATGAGCAGTTATGATCGATTGCAGCGGCAAATGGAAGACACCAGCCGTTCGTTATCTGATGCCAGGCTGGAGCAGCGTCAGTTAGCCCAACAGATGCGGGATACCCAAAACCCCAGCCGACAACTGACGCGACATTTTGATCGGGCTAACCGGGCGGTGACTCAGTTAAATGCGCAGTATCAAACTCAAACTAATCGGTTAGACCGCCTACAACGGGAGTTGTCTGATGCCGGTGTGGATACTAACCGTTTAGTGGTTGAACAAATCCGCATGGCGGGTGCGGTGAACCAAGCCAATAATGCCTTAGAGTCTCAACAGCAACGAATGCAGGCGGTTAATCAGGCCCAAGCCCGAATTGATGCTAACCAAGCGGAACGGGGCAAAGTCTATGGCGCGATGATGGAAGTGGCCGCCGCGGGGTATTTAATGGCCCAGCCTGTCAGAAAAGCCATTGATTATGAATCGTCTTTTGCCGATGTAAAAAAAGTCGTGGACTTTGACGGGTCCAAAGGCGAAGACAAGCAAATGGCCAGTGACATACTGAAGCTGTCCACTAAAATCCCGATGGCCGCAGACGGCTTATCAGAAATTATTGCCGCCGGTGGCCAAAGTAATATCGCCAAAGGTGAGTTATTAAACTTTGCGACCTCGGCGGCCAAAATGGGTGTGGCCTTTGATATTGAGGCAGAAGAAGCCGGTAAAACCATGGCCGCCTGGCGTTCGGCAATGGGATTAAATCAAGACCGGGCAATTAAGCTGGCGGATGCTACTAATTATTTATCAAATAACCTATCAGCAGAAGCCAAGGATATTGCTGGGGTAATGAAACGCCAGGGATCAGTGGCGATGTCCTCTGGCTTTTCAGAAGTCCAGGCCGCGAGTTTTTCGGCTGCCTTATTATCCGGTGGTGCAGCTGAAGAAGTCGCTGCTACGGCCTTAAAAAATATCACCGGGGCCATGTCCAAAGGGAAAATGGCCTCCAAACGCCAAAAACAAGTGTGGGGGCAATTAGGCTTTGACCCGGAATTATTAGCCGGTGAAATGCTACAGGATGCGCCTAACACCATTATTCGGGTCTTTGAAGCCTTTCAGGATATGCCCGAGGAAGAAATCAGCGCCTTAGTCTCTGCCTTATTTGGAGAAGAATCGAAAGGGGCAGTGATGCCCTTAATTAAAAACCTGGATAATTTAAAAAATGCATTCAAATTAACCGGGGATGAAAGTCGTTACCTTAGCTCCATGGAAAAGGAGTATCAGGCCCGTTCAGCCACTACTGCGAATAACTTAGAATTATTAGGCAACAGTTTTGACCGCTTATTTATAGTAATGGGCGATCAGTTATTGCCGGTATTAAATGACATTGTTGATCCTCTCACCGAATTTATTAACTCATTAGCGGATGCCGCCGAGGAATATCCAACCGTAGCTAAAACCATCGGCTTAATTGGCGCTGGTGGTGTGGCGTTAATTGGGGCTGGATTAGCCATTAAATTAATGGCCCTCGGTATTGGCCAAGGGATTAATTATTTACGCCGAGCCCGTGCCAGGTTAGGCGGTACGACAGCGACCACGGCCACCCAAACCCAACAAGCGAATACGTCACTACGACAGTTGAATAATACCTTAGCGGGTACGGGTCGAGGCAATAACAATAGACGACAATTAGGCGCTAACTGTGCTTGCTGTTGTTGCCAGATGGACGGTGGTGGTAGACGAAGAAGGCGTGGTAGAAGAAACAGAGGGCGAAGCCGACGTGGGAGACTATCCGGCAGAGGCCGTACATTACCCGTTTTACCCAACCCTGCTGCGGCTGTTACCCCAGGAATAGGCCGACGGTTATTACAAGGCGCAGGCCGTGTGGTGAGGCCATTAGGGGTTGGACTGGCGGCAACTGCTTTAGCTGATGCGGCCATGGCGGGCGATGCGACAGAAGCCGGTGGACAGTTAGGCGATATAGCCGGCAGTTTAAGTGGAGCGATGGCCGGTGGTGCCATGGGGGCGGCAGTGGGTAGTGTGGTACCGGTCGTGGGTACCGTAATTGGTGGGGCCATTGGCAGTGTCGTTGGGGGGATTGCCGGGAGCAGTTTAGGTAAATGGATTGGTGAAGGCGTTGGCAGCTGGTTTGATGATGACGATGAAAAAGAAACAGTCGAGCTTAAACCCAAGGTGGCTGATATTGTTAATCAACCCATTACCGATAAATTACCCTCACCTGAAAAAGTGTCTCAGCAGATCGTTACTAATAACAACCACCAACAAGTGTCGCCTACCTTTAACCTAAGTTTTATGATGCCACCGGGCATTGATCCCAATAATACCCAAGCGCTAGCCGATAGCATTACCAATCAAATGCAATCTCAAGTCTTACCGTTAATGGCCAGTGGTCAATTAGCCGAACGACTGGATGGTTCGCTTTCAGATAGGAATAACGATTAATGCGACAACAAATGGCATTAGGGGATTTTGTATTCAGTATTACCCATCGCTCGGCGTATGAGCAATTACAATACAAATCTTCCGTTAAATGGGTGAATACCGAAGTGGTAAATGGTAAACCGTTAAGTCACTTTAGTGCACCGAATTTAGATACCATTAGCGTAAATGGTAAGGTCTTTGGTGTGACTGGCGAAGATAATTTATTGCGTTTACGACAGATGCAGCTGGCCGGTCAGCCTTATTTTTTAGTGGATGGCCGGGGTACCAATTTAGGGCAGTGGAAAATACTGGAAGTCACTGAAACCCATAAACGGATATTACCTACCGGGGAACCCCAAGTAATTGAATTTACCCTGTCATTAGAGGAGTATGCTAATGCGCGTCACGACCCTGGCCGGTGATACGGTAGCTGATTTACTATACCGGCATTTAGGGCAAGATAATGACGAATTAGAGAACGCTTTTTATCAACTCAATCCAGAAATAACACAACTCACTTATATCTTACCCGCCGGTATTCCCCTCACTTTACCCACCCCTCAACCGATAAAACCAAAGCCAGTTATACAATTATGGGATTAGATTATCGCGTATATCCAACTATGACGGGTGCGCATGCCAACATTATTAATCAACGGCTCATCTCCTGGGAATTAACCGATGCGGCGGGTCATCAGTCTGACCAATTAAAACTAGTCGTCGATGCGGAAGGATTACCTGGCCTACCCAAAGAAGGTGAAAGAATAGGGTTAATACTGAATTATCAAGGTGTTCCTTATGATAAAGGCGAGTTTTTAATTACCCGGATTAACGCCAAATTATTTCCGATGGAAATAACCATAGTTGCAACAGCGGCACCGTTTCAGGTGAAAGATGACAGTGCGTTTAAGAAAAGACGGTCACAGTCCTATGAGCAATATACACTCGGTGTGTTATTTGAAAATATCGTAAAAAAACACGGTTTTTTACCTCGCGTCGATCCAGCGTTAGCTAATATTAAAGTAAGTCATGTCGATCAAACCGACGAAACGGATATGTCGTTTATTACCCGTTTAGCCAGGCAGTATGATGCAGTCGCTAAGCCTGTCAACCAGCTGTATATTCTGGCTAAAAAAGGACAGCTAAAAAGCATATCGGGTAAACAGTTATTGACTGTTAAAGTTGGTTTGCCTGCCAATAACCAGCCGACAAATCATAATTTTATTAATGCACATGCCACTTTACCGAGTCGAGGTAAATATAATGGTGTGGTCACTCTCTGGTGGGATGGAAAAGCCGCTAAGGAACGAGAAGTGAAAATAGGCAAACCTGCCTATAAAAAACTACGACACCTGTTTGACAGTGAGGCTAAGGCCAGAGAAATAGGCCAAAGTCAGCTAAGAAAAGTGGGTCGTAAAGGTGTGAATATTTCCTTAGAAATACCAGCGAATCCGTTGTTAGTAGCGGAAGGATTGATCGAATTAGATGGGAGTTTTCCGGGTCATATGCAAGGTAAGTGGTCAATAGAGCGGGTGATGTATAGAGGTAATAAGTCGATGGGTTGTAGGTGTTCGGTGAGTGCGGGGCAACCCAGTAATAGATAATGATCAATTAATCGTTGGGTAAGGAAAGCCAAATGATAAGATCTTTAGAAAAAATTACATTATCAGACCTAAAAAAATTGTATCAACTAGCTTCTGAAGATATGAGGGCTTTTTTTTAAACGAAATCCAAGATATAAAAGCTCGTATTTTGGCAATGAAAGTTTAGTTGCGCTATGTCAGGGAACAGCATTGCATTACATTGATAGTAAAAACGGTGTTAAAGATTTTGATATATGGTTCTTTTTCCAGAAGCTGGAATCAATTTGCCTTGTCGTCGTAGAGGTGTAGTAGATTTTGGCCAATCGAAATTTGGAAAGCACCCAGATGTAACAGAATATGAGGGTAGAACTGTTGATGTTCTAATGCGTTCAGATAAAGCATTCAATAACACTACTGCTGAATCAGGGATTGCTAATTACTTATCAAAGCCAAGAACTAAAACCGCTAGATTATTAGCACAAAAGGCGGTAATTGGTCTATATCCAGAAAATATTTTTGGTAAAGTGATGTGGCAGTAACTTTTAATAAATAGTAGACAATAAAGGCAACAAAAATATTGGCCTGTTAAATCTAAATTACAGCGTAAAGGGCATTTAAATAAAAAAATACTGTTTAGTAATATGTGAAAGTAAGTCATTAGTATAACAAATGATTGTTTATTGATCTGCAATCCTATATTTAGTGATTTAAAATTTATTTACGAGTATTTATTATGACACAATGGCATTATGCAGTTAACGGAGAACAAATAGGCCCTGTTAGCATTGATGATATTAAAGTCGCTGTTAATGCAGGTAAAATAACTACTTCGACGAAAGTATGGAATGGTAAAGGGGATTGGAAACCTGCTAAGGAAACACGGTTATTTGACATTTTAAAATCAGCAGATCCAGCAATTCCTCCACCTCTAGCTTCTGAGGATGTAGCTAATAACTTCATTTGGATATTGATAGTAGTTCCAATTCTAGGAGTTACTATTGATTTTATTATTGGTACAGTTTTGATTTTTCCATCATTTATCGCCAATACTATTTTATGTATAATGGACATAAGAAAGTTGAAGGCAGCGGGTTACATTGCGCCAAATCATTGGACGGTTTTTATTGTACCTGTTTATATATGGAAACGTGCAACATTACTAAATCATAAAAGGAACTACTTTTATAGTTGGATAGCTTCTTTTTTCTTGTCAATATTCCTTGCTATTAGTGGTGCTAGATTAATTATAGAAGAAGCTGCCTGTCCTATAGTCACAGATATAATCAAATCACAATTATATAGTTCAGCAAAATGTATGGGTGTGAGTATAAATAAAGAAGTAACAACTGGTTTTTACAAAGCAACTGCAACTTTAGATAATGGGTATGATATTAATATTACCATTGAAGAAAAAGACAATGGGATGATTTACATACGAATTCCTAACCAGTAATAATGTGAGTTTAGTACAGGATAAAAGTAACAAACGGATCAGATGCTAGATATATGGATCTACTTAGTTGGATCAAGGCACCAAGAGAAGTTGTATGGCCTTTAATAATCGTTAGCTGCTTACTGCTATGGGGGCCCGGATGGTTTGTACAAGGTTTGGGACTTGAAAGTTTCATTGATGAGTATAGAAAGTGGCTTGGAGTAGTATTCTTATTTTTTCTGATCGTAGGGATTCAACCAGCTATACCATCTGCATATAAAAAAATCATAAAGATGATCGACACACGTAAAAGGTTAAACAAAGCAACTGAGGAGATATCAAATCTTACTCCAAAAGAAAAAGAAATTTTAAGATATTATATTATCAATAATATCAGGACACAAGATCTAAGTATTCAAGATGGTAATGTAAATATTTTAATTTCAAAGGGCTTCTTAATTTTGGCATCAAGTGTCAGTTATGGAGGCATGAAGGGTAGTTTTACTTTTCCAGTAAATATAACTGACTGGACATGGAACTACATTAGAAAGAATCCAAATGTGTTGGAGGATTAGGTAGTTAATACTATAAAGTCGGATGAAATGAATACCATCAGTGTGTGGGAAAAAACTATAAACACTATAAATGTAGTATTCATCAATCACTGTTATTACCCTGAACTACCGATTTTTTAGTATATCACGTCATAGTGACGTTCATTAGTAGTTAGGACTAGCATAAGCACAGATATAAAAGTGTTGCTTGAGCACTTAATATCAGACGAATGGGTTTTGGTTGATGTTGACCCTATTTATTCTTCTGATAGAAACTCGAAAAGGCGAGAGGCTTTATACGAGCTTAAGCATGCTGAGTTGACTAGCAATGTCAGCAAAGGGGCTAAGTATTGGTTTGAAGGTGATGACGCTCTAGATTTTGTTGCTGCCTTAAGTATCTTGGAGGCTTGTGCTCTTTGGCATAGAACGGAGTTAAATTCGAATCAGCTTGAAATGAATTTACAGGGCCAACTAACAACATATTTTGACTTATGGGAACCTGATTTTGAAAAGTGGAGGGTGATCGTTGCAATTTAGTCAACCCAGTCCTAACAAAGCGCTGCTAGGGAAAAACCTACGCTGTGCTTCGGTTTTCCCCAGAGCACGGCGTTAGGCTTCAAAAAGGAGGTTATCAGCATTGTTTAACCTACTTATTTCAGCAAACCCGGAGAGTTGGGATTCACCTCATTGGGAAATCGAGCGAGCTAGGGCAGTTGTTGAATATACTGCTGATGAAATCAGCGAGCGGTATAAATTCTTCGATGAAAAAGCAATTCGGGAATTAAAAAGCTTTCCCTGCTTATTCGTCATAGAGAACGAATATAAAGAATCTCGAATTGGATATATCACAGATATTAGGGTTCGGCAGAATACCGTCGTAGTAGATTTTGAGTTTGATCCAATCCTCCCTTTCTTGCCGATTGGATCAATAGAAAACCTAAGAGCAGATATCGACCTAGGTCGTTGGGAATTGTCTCGAACTCATTGGGCTGTAAAAGATGAAGCTATTTTTGATATTTTGCTCAAGCACGGCCTAATTACCCTACAGCAGTTAAATGCATCGCAAGCATTAAAAGAGCCACCGCCACCACCTATAGTTCCGCCAGCAACTGCTGACGGTTCGGTTCCATTCAACACATCACAAGTATTCATTGTGCATGGCCATGACGAAATCGCTAAATTAGAGATAGCCGAGTTCATCGAAAGCCTAGGCCTGGAACCTATTATTCTTCATATGCAAGCTAGTTCGGGGCGCACAATAATCGAAAAGATCGAACATTACTCCAATGTTGGGTTTGGTGTCGTACTTTACCCCTCTCTGTCAGGCTAGTTGTCGTTTTTATTCACTGAGATGACGACAGATAACTGATGGCTAAATATACCAAACAGCAAAAAGAAAATATCTTAAAGCTATTGCTCCCACCCGAAAATAAATCAGTCCCAGTGGTACACAAAATGACTGGCATTCCTCAGTCAACCCTGCATACTTGGAAAACCAAAGTGCGAAGTCAATCTGCCAACATGCCGAAAGAAACATCAAATCAAAGCTGGTCATCAGAACAAAGGCTTAATGTGATCATTGAGACAGCGGCCTTATCTCAAGCAGAGCTAGCAGCCTATTGCCGAAAAAAAGGGTTGTATGTTGAGCAAGTTGAGCAGTGGAAACAGGCATTTATTCAGCCAGAGCAACCCTCCCAGGAGCTAAAGAAAAGCTTGCAAGTGGAAAAGCAGCGGTGCCAACAACTTGAAAAAGAGCTAAAGCGAAAAGAAAAAGCACTGGCCGAAGCCGCGGCCCTGTTAGTCCTTCAAAAAAAAGCTCAGTCAATCTGGGGACCGGACGAGGAAGCCTAACGTCGTATGCGGATAGGCAACAAACAGTTCAGTTAATTGGGGAAGCCACAACTGCAGGGGCTCGGCAATTTAAGGCCTGTGAAGTATTAGGGTTAACCCCGCGCACTTATCAACGGTGGCAGCAAGGCGGTGAGCTACAACCGGATGGCCGCACCACTGCACAGCGTCCATTGCCGCCTAATAAGCTGCCTCCCAATGTTCATCAACAGATGCGAGAAACGCTGAATTCACCGGAGTTTGCTGACCTCCCACCTTCTCAGATTGTGCCTAAATTAGCAGATCAAGGTGAGTATATTGCCAGTGAAGCCAGCTTTTATCGGCTCATGCGGGCAGAAGGGTTATCAACCCATCGAGGGAAGACCCAATCTCGTCAACCCAAACCGAAAACCACCCACACGGCGACAGGCCCTAATCAACTTTGGTGCTGGGATATCACTTGGTTGCCAGGTCCCGTCACCGGCATCTTTTTTTACCTGTATTTGATCCTTGATGTTTTCAGCCGCAAGGTGGTTGGCTGGGAGGTGCACGATTGTGAGCGTAGTAGCCTAGCGGCAGACTTAATACAGAAAGCCTTCTGGCGGGAAAATCTCCATAAAATTCACCAGCAGCCCCTGATATTACATTCAGATAATGGGAGTCCAATGAAGGGAAGCGCTTTACAAGTCAAACTCGCTGAACTTGGTATTGAGCCTTCTTATAGTCGACCGCGAGTTAGCAATGACAATGCTTATGCAGAGTCCATATTTAAGACCACTAAATACCGACCAGATTTCCCTCACCAAGGGTTTACCTCATTAGAAAGCGCTCAACGGTGGGTTGATCAATTTGTTCATTGGTATAACCATGAGCATCAGCATAGTGGATTAAAGTTTGTAACACCGGTACAACGCCATACAGGTGAAGACCTAGTTATTTTAAGCCGGCGGAAACAGGTTTATGAGCAAGCTAAAGCAGCTTCCCCTAACCGATGGAGTGGGAATATACGAAACTGGGAGTTGGCAGATGAAGTCCACTTAAACCCTGAGAGAAATCAAACTCGTTAATATCCATTTAAAACTGTGCAACTCCCCTCTTTAATTGAAGCTGCTGAGGATGGATGCTTTGCATCGCAAGGCGTCCACCAGAAGGAGCAATGGGTGTTGTCTGTGTTATTAATAATTAGCCCTAAATTGATTATTAATATTTATTATGCCTCACGTTTTGAGATAGCTCGATGAAGATAAGAAGATAACACGACAACTACGTTGACAAACACCGTTACACGCCCTGCGATGTCGGCTCTAAGTTTGGTGCTTTGAACGGCAACTATCGAGCGCGCCAAAATGTCGTATTTGAACACGGTTATTTAATTGGGAAACTAAGTCGTTCAAGAGTGACTGCGGTAGTTAAAGGCCCGGTCGAAACACCAAACGATATTAGTGGGGTCGTTTACATTGCGCTAGACGAGAAAGGCAATTGGAAGAGTGAGCTTATAAAAGAGATGTGTAGTGCTGGTTATGTCGTATAAGCCTAACAATGCCGTAAACTTGGACGCATTTTTCGTTCGTTGCGCTCACTACAAATGCGCCGGTACGGCTGGCGTTATGACTCAAGGAGGACGATTTGGCAGAGTTAGAAAATAGCAAAATAAAAGAGTTACTGCGAAGAACTAAGCTGACAACAAAGTCTCGGTACAAGGCTAGCGAGAGATTTGCAGCACACCAAAAGGTATCGCAGTGGACTGTAGCTTTTATTTCTGCAGCTTTAATCTTTATACCTCTCTTCCAAGCCTATGGTGTAAAATTAACCATTCCTGAGCAACTATTGAATAGCTTTCAATCAGTTTTAGCTGTTATGGTGCTTGTTTATTCCTTATTGCTTGGCCAGGAAAATTTTGTATCTCGAGCGGAAGCGATGCATAGAAATGGAGTGGAGTTAGGAAGATTTGCTAGAAAGTTAAGGGGGATTCCTGATGGCTATAGTAAGTATGATGAGTTGGTAGAAGAGTACTATGGAATATTAGAAAAATACGAAAATCACAAGCCTGTGGATTATTTATTTACTCGCCTTCACCAAAAACCCGAAAAGTTTTTAGAGTGGCCTGGATATTTTTGGCTTTGGCTTAGAGCTCAATTTTTCATGTGGCTTGGCTACACTCATTACATTGCCGCATGGTGTTTTGTTGGATACATTTTCTATTATATTTTTACAAATATTGCGTCATAACAAGGGCCATCAAAACTGACAAATAAGTGTAGGCTATAAATGGAGTTTTCTAAATTGAACATAACATTTGGGATAGCTATAGGGGCAATAATAGCTGCTGTACTAAATATTATTGCGAACCATATAAGCAGAAGGGTAAATGAGAATGTCAAGAAAAAAACCTGTGTAAAAATACTGTTTGGAGAGCTTCTTAACGTTCTAAATCATTATCAATTTTCGGGTATTCCCATTAGTCTAATAGACGGAGATGATAGAAACATTTCGGAAGTTATTAAGCGCATGGAGTTCGCCAAATACGGAGATTTTAAGGCAGTAAAAAATATAGAGCTATATGGTTTCCTTTCTGCTGTTCAAGTTCGCAATATTCACCAGCTATCACTAAAGATTCGAAATACAGACACTCTTATAAAAAGCTATCTATCCTCAGAATTTGTAAATAATTCTGCAGCGACTCATGAAGAAATCAATCTAGTTCGTGAGATTGGCTCTCGAATGGATTACGTATCAGATACCGCTGATCTTTTGTTATCTTATATTTCAGAACAGCACCCAGAATATAGTTCGTTATTTCAAGATACGAAGAATATCGAGAAGCCAAATTATGCGCTGTATCAGAAGCCTAATAAACAAAGGCAGCATCGCCTTGCGGGCTGAACGCGCTAATGCGCGCCGCTTCTTTGGTCGTTAACTGCTCGGAGGAAAGATGAGCGCTGTAGAAGTATTTTCTATAATTAAAGATGTTTTTCTTGCAGGAGCAGCAGGTACTACAGCATATGTAGCATATACTGGACTTGAAAAGTGGCAGAAGGAACTCCGAGGAAAAGCCAACTTTGAAGTTGCCAGAGAACTGATTAAGTCGGTCTACAAGTTAAGAGATGAGATTGGTTATTGTCGCTCTCCGTTTATTTTTGCGGCGGAATTTCCTGACGGGTACAAAGGCTCACTAGGTAAGCATACAGCAGAGGAAGAAGGACAAGCATGGGCATATGTGTACTCTAAAAGATGGGAGCCTGTTGGCCAAGCAGTTCAGCATTTTGATGCTGCTGTGTTAGAAGCTGAGGCGCTTTGGGGTGTGAGCATTAAGGAAAAAGCTAAAGAGTTGCGCCAGTGTGTCCGTAGCCTTCAAGTAAATATTGAAGCCGTGATTGCAGATAAATATTCTGGTGGTGAAGATTTCAAAGACAAAGACTTTGCTAAAAAAGTACGGTCTGCGGTTTCTGATACTAAATCCATAGAAAACGAATTAACCAATAAAATTGACGTTGCAATAGGTGGCCTAGAGTCAAAAATCAGGCCGCATCTATCGCGCAGCTAACAAGGTGCTCAAGCTAGGACGTGATACCGCGCGCCGCTTAGCTTGGCGTTAGCCTAACAATAAACTCTTTTTTCTTGAAAATTTTTATATTTTATCAGTCTACCTCAACTTGCAATGCCTTGTGAGTGTTTTTTCCCTCGTAGAAGGAGACTCTATGTCTAAACCTATTTTTGTCTGGATGGGCGGCAAGCGCCGTTTAGCCAGGCACATCTTACCGTTATTTCCTGATCACACCTGCTAGGTTGAACCGTTCTGTGGTCAGCCGCATTATTTTTTATGAAGGAGCCGTCGAAAGCAGAGGTATTAAATGATATTTCGTCGGATGTGATTAACTTATTCCGGGTAGTGCAGCATTACTTAGAAGAATTTATCCGACAGTTTAAGAAGGCTTTGGTTAGCCGCCAGTTATTTGAGTGGGTAAAATAGTACCCCACCTGAAATGCTAACCGATATCCAACGAGCAGCACGGTTTTACTAGCTGCAGCAGCTGATCTTTGGTGTTAAACTAACTGGCCGAACCTTTGGCACCACACTATTAAGGTTTAACTTAATCAGGCTAAAAGAAACCCTTTCACAAGCTCATTTGAGGCTAGCAAGGGTAACAATAGAGAACCTGGATTGGCAGCAATGTATTAAAACGCTACGACTGGGAACATGGAAGTTTAGAGCGCACTAGTGGGCTGTGCTGGTACTGAATCAGGTTTAAAGATTGGGTACCCAGTTTCAAAAAACTAATAATGAAAGGTTGTAATTGTAAGCTAGAATCAACCCTCTGCCGACAAGAGGGTGTGAACTAGGTAGGCTACTTAACTATCCTTGAGGTAGCTCTTTTTTCATTATGTAAATAAACAATACCTCAGTACTTTAAAGGGGGAATTAAAAAGAGTCTGCTCTATAAAGACAAAGCATTATATCCTTCGCTTGATGTATGCTTTGCTGGTATTGCAGAATGAACGTTCTTAAAAGAATGTCATTTTGTTTTTTCAATAAATTTATATCGTCGGTTAGCTCCTCCATTTCAGGGCTGGTCCCGTGCGTCTCTTTAATTCGGGCTAATCTCTTATCAATTTTTATAGAGCGGCTGTCAGCAATTTTTTGTATGTCATTAAAAGAAAAGTGCTGACAGTCGTCGGGACTACGGTATTTCATTGCGAATTCCTTCTATAAATAGTCCTTAACTGTCTTATGTATGAGTAGAGCTGTCTACTCATTTAACACTGCCCAAATATACAGCATAAGCTAATGTGAAATAAAGCACATAAAACAATCAATCGGGCGTTTAGGTAAGATTATTACCCAGATTTACGACTAATTTGCTAAAAATACGCATAGATTGGGTAGGATTTTTACCCAATTTTTTGAGTTCGCCAGTACCATTTCTATTACCATTTGTCTAAAATGCACTCATTATGAGTAGTAATTCATCAGTTAGTAAAAGAGTTAAAGAAAGGCAAGCCAGGGTTAAGCGTGAGCTGGATAAACAGAATACATCCGCGAGAATGCTTTCCAAGGCTTTAGGTGGTAAATGGGAAAGCAAACGAAAGATCATTACCAGTGGAGACATGAACCTGGATTTTGCCCAGGAGGTCTGCGAGATGTTGGGAAGAGATATGATCTGGTTAACTATTGGACATAATGGTGGTCACAAGCTATCAAAAACGTTCAGGATGCTGATAGACCTCTGTGATTCCAATCCTGAGTATATGGATAAGCTTATGGACGTAATTGAAATGACTTGGGAGATAGCTTGTAGGGAAAGGCTAAATACAACAAATGACTTCTAATTTTGGGCATTCAAGCCCAATTGCAAATTTCATAATATACAGTGGTTTGGGTGTTTTTAAGTCATTGATTTATATAGGGTGGATAAAAAGCAGAATATTATGAAATATGCTGTAACACATTGAAAGCCAAAGGTTTTTCTTTGGACTTAAAATCCCTCGGAGGAATACTCCATGCCGGTTCTGCCCTGGGCAGCATCTCTAAATAATTGTAGCGTTATTTAACGCAAAATCAATCTTACTTCATAATTTTTCATAATATCCAGTAGACGCAAGCAAATATTTTTTTGATCAACTGTCGTGTTTTTATCCTTATGATTTACGGTTGGAACTACCTAAATTATTATCCCAATAAATAGCTGTTTGGCTTTATTATTTCAAAAATAGTCTGTTTCAAGCTCATCATGCAGTATTATTACCTGCTTAGGTTTGCTAACCTTCAGGGATTCACCGATACGACGTGTCACAGTCAACATAGTTAAACAACTCCTAAATAGTGCGTGTACATTACTACTCGGAAATTTTTAGGGGGTGAGAATCCAGCTTTTCTACAATCCGTTCTAATACTTCTTATTTGATCGTGAGTCAACCTAATAAAAATAGGCTGCTGAATGGAGGGAAGATCAAGAGTCGTACATCAATAATGTATAGATATACATCATCACTTTTACAATTTTATGTATGAAAAAAATGACTAATAAAACCAAGCAACAACGCTTTGCAGCAGTAAACAAGCTAATCAAAATCATTGCCACTTGTGGTCGGTGCATTTTCTCAGAAAATGCAGATAAACCGAATAACGTTGAAAACCCTTTTATTGCATCCATGGAAATTGATGGGTGTGGAAAAGTGTGGTTTACCGATTCATACACCAGAAAATGTATTTACATCCTCTATGGCTATAGCTGGAGGTACTTTACCCATGGTGGAATAAAGCGTCTCGTTGAATTCTTCAGAAATCACATAACCAGAGGAGCCCAAATTAAATCAGACTGTTTTGATCTTGGGGAGATCGGCACCCATGGGAATACGGTAAGGATATACTGATAGGAAGCAGTATTGAGACTAGGAATAGCCAAATAAAAAAAGCACTGCTTCGTCAACGTTGGTTTAGGGAGTAGTAAGTAAAACGAAGCAATGCACACGGGGGCTACCGTGTAATCAGTATGACCCGAGCCACTTAAAGAAGTTCACACATAGTGCTTTATATTGATCCAAAGAGGATATACATCATGTCAATCATGAAGGAGCTAACGGAAATTATTGGAAAGCAAGCTGCTATCAAGTTAGGCCAATGCCTTAGAGGTGTTAGGGTATATATCTCAAGAGTTATATAGGCAAAGATCATCCTTGCAGTGGGACCAGAAGTGGCTAGAAAAATTGCAAGTAACTTCAAACTATCCAACTTCCAATCAAAAGTGAAGTTAAAATTGTAAGTGATAAACTAATTAAACAAGAGTATGAAACAACTAAATCAAAGTCAGGAATATCTAGAGCTGACTTGATTGCGCTTAAGTATGGACTATCAACAAGACATATATTTAATATTATTAAAGAGATTAAATATAATTTATCGGTAACGGAAAATAACAATTCTATAGGTAAAACTACCTAAAATAGGTATAGGCTCTCTTGTTTTAATTTAATTGGTTCTCTGATATGTGCTCTGAAAAATCAAGGTTTTAGTGTGCTTTTAATCTACCCACACAAATAAAAATTTTTTAAAGGTGACTGTTAATTAATTATCATTTTTTTGTTTTCTTAGAACGTATATTTATTTCGCGATTTAAGTTTGCACGAGAGAGTTTTCATGAATACCATTAATCCTGTTTCTGTTACACAGCAAGTAACAAATTTAAATAATTTACCTGGTAGTGAATCTAGGAAAGTACAAAACCAAGTATCAAGTTTATCTGAATTAACTAGAAAAATTGGTGCTAGTGTTGCTGAAAGTATTCAAGATCAGCCACTTTCTAGAAAAAAACGCGGTATTCCACCTGATTGGCAACCATCTCAACCTGAGCCAAAACCAGAAAAAAGTGATAATAGTTATGTTACTGTTGAACCAGTACCTTACGAACTAAGGTTTACATGGGGTGGTAGCTCAGCGGCAGAATATCTTGATGCTTTCGCTAGGCCTTGGTCAAATGCTGCAGAAATTGGTTCTAAATTTGTGAGCGCTGCAAGAGGCGACTCGATTCAGGAAGCTGATGCAAATTCTGCTAGTACAAAAGAGAAAGCTAAACCAGCAGATTCAATTATAACAGGGATTATTGGCTTTTTGGGTGGACCTTTTGGGAGAGGTTTTGCAGGACTCCAACAAATTGCTGGCCAAGCATCAGATACTTTAGAAACAGGCAAGCCACCTGAAATTCCAGTTGATCCACGAATCTTTGGTGGTGGTCCAAACCTAGCTGCTGGAAGAAGACCAATTATTCCAAGAGAAGAAATTTCAGAGCCGACAATTACTCCTGAAAGTACACCTCGTGTTGAGGGTGAGCAACCGGTGGAAGTAGAAGAAGAACAAGTTAATGTTAGATGCAGAAGGACTTTAGGGGGAGAGTGTTCTCCTGGACCGTCAAGTAGCCAGGGAGCTGCTAATGTTCGTGAGACTGCTCGGGCTGATTATGAAAATGAATTTCCAATTAATAACCCTAAAGTAAAAAATACGACGGATAATCTTTTTTCGAAGACAGACCCTGCTCATGGAGGAGATACTACAGCTTCATCTGCAAGACAAGAGCTTGAAGAATCTCACTCAACTGCATTAGTACTCCATGATGGAAGTGCTCAAGCTAAACTATTTAACTCTGAAGCTGTATCAAGACCTGACTCAGCTGGTGAAAGTGTAGACTTTGTAGGGAAGTTAAATTTGAATGGTGAAACAATAGAGGTAGGATTAGACCCCTTCCAGCCGCCTAATACCAATCCTGTTTATTAGCTTGTTAAAACAGCCCAACATCTGGAGCACAAGCTTTTAATGTTATTTTTCTTATTCACAAATACATTCCATGCCTCACAACAAGACTCAACAATATCATTGAAATTTTTAAAACAACGATTTGCCAGTGAATCTTCTCTCAGTTTTTCCCATATCCGCTCTACCGGGTTAAGCTCTGGGGAAACGGGTGGTAAATTTAATAGCGTGATATTCGCAGGTATTTCTAGGCGATGAGTCGTATGCCATGCCGCTTGATCAACGATAACCAGTCCGTGTCTTCCCTTAGAAATGGCTTTTGAAATTTCTGTTAAGTGCAACCTCATTGCTTCTGTGTTAGCAATAGGTAATACAAGAGCCACTCCTCTATCTTTAGCAGGACACACAGCGCCAAAGAGATAAGCTGACTCAAACTGTTGTTGCTTTACCACTCGTGGACGCGTACCTTTCTCTGCCCAAATACGCGTACAGGTATTTTGCTGACCCACTCTGGCTTCATCTTGAAACCAAATATCAACTTTATCTGGAGAAACGCATGAGGGAAGTACTTTTAAGGCCTCTTTTTCAAAGTTTTTTTAAATGCTTGCTGTTTATCTGGGCGATGATTAGGATGTTTAGATCTTGATGTAATCCAAGAAAGTCCTGCTTTATGCAATACTTCATAAATACTACTTAAGCTGTAGTCTATATTAAATTGTTCCAGCAGCAACTGTTGTATGTCTTTACCCTGAACTCTACCGCCTTGACGATGGTTTTGTAAGGTAATAACCGCTGCTTTAAATTCATTATATTGTGAAGGACAAAGAAACGGTTTTTTTCCTCTACCGGGTTGTTCATAAAGTCCTTCAAGGCCATCTCGTCTAAAACGGTTGAGCCAGTCCTGAATGGTATTGTTTGATTTCCTTAATGCTCGTGCTATTTCAGTTTGAGACCAACCTGCTTGTAAATGAGCCATCGCTAATAAGCGAAGCCGTGTTCTTGGATGTGGTTCTCTGTTCAGTAAGGCATCAAAGTCGTAGTCATACAATTCATCTGGAATAGAAGCAATCCTTGCCATTATTAAATTCCTAGTCAAATTAAGTGAAATACTGTGACCAGGTATTTTACAGATTATTTACCACGATTGGTATAAGGGGTTAAAGGATGCTCCTGTTTCTGATATAAATTCAAGTAACCCTGAACTAACAAAATGGTTAAATGGTGCATTTCGAACCCACACACACAATATAAAAGGTGGGCAGGACATTATGGGGACTACTGGTATACTCGATGTTACTGGTTTTTCTCAAGAAAAAGTAGATGCGCTGTTAAAAGTAATAAATGAAACGAAAGCAAGCCGATATGAAAACCCAAGTAATCCTGAGGATATAGAAAACATAGAGAATTTTGTTGTGGTTGATCGTCAAAAAGAAACTGTAGACTGGCATATTACTGAAGATCAGTTAACTAATATTTGGGAGAGTAAATTTGCTAAAAGCCAGCAAGATGAGGATGGCTTTGGTGGATTATTCGGAGACGGAGAGTAACCATAAAAGCCCTTTTTTCTAAAGGGCTTTTTAGTTTGTTAGCTCTACAACCGTTGAGAAGAATCTAATCACTTTGTATTTTAAAGCTTTCAGCAATAGGATTTAATAAACTTGGTTTATCTATTGCTTGAGCTGTAAATGAATCATAGAGCTTTGTTGTAAATAACTCTGCAAAATGATTCGTATCATTCATCATTGGATTAAGCCAGTTTAAAATTATATCTTCCTGTTCAAGTAACATAAGTAGCATTGACTTTTCATGTATTATTTTTAGCTTTTTATGACCAGATAACGTGATTATTATCATTTAACCCAAGCCTCTGACAAAAATGGCCCCATGTAAAGTTATTACTTAAAGCAAATTGTCCACACATGCTTTCATCCTTGAATGTGCTTACTTTCAGTATAGCGAGACTTTCGGCAGCTCATCCCAGTTAGTAAAAAAGTGAGGTGACAGGTGACGTCTTACTAACTTCCACGAAGGATTAATACCATTACTAGCTAAGAATAGCCCTTTAGGATAACGTCTATTGATGTCATCAACTACTTGCATTAAGCGTTTAGATTTTGGTGTATCTAGCATGGGGGTGAACAAGTCTTGTTGTATAACTTGTTGCTCACAAATCTCACTCAACATGACTCCAGCCTTAGCATAGGCATGACCAGACCTGAAAATATGGTGAAGCCCTTGGGTTGCCATTTCTACCAGTAGTCGTGTATCAGAAGTTGGGTGGGGGAGCTGCACCAAAGCGCTATTACGGTATTGTGGTACATCCGCAAAGGGGCTAGTACGAATAGAAACAGTAATGTTATGTGCAGATGATCCCTGGGCTCGTAGCTTTTCTGCCGCTCGTGCTGTATAGGTGCTAATCGCTTCTCTCAGATGCTCCAGCTTATAAAGGCGTTGTGAAAACGAACGACTACAGATGATTTGTTGCTTAGCGGGAGCTTCGTTTTCTAAATCAATACAAGACTCTCCATTAAGCTCTCGAACAGTACGCTCTAAAACAACACTATAGCGTTGTCGGATTAACGTGGGCGGCATACAGGCCAGGTCATAAGCCGTTTTCATCCCCATATTAGTAAGTGACTTATAAAGGCGGTGCCCAACCCCCCATATTTCCTCCAATGGCATGAGCTTGAGCAGTTCTTCTTGAATGGTTGAATCAGTTGCGTCAAATACACCACCCGTTTCAGGGTGCTGCTTAGCATAATGATTTGCAAGTTTGGCTAGCGTTTTTGTTTTAGCAATACCAATACTGACAGGTATGCCAACTTGCTTCATGACTTGTTTTTTAATCATTACAGAGTAATCAGAGATAGAATCAATAAACTTGCAATGAGTTAGCTCCATGAACATTTCATCAATAGAGTAACGCTCGGTGTCAGGTACGAATGACTCAAGTATCTGCATGACTCGCTCAGAGATAACCCCGTAATTTTCATAGTTTGATGAAAATAGTTGAATATTATGTTGTTTAATCAGGTGCATTACTTGAAAAACTGGTACACCCATTTTGATGCCTAGTTTTTTTACTTCATTTGACCGCGCAACAATACAGCCATCTTGGTTTGATAAGACAGCTATTGGCTTATTTTCCAGGTCAGGCCGGAACAAACGTTCACAACTTGCATAAAAATTGTTGCAATCAACAATAGCGATTTTTTTCATGGATAGCTTTTGTGAATAATATAAACAACAACACCCCAAATGATGCAGTCTTGCTCTTTAATCTCGATAGGAGAAAAATTGGGGTTCATAGGAACAAGCCAGCTCTGAGCATCTTTAATCTTTAATTGTTTGACGGTTAAGTCTCCATCCAGAGCAGCAATAACAATATTCCCTGACTTGGCTTCTATCGAGCGGTCTACAACAAGTAAGTCTCCTGGCTGAATACCTCCATTGGTCATAGAATAGCCCGATGCTTTGACAAAGAAGGTCGCAGCGGGGTGTTTGACCATGTAATCGTGAAGGTTAATCTCAGCTGTCACATAGTCAGATGCAGGGCTTGGAAAACCTGCCTCTACTGCCTCTAGATAGAGTGGAGCCGTTTGAAGGCTATCTAGCTCAAGCAGTTGGGCTCTATCAACTTGTTCTACGCGCATTTTGTTCTCCGTATACTGTATGTATGTACAGTATTATAGTGTATAGCCTTTGTAGGACAAGATGTTTGTAAGTATTTGTGTTGATTAGAGCGTATAGGGTCAGCTAAGTTATTGAAGTGCAAGAAGTAGATGAAAATATGGGGGTGTAGACTCAATGGCGTTAGGGCGAACCAATATGGAATCAAGGGCAGGTGTGTCTAGAGCAGACCTTATTGGTCTCAAATACTCAATTTCAATTTAATATTGTTCGAGGTTATTAGTTAGCTATTTAAAAATTTTAGAATCCTGGGAGTCCAGATACAGGAGCTCTGCATTCAACAACTCCCTGGGAACATTTGACTCGTGTCCAGTACCTAACCATTGATCGTTGGAATCTTAATTCGTATTTTGGTATTGAAAATAGCCGGGATTCTACATCAGGAGAGGGGTAAATTGATTTGTCATTAACTATTTCATCTTCAACTAATGACGTTGAGGAGGGAACATTGTTTGCGTACCACACAAAATTAGATATTTTAGCAATAACTTCTGGTTCCATTAGATAGTTTAAGAAGGCATGGGCAGTTTTAAGGTTATTGCTATTGCTTGGTATGGCGACAGCATCTATCCAACGAGTTGAGCCTTCCTCTGGGATTATGTATTTTAACTCATAGCCTTTTTTCTCTTCCTCTGCATCAGAAATAGCCTGAAAGATATCACCTGAGTAACCGATGGTAATACATATTTTTCCATCTTTTAGTCGATCAATATATTCTTCAGAATCGAAGTACTTTATTGTCGGTGCTATTTTTCTTAGGTGTTTAGAGGCTAATACTATATCTGAACGTTCTTTTGATTGTCCTGACTTTCCTAAGTAGTTTAGAGTTAAAGGGAAGATTTCAATTTCACTATCTAAGTAAGAAATACCACATGATGATAGTTTTTCTGCAAATACAGGATCAAATACAAGTTTCCAGGAGTTAGGAATATTATCTTGATTGAGAGTTTTCTTTACCTGATCAACATTGATACCTAGCCCTACTGTTCCCCAAAGATAGGGAAGTATATACTCGTTAGTTGAGTCATACTTTTTTAAATCTGCTATGGAAGTGTCGGAAAGTTTATCAATATTAGGTAGAAGGCTTTTATCAAGTTTGTATAGTACCTTCCGCTCTATAAGAGCTGGTACATAATCAACTGGTGGAAAAACTACATCGTAAGCATCTTCTTTGGACTTAACCAAAAACTTTTGTCTAAAACCATCGAGGTCATCAAAAGTATCGTATTTTATATCTACGTTGTGTTTTTTTCCAAAGTCTTGTAGCACTGAGTCGTCAATGTATGCAGACCAATTTAAGATTCTAAAAGACTTAGCAAAGGAGACTTCTGAGAAGATAAGAATAAGAAAAGCAAGTAAATAGTACATCTACAACCTTCTTGTATATGACAACTATTATCTTATAATAGCACATGGGTTTGATCAGCTATAGATAGATGTACCATAAAATTTTATTAAAGTGCAACGTTGCACCTAAGCAGAGGCCCAGATGATGAAGCTCAAGGGATGTATGAGGTGTATTTAAGATTAAGCCAATTACATAACCATCCAGTGAAAAAAAGCATTGCCTCATCGAAAAGTTCGGATGAACAGAGGGAAGAGTGAGGCAATGCACCTATAACAGGTGGTTTAAATTGTCTTAAATAATGCAAGTCGGACAATACAACACTAGGGGTCTAGTTGTCTAGTTAAAAATGAACAATTAGTCAGAAAGCAACCCAGGATTTGATATGAGTCAATTGGAGTTAACCTTAAAGCTTCATTTAAAAGCTCATAAGTTCCCCATGCCAGTAAGCGAATACAAATTCCAACCCATATGGAGATGGGGTTTTGACTTCGCTTGGCCAGATAAAAAGTTAGCAGTAGAGGATGGGTAAACGGAAGGCACAATCGGGGACAAGGTTTGGCTAGCGACATGGAAAAATACCACGAAGCCATGAACCTGAGCAGGAACATATACCATTGCAACAGTGAGTCGCCCTCCGTCAGTTGTATAGTGAAATGTGGCGTGAGTTTCGTGCCGATATCAAAAATATTTATAGTAAATTAGACCGTGTTTTAGAGAGGCTTCCTAAGAAGGAATTCTGCCCATACGCTGTAAGTATGGGCTTGTTGTGATCCAAATAACTAGCTATTGTGTTATTGTGTAGCCTACAGTTTACTGGACTCAAAAAGCAATTACGATCTCTATGTTTAACAAATTTTCCTGGTGCTAAATATGAAGTACCATCAAACTTTGTAATCTGAAAAACAGCCCATGAACTAAATGTTGACTTTGCAGGCTGGGCTACGTATGAGTTATTACACTGAGAAGAGATGTTATTGTAAGTTTCATCGGAAATATTAAAAGCATCTATATATTCAGTACTTGAACCTCTTAGATAAGCAGCAGACCATAGCCCAGAAGCGGTCACTTGATTGCCATTGGAGTCTTTCAGCCAATACCATTTACTTCCATCTAGCTTAGCGCAAATTACATTAGTCCATTCAGCATATGTATTAGAGCAAAGCAAGATAAGGGAAATAGTTAAAAATCTGAGAGCCATGCATTTCATTTTGGTCACCTGGTTTAGATTATTTATTTAAAACGTATGAAACAGCCAGGACACTCTGAGAGGTTTATATACACTCCCGGTGCAATATAGTTTGTTCCATCAGTTTTGTTTACAGAAAACACGCTCCAGCTTGAAAATACGCTATTAGCAGGTTGTGCTACAAAATTTTTTCTACATTGAGAGTTAAGACTCTTATAATTTATATGTGATATTTCAAACATTTGAATATCAGCGTTACTCACTTCCATCCACTCACCGGACACAGTTACCTGATCATCTCTATTGTTTTTTAGCCAATACCATTTGCTTCCATCTGGTTTAGCGCAAAATACATTTGTTGTGTCTGCAAATACTGCATGAGACAGCATGAAAAAAAGAGAAAGTACTACAGAAAGAGGAATCTTTATATTCCTCATAACAAGCTTGCAAGTCATATGAGTCAATCTAAAGTAAGTGATTCAAGTAATACCAAATATACACCAATTGACTTATGTCAATTTTTCAGGCCGAGACTTTATTAACTTTATTGGTTGAGATCAATTGGTGTTACATATTGTTACAAAAATATTAGAGACCCTTTAGGTAGTGCCATTAAACCGTATACCCTTTTTAGGTGGTGGCCCAAACCGGAAATAGCTGTTACATTTTTTAATAATCAGCAAGAATTTAAAAGTATTGATATCAGTCAATAATAAAAATATTTTGTAATTTTTACTTGTTAAGTATCTTACCTATTTATTTTAAAATAAATGGATTTAAATTGGTTTTGTGTGATATCCCCTTAAATGCAAATGAGATATATTTTTATTGTAAGGTTTGTAAATAATTATTTTTTATATTCGTGTAAATATGTATTTTTTTTTATTGTCTGTTATATTAATAAGTAGCTTATATATTGAACATAAGCTACTCGAATATTGTTTTTAATACGTGGTGTATATGAAAAAATCAAAATTAGCGGTTTTCATCGCTGGTGTTACATTCTCTTTGTCTTCAACCTCATCATTTTCAAATACCTTGACTCATTATGAAATTGAGCAATGGCTTGATGAGCAAGAAAAGATTGTAAATGAACGTGATGATGCTCAAATGGAAATGATCAAGCATGAAATATTGTCTGGGTTGACAGAAACTGAAATTGAATCTTATGAAGACAATATTTTTGGAATAAATGAAGTCCCAGTTATGGTGGGTCCAAGTGGACTTTCACAATTTGAGTTTTCACGACGTATAAAAGATAATCAGAATTGTCAACACGATGAATGTAATGAAAATGATTATGTCTTGCTTGATTTTAATCCACTCTACCGAATAGATGAATTATTACAAGTCGCTATCTATAATGAGCAGGAAAATAATTACGCTGTAAATATTTTTGGAATTTTAGATCAGCATCGAGAGAGGTTGAATGTTTTACTTCATAATGCTTTGGAAAGTGCCCAAATCATATATACAAATACAAAGCAAGATCAGCTGATTAAAGATGTCGTAGAGCAAGTTTTTGAAGAAATGCCTACAGATATTCCTTTAGAAAGTAAAATTCGTTCACTTATCTATTTGAGTGGAAACTCCCAATTTAATCCTGAAGGAGGTGTGGGGGAAATCTATCAATATTGGTTAAATGCTTTTTTTAGTAATCAGCAAGATACAAAATTTTTTGCTCTATCTGATGTTCCCATGCTAAAAGCTTATGCTGCTTACATCATGGGAATGTATCAGATTCAATTTGGAGAAAGTGAAGCTCAAAGATTTTATACAAAAAATGGAACTAATAGCTCAAAATTATTAGCAGCTATTATGAACCTGTCAAATAAATTTGAAGTAGCCTATTTACCAAGAATAAACAAAACGACAGGTATACCAGACAATTTACCAACACTCCTAGAGTTTTCAAGTAAAATTGGCTCATCTATATTAATTAATCGCTCTGCAGCACCTCAAGCAGGAATGCAGAGGGAAGTTCCATGTGAAATGTCTGCCAGTGCACATGAGTACGCATATGGTGATAAAACAATACAAATACTTTTGAAGGACTGTATTCAACCTAGATTCGATAATGATTATACAAGACTTACTCAAGCCTTTGAAAATAGACGTTCTGACTTTTTATATCCACAGCCCGAACCATCAGAATTTCAAGAAATGCTTAACTTTGCATTTTCAATTGCTGAAATTGCAAGCATATCAAAAGGGTTTCTTAAAATTACAAAAGGAAGATTTTCAGGTGCACCAAGATCACGAGTTTCTTTAAAGATTGCTAAAGCAAAAAGGCCAAGTGGAAACTCATTAAAGCCTCGTGTCAATCAAATTAAATCTACATCAAGCAGTAGAACTTTTAAAAATAACTTCAACCACTATAAAAGTAAATACTCTTCATTGCAGCAAGGACAAACAAGAATTTCTCAAGTTGGTGGGAAACAAACTACATTTACTTTAGATTCCTCGGGAAAAATTAGTGCATATCAGCGAGCTTGGGGAAATAGATATTACAAATACACTGAGAATGGTTTAGAAGGAACCTTTATAAAAAATCGTCAAGGTCAGTTTGAGCACAATGCTACAAATGGTATCGGAGGCGGTAGTGGTAACAGATTCAGGGGAGAAAGACCAAAAAAACTAACGGCTCAACAAATTGATAATTTAGATGGGGGACATAGTATTGCACGTCATGGGCCTCAAATTTCAAACAAAAAATTAAAAGAAAGAATCAAGAAAGGACAAGCACCTGATAATAGGTTTTCTCCTGCTGATGACTCAACACGCTTCTTGGACGAAAAAACATGGCTTGACACTAGAAGGTTTGCATTTGAAAGAATTCAAGAGCGTGCAGGTGTTGATTTTGGACCAGACTTTAAGAAAGTGCCTGCTCAGCCTCCTGCACAAGCCTATCAAATATATGTTAATCATGGGAAGAAAGTTGGTGTAGGCTATCAAGGATATGGCAATAGAACCTTGCAAAAATCTAAGCTCTCGCAGGGGGAAAACGGACGCCGTCCTAAAAAGACCCATCAACTTGAAAATGTTAAGTTTAATGATAATGTACAAATTACTAGAACCACCATTGAATGGGATACAACTAAAAAGCGTTGGGTTGTGAGACAACACCATCCAGCTTTTGGGCTTGCAGCTCGGGAAACAGATTATATCATGAATGAAATTATAGAGCCTTTATAAAAAGAATATCATATGATACAAAACCCGGCACCCACCGGGTTTTTTTATGCCTAAAAAAGGAACCTCAATGACTTGATATAATGTAATTGCTCGTAGTAGTGACTATCAACAATTCACCACTGAAATCAGCATTTACGATCAAATCGGTAAAAACAGGTTTTCTGAAGATGGTGTGGCCGTTAAAGAATTTACCGAAGCCTCCAGCATTGCATCCGTGATTGTGCAAGCGGCTGATAAACGGGTGATGTGTAAAAGGGGCCATTATGATGGTACATGACCCCATGGCCTGGGTTGGTGAGGAGACTCCATGTTAAGCCTATTTTTGCCTGGATGGCAAGCGCCGTTTAGCCAAGCACATCTTACTGTTATTTTCTGAACATACCTATTATGTTAGTGTTTATTTATAAAGAATAGCTAAATATTAATTTTGATATTAACCTATGAGCTTGATCAATTAATTTGGAGTATTATACGTCATAGTGACGTTCATTATACTAGTTAAGCACTTAGGATATTCTGATGATTCGACAGGCTAAACCATGTGATGCAGAAAATATTGCAAATATTTATAACCATTATATTTCCAATACAGTAATTACATTTGAGGAAGAAAGTATTTCAGCTGATGAAATGAATAATCGTATTCAGGAAATCATGTCAATGGGGTTGCCTTGGTTAATTGCAGAGAAAAATGGCGAAATTGTAGGATATGCCTATGCAAGTAAATGGAATGGCCGGTGTGCTTATCGCTTTTCTGTTGAAGCCACAGTGTATCTATCCCCGTCAGCGAAATCTGAAGGCTGGGGAACTAAGCTGTACGAGGAGTTATTTTCTATGCTTAGAGAAAGCTCTATTCATGTAGTTATAGGCGGTATTGCTTTGCCTAACCCTGCCAGCATAGCCTTACATGAAAAATTCGGGATGGAAAAAGTAGCCCATTTTAAGGAAGTAGGATTTAAATTTGGTCAATGGGTGGATGTTGGTTATTGGCAGGTGGAACTCAGTGCTTAGCAAAGCATTCCAGCTGACCAGTAAATCTCCACGGCTTTTGTGTCACTTCGCTGAACTCCGTTCTATCACAACAGGTCGTGTAGATATTCATGCGCGCTAAATTGGGCGTGAGTCACTACTTAAAACTCTGGAAGATTTTTTATGAAGTTGATCGTAGGAACTGAATCAACATGCTCATTGAGGACTATCGTTTGTTGATATTTGTCAGGCATTGATTTCAATTTGGAAAAAATAGATTTATCTAATTCGGGTTACAAAGAAGAAATCCTTAAATTTTCTTCGACTGGAATGGTTCCTGTCTTAGTGACAGAACCATCAACTATTCATGATTTGCTCAAGTTGCTCGCCGGTAAGGCGGGCATTATGAGAATCGAATACTAAAACGTAGAAAAATGATTACATTGCACATCCGTTTTATGTGAGTAAAAGCCACCTTCAATCCAATCAATTAACAAATCCACGTAGTCTTGCCCTGCATCTTCTGAAGAAAAGTGTGATGCATTTTCAAATATAACTAACTTGTTATTGGGAATGCATTTGGCTAAAAATTCTGCGTTTTCAACTAATACAAACGGATCTTGTTTGCCCCACGTTATCAAGGTGGGAACTTTAATTTCTTTTAGTTTCTGCTCAATCCACGGCAGTTCTTTTGAATAAGTGCCAAAGAAACTAATCGCACAATTGTGGGCCTGAACGTCATAGGCAATATCATAATATTCTTTTACCGCGCGTTTAGTCGGTTTGTAGTGATGATACCCTTCGTTGACTGCGGTTAAAAAGTTAGTTTTCATCACAGGCTTTCTATTCAGGCCTTTCGCTAACCACCGAACAAAACGTGATTTGATCACTGCCATCAAAATAGGCGACAGTTTTGGTGGATAGCTGCCTGGTCCATCAAAAATATTTAAACTCAGGAATCGTTGGGGATGATTAATCACGGCGGTCAGGGCAATGGGTACCCCAACGTCTGGTCCTACTAAGTGGGCTTGTTCGATATTGAAGTAGTCCATTACCTGAACAATCACTTCGCTCAGGTTACTTGGCGACATATCTGCTTCGTTTGCTTGCGATAAACCAAACCCTGGGATATCAAAGGCCAATACGTCAAACTTATCGCTGAAGGCTTCAATGGAGGATTCCCACATACGGATGCTCTGAGGTAGACCGTTCAACAGTAGCAGGGTAGGTGCGAGCGGCTTTTCTTTGTGGGTGTAGCGAATTTTATATTTCCCTACTGATATAAATTGTGGAGAAAACGGGTCTTCAGTGGTTTCGGGTTTATCAGCGGCGTACTGAGTTAGTGCTTTTTTCAAAAGAGATTGTGTCATATGGTTGCCTATACAGTAATTAATTGTAATGTTGGTTACTAATGTATACTATGTTGTCATATGGAGTGTTAGGTTACAATAAGGCAGGATTATGTAGCTAAGTTACCTTTTGATAACCTATGGGGAGTGAACGATGGGGTTACAAAAAGACAATGAAAGACGCGTTTTTCTGAATAATGAGGAATGTCCCATTCGTAATGTGGTGGCTCAAATCGGTGATAAATGGTCCATTCTGATTCTGTTTGCGTTGGTTGACGGCCCAGATCGCTTCAACTCTCTAAAGTCACGTATTGAAGGGATCTCACAACGTATGCTGACACAAACCCTCCGCGATTTAGAGCGCGATGGTTTTGTACTCCGTACAGTTTATCCCCAGGTTCCGGTGAAAGTAGAATATGAGCTAACAGAGCTGGGGAAAGGTCTATCTGCTTCCGTATGGAAGTTAGTATCTTGGGCAGGTGATCATCATGCCGATATCCGCAAAGCACGAAAACAATACGATGAAGAAAGTGAAAGATAGAAATGTATAACTTTTAATCGTTAAAATCTTAATGGCACAGCTCTTTGCTCTAAATCAGCCGTTTGAATCTTAATCCCCAACACGTGATCACTGAATCATTGTACTTACCATTACTAGCAACTGTCTTCTAATTGGTAGTGTAGACGACACTAACTGCTATCCAGGTACAGCATATGAGTTTGATGTAGAAAAACCAATGGTTATGTGTCAGAGTACAAATTCATCAATTAGCTAATTCACCACTGGGGGGGTGGTACAGCTGTGCCGACAGGGAAAAAGCAATAAGGTTACATCCATTTCTTGGAGTGCTATTCTCAAAGATATGCCTGAAGCCAATAGGAAGTGAAGTTGCATATTGGTTATGTTTTTTATAGATGCTTTTTTTTAATCGTAGTCATTTACTTTCTACTAACTTGTAGCGCTTTATCTATAGAAAGAGTGGTGTACCCACCTGCACCTAAGAGAGAACAAGATATTGAAGAATTACTACAAATTCTCATTGATGTATCAAAGAAAGAGTTTGGGCCTTGTAATTTGATGGCTTATGATGAGGAAGTCAACGAAGCGAAGTTTCGATATTATATCTCACATGAAATAGTATTTGATGTGATATGGAGTAGTGCCACACCCTATCTTGAAAAGCACTTGACTCCCATTTGGCAGCCTATACGAAAAGGTGTATTAGGTTACCGTATTTTCCTCATTCGTAAACAGGATCAGCCCAAGTTTTCTAGAATTAAAAGGTTAGCTGACTTAAAAAAACTCACTGTAGGCCAAGGTCGTTTTTGGAATGATGTAAAAGTATTTCAAGCAAATGGTATTACAGTCAGAACCAGTGCAGATTATGAAAGTCTTTTTAAAATGTTGGCTAAGGGTCGGATAGACTATTTCTCAAGAGGTTTTAATGAGGCACCAGCTGAATATGATGACCGTGTAGGACGTTTGCCTAACTTACATATTGAGCAAGATATTTTGGTCTACTATCCCTGGCCTAAATTTTTCTATGTGTCTAAGAAAAAACCATTGCTAGTGAAAAGGTTGACACAAGCTTTTCAACGAATAAAAGCTAATGGTCAATATGACAAATGGTTTTGGAAACACAATAAAGAAGCAATTAAAAGAGCTAAATTGGAGTCAAGGCGTTTATTCAGATTAAATAATCCTCTTTTTACTAAACAAGAATTACTCGATGACAAGTCTTTATGGTTTGACCCATTTAAATAAGTATCACTATGAATGAAAGGCACTCACCGACAAACTGGTAAAGCCAGTCAAAGGATGCAGGAGCATAGATACAATCGACACAAGACGTCATTACCAAGTTAGAAGGGTGAGAGCAAGCGACTGAAACTCTACAGAAAAATGATTTATACGACATAGATATCGCTACCATGATAGCCTGATTCATATGGTAGAGCTTGCCGGTGCAGGTACGCCTTTTATTTTGGTAGCTAGTACCGGCGAAATACTTGGTTACTGGTGTATTATCCAAGTGAACGAAAGCGGCTCTTACCAGGATAAGGAAGGTAAGTGCTGTAAGATTGAATTCAGTGTGAGCATAACCTACTATGGCGATGAGTGGGGTATGCAGCAGGTGTTAGATGCGAACCCTAGATTGGTAATTGGGTGCTCAATTACCAGCAGGAGTAATAATAAAGCTTCCTGATGGAGAGAAAACACCCCAAAAGACAACAAGATTATTAGACTAATGGATGATAAATTATGGAAAAAACATCTTTAGCAAAAAATGTTATTAGTGTAGCAGCCGTGTTTTTTGTGGCTATTTTCTTAATTGGGCTTTTAAAAAATAAGCCTAACAATAAACCACAAGAAAATAATAATCAGCAAGCTCAATCTATCGAAAATAATCAGATAAAATCAGTAAAATATCCTGCTAATCTGGTGGCATTAGTAATAAAGGAGTTAGGTAATGAAATAGAAGGTGAATTATCAATAGCTGAAAAAAATAATACCACTCTAAGGATGAGATTAACTTATCCAGATACTGATATTAAATCAGAAATAGTTGTTGCAACTGATACAGCAAAAGTTTTACAAAAAACTATACAAGTATTAATGCAAAATGGCATTAATCCCAATTTCAAAAAAGATGATATATCAATTATGGTTTGGGGGCGTTCGCCTGTACCTGATTCACCTACTGGAGAGAAAAGAGTTAGATCTTATGGTCGAAGTTATTACAACCCATATGAAGATAAAATAGTGTGGCGACCATACACTTAACTCCTTAATAAGCCACAAATTTAGTGGCTTATTAAGGAGGGCTCTGTTGCATAGTGTGTCAACCTACGGTAAAGACCACTAAGCGTTTATATTCTAGCACAGGGGTGAAGAAGGCTTGTTGTATAACCTTTGCAGGATAAGATGTTTGTAAGTAGTTGTGTCTATTGGAATATTTAAAACAAGTTAAGCTCTTGAATTGTAAACATTAAATTTGAGTGTAGCAGAGGGAAAAATATAGCAATGAGGTTCAAGCTATCTTTGATAGGGAGTTAATGATTAAGGGTAGTTCATTCACACTACTTATGAAGCGTTTCTTCACCTGGTCTATACCAAAGTTTTGAATAGTTAACAATAACTTTTGTTTTCTTGGTTAAAAAAGGGTTATCCAAATCAATGACAAGTCTATTTGCAATATTAGCAAGTTCAAATATTTTTTTTGTAGTTGGATGAGAATAAAAAAGCTCATTAAAAGATCCATCCTCAATTGCTTTTTGAAGGCCGACTCGTATTCTCATTGCTAACTCAGCATATTCATTGCTAGTGCTTCAACCAAAAAGTTCTTTCACTACTCAAGGCAACAGGTGATGCCTGTCTGCTTTGATATACAGGCTCATTCTTAGAGATACAGCATCAGTCAAGGTGAAAAAACGTTATTGTTAGACTAGTAGTTTGTTTCTCGCCAATACTCAGTACTACAGAAGTATCCTTTGCTACCGATTTTTTAGTAACACGCTACAACAGAAACAAATTATACAACAAGGGCACACATAAAATTATTTTAAAATATTACTGCATCCTTATAATTAAAACTACTGACACCATCTTAAAATAACTGGATTAACGCACCAAACCTTAATACTTATGTGATGATAGTAGCTCTGACAGTCTTTTTCTTATAATAAGTGATACATAATCAGACTCCATATTTTTTTGATCATTTAGTGTTAATGGTACATCTGGACTAACTTCTTTTAATATAGCCTCATCCTCATAGCTAATAGCTAGGCTTAATGCCATAATATCAGAGGTTTTAACATCTACTTCTGCATCATTACGAATAACAAAACTTACCCATAGACACGTAGTTTCATCAATAGGAGTATATGAATAAATTGTTATATTACATAAATTATTTGGCAAATATAATATCATTTTTACAGTAAACGGTATAAACCAGTAAAATTCTCTAGAAAGATTCATTTTGGAAAAATTTTTAATATTCCATGCTTTTGCTTGTAATGAATTACCATAGTTATTTATGTCTGATTTAAAATATAAACCATTTGCTGTTTCTTGAACAATATCAGGGCGGCGAGGTATAGCACTAGCTTGATCACCTAGTTGTGTATGAACATAATGATGATGTGCATTATCAAAATTATTTTCTATCCCTGCTAAGGGGCTACAATGCCAATTTCTATTTTCAAAATGAATCGTACGATAGTTTGTTTTAAAAAACTCTGGGATGTCAGGAATGGGCATAATTGGATTTTCAAGTGCTACCCAGACATAGTCATATAATTTTTTACAATAGTATGATTTTATTTTATAGCTAGCAGGAATTTTTTGTTCTGAGTACTGAGGTATTCTTACACACTGTCCTTGTGCATTATATTCCCACCCATGATATGGGCATTGAATATTTCCTTCAATGATATTTCCATTTGTTAGTTTTGCCCATCTGTGACAACATTTATTATCTATAGCCGCAGGTTCTTTATTCTTATCAAGCCAAATTATTATTGGTTGTTTCATTAACGTAAATGCAAACGGCCCCTTCTCTAATTTGCTGACATGGCATATTGGGTAATAAAATTTTTTAAAAAACGGC
Organism: Spartinivicinus ruber; assembly: GCF_011009015.1. Lineage (NCBI taxonomy): Bacteria > Pseudomonadati > Pseudomonadota > Gammaproteobacteria > Oceanospirillales > Zooshikellaceae > Spartinivicinus > Spartinivicinus ruber. The sequence goes on from NZ_CP048878.1 coordinate 2,707,515, forward strand.
TCTAAAGAAATTATCATTTTACGCCCTCAAAACTATATATAAAAATACTATTTCATAAAAACTATTTTAACGCCTTACTGCCATATTTCTTCAAGCGCTTTAGCTTTCTATTTCTTAAAAAATTTTTTGTAAAAATAAATACTTTTTTATTTCTCACACACAACAATTATTTATAATAATTATATCTGATCTAGCTGCAAAAATTAGTGTAGCTAGATTTTACAAATTTTTTAACATTATTCGTTATATAAAAATTATTTAATATACCTCGCTAATAATACTCAATGTCTTGGTAGATAGGCTGAATAAGGTTCTTTTAACAATATAAAGCTAATACTAAATAGTAAAGAACATTTAAAACAAGGAAGACATAAATACGACACTTCCTAAATGAGCCAAGATAATACAACCTATTTTCTGTTACAACAGTTATAACTATTTTAGTATTATTTATAAACTCATTAACTATAAAGTCACTCTAAAAGAAGTTCATATCTCCAGTATTTTTTAAAACTTATTGATAGAAGAAATAGATAAAAAACAACCTATACTATAATTCCTAATGAAAGCTAAAAAACTAAAATTTATATTTCAGCAGCAGACACTTAAACAAATAATATAATTATTTATTAAATTTCAAACAAATCAACGAAATATTATTGTTTCATCTTTTAATTGAAAATAGGTAGACATGAAAATTTTAGGTCCATTAATTTACTCTTTAATTGCTGCATTTGGCAATGCTCTATTTGCTACTGGCCAAAAGAAAGCCGCCTATCTTGACAATACTTTAATATTTATTGCTGTATCAGGTTGGTTTTTTGTTATTTTAGTAACCTTGGCAGCCCCACTATTTGGATCATCCAATTATTTGGAAATAGTTAAGTCCAGTTGGCAATGGGCATTACTTAGTGGTATAGGCCTATTACTAACATGTGTAGGATTTCATTTTCTATATACGAAATATGGAGCATCAAACTATGTTTTATATGCAACATTATCAATAGTTACCACATCACTTGTTGTAGGAATTCTAATCTTCAAAGAGAGTTTTAATTTCTTTCATTGGTTAGCATGTATTTTTTCATTACTTGCTATAATTTTTTTTAGTTTGGGCAATATTTCAATCTCAGACCATTTTTAGAGTCTATAATGTAATGTATGCAACCATGATGATTAAAACTATTACTATATCGCTTAAAGCCACCCCAAAATAGATTAATAATGCCACAAGCAAATTTTTTATCATTGTTATAGCATACTAGCTTTGTAGGAATTTTTGTAGCCAATGTATTTTCGATCAATGTTTCAAAAAATTATCGCTTTCCGAATAGTGTTATATTACAACATTTGTTTATTATTTTCTTTGGTTTACTTCGAGTATCATAAAGGAAAAATTATTAAAACAACCATTCGCTGCACTCATATGAAATATAAATGGAATTATTATTCTAGCATGATTATTTATAATTGAAATTATATACTCTAAGGGACTAGATTATGCCTTCAATACAAGCTTTAGAAACACTTGACTTGCAAAATAGCTTTATTGTAAAAAAAACGGTTACATTAAATGGAAGAAAACTTTCAGAAAAAAGAAAGGAGTTACTAAGCTATTTTCATGACACATTTTCTATTTATGAGAGTATTTTTGAATGTTTAATAAATGAGGATGTATTTTACATCCGGCCTAATCATCTACGTCACCCATTAATTTTTTATTATGGTCATACAGCAGTTTTTTTCATCAATAAACTCAATGTTGCAGGATTAATTTCAACACGCATCGATCCCAAGTTAGAATCAATATTGGCCATTGGTGTTGATGAAATGTCGTGGGATGATCTTCATGACGAACATTATGACTGGCCAACACCTAATCAGGTCCGAGATTACAGAGAAAAAACACGTAAGCTTGTTGATCAATTTATTCGAACAACAGATTTCTCATTACCAATAGATTGGCAAGATCCTATGTGGATAATTTTAATGGGTATTGAACATGAACGTATACATTTAGAAACGACATCCGTACTCATTAGAGAGCTACCTATAGAATGTGTTAAACCTCATCCTATATGGAGTAATATCTGTTTAACCAGTAATGAACCTCCAATCAATGAGTTGCTTTTTGTTAAAGGTGGTCCTATCACCTTGGGAAAATCAAAAAATAATCCACTCTATGGTTGGGATAATGAATATGGTATATCTCATAACGAAGTAAAAGACTTTAAAGCTAGTAAATATCTTGTATCAAATAAAGAGTATTTTGATTTTGTTAATGACAATGGATACCACCAAGAGAAGTATTGGGATGAAGAAGGCTGGCAGTGGGTTCAATCTCGTAATCACAAATTGCCAACTTACTGGCTCAAAGTAGGTAATAACTTTAAATACCGAACTATGCTTGACATTATCGACATGCCTTGGGATTGGCCTGTTGATGTAAATCATTATGAAGCAAAAGCGTTTTGCAATTGGAAGTCTACCGTATTAGAAAAAAATATACGTTTACCAACTGAAGCCGAATGGTATACGCTACGTAATCTAGTAGATACAGATCAACCATACTGGAATCCAGCTCCAGGAAACATTAATTTAGAGTATGAAACGTCATCATGTCCTATAAACCGACACGCTTTTGCTAATGGCTTCTATGACATAATTGGTAATGTTTGGCAATGGACTGAAACCCCTATTGATTCTTATGAAGGGTTTACAGTACACCCAGCCTACGATGATTTTTCAACCCCTACATTTGATGGTAAACATTTTATATTTAAAGGGGGTTGTTGGATTTCAACAGGAAACTACGCGATAAAAGACTCTCGTTATGCATTTCGTCGTCATTTTTTTCAGCATGCAGGTCTCCGTTATGTGGAAGCAGCACCAATGCCAAAACCTAATTTAAATGTTTATGAAACAGATACTACAGTTTCTCAATATATCGAATTCCATTATGGTGAATCCTATTTTAATGTTCCAAATTTTCCTGTAACTTGTGCACAATACTGTAATAAACTTACAGAAGGTATACCAACTCGTCGTGCTCTAGATATCGGTTGTGGTGCTGGTCGTGCAAGTTTTGAGCTAGCAAAAGTCTTTGATCATGTGGATGCTGTAGATTTTTCAACACGAATTATACAAGCACCTACTAACTTACAAAAGCATGGATGTCAACGATATACCATTCAAGAAGAAGGCGATCTCATCACCTATAAAGAGATACGTATTGATGATTTTAACTATCAAAGTGTTAAAGATCGAGTTTCCTTTTTGCAAGGAGATGCTTGTAATCTAAACACCAAGTTTACGAGTTATGACCTCGTTTTTGCTGGAAACCTAATAGATCGGTTATATGATCCTGCTAAGTTTTTAAAGCTCATTAAAGATCGTATTTGCCCAGGAGGGCTGCTGGTCATCACATCACCATATACTTGGCTTAGTGATTTTACAAAGCGTGAATATTGGCTAGGTGGTTTCAAAGCTAGCACAGGAGAATCATACACAACATTAGATAGCTTACAGGATTATTTAACACCTGACTTTTACCTACTAAAAAAACCTATTGATATCCCTTTTGTTATTCGTGAGACAAAACGTAAATATCAACACTCTTTATCCGAAATATCTGTATGGAAAAAAAAGGACTAAAAACCATGCATGCTATTACCTCCTCATTGCAACTGGTAACACCCGGTGTACTTACTGTAGGAACAATTGAACAAGTTAAACCCATGACTTATCGGGATAGTGATGGAAATTGGAAAGGATTAGAATTAGACATTCTAAAACTCATTGCAGAACATATGAAACTTGCAATACATTTTATAACTTTTCCTTTTGATCATATTTGGTTACGTCCCAAACAGAAAGAATGTGATATAATATCAGCCGTTCTTACTATACTCCCCGAGCGTTCAGCTGAAGGGGCAGTGTTTTCAAATCCTGTTTTTGAATTTGGTCAATCATTGCTCATTCGTGCAAATGATTCATACTATATTCATTCATTACATGACTTGGTAAATAAAAAAATTGGTGCAGTAAAAAATACGATGGGTGAAATCTACTTACGAAAGTATGCTCCTAAACATGCAGAAATTATATGTTATCAATATACTGATGATGTTCTAAACGCCCTTCAAAATAATGAAATTGATGCTTTTGCTCGTGGAGAACCGTGCAATGGATATATTGCACAACAACAGCCAGAGTTTAATATAATAGATATTAAACCGAGTCTTGAAAAAGTTGGCTTTGCAATAGCTAAAGAGAATGATAAATTACTGAATATCGTTAATAGTGAATTAAAAAATATGAGTGAAAATGGTACCTTGTCCAAATTAAGGAAATTTTGGAAAGCTTATAATATTCACTTGCTTTAAATAGAGTGTGCTGTTTAATTTGACCAAAACAGAATTCCCAATGTGGATTTGAGGGTTTTGAGCTGGTAATTCTAAATCATCATAGGAAAGTCCATTTTGGAATGCCCAAGGAGATTTCATTGTATCTTTTACTCGTTGCTTGGATATTATTGCCCCTTTTGTTACTTTCGAGTGACATGTTGGGCATAACAAAGTCATACAGCTAGTAGTCTAACAATAAAGTTTTTTCACCTTGACTGATGCTGTATCTCTAAGAATGAGTCTGTATATCAGAGCAGACAGGCATCACCTGTTGCCTTGAGTAGTGAAAGAACTTTTGGTTGAAGCACTAGTAAAGTAAAATATCGGTGCAGGGTAACGTATTAATAAGTGAGGCTCTACTGTTAGATCAAACTCTGGTCTGGTTGCAAGTTCTTCAAATGGTTCGTTCACTCCTCTTGGAAAGTAATCAAATCGCCTTTTCTTCAGCATCATAAATAGGCTTTCATATGAAGTTGAAGTCTGCACTTTCAACCCATTTGACCTGAGAATTTGAGTATCTGGCCAATCATGTCCTTGACCGGCAACGAACTCCCTTAGTTGTTCAAGAGAGTTGATATCTTCAAAACGTTTTTCTTCTCGATTACGGATGATAAAAATACGATGTCCTAACAGTCCTTTAAGCAAAGGTATTCGAATGGGAGTAAATAAAGTTTCTCTTTCAATAGATGTCATTGAACATACGACATCCAACTGTCTACCCAATGAAGGAAAAGCTCTACTTTGTGTCATTTTAGATAAGGCTGGTACAAGATTGTATGGGCCATGGGATTCCACAGTTTTTGATAATGCGAGATTAAGGAGTTCTATGAAGTATTGATTTCTTGTATCTCTAGTACTCGTGGGTTGAATATGCCTGATTTCTTGAGAGCTTGCTTGTACGTAATAAAAACCTAGAAAATATGTGATAATTACTAAATATATAACTCTCATTTTGCTGGCTTGACTTTATTGTATGTATTTTTTTAATAAATAATAGCTCTAAGGCATTTGAATGTGGGGAATCGTTTGTTTGTATCATTGATAAAAATCCTCAACCTTGTTTTATTAGTAAAGCCTTCTTAATCACACCTTATGTGACACCTATAAGACAGCTGATCAAGCCAAACAAATGACAGAGGTAAGGTAAACAAATTGAAATGGGGAGTTAATAAAATAATAGCATATTGTTGGCTTGAGAAACTATACTAAAATTTATAATATGGATGCCAAAATCAATGGCAGTTTGCAGGTTGTGAGAGATTAAATCTGATCTACAAAACTTAAAAATAAGTAAGACATGAGGAGTTACCCATTAACCTAAAGCTGTTGTTACTGATCAAAGCCATGTTTGCGCATGATATCTTTATCAAGTCCTTTCTCTTTCATAATTGCAAAGCCTGTTTCAAATTCTTGGTATAATTGATCAGTGTTTGGTATAGCTTTTGATATCACTAGGTGTACAGTTATATCTTTCAACATCAGGGGATGTTGTTTGTATTGATTAGCTAATGAAGGGTAGTCAGTCGTTGAATAGTATTGAATCACTCGACTATCTGCAGTCACCAGCTCTAATCGATCAATCATAAGAAGCTTAATATTTTGTTTAGCACTAACAGCTTCATATTTATCTAGTTCTTTGGAGTTGTTGAACTCATCAGAATAATGATAACCTCTAACTATACCAATTCTATAAGGGGTCAATTCACTTAATGATGTGAAAGTAATATTTCGAGATTTTTTACTATATAAGTATTGTCGGCTACGACATATTTCAGTTGAATATTTAAAGAATTTCTCTCTTTCCGGGACATAATATGCTCCTAAAAGAGCCTGGTATTTTCCTTTTTTGGTAAGTTCAAATGCACGCTTCCAAGAAGTAAATATAATTTTGACTTTCTTTCCTTGTAATCGGTAAGCGTCTTTTACTATTTCAGCAAAGAATCCTTCATTTTTTAAAAAGCGATCATAATAAGGTGGCCAGGATTCAGCTGAAAATAAGTAGTCATAGTCTTGAGTTTGGCTATGGCAGAGGTTGTAAATTGATAAATAGATGATCCATACAGCTAGACACTTTGGTTTCATATAGTCTTATAGCCTATTTGTCCTCATGACTGTTACCATACTTAACATTCTATCAAGTGTAGCTCAGTCATATATTGTTGCTCGATAACACAAAGTAGAACTATTGAGTTTCTTGATAAATTGGCTAAAGATACTTCTAAATCTCCTCTTTGCTTGTAGGCTACCTTAGTGCCAGTAATATCCTGAATCACTCTCAGTAGCTACTTTCAATGCTGCCACTTATTATTCGAGGTTTCCAGGATTTCTTGCAATATCAAATGCAGTTGGAAATGAACTAAACTTGCAAGTAAAGTTAAAACAGCAAGAAAAACAAAATGATTGATAAATGTACTCTTTCTTTGGGCATAGGCATAATAACAGCTGTTCAAAACTGCTGTGCTGGTAGTGCATTAATTTTATCGACGGGTGATGGTTCAGATCCTCTAGTAAAGTTAGTTACCTTAATAATGAAGGAGGCTTATGGATCATTGAATGAAAAAGTAGAAGTACAACATTACCCTGGGTGGAAAAGAAGCCTAATTGAATCAAACAAAGGAAATACTGATGGAGAGCTTTTCCGAATCAAAGGGATTGATAAAAACTACCCAAATTTGATACGCGTTCCAGTGCCAGTGACTCATATCGAAGGAGTAGCCTTCACAAGAAAAGAAAAATTAAAGAGTGTTACTATTTCTAACTGGTCTAGCATAAGCCAGTATACAGTAAGTTATGTTAGTGGTATCAAGTTTATAGAAAATGGCACAAAAGGATTTTCAAATGTAGAAGCTTTATCTAGCCTACAACAGCTATTATATGTTGTGGGTGCCCGTAGAATAGACTTTGGAGTACATGATCGGATAAGTTTAATTACTCGAATCAAGAAATATAAATACAGCGATATTGTAATATTAGAGCCCCCTTTAGAAGAAGTACCATTATTTCATTATTTACATAAAAAAAATAAGCATCTGGTTTCTAAACTGAAAACTACACTACAGCTAATGATTGATAATAACCGAATTAAGGAAATCCGTACTGGATTTTTTGAAACCTTATCTAACTGATATGTCTATTTCATGGGATGGATGCCAATACCGAAAATATGGATATTATGCTTTATCTCAAACCCAACTGGATTTTGACTGTTTTGATTATCTTATACAGCAGGCGGATAAAGGTGTGTTATTAAAGCTAATTGGTGATTCGCTTTCAGGTAGTTTGGATTTAGGAGGATGGAGCGATCCTGTTGACCAGAACATTTTAGTATGATCGAATCCAGTAGGACAGTATGCGAAAAGTCATCAGTACCAATAATACAGAAGTTACAAGGAAAAATATACTTATAGTCCAGTACCAGGCACGTTTAAGCTTGTACTTAAGTTTTTTGAAAAAACCTATTTTTTGATTAGGGAATTCAGGTGCTGAGCAAAAAGTGACTATGAAATAGTGTGTACTAACAGCCCAAAGAAGACCAATAAAACTGGGTATAAGGAAAAAATCATCTTCATGTGATCTAGATGTCAAAAAGATATAGCTGACTGATATTAAACAAGTAAGCCCTATAATTATTGACGGTATACGAAGTATATAAATGGTTTGAGCAGTTAGCTTTAACTTATCAATCATAGTTTTACGGCATGTTATACGACTAAAACTACATAATATCAAAAATAAATAAACTTATAAATTAAATCTGTGATCACCTGCCATTAAAGTTACCGCATTGATGGCTAAATAAACTACAATAGTGTGGGTGGTTAAAGCAGTAGAGTATAGGTTGTATGGTAGCAAAGGACAGGAGTATTGGCGTTTGTTTTTAGGAGTATGATAATGAAAAATATCTTAATAATTAATTTATGTATTGCTAAACTTAATGAGTAGCTTACGATAAACAAAAGTCAGGTTCTTATACTAAATTAGCATTAACAATAAGTGAAATTATAGCTACTATTAGATTCCTTTAACTCAAGGAATGATAGTTTATGCTAATTAAACAACCATCTCTTTTAGCTTTAATCCTACCGAGTGTACTATTTAGCGCTTGTGCGACAAGTGATTTACAACATCATTTAGACATTCAGTGTGGGTTCTTGCAACAACCCACACCAACCATTGGGGAGCTGAGTGGTTTAACGCTTATTGGCACTTCAATAGCTGATGCAACATTTGCAACCTCAGCGGCTGAAATTGTGAGTTATGATAGTTGTACTGATAGGCTGTATGTTGTAAATGCCCAAGCGAAGCAAGTAGATGTACTGGCAATGAATGAGCAGGGGAAACCAATAACAATTGGCGCGATTAAGCTGCATGCAGCGGCGAAAGCTGCTGATATTGATATTGGTGCTGCGAATAGTGTTTCCACCCATGGAGGACTGATTGCCGTGGCTATTGAGAATGTTAATAAGCAAGCCAATGGCCTGATCGCTTTGTATCGCTCGGATAATTTAAACTTGATTACTACTTATACAACAGGTGCATTACCTGACATGGTGAGCTTTTCAAAAGATGGACGTTATTTGGCGACGGCGAATGAAGGGGAGCCCAGTGCAAATTACCAGGTAGATCCAGAGGGCAGTGTCACTTTAGTTGATCTGGCTAAGGGGCCACTGAATCCGAAAATTCATCAAATTGATTTTAAGGCATTTAATAAAACTGGTTCACGTTATAATGAGTTGCCAGCGGCTGTGCGAGTTTCAGGCCCCAATGCTTCAGTAGCCCAGGACTTGGAACCTGAATATCTGAGTTTTGCTGATAATGGTAAACTGTATGTGTCGTTGCAGGAAAACAATGCACTAGCTGCCATTGATGTTGCTACAGCAAATGTAGATGCTATTTTTGGTTTAGGTGGAAAGTCATGGGTAAACTCTGCTTTGGATGCGTCTAATAAAGACAAAAAAATAGGTAACTTTAAAAACTATTTGCAGTTAGAAAGTTTATACATGCCAGATGCTATCGCCAGTTACACGGTTAATGGCCAAACGTATATAGCAACGGCAAATGAGGGTGATAGCCGTGAGTATGGCTTTGAGACTACCCAGCAATTGTGTGATCAGGCTGGTTATACATGGGGCGACGATGACTATAGCAGCACTTCGAACTATACAACAAAAGATGGGGTTTGTATTGCTCATACTGATGAGATTCGTGGTAAAAAACTGAAGGTTGATGCCGCACACCCTTTAGTCGATGCATTAAAAGACAAGCAACAGCTTGCCAGACTAAATGTGGTTAAATCCAAGTCAACTCTTGGAGCCAATGAGCCTGTTTATACCTTTGGTGCACGTTCTTTTTCCATTTGGGATGAAAACGGCAAGCTTATTTTTGATAGTGGTGACCAATTTAGCCGGCTAATTTTTACCTTGGAACCCAAACATTTAAATAGTACCTATGATAATAATCAAAGTGGGGATAACCGCAGTGATGATAAAGGAGTTGAGCCTGAAGTCATTGAAATAGCCTCAGTTAATGATCGCCACTATGCTTTTATTGGCTTAGAACGTCAAGGAGGCATAATGGTATACGACATTACTGACCCTGCTAATGGTCGTTTGATCACTTATGTTAATAACCGTCATTATGATCAAGCAGTATGTACGAAAGTGGATGATGGTGAATGTAAAAATGGAGTTTATAATTCCTTGGTAGGTGACTTAGGGCCAGAATCAATTGAATATTTTCAGCGCCAAGGTAAGCATTATTTAGCGGTGGGTAATGAAATAAGTGGCACCACTTCGGTTTACCAATTACAGTTTGGTGTTACAACGCCTTAAAAAACTCTCCCTGAACAATAAAAGTGCATTGCTCAGGGTTATTCTTTTATGATTAGAGCTATTTTTATGTTTTGGGATCAAGCAGAGCAAGTAACTGAACAAGCGTTAGCTGTGGGTAGTTTGTTACCTATTGCGACCCAGCCTAGTGTGATAGAAGAGGCGGGGATTCAATTTTTATTGCATACCAAACTAAAGACCTTTAATAAAAAAACTGCAGTGAGTAATAAAAAAGTAACTAACCCTTTTTTACCTTTTGAGCAGGATATGTATGTGGGAGAGGCGGGGGATAGCCATGTGTGTTTATTAAATAAATTTCCCGTGTTACTGCATCATTTACTGATTTGTACTCGTCGTTATGAAGCACAAACTTTACCATTGACCCTGGAGAATTTCGAAGCCTGGTTGTTAGGGGTGACGACACCTGATGTATTGGGATTTTATAATGGTGGCGAAGCAGCAGGTGCCAGTCAAATGCATCGTCATATGCAATTAGTGAAAACTGAGATTCCAATGGTGAAAATTATTAGCAGTGGTAATTTAGCTTTTAAACATCAGTTGTATTATTTTACTGATTTAAAGGCAGAAGACTTATTTTCTGCCTATCAGGAAGCAATGTACCAATTAGGTTTAATTATTGATGGCCAATGTCTGCCCTATAATATTTTATTAACCAAACAATGGATGTTAATTCTACCACGAACAAAAGCACAGTTAAATGAGCTATTGGTTAACGGCTTAAATTACACAGGACGCTTTTTAGTAAAAAATAATGAACAAGCACAATGGCTACGGCAATATGGATTTCTTCGGGTTTTAGCTGAATGTGGACAAGTATAAAATTTGTGCTAACAGCCAAATTATTTCTCCAGATTATATTGCCTGTATGGATTTTGGCTGGAATAGTGAATTTAAATGATTGATAAAGTTGGCGTTGGGTAGAAATTGCAAGCAAAAAAAACCCGAATCCTGGGGGATGAATTCGGGTTAAGACCATTAGGAGTGAAACAAAGGTACACAATCCTACGTACCGAGGTCATATTGACCTAGACTGATGTGGCTTTAGGGGGATTAAGTCACATCAGTAATTTAAGTATTGATGATGATGCTAATTCCTCCAGCGAAAACTGAGGCATTTTTAAATTCATTTAGCATAAGCAGAGTGCTAAGTATGTAGGGGGCATTGTCATTATTTTGCCATCAACCCTTCGTAAATGATTTATCCAGTTATTTAACGGGGATTTTCCTTAGGCTTCTGGGAGGGTAAAGCCATTTCGTTATCAGCAATAGCGACGATGCTGTTTTCTGATTCGCCGGGGGCTAGATATAAATCTGCTTCTTCACTATCCAGTGGGATGTTGCCATTCCAGGGTAATAACCGGTAGCTAGCGTGGTGACTGTAGTCAATAAATGGGTATTTAATAATTTTGAAGTAAGGGGAATAGTCAAAATCTCTGGGAGCACAAAGCTTAGGGTTGCGTCTGAATAACTGCACCCTCCCATCAACTGAGTTGGTTTTTACCAAGGGTAAGATAGGAAATTGCACACTATTGAATGCTTCGGCAATCATGGTAGAGCAAACAGTTTTGGTGGTGGGACCAGCCCCTTTAGCAAATAAGGAAGAGCGCCAGCGTCGGGGTAATAGCCGCCAGGGGAACAGGAATCGAGCCAAGTCGAAAATCTGCCGGACATCATATTCCACGCCCACTCTACTCACAGAATAGTTAATGATTTTCTGTGCATCTTGGTATTTAAGCCCCCGAGGGCGGCAAATCCGTAGATGCTCTTTTTCATAAACGGTAATTGCTCTGATTACTGTCCCCATGCCCAGCTCACTTTCAACCAACAGCTGGCTATCGGGGCTGCAATCACACTGCTCCTTAACTTGTTCGCGGGTTTCTGCATCTTCTATATCATGCAGACGGCCGATGTATAAAGCAGCATGAGACCAAGGGCTTTGGGTGATGACTTTAATAACTTCGCTAACTCGGGAACGCCCTTCAACCAGGATAATATCGCAAGGCTTTAACTCATAGCGGATGCGCTCAAAATCACACATGGGGGCGCGTCGCATTTTGCGTTGATGGGTTAGCCCTTTGGTAATAAGGCGAGCGGTTTTGCCAAGCATGTGTGTTTTGTTACAACCTGATATTTACCAATTAACGGATTGCTTCCTGAATGATCTGTAGCCCACCCGCTAATACTTGCTTACTGGTATAAAAGTGGGGGGATAATCGAATACCACCACCTCGGTAAGCACAAATTACACCTTTATCCATTAGATGTCGGTGAAGCTCAGGCATATCCCTGTTGTTAACGCTAAAAGTAACAATACCACCAAACCGACCAGGATCAGTAGCGCTGATAACTTGAACTCCAGACATCTGAGCCAGTTGCTGCTGTAAAAAGCGGGTGTTGTCGAGCACTTGTTGTTCAACTTGCTCCATACCAACTTCAAGCAATAAGCTGATACTGGCATTGAGTGCGTAGATACCTAGCATATTAGGACTACCACACTCAAAACGGCGAGCTGAATGAGCAATTTCCCATTCGGTTGTATCATAATTGCCCTGTGCTTCAACCATATGCCAGCCAAACTGTTTAATTGTTAGCTTATCTCTAGCTTTTGGTGTGCTGTAAAATAGTGCTAGCCCTTCTGGTCCAAGCATCCACTTATGGCCATCGGCCATCACAAAATCCGCTTTAATGGATGTGGCATCAAACTGCATGGCTCCAATGCTCTGAATGGCATCCACGCAATATAAAATATCCTTCTGTTGGCAAAAATCCCCCAGCTGTTTCAAGTCTAATTGCAACCCAGTGGCATACTGTACCGAGCTAATAGAAAGCAAACGGGTTCGTTGGTCGCAGGCTTCAATAATGGCTTGTTCTGGTTGACTGCCGGATACATCTACTGGCTTAACCGTTACACCTTGGTTAGCCAGAGATTCCCAAACTATTCGGTTAGAGGGAAACTCTTGGTCGGAGATCACCACATTATCGCCTGGCTGCCAATCTAAGCCATATGCTACTACCGATAGAGCTTCAGACGTATTTTTTAGCAAGGCGATATCATGCCACTGGGCCACATTAATCAACGAAGCCAAGCGGCTTTTCAGCTGTTGTTCGGTTGCTACCCAGTTGGGGTATTGGCAGGCCCCTTGCTGAATATTTTCCTGAGCAAACGCTGTTATGGCTTGTGCGGTTCGCGCAGGCCAGGGGGCCACGGCAGCATGGTTAAGGTAATAAATGGCAGAGTTAATAGGAAACTCAGTTTGCCACTGACTCATAAGTCACCTGTTGTTGTAGAGATAGACTGCAGTCAATTTATGTTAATACAACAGTTAAATCAAATGGATCACACCTAATTAATTACATTAATTTTAGGTTTGATAACAAACGTCAGTACCGTATTTTATCAATAGCACAGCCTGAGTAATGTGGCCTTTAAGTCGGCTAGTCTGGTGCGCCACCTGGGGTGGCTGGTTTAGTATGTGACTTATTTTGTTGGTTGTTATGGTGATATTATGACAGCGACTGTCGTGATTAACTGTAACGACAAAGCGATATTGCTTGCCAAAAATATTCAGCATGGTATGAATAAGGGGTCTAACTACAATCAAAAATTTGCCTACGGTGCAGGTGTATGGCGGATATAACAAGAAAACAGCGCGAATTTAAACGTCGCGAAAACGAAATCCTAGAAACTGCATTAACTTTATTTTTAGAAAAGGGGGAAGACAATGTCACAGTCGAGATGATTGCTGAAGCAGTCGGTATTGGTAAAGGAACAGTGTACAGTCACTTTCGCTCTAAAGCAGAAATATTTTTACGACTGATGCTGACCTATGAAGAAGAACTAGCCAGCCTTATTCAGTCCGATGAAGTTGCAGCGGATCGTGGAGCATTACCACGCGCTTATTTCGAATATCGGATGAAGCATCCTGAAAAATACTATTTATTTGATCGCCTTGAGCAAAAGCTCACTCGTCGTAATCCTCACCCTGAGCTATTTCGTGAGTTACATCGAATTCGGGCCTCAAATATTGCGCGTTTGACTGAATTAATCAAAGCGCGAATTGACGACGATTTACTGGAAAACGTTCCACCTTATTTTCACTACTGCGCTGCCTGGGCATTGGTTCATGGCGCAGTTGCTGTATATCACTCAGCGTTTTGGCAAGATGTGATAGAAGATAAAGATGGGTTTTTCCAGTTTATGATGGATATTGGGATGCGCATGGGTAGACGCGGGCATGCTAAGCCTGGTCGCCAGGAAGAAGAAAAGGAAGCTAGTGTATTGGTGCATGCAACCAGGGAGGAGCAGGGGAGTATCACCGATAATAATGAACTTGAAGTGGCTGACGAAGCATTAATAGCAGGCTAACTATTACTGTTAACTGCATACATAAGCCCAGTGCTGGTAAGGTAATGGATTATTAACTTACCAGCACACTTTACGTTGTTTTTGTTTGGATAAAGCTTAGGTACAGAATTTGCTGCTATCTGGTTAGATGATGACAACCAGATATGAACAATGCCTCAATTATTTATCTGTGCTTTAAGAATTGGCAGGCAGCTAAGGCACTACTGGCTACTTGCGGGTGTACTGCTAACTACTGGTTTAAGCGGTTGTATGCCCAGTGATATCGGCAAAGAATTGCATCGCTATGCTGTTGATTTACGGCTGGTGGATAACAGCCAGATTGGTTATCACAATAACTGGGTAATACCCCGTGATTCACGGATCCTTGTGGTATCCGGCCCAGGATTAAAGATTGATGAGGTGAATTATCAAGCTGCTTTAACCAAAGAGGTCTATCAAGTCTTTACCGCTCGCTTCCCCTACACACAACGTTACCCAAAATCACAACCTTCCTTATTGACGGCACTTAATACAGCTCGTAATCATCGCCATCAGTTTGTTTTATATACTCAGCTATTATTTTTTGACGATAAGGTGAGCAACTGGATTGAGTGGGAGTATTCTGAAGATATTCGACGGGTGGGGCCAGACCGCATTTCGGCAAGGCTAACATTGGTCGAAACGAGTTCGGAATATATTGTTGACTCCATTTTGCTGCAAAGTAACAGTGGTTGGCTAACCTTTTATAATGACAAGCCTGATGAGCTGTTTCGAGGGCCAATAGAAGACTATGCTGATCGTTTAACTCCTCAATAGGTAGGCTTCGCAAAATTACTGCGCTTGCAAATACTGCATTAAAAATCGGCTCAAAATGCTCATTAAACTCCGCTTTTTTCGCCGATTTTTGCCTTATCTTTGCTGTGCCCCTGACCTTTTGCAGTTTTTGCGTAGCCTCTGTTGGGCTTTTCAAACATGAGCAATTATAACCATGACTTATAAACAGGCTTTATGGTTAAATAGGCAACAAGAGTGGTACAACAACCGGCCTAATTATGAGTCAAGCACATATTAACCCTGCAGCCATTGCCGCGAGTATCGAACAAGCCATTAACCACCCCTCACTGCCCCCTGTTAGCCAATGGCAGCCTAGTCTCTGTGGTGATATTGATATTGTCATTAAAAGTAATGGTCAATGGTTTTTTCATGGCACTCCAATTAACCGTCCACAACTAGTACGACTGTTTTCGACGGTATTACGCAAAGAACAAACTGATTTTTACTTAGTAACGCCGGTTGAAAAGTTAAAAATTACCGTAGAGGACGCACCATTTGTTGTGGTAGCAGTTGCTATCAGGGACGAAAATCATCAGCAACAACTGGTATTTACCACTAATGTTGGTGATAAAGTCGTGTTAGATACAGACCACCCGTTACAAGTCCGTTCCGTGGCTGAGCAGCCCAAACCTTATATTTTGGTAAGAGATCAGTTAGAAGCACTCATTAACCGCAATGTATTTTATGAACTAGTGGATAAAGCTGAAGAAAAAGAAATTGCAGGAGACTACCACTTAGGTCTATGGAGTAACGGCCAATTTTTTAGTTTAGGCTTAGCCTCTGAGGGGTAATCATTTCGCGGTGAACTACAATGTAATTCATAACTTATAAACTATCCAATAAATAACAAGAATTAAGGTAATAAAAGTTTGGAAAGTGCATACACTGAAGCAGTAGATCATCAGCTAGAAGAACTGCCGTTACTTGATGTAAGAGAGCTGGCTATTGAATTTCAGTTACCAGGTGGGGTATTTACGGCAGTTAAGAATGTCTCATTTTGCTTACGCCATGGCAGTACGGTGGCATTAGTGGGCGAGTCTGGGTCAGGCAAGTCAGTGACTGCTCAGGCGATTTTAGGGATCTTGCCAAAAAATGCACGCATTGCCAAAGGCGATATCATTTTTCGCGAGCCAGGCATTTTAGTCAGCACCACCAATATTGCCAAGCTGTCACCAGATTCACAAATGATGCGGGATATGCGGGGCAGTCAGATTTCGATTATTTTCCAGGAACCCATGGTATCCATGTCGAATATGCATACCATTGGCGATCAAGTAAGTGAAGCGTTGTTTTTGCATCGACGCATCAGTAAACAGCAGGGAATTAAACTCACTAAAGATATGTTGTCGTTAGTGGGGTTTCGTAATGCGGATCAGGCTTTTCACCTTTACCCTTTTGAGCTTTCTGGTGGCTTGCGACAGCGGGCCATGATTGCCATGGCATTAATTTGCCACCCTGCTATTTTAATTGCCGATGAGCCAACCACGGCATTAGATGTCACCGTGCAGTTGCAAATTTTAAAATTAATGCGGCGATTGCAACGGGAACTGAATATGGGGATTTTACTGATTACCCATGATTTAGGCGTGGTGGCCAATATGGCTGATGAAGTGGTGGTGATGTATCACGGTCATGTGGTTGAGCGTGGCCCCGTAGAAGCTATTTATAGTGACCCTCAGCATCCTTATTTAAAAGCCTTATTTCACTCCATTCCTCGGTTTGGGTTGACCAAAGAAGAACGCTTAACTCCAATTCGGGATATTCAGGTAACAACCGAAAATATTGAGAGTAATTTTACCCATTGGCAACCAGAAGAAAAACTAGTTGGACCTCACTTAGAGGTAGTCAGGCTCAGTAAAAACTTTACTCAACGTAAACAGGGTAAGTGGTTTAAGCGCAAATCAGAGCAAGAGTTGATTCAAGCTGTACATAGAGTGTCGTTTAATATTGGGGTAGGGGAATGCCTAGGTTTGGTGGGTGAAAGTGGCTGCGGTAAAAGTACTCTCAGTAAAATGGTTATGCGGGCATTATCACCTAGCTCTGGGGATATTCGCTATAATGACCGTGGTAAAATTATCTCGTTACTTAATTTAACTGATGAAGAATTACGGGCATTTCGCACCAAAATCCAACTGGTATTTCAAGACCCTTTCAGTGCGCTTAGCCCGCGCATGACTATTTTGGATGTACTAACTGAACCGTTAGTGATTCATAATATTGGTGATCCGGAATCTCGACGTAATTGTGCCAAAGAACTAATGAAACTGGTTGGGTTAGACCCAGCGTTTTTAAATCGTTATCCCCATAGTTTTTCTGGAGGGCAGCGGCAGCGGATCAGTATTGCCAGAGCATTGGCATTGGCCCCTGACTTTTTAATTTTAGATGAGCCAGTTTCGGCGTTGGATGTATCAGTTCAGGCACAAATTTTAAATTTATTAAAAGATTTACAACATGAATTGGGGCTAACCTATTTATTTATCAGCCATAATCTAGCAGTGGTGGATTATATTGCTGACCGTATTGTGGTGATGTGCCGAGGTCAGATTGTCGAGCAGGCGCCCACTGAAAAACTATTTGTCAATCCTAATCACCCCTATACCAAAACCTTGATGGAAGCGGTATTAGCACCCGATTTAACGGCTCGGCGGCAATTTGAAAAATTAGGGCCGGCACTCTCACAACCGGAATTCTGGCCAGCCCCTTACACCTTATCACCTCATATTCCTAATGAGCTGGTTGAGATAGAAGAAGACCATTTTGTCAGGATGTGTCCCCATGAGTATTAATCTTAATTATTTACTTATTGTGCTAGTCATGGGAGGAGTCGTTACGCAGTCAATAATGGCTGATTTACCCGAAGAACCTTTAGTCACCAAAATGGCATCTGATCAGGCTATTGGTAAACCTGGTGGGACACTTTATACCCTAATGGCCAAAAGCAAAGATATCCGGATGATGACGGTATTTGGTTATGCCAGATTAGTTGGGTTTACTCGTAATTTTGAGCTGAAGCCGGACATATTGAAAGATATTATTGTTGAAGAAGATGGGCGACGTTTTACCTTGGTAATTCGTAAAGGCCACCGGTGGTCTGATGGCCAACTGTTTACCGCAGAAGATTTTCGTTATTACTGGGAAGATATTGCTAATAATAAAAAGCTTTCACCTTTTGGACCACCGCCCCAATTGATGGTTAAAGGCAAACCGCCCACTTTTACACTGATTGATGAGCATACGGTACGTTATCAATGGGATGAGCCTAATCCGTACTTTTTACCTGCATTAGCTGGAGCCAGACCATTATTTATTTATGCCCCTGCCCATTATTTAAAGCAATTTCATGCGTCTTATACCCAAGCAGAAACGCTCGCTTTATTAGTTGAAAAATACGGTAAGCGGAATTGGGCAGGTTTACACCATTCTCGAGTCAGGCAATATAAGTTAACCAACCCTAAATTGCCAGTATTACAGCCCTGGGTTAATACAACTAAGCCGCCTTCTGAGCGCTTTGTGTTTAAACGTAACCCACATTATCACCGGGTAGATGAGAAAGGCCAACAGTTGCCTTACATCGATCAGGTGGTGGTCAATATTGTATCCAGTAGTTTGATTCCAGCTAAAACACGGGCGGGTGATGCCACATTACAAGGCCGGTATATTCGACTGGATAACTATACCTTTTTAAAAGCAGGGGAAAAGAAAGGTAATTATAAGGTATTTCTCTGGAAAAATGCGCGGGGCTCTCAGGTTGCCCTTTACCCCAATTTAAATGCAACTGACCCTGCTTGGCGTAAACTAATGCAATCAGTCAATTTTAGACGGGCATTGTCATTGGCAATCAATCGTCATGAAATAAATCAAGTGGTTTATTATGGATTGGCTATCGAAGGAGGGAATACCATATTACCGGCTAGCCCACTTTATGACGAAAAATATACTAAAACCTGGTGCCAATATAACCCCAAATTGGCCAATCAATTATTAGACGAACTGGGGTTAACCAAGCGTAATAATGTAGGTACTCGCCTGCTGTCTGACGGGCGGCCGATGGAAATCATTGTGCAGTCACCCGGTGAGTCTACCGAGCAAACCGATATTTTGGAATTAATTCGAGACCACTGGCAAGCCATAGGGATTAAGTTGCTTACCCGGCCTTCCCAGCGTGAAGTATTTCGTAATCGGGTTTTTTCTGGAGAAGCATTGATGGCGGTATGGGAAGGGCTAGACAATGCACTGCCTACTGCTGAGATGAATCCTAAAGAGCTAGCACCCAGTATCCAGGAGCAATATCAATGGTCTCAATGGGGAAAATATTATGAAACGGGTCAAGGTAATCCACCGACACAGCCCGAAATATTAGAGCTGGTTAAACTACGTCGAGAGTGGATGCATGCACCAACCAACCAGGCAAAAATGGATATCTGGCGACAGATGCTGTCTATTTATTCTGATCAGGTATATACCATTGGCACTGTTACAGGCATTTTGCAACCAATTGTGGTGAGCAATAATTTAATGAATGTACCTAAGGAGGGTTGGTATAGCTGGGAACCAGGGGCTTATTTTGGGGTTTATCGCATGGATACTTTTTGGTTAAAAAATGAGTCTGGAGAGTAAATATGGTTAATTATATTGCTCGCCGTATTTTTATGATGATACCCACCCTGATAGTCATCAGTATCATTGTATTTACCATTATCCAGTTACCCCCTGGAGACTTTTTAGAAAGCTACATGGCGGAACTGCAAAGCCAGGGCGAGTCAATTGATAAACAGAAAATTGCCTATTTAAGACAGGAATACGGGCTTGATAAATCGCTACTAGAACAATATTGGACTTGGGTAACTGGCTTATTGGAAGGGGATTTAGGTTACTCGTTCGAATACAACCTACCGGTCAATGAAGTGGTGGGAGACCGGATGTATTTAACCATTATGGTATCGATCCTAACTATTATTTTTACCTGGGTAATTGCGTTCCCCATTGGGATGTATTCTGCTACCCATCAATATAGCTGGGGGGATTATGGGCTGACTTTAGTAGGGTTTATTGGCCTGGCTACGCCAAATTTCTTATTGGCATTGGTATTGTTATATCTGGCCAATGTGTATTTTGGCACCTCAATAGGTGGATTAATGGATGAGCAGTATGTCAATAAGCCTTGGACCTGGGAAAAATTCACCTCTATTTTGGAGCACTTGTGGATCCCTGTGATTGTTATTGGTACCTCGGGTACTGCGGGGATGATTCGGCGTTTACGTGCTAATTTGCTAGATGAATTAAATAAGCCTTATGTGGTGACAGGACGTGCGAAAGGGCTGGGTGAGAAAAAATTACTGGTTAAATACCCTTTAAGGGTATCGCTGAATTTTTTTATCGCTGACATTGGCAGTATGTTGCCCAGTATTATTTCCGGCGCTGAAATTGTGGCATTAGTGCTGTCATTACCCACTACCGGGCCAATGTTATTAGGAGCATTGCAAAGTCAGGACATGTATTTAGCGGGTTCATTTTTAATGTTTTTGGCGGTATTAACCGTGGTGGGGGTATTAGTGTCTGACTTAGCATTAGCTGCTTTAGATCCCCGGATACGCTTGACAGGAGGGGCCACCAAATGAGGCATCAACCTGAATACCCGGCTAATCCTCACTATGTTTCTATAGAGCCTTATGACCCAGAAGCCATAACCAAAGTTGCCGCTGAGCAGGAAAAGTTTTATTTAGCTTCACAGTGGGCTTTGATTTGGTGGAAGTTTAAACGTCATCGATTAGCAGTAATCAGTGGCATATTTATTATTTTTGTGTACGCTTCCATTTTAATCTGCGAATTTTTGGCTCCCTATAATTTACATACCCGCAATACCGATCACATTTATTCACCGCCACAACCCGTTCATTTTTTTCACGAAGGGGAGTTTGTTGGTCCATTTGTGTACCGTTGGTATAACACCCTCAACATGGAGCTATTGCAACGAGACTACCATGAAGATAAAAGCCAGGTGCTACCTATCCGGTTTTTCTGTAGTGGTGATGAATATGAGTTTTGGGGTGGAGCCTTTACTGGTAATTTTCATTTGTTTTGTGCACCAGAAGATGGCACTCTGTTTTTATTTGGCACGGATCGGTTAGGTCGGGATATGTTCTCCCGTGTTATTTATGGAGCTAGAATCTCCATGACCATTGGTTTGGTGGGCATTACTTTAAGTATGTTTATGGGGATCGTGATTGGGAGCTTGGCGGGTTATTACGGCGGCTGGATCGACCATTTGGTTCAACGGAGTATTGAGATTATCCGCTCATTTCCTGAGTTGCCATTATGGATGGCGTTATCGGCTATTTTACCAGTGACTTGGAGCCCCCTGTGGGTATTTTTTGGTATTACCTTAATTTTAGCCTTGATGGATTGGACTGGATTAGCCAGAGCAGTGCGTTCTAAGCTATTAGCCTTACGGGAAGAAGACTACACCATGGCTGCCCAGTTGATGGGTGCCAAAACTCAGCGAATTGTTAGAAGACACTTGTTACCTGCGTTTTTTAGCCACTTAATTGCTTCGGCGACTCTGTCCATACCGACGATGATTTTGGGAGAAACCGCGCTTAGCTTTTTAGGCTTGGGATTACGCCCACCAATAACTAGTTGGGGGGTGCTGTTAAGTGAAGCGCAGAATGTTAATGTGGTTGCTGTTTATCCTTGGTTATTGATTCCGGTTATTCCTGTGATTTTCGTGATCTTGGCCTTTAACTTTTTTGGTGATGGGATTAGGGATGCAGCTGATCCTTATAAGCACTGATATCATCAATAAAGTGGGCGATAAAATTTTCAGATTGTGCATGAATGTGGGTGAATTCTAGGCCAATTAAATAATAGTTATCGTTTAACTCTACATGACAAACTTCAGCATGAACATAAATGCTCATTCCCTTATTTTCATAGTTAATGGTATATAGACAGAGGATACAAATTTCACCTGGTAGCAGTTTCTTACATGCTTGTACCAAGATACCCTCCTGAGAGATATTCAACATTTTGATGTAGCTGGTTTCTTTACGGCTTTTTAATACCCCAATACAGTTTAACTGTTGAAGAGAGTATCGTGGGCCAATACGTCGCTCGATATTCATGAAGATAGGACCAAAAAGAGGAACTCACTTGATACTAATCATATCAGTTAACATGTGCAATGAATGATTATTTATCTATAAAGCGCTGCTATAAATCATTTCGAATAACGCAGTCGAATTTTACGCAGATGTTTAGTCATTTTAGTCAAGAAAAAAGTCTTTCGCGTAACTTTCATTTTCTACAATAGAAAGTTGGTACAAAAAGTTGCCTTCCGCTTATATTAAAACTAAGGGGCAGTGATTGTGCTTGACATTATTGTAAGATCTAATTTTGCAAAATGAGCAAAGGTTATGTAGCAACGCTATTGCGCTTTTCTCTGGTTGTATTCCTATTCGTTGTTAGTAGTTTCGCAGGTTGTTCGTTCGCCATCGAAACACTCAGGTTAGGGGTGGGACTAATCACTGCATCTGGTAAGGCCAGAGCTGGGGTAACAGAAGTAATAAAGCGCTTTGAAAAACAATACCCAGAAGCGAAAGTTGAGCTTATTACGCTTTATGATGAGGAGTTTAAATCAGCCACTATTCCTTGGCTAAAGAAGGCTCCTGGAAAAAATGTGCCAGATATTTTCTTCGGAAGCGCGGGAGAGCGCTTATTTAACCTAGTCAGAAAAAACTATGTTCAGGATATCACGGATATTTGGCAACAACAGAAGCTTGACCAAGTGTTTAGTGCCGGTATCAAAGCCACTGTATCACTTAAAGCCAAGGTTTATGCTATCCCCTTTGCTTATTATCAATGGGGCTTCTACTATAACTCAGCCATATTGGCTAAGTATAATCTTCCACTACCCAACACTTGGCAACAGTTTTTAGATATTTGCTACACTCTGAAAAAGCACAACATATATTGTATTGGGATTGGCACCAAAGAGCATTGGCCTGCTGCTGGCTGGTTTGATTATTTAAATCTTCGCTTAAATGGCTTGGGTTTTCACCATGAACTAACCAAGGGCTGCATTGCTTATACTCATCCTAGTGTATTAAATGTATTTACCCATTGGGCGGAGTTGGTGAATCAAAACTTCTATGAGCCTGGTGCAACAAGCCATAACTGGAAGTTGGTTTTTCCAACTATCTATAGGGGGAAAACAGCATTTACCCTGATAGGTAATTTTGCTGAGAGTTTGTTTGGAAAAATTCCTTCTAAGATTAAAAAAAATATTAAATTTGTAAAATTTCCTGAGATGACGAAAAATATGCCAATTTATGAGGACGCAACAACGGATATATTTTTCTTAAGTAAAGTGTTGGCACATAAAAGATATGCAAAAGCCTTTATGGCTTTTTTAGCCACAAAACAAGTGCAGGAACTACTGACAGGAGGGCTATCAATGATACCTGTTAATCGACATGCTAAACCAAAGGATACTTATTTCTTAAAAGAGGGGAAACAGCTCCTTGATCAGGCCGCGGGCTATGCTCAGTTTTATGATCGTGATACCCCGAAAAATATGGCAAATAATGGCATTTGGGTATTTAGTCAATTTTTTGAAGATGGGAATATTAAAAATGCGATTACTCATTTGGAAGAAGCTAGAAAATGATTTTATATAGGTGAGCATACACCAAAAGACTGTAGACCTTTATCACTGTGAATTGAATAAGTTGCTATAAGCCTCCCTTTATTATTAATAGGGAGGCTCATGGATTTCTGCAGTGGTCTGGATACTATTACTAGTAGTAGACTCTGCAGTTTCAACGGAGTTGGTAAAAGAGGTTTCTGCTTCTGTTGCAAGCCCTTCAGCAACAGTTTCTCCTTCTGCTAAGAGTTCACTATAGCAATTGAGTTAAGTAACCTTGTTTTAACCGGCCTGTTTCAAGATATCTTGAACTTTTTTAAAGAATCCCCATCATAACGCCAAATACTCCATCAGTTGCATTGTTATTACAGGAGAATCAGTTCATATAATGTGAAGGAATGGTTAAAAAATGGCTTGTTTAACGGATAAACGTAACTATAAAGCACGCCCCCCGCCGTAAATGAGTGTGTCGCGAAAGACCTCTTTGGCGGGACCCTTGTAGCTGTTACAAAAAAGCAGAAAATAAACTCATAACAGGAGAGTAATGATGCTGGAAGTTAACCAGTTAACCCGTTGTTATGGCAGTTTCAAAGCGGTTGATAATGTCAGTTTTACCATAGGGAAAGGTGAGATTGTCGGCTTGTTAGGTCATAATGGTGCGGGTAAAACCACGATTATGAAAATGTTAAGTGGTTACTTAGAGCCTAATCAGGGAGTCATCAAAATCGATGGGGTGGATTTGCAGCTTGATCCCAAACGAGTACAGCAAAGTCTAGGTTATTTACCTGAAAATCTACCGGTATATCCCGAAATGACTGTAGCAGACTACTTGGATTATGCCGCTGAAATTAAAGGATTAACTAATAATCATAAAATTGCTGAAATCAAGCGGGCTATTCAAGCGACGGACATTGATCGAAAGTTACTTGACCCAATAGCAACTTTATCTCGCGGTTATAAACAGCGGGTTGGAGTGGCACAAGCTATTTTGGGTCAGCCTAAACTACTAATTCTTGATGAGCCTACAAATGGCTTAGACCCTACCCAAACCGATCACATGCGACAGTTAATCCGGGAAATTGCCAAAAATGCAACGGTGATTTTGTCCACCCATATCATGCAAGAAGTAGATGCAATTTGTGACCGGGCATTAATTATTCGTCACGGGCAATTAGCCGTTGATGCAAAATTAGAAACGCTTCATTCAAGTAGTTACTTACGGCTTGTGACGTCAATGGGCAGTAAACAAGCAAAAACATTATTGGGTGCCTTGCCCAGTTTAAAAAATGTCGAAGCCATTGAGCAGCAACCTTCTGAAACTGTGAAAACGCCGGTTATTCATTATCGCTTGCAATTGGCTGAAGGGCGTAATCCGCTAGAGGTCAGTGCAGTTGTTGCCAAACAAATAATAGCAGCCAAAGCGGAATTATATGCTCTCACAGCAGAGCATCGTGATTTAGAAACGCTTTTTAGAGAAGTTAATGAGTCGTCTGCTACCGCCCAGTCTCAGGAGGTTAAAAATGCAGCCTAACGGACAACCCTTATCACTGATTCGTCGGATTGCTACTAAAGAGGTGGCGTTGTTTTTCGCCTCGCCTATTGCCTATTTGTTTTTGGCGACATTTGCTGCCGTTACTTTATTTATTTTCTTTTGGGGAGAAGCCTTTTTTTCTCGTAATATTGTCGATGTGAGGCCTATGTTTGAATGGATGCCGTTGTTATTAATATTCCTAGCTAGCACGTTGACTATGCGGTTATGGAGTGAGGAGCGACGCACTGGTACATTGGAGCATGTGCTGACTCAGCCAGTACCACTATGGCATTTTGTCGTCGGTAAATTTGTTGGATGTTTATTATTATTAGCTATTGCGTTAGCCATTACTCTTCCTTTACCTATAAGTGTTTCAGTAATGGGGGATTTGGACTGGGGACCCGTTTGGGCCGGTTATTTAGCCACACTTCTATTGGGAGCTGCTTATTTAAGTATTGGTTTATTTGTTTCAGCCCGCAGTGATAATCAAATTGTCAGCTTAATCAGTGCGGTTGCCCTTAGTGGATTATTTTATTTAATTGGTACTAATACCATTACTGACTTCTTTGGAAATCAAGTTGGGGAATGGTTACGTTTACTCGGCACCGGCTCAAGGTTTGATGCCATTACTCGCGGTGTGATTGATTTTCGCGATTTATATTATTATTTCAGCATGATTGCAGTTTTCTTGGCGTTAAATACCTTCGTGTTGGAAAAAGAACGCTGGGCGACTCAGCAGGCTACGCCTCATCATCAAACTTGGCGAGCAGTGACAGGATTACTGTTAGCCAATGCCATTGGGGCTAATTTATGGTTAGGGCAAATCAATAGCATTCGCATGGATGCCACTGAAGGTAATCAATACTCTATTTCTGAAGCAACCACAGGTTATCTTAATAAACTACAAGAGCCGTTGCTGGTGCGAGGTTATTTCAGCAGTAAAACGCATCCTTTATTAGCACCTTTAGTACCACAGTTGCGGGATTTAATTGAAGAGTATGAAGTGGCTGGTAAAGGTAAAGTGCGGGTGGAATTTGTTGATCCAATAACTAACCCTGAACTTGAAGAAGAGGCGAACCAGAAATATGGCATTCAGCCCGTACCTTTCCAAGTGGCGGATCGTTATCAGGCATCGATTGTTAGCTCTTACTTTAATGTGTTAGTGCAGTATGGTGATGAGCATCAAGTGTTGGGTTTCCGTGATTTAATTGAGGTGAAGGCTCGGAGTGAAGCCGATATTGATGTGCAACTTCGTAACCCGGAACATGATTTGACCCGTGCCATTAAAAAGGTATTAAACAGCTATCAGGCAGGAGGGAATCTGTTTGACACGGTGAAAGGTGAGTTGGTATTTAATGGCTATATTTCCAATGAGTCTACCTTACCTGAAAAACTGGTAGGCTTTAAAAAGACTATTACTAAAGTACTAGATAAACTAAAAGCTGATGCCAATGGTCGTTTGGCCATAAACTTTATTGATCCAGATGCCGATGGAGGTAAAGTCGGTCAGCAAATTGCTCAGGATTTTGGTTTTAAACCGATGACGACCAGCTTACTGAGTAATGATCGCTTTTATTTTTATTTGACCCTGGCTAATCAGGAAGAGCAAACAGTACAAATTCCGCTGGGAGGTATGAGCGAGGGGAATTTTAAACGGAATCTGGAAGCAGGGTTAAAACGTTTTGCCAGTGGCTTTACCAAAACAGTGGCTTTAGTGGCACCACAAACACCAGGTTATTCCCCTTATAGCATGGGTGGTGGTGCTAAATTTAGCCAGCTAGAGAAGTTTTTAGGTGATGAGTTAAATATTAAGCAGGAAGACCTCAGTGATGGTCGAGTGTCTGGGGAGGCGGATATTCTACTACTTATGTCGCCTAAAGACTTGAACGAAAAACAACTGTTTGCTATCGACCAATTCCTAATGCAAGGGGGAACCATCATAGCGGCTACATCACCTTATAGTGCTAGCCTTAGTAACCGTAGTTTGAGTTTGCAAAAACAAAACAGTGGATTACAGGATTGGCTTGCCCATCACGGTTTATTGATTGAAGATAAAATTGTGATGGATCCACAAAATGCTGCTTTCCCTATACCAGTGACGCGTAATGTTGGTGGTTATCAGTTCCAGGAAATGCGTATGCTAGATTACCCTTATTTTATTGATGTAAGAGATAGGGGGTTAAATCAGGACAATGCAATTACCGCTGATTTACCACAAACGACAGTTGTGTGGGCTTCACCCGTTATAGTTGACCAGAAAAAACAAGTTGGCCGAAAAGTGACTGAATTATTGCGCAGTTCTAAGGGTGCTTGGCTTTCTTCGTCTATGGATATTATGCCGAAAATTACTCGGAACGGTTTAAGTGCATTTACACCTGAAGGAAAGCAGGGCTCTCAATTATTGGGGGTTATCAGTGCTGGTCGCTTTAATTCTTATTTTGCTGATAAAGACTCTCCCTTACTAATTAAAGAGGATAAAGCAGAAGAGACTGGTGAAGAGGCGGAAAACACCAGTGATAATACAGCCGCTGTGTCAAAACAGACAACAATATCCAGTGTCATTTCTCGGTCACCGGAGTCCGCTCGGATTATTTTATTTAGCTCTAATGACTTTTTGCGTGATCAGGTAATTCGTATGGCAGGTTCTTCAACAGGTAGTGAATACCTTAATAACTTACAACTGTTGGCGAATACCGTGGACTGGTCATTAGAGGATGCAGGATTGCTCAGCATTCGGGCCCGGGGGCATTTTAATCGTACCTTGCCACCCATGGAACGTAATGTGCGGCTATTTTGGGAATATCTCAATTATGGTTTGGCAATTCTTGCCTTGGGGGTTATTGCCATTGTTCAGCGGCAACGAAAACGTGCCCGGGATCATCGCTATTTAGCTTTATTGGCCAATTAAGGGGAGGTTAAAATGGCAAAATTAAAAACCTGGTTAACTGGCCTGTTGGCTATCCAACTGGTGTTGGCTGCAGGACTGTTTTGGAGCAGTGAACACCAGCAGCAACAAAACATACAACAACCGTTGCTTGGTTTTAAGCTGGCGGATGTGACGAAGCTTGTGATCAGTGATAGTGATGACAGCGTGACTATCAGTCAGTCTGGTGATCACTGGGTATTACCGGATTTAGCTAACTTACCTGTTAATGATGATCAATTAACGGATGTATTAGTTAAGCTGGAAGCCATTCAAACAGGTTGGCCGGTAGCGACGACCACCTCCAGCCACGAACGCTTTGAAGTGGCTGAGGATAAATTTCAACGACAGGTGCAGCTTTTTCAAGGTGATAAGCTGATTGGGGAATTACTGGTTGGTACCTCACCGGGCTTCCGCAAGGTGCATATTCGTAACCCAGAGGATGATGCGGTTTATACGGCTAAGTTAAACAGTTATGAGTTACCTGTAAAAGGTGACGACTGGCTGGATAAATCATTATTAGCTGTAGGCGATGTAGATAATATCAAGTCGATTAAAGGTGCTGATTACTTTTTGGAAAAAACAGGTGATAGTTGGACTTTACATGACAATAAACAGTCATTATCCAGTGAAGCCAATGCGACTAAATTGAATATGGAAAAAGCTAAGCAGCTAGCAAAAGCGTTGGCTAACTTACAAGTGCAAGGGATGGCAGATTATTTATTTGGAGCTGATAATGCTGACATTAATCCAGTAGCAATTGAGGTTGTCAATGATAAAGGAAAACTAGCTTATCAATTAACCTCAGTTGACGATAAATACTTTGTTAAGCGGACTGGCTTTGAGCAGACTTTTACTATCAGCAAATACGACTTTGAGCGTATAGCCCAGGTTAGTTTGTCACAGCTGGTCTTGCAATCAGAACAGCCAGATGAAGTGGTTGCTGAATTAGAAAAGCCTGCTGATACTCACACGACAACTAAAGCACAAACCCATTCAACATCTGTGCAACAGTCGGAAAAAGTGGAAACCTCCCAGTCAGATGAAGAAGGGGCTACAAGCACTGGGACTGACTCTGACTCGTCTAGAAGTTAGTCTTAATTAGTAATAAAAATGCCTTTTACGATAGTGCTGCAATAGATTGGAAACTTTTATAAGGATTACGAATGGACTCATCCCCTTGGTTTTCTAACTTGATTACACCGGAGTTTCTCACTCAGATTAGCCAGTCAGTTACCCGATTTGTTGCGGCACTCTTATTACTATTATTTGGTTGGTTTGTTGCTCGTTTTTTAAAAGACTTAAGCAGTCGTTTAATTGATAGCACCAATCGGCTATTACATCGATTTTCAAAACAGGGAGCTGGTTATATTCAACAGTTACAACCTGCTAGCAGTCGCTTTGTACCGCTTCTGGTGTATTGGGTCACTATTATTGTCTTTATTGGTTTGGCGACCAATGTCTTAGGTATAGAAATTTTTACCAAATGGATTGATGCCTTTTTAGCGTATTTGCCCACCCTTGTTGCTGGCATTGTGATCATACTGGGTGGTTTTATTTTCGGGGAAATGGCCAAAGACTTAGCCACCAGTGCCGCTATTGCTGCCAACCTTCGCCACAGTGAGTTATTAGGCCGAATTGCTCAAGTGTTTTTAGCCGGTAGTGCTATTTTAATCGGCACCGGCCAGGTGGGAATTGATGTATCTTTTGTCGTGAATATGGCCACTGTAGCTTTGGCTGCTATTTTAGGGGCTTTTGCCTTGGGTTTTGGTTTAGCAACACCACGACATGTCAGTAATTTTATAAGTGCTCGTTATGTGCAACGGCATTATCAGGAAGGGGAAACTATCCAGATAGGTGAATATAGTGGCCGAATTATTGGCATTACCCCTCATGCGGTAGTCATTGAAAATGACCAAGGCGAGTTGCATATTCCCGCTAAATTTTTTACTGAAGAGCCTTGCTTAAAACGCATTAAAGAAGCGTACAGTAGTAAAGATGAGAATGAGGGGGCTGCTAATGGAGAGTAGCAAGCAAAAGCTGGCATTAACCTATCTGGAAAAAGCCCCTGAGTCAGCAGCAAGGATTTTAGAAACATTACCAGAAGTGGCCGTTGCACAGTTATTAAAACTAGCGCCTGATACTGCAGGAGCTGCTGCGTTAATGCAATTGACCAGTGCTAAAGGTATTGCTTGTTTGGATCAGTTGGATCATTCCTCTTCTGCACAACTATTGACACCACTTTCAGCAACTCATGCGGCGACGTTATTAAAGGGGATTTCGCAAACGAAAACCAAAGCGATTTTACATCAAATGCCCAAGTTAAAAGCCCAAGCCATTCAAGTATTGTTAGCTTATCCGGCTAATGTCGTGGGGGCCTGGATTAACCCGCAAGTGTTAACCTTAAGAAATAATATTACCGTAGCCGAAGCTTACCAGCAGCTAAAATCGTTTCAAGGCACAATCCAGCACCGGTTATTTATTCTTGATCGTCGGCAAAAACTGGTGGGGGTTATTACTGCAACTGATGTGATGGGGAGTGTTGATGAAGGTAAAAAGCTGAGTGAATTAATGGAAGCTCAGCCAGATGCTTTACGCTCCAGGTTACAGTTGAGCCAGGCTCAAAAACATTCTGACTGGACTCATTCAATTGTGATGCCTGTGGTTAATCGGCACGATGAGTTTATTGGTATCTTAAATTATGGTGCCTTAAATCAAGCCATTAAACAATTAAAAAATCTCCCTGAAAAAGCGATGGAAGTTCCTCAACTAGGCGACAGTCTAGGGCAAATACTTTCAGATAGTATCATTGGTGTTTGGCAAACGTTGCGTGATGCATGGGACTTAAATTCGAGAGGAGAACAAAATGACAAGCGCTAGCCTTTCAGGAGTCAGTAATGACGATAGCATAGCTATTAATCGATTAAGTCAACAGTTTCTACTTGAGTATCCTAAAGAGGCTGCAAATGTCTTAGAAGCTTATCCACTTGAGGAAATGGCTTCATTATTAGCTGAGCAACCTACTACCACACTGATTCGTCTTTGGAATTTTTT
This sequence comes from Spartinivicinus ruber, assembly GCF_011009015.1. Lineage (NCBI taxonomy): Bacteria > Pseudomonadati > Pseudomonadota > Gammaproteobacteria > Oceanospirillales > Zooshikellaceae > Spartinivicinus > Spartinivicinus ruber. The sequence goes on from NZ_CP048878.1 coordinate 2,739,098, forward strand.
TCCTCCTCATATAGCTGACCAACTGTTGCCTTTATTGGAGAACCGAGCTCAAAAAAATTTATTGCTGGCTATGGATACCCCTGATTGTGCACAAACTTTAAATCGGTTATCCAAAGAAGATAAAAAACGTTGTTTGGATAATTTACCTGAAGATTATGCCAATGATTTGCAAAAATTGTTGGAATATCCGGAGCGTACCGCAGGACAAATGTTAGACCCAAGAGTCATTCGGTTACTGCCGGACAATACTGCAGATGATGCCTTGCGTTTATTACGCCAAAAAAAACATAAACCAATCAGGAAAGTGTTTATGGTGGATGCTGATCAACAGCTGCAGGGAATAGTCGATATTACAGCTTTGGCTTTATGTGAAGGGGATGAAAAATTGCAACAGTTGGCTTTACCCCCCAGAACCTTAATATCGCCTTTTGATTCCCTTGATGAGGTTGCTGATAAACTGACGCAGTTTAACTTGGATACATTACCAGTCATAGATATTAATGGGAAATTGCTAGGGGCTATACAACACCCTTCGTTGCTGCGAACTTTACAGGATAACTCGTTAACCGATATTCAAGCCATGGTGGGGGTGAGTAGGGAAGAGCGGGCCTTATCCAAGGCATTTTTTGCCATTAAAAAACGCCTGCCTTGGATGGAAATTAATTTGGTCACTGCCTTTGTGGCTGCATCAGTGGTTGCCTTGTTTGAAGATACGATTGCCAGGTTCACGGCTCTGGCGGTATTGCTTCCAGTGGTGGCAGGTCAGTCGGGTAATGCAGGAGCCCAAGCCCAAGCCGTCACTATTCGAGGCTTAGCCTTAAAAGAAATTACCGTCAGAAACTGGTTAAGAGTGTTATTTAAAGAAATTAATATTGGCGTGGTTAATGGTATTGCTATTGCTTTAACCACGGCAATTGGTGTTTATATTTGGAGTGCAAGTTTTGGCCTGTCACTGGTTATCGCCATTGCGATGGTGATTTCCATGGTAATGGCAGGCATGGCAGGGGCTGTTGTGCCGATTGTATTAACCAAACTGGGTCAGGACCCAGCCCAATCGTCTTCCATTATTTTAACCACAATTACCGATATTGCTGGATTTATGTCATTTTTGGGGATTGCAACATTGCTATCTGCGTTGTTATAGATAAGTTTATTTACGAGGATAAGGGGATAGCACAAAAAGCAAGGTAAAAAGGATGCAAACTGAAACTAACAATAACGCTGGGCTTGCTGATGCAGTGGCAACAGGAAAGGATTTAATTGCCATGTTGCGAGATGCTGCTTTGTTACTGATCGCCATATTGTTAATTGGCTGGCCGCAAAAAGTAAACAGCATTTTGGTCGAAGCTGGGTTTGAAGAGGGTAGCTTTGCTGGTATGAAATGGAAAGCCAAACTAACCCAATCTGATGAAGTACTAATTGAAGCCCAGGCAATCATTACTGATTTTCGAGAACAAAACAAAAAACTGGGTGTCACCCTTACTGAATTAAGACAACAGATGACAAGTACTGAAACTAAAGAAAAATTAGCCAAGCTTGATCAGCAAAATGAGTTGTTGTTGACTAGTTCAGCTCAAGTCCAGCAAAAAGTAACCAATACTACTTCAGCTAATGCATTATTAGTTAAACAAGCACAAACCATTACAGGAGAAACAGGTAAATGGGGAGTAGTATATGGAGGAGATTCAATATTGGAGGATGCAAAATATGAAATTAATACTATCGCCTCTAACAAAAAAACAGACTTTTTTGAATGTAGTAGTGTGTAAAAATAAAAATGAGCAGTAAATGTTAAAAAAAGTGTTTTTAGGGATTCTTATAACATTAATTATTTTGGTTGGTGTTATTGTCTTTTACTTTGTCTATTTGGGATATCAGTCCAGAACTGGCGAGCCTATTGGTCTTCTTAATGGTGTGTTGGCTAAATGTCCAGATAAGCCCAACTGTGTGAACAGCGAATTTAAAGAAGATTCAGCTCATTATATTGAACCGTTAACACTACCAAAACTGCTATTTAATGATACCATGGTGGTGATCACGTCGGCTATTGAAAGTTCTGATGGTACTATTGTTAGCAGACAAGAACATTATATTGCTGCAACCTTCACCTCGAAAGCTTTTGGCTTTGTCGATGACCTGGAAGTTCGGTTAGATAAGTCAAACGGCCTAATACATATACGCTCTGCTTCACGGGTAGGGCATAGTGATTTTGGTCAAAATCGAAAGCGGGTGAGCAACATAAAGAAACGTTTACTTCCCATGTTGTGATCAAAGAAAACGTCATTCTATAGGGGATAATAATGTATGAAATTAAGCGTTTACCTAAAAAATACGAGAGTAAATATTCTGAAGATAAATTTTGGATTAAAGTTAAAAAGTATGCTAAAAGGGCTGGTGAATCTGTATTGGAGCCAGCCTTAAAAATGTATTATGCTTTAATTGATTCAGACACTCCAGCTTGGGCAAGAGCTATAATTGTTGGTGCTTTGGGGTATTTTATCTCACCCTTGGATACTATTCCTGATGTAATACCTGCATTTGGTTTTACTGACGATTTGAGCGTTTTGGCTGCAGCTCTAGCGACAGTTGCTGTTCATATAAAAGATGAGCATGTAGAAAAAGCAAAGGAAAAACTTAAGAAATGGTTTAGCCAAACCAATAGTCGCTGAAAATAGTTTATACTCCATACGGTTGGCTTTTAGGTATGGTGATCAAGTGACGAAGTCAGAGGTCCCATAAGCCTAGAAATCATTCGCGAAAATATCAACTTATTGACTCCGCATGCTCATAATATGTTCATATGTTCCAGTTTTGTCTATTCTGGTAACTACAGCTAAGTTGAGAGGTAGTTATGCGTTTATTAATGATCGGAATAAGCATTATTTTACTTACTCACATATCTCATACTTTTGCAGGAACACCTAAAGCTGTCATTGTCGCTATAGAAGATTCAGGTAGTTTTCCAATTTATCGAGAGGCGGCAAGTAACTATACAGGGAAGCATCCTGGTTATTTTATTGAATTTCTTCAAGCAATAGCAAGGGACTTAAATGTTAATATTAACATTGTTAGAATGCCCTGGAAGCGTTGTTTGATTAGTTTGCAGGAAGGGCGTATTAATGCTGTAACAACAGCAAGTTATAAACCAGAAAGAGAGAAAAGCGGTCGTTACCCTAAGAAAGCAGGCCAATTAGATGTTAGCAGAAGATTCAATACATCAAGCTATTTTCTTTATGCTGTCAAGGATTTATTAGTAAAGTGGGATGGTAATATTCTAGAAAATAAAAGTAATTTATCGGTAGGGGCTCAGCGGGGATTTTCGATAGTTGCTGATTTAAATAACTTAGGTGTAAAAACGACAGAAGTTGATAATCCAGAGTCGGGTTTTATTATGTTGTTAAATAATCGACTATCTGCTTTAGCTGTTCATGAAAATGTTGGACAAGTGTATGTCAGAAAGTATAATAATATTAAACAACTATCTCCACCTTTAAAGACTAAGCCTTATTTTTTGATCATATCACACCAGTTTTACTCAAAATATCCTGAATTTTCTGAAGAAATATGGAATACGGTTGAAAAACTAAGAAACTCAAGTCAAATAGCAACAATAAAAGATAAATATTACTCGTTTGGTAGATGGCCAGACTAGCAGGCTTCAGTTATACACCAAATACATTAAGAAAGTGAGTGATTAACTTTGTATTTATTTTTGATTTTTTGAACAAGTTTGTCATGATTTTTTCTTCGTTTAAATCCTTGCTGTTTTACTTCTTCATCAGTACGCTGATGACCAATTAAGCTTATACCAAGCTTGTCTGTTGTAAAGGCATTGAGGTAACCAAAGGCTTCTGATGCTATGTTGGATGTAGTTTTCTTTGACTTTATTTGGTGTGCTGTGGGTTGTTGTTCTGGTTTAAAATTACCGTTTCTTCTTTCTTTAATAAACGATTGAGCTGAATGTATTTTATATTCTCTTAGTTCATATTGGAGTTGACTAATGAGGTGTCCTCTAGTGCGTGCTTCTCTGGGATGTTGTTTAACCCATAACGTAAATGCTGACTCAACGCGCGCTCTTTGTAAGTCAGAAGATGTTTGCTGTAGTAACTTTATTTCTTTCTGTAGTAGTTTAAGGTGACGACTTTGGTGGTGAAAGCCTTCTCTAAATACCGAATCACAAAAAATATTATTTTGTGGGCTAAGCAGCTTTATAGAACGATGACTGTGATAACTCCTTTGATTGTGTGGTATTGGTTGTTTGTTGTATTTGAAGCGTTAGTGACTAAAAATAAGCTTTTTATGTTTATATTAGTAAAATTTGAGAGTAGTTAAGTCCATTTAACATGCTTATTGTGCTCGAAAAAATTACTAATGAGCAAAAATATTTACCTTTCTTTACATGGGGGCTCTGGCAAGGTGCTTTTCTGAGGCAATAAGTGGGCCTACGTCAAAGAAAAGCAATAGAGCTAGAGAATCAATAGAGATATGAAACGGCTGATTTTTAAGTATTAATATACACCTTCTGTAAGCTATCTGAAAACTGCTCTGGTTCGAAACCTGCTGGTCCTGTTTTTAATACTTGAGGTTGATAAAATAACTCCCACTTATTTTCAGCGTGATCGAATTTCATAAAAGCAGCGGCATTAATGGCTAGCTCTCCTTGAGTGGCTGTCCGCTGATAATCATCGTAGTCCACACGCCCATAAATGTGGCTATTGTGGTACGGCTTTGCCGCGACATTTTTAGTTGGATGAGCATCATGGTAAACCCTTAGTAAAGTAGAATTAGTTGGATGATCAGCGACAATGATAGAGCAACCATTTAAGCCTCCGGTAAATAGCTGGTCGGCTGCCGGATCAGTTTTGGGAATATCAACAAAAGGAACCCCTTTACTTTGGTCACCGTTGTACGGCAAGTGATAAGCGCGAATATCTTGTGGGGTTGCCAATTCTTCAGGTACTGCTTGTAGTTTAACAGGCTTGTTGCCATCACTGGTAAAGCGGAAAGGAACAATTCTACCTTCTAATGGGTTGGCTGGGTTTGTCAGTTTATAAGTGCCTCGTAAACCCGGATCCATAATTTTCATGTTGTTAATTAAATGAGTTTGCGCAAATTGTTCAGTATTATCCGCAAACTGCTCAGCAAGACGGTTAGCAGAAATGCCAGTAGCACTTTTCCCCAGTAGCCATTCCAGGCCTTTAGTTTTGCCTGTGGTTGCAGCTGCTTCACCATTGACTTTAGGGGTACTATAGGAACCACCACCTGGCCGCCAACGACAAAATACACAATGAATTTCATCGTAGTCATAACCATTTTCTTTCAATGTTTTTAATAATTCATTTAATGTATAGCCGGTCGTTTTACCTTTTAAGGTATCAGGGCGTATGGTTAATACATCATAGCGCTCACTAGCAGGCTTTAATTGATTATTGGTATCAAACCCTTCATAACCCAGGCCAAATTTAATATTGTTTTCAGTATCAGGTTCATAATTCCATAGTCGGTAATTTCTGACTTTATCCCCGTTTTGCAAGGTTTCATATACTTGCAGCTCTTTATCTGTAACCATCTTAATACCTGGGTCTTCTAAGGCTTTTTTATGGGGACCATAAAATTTTAATTGGGTATCTTCCGGTACATCAATAAAACCACCAGCACGACTTTGGCCTAACTCAGGTCGTGGCACATAGGCACCATGAGCTGTAATGACTAACCGTTTAGCATGGCTAGGGTTACCATCTGCCCCTTTATTGCTATAAATAACAAAACCATTACCTACCTGTTCTCGGGTTACCTTTGGATGATTAAAGGTTTCTGCATTTCGGGCTGTGGAAAGCGCAGGGCCCTTTTTCCAAGTGGGTCCATAGCCTTTCCCAGTATTAGGATTAACGGCAACCAAGGCTTGGCTGCCATCCTGTTGATTAACGGTTTTAAATGGCACATTATCAAGGCCATTCCAGTTTAACAGCTCAAATTGCTCACCGGCTGAATGGGTATAAACACGAAGACCATTACTATTGGTGGTGATTTTACTTGGATCAATGACAGACCAAGTGCCGCCTGATTTACTAAAAGGTTGACTTAACTCGGTTAAAGAGTCGAGTTTATTGGCCAATGACACATTGGTGGCGCGTAATTTATTGGCTATCTGTTTAACGGCATTATCGGAAAATTTAAATAACCGTTTGCCTAATTGATCGATGCCTCCGAGCGGATTAAAAAAGTCTATTGTTTCGAGTAATAATCGTCCACTGTTTTTAGCCAGGTTAGGCGCTAATTTGGCACTTGTTTGCAGAGAGGCTTTTATAGCCGCTTGAAATGCAGCTTTAGTACCTGTCTTAAGTCCTGCTTTAAGCGCTTGGCGGGCGGCAATATTAGCAACTTTAAAGCCTGTTTTTAGGGCAGTACCGCCTAACTTACCCGCTGCGCCCGCGACAGGAATGAGTGATAGAAAATCAGCAAAGCCACTAATTATCGCTTCACCTACATTGCCTTTTTTGATTGCCTGCGCAAATCCATAAAAAGGTACCAGCATATCAAGTAGCATTTCCATACTTTGCTGGCGAGCCGTTTGTTGGTATGACGCATCCTTGAATTCATTGGTATATTCACCAGCCATTGCGGCAATGGCTTCTTTGGTTGACGCTTCAGTTCGGTTAATAGCGCGTTGAACATTAATCGCTAATACACGACTGGAAGTGCTTGACGTATGTACGGCACGTTGGGCTTGTTCTAAATCTTTGCCTGTAAATAATTTATCTCGATTAGCTAATACCCAGCTTTCCAGTTCTGTATATTGGTCTACGTTGGCAGGTAAAGCTTTAAAGTTAACTTCATTACCCCAGGTTGCAGTATAAAAACGTTTTTGTCCATTTAGGCTAGCTTCAATAATAATACCGGTTTTGGCTGTCCCACGATCCCAGTTTTCCCATTGATCTGTCGTATAGGACACACGTCTACCAGAGCTGGCACCCGAATACCCACCAAAACCACTTGACTCCCAGCGAGTGCCTGTACCTGGTTTAATGGCTACAACGGGTTTGAGCAATTTATGACTACCATTTTCCCAGATTTGTTTTGCTTCTGGGTCAAGGGCACTTAATTGGGCATCTAATAAGGATTTATACGCTTGGGTTACTTTTTGCTGATAGTCAGCATAAGCCTGATTAAATTTATCATCGACATCTGGTAATTTATAGAAATTAACCCCGAAGTTCGTTAACACCGCCCCTCGAAAAGACTCACGATCCATATAGAGTTCATAGAGTTTTGCTGAGTGATTACTCGACATTAACTTTCCATGGGTTTGCAAGTATATTCTTGTTCGGGATTATACCCATATTCGCGGAGAACTTGTTTGGCAATATCTGAGCGTGTAGGGGGGGGTGATGATAAATCGGCAATCGCTTGTTGCACTTGTTTGGCTTCATTGATTTTGCTTTTGACAAAATCATAAGCCTGATTAATTAATGTATCGGCATTTTGCTCATTGAGGATGGCTAAATCAATTTTACCCTGGGCATCTGCATATAATAAGGTAGCTAATGCCTGAGGTGGAAAATTACCATTTTGATTATCGACAGCCACTTCACTTGCGGTATTCACTAAAGCGGTTAATTCTTTTGGACTCATTTGGTTGGGATCAATACCTAGCGATTTGGCCGTGACAATACCGGCATATAACTCTGCCCAGGCAAATCCACCATAAGTAATATCATTGGGTGGAGAATTTAAAGCGAGGGTCGGGTCTTTATCGGCCAGTAAGGTGGTTGCTAGCCAATTTTTGGCTTCTGTCGTATAACCCGCGCCAAGCTGGTCAGTAAATGCTGTTTTTACTTGTTGCAGTGAAAGGGCAGAAGACTCTTTGGCTAGTTGCTTAAAGGTAAACCCATTGAAATCAAAGCGGTTATTTGTTTGGCCTGTTTCATCATCCACTAATGAGGTAATTAATAGGGATTTTAAACTGGCCTTAAACGCTGGATCCATGTCTTCGCCAGGATTTCCCCCATAAAAGTTTAAGTCCTTAGCCAGGGCTTGAATTAACTGTTCATCTTGGCCAGAGCGACTGGCTACATAATGATTAATCAGTGATTTTATGTCTGATTTATTCGTATTGGTTTTATTTTTAACAAACTGTGAAAAAAAATTGCGTAGTTTTGTTTTATTTAGCGTTTGTAAAATTTGTTGTTGGTTATCACCTGAATTTTCAACGGCTGAAACAGATTGTTCAACTGCGGCTGTGTCATGAGAAGGCTTGATATTCTCGGCGACACTTCTAGCAACACGGCTGATGACTTTAGCTTTTGTTTTTCGGCTGGATGGTTTACCTGGTTTGGTATGTGATACTCCTGCAAAATCATCTGCTAACTCGTTTGCATTATTAATTTGATTAGTGGGTGAAGTGATACTTGATGGTGTATACATCACAAATTTTCCCTAATAAATTTATATTCAACCATAAAATTTTATTTAGCTTACCGAATTAGGGCAGGGCTGGGGAAAAACTTGTGAGATGATGATCAATATATTAATGAAGGATTTTGTTAATAGAGTGGGTTGTGCAGGTTATAGCTAATTATTCGTTAGTTATAATATTCTTTTGTAGTCTATGGAGTAATAGTAGTAAGTAAAAGGTTTAATTGGCGGCTTTTTGAAAAAACAGCTGCTAAACTTATTTAGCAGCTGTTAGTGGTAAGTAGTTAAGTCAAGAGATATAGAATTATAAGGGGGGTTGTAAATTAAATCCCCATTGCACTGGAAGTGCTACGACGTGGGTCAGGCGCGCCGTAGAAAATACCATCTTTAACCATAATACTTTGGATAGCGCCCATTGCAGACTGTTGGCTAACTTTATGCCCCATGCTTTCTAATAATCGGATAGTATCGGGGCTAATGCCTTGTTCAATACGGATCTCATCGGGTAGCCATTGATGGTGAATTCGTGGAGCACTGACCGCTGCCAGAATATTTAGGTTATGGTCAATCACATTCATAATCACTTGCAAGGTAGTGGTAATAATTCTAGAACCACCTGGGCTACCAGTGACCATAAAGTTCTTGCCGTCTTTTTTCACAATAGTGGGTGACATAGAGCTGAGCATGCGCTTGTTTGGTTCCACTTTATTAGCTTCGCCACCAATTAAACCATAAGCATTAGGTACCCCTGGTTTAGCACTGAAATCATCCATCTCATTGTTAAGTAAAAAGCCAGCACCGTCTACTACGATCCCTGAGCCATAGCTGAAGTTAATGGTATAGGTGTTGGCGACGGCATTACCGTATTTATCGACAATAGAGAAGTGGGTAGTCTCATTACTTTCATAACCAGAAGGATTACCAGGGCTAATGGTTTTGCTGGGAGTGGATTGCTTCGGATTAATTTGTTCACGCAGGGTTTTTGAGTAGCCTTTGTCAATTAAACCCGCTACTGGCACTTTTACAAAGTCTGTGTCGCCTAAATATTTAGAGCGATCTGCATAAGCACGCTTCATGGCTTCCGCCATTAAATGAATAGTTTTGGCTGAATTAAGACCATACTCCCCAATAGGAAAGCCCTCTAAAATGTTTAAGATCTGTACTACATGGGTACCGCCAGAACTGGGGCTAGGCATGGAGTAAATATCATAACCACGATAAGTGCCGTGCACAGCCTTGCGGATTTTGGGCTCATAACCTTTAAGGTCTTTGTGGGTAATCAGGCCATTATGGCGCTTCATTTCGGCCACAATTAAATCTGCGGTTTTGCCTTGGTAAAAACCTTTTCGACCTTCTTTCGCAATACGTTTTAAGGTTTCAGCCAAGTCTTTTTGTATTAATCGTTCGCCAGGCTGATAGGGAGAACCATCCTTTTTATAAAATGCTCTTTTAGTGGCTGGCCAAGCTTTTAACATAGGGGCTGCTTCAGTTGTACCTTTAGTAAAACGAGCCGGTACAATAAACCCTTCTTCCGCCAGTTTGATGGCAGGGGCTAAAGCGCGCTCCCGTGAAATGGTGCCGTGACGCTCAAGGGCAAGTAGTAACCCAGAAACAGTGCCAGGTACACCGGCTGCTAAATGAGTAAAGCGGCTACGGTTAGTGACGACATTACCTTTACTGTCTTGAAACATTTTTTCACTGGCAGCTGCTGGAGCGGTTTCGCGATAGTCGATGGCTTCTATTTTATTTTTTGTATCATTGGAAATTAGCATAAAGCCACCACCGCCAATATTACCCGACCGAGGTTGGGTAACGGCCAAAGCAAAACCGGCTGTAACGGCTGCATCAATAGCATTCCCCCCTTCTGCCAACACTTGTTGTGCAACTTTGGTGGCTAATGTATGGCTGGTAACCACCATACCGTTTTTTGCTTCAATGGGTACACTACGCTCGCCTTCTATGATGGCTTGTTTAGCTGATACGGTAGTCGAAAAGGCCGTAATTGAAAGGGTTAAAGTAACAATCCCCAAGGTAAAGTGCTGCTTGGTTGGAATGGACAAAAGCTTTCGAATCATTGTTGTTATTCCTCTGGAAAGTGGTTTCCACTTATGTGCTTTTTATTAGCAGTACAAGAAATCCAGCTTAATCAAATAAAGCAATTTGACGCCGGATTTTAGAGGTACAGAAAATTACTTCATTGCAGCTGCCAACTGTGTTGTGGTTAGATTCTGGCATTATTCGCCAACCAGCGTAAGCAGGAAACAATTACAAACAGTTGCAAAGAGTTACAATAACTTATCATGGTGATCACCAATTGGCGATAGTTAGCAAGCACCTTTTTAGGTGGTTCAGTAGCTGTGAAGGTTTACGGTAGCACTTCTAACTTGCATAAAGCGCTACTGGAAAGAATGCCTTTAAATACTTCTTCTTTAGTGAGACTACTACTGTTGTGTGTCAGCAAGCTTATCCAATACATAATGTAATATGCCGCCCTGTTGGTAATAACTAAGCTCATCCAAGGTATCAATACGGCAGCGGACGTTAATAGTTTCAACGGATTGATCAGGACGGGAAATAGTAACCATCAACGACTGTTGTGGAGTAAGTCCCGCTTTAATTCCACTAATGCTAATGGTTTCTTCTCCTGTCAGCTGCAGACTGGTTCGATTGATACCTTGTTCAAACTGCAAAGGCAATACCCCCATACCAATTAAATTAGAACGGTGAATACGCTCGAAGCTTTCTGCAATCACGGCTTTAACCCCAAGCAAACGAGTGCCTTTGGCTGCCCAATCGCGGCTGGAGCCAGTTCCATATTCTTTGCCTGCAATGACTATCAATGGAATCCCTCGGGACTGATAACGGATGGCTGCATCGTAAATGGCCTGCTGGTCACCCGTAATCACATCCAGGGTATAACCCCCTTCAACGCCAGGAACCATTTCATTACGGATACGAATATTGGCGAAAGTACCACGCATCATCACTTCGTGATTACCCCGACGGGAGCCGTAGGAATTAAAGTGCTTGGGTTGGATGCCCTGACTTTGTAAATATTTTCCCGCGGGGCTATCCGCTTTGATTACTCCAGCAGGGGAAATATGGTCAGTGGTAACGGAATCACCTAATAAAGCAAGAATACGTGCCCCTTCGATATCCGATTGTTGGGGGGTAGCGTACTCTCCTTCAAAAAACGGGGGTTTACGGATATAGGTAGAGTCATCATCCCAACTGAAGATTTCACCTGATGGCGCTTTGAGCTGTTGCCATTCGTGGGTGCCATCAAATACGGCTTGGTATTCCTGTTGAAACAAGCTTTGCGAAACATGAGTCTGCAGTTGTTGTATTTCGTGCTGCGTTGGCCAAATATCTTTCAGATAGACAGGGTTACCTTGATTATCTTCACCAAGTGGGTCGGTAGTTAAATTAATTTTTAGGGTACCAGCTAGGGCATAAGCCACGACTAATGGTGGAGAAGCTAGCCAGTTAGCTTTCACCTGGGGATGTACCCGGCCTTCAAAATTACGGTTGCCTGACAAAACCGAGCAAACATGTAAATCAGCTTGTTGAATAGCCTGATTAATGAGGTCGGGTAGGGGACCGGAGTTACCAATGCATGTGGTGCAGCCATAACCCACCAGATTAAACCCCAGTTGATCAAGTGCCTTTTGTAAACCCGAAGCAGTAAGATAGTCACTGACCACTTTAGAGCCTGGAGCTAATGAGGTTTTCACCCAGGGCTTGACTTTCATGCCTTTTTTTAGCGCTTTTTGTGCGACCAACCCTGCGCCTAGCATTACAGCAGGGTTAGAGGTGTTTGTGCAGGAAGTAATCGCGGCAATTACGACATCACCATCGGCTAGCTCATAATCAGTGACTTTAACTGTTTGAGGAGATTTTCGCCCAGCCAGCTCAAGGGTTTCCTGCATGTTTTGCGCTACTTGTTTTAAAGTTACTCTGTCTTGGGGGCGTTTTGGACCTGCTAAGCAAGCTTCAACAGAGGCTAAATCCAGAGATAGTTGGCTGCTATATAAAGGAGCAGGGGCATCATCTGCTCGCCAGAGCCCTTGTGTTTTTGCATAGGCTTCCACCAAAGCAATGGTTTCTGTAGAGCGGCCACTTAGCTTGAGGTAGGTAAGGGTTTCTTGATCGACAGGAAAAAAACCACAAGTAGCGCCATATTCAGGGGCCATATTGGCAATGGTGGCTCGGTCTGCTAAGGGCAGGTGATTAAGCCCTGCACCGTAAAATTCAACAAATTTACCAACGACCCCTTCCTGACGAAGCAGTTGTGTGACAGTCAGTACTAAGTCGGTGGCAGTTATCCCTTCCTGAAGTTTTCCAGTTAGCTCAAAACCTACGACCTCAGGAATCAACATTGAAATAGGTTGGCCCAGCATAGCGGCTTCAGCTTCGATGCCACCAACGCCCCAACCTAGTACGCCTAATCCATTAATCATCGTGGTATGACTATCGGTACCAACTAAGGTATCTGGGTAAACATAATGATCCTGGTTGATCTTACATTGCCAGACAGTTTGGGCCAGGTATTCTAAGTTCACTTGGTGGCAAATCCCGGTACCCGGTGGAACTACACGAAAGTTGCTGAACGCCTGTTGTCCCCATTTTAAAAATTGATAACGCTCTTTGTTTCTTTCCATTTCCAGCACGACGTTATCGCGAAATGCAGAGTCATCGCCAAAGTGATCAACCATTACTGAGTGATCAATGACCAGGTCAACGGGAATCAGTGGGTTAATGGCTTGAGAGTTACCTTTTTTAGCCTCTACTGCTTGGCGCATCGTGGCTAAGTCAACAACAGCAGGAACACCCGTAAAATCTTGCATTAACACACGGGCAGGGCGGAAAGCAATTTCCTGGCTGGCACGACGCTGATTTAACCAACCTAATAATGCCTGAATATCAGCAACAGTCACTGACTGACTATCCTCAAATCGCAGCAGATTTTCCAGCAATACTTTTAGCGAAAAGGGCAGTCGACTAGCGTCGCCATGCCCTTCTTGATGGAGTGCGTCAATGTCAAAGTAGCAGTATTTATTGTTACCTACGGTAAGCTCACGGCGGGTATTCAGGCTATTATGTCCTACCTTCATGTGCTGGGTCCTCAACTGCAGTCATTATTGTTGTTAGCTAACTATAGAAGAAGATATTTAGTGTTGAAGCAGTGAATGAGTACCTGGTTGCTACCCCATATCTGTTAGCTTATGCAATTGTATGTTGTCACTCAGGAGACTATATTGTTGTACTAACTGCTTTAAGGTGTGCATCAAGCTCAGTGAAACCACCAATATGCTGTTGGCCAATAAACACCTGTGGTACAGTGGCTACGGGTTTACCAATGGTTTTTTCTAAATCTGCCTGGCTAATACCGGCTTCGTGAATATCAATGTATTTATAATTTAGCTCTTTAATTTCGCACAGCTCTTTAGCTCGACGACAGTAGCCGCAATCAGACCTACCAAAAATAGTAACACGTTTCATAACCTTTAACTCCAAAACTGTGTTTGACTTAAAAATTTGTAAGCGAGTTGATACCTATAGTCTCCATTAATGGTTGAACTTCAGCTAATTGTATTGATCTATCTTTGTGATTAATTTTGCTCATCATTCAGGGCATGGCTACCCAGGCATTGAAGATTAGGGTATAACCCTCATCAGTAGATGAAATGGTGAAATGAGAAACCACCTGGTAAGTCAACAACAGTAAAAAGGTTGCAATCAAATACGCTTAAAAAAGCAATCAGTATAAAACGTAAGTAGGCTGGAATAGAGAGTGTGAATGAAGCGCTGGTTTTTTAGACTTATACTATTGGTGGTGTGTTTAGCCTTGGTGGGATTTTTAATAACCGATACACAGCCGCCTTTTGCGACAGATCAAGATAGTACTCTGACACTGAAACAATTGACTAAAGCAAATGCACCTGTTTATTTGCCAAATGAAAAACTATACCAAATGACTTTATTGCCTTCGGATGCAACGGCGGTATTAAATCATGGTGTGACTAAAATACAGCGTGGGTTTCCTAACCTCGCTGGGGTGAAAGCAGAGTATCTACAAAATAAGGTTAAGCTACAGGGGGCGTTGACTTGGTTGGGGCGCTATTTAACGGTGTCATTAGAGGTTGCACCAACGCCAGAAGTGCCAACAGTCACTGCACTGAAAGTAGGGCCTATTCCTATTCCTCAAGGGGTAACGGAGTGGGGACTTGATACAGCTCAGCGATATTCACGTGTGCAACAGTTGTTGTCACTTTACCAAACAATCGATCAGGTTAGGGTAACCCCTGAGCAGCTGGTGGTGAAATACCAGTCCCGCAAAGTGGTTTCTGGAATTAACCAGCAGAGCCGACAGTTGCTGTTTAGTCCAGAACAACAACAGCATATTGGTTTTTATTTAACGGCAATTTATGTATTTGCCTCACAACAGCAGGATGTCCGTTTACCAAGCTTTTGGAGGCTGTTTCAATATTTGACGGAGCAGGCACAACAACAGGTACAGCAGGGTGCTTCCGCTGTAGCACAAAATCAAGCCATGATTACTGCACTGGCTTTGTATCAATCATCATTTCCAACAGCTGATTATTTAGCTAATAAAGCCTTGCGTGGTGAGCGGCGGCGGATTTTTTACCTACATCAACGCAAAGACTTAGCCAGACATTTCAGTTTCTCAGCGGCTATTGCCTTATATGCGGGTAGCGAAGTGTCAGACACCTTAGGGCTATGGAAAGAGCTGGATGATGCCAAAAATGGGTCTGGTTTTAGTTTTTATGATTTAGCGGCTGACCGGGCTGGCATCCAGTTTGCCACATATGCCACTCAGGATGAAAATACTGCTAGGGCTGTGCAGCAAAAAATTATTAATACAACCGCTGATGCTTTAATACCTCGATTAAACCGGTTACCAGAAGGAATGACTGAAAGCCAGTTTAAACAGCGTTATCAAAACCCAGAAAGTGAAGGCTATCAGCGACTGGTGAAGAAAATTGACCAAACTATCTTGGCTAGTCAGTTGTATCAATAAATAAATTTTACTAAAAGCCCTGGGTTAGATCGCAGGATTTTTAGCTATTTTCGGCCTGACTTAAGAATGTAGTATAGGGGTAGGAATATACCCCTTGCGTTGAATTAGTTAGATCGTTGAGCCGTTGTTAACCGGAACTTTTGTAACTTATCCAGGAGCCAGCCTTGAGTTTTCATTGGGGGCTTGTCTGGACATTGAATTTTTAGTGACTGCCCCGTTTTAGCACTGCTGCTAGCGGTTAATACAATAAACTCTTCCGTATTACCAATGTCATCCTTAAACAGCTTATATCTACGCTCGATATAGTCGAGCATAGCGGTTGGCTGGTACAGCTTACCATTGTGTAAAAACTGACAGTGAGAATCTTTCACTTGTTGTTTTAAATAACTAATTTCGTTGGCAAGTTGTTCCGATGCCTGGGTAGGGCTAACCAATACAATGGTTGAAGCCACCAATAAAACCCAGCGATTAATCATACTATCCATTCCAAGCAACCTAAAAAAACAGCGCAATTCTAGCAAAATTGGCCAGCAGTTTCACATGTTAAATTGAGCAAGCAAAAAAACACCCTGTACGGATATTAGTTTACGCAATATGTAAAGAGTTGCATGGTGTTGAAGTAAAAGTGCTAATTAGCCAATCGGTCATATCGGTATACACCTGTTGATAGTTTGTTTCATTAAACATTTCGTGGCGCCCTCCCACGTATATGGCTTCGGTTACCTGGTTAATGCCTGCTGCTCGTAAAGCATTTGCTAAGTGTTTCAAGCGCTTACCTGCACTAATGGGGTCATCTCGTCCCCCCAATACATAGATGGGCAAGTCAAAGCGAATAGACTTCAGGTTATCAACTTGGTTAATGCGATGAAGTGCTTCAAATAGGTCAGACCACAGTTGGGCTGTGCTGATAAAACCACACAGTGGATCTGCAATATAGGCATTGACTTGTTTGCTATCCCGGCTGAGCCAATCATGGCTGGTGCGGCTGGGGGCAAAGCGATGGTTAAAACGTCCAAATACCAGGTTTTCAATTAAGCGACTAGGAACACTAGGGCCTAGTCGCCAGCACTCAAACTGGGCTATCCAGCGGCTGAAGGTGAATTTTGTGGCTAAGTCATAATTAGAACCTGATAAAATGGCTGCATGAATATTATGACTATGGGTAAGTAAAAAATCCTGGGTGAGGTAGGACCCCATACTGTGCCCTAGTAAGATAATGGGTAGCTTGCCAAATTGACCAGTAGCCCAGGTCTGCACAGACGACACATCGTTGATAAGGTGTGCCCAGCCATTGTGATCACTGAAATGACCAAGTTGGGTTTGCTGGCCGGTATGGCCATGACCGCGTTGATCATGGGCAATGACGATAAACTGTTGCTGATTTAACCATTCAGCTAGTCGCTGGTAACGGCCGCTGTGCTCTGCTAAACCATGCAGAATATGTATTATACCTTTGGCAGGGTAACTCGGTTGCCAATAGCGGATATATAGGTCGCAGCCTTCAGCAGCAAGCCAGTGACTATTCATCTGCTGCATCTGTTGTGTATGCTTTTCTGCTGTTGTGCTTTCCATCGGTAGTTTTTTCAAAGATTGCGTTGTAGAGTGCTGTTTCCTATATAATAAATGGCGCTAGGGTCCGTTCAGTAAACCTTTGGGTGTTAAATAATAATACTTGTTAATTGGCTATGGGGTTTTGAGCCAATTTGTTGGACTTCGCTAAATTGAGATGTTAAAAAAACGCTCGTTTGAAACTGTATTCAGCTTAAGTCTTTATTGAGTAAAAAACAAGCCAGGCTTTGGCTGCTGTGTGGTTGAACGATTCATGATAGCGGCAATTAAATGAATACAGTGACAATCCGCTACAATCAATCCTGGTAATAACAATAATTTTATTCAGCAGTTAATCCGCTGTTGAAATAGCATGACTTAGGAGCTAATCCAATGACTGAGGACTTCTGGAAGGACAAATATCCGGCAGGGATTCCCCGTGAAATCTCAACAGGTGAATATACCTCGATCCTGGATGTGTTTGAGGAATCCTGCAAGAAGTTCAGCGACTTACCTGCTTTTTCTAACCTTGGCCAGGTTTTAACCTATCGGCATTTAGATCAACTCAGCAGTCAATTTGCTGCCTATCTGCAAAATGAAACGGATTTACAACCAGGTGACCGCATTGCGGTGCAAATGCCCAATTTACTGCAATTTCCTATTGCTGTTTTTGGTGCGCTACGCGCTGGACTGGTTGTAGTGAATACTAATCCGCTATACACCGAAAGGGAAATGGAACATCAGTTTAATGATTCTGGGGCTAAAGCGTTGGTCGTGCTAGCCAATATGGCTCATCTGGCAGAAGATGTGGTACCCAAAACCCAAATCAAGCATGTGATCATTACGCAGGTGGGCGATATGCTGCCGCTGTTTAAGCGTGTCATGGTAAATTGTGCTGTGAAATACCTGAAAAAGATGGTGCCTAGTTACAATCTACCTCAAGCAATCAGTTTTCTTGATGTTCTAAACAAAGGCAAGCTTCATGCTTTTCAGCCCCATAAAGCCGGTTTTGATGATGTGGCTATTTTACAGTACACGGGTGGTACAACAGGTGTTGCAAAAGGAGCGATGCTAACCCACCGTAATATCGTCTCTAACATGTTTCAGTGTAAAGCTATCACTTGCCATATATTGGAAGAGGGCAAGGAAACAGTCATCTCCCCTTTACCGCTGTACCATATTTATGCCTTTACCTTTCATTGTATGGTGGGGCTGTTTTTAGGTTTGCACAATGTATTGATTACCAACCCTCGTGATTTATCAGGTTTTATTGATACGTTAGAAAAGCAGCCATTTTCGGTATTCGTGGGCTTAAATACACTATTTGTCGGTTTAATGAATAACGAGCGATTCCGTCAGCTGAATTTCAAACCGTTAAAGCTGACATTATCTGGTGGTATGGCATTACAGCTAGATACGGCTAATCGTTGGGAGCAATTAACCGGTTGTAAGATTTGTGAAGGTTATGGCATGACTGAAACATCACCAGTGGTTAGTACTAACCCGTTGCCTGATGTTCAGCTGGGTACTATTGGTATGCCAATTCCTTCCACTGAAATTAAATTATGTGATGATGAGGGTAATGATGTTCCCTTGCAAGAAACGGGTGAATTGTGTGTACGTGGCCCGCAGGTAATGAAAGGCTATTGGAACCGTCCGGAAGAAACAGCCAAAGTGTTGTCTGATGATGGTTGGCTAAAAACGGGTGATATCGCAACGGTTGATGAAAAAGGTTATATCAAAATTGTTGATCGTAAAAAAGACATGATTGTGGTCTCTGGCTTTAATGTCTACCCCAACGAG
Organism: Spartinivicinus ruber; assembly: GCF_011009015.1. Classification (NCBI taxonomy): domain Bacteria; kingdom Pseudomonadati; phylum Pseudomonadota; class Gammaproteobacteria; order Oceanospirillales; family Zooshikellaceae; genus Spartinivicinus; species Spartinivicinus ruber. The sequence continues at coordinate 2,757,906 of NZ_CP048878.1, forward strand.
ATAGAAGATGAATTAGCCACACATCCAGATGTAGTCCAATGTGCGGCGATTGGTATACCGAGTGAAAAAACTGGTGAAGCCATTAAAATGTTTGTGGTTACTAAAAACCCCAATTTAACCAAAGAAGAGTTGATTAATTATTTAAAAGAGCGGGTAACTGGTTACAAAGTGCCACGGATTTTTGAGTTCCGCGACGAACTACCTACCACCAACGTGGGCAAAATCTTACGCCGGGAACTTAGGGATCAGGAGTTATCAAAACTGAAAAAAGCCAGCTAAAAAAGTGCTCCAAACTAAGTGCTTTCTCCTCAGGAGACTGTCGCGAAAGTGTGTTGAAAATAAGCCTAGTGTTTGATACGGAATAACAGACTACTCTTCGCGGCTCTTGAAAGACCATCATTGGTCTTTCAAGAGCTGAAGCGAGTGTCCAGCCAGCACTTTTTATATCAATTAGAGCTGCTGTCGTTAATCAGGTAGTCTTGACAACACAGCATGTTACTTCCCCTGTAAAGTCTTTTGCTATGTATTACCCTTTCCTTTTAGAATACGCCTTTTTTGTGTTTGAAGGTGAAGTGTGTGGTCTCTATTGGTGAATTAAAAAAACAAATCAACCGCTGTATGTTAAAGGATCGCTTTCCTTTACGGCGGGCAATCCAGCAGCAATTCAAACACAAAGACCCTGTCAAACTTGAACAATTAGCTGAAAGAGTGACTGCTTCTTGTCAGCAGGTTGCTACCCGTCAAACAGGTTTACCTAAACCAGAATACGACGATGCCTTGCCTATTGCCCAAAAGCGGGAAGAAATTGCCAAGGCGATTCAAGCCAATCAAGTGGTGGTAATTGCTGGGGAAACAGGCTCAGGGAAAACCACCCAATTGCCCAAAATATGCCTGGAGCTAGGCCGTGGAATATACGGTACTATAGGCCATACTCAACCCCGTAGACTGGCGGCGCGTTCAGTAGCTAGCCGGATTAGCGAAGAGCTTAATTGTGCACTGGGCCAGCAAGTGGGCTATCAGGTGCGTTTTACTGACCAAGTCGGTGATAACAGCCTAATTAAATTAATGACCGACGGTATCTTGCTGGCAGAAATACAGCAGGATCGGTTTTTAAATCAATATGACACTTTAATTATTGATGAAGCCCATGAGCGTAGTTTAAACATCGACTTTTTATTAGGTTATTTAAAACATATTTTACCTAAGCGTCCTGATTTAAAATTGATTATTACCTCGGCTACCATTGATGTTGAAAGGTTTTCCCGTCATTTTGATAATGCACCTGTCATTGAAGTCTCTGGTCGTACTTATCCGGTTGAAGTTTGTTATCGACCGCTAACTGAAAGTGCAGAAGATGAAGATGAGTCTAGTAAAGAACAGGATATTAGTATTCAGCAGGGCATTGTTAATGTTTTAACAGAAATCGAACATCAAGAAAGACAGGAAAAGTATGTTGGCAGTAATGATGTGCTGGTATTTTTAAGTGGTGAAAGGGAGATTCGCGAGACAGCTCATTTTTTACGTAAATGCCAGTTTCGAGATACAGAAATACTCCCGCTTTATGCACGATTAAGTGCAGCAGAACAACTGCGAATATTTCAATCTCATCGTGGTCGTCGAGTTATTTTGGCGACTAATGTAGCAGAAACCTCTTTAACCGTGCCAGGTATTAAGTATGTGATTGATCCTGGTTTTGCGAGGATTAGTCGTTATAGTTACCGCTCAAAAGTACAACGGCTGCCAATTGAAGCTGTTTCTCAAGCCAGTGCTAATCAGCGAAAAGGGCGTTGTGGTCGGGTCAGTGATGGGGTGTGTTTTCGATTATATTCGGAAGAGGATTTTTTAGCTCGGCCAGAGTTTACGGATGCCGAAATTTTACGGACTAATTTAGCTGCTGTTATTTTGCAAATGCTCAAATTACGGCTAGGGGAAATTACTGACTTTCCTTTTGTTGATCCACCTGATCCGCGCTTTATTAAAGATGGCTTCCGGTTACTCCATGAATTAGGGGCGGTCACTCAACAAAATAAGTTAACTCCTGTTGGCCATCAACTTAGCCAGTTACCGATTGATCCACGCTTAGGCCGTATGCTATTAGCTGCAGGACAAAATCGAGCCTTAAATGAAGTGTTGGTGATTGTCAGTGCCCTGGGGGTTCAAGACCCAAGGGAGAGACCTGTCGAAAAACAACAGGCTGCTGATCAAGCGCACAATGAATTTAAAGATGACGATTCAGACTTTATGAGTGTACTGAATTTATGGCAATTTTATGAAGAGCAACGCCAGGAGATAAGCCAAAATCAGTTAAGAAAGCTCTGTAAAAAGCGCTTTTTATCCTTTATGCGAATGCGGGAATGGCGAGATTTGCACCGGCAATTAATGTTGTCCTGTAAACAATTAAACTTACCCCTTAACCCGGAGCCTGCTGTTTATGCACCTATTCATCAGTCGTTACTGGCAGGCTTATTAAGCCATTTAGGCAATAAAACTGAACAAAGTGAGTATTTAGGAGCACGCAATAAAAAGTTTCATATTTTTCCTGGCTCTGCATTATTTAAAAAGCAGCCAAAGTGGTTAATGACGGCAGAATTAGTCGAAACGTCAAAACTCTATGCACGAATGAACGCTAAAATTGATCCTGCCTGGGTTGAGCCATTTGCCAAGCATTTAGTTAAAATACAACACTTTGAACCTCATTGGGAAAAGCGTCGCCAACAAGTAGTTGGCTTTGAACAAGTGTCGCTGTTTGGTTTGGTAATTGTGCCAAAACGCAAAGTGGATTTTGGTAAAATTGATCCGGATGCGGCGCGGGAGATTTTTATTCAAAGTGCACTGGTAGAAGGGGAGTTGCATACTAAAGGGCAGTTTTATCAACACAATTTACAACAGTTGGAAGCTGTTGATGAGCTAGAGGCCAAAGCTCGGCGGCGGGATATTTTAGTGGAACCTGAAGTGCTGGCTGAGTTTTACCGAGAGCGAATACCTCACTGGGTGCATAGTGGCCGACAATTTGAACAGTGGCGACAAAAAGCGGAGAAAAAAAATCCACAATTGTTGTGGTTAACTAAAGAATATTTAATGCAGCATGATGCGGCACATATCACAGAAGAAGCGTTTCCTGATCAGTTTGAATGGCAGGGTATTAGTTTACCACTTAGCTATCAATTTGATCCTATCAGAGAAGACGATGGTGTCAGTATTGAAGTGCCAGTCTCGTTATTAAGGCAGTTGCCTAAATATCGGTTAGAATGGTTAGTGCCTGGGTTATTATACGACAAGTGTGTGGCATTAGTCAGAGCCCTACCAAAAAACATTCGCAAGAACTTTGTGCCCGTACCAGATTATGTTAAAGCTGCAATGGAACAGATGACGCCGGGTGATGAGCCGTTAACTCAAATATTGGGGGAGCGCTTATTTCGCATGGCAGGTACCCGTATAGCTGCAGACAGTTGGCAGCTCGCGAACCTTGAGCCACATTTTTTGATCAATATTAAAGTGCTGGCCGATGAGGGTTCGTTGTTGGGAGAAGGGCGTGATTTAATTGAGTTGCAGCAGCGTTTTGCTGATCAGATGGAGACTGGTGTACAACAAGTGGCTGATAGTCGTTTCGAGCGAACGGGAGCAGTTGAATGGGAATTTGCAGATATACCCCAGTTGTTGGAGCAGCAACGGGGTGGTGTGGTCATTAAAGCTTACCCTGCATTGGTGGACGAGGGTAAAACCGTCGGTTTGACCTTATTTAGCTCTGCAAGCTGGGCTGAGTATATGCATCGGGATGGTTTAACCCGTTTGGCGGTATTAAAATTGACTGGGCAACTCAATTACTTTTCGAAAAATACTCCCGATTGGCGAAAGCTAGCCATGTTTGCGGTGAATTTGCTGAGTAAGCAGGAATTGCAAGCGGACTTGCAATTTGCAGCTGTCAAGGCCTGCTTACCGTCAGATCATCAAGCTTGGCCAAGAAATGCAGCTAGCTTTGAACAATGGATTCAGCAGGTTAAACAAACACTAGAAGACCGTTTTCAGCAGCTGTCGGATTGTGTGACCACTATTTTAGATTTATACCAGCAAATTCAACGGCGCTTGAAGGGGACTATTCAATTATCCATGGCCCGCTCGTTGGCAGACGTTAAGTTTCAACTACAACAGCTGGTGTATAAAGGTTTTATCAAGGATATCTCCCTGGTCAGGTTGCAAGAATACCCACGTTATTTACAAGCTATTCTGGTACGGCTGGATAAACTCGGCCAGCAGCATGCTAAAGATAGAGCCAGTACAGAAGAGCTGCAAAATTTATGGGAGCAATATCAGCAAAAAGCAGAGGATTTATTAAGCCAAAAAATAATTAACCCGGAATTAGAGGAATATCGCTGGCTGTTAGAAGAATACCGAGTATCTTTATTTGCTCAAGTGTTAAAAACTAAAGTGCCGGTTTCAACAAAACGATTAAGAAAACATTGGGAAATGGTGTGTTCATAAAGATGTCCATTTTCATTCTGGTTGCAACTTACTATAGCCACAAAAATATATCGTTTGGTAGTTTTGATGGTGGAGGGTAAATAGACTATACATAAAAGGGAAATCAATGACCTAATAGTTGGGATTTCTAAGAGAGCGCCGGGTTATAAAAAGAAACTGAGCGATTTTAACAGAGGAATGAAACAATTGTTTCTTGATGGTACATACCACAAGATCCGGCAGGAATATGGATTCAAATAGTGTTATCAGGCCCTAGTATAAATTAGGTGAATAATTAATGAGAGTTTTTAACCGGTGTTCCTTTGTTTGATATACTCTTTGCGAATGTTTTGTAGGATTTGTTAGCGTCGTTAAAAATTATGCACTTTGACTATACTCACTAATTATGATTTTGATTTAATAAATCTCAATTTTATTTTACCGCGAATAATTAAAGTTTTGTAAGGATAGTTTTTTTAGTAATCTATGTTTTCTGAGAATTAGCGCTTATTTCAACTATTCATAATAACTAATTGTATGAACCTTCAGGTAAGCTTTAACTCGAACTATTTATATAAGTAGTTCCGCTTACTTATTCTCCATGGATGGCTAATTGAAGTAATACCCATTAAGCCATATTCAACGTGATGGGCAATAAATGGAGGGGAGTATGAAGAAAAGTGTTATAGCGACAGCGTTTATCGGCTTGTTAATGTCTTGTTCGAGTTACGCTGTTGATATTAGTGTAAGTGTTGGCGTAGGTAATGCCCGGATTTCTGCAAGCAGTTATCATAGTAGGCCTTACTATGGTGATCGAGTACGTCACGTTCATCGTCATAGTGCCCACTGTGGTCACTTTAAGCCTAAACACCACTACAGTGGCCGTTATCGTTCTAGACATGATTACCACAAACGCCGCTACCATCATCCAAAGCGTTACTATCAGGAGCCTGCTGGCGTTGTTTACTTTCGATCAAATAACCCTGACCGGTTTAACCAGCGACGTTATCATGATGCTGGAGTCTACAGGGGAAAAACCACTCGCTACTTACCCAATGGCACTGTAATTGAAAAACGCCGGTATTATCGGTACTAACTAATAGGTAGGTGCTTTTAATCGTTACTCTTCAAAACCTCCCAACTTGATTCTTTCAACTTGGGAGGTTTTGCTATTGGCACATTTTTAATAAATCGACTGGCAACTGAACAACCAGACCATATTATGGCACACAGCCAATACTGTATTGTAAATTTAGGCTGGAGTTATTATTACTGAACAGCTAACAGAAGCAACAATTGCACCTATGATATATCATTAGGTAATAGTGAGGAAAATAATGCGATAAACAAAGGCTATAAATAGCTTATTAAACTAATATCGACAATCGGTGCGTTTTTAATCGCAAAAAAATAACATAAATGAAAACAAAATAATCCATCAACTCCAATAAACCAGGCTAACGGAGGCTGTTTAACAATGTGTATTAAAGGTTGTGTGAAAATAGCCTACTTGATGAGCATGAGTAATAATGTAATACCAAAGGTTAGCGCCAATAATTGAAAAGGGCTAACAGGGCCTGCTAATTGCGACAATAATGCTAAGGTTCCCCATAAAATTATCGATATCGAGCCAACAATGGTGGATTGCCATTGAGTGTGTTGCATATAGTAAATATTCGGATTAGGCACCTTGGTCTCAACAAAATTATTGCTAATCTTTATAAAAAAATAATTTGATTAATGTTAGGTGTTTTTCAATAAAACAACTGATTTAAAATTAATTTGCAAGTAGTCACTTTTTTATAATATCTTGTCCTGAGAAAATTTCTCGAGTTGCCCATGCGTAAAGTTATTTACTAGCTTTTACCTGCGGGGCGCAAACAGTTATCCATTCGTAAATGACTTTTACTAACTTATTTTGGCGATAATTCAAGTGTTATATAGTCAAACTTATTCGTTATCTGCATTTCATCCTTGGTATTAACAAGAGTCAGACTTAATAGAAAGTCATTTACAGTGGGTAACCAGCAGTAGTGCTTTGTTGTAAAAAAGAGGTTATTAACTATGCCAACTGATAAAGGTGCTGGTACGTCAGCACCAACTGTAGACATTGGTCGCCTTAGTTTTGAAGATAAGCTGGCTAACTTTATTTTAGCAACTGCATACTCAAATGAGCATGTCGAGAGCTGGTTAGAAAATGTAGGAGTAGAAGAACCACCCAATAAAAAATTAAGTGAAAATAAGAAAAGAGAGCTGCTTAATATTGCTAAACAAAAATTTACCGAAAAAGTGGCTAAATATGTGGAAGCCTGGCAACCCTATTTACAAGATGGGCAGCAGCTCAATGTCAGGGCGTATGTTGAAAACACGTCATTTGAAGCACAATTTAAAGCAGCGGTAGAAGGTAAGTTAGATATTAATGCCTTAAGTGCTCAGCAATTAGCTGACTATATGAGCCATCCTGAAACTATTCCTGGAATTGATGAGGCTTCAGTAGAAAAAATTAAAAAGATACTGCCAAAGGAAATGAAAAAAGGTTTGGCACCGGGTGGGGCCAGTGAAATTCATTATGATACCGTTGCAGTGACAGTCATTGATCGTACCCTGTATATTGCTTCTAATACCAAAACCCGTAAAGGCGTGACGCCCGGGGATACACCGACTACCGTTAATGGGTTGGGAGAGCAAAATACTTATCTGTCTTATTCGCTTTTTAATGATGGCGAGAGCCCTGTAGCGGGCAATGAGGGCAACCAAGCCGCAAACCGCATTGCTGTGGTTGAGCAGTTACAGCAGGAGTTCCAAGGTATTGCAGATTTTGACAAGGTAGTCTTTATTGGTATTGGTTCTACGCCACAATCGGCTGCTGAAGCTGCAAAGCCTCATGCTGAAATGCAACTTATCTCTTTTCTGCAAAAGCAAAATAAACCGCTCAATGGCCTCTCCTTTGGTATTTCAAAACCGGCTTGTATTTCCTGTGAAACAAAACTGACGGAGTATGAAATACAATACCGTAATGGCAGCGAAACGGGTGAAGGAAAAAATACCAACCCTAAAAACTGGCTTGCACCTGAAAGTATTCAAACGGAAAGTGGTGAGGTAAAGATTATTCATGAAGTTGAATTTGGCCGTGGTCAACTTATGAATGAATATCGCTCGTTGGCGGTCAATCGTTGGCGTCGACCTTCGCAAGAGAATCTTGCTCGTCCCGCAGGAAGTAGGGTAACGGAAAATAGTTATAACAAAAATATTATTGTCCAGGTGGACGGTGACCCTGTCAGTTTTCAGGCGGCACTCAACCTTTATCGAAAATACCCTACAGACAAAGTACAATGGTTGCAGTGGAACCCAACTAAAGGCGCAATTATCGATGCAGTTTCAGGTCAAACAGCCCAGCTAACAGCAGCCCAGCAAGATCAGTTGCTGTTAGTTGGGCATTCTGATGCCTCATTTTCAGGTGCTATATTAAATCGTGGAACCACGTTAGCTGGAATGGACGCAAACCGCTTGACCACAGCCATATTTGAGCAAGGATTAAAGCAAGGGCTACCGCAAAAAATCAGCTTGATCGCCTGTGGTCTAGGGGCAACCGATTCGAATAATGATGCTCGATTTGTATCAGAGGTGGCTAACAAAATAGCTAACCTGGCTCCTAATGCGAAAGTGAAAATTTCGGCGCAGGATACTCTGGTAAGAATTAATACAGCCGGACAGCGGGAAACGCTGCGCTTTTTAGAAGATGGCAGAGTAACATGGAAAGCAGGTGATCATCAGCATAAAGTCATTATTAATACCAATGGTGAGGGTGGCGTTGATGATCATGTTGTGCGTGGGTACGGTGAGGGTGAAATCAGCATTGACCGAGTCAGTCAGGCGCAATTAGCCGATGTAAAACTGGAAGATGCTTTAGCTAAGGTTAAGCAATCGGCTTCTGATTTAGCAGGTGTAAACAGTGACGCTTTTTTTGAACCTGCTAATGAATTAAAAGCAGCTAAGCTGTTTGACCTTAAGCTGGCCAAGCAGTTTGTTGAGTCAAAACTAAAAGCGATAGGCAAGCAGCCTAATGACTTTGTTGATTTTGCCGATGGAACAGATTTCAAGTCTGGTCGACTAGTTGTTCAGTATCAAGATGGCCAACAGTTGTCAACCCAGACGATTGATGTTGATGCTAACCAATTCCGCACCTTTAAAACCATCAGTCGTTTTCGCCAAGAGCTAGCTAGGGGGACTGCACATACCTCACGTGCCTTAGGCATTTTTATGAGCTTAAAAGGGCTTGAAAGTTTATCCAATGCATTAGAAAAAGGGGATGCTGCCGCAATTGCTGCCAACTCAGCACTAACACTTTATGGTTTTGGGGAGTTGGCAAATGCGCCACAAAAAATAGTCACGGGTGCAGGAAAGTTATTAGCAAAAGCCACAACTTATACAGCAAGTGGCTTATCAGATATTGCCGCAAGAAAAGCAGCCCCTGAACTAGCTAAGTTGTTTACCAGTGTCAGCCAATCTGGTGCCGCAGGTATTAGGAGCTTTAGCAAATTATTGGGTAGAGCCACCCCACTGGTTGGTATAGGGTTGGGGGTTCATGGCATGATTGAGGATTTAAAAGATCCAGACAAAGTCAGAGGTGTCGTCAATTTTGCTTTAGACTTTTTAGCGACTGCAACGGGGGTGCTTGCCTCCATTCCTTCACCATTGTCGCCATTGTTTGAAGCGATGTCGATAGGTTTTACGTTAGTAAGAATTGGGTTTGGTACACTATACGACAGTATAAAACAAAAAATGAGTGAGGTACCTGATGATGCTTCTTGGCAAGAACGGGCAGAGGCCTTTTTTGTTGGCTTAGGTGATGGTATTGAAAAATTATTTTATGAATTCCACCCAATTGGTAATATATTAAATGCCATTCAACGCAGTGAAGCACTGGAAAATCAGTATCGAGAAGATACACAACTATTGTCGCTGCTAGCAGATTATCGAAATTACTATAGTATTATCGAAGCAGAAGAGGGTGGTGCTGCTACGATTGATTTTGCCAATGCCCCGGCCTCTTATTATGGTGGAAATCTGCGCTTTAAATTAGCCAATGCAGGAGCAGATTCATCCCTAACCATTGGTAATATGTCGGATGTAACGGGGCAGCTGCAAGATCGAACCTTCAATATTAAAGCAGAAGGCGTACAAAATATTATTTTAGGTCTGGGCCAGTCACCTAAGTTTGAGATGGAAACGAAAACGGTCAAAATGCTGTGGACAATCCCTATTAATAGTAAAAATGTCATTAAACGAAATGAACAGGGAGGGATTGATACTGACAGCGCTTCAAGGCAAGGTAGTTACGAAGGTAATGATAAAAATAATGTTTTTCAAGTAATTCAACGCCAACCAACCAATGCTGAAGGTGAGCCTATTGGTGCAGCGATCAGTGAATACCAGTATCAAATAATGGGTAAGGGTGGGGATGACTTATTTGTGTTAGGCCCACAAAAAATAACGGTTTCTGGCGGTCAAGGGGCTGATACATATATTGCCGGAAAAAACGCCGCGAACTGGTTAACCATTAATAATAAAGATGAAACTCATGCACCTGAATTTGATACGTTGGTACTTGATGCTGAGCGAGACACTATCCAAGCATTTCGTGCTGGACTTGCTACAAAGCAAGGCAGTCAGTGGTTAGGTGGGCGATACACAGATGATCTGATTGTTATTTATAAAGATAGTGCTGGCAAAGAACGTAACGTTCGAGTCAGTGACTTCTTTAAAGGCAAAGCCTATCAGCACTTGCAAATAAAAACGAAAGATGGACACATTTTAAATATCAATACGCAAACTCAGTCAACTTCACTGAGTTTGGCTGATCATGATAAAAAACAGCTAAATCCAAGCGCACTCAATGGGCAAAAGGAACTTGTCACCACCAGTGGCAAAGTGAAGCTTATCCCAATAAGCTTTGATTTATCTTCGCAGCCTGCTGACACCTTAACGGGTGCTAACTTTAATGGCCAATTATTAGCCTTTAGCCAGGTTCAACAAGTGACGGGTACTCGTAAAGTTGATCAATTGGTGGGTAATAAGCTGGGAAATATTTTAAATGGCTATGGCACAGAGACCGGTACTGATCAATTAAAGGGTGGCAATGGCAGTGACTTTTATATGCTGCAGGCTTATTTAGATAGACGTAATAACGTTGAAATTAATAATCAAGCGTCAGATAAGGTTACCGACTTTTTGGTGCTTGGCGCTAACTACAGTCAATTATCAGCTATTACCCAAAATGACAATGACTTACAGTTTCAAGCTGCAGCTGATAGCCAGCTAAAGCAGCAACGAATTAATCAACTATCAACCGTTTTTAATGAATATAATAAAGTCGTGGGGTATTTAAATAACCTGCTTGAAGATAAGCCTTCATTATCTAAGGACGAATTTGTAGACCAGCTCAATCAGAAATCATTGTTAATTAATGGGGAAGCTGTTCACGTAGCAGAGTCTGAAAGAGGTACTGCAGTTGAGAGGGCACTAGGTGAAAACATGGCGGGTCGTTTGCGTCGTTTTGCCCTTAATTTACCACCAGCCCAACCTTTTAATAATTCGCTAAAACAACAAAAAGAAAGATACGCCAAAATTGCGGCTGAATATCAACAGCAGTTAACAGAAGCCGTTAACTATAAAAACAACGCTAACCTAGGGTCAATGAGTGTCACATTGAAAAACTGGTCAAAGAGGAGTGATTATCAGCATTTAAATATTCTTACTAAGGATAACCTGACTTTAAACGTTGAAAAAAATGGAAATAACTACCAGTTTACGGTTACTGGTTTTGATGCATCTATGTCGGCAAATAATGTTGTACTTGATCGTAATCAATTGACCCAGCGACATCCACTACCGGAGTTGGTCAAGTTTACTGGTAGCCGGTTTGGTGATCGTTTGACTGGTAATGATAAGAATAATGTGATGCAAGGTGGTGGTAATAATGGCCATGTCTACAGTTATGATACCTTAATTGGTGGGAAGGGCCATGATGTGTATATCTATACTCCCAACAAAGATGGTTTGGTTGTGTTAGATACCAACTCCACTGACACAGCCACAGATCTTGCATTATTTAATGCAAATTTCGCTGATATAAAGGTAACAACTGTTAATGCTTCAAGGCAGGAGTCAAGTATTTACCTAGGGGAAAGTATTGGCTTATATGTAGAAGGACAACGAGGTGGGCTAGTGATTCAGCATTATCAACGAGATAATGCCCATCGAAACCTTGTGTTCAAGTCTCGTGATGGAAAGCTATTTAGCGTTAATCCTACTTCACTTGAAAAACAGCTTGTTTCGGCTGAGGACAATAACATCAATCAATTAATACAAAGTATCAGTGGGTTTAACAGTGAAACGGCGATGGGTGGAAATACAGTTACTGCTATAGGGTCAGCTCATACTTCTAGAAGTACTGAACTAGCAGTATCACATTAATGTATGAAATTGTTCATCGATTTTATGTTGTGAAACTGTAATCATTCGAAAAGAGTTTAAACAAGGTAATTGATTTATCTCAAATACCTTGTTTCATGTTCTTCTTTTTAATTAGAGGTGCTCTAAAACCTTTTTCATCTTAAGTACCCCTTGTTCTATTTGTGTGTGAGGAAGGGTTGCATAGCCCATCATTAGACCTAAATATTGTTGGGGTGTTGAATAAAGGTGATCAATCGGGTAAACAGCGATACCGGCTTTTTTTAGACTTTGCACAACCATTTGTTGATGCTGACCATTAAAATTCTTTAACCAAAGCAAGAGATGCAGTCCAGCACTCTCGCCTTGTATTTGTATACTTTCTCCAAAATGCGTTGTTAATGCATTGACTAATATCATACGATTATTGTCGTAGAGGCGCCGCTGTCGACGAATATGACTGACATAACTGCCATTATTAATACATTCTGCTAACATATGCTGCTCCATCCAGCTTGAATGGCGAAATCCAAGATTAATGGCTCTGCAAATCGGCTTTATCCAAGAGAGTGGAAAAATGCCATAGGCAATGCGAAGAGAAGGACAAATAACTTTGGATGTAGTGCCAACATAAATAACTCGTCCTTTTTTATCTAACGATTGTAAAGCATCGATTGGTGGTCCGCTGTATCGAAATTCGCTATCGTAATCATCTTCAATTATCCAACACTGCTGTTTGTTGCACCAATCCAGTAGGGCTAAACGTCGGTGTAGGGACATGACGACGCCAGCAGGGAACTGGTGAGAGGGGGTTACATAAATTAACTTGGGAGTAATGCCTTGATTAATGGTTTTTTGTTGGAGCTGGTCAAGGCAAAGGCCTTGGTCATCCACGGGTACGCTAATCACATTGACGTTGGCGAGTAATAATAGGTCTCTAAAGCGTTTATACCAAGGCTCTTCAATGACAACAGTATCGCTTGGCTCGGTGATAAGTTGGACAATTAACGCAAACAGATGTTGCGCGCTAGAGCCAATCACCAGCTGTTCTTCACTAGTGTGGCAGCCCCGGTAAATGGTCAAGTGAGTAGTTAGTGCTCTTCTTAGTTCAACTAGTCCTTGAGGGTCACCATAAGCTTGGGTTTGTAAATGGGACCATTTGTTGGCAAGACGTCGCCACTGAAGGCGTATAGACTCACTCATCTCAACATGTCCATATTGAAAGTCAATCATTAATGAGGAGTTTGATAAAGCGGCTTTCTCGCGATACTGCTCATAATAGTTAGGTAATGCTAATAGGCGTTGTCCCCAACCAGACCAGCTTGGCTCTACTGATGCGCTCGGCGAATTTTGATCAGTTAACCAGGGCTTATCGGGAAGGTTATTGCTTACTCGCATGCCATCACCAATATGGCTAGTCAAGTAACCCTCACTGATCAGCATGTCATACACACGAACTACCGTATTACGGGATAATCCTTGTTCCTTCGCCAAAGTGCGGGAAGCTGGCAAGCGCTGCCCAGGTTTGTAATACCCTTGGTTAATGGCATCTCGTAAGTATTGATAGAGTTTTTGGTAGCGATAGCTCAAAATTGGCACCTAATAAAAATAAATAATTGGCTATTTTTTGAGATCCAATATTGTCATAGCATACCACTTTTCAATGAGCATGGCCTGCTAATGAGACCTGATGTGGAGTGATGGTAACTATCAATAGCACCCGTTTTTCCAGGCTTCGTAAATTTGCCAGTTATGATAAAACGGTGAGTAACCAAATTTTAGGTGCGGGTATGCTTTGTTTTTTTAGGTGAGGTAGAGTTGATGTTTATTCCTAAAGCATTTGAACAAAATAATACTGATTGTTTAATTAATCTAATTCGTGAATATCCGTTTGCAACATTAATTACTGTTTCTGAGGTTGAAGGAATAGAGGCGAATCAAATACCTCTATTGTTTACCCAAGATGAAGATAAAAAATATTTACAGGGCCATATAGCGAAAGCAAATTCATTATGGAAAAGCGTAAAAAATGGATCGGAAGTTTTAGTGATATTTAATGGCCCTAACGGTTACATCTCACCAAATTATTATCCAACTAAACACGAAACAGGAAAAGCGGTACCCACCTGGAATTATGTGACTGTGCATGTAAGAGGTCGCCTATCATTTATCCATGATACTGATTGGAATAAGGAAATGATAGACCGTTTAACGGTTGAGCATGAAGCCTCACAGAAAACACCTTGGACACTCAATGATGCGCCAGAGGGCTATATTGAAAAAATGTTGCAAGCGATTATCGGCGTGAAAGTTGAGATTACTTCTATAGTTGGAAAGTGGAAATTAAGCCAAAACCAACCGGAAAAAAATCGCAATGGTGTGATTAAGGGTTTATTAGGTCAGGATCAATCTAACGCTAGTGTCATGGCATCCTGGGTGTGTGTGGCTAAACAATAATAAATATATCCTTCACCCATAAGTAAAAGCTACTTTATTAGTCTCCTGAATGGTTAAAACCACCGGCTTTTAGCCGGTCAGCTTTAGCTATGATACTCTGCAAGCCATGATAATGTTGGAGTGTCACCATGGATTATAGATATGGTAGTCATACAGTATTCAAGATTCAGTATCATTTCGTATTTGTAACAAAATATCGATACCATGTACTGAAAGGAGATGTAGGTTTAAAAGCTAGAGAGTTAATTAGGCAAACCTGTCATGCATTTGAAATTGATATATTAAAAGGTGTGATTAGTAAAGACCATGTGCATCTATTAGTTTCGGCACCGCCTAATATGGCACCAAGTGATATAATGCGTAGAATAAAATGCGGGACGTCAGCAAAGCTATTTGAAAGTTATCCAGATTTAAATAAAAGATATTGGGGACGACATTTTTGGGCGCGAGGTTATTTTTGTGTGACTTCTGGAGAATTAACAGAAGAAATGATAAAGGAATACCTTGAGCATCATTTTGAGCCAAGAGTTGATGATAATTTCAGGACTGAGGGTTAACGTAAACGGGTTTTTAACCCGTATCCGGACTTTCAGTCATTAATGCTAACCCACCTACTTTAGTAGGTAGTTGTTGAGTTTGGGTATTATTACCAAAAAAAGGAAATTCCAATACAGACGAGCGAAAATCTTTAATCAATCGTTTTTTGTATGTATTTGATACTAAAAAAAATAGCCTATTTAACAGCTGATAGAGAATTCAAAGGTAAGGACTGGCTGCAGTTTCTGGTTGATGAGAAAATTCCATTTTGTGTGAGAATTCCCAACAATACTCAGGTGTGGAATAAACACCGAAATTAACAATTTCCTGTTAGTCGAATGTTTGGTTTGCAACAAGGTGAACGGATGAGCTTAAACAAACAGCGAGAGATTTGGGGGATTCCTGTTTATTTATCCTGCATGATGGGTAATCAAGGGCGTGTTATCGTTGCTACTAACGATCAGCCAAAAACAGCTATCGAGCGCTACTCCATAAGATGGTTGATTGAAACGTTATTTGGCTGTTTAAAAAGCTGAGGGTTCAATTTAGAAGCAACTCACCTAAAGTATTATGAACTACTAGATAAGCTATTTTTTGTATTGGCACTAGCATTTGGCTGGTGCTTCACTTTAGACATTTGGCAAAATACACTTAAGCCTATCAAGCAAAAAAAGCATGGTCGGAAGTCCAAAAGCCTATTTCGTATCGGAATCGACTACTTACATCGGCTATTAGTTGAAGGAATAACTAAAATACAGCAGTTTCAGTATTGTTTAAAATTTTTGTCTTGTACATAGCTCCATTTCAACAAACCCAAAACCTTTCCTAATTATCATCATACCTAAGCTATATTTAGTAGCTTAGGTATGATGATAATTAGGTACGACTTTATAGTGGCAGGTCAAAAACGCTGTAGGATTTTGGAAGAGCATATGGTACAGGACCATATGCTTATTGCGATACTGCCAAGATATGATGTATCAGAATTATTAGGTTATTTAAAAGATAAAAGTGCTAGAGCAGTTGCAAGGAAATTTAGTGGAAGGAAAAGAAACTACAATGGGGACTCATTATGGGCAAGAGATTATGCGAGCTCAACAGTTAGATTCGAAGAAGAGCAGAATTAGAAAGTAAATTCAAACCAAGATCAACTGGATGGAAAAGGCACGGATGAAAAGGGTGATTTTTTAATACAGAAGCTAATTTTAAACACTAAACTTTAATATTGGCAGCCCTTTGGGCTGCTCATAGCTGTTAAGCCTCCCGCCCTGTGGAGTGTATCTTGTAAATTGGCACTTCTGAATCTAAAATAAAGTTTGCGATGGTACCTGCTACCAGGGAGATATCAATTATGAAAAATTTGTATATATTCATGATCCAAATTTGAATAAGAGAAGGGGTTTGTACAGTGAACTTCTTGGCGGTAAGATTGTAATGTTTAGCAAAATTAATGATTTAAGGATACACCAAATAGCGTTAATTTTGGAGTTAAAAGATGTGCATTATCAACTTGAAATTTATTAAACTCACATCTATGCTAATTATCCTTTCATTTTTAATTATAACTAAAATTAGTTATGCGAAAACTTTAGTTTTTGGGGTTTATGGGTCGGAAAGAAGGTCATTAATTGATGAGAGATTTAGGCCTATTATAAAAAAAATTGAAACTAATTTTGGTTCTGAGCTAAATGAGCCTGTAATAATAAAAAATAAATTTTTCCCTGATTATATCCAAGGAGTAAATGCTATTGTTGGAGGGGAGGTTGACTTTATGCGACTAGGAGCCGCTTCCTATATTCAAGCAAAAAATAAAAACTCGGATTTATCAATTATTGCTATTGAAGCAAAAAAAGGGGTAAAGTATTTCTATGGATTAATATGTGTAAAAAGTGATAGCTCAATTAATTCTTTAAAGGATTTAAAAGGAAAGAGGTTTGCTTTTGGAAATAAAGAATCAACTATTGGAAGGTATTTAGCTCAATATTATTTATATAAAAATGGAATCAGAGGAAATGACTTACTAAGCTATGATTATTTGGGGAAACATGATAAGGTTGCTGTTAGTGTTATAAGAAATCAATTTGATGCCGGAGCATTTAAAGAGGGGATTTATAATCACAATATTTTTAAAGGGAGATTAAAAATTATATTTAAATTTAAAAATATTTCTCAGGCTTGGGTCGCACGTAGTAGCTTTCCAAAGAAAGAATTTGAACTACTCTCAAGAACTCTACTTAATATAAGTGATAAATCTAGTAAAAGTATTTTTTTACCTGGAAATGATGGAGACTATGATTTTATTCGTGATGCAATAGATAATAACTCCCTATTTTTTGAACAGTAAATAAGGGGCCGTTGCAAATAGGCATAGCCCTTACTGTAGTAGTCCAGTAAAACCCAACAATTTTTTAAGAGGGATTTTTCAATTGATGAGCTTTATCAAATTCCATCGGTGTTTGATAGTTTAAAGCTGAATGTTTTCGTTCGTTTTTATAGTATGTAATGTAGTCCCAGATCGCTTGGCGTGCTTCATGCTTCGTTTGAAAGCGGAAGCGGTGTAACCACTCTGATTTAAGTGTTCGAAATACTCTTTCTGTAGGGGAGTTATCCCTGAAATTGCATTTTTCTGCTCATACTTTGGGTCATATTATAGTGCTTAAGTTGGTTACGATACTCTTCACTAGAGCCTGTTAACACTAATTAGTTTGTCGACGATAAGTGCAAAGTGAATAAAAAAGCGAAAAACAGTGTCTAATTTTTCAAATCGAGAGAATATACGTCTAAAGCCTTTTAGCCTACGAAATAAGCGTTCAACTTCATTACGTTTCTTGTACATTTCACGATCATACTTCCAAGGTGATAACCGATTACTTTTTGGCGGAACCACAGGCTCCATATTTAAATCAAATACGAGTTGCCTGGTTTCGTCACCTTCGTAGGCTTTATCCATAATGACGTGCGTACCTTCCCAGCCACAGTTTTCAAGCCTTTTTAATAGCTTTCTACCTTCCGGTGCATCACCTGCTTGACCTGGAGATAATGAAAAAGTGACCGCCGTTTGATCATCTGCTGCTACCAGATGAATTTTAGTTGACCATCCTCCTCTTGATTTACCAATCGCTTGTGGACCGTTTTTTTTAACGCGCCTGTACCATCAGGATGAACTTGTATGATTGTACTATCGAGCGACACAAGATCAACCTGGATATTGATGACATCAGCTTCTTGTAAAACAGAAAAAAGATCATCTAAAATACCTTTTTTGGCCCATCGATTAACGCGTGTATAAATGCTGTGCCAGTTGCCAAAATATTTCGGTAACCCTCGCCACTTACAACCATGCTCGGCAACATAGAGAACAGCGTTGAGTACTTGTATATTCGATAGTTTTACATTGCCGCGCTGGACAGGCAGCAAGTGTTCGATCATTTTAAATTGTTGTGTTGTAATCTCCATGAGCCTATTGTAACAACATTAGTGTTAACAGGCCCTAGATAAAACCGCCGAAGCAATAGGTCCCATGTGTCTACTATTGAGTATTGAGAAGCGATTTTTGGGTAATTTGCAAGACCAGGGTGAGTCCGTCAGGATAAAGGTTTTCCTAATCCAAGTTTTTGGTCCAAAGATTACCCGATACCTGCTTATTTTAATGGTGATATTGAGCAGGTAAAAAACGGTCATTTTATAGTCGACTGAGAGTCTAAAAAATGACTCATGATGATCTGTTGGTGATTAAAGTAAAAAACTGCCAGATAAAACAATGCGCCTGTTACATATTAGGATTTACTATTTTATAGTCAATTGCTACACAATAATCATTGGCTTTGATCGCTTGTTCACCTATCTCATTTTGGTGGTCGTGTGACAAGTGGTTCTCTGGATTCAAACGCTCGTTTCTTTGGTTAGGGAAAACCTGCTACCATTAGCTGAAATAACTAAGGCCCTATTACTCCATACTTCTAGGTTATGGGGCGGGCAAATACCGGCTAATAGATTTAAGCTGACCATTGGAGGGTGTTGCAAGCGCAGTAGTTTTGCGACAGCCTCACTGTTGAGGGTAGATGAGAATGACAGATGTGTTGATTACGGGTACTGGGCTTTATACACCAGCAGAGGGTATTACCAATGAAGAGTTAGTTGCCTCATTTAATGCCTATGTTGCTTCCTACAACCAAACCCATCAGGCACAAATTGAAGCAGGTGAGTTAGAGCCACTATTAGAATCCAGTGCTGAATTTATTGAAAAGGCTTCCGGTATTAAGCACCGCTATGTAATGGATAAGGCTGGCATTTTAGATGTGGATAGAATGTACCCATTTTTGCCAGATCGGTCTAATGATGAGCCTTCGATTCAATGTGAAATGGGGGTAGTAGCAGCAAAACAGGCATTAGACCAGGCGGGTAAAACAGCAACTGATGTGGATGCTATTATTGTTGCCTGTTCCAATATGCAACGGGCTTATCCTGCCGTTGCTGTTGAGATTCAGCATTATTTAAGTGCGGGTGGTTTTGCCTATGATATGAATGTGGCTTGTTCATCCGCCACGTTTGGTATTCAGGCAGGCTATAACGCAATTGTAGCGGGCAGTGCCAAAACCGTGCTGGTGATTAGCCCAGAAATTTGCTCTGGCCACTTAAACTTTCGTGATCGTGATAGCCACTTTATTTTTGGCGATGCTTGTACTGCCGTATTATTAGAAGCTGCGAGTGGTGAACAAACGAGCAAGGGATTCCGATTATTAGGTGCTAAGTTAGCGACTCAGTTTTCAAGCCATATTCGGAACAATTTTGGTTTTCTTAATCGTTGTGATGAAGCGGGTGTGGGTAAGCGAGATAAGCTGTTTGTGCAAAATGGACGTAAAGTGTTCAAGGAAGTATGTCCAATGGTGGCAGAGCACATTATCAGCCATCTAGGCGAGCTTAGTATTGATGCTCAGCAGTTAAAACGGCTGTGGTTGCATCAAGCGAATCTCAGTATGAATCATTTAGTTGCTAAAAAAGTGTTGGGGCGGGAGCCTCAAATAGAAGAAGCTCCGGTTATTTTAGATCAGTATGCCAATACCAGCTCGGCAGGCTCGATTATTGCGTTTCATCAACATAACCAGAGTTTACAAAATGGTGATCTTGGGGTGATTTGCTCCTTTGGTGCGGGTTATTCTGTTGGCAGTATTATTGTAGAAAAGCGTTAAACTGAGGCTGATATAACCTACCTTTGGTAGCCGTCAACCGTCTTTTAGTGGGGATGATTTTACTATTTTTTTGTTTTCATGGAGTAGTAAATAAGTAATTTCACTTAACTAAAAGTAAAAAAATAATTTCATCCTAACTGGCCAAGCCTTTAGCTGTCTTATGAAGTAGAATTGTTTGAAAACTATACGGCAGAATATTTCATTTTTGTCATGTGACAAACTTCAATATCCACCGTCATTTGTGTATAGTTGACAACCTAGTGTTGGATAGATCATAGGTTAGCGAAGCTTGGCCCAGATAAATAGACGACGCTTGTTAGACACCAGCTTAGCGGTTGTGATTTTGGCAGGGGTATCGGGTTATGCCTATACCCAGTATCGTCAGGTTAATCAAGCCCTTATAGCGGAGCCAACAACAAGCACGACAGTCAATAGTACACAAGGAAGCGGGGTAGACTCAGGTTTTGTCATGTCTGCAGGGCAGGCAAGTCAGCTTGCTGAACAGTTGTTTGGTAAAGTTGCTGAAGTGAAAGAGACTGAACCTGTTGTAGAAGATATCCCCGAAACTACCTTAAACCTGTCGTTGCAGGCCGTGTTTTTCTCCTCTGATGTAAGTAGTGCTGCTGCATCCATCGCGTTAAACAGCCAGCCTGCCAAGTATTTTCGGGTTGGTGATAAAATCCAGAATAATGTTGTAATTAAAGGGATTAAGCCCACTTCAGTAACTCTGTTACGAAATGGTGAGCTTGAGGTTTTATCTATTGCTCGAAATAAAAGTGATGGGGTTTCCTCGCCTCAGCACGATGGTTCTCATTCACCCAGTCGCTTTTCTGCCATGGGGGTTAATCCTCGAGAAGCAGAAATTAGAAAAAAATTACAAGCACTGCGTTCAAGGTTTAATCAGCGAAATTAAAGTTGTATGAAACGTTATCTCGGTAGTTGTGCCGTATGGCTGCTAATGGTTGCAGCCGTGCCAGTAGGATGGTCAGCCCAAAATCAGTCCAATCCTTCCACTGAAATGAAAATAAATATGCAGGATGGTGATATCCGCAGTTTTATTCAGTGGATTGCTGAGCGGACAGGGAAAAACTTTGTCATTGATCCGCGGGTTAAAGGGCGGGTCAGTGTTATTTCCCAGGAAGTATTATCCCCAGAAGAAGCTTACCAGGTCTTTTTATCCGTTTTACAAGTCCATGGTTTTACTGCATTAAACACTGGGCAAGTGACAAAAATTATTCCTGATGCGACTGCTCGCCATAGTGGTGTGCCAGTGATGGCTGAGGATAAAAATCCTGAGCCTAATGACGAAATGGTCGTGCAGGTAATTAAACCCAAAAATATATCCGCACAAAAATTAGTCAGCACCTTGAGGCCATTAGTGCCTCAAACAGGTCATCTGGTCGCACACCCTGATAGTAATGCCTTAATTGTTTCTGACCGGGCTAGAAATATTGATCAATTAGTAAAAATTATTCATGAAGTCGATTTAGCGGGGGGAATTGATGTTGAGTTTATTCCGCTAGAACACGCCAGTGCTAAAGATTTAGTCAATGTTTTAAAAGGCTTAGTGCCACCGGTTAAATCTGGCACCATGTTAAACCGAGGCATTAGTTTTGTTGCAGATGAACGCAGCAACAGTATTTTAATGGCGGGTGATCCTGTTAAACGAAAAGTATTGGCTAGTTTGGTTCGCCGCTTGGATAAATCTGAACGCTCAGATGGTGGTGCAGAAGTAATTTACCTACATTATCAAAAAGCCAAAGACTTAGCAGAAACCCTACAAAAACTGGCGGGTAATATCCAAAAAGGCGCGAAGGACGCAAAAATCGCAGATCGAGAAGTAGCCATCGAAGCTAACGAGGCGACTAATGCACTAGTTGTATCTGGACCACCGAAAATAATGAAAACCGTTAAAGAAACGGTGAGGAAGTTGGATATTCGTCGAGCGCAGGTGTTGGTTGAAGCGGTGATTGTTGAGTTAACAGATAAAAGAGTGGATGAGATTGGTGTGCAGTGGGGAACCTCAGACGGCGCGATTAATGGCGATGGTTTATTTGCTGGTACACGTCACACACCAGGTAATACAAACATAACGCCTAACTTTAATGGTTTTCCGGGTACAAAAGGAGCTGTTGAAATAGGGAGTGGCTTAAGCTTAGGATTTTATCGTAATGGCTCTTTAAGAGCTTTAGTGCAAGCCTTGGATACAGATACTACAGCAAATATTTTATCAACACCTTCGTTAGTTACTTTGGATAATGAAGAAGCAAAAATACATGTGGGATCGAATATTGGGGTCTTAACATCACGAGAAACCACTTCTTCTAATGATTCAACTAATCCATTTCAAAACTTTGAGCGTAAGGATATAGGTGTCAGTCTGACTATCACTCCTTTAGTGAATCAAAGTGATTCAGTGACTTTAAAAATTGAGCAGGAAACTTCTGCTGTAGAGTCAGCTGCTGCTGGGCAGCCCGTAACTTACAAAAAACGAGAAATACAAACTACTGTGTTATTGGATGATGGAGCTATGCTGGTATTAGGAGGGCTGGTTGAAGATACAGTAGATATTGGTGAAGACAAAGTGCCATTTTTAGGTGATATCCCTATATTAGGTAGGCTATTTCGTGCTGAGAGGGAAGAAAAGAAAAAAACTAATTTAATGGTATTTCTACGACCAACAATTATTCGTACTCGTGAAGTGGCAGATAAAGTATCAAAAAAAGAATACTATAAAATACAACTTCAGCAGCAACAGTATCGAAAAATGTTGAAAAAACTAGGTAAAGATATTGAAGTGCCTACAGTGCCAGAACTGTAATACAAAAGTAGTATTTAAAATTTTATTTAAGAATTTAATAAGTCGTTAGATTATTATTTATGGATTTGGCTCAGCCAGTTGTTAACAATTTACCCTATAGTTTCGCTAAGCGTTACGGGGTGTTAGTTGCTCCTTCGGAACAAGGGGTAACGCTGTTTTATACATCACCCGTCACACCAGTGGTGTTTTCGGAAATTGTCCGTTATGTGGGGCAGCCTACAGCAGTAGAAGTATTATCTTCAGATGCCTTTGAGCAAAAAATGGGTGAGCTGTATCAGGGGAAAACCTCTGAAACCATGGAGGCGATGGAAGATTTAGGTGATGATATGGATTTGGCCAGCCTGGCCGATGCCATCCCTGAAACTGAAGACCTAATGGAGCAGGAAGATGATGCGCCAATTATTCGCTTGATTAATGCGGTGCTGACCGAAGCCATTCGAGAGCAAGCATCAGATATCCATATCGAAACCTTTGAAAAGCGTTTGGTGGTACGGTTTCGTGTCGATGGTGTGATGCGTAAAGTGATCGAGCCTAAACGACAGTTGGCAGCTTTATTGGTATCGCGGATCAAGGTAATGGCTCGGCTGGATATTGCTGAAAAACGAATTCCTCAAGACGGCCGGATTGCACTTAGGGTGGCTGGCCGGGAAGTGGATATTCGGGTATCAACCTTACCTTCCAATAATGGTGAGCGGGTGGTAATGCGTTTATTGGATAAGCGCGCAGGTCGTCTGGATTTAAAACACCTGGGTATGTCTGGCCGTGATCATGAATTGTTACATGATTTATTATTGAAGCCCCACGGTATTATTCTGGTCTCTGGCCCTACTGGCTCTGGTAAAACCACTAGTCTGTATGCCGGATTGACTACGTTAAACTCTGAAACCCGAACTATTTTAACTGTTGAAGACCCTATCGAATATAACTTGGAAGGGATTGGCCAAACTCAGGTTAATACCAAAACCGATATGACCTTTGCTCGTGGGCTTCGTGCTATTTTGCGGCAAGACCCCGATGTAGTCATGGTGGGGGAAATTCGTGATACGGAAACCGCACAAATTGCCGTTCAAGCGAGTTTAACCGGGCACCTCGTGTTGTCTACCATTCATACCAATACGGCAATAGGGGTCGTTACCCGATTAAAAGATATGGGGATGGAGCCTTTCTTGCTTGCTTCCAGTTTGTTGGGGGTGATTGCCCAGCGGCTGGTACGAGTATTATGTGATGACTGTAAACAACCCTTTGAAGCCAGCGCTAAAGACTGTGAATTATTAGGTGTCAGTACAAGTACACCACCTACTTTATATCGCCCGAAAGGTTGTGAGCATTGTAACCACAGTGGCTATAAAGGCCGGACGGGTATCTACGAAGTGATTGCGGTGGATGAACCGCTGCGTACGCATATTCATGAAGGGGCTTCTGAACAGCAAATGAATGCTTATGCGCGGACTAAAGGCCCCGGTATTCGTGAAGATGGTTGCCGAAAGGTAATGGAAGGGGTAACCACTTTGGAAGAAGTATTGAGAGTCACCCGTGAAGATTAGCAAACGAGCTAGCAGGTAGTTGGATTATGGCTGCATTTGAATACATTGCCTTAACCCAAACGGGTAAAGAACAAAAAGGGGTGATTGAAGGGGACAGCATTAAGCAAGTCCGACAGTTGTTGCGAGATAAACAACTGGCCCCAATGCAGGTAACACCTGCTAAAGGCAAAGCTCAGTCAGGTAGTGGTGGCTTTTCAGTGCAGCGTAGTCACCGTATATCAGTTCATGAGTTGGCTTTATTTACCCGTCAGTTAGCTACCTTAATTCATGCCGGCATGCCCCTGGAGGAGTGCTTGCGAGCAGTGGGGGAGCAGTCGGGTAAAAATAAAATCAAATCGATGGTGATGTCGGTGAGAGCCAAAGTATTAGAAGGTTATACTTTGGCTGACAGTTTAGCTGAATACCCAAATGTCTTTCCTAAATTATACCGGGCTACCGTTTCGGCGGGTGAGCATGCAGGACATTTAAATCTAGTATTAACCCGTTTAGCTGATTATACCGAAGCACGCCATAAATCCCGACAAAAGATTAAAATGGCATTAATGTATCCCATTATTTTATTAACGGCCTCGTTATTAATAGTGGGTTTTTTATTAGGCTATGTCGTCCCCGATATTGTTAAAGTATTTATTAATTCCAACCAAGAATTACCTGGCTTAACCAAAGTGATTATTGCGGCTAGTGATGGGGTAAAAGCTTCCTGGCATATTATTTTATTATCGGTTATTACTTTAGTGGTGGGAGTTAAGCAAGGGATGAAATTTGATAGCTTTCGTTACAAGGTTCATCGTTTTATCTTAATGCTGCCATTAATGGGTAATTTAACCAAAAATACGGAAACAGCGCGGTTTATCAGCACTTTAAGTATTTTATCAAAAAGTGGTGTGCCACTGGTGGATGGTTTACGAATTGCGGTGGAAGTAGTCGGTAACGAAGTATTAAAAGCCAAAGTCAGTAATACGGCACAAGTAGTGAGTGAAGGTGCCAGCTTGCGGGCAGCACTAGAGCAAACAGGCATTTTTGCACCGATGGTGGTGCATATGGTGGCCAGTGGTGAGTCCAGTGGTGAGCTGGATGAAATGTTAGCGCGGGCAGCAGAAAACCAGGAGCAGGAATTAGAAGGCTTTGTCACCATGTTGGTTGGTTTGTTTGAGCCATTTATGCTGCTATTTATGGGTGCTGTCGTACTGGTGATTGTGTTGGCCGTCTTGTTGCCTATTCTTAACTTAAACCAGCTGGTGATGTAGGGCTGGTTTATGCAAGCAGCTAATTATCCCGCCAAATCTAATTTGAACCAAAACGGTTTTACCCTGATCGAAGTATTAGTGGTGGTGGTGATTATTGGGGTGCTAGCGTCAGTTGCAGTATTAAGTTTAGGTGATGGTGGCCGGGAGCGGGAAATAAGGCAGCAGATGTCAGAGTTGGCATTACTGTTTGAGCAAATGCAAACCACAGCGGTATACAAAAACCAATCTTACGGCATTAAGGTGGTCGAAGATCGGTTGAGCTTTTTAAGCTGGGATCGCTCTAAACGAAAATGGCAAGAGGCGGAATCTGGTAAGGATAAGGCGATTCCTTGGAAGCCAATCAAGTTAGCAGGTGGTTTAACCTTTCAAAACTTAATGATAGACACTAAAGAGTCACCTATTGGTGATTTACTAGCAAAACAACGCAAGCGACTTAAAGATAATAAAATTATTAAAAAAGAACTGGGTCCAGTACCCGATATCGCCTTTTTATCCAGCTATGAGGTGACCCCGTTTAAACTCACCATTGTCAGTGACACTGGCATAGAGAAAACCCAGTATTATTTAACGACTGATGGAGTATCTGGTTTTGAAATTCTATCAGAAGAATAATCAGCAAGGTTTCACCTTATTGGAAGTGGTCGTCGCTGTCGCTGTATTTGCTATTGCGGCTTCTATGTTATTGGTGGCTGGTGGTGGTGCCATTAAAAAAACCGCTTATCTGGAAGAAAAAACCTTAGCTAATTTAATTGCTGAAAATTATCTGGTGGAATTAAAGCTGGAAAATGAATGGCCTGCTGTTGGTGAAAAAACCGAAGAAGTGGTGTTGGCGGGGCGCAAGTGGGAAGTCAAACATAATGTATCCCAAGCGGGTGATGAAAAACGCATGCGCAAAGTGGTAGTGTCAGTAGAACGTAAGCTGGATTATCACGATGGTGAGCCTCATCAGTTAGCCGAGCTGCAGGGGTATTTGGTGAAGTTAAAATGAAAAATACCGTTGCTGCTCCTATGCGAAATCTTCAGTCAGGTTTCACTTTATTAGAAGTGGTGATTGCCGTTGCGATTTTTTCGTTATTAGGTTTGGCTACTTATCAGTTGTTCAGCTCGGTATTAAATACTCAAACTGCCGTTTTTGAGCGTAGTGAAAAAGTGATTGCCTTGCAACGTGCGACTTTTATGTTGCAGCGGGATATTGGCAATATGGTGGCGCGCAGTGTCCGTGATGAGTTGGGTGGTAATGAAGATACCTGGTCTTGTGATGAATTTGAGCAAACTTTTGTATTTACCCACCATGCTTGGGATAACCCATTAAACGAGTCACGCAGTGAGTTACAGCGAGTGCAATACCGGATGGTTCCGGATCAGGCAGCGGAAGAGCAGGGTAATGATGACCTGTTTATTTTAGAGCGGGATTATTGGCGAGTATTGGACAAGGCTCCAGAACCAAAATTATATGAACAGAAATTATTAACGGGAATTAAGTCGTTAAAATGGCGGTTTTTGGAAAGAAAGCAAACTCCAACAACATCTTCTAGTGGATCAAACAATAGCATTGAAGATGACTGGAAAGAGTGTAAGGACTATGCACCATCGCCTAATCAAGGAAATACCAACAACCGTGATCTCCCAAAAGCGATAGAAGTTACCTTTGAGCATGTCTTGTTTGGTGAGCTACGGGTGTTAATTGAAGTAGCGGTGGGTAAGGTATGATGGTGAAGTTACTATTGTTGCTCACTCAGATAGCAAAGCTATCCCCCTTCATTCAGAAAATAAAGTCTGGTGTCCGATATGGAATAACAGGCTATTTTTCCGCTGCGCTTGAAGTGCAGTCCATGGCCCATCAAGCACTTAAGCGACATCCCTGTCGCCGTTCCAAAATACCCTGTTACTCCCTATCCCCTAGTTTTTCGACACCCTCTGTAGGGATAGGAAGCTAATAATGTATTTTATGACTTCCTCACTGCCTAAAAAACAACAGGGTGTTGCTTTAATTACAGTCCTACTGGTATTTGCTTTAGTTGCTATTATTGGGGCGGCAATTATTCGTCAGTTAGATCTTTCTATTCAAGCTACCACCCATCATGTTCACTCTGCTATGTTGCGCCAGTATGCGCTTGGTACTGAAGAATATGTAAAAATTCTGTTAGCTGAAGATTTAAAAAGCGATAAAGAAGATGGCAAAGAAATAGACTATTTAGGTGAAATTTGGGCGCAACCTCGTTGTTTAAAAGTCAATGACAGTGGGATTGCCACCCCTAAACTAGAAGATGAAAAAGAAAAGCAAAAACACAAAGAAAAAGAAGATAACAAGAAAAAAGATAAAGACCCAATAGAGTGTGAAGATGGTATTTTGATGGAGATCAAAGATGCTCAGGGGTATTTTAATATTAATAACTTATATGTAAAAAATACCGTAGTAAAAAGAACTCCACCAGTTCCAAATGATAGAGGGCGTGATGGAGGGGAAGAAAGAAAGAATGTAATTGAACCCAAAAATGAAGATAAAAAAGTAACCAATAAAGATATTAAAGATATTTTTACTAGCTATCGGAATGTTATTGAACAACAGCTTTCGGAAAAAATTCCTCAAGATTTGGTGAAAGAAATTGCAAAATGGATAAACAAAGAAAACACAGGTGGTTCTGAGGATTTAGAGTATTTAGGGTTAAGGACACCTTACCGGGTAGCCAACCAACAATTACAGCATGTTTCTGAGTTGCAACTAGTGAGGTATATAAGGGAGAAGTCAGGTAAGTCCTATTATTTACCTTTAGCAGAAAACTTGGTTGCTTTACCAGAGCCTGATAGGGAAGATGATAACCAAACGCCAATTAATATTTATACCGCTTCAAAAGAATTGATCGAAGCTGTATGTGAAATGAAGGGCAGAGATTTGAACCCAGCCCACTTGGAAAAATTTCTTGAAAAAAGAGTAAAAAAAGATCAGTACGCAAATCTTCAAGCAATAGGTACTGATTTAAGCTCTTGTGGTGGACAAGATGGATATAAAATTAAAGACCTTGAGCAGAAAAGTTTAATTAGTTTAAACAGTAAATACTTTATCGCCCAATTTACCGTACGTTTAAACGACTATGAAACCATTTTAACCAGTTATTTCTATCGTAAAAGTCAAGATGAAGTAATTGTATATAAACGGCGTTGGTTACCAGAACCGATTTTTACTAAAGAGACTTCGTAAAGTGAAGCTATGAGTGATTGTTTTATTCAATGGCATGATGAGTTACTAACAGCAGCCGATCAGGAGCTTTCCCTGAGTTGGTGCTGGAGTGATGCCGAAGGAAAAGTAACAACAACGGTAATCACTGATACCATGGCGGTGTTAGTCGAGCAGCTAAAGGCTCAGCCTAAAGCACAGACGGTTTTGGTGTTACCCAGCTCGCGTTGTACTGTAACTGCTGTGAAAGTGCCTTCTAAACAGCGTAAACATATTGAGCAGTCAGTACCTTTTTTGCTGGAGGAGCAACTGGTCGAGGATGTTGAAGATTATCATTTAACGTTGCTGGCGGTTACTGAGCAGCAGATGGTACCTGTGATTGCAGTGAATAAAGCCTATCTTGCGCAGGTATTAAACTATTGTCAGGAGCAAGACTTTGAACCAGACAGGATTGTGCCTGCATCGGTGCTAATGGCCGCTGAAGCCAATCAATTAGTTGCTGATACAGACCAGGCGGTATTAAGACTGCCGGATTGGCAGTTTAGTATGCTGAAAAACCAGCAACTGTCGCTATTGTTGGGCACGGTGATTAGTTTTGAAGAAGAGCTGACAGGTATTTACTTGGGCGATAGTGCTATTGAGTCATTGCCCTCCATACCGCTGTTAACCTGGCAGCAACAAACCATGCCTGTTTTATGTTGGATGGCAAAAAACTATGGAGAGAATGCTGCATTAAAGCGGATTAATTTGCGTCATGGACAATTTAAGTTGCAGCAGGCGGATAATGGTGTATTTCAACAATGGCGTTGGTCTATCGCTGCGGCAATGTTAGCAATCGCGTTATGGGGTAGTGGCCAGTATTGGCAAATAAAACAGTTGGAAAAACAAGCTACACAATATGAAACAGCGGCAGTTGAGTTATATCAGAAGCTGTTTCCTAATGACACGATTGTTGATGTATACGATCAATTTAAAGCCAAACTACAAGGTCGTCGGGTTGATGAGGGCTTAGGTTTTTTACAAGCCTTGCATAAATGGGGACAGGCACAAGCTAAGTTGCCTGGTGGCCAAGTAACGGTGAAAAATATTGACTTCCGTGAGCAAGGGCGTTTTTCACTAGAGGTGAATGCCTCATCATTGGATGCAGTGGATAAACTATTGGCTGCGGTCAAAGAGCAGGGCCTTGATGCTGAGTTAAAATCGGCGAATCATAGTCAGGAGCAAGTGGTGGCACGGATTGTTGTAAAAGATCTGTTGGTAAACCCTATTGCAAAACGGGAGGCAGGATGATTCAACAATACTGGCAACAACTGTCGACTAATGACCGCCGGGCGCTGATGGTGTTATCGGGCTTTATACTGGTTGCATTTTTGTATCTGTTAATTTGGAAGCCACTGGTTAACCGTTATAACACGGCTGAGAGTGATTTAACTTATTGGCAGGAAGCTTATCAGTTTATGGAGCACCGCCAGCAACAGGCGCGGTTACTCAGTGGGCAAAACCAGCGAGCCACATTAAATGTCAATCAACTGCGCCAGTTGATTACTACTCAAGCAGCTCAACATGGTTTAACCATCAACCGTTTGGAGCCAGGGCAGCGTGGTGTAACGCTGTGGTTAGAAAAAGTGTCATTTACTTCTGCATTAAAATGGTTAAATCTATTGGCAACCCGTCATCAGGTGAGCGTTAAGGCGATTCAAGTGAGTCGGCAGTCAGAGGAGGGGGTTGTGAATATTAGAGCGGAATTTCCTGTAATCTAAAAAGCGGCCACAAAACGACTGCGCTTGCAAATACGGCGTTAAAAACTGACTCAAAATGTTTGTTTATTAGTATAAACTCCGCTTTCTCGTCAGTTTTTGCCTTGTCTTTGCTTCGCTTATAACGTTTTGTGACTGCTTTTCTCTTGAAAAGGTCTATCCAGTTTACTGAAGAACCGATTATGAAAATTGTTGCTGACGAAAATATCCCATTACTTAATGCTTTTTTTCAGTCGATTGGGGATATTACCACTTACCCTGGTCGGGAGATTGGTCCTGAGCAGGTCGCTGATGCTGATATACTGCTGGTGAGGTCTGTTACCCAAGTCAATCAAGCATTACTGGCCAACAGTAGTGTACGTTTTGTGGGGACTTGTACCATCGGTACGGATCATATTGATTTAGCTTATTTGCAAGAGCAGGGCATTAACTTTGCGGCTGCACCGGGCTGTAATGCGAATGCTGTTGTTGAATATGTAATCAGTGTGCTGGATGTTTTAGCGGAGCAGCAAGGTTTTAACTGGCAAGAAAAAGTGGTGGGGATTGTAGGGAAAGGCAATGTGGGAGATCGTTTATATCAAGCACTGACTAAATTAGGTATCACTTGTCTTGTTAATGACCCGATTTTAGAAGCAGCAGAAGACGAAAGTTGCGAATATGTTTCCCTAGATCAACTACTGGCTGAAAGTGATATTGTCACTTTACATACCCCACTAACGGAAACGGGTGATTACCCGACTTATCATTTATTGGATGCCGCTCGTTTGGAAAGCCTAAAACCCGATACGATTCTGATTAACGCCAGTCGCGGTGCAGTAGTGGATAATCAAGCCTTACAAACCTTACTAGCCTCTGGAAAACCTCTCACAGTCGCATTAGATGTATGGGAGCATGAGCCAGATATTAATCGTCAACTGTTGCCTTTGGTCGCAGTGGCAACCCCTCATATTGCGGGGTACAGCGTTGATGGCAAAATTGCAGGCACAGAAATGGTGTATCGGGCCATTTGTAGGGCCTTTGGTCTGCCAAGCCGCGTGCGGGTGGAGGGTATTAAGCCACTGCCTGTCCTGAAAGCATTAAGTTTTAGTAGTGATGCTAGTTTAGAGGAAGTGCTGTCTACTTCTATCCGCTCTGTTTATGATGTAAGGCGGGATGATGCGCTATTTCGCAACAGCCTTCGGGAATTAACAGAAAGAGAGTCTACAGCAAGGGTATTTGATTCGCTACGTAAGCATTATCGTAGCCGACGGGAGTTTTCTACTGTAAAAATTAAGATTAAAAAATGCCCAGGAAAAATCAGTTCAGCATTGAAGGCTTTAAACTTTAATATAGTGACAGTTTGATTATACTCTTCGCGAATGCATTTTATACCCCTAGGGCACAAGGGCTTTGTTATCGACGCTTTTCACCCCAGTCATTTATTACAAATAAACTCCTGGGGGCAAGTCTGTTACTGTAAGACTTGCGGTAGCTACTTTAATTTATAAAAAAGTGCTACTGGAACTCATCGCTTCATTGCCTCGCCTAAAATGTCCTTCGCTTTGAGTATACGCTCTTTTGATAAGTATAAAAAAAACACCGCCATTGGCGGTGTTTTTGTTGGAAGTAGTAGGTTGAGAGAAACTCGCTTGGTGTTGCCTAATTTTTAGTTGACACTTTGTTGAGGTAGCTTTTTACTTCAATAGCTGGTTAGTGGGAATGATTATTTTTTCTTATAAACCCAGGCTTTTTCCAGTTTTTTACAAGCTTTCATAATCATTGTTTCAGTGATAGGAATTTCGTTGCCATTTTCATCGATTACGGCGGCGCCATACAACAAGTTGGCTGGTCGCGTAGATTTTGTTGCTATCATGGGTTGGGTGCGCATAAGTTACCTCTTAGCCTAATCAGTACAGTACACGAGAGTATTACCAAAGCACCTGTTATGACTGGATTATTATTAATTTAGTTTTACTCCAAAGTGCTAAGGCGTTTAGTAAGTCACACTTTATTGTTTTTAGTCCTTTTTTTGTGAGATTAAACGAGGATCGTTACACCCTGCAACTGCTGGCATGGTTTTTTTTATACCGTTCAGGACTATTAAAAGAAACGCTGATTTACAAAACGCCTATATGTTAGCAAACACTTATTTTAAACTAAGGATTAGTACGTATAGAGATTATCGGCTGTTAGTAAAGAAGGCTTTCAGTACCTGCTTGATATTAGTAGCGCTTTGTGACTGTACTGCATTGCGTAACTGTTGAGCCAAAGTGGCTTGCTGTTCTGCCACTGATGGTGGAACTTGAGGGTCAGTTTCAGGGGCTGAGGCTAATAAAGTAAGCCCTGCCAAACGAACAAAAGCTGTTTCAGTTAATACAGCCTGGTCAATGGCATCCTGGCGGATAGTGTCTTGATAACGCAAGTAGCCCTCACTGCCTAACCAAATCATGCTACCAAAGCAGGCAAGATGCCGATCATGAGGGATACCAAACTCATCCGGCTCATAGCTACCAATGATGTCATCTACATAGAGCGTACTGCTTCGGGGGAATACGCGATATAACCGAAGCAGAATATGGGCACAATCGTGGTAAAAGTCGTCAATGTGAATATCAGCCATATGCTAACAACTATATAGTTTGCTTAATATCTGTGGTTGGGTTGCAAAGTTATCAAGAAAGGTAGTGCTTAGTAATGCACCCTCCTGATTGATAGGGAGCATTACTCGTTGTTAGGCAACTACCTATATGAAAACTTAGTTGACTTGTCGTGAAATTGTCACGCTAAGTTTAACGGAAATATTGTTGTAAAAACTCACCGAAGCGTAGAATGGCATCTTGTAGGTCTTCGGCATGAGGTAATGTAACGATTCTTAAGTGGTCAGGTTCTGGCCAGTTAAAGGCAGTACCTTGTACCAGTAGGATTTTTTGTTGAAGCAATAAATCCAGCACTAGCTGTTCATCATTAACCACCGGGTATACTTTAGGGTCAAGTTTAGGAAACGCATAAAGTGCACCAGTGGGCTTAACACAGCTCACGCCTGGGATTTCATTAAGTAATTGCCAGGTAATATCTCGCTGCTCTTTTAACCGGCCACCAGGTAGTACTAAATCATTAATACTTTGATAACCGCCTAATGCAGCCTGGATAGCATGCTGGGTTGGCATATTGGGACATAGGCGCATGGAGGCTAGCATGTCCAGGCCTTCAATATAGCCTTTGGCTTTTTGTTTCGGTCCATGAATCACCATCCAGCCGGAACGAAATCCGGCTGCTCGGTAAGATTTAGACAGGCCATTAAAGGTTACGGATAGAACATCATCAGCTAGGCTAGCCAAGGAGTGATGCTGAATATCATCGTATAAAATTTTGTCATAGATTTCGTCGGCAAAAATAACTAGCTTATGTTGCCGGGCAACTTCTATTAACTCTTCTAAGAAAGCTTTAGGATAAACAGCACCTGTTGGATTGTTAGGGTTGATCACCACAATACCACGGGTTTTGTCGGTGATTTTTTGTTTAATATCTTCAAGGTCTGGGTACCAGTTGGCTTGCTCATCGCAACGGTAATGTACTGGTTTGCCTCCTGACAAGCTGACAGCAGCAGTCCAAAGTGGGTAATCAGGAGAGGGGATTAATAACTCATCGCCGTTATTAAGCAGACCTTGCATTGCCATCACAATCATCTCACTGACCCCATTGCCAATATAAATATCGTCAATGGCTACATCCAACATGCCTTTCTGCTGGTAGTACTGCATGATAGCCTTACGGGCAGAAAATAAGCCTTTGGCATCGCCGTAGCCTTGGGCCTTAGGTAGGTTATGAATGACGTCTTGAATGAGTTCATCTGGGGCATCGAAGCCAAATGGGGCGGGGTTGCCGATGTTTAGCTTGAGTACACGATGGCCTTCATCTTCAAGGCGCTTCGCTTCATTTAAGACGGGACCACGAATGTCATAACAGACACCCACCAATTTTTCAGACTTATCCACCAACTGCATGGTATGACCCTGTAAATAAAAATTTTTCCAGAGAAAAAACCACTATTTATTACTGTTAGTAAATCAAAATGGCATTTTCTAAATCAATCTAAGCCTTTTGATATCTACCCATCAGGGTATATTTTTTATGTTGCTGAGATTAAGCTGAATTGTAATGGTTAAAGGTGTATAAATCACTGGCTAATTGAGGTCAATTATGGCAAAAGTTGACAAAACTGAGTCCCAATGGCAACAGCAGCTAACCCCTGAGCAATATCGGGTTTGCCGACAAAAAGGCACTGAGCCACCTTTCACTGGGCAATATGAAGCATTTGATGGCGAAGGCATTTATCATTGCGTGTGCTGTGGCCAGGCATTGTTTGATTCAAACCATAAATATCATTCTGGTTCTGGATGGCCAAGTTATTGGCAGCCGATTAGTAGTGGAGCGGTGCTGGAAGACAGTGATAGTAGCCTTGGGATGCAACGTATTGAAGTACTCTGCAGCCAATGTGATGCCCATTTAGGGCATGTATTTTCGGATGGTCCAGAGCCAACCGGATTGCGTTATTGTATTAATTCAGTGGCATTAGCGTTTTCACCCAAGGTGCCGAGTGAATAGCAAATTATTGAACGAATATAAAAAGTGTTTGGTATCCAACCAAGTGAGAATAATTCATGGATGAAATTTATCAAATAATCTGTCAAACCATTGATGGCCAGTCAGTTACCTTGGCAGATTACGTTGACAAGGTTATGTTGATTGTTAATACGGCCAGCAAATGTATGTTCACGCCCCAATATCAGCAATTAGAACAACTGCATCAGCAATACCAGCAAAAAGGGCTTGTGGTATTGGGGTTTCCTTGTAATCAATTTAGGCACCAGGAACCAGGTGGTGAGCATGAGATTCAGCAGTTTTGTGTCAGTCGGTATGGGGTGAGTTTCCCAATGTTTGGGAAAATAGATGTTAAGGGTGATGATGCCCATCCACTATTCCAGTTGCTAAAACAAAAAGCACCTGGTTTTCTGGGTAGCCAGGCGATAAAGTGGAATTTTACCAAATTTCTGGTAGCGCCTGGGGCCAGGCAAATAAAGCGTTATTCTCCACAGACCTTACCAGAAGTGATTGAGCCTGAAATTAAAAAGTATTTAGCGATGCGTCAGAGTGATGCGGCTTAAGGTCTCCTCTGAAAAGTACGGCTTGCGGTGTGTAAGGTTGGTTGCCTTTCTAAGCAAACCCATACAGTGTAACAGCTTCGCAGGCTGTGCCTTGATTGTGAGTTGACCAGAACCTGAGTCAGCAAACAATTATTGGTGCCCTTAGTTTTATTGTTTGTAGTAACTTTGATTCGAGCTAAGCTGTTTTTTGCTTTGCATTTTTCGGGACCCATTTTTCAATGACTTGTCGCAGCTGCTCATTTTTAAATGGTTTAGCAATATAGTCGTCCATTCCTGCATTCAAGCATTTTTGTCGATCGTGGCTGAGGGCATTAGCGGTGAGTGCCACAATTGGAAGGTGTTGGGTCGCTGAATTATTTCGAAGTTGCTGGGTAGCTGCATAACCGTCTAGTACTGGCATGTTGCAGTCCATGAAAATTAAATCAAAATCATTTTCCTCGCAGAGATCAATACACTCTTGGCCATGGCTAGCTAACGTGACCTGATGCCCTAGTTTTTCCAGCATGCCTTTAGCAACCATTTGATTAATGTGGTTATCTTCCACCACTAATAGCTGGTAAGAGGGTGTACGTACTTCAGACGTTGATTGTAAGGGAGTTATGTTGCTTTCTGGTGCAGAGATATGCAGCGTAGTTAATAGGGCTTGATATAAGTCGTTACGTCTTAATGGTAATGGTAATTGCTGATTGATATGCAATAACTCGACTTCTTGTCGGGTGAGTAGTGATTGATGAGGTGTGGCATAAATAATATTGATATCAGGGGCTAAATTATAAAACTCTTGAATCACACCTGGGTTATCAAGAATGATGCAAGAGTAAGGTGCTAGTTGCCGGTCTTGTAGTTGGCTAGCTAGAGGAGCTTGATAATCCAGCAATGTGTGAGGCATTTGCCAATAGCTGAAGTAATGGCTTAGGGTGTCTTGCAGAGCTTCATGACAATAAATTAAGACATGGTGCTGATGAAGTTGCTGGGCAATTTCAATGTGATGTACCTGGTCTGGTTTTACTAAGGGAATGGTGACGATAAAGGTGCTGCCTTTATTGGGTGTGGAGTCCACTTGTAAGCTGCCACCCATGGCTTCTGTCAGATTTTTACTGAGTGCTAGCCCTAAACCTGTACCACCGTATTTACGGTGAATGGTTTCATCGGCCTGAGAAAATGGCTTGAATACTTCGTTAATGGTTTCCTGGCTGATGCCAATACCGGTATCAACCACTTTAAATTGAATGGATAAATCGCTGGGGCTTTCTTTGAGTATGGAAGCTGCCACCTTAACATTGCCTTCAGCAGTAAACTTGATAGCATTACTGACTAAGTTGCCTAAAATCTGGTGAATTCGAGTTGGGTCGCCTAGTAGGTTTTCTGGAATACCTGGATCGATATCACATTCAAGTGAAAGGTTTTTATCGGTAGCATTTTGACTAAACAGATTGACCACATCTTCAATGGTATCCCGTAAGTCAAACTCCACTTGTTCAAGCAGCAGTTTACCTGACTCAAATTTAGATAAATCTAAAATATCATTTAATAACTGAATCAAAACCTTGCCTGAGTTATAGGCAATATTCAGTTGCTGCTTTTGTTCTGGGGTGAGTTCGGTATCAAGGGTTAGGCCGATCATACCTAGCACACCATTAATGGGGGTGCGAATTTCATGGCTCATATTGGCTAAGAAAGCGGCGCGGGCATTGGCCATCCGTTCTGCTTCCTGCTTAGCTCTGTTCAGCATGTCGTTACTGGTTTGCAATTTTTTATTCGCTGCCAGTAACTCACTGGTTCGTTCGTCAACAATAGTCTCTAATTCTGTTAAATAATGGCGAAGCTGATTTTCAGCCTGGTGGCGTTTTTTTAAATGAGCGCTGATACTGTGAAAATATTGGTTAGTGGTTTCTACCAGCTCACCTATTTCATCTCGTTCATGGTTCGGTGGGCAGGGGAGTTTGGCCGGCTCATCCTGCTCAGGATCAAGTTGTTTCATTGACTTGATTAACCCTACCAAGGGTTTAGTGAGCATGACATAGAAAAGTAGCAGCAATAGAATGGATAAAAACAGGCTGCGGATAAAGCCAGTCATTAAAGTCATGGCAGCACGTTGCAGAAAATTAGCACCAATTGCATAGGTATCAATCTCAATTTCCAACACCCCGAGTCGCTCTTGTGGGTTATAGTCAATGTGCAGGATTTCTTTATAGTGCTTTGTTTTGCCAAATAAAAAGTCACTTAAATTGCGGTAAGGGGCTGCTTGTACTGGTTCTCTTGCTTGGGCGAGAACAATGCCGCCATTATCTAATAGTTGAGCGCTAATAATGGTGGGTGACTCCAACAGTCCATTAACTAACTCTTGGGCGAGTTCAGTGTCAATGTTATAGGCCATCCGAGCGGCAGGGTTGCGGGTGATATCAATAATGCTTTTAATTTGATGGTCAATGAAGGCTTTTTCATAACTAAAATCCATTGCTACCTGGATAAAGCTGAGTAATGTGCCAATAAAAAAAGCCAGTAACACCGTGTTTCTGGCTTGTTTGTAAGAAAGTCGCTCAGTAAATTTAATATTCATTGGCTATATACTGCATTACTTCTTTTATTTCTGGACCAAGATCAACATCACTTGTTTAATCGTATTACCTGGAAAATACCTTTTATTAAAAGGTGGAGTTATCCAAGCTAACTACTACTGTCTTATGATTTATTGCCTAATCATAAACGTTTTTCTTTTTCCAGTCGTCATCTTTACCTTTTAATTCGTCTATCTGATCAATAAGCTGACCGCTGCTGGTTTCAGTTTTTCCTGCCTTTTCACTTTCTTTTTGTTCGAGAGTACGGATGAGGCTTTGCAACGGCTTAATTTGCTCTGTGTACTGTTGGTTTTGGTTGCGTTTTTTTAGTTCATCAACGGCTTGGGTGTAATAGTTTATTGCGGATCGATATTTCTTTTGCTTCTCAGCTTCTCTACCAAAATAACTCAGTAATTCAATAGAGGTATTAACAAGTAAGCCTTTGATGTGTAGCGAAAACTTATTAGCATCGGCTTTATTTAGGCGGCTGTTTTTATAACTATCAGAGACTTGACGGTAGAGTTCGTGTAGTAGTGACTTAATTTCTTTAGCTCGTTTTTCTGAGGTAATTGCAAACGCTTCTTGTTGCTTATTAGCGACTTCTTGCTGAATAACACTTAGTCGTTGTTTGACTTGCTCCATGCTATTGAGGACATCAGGATCGACCTTTCTTCCGCACAGGTCTTTAATGCATTCTAGAGCATGCTGTTTCTCTTCGAGTAAGAA
This sequence comes from Spartinivicinus ruber, assembly GCF_011009015.1. Taxonomy (NCBI): domain Bacteria; kingdom Pseudomonadati; phylum Pseudomonadota; class Gammaproteobacteria; order Oceanospirillales; family Zooshikellaceae; genus Spartinivicinus; species Spartinivicinus ruber. The sequence continues at coordinate 2,796,971 of NZ_CP048878.1, forward strand.
GACTGCTAAACCGTTGCTCAGCATTTGCAGGGGAATGTCATTAAGTAAATAGTCTGCACGTCGAACTCGGCTATTGAATTCTGATAATAACCGGGCTTTCTCTAAACGAGCATTATCAAGAGAGTGTTTAACGTAGGCGACTATGGTAATCACCACAATCACCACCACGATTGAAATAACTATGCTAATTGGCGACACAGTCTTTCCTATTAGTAGTAATAAACTGTTTGGCTATTACAAATAATAGTCAAAATTAACAGTTACCTGCTGAAAGCATAGCCCACTCTATCCCAGGAGAAGTACTTTGCAGCACTCAAGTGCAATAGATTGTCATTCTATGGTTAAAAGTATGAAAAATACTTGACGCTATTGCTATAACTAACTACTATAGCGCCGCCTACTCGCGGTGGCGAGTAGCAGACGTTGAGTATTCAACAATTCAGTTTGTTGTTAAGACAAATTGTTGTCCCCTTCGTCTAGTGGCCTAGGACACCGCCCTTTCACGGCGGTAACAGGGGTTCGAGTCCCCTAGGGGACGCCACATCTAAAAAGGCAGCCAACAGGCTGCCTTTTTTCGTTTTAGACATCCGTAAAATCCCATCAATTAGGATAAGGTTTAAACTAAACGCCAGCCGTCGTATCCTGTTAGCCATTACATCAAGTCGTGTCATTACTTTTTTCTCACTTCAGGGGGTATTGCAGCATAGACTATGCTGTGCCCTCAAAGGATTACTGCTATGGGCGTCGTATATTCGTTTGGTGAGCTGTTAGTCGATATGCTGGCTCAGCCAGACCAACAGCAAGGACTGCATTATCGGCCATTTTCTGGAGGGGCGCCGGCTAATGTAGCCGTTGCGGTTGCCAAGTTGGGTGGTCAAAGCTGTTTTATCGGGCAGGTGGGTGACGATTTTTTTGGTCACTGGCTGGTTGATTCAGTTAAACAGTATGGTGTGAATAGCCGCTATCTGTTTACCTCTTCTCAGGCTAAAACTGCTTTGGCCTTTGTTAGTCTAGATGCCCATGGTGAGCGCTGCTTTAGTTTCTATCGAGATCAAACCGCTGACCTTTTGTTTGACCTTGCGTGCCTGGATCAGGTGGACTTTCAAGCTGCTGCTGTGTTCCATTGCTGTTCTAATACCTTAACTGACCCAGACCTGGCGAATGTGACTTTGGAAGCACTCCAGCGTGCGCGCCAACAGGGGGCGATTACCAGCTTTGACATCAACTTGCGGTCAGCACTTTGGCCGACTGATCGATCACCCTATGAAGCGATTGAATCCTGTCTTAACCATGTCGATTTGGTAAAAGCCAGTGTTGAAGAGCTAACTCAGTTGAAGCCAGACTGGGGTATTAATCAGTGGCAGGATTGGTTGTTGAGTAAAGGTTGTCAGCTACTTGTGATAACTGATGGTGCCAAGCCAGTGCGGGTGATTACGGCTAATCAGCAGTTTGAGCAGGTAACTCCCGCGGTTAAGGTTGTGGATACTACTGCTGCAGGTGATGCTTTGGTCGGGGGGCTACTGTTTGGTTTGGCCAATGGACTAAAGCAAAGTTTGTCCTTTGCTGACTGGTTAGCCACTGATGAATTGCTAGTAGCGGTGGCTCAAGCTGTAGCCTGTGGTGCTTTAACCGTGAGTCGGGCGGGGGCTTTTCCTGCCTTACCTACCTTAGCAGAAGTGAAGGCATTAACCCAAAAGGCAGACATATGAGTCAATTAGAGAATAAGACAACGGCTATGGATAAAATAATCACTGCAAAAAAAACGGTGCCTGACTTTCAAAGTCCTGAGTTTTTATTAGCACATATTCGGTCAATATTGGCCTTTTACGACAGTCGTTGTATGGATCAGCAACGGGGTGGTTTTTATCATCATTTTAAGGATAATGGTGATATTTATGATTCTGATACGCGACACTTGGTGTCCAGCGCTCGTTTTGTGTTTAATTATGCCAAAGCCACTCGTTTTATTGATCGTCAGCAATATCTACCTTATCTAAAATATGCGCTTGCTTTTTTAGAACAGGCCCACTGGCAACCTGATACAAAAAGCTATGCTTGGCTATTGGGTGCTGATAATCAAGTGCTTGATGGTACTAACCACTGTTATGGATTGGCATTTGTATTATTGGCTTACGCAGAAGCACTACAAGCTGGTGTTGGCTCTGCTCAACAAGTGGCGGCTGTTTTTGAGTTGATGGAGCAATATTTTTGGGATCCGCAACACCAGTTGTATAAAGATGAAGCGTCAGCTGATTGGCTGCACATTTCTCCTTATCGAGGCCAAAATGCCAATATGCATAGTTGTGAGGCCCTGATTGCTGCCTACCAGGCTACTGGAGAACAGCGCTATCTAGATCGCGCACAAACGTTGGCAGGGCAGGTCACTCAGCATCTAGCCAAGCAGGGGGATGGGTTTGTTTGGGAGCACTATCATTCTGATTGGCAAGTTGACTGGGATTATAATAGAGATAACCCACGCCATTTATTTCGCCCCTGGGGTTTTCAACCTGGTCATCAGACTGAATGGGCCAAATTGTTATTAATCCTCAATCGATATAAACCTGCAACTTGGTTAGTGAGCACGGCAGAACACTTATTTGTTGAATCATTAGCCATTGCTTGGGATAGCAAGTTGGGTGGAATATGTTACGGCTTTGATCCTAACCATCATATTTGTGATAGCGATAAATATTTTTGGGTGCAAGCTGAAAGCTTTGCAGCGGCAGCCCTTTTAGCAGAGGCAACTGATAATCTGATGTACTGGGATTGGTATCAGCGAATTTGGCAATTCAGTTGGCAGCATATGATTGATCACCAGTATGGCGGCTGGTTTCGTATCCTTGATGGCCAAAACCAGAAGTATGATGAATTAAAAAGCCCCGCTGGTAAAACGGATTATCATACCATGGGGGCTTGTTATGAGGTGCTGAATGTACTGGGTAAAATGCCAGAGATAGGTGGTTAAGTATGAGCTTTAGGCCAGTGTTGCCACCATAACTGACTTAATGGTGTGCATTCGGTTTTCAGCTTGGTCGAAGACGATCGAGTGGGGTGATTCAAATACATCTTCAGTTACTTCTAGACCGTCAAGCCCATATTTTTCATAAATAGTTTCACCTATGGTGGTTTCCCGGTTATGGAAGGCAGGCAAACAGTGCAGAAATTTTACTTTTGGATTCTCCGTTAAATCCAGTACTTGTTTATTTATCTGATAAGGGCTGAGTAGCTTGATGCGCTCTTCCCAAATAGACTCTGGTTCACCCATCGACACCCACACATCTGTGTAGAGGAAGTCTACACCATGAACCGCTACTGTTACATCTTCAGTGAAAGTCAGTTTTGCGCCTGTATTAGCGGCAATGGCTTCTGCCTGCTTAATTAATTCTGGTTGGGGGCGGCATTGGGATGGGCAAGCCATGCGAAAATCTAAACCCATTTTTGCAGCACCGATTAATAATGAATTCCCCATATTGTTAGCACCATCGCCTAGATAACAGAGAGACTGTGCTGACAATGCTTTGGTGCAGTGTTCTGTCATTGTCAGAAAATCAGCCAGAATTTGCGTAGGGTGGAATTCATTGGTTAGGCCATTCCACACAGGTACGCCAGCATATTTGGCTAACTCCTCAATTGTGCTCTGATGATATCCACGGTATTCAATGGCATCATACATCCGGCCGAGAACGCGAGCGGTGTCTTTCATTGACTCTTTATGGCCAATTTGTGAACCACTGGGGGCCAGATAAGTCACATTGGCACCTTGGTCATAGGCTGCGACTTCAAAGGCGCAGCGTGTGCGAGTAGACGTCTTTTCGAAAATCAGCGCAATATTTTTTCCTCGTAAGCGAGGTGCCTCGTTTCCAATGTATTTAGCCGACTTCAAGTCGCGAGCTAAATTGATTAAAAATTGAATTTCGGCAGGGCTGAAATCAAGTAATTTGAGGAAATGCCGATTGCGCAAGTTAAAGGCCATGCTGATTTCCTTTTATTAAATCGTCTGGCTAATTAATGAAAAAGGTGATGGTGATAATGGTTAAGTCAGTAGTGCTAACCAAGCCAATAAGGTTAACATGAAAAAACACACTAAGTGTTTAATAAATGTAAAAATGCCAGGGCAGTGCTCTTCCATCCATTAGGTAGGCAGTGTATGATTAGCCGCCAATACTTGTAATAGGGATAATGTAAGTCTTTTAGGCTTTATTTCAGGAGAAAACGGCCTTATATACCATCAAACAGCAGTGCTGATAAGTCCTATAGTGCATTAATATTAAGATTAAACATTAAATTAGTGCCTTAATCCGTTGGAAACCGTTGATTGCTGCGCTTTAGGTCTTTATAATCCGCCGGGAACTTACTCTGGGTGGGTCATTCCTGCTGTTGAGTGCTATTAGATAGGGTAAACCTATCAAGACTGAGTTTAAACAATCACAGCTAAATGCGTCTCCCAAATCTTTATTTGAGTAACACAGTTGTCCTAGGACATCCAATGTCAGGCAGGTTGTTACAGTATTATTGAAGGTTGCCGATAAGCTTTTCAGCATAAGCTGTTATACGGCAACCTTATTGGGGAGTTCTCAAGGTGATTAACTAAACCTAGTCAACCTAACCAGCCAAGTCGCTAACTTGGCGTGATGTTATCGTGTTTGGCTTAATACGGCTAAGGAGGGCAGCAGCTTGTTGATTGCACTTTATGCCGTAGAGATAAGTCAACCCATTAAACTTTAACCAAGACCTGGAGAAGTGAACTAGGCACTTATGATGACAGAAATTAGTAACCTGGAACAAATTGAGCGTTTAGAACAATTAATGGCGGTAGAAGAGGAGGTTCGCTCCTCTTTTGAAGAACAAATTGAGGGCTACGAAAAACAAATTCAATTATTACGTAAACAATTACAGTCGGCTAAGTCTGAAAATAAGCAAATGCACAATCAGACAGAGCAACTGAAAAAGCAGCTGAAGCAAATTAACCCAGAGCGGGCAAAGCGCAAGGCGCTGGAGCAGAAAAAACGTAACGAAGAACTCACTAAAGGTAATCAGTTACTTAGAACTAAGGTGAGTGAGCTGAAAGAAAAAGTAGCGGCTTTATCAAAAGATTTAGAGCAGGCTAAGCAAGAAGCCGAAGCAGGCACAGAAGAAGCTGATTCAGCTAAGTCAGAACAACAAGTACAGTCAGTTGTTAGTAATGCTGAGCCGGTATTTGTTTCCTCCAATGAACACTGGAAAGTGTATCCTATCGAAGCAGCGATTGCTGATGAACACCCAGAAAACGCTAAATATGTTGTACTTGATGTAAGAACTGGTTGTACTAAGTTAGCGGTTTTAGAAGAGGGTGACATCAACTTCCCTACCATGAACCGTTTACCTCAGGAAGTAAAAAACTTTATTCAGTCTGAAGGCGCTTAAGTTCTCAAGCTAAGAGCTATTTAGCTAATTACTAAAGAGGCCATTACCAGCCATCATTATTTGATTTTAATGATAACTGGTAATGGCCTTTTTAGTTCTGTCGTGTAAAGTTTAGAAGAAATTACAGTTGAAAAGGATAGACTGAGCCTAATTCCAAAATATTCGTTAATTCATCCAATGCAGTACGGGATTCCATTAATAATTTTGGATCAGCCAGATCTGTCTCTGATAAGCAATCACGGTAGTGTTTTTCAATCCATGCATCTAAACTAGCGAATAAATGATCGCTCATTAAGCAGGCTTGATTAATTTCAGCTTGTTCTACCTCAGTCAAAACAATACGTAGCCGCAGACAGGCTGGTCCACCACCGTTACACATACTTTGTTTTAAATCGAAAAATTTAACTTCTTTAATGGGGTTATTGCTGGCAATCAGCTTCTGTAAATAGTGGTAAACAGCAGTATTTTCTCGGCACTCTTCAGGAACAATAATCGCCATACCGCCTTTAGGTAAGGCAATTAATTGGCTGTTAAATAGATAAGAACTCACCGCATCCGCAACGGAAACGGCACTCGAAGGTACTTCAACAAAGTGGAAAGGGGTGTTGCCAAAAGCTGCACTCACATCTTCCATGACTTGCTTTTTAGATAAAAAAGCATCCTCATGAAAAAATAATACATTTTGGTTACCAACAGCAATTACATCGTTATGGAAGACACCTTGATCAATGACCATCGGGTTTTGTTGGGCGTAAACCACTTTTTTGGGGTCTAACTGATGTTGTCGTGCAATAGCAGCAGATGCCTCATAGGTTTGTCTGGCAGGGTACTTCGTAGGCGCTGGTTTGCTGCTATCAAATGCATGTCTACCAAAGACAAAAAACTCAACACCAGTATCATTATAATTTTCACAGAAACGGGTGTGGTTAGCAGCACCTTCATCGCCAAAATGTTCAGCACCCGGTAAAGCCTGGTGATGGGCAAAATGCTGTTCATTAGTAAAAATAGCTTCAAGAATACGACCAGTTGTGTGGTGTTCAATGGAACGGTGGAATTTATTGGTCAGATTCGCTGGAGTGAAGTGGACTCGCCTATCACTGGTATCAGCACTGGGTGATACGGTTGCAGCATTTGCAGTCCACATGCTGGAAGCCGAGCAGCAATTAGCTAAAATTCGTGGCGCTTGTTTAGCGGCTTGCTCCAGGACTTTTTGGTCTGAGCCAGTAAAACCCAGCCGGCGTAGGGTGTGAATATCCGGGCGCTCTTGAGGGGCCAGTACGCCTTGTACTAGCCCTAAGTCATAAAGCGCTTTCATTTTTTTTAAGCCTTGCTTAGCAGCCTCTTTTGGGTTGGAACTGGCTTGTTGGTTGAGCTCAGAAGCAACATTACCATAAGAAAGACCACTGTAATTGTGTGTGGGGCCAACTAAGCCATCAAAATTGGCTTCAACTGCTTGCATGGATGACTCCTAAAACTGTCAAGGGATGGTGCCCTGAATTACCTAATAGACTAGATGAAATAGTACTAGGGTAGTGACAAACCTGGTGCTAACGTTTCTGGTAAGCTCAGCTCATCGGCTTCTAAGCTGGCGACAGGGTAAGCGCAGTAATCTGCTGCATAATAGGCGCTGGCCCGGTTGTTACCACTGGCACCAACACCACCGAAAGGAGCTGCACTGCTAGCACCAGTGGTTTGCTTATTCCAGTTGACAATACCTGCTCGGATTCGGCGTAAAAAGTAGTCATAGCGCTCACGACTATTACTTAATAGTCCAGCAGACAAGCCATAACGGGTGTTATTTGCGGTAGCGATGGCTTCATCAAAGTCATCATAGCGAATCACTTGTAGCATTGGCCCAAACAGCTCTTCATCAGGTAGTTCAGTTATATCAGTCACATCAATCAAGCCTGGGCTAAGCAAGCCGGTACCAGGTTTCAATTTTTTGGCTTTAACTAACGATTTACCACCAAGCTTTTCTAGGTTGCTTTGGCCTTGCAGAATATGATCGGCAGCGGCTTCAGTGATTAGAGACCCCATAAACGGTTGATCATCGTCGTCATACAAGCCTACTTTAACGTGTCTGATGGTTTCCTGTAAGCGGGCCATAAACTGATTACCTTGCTCGGTATTAGGTACAAATAAGCGACGAGCACAGGTGCAGCGTTGACCGGCAGAAAGATAAGCAGACTGAACTGTGTCGTGAACGGCCGCATCAATATCATTAATCTGGTCAACGATCAGAGGGTTATTACCCCCCATCTCAAGCGCCAGGATTTTGCCTGGGTTGCCAGCAAACTGCTGATGAAGTAAATGGCCGGTATTAGAGCTGCCAGTAAAGAATAAGCCGTCAATACCTGAGTGGTTGGCTAGAGCTATACCAGTTGTTTTTTCTCCTTGAACTAAATTCAGTACGCCTGCTGGGATACCTGCTTTTTCCCAAAGCTTGACTGCTGCTTCAGCCACTTTTGGTGTCAACTCGCTGGGTTTGAACACCACTGTGTTGCCAGCCAGCAAAGCAGGAACAATATGCCCGTTAGGTAAATGACCGGGGAAATTATAGGGACCAAATACCGCTACTACCCCATGAGGACGATGCCGAAGTACTGCTCTGCCGGCTGGAACCTCTGCGGTTTTGGTACCAGTTCGTTCATGATAGGCCTTAATGGAAATATCGATTTTACCAATCATAGCAGCCACTTCAGTACGAGTTTCCCAGAGAGGCTTGCCTGTCTCTTTGGCAATCAATAAGGCTAAGGCTTGCTTTTCCTCAGTTAGTAACTGAGCAAACTGTTTGATAATGGCTTCTCGTTGCTCATAGGTTAAATCTGACCAGGGTAAAAAGGCATTGCGGGCAGCAATGACGGCAGCATCTACTTGTGCTTCAGAGGCACAGTTACCTTCCCAAATCACCTTATTTTTTGCAGGGTCTACAGAGGTAAAGGAATCGCCTTCACCTGCTTGCCAGTTGCCATTAATAAATAGAGTTGAAGTCATAATTAAACTCTCCTACCACTGGATAGAGGGACTACCCGTACGGAGTCGCCTTCTTCGGCCTGAAGGTTTGCAGCAACGGTAGGGGTAATATAAATCAGGTTTTGTTTATCTTGGGTCAGTGGGCTCATGCAGCAGCGAAAGCCATTAAGTGACGTATTACTAATCAGATGTAATTCACCTTGTTGATGATGAGCTTCTTCACTAATACGAATTTTTACATAATGGCTTTCTCTAATTGCCCGAATTTCATCAAAGCGAGCAGTAATGGTAGGCCCTGCATCAAAAATGTCCATATAACCTTCATAACGAAACCCTTCTGCTTCCAGCATTTTTAATGCAGGTAAGGTATTTTCATGAACCTTGCCGATAACCGCTTGAGCGCTTTTTGGTAAAAGGTTGGTGTAAATTAGGTGCTTAGGCATTAATTCAGCTATAAAGACTTTTTCTCCAATACCGGTTAAGTAGTCAGCTTTAGAAAAATCGATGGAAAAAAAGTGGCGACCTAACCCTTCCCAAAAAGGTGAAATACCATCCTTATCTGAGATGCCCCGCATTTCTGCAATCACTGTTTCAGCAAACCGCTGAGGAAATTCTGCCATAAATAAAAAACGGCATTTAGATAATAGGCTACCATTTTTACTGTGCCGATAATCAGGGTCTAAAAACAGGGTACAAATTTCGGAACAGCCAGTATGGTCATTGGTAATACTTAAAGTATTAACTACATTGTGGACATTCAGCTCACGGGAAGAATGCATTAAGGTGCCCAGTCGATAGTTATACCAAGGCTCACTTAGACCAACGCTAGCCATAATACCGCAAATGCCGGCTACACGGTGGTTAGCGGTATCTTCTAAGACAAACAGGTAACTTTCTTCCCCTGGTTCTTTAACTTCCTTGGCAAAGGCGGCTAAAGATTTTTCAAGACGATTACGAACCAGTTTTTCATTAGGCTGTAGGGAAGTAAACCCTGGGCCGGTTTTTTCAGCAAGTTCATAAAATCTATCGTAATCGTCGGCTGCGATAGGTCGAATGATCATCATAATGTTGTTACTCACTCGCAAGTGAAGCTATTTAATCCAAACACGACAATATTTTTATTGCTTGCTAAAGTCTGATAAGGACTAATAAACGACACTTTAGATGTTATACCTTGATTGGGTTTGTTGTTCCATATTGGATACTAGATTTATTTTCAACATTCTTTTGCGAGACCCATTTAGGGTATACAAATGTGTATTATTGGTTACCTAGCATCAGTACTTTCAAAAATTTTGTCAGCTGATTGTGCGACAAAACCTGGGTAGAACTTCCCTGAGGGTAGTGGGTAGCGCCGCGCAAACTCGTAAAAACAGCTGGGAATAGCGACCGTTTGGTCGTTAAACTGTACTGCCGTTTTATTAGCAAGAGTTGCTGACTGTTCTAAATAAACCTCAGGTGAACCTTTTATTAACCCACCACTGGTATTAAGCTCAAATCCTTGATCAAGCAGGAATTGGTTAACTGCTTCCAATGTTTGATGGGATTTTAATGCATTAATATAAACTGTAAAGTGGTTTGGTCGGTAACCAAATGCACTCATCCAGGCTGCATATTCACTTTCTGCTAGTAATTGCTGATATGTCGCATAGTCTGTATTCCAATGACGACCAGAAAAACAAAAATTATCAGTGGTTACCGCATCTGCTGGAATTTGTTCTACTAAGTACTCAATAATGGCACAAGTTTCTTGTGATAGTTGTTCAACCAATAACTCACTGATAAATATTTTCGGCAAGTTTGGGTCTTCATGCTGAAAATGTTTAGCATAGAGTTTCTTTTCTTTAAACTCATATTCATCAGCGGCTTGATAACCTGCATCAATAAAAGGTTTAGCCAGCTTATTAATTGTTACTTTTGGTAGGTTGAAGGTGCGTAATGCAATGTGATCGTTAATTACCTGCCCATCATTTTGATCAGAAAACAACTGATAAATTTTCTGTGCATCGGGATTTAGGTTTAAATAATCTTGCCACATGGCATTCATTAATTGGTCAATTTTTCTCATGACAACTTCCTATTACTACTTAATTACTATCAATTGTTGTATTTTTTTACTGCCAATACAGCTGGCCAAACTGGCTTGTCATCGGCTCAACTGAACCGAGGAGTATTGGACATAATCACCTTTTGACAGCAGTAGCGCGCTGGCTTCTGCTTCAGAAAGAACCGGCTGGTCAGGATTAAAAGGAATTAACATACAACGATATTGAGGTTGCAAATGATTGCTTACTAAATACCAATGTTTTGCTGCTGGTTTTTGGGTGGCCTTTTCTCCAATAGCCGGCTGACATTGTTGGCTATTACTGATGGTTTTTAATTTTTTAGTATCGGCTTCCAATGTTGGGCCTGCATCAAAAATATCCATATAACCACGGTGTTGAAAACCTTCTTGCTTCAGTAATTCCATATTAAAAGTTACATCTTCCCGAGGCTTGCCCAGCGTCGCCTGGGCCTCTTTGCTTAATAACGGGACATAAACAGGGTATTGGGGCATTAAGCTGGCAATAAATGCATTGGAGTTAATACCCACTAAATAAATTGCCTTAGCAATATCCATACTGAAAAAATGTTTCCCCAAACACTCCCAAAAGGGCGATTTTCCCTCGTTGTTTAAAACTCCTTGTAATTCTACAATTGTACGTTCGGCAAACCGGTTTAATGCCAGGTTCATAAATAACAAGCGGGCTTTTGACAGCAATTGATAGTGGTGTTCCTGTTGATGCTGTGGGTCAATGAATAAAGTGCACAAACGAGTTGAGCCTGCATAATCCTGGCAAAGGTGTAATGCAGGAATTCTATTATGGATTTGTAATTCAGGTGAAGCATGAACCACTGAACTAGTCCGGTAGTTATAAAAAGGCCACTTTAAGCCGATAATGGCTTCAATACCTGATACACCAATGATTTCCTGGGTAGCCTGATTTTCCAGCACGAAATGAAAACTTTCACCACCTGGCTCATGATTTAACTGCTTTAACGAGCGTTGGGTTGAGCTGATAATACTGCTTAAATGATCACGATTGGCGGGCAAAGTGGTTAAACGACCACCACAAATAATTGCCAGTCGCTCTAGTGCTGGTAAATCATTATGGGTAACAGGCCGAACAATTAGCATTTTAGTGCTCCAGCCAGATCTGCTGGTCGCCAGTGGCCAGCTTAAACAGTAGTAGCGCCGATAGTTTGGCCCGAGCTACCAGGCTATCTACTTTTAGATATTCCTGATCACTGTGAATATTGCCACCTTGAACTCCTAAGGTATCAATATTAGGTAGTCCATGGGCTGCCAGGTTATTGCCATCACAACAGCCACCGGTTGGTTTCCAGGTAATATTTAGCCCCAGTGCCTGACCACAGCTTTGCGCTAATTCAAACAGTTTGGTGTTAGCGGTAGAGAGCACTTTTGGTTTGCGGCCAAACTCCCCATGCAATGTCAAGCTAATGCCATCCCGCTGATTTATTTGTTCAACCAGTTGATTGAGCTGCTCTAAACACCAGATTTCATCAGCAGGGTTATGTAAGCGGATATTGAATTTGCTAATACATAAGTCCGGGACAATATTGACTGGTCCGCCCCCTTGAATGAAGCCTGGGTTTATAGTGACCCCATCCCGTTGGCCATTTAAATCATCAAGTTGGCTGATAAAATCACTGAGAGCACGAATTGCATTGCGGCCTAAGTGATGTTCACGACCCGCATGGGCGGCTTTACCTCGACAGACCACAGTAAAGTTGCCACTACCTTTGCGAGCACCCGCCAGGTCGCCATCAGGAAAACAAGGCTCATAGATAAACCCTATATGGTTACGCTCGGCACAACCCGCAAATAAAGATTTTGAGCTGGGTGAGCCAATTTCTTCATCGGGATTAAATAGGATTTCCCAGCCTATTTTTTCTGCAAAAGGACTCTGTTCGAAGCATTCTAATGCTTTTAACATCACCATGATGCCGCCTTTTAAATCAGTAACACCGGGGCCATTAAGGGTATTGTCATCCAGCCAGCGAATGGATTGGAAGTGATGGTCAATACCAAACACAGTATCCATATGCCCACAGAGAAATACCCGGAAGGGGGCATTAGGGCGTTTTATAATGCTGAGAGCGTCTCCCAAGGGAGAGTGGATAATATCTCCCTGATCATTGATTTGCTCGTAATCAGGCATGGCAATAGTGGTTTGCTCACCATTCAAAGGGCGAGTTAATTCACTTAGTTTTTGGCGAACCTGATTTACCCCAGCAGCATTCAGGCTGCCAGAATTGATATTAGCCAGTTCAATGGTCTGATTGACCATTTCATTATGTTGACTATCCAGCCAGTCTAAGTAGGGAGCAAAGGTATTATTATTCATTTAGCCACTTGTCATTGTCTCAGCTTTCCTTGCTGCCCATTATTTCGAAAAAAGGACATAGAGACTAGAGATAGAATGATGAAATTGCGACGGGATTTATCAGTAAAAGGCCGTAACTTGCTAAATGAGGACTATTTTCAGCAATGGTTTTTGGAATGTTGGTGAGGAACTTCCTTTGCAATATCTAGCGGATATGGGGTAATAGGGTGTGCTGTAGCTCTAAGCTCTTGATGGGCTATGGAAGGCCCATCAAGAACGGCAGAAGTCCATATCGGACACTAGATTTTCAACACCTTATTGAAAAGAGGTTCTAGGTCTTAAGCATCTGGTCCTGCAGCAACTACATCAGCTATCCCTTTTTCCAGGCCAGCTAAGCCAGCTTTGATATCTTCATCAGGGATAATCAAGGAAGGTGCCATCCGTAACACATTCGGTCCAGCCACTAAGATCATAGTATTGTGCTCTCTAGCGGCGGCTAAAAATTTAGCTGCTTTACCGTGCCATTCAGGTTTAAGAGCGGCACCAACCAATAAGCCTTTGCCCCTTAACTCAGTAAATATTTGATGTTTTTCGTTAATGGCATTCAAGCCGTCTTCAAACCGTTGGCGTTTTTTCAACACACCTGCCAACACCTCAGGAGTATTGATAATATCAACCACTTCATTTGCTACGGCACAAGCCAGTGGGTTGCCGCCATAAGTGCTGCCGTGAGTACCAAAGCCTAAGCTAGGAGCAATTTTATCAGTCGTTAGCATAGCTCCAATGGGGAAGCCACCACCTAATGCTTTTGCAGTACTAAGGATGTCAGGCTCAATACCATAATCCATGTAGGCATAAAGCTTACCTGTACGACCAACGCCACTTTGCACCTCGTCAAACACTAATAAGGCATTATATTGATCGCATAACTCTCTAGCTCGTTTAATAAAGGCTGGATCACCACAGATAATACCGCCTTCACCTTGTACGGGTTCCATTACAACAGCACAGGTCTTGTCAGAAATAGCTGCTTCCAGAGCAGCAATATCGTTGTACGGACAGTGAGTAATTCCCCCTGGTACTGGCTCAAAGCCTTCCCGATATTTTTGCTGACCACCGACTGAAACAGTAAACAGGGTTCGACCATGGAATGACTGAGTAAAGGAAATAATTTCGTTTTTCTCTGGGCCAAAGTTGTCGTACGCATATTTTCGGGCCAGTTTAAAAGCTGCTTCATTAGCTTCACCGCCGGAATTGGCAAAAAATACTTTATCAGCAAAAGTCAGCTCAGTGAGCTTTTTCGCTAGGGCTAAAGCGGGCTCGTTGGTGTAGACATTACTCAAGTGCCAGAGTTTTTCAGCCTGATCCTTCAGTGCAGCCACTAAGCGGGGGTGACAGTGCCCCAAGGCGTTAACGGCAATGCCGCCAGCAAAATCAATAAACTCGTTACCTTGCTGGTCCCAAACCCGTGAGCCTTTACCGCGTACTGGAATGATGGTCTGTGGGTTGTAGTTAGGTACCATCACTTCATTAAAAAGGTCACGAGTGAGTGTTTGATCTGTCATTATCTTACCTCTTAGTTTTTTTGTTTGCTCTGCATTAAATGCAGTCGCTATTCCTTGGTGTTGCTTAGTTAGCTGCCAGTGCAGCTGGCAGCAATGATGTTTTTAAGTCAGCCGACGGATTTCTTTCACGGCTACCGATAACATGGCTAGGTCTTGCTGGGTTGCAGCCTGCATTTCTGTCACCAGTGACTGGCTATGTTTGAGACGAGCCACATTCGTGTTATGCCAGCAATTCAGCCGCTCACTTGGTTTAGTGACTGCATCTGTTTGTAGTATGAGCTGAACACACACTTGCCGTAAGGCCAGTTCTAGCTCATCAGCCAATGTAATCCGGGCCTTGCGTTGCCATAGGTTACGTTGGGGCAGGGCGTTGATGCTTTGCCGGAACCAGGACAGGTTTAGTTGGTTATCTAAGGCAAAGTACAGTGAGGCTACGGTGTTAACCTGCTCTCCCTGCATCAGAGCAACGGCAACGATATCCAGACCATTGTATAAATAGCGGCTGGTCGCGAGTGATGAAGCTAAGTCAGCAGGCACACCACTTTCCGTATAATGGTTGAGCAGTTGGCTAAAGTGTTTGGAGTTACTACCAATCAGTACCTTAGGCAATATTTCAACAACGTTATTTAGTGGCTCGCGGTATTTTTCAACCACTTTATTGATGGGCATTGGCCAGCTTTCATGGCGTAGCAGCCAGACAGTGACTTTTTCTGCCACTTCTTGCAGACCTTGGAATAAATCATTCAATACTGGATGGCTTAGGCTGGTTTGTAAGCTATCGACAGCTCGCCAAAGGTTATCCAGTTTAAGGATGGCGTTGGCAGCCATGTAGGCCCGAACGATGTCAGCTGAACTACTGTTGATTTGCTCTTGCACTCGCAGACAGAAAGTAGGTCCCATCCGGTTAACCATTAAGTTGGTTAAATGAGTGGCAATAATTTCTGATTTCAGCGGGTGGCTACCCAAAGCTTGCTTGCATTGAGTCACTAATGGCTTAGGAAAATACTCCATCAGTATTTGACGGAGGTCTTTATCTGCACTGATATCTGAAGCGACTAATTCATCGTGGAGGTTTATTTTGCTGTAAGCCAGCAATACGCTTTGTTCAGGGCGATAAAAGCCTTGGTGGTTTTGTTGTCGTTCTGCAATTTGCTCATCGTTTGGTAGAAACTCCAGCTTTCGCTTTAACCGCTTTTGCTTTTCCAGCTGATGAATCAGCTGTGTATGCTCAGGTAGTAACTCTGTGGCGAATTGATTAGTAATACTGAGGATTTGGCTTTGCTGATAATTGTGTTTTAACACTAGCTCAGCTACTTCATCGGTCATTTCGGCCAACAGCTGGTTGCGTTGTTTGATTGTCATGTCACCATTTTCAACAACTTGGCTAATGGCAATCTTGATATTGACCTCGTGGTCTGAAGAGTCAACACCAGCAGAGTTATCGATCGCGTCGGTCGTAATGAAACCACCATATTGAGCAAACTCAACTCGAGCCAGTTGGGTTAAGCCAAGATTGCCCCCTTCACCAATGACTTTGCAGCGAAGCTGATTGGCATTGACCCGTAGAGCATCATTAGCACGGTCACCCACATCGGTATCAGTCTCAGCACTGGCTTTCGCATAGGTGCCTATGCCACCATTCCATAGCAAATCAACCGGGGCTTTTAAAATAGCTTTAATTAATTCGTTTGGGGTTAAGGTCGATTTTTTTACCCCTAATGCTTGCTGGGCTTCAGCGGATATGGTGAGCTGTTTTGCTGACCGCTCGAAAATACCACCACCTTTGGACAGCAAGCTCTGGTCGTAATCCATCCAGCTGGAGCGAGGCTGCTTAAATAGTCGTTGTCGCTCGGCAAAGCTACTTGTTGCCGAGGGATTAGGGTCGATAAAAATATGCATATGGTTAAAGGCAGCGACTAAACGAATATGCTCAGATAACAACATCCCGTTACCAAAGACGTCGCCCCCCATGTCACCAATACCCACACAGGTAAAATCCTGCTGTTGAGTATTTAAGCCCTGTTCAAGGAAGAGTCGCTTAACGGACTCCCAAGCACCCCGGGCAGTGATACCCATCTTCTTGTGGTCATAACCGTTGCTACCTCCGGAAGCAAATGCATCGCCTAACCAGAACCCATAGTCATTGGCTATTTGGTTGGCAATATCTGAAAAGGTAGCGGTGCCTTTATCGGCAGCCACGACTAAGTATGGATCATCTGGGTCATGGCGAATCACCCGGTTGGGTGGCGTTACCTGGTTGTGGACCAGGTTATCCGTAATATCCAATAGGCCAGAAATAAAAGTGGTGTAACAACGTATGACTTCTTGCTGAATAGTATCTCGATCAGTGGCTTCTGGAAGTTGTTTGGCAACAAAGCCACCTTTAGCGCCTGCTGGAACAATTACGGCATTTTTAACCATTTGTGCTTTGACTAAACCAAGAATTTCTGTCCGGAAATCCTCTTTGCGATCTGACCAGCGCAACCCGCCTCTGGCGACCTTGCCGCCTCGCATATGAACCCCTTCTACCCAGGGTGAGTAAACAAAAATCTCAAACATGGGGCGTGGCTGAGGCGCAATCGGAATTTTCTTGGGCTTCAGCTTGAATGACAGGTAATTTTTTGGCAGATGGTCATTACCCAGTTGGTAATAGTTGGTCCGCTGCATCGCCTGGATAACACTCAGGTAATGGCGCAGAATACGATCTTCATCTAAATTGCTGACGGAGCTAAGGGATTGCTCAATGTTATTTTGCAGTTGCTCGATACGAGTTGCTCGTTCTTCGTCCTGGTGGTAAGGGTCAAACTTCCAACTAAACAGCTCGGCTAGTAACCGGGTAATAACGGCATTTCGAGCCAGGGTTTGCTCCATATAGGCCTGGCTGAAAGGTACCTTAATCTGTAATAGATATTTGCATACTGCACGAAGCATTACTGCTTTACGGCATTTCAGCCCAGCAGCTACTACCAGCTTATTGAAGCCATCGTTTTCAATGGCACCGGTATAAGCTTTAACAAAGGTATCTTGGAATTCATCCTTACAGCTAGGAACATCCAGATCCACTGCGCTGTCAGTAGCAATATCAAAATCAATAATCCAGGCTGGCTCATGCTCTTGTGGGGTGATGGTATAAGGGCGTGCAGATAATACCCGTACTCCCATTTGTTCAAGGATCGGCAATACATCCGATAAAGCTAAGGTTTGGCCGCGGCCAATGACTTTAAAGTGTAAGTTGCCAAAACTACCTTGAGGGCGATACAAATAAGTGGATAAGGGGTGGTTATCATCGAGCTGTTCGATTCGTAGTATATCCACTAAGGCTTGGGTGGTGGCAAAGTCGTCCCGGTAAGCTGCGGGAAATGCTTGCTGATAACTTTTGTAGATGCGATTGGCTTCAGCCTCTCCAAGTTTTTCTCGAAGAGCAATTTTGACATTATCCACCCAGGACAGCATGGCCCGAGTCATTTGGCTTTCAATTTCTTCCGTGTTGTATTGGATTTCCTGGGCGTTTTCGCAGTGGATAGTAAACTGCACTCGAGCAGAGATTTGCTCAGAAAACTGCACATTAAACTCAACACTGTGGCCATTGAAAATTTTCAGCAATAAATTTTGCATTTTTACCCGTAGCTCGGTGTTATACCGGTCACGAGGCACATAGACAATAGCGGTAATAAAACGGCCATAAATGTCAGGCCGAATAAAAGCCCGTAACTGACGTCTTTCCTGAGTTTCCAGAATACCGAGCACGGTGTCTTCCAACTGCTGGAAGTTTGCCTGCATCATTTCGTCGCGGGGGTAATGGTTGAGGATATTGCGTAGGGTTTTGCCTTTATGGCTATTTAGCGGGATATTAGCTTTATCCAGAATCTGCGCTGCTTTTCTTCGTAATAATGGAATCTCAGAGTAGGGGGTTGTATAAGCCGTTGAGGAATAAAGCCCAAAGAAGCGCCACTCGCCAATCACCTTACCGGTTTGGTCGTAGCGTTTAATTCCAATGTAATCCAAATGAGCAGGGCGATGTACCGTGGACCGGCTAATAGATTTTGTGAGCACTAACAAAGAGGGCTCCAGTAGTCGCTCAGCCATGTAAGGCGACAACTTAAGTACTTTAGGTGTATCTTCACCCAAAGAGCGGAAGGTGCCTAAACTAGATGCAGTATCAAGGGTTAAAGAACAACTGCCATCTTGAGGGTCACAGCTTAGTTGATAAGCGCGAAATCCTAAAAACGTAAAGTGGTGGGCGGCCACCCAGTGTAAGAAGTCTAGCTCTTCAGCTAGGTCTTCTGCTGATACAGGTAATTGAGCTTGTTCGGTACTCTGAATGGCTTCTTTTAATTTATCGACCATTGCTGGCCAGTCAGTCACTGCTTGGCGCACATCGCTCAGGGTTTGATGAATTTGTTCAACAATTTCTGCTAGTTTACTTTCATCGCTTTCCCGTTCGATTTCAAAGCGCATGACGGCTTCTGTTGTAGTAATTGCAGTATCGCGTCGAGGTAAAACTGTCTGCAGTTCTCCTTCACTGCTTCGGCTGATAGCAATTACTGGATGGGTGATTATTTCGATGGAGCAATTCAGTCGATTCAAGGCCATTGAAATAGACGACACTAAAAATGGCATGTCATCAGTGATAATTTCCACAATGGTATGACGTGATTCCCAGCCATGGTCTTCAAACGTCGGATTGAATGCCCTTATTAAGGGAGCCCCTGGTGCTTTGTGTTGCAGGTAATCCCACAGGGACAATACACTGCTACTAAGGCCTTCAAAAGGCAGCTTAATAATTTCTTTAGTAATACTTTCGGCCAAAAACTGTTTGGCAAATTCAATTGCTGCCGGTTGGGTATGAGAAGGCAGGCGTTCTTGAATAACAGCAACGACTTTGGCGATCGTGTCTTGTTTTTTTGTTGTTACACTACTCATGACTGGGTCTTTTAATACCACGAATGAATTATGTTGTTACCTAAAATGGTGGCAACTTAACAATAGCGTCGACCGTTTTAGGCTATTAAATTATGGTGTAAAGCAAGCGATAACGATAGATGTTCAATATTAAGAAAGCGACCTTGACTTTAAAAGGCCTGACATTTTTTCTTTTTTGGTAAGCTTGTGTACTCCTTTGATCTGGCTATAATTGGCGCACTAGTCTCTTAGTGAACACTTTGGGGTGTCGCAAATTTTAAAACCAGGTAGTGCGCATGTGAGTAGTGTTCATTCGAAAAGTGACCTGGGCTACAAACATAATTCAGCATAACGCTGTTACGAGCATGGCTAATCACTGGGTAGTTATGTCAGTGCTTGTAATCAAGTGTAGTATTTTAAGGCTTTGAATGGATGGTCGTCACGGATTTAGCCACTATTAATAAAACCAATCAACCATTACAGTTTGGCTTTTTACTCTTGCCGAACTTTTCTCTCATTGGCTTTTCTTCCGCTATCGAACCTTTACGCATGGCAAACTGGGTGAGTGGCGATAACCTTTATGAAACATTTACCATCTGTGCAGAGGGCTCGGCGGTGGCTAGTAGCTGTGGTGCCACTGTTCAGGTGGATATTGCACTAGAGGAGATTCCCCCATTAGATGCGGTGTTTGTGGTAGGAGCTAGCCCGGTTGCCCGCACGGGTAACGAGTCTGTCATTGCTTGGCTAAGACAGCAGGATAAAAATCAGCAGATTGCCCTAGGGGGGATTGGTACAGGCAGCTATTTACTGGCCTGTGCAGGATTGCTGGATGGTTATCGAGCCACGATTCATTGGTGGGATATTGCCAGCTTACGAGAAGAGTTTCCCCAGACAATTGTTTCTAATCATTTATTTGAAATTGATAGTAACCGGTTTACTTGCAGTGGTGGTACAGCGGCAATGGATATGATGTTATTTTTAATTGGCAAACATCATGGGTTGGAACTGGCCTCGGCAATTTCAGAGCAGTTTGTTTGTGAGCGGATTCGTCCAGGCGAGGATCCGCAACGTGCTCCATTAAAAGTGCGGATTGGTACCAGTCATAGTAAGCTGGTTGAAGCTGTGGCGTTGATGGAAGCTAATATTGAAGAACCGCTTAGCACCGATGACCTGGCTTTTCATGTGGGGGTTTCCCGACGGCATTTAGAGCGTCTGTTTAAAAAACACTTACAAAGTGTCCCTTCAAAATACTATTTACAGCTGCGTTTAGAGCGCGCCAGACAGCTATTACAGCAAACCGATAAAGCTATTGCTCAGGTGGGGTTAAGTTGTGGCTTTGCTACGGCGTCCCACTTTAGTACGACCTACCGGGGCCACTTTGGGGTAACACCTCGCCAAGAAAGACAACAGTTATTGAATGAGAAATAAGGAAGTTGTATTCACTTTTGTTAAGGTGAAAAATGTCATATTTTGAAAACTTTTTAGGCAGCTTTGCTCAAAATGGTCGCCAGATTAAAACTTTTTGGCCAAATACCGACATTCTTTGCTGAAATATTTTGGTAATGTGGATGACAGGGCAAGGTCTAAACGGTTAGCATCTCCCTACTTGGATTGCTTCAAACAGGTCGTTTACTTGTTTAAATTAGGCAGAGGGGAGAACAATATTACAGCTAATATAATAATGATAACGATAAAAAAATAATAATTTAATCAAATACATTAACAGTAGCGCACCAACCGATTATGATGTGTTAGCTCATTTGTAGTATTAGTGAAGTGTATAGTGGAGTTGTGTCCCAGGGGCGCGAGAAAATAATAATGTCAGAGATACCCGCATTAGAATTAACCGATATTCATAAACATTTTGGCAAAGCTGAGGTGTTAAAAGGGGTTTCACTTACTGCCCGTAAAGGCGATGTGATTTCCATGATAGGCTCATCTGGTTCAGGAAAAAGTACTTTTTTGCGCTGTATTAATATGCTGGAAATTCCAACTGCGGGCGAGATTAAAGTGCATGGTGAGCCCATTGCGATGAAAATTGGGCGCAATAAGCAACGAGTGCCTGCTGATATGCGACAGGTAGAACGCATTCGTTCACGTTTATCCATGGTATTTCAAAGTTTTAATTTATGGTCTCACATGACCATTCTTGACAACATCATTGAGGCGCCAATCCGGGTGCTGAAATTGTCTAAAGCTGAAGCGATAGAGCGAGCTGAAGCGTTACTTCATAAAGTCGGCATTTATCAACGCAAGGACTATTATCCCAGCCATTTATCCGGTGGTCAGCAACAGCGTGCGGCAATTGCGCGAGCATTGGCCATGGACCCTGAAGTGATGTTGTTTGATGAACCCACATCCGCACTTGATCCAGAACTGGTTGGAGAAGTGTTAAAAGTCATGCGGGGATTAGCAGAAGAGGGGCGAACAATGTTAATTGTTACCCATGAAATGGCTTTTGCTAAAGACGTGTGTAATCACGTGATGTTTTTACATCAAGGTACCATAGAAGAACAGGGCTCACCGGATGAGTTATTTAATCACCCGAAATCTGAGCGCTTAAAGCAATTTCTAGCGAGTAGTTACTAGCTTTCTTTGGGTCAAATGAGCTAGCAGATCATTAAATCACTGGCTAGGGTTAATAACAATAATTGAATGGGGGTTAAACCATGAAACCTTTAAAATTAATAGGAGCAGTATTACTGGCTGTTTGTGCAACAACGGCAACGGCTAAAGAGTGGAAAAATATCAGGATTGGCGTTGAGGGTGCTTATCCACCTTTTAGCTGGACGACCGAAACTGGTGAGCTAAAAGGCTTTGATATTGATATAGCTAATGCACTCTGTGATGCGATGAAAGCCAAATGTAAACTCGTCCCACAGGACTGGGATGGGATTATTCCAGCACTGCTTGCCCGTAAATATGATGCCATTATTGCATCCATGTCGATTACTGAAGAGCGTAAAAAGAAAGTCGCTTTTACCAATAAGTATTACCATGCACCAGTTAAGTTTATTCGCAAAAAAGGCTCTAATATTGAGGTGACAGAGGCAGGCTTAAAAGGCAAAACCATTGGTGTGCAACGTTCCACTGTATCAGACAAATATTTAACTGATAAATACGGTGATATGGTGAAAATCAAGCGTTATGGCACCCAAGATGAAGCTTATCTGGATATGAAAGCCGGTCGGTTAGATTTATTGCTGGGTGATATTATTCCACTGAACGAAGGCTTTTTGAAAAAAGGAAATGCCGATAAATTTGAGTTTGTGGGCCCCGATATTAACGATAAGCGTTGGTTTGGTGAAGGTATTGGGATTGCATTACGCAAAGGGGATAAAGACTTAAAAGAAAAACTAAATAAGGCGATTGAGCAAATCCGTAAAGATGGCACTTACGATAAAATTAGAACCCAGTATTTTGACTTTGATATTTATGGTGACTAACTAATAAAGCAAGCTGTTACTGTAAAAAGAGGTAATTTAAAAAGGGCACAACTTAACAATAATTAAGGTGCCCTTTATTATTTTACAGTCAAGAAAGTGCTTAAAGTCTTATTTTATTTGTGCATTGAGATAGTTGTATGGCGCAAGCAAGTGGCTCTCCACACCCAATTGAATATGCAGGCTCAATTCTGGACGGTGCCTTATTAACCATTGAGCTGGCATTATTATCCCTATTAATTGCCATTTTACTTGGCATGTTAGCTGCCTTAGGTAAACTTTCCAATAACTTGTTTGCCCGTTGGCTGGCTGGTATTTACACCACGGTGATTCGTGGTATACCTGAGCTAGTGTTAATGTTTTTGGTGTTTTATGGTGGCCAGTTATTAATTAATGAGTTGGCGGCCAGTGTAGGTTATGAAGATTATATCGATATTGATCCTTTTATTTCTGGGGTGATCACCATTGGCTTTATTTATGGAGCCTATATGGGAGAAACATTTCGAGGGGCAATTTTAGCCGTTGATCAAGGGCAGCTGGAAGCGGGCAGTGCTTATGGTATGACCCGCTGGCAGATTTTTCATCGAATATTATTTCCGCAAATGATGCGTCACGCTTTGCCAGGGTTGGGTAATAACTGGCTGGTTTTGTTAAAGGCAACCGCACTGGTTTCATTAATTGGCTTAGAAGATATGGTGAGGAAAGCGCATCTGGCCTCAGGTTCAACACAAGAGCCGTTTATCTTTTTCTTAGCGGTAGCGGTTATCTTCTTAATATTCACTTCCATATCGGTCGCGTTATTACAGTGGGCTGAAAACCATTATGGTGCTTGCGTGAAACGGGGGAGCCACTAATGGATTTTGATATCATTAAAGATAATTATCCGCAGCTATTGGAAGGGTTGCTCATTACAATTGAGCTGGTGTCGTTGTCGTTATTAATTGGTTTTATTTTAGCTGTGCCAATGGCGATGATGCGCAATGGTAAAGCACTTATACCACGCTGGTTTGCTTGGGGCTTTATTTATTTCTTTCGTGGTACGCCATTATTAGTGCAGTTGTACTTAATATATTATGGACTGGGTCAAGCCGAATGGATAAGAGATACATTTCTATGGAGTTTCTTCAAAGAAGCTTACCTGTGTGCCTTGTTGGCTTTTACGCTAAATACAGCAGCTTATACGGCTGAAATTTTACGTGGTGCGATTAATACCACTGATCGTGGAGAAATAGAAGCTGCGAAAGCCTATGGGATGACACCCTGGCAAACCTTTTACCGAATTGTATTTCCTAGTGCTTTTCGTCGAGCATTACCGGCGTATGGTAATGAGGTAATCTTTATGCTCCATGGCAGTGCCATTGCCAGTGCAGTGACTATTGTAGACTTAACCGGTGCAGCAAAATTAATTTATTCTACCTACTACAGCCCATTCGAAGCGTTCATTGCTGCGGGTGTACTGTATATGATAGTGACATTTGCCATTGTGGGTGGCTTTAAAATATTGGAAAGACGTTGGCATGCTCACTTAAGGCCAAGAACGTAAATCACTCACTAAGTGTATAAATAGTTAAAAAAGCCGTTACTTCTTTTATTTAGTAACGGCTTTTTTAGTTGATTAGAAAAAATAGTTTACGATGAATAACCTGCCATCATAAATCAGTGTTGCTGTTTGGCTGAATTGATTTGAGCATAGGTTTTAGTACTCCCATCTTTTAATAACATCACTACCTGATAAGGCATAAAGTTATTTTTAACCTCCATTCCTGGGCTGCCTACAGGCATTCCGGCAACACTAAGCCCAACGGCATTTTTAGGTTGCTCCTGTAAAAAGCGCTTGATGACTTTAGCGGGAATATGTCCTTCAAACACATAGCCTTGTTGGGAAACGGCTGTGTGACAAGAGCGGTGGTTGGGTGCGATAGCAAATTGGGTTTTAATCTCTGCTAAGGAATTAGTATTAATAACCTGAGTGGTAAATCCCGCTTGTTCGATATGATCCACCCACTTGGCACAGCAACCACATTGTGGGCTTTTATAAACCTGCAACAAGGTATTCAAGGTGGGTTTGTCTTGAGCAAAAGTGATTATGCTAAACAGCGACAAGCAAAAGATGACAGAGTGACGAAGAAAATAAATAATATTCATTACAAAAAAACCTTAACAATAATTGCGTGAAAACACGGTTTCCCTTCCCTGTAGAGGCTGTCTCAGAAGGGGGTAAAATAAGTTTAGTATTCGATATTGAATAGCCTGTTACTCTATATCCGCTAACTTAAGTGTCAGCATGCAGTAAAAAATAGTAGCTAAGCTCCAAGATTGAACACGGTTAGAGCTGGGTTAGCAGTATATAGGTGGGCGCAATAGTCGTTTTGGAAAAGCTGTAGTGAATTGAATAGTGAGTGTTGGATAGTAGGGTATTGATTCAGGTTGCTTAAACAAAGGAGGTTGATTAATTAGCCCTGTTATACTGGAGGCAACACAGGAACAGCAATCTAAACAATGGTTATCTATCGAGCTGGATCTTTTAGAGTGACTAGTGATTGGTTTTGATTGTGGCTCACATGTTTGACAACTGGCATGTGAACTAGAAAAGCCCAATAGCACTTGCCCCTGGTTGCAGTGACTTGCCTGTACAATAGACACCGCCATTAGCTGCCACACTACTGTTAGCAGTAACGTCGTTATCCATCGTTTAGTCTGCAACGCTTGCAACATTGTTACCAACCAGTTCTCTTACCAATCAATTTAAACCATTACTTTTATTAGCTTAACATAATCTTTATTTGTACAGTAGTATTGTGTATACAGATAATAGCTGTATAAGATGGTGATCTCTGATAGGTTCTAAACAAGTGTCAAATTGAGGGCACCTCTAAAAAAATAGAACGTTGATACTCATTAATTAAGGAAGATACGATGGGCTACAAACTGGAAGGTAAGCTACTCGAAGTTTGCGATTGTAATATTTTATGCCCTTGTTGGGTAGGGGAAGATCCTGATGGTGAAACCTGTAATACCATTATTGCCTGGCATATGGATAAAGGCGACATCAATGGTATTGATGTAACAGGACTAACCATAGCCGTTACTGCTCATATCCCTGGCAATATAATGGAAGGCAATTGGCGAGTAGTAATGTATGTGGATGAAAAAGCCACAAAAGAGCAGGAGAAAGCCTTACTTCAAGTGTATAAAGGTGAGTTGGGTGGTCCTGTTGCTGATTTAGTGCAATTAATTGGTGAAGTAGTGGCCGTTGAGCGCGCTAATATAGATTTTACGGTACATGACGGCAAAGGAACGATTCGTATCGGCAGTGATATCAGTGCGGACTTGCAACCCTT
Source organism: Spartinivicinus ruber (assembly GCF_011009015.1). Classification (NCBI taxonomy): domain Bacteria; kingdom Pseudomonadati; phylum Pseudomonadota; class Gammaproteobacteria; order Oceanospirillales; family Zooshikellaceae; genus Spartinivicinus; species Spartinivicinus ruber. The sequence goes on from NZ_CP048878.1 coordinate 2,822,986, forward strand.
TGAAGGTCCAACAGGTAAGTCCACTTTATCAGACACTGTGTTTTCCACTGTTCCGGGTGCCCCAGCTTATGTTGGCAAAGCCTCTGATTATAAAATGAAACAACCCCTGCTTGGCCTGGATATTGATATGCAAGGTCATAATGCGATTCAAGGCCAGTTTTTATTTGAAGCTTAATTTTATTTATTCATCACTTTGCTATTTCCTTTGCTGTGTGTAGTACTTTTATGCAGGCAATGTGATGAATAACTTGTCGATATTTTTGATTTGTCAGCCAATGTCATAATTATTTTAAAAATATTATCAAATGAAAGCCATTAAATTTCAGCAGTCATTATTTGTACCGACAACGGTTGTATTAGTTATTGTTGCCTGGTTGGTGCTTTTTTGGTGGGAGCAGTCACCTTATAGTCATTATATATTACATGGCCCAACAGCTAGCCATGGGATGCATCATCATGGGCCAGTATCACCTGCCGTTGCTATGTACTTACTGGGTTGGATGTTAATGTGTATTGCCATGATGTTGCCGACTACTTTGCCTTTAATTCGGTTATTTCATCGAATTGCCGCTGCTCGAACGGATCGCTGGTTATTGGTGAGTTTATTAATATTCGGTTATTTACTCGTATGGCTATTGTTTGGGGTTGTCGTACATCTGGCCCAGTGGGCAATTACGCAGTATTTATTTGGGCATAGTGGTATGAGAGAAAATGCCTGGTTGTTTAGTGCAGGGTTACTAATAACTGCCGGTGCTTTTCAATTTAGCCAATTGAAATATAAATGCTTAGACAAGTGTCGTACACCATTGAGTTTTGTAATGAGCTATTGGCGGGGTAGTCATTATTATCGTCAGGCTTGGTTATTAGGCTTACACCATGGCTTGTATTGCGTGGGATGTTGTTGGGCATTAATGTTACTGATGTTTGCTGTCGGTACTGGCAGTGTTGCTTGGATGCTGTTGCTAGGCGCTATCATGGCGATTGAGAAAAATGTCAGCTGGGGTAAGCTCATTGCTAAACCTGTCGGAACTATTTTATTGCTATGGGGCAGTGGGTTAATCATACAAAATATTTAAAATAACCCTTTGCTGTGAGGTTTTACTGCCTTGTCTTTACATCTAAAAATGATTCATGAAACTGGATGTTAACACTATGTTTGAACAACGGATGGCTACCTCCAATATGATTGCTTCTAAATGGACAGCCATTGCTATTTTGGTGGCCTGTGAAGTTTTAGCATTAACCTTATGGTTTTCAGCCACAGCGGTCGTCCCGGTCTTGAGAGAAGAATATCAGCTGGCTAGCTGGCAGGCGTCACTGTTTAGTAGCAGTGTGGCGATAGGCTTTGTCATGGGGACTGTGGCCAGTGCCTTGTTGGGGTTGGCTGACCGTGTAGATCCCAGACAGTTTTTTTCGATAGCGGCTTTTGTTGCGGCGGGTGTTAATGGAGCAATTTTATTGCTGGAACCTACCTCCTGGCTGGTAATTATCTGTCGTCTAGCCACGGGTGTTTGTATGGCTGGGTTATATCCTGTAGGCATGAAAATAGCGGCAAGCTGGGCAGAAAAAGATACTGGGCTGTTAATTGGTCTGTTAGTGGGCGCTTTAACGTTAGGCTCTGCTTGCCCTCATTTATTTAATGCACTAGGCGGTATCGATTGGCAGTTGACAATTCAATTATCGTCTATTTGTGCCTTACTAGCAGGTGGTTTAATTCATTTGGTAGGACTTGGGCCCCAACATAGTATGGCCTCATCATTTAATTGGGCTTTGGTTCTACAGGCATGGAAAAATAAACCACTACGGCTAGCTAATTTAGGCTATTTTGGGCATATGTGGGAGCTGTATGCCATGTGGGCTTGGATAGGGGTATTTTTTCATGCTAGTTTTGCACAATCCGGATGGTTGGAAACTGAATCGACTTTTTACGCTAACCTTGCCACTTTCTTGGTGATAGCTGCAGGTGCTATTGGTTGTTTGTGTGGAGGATTATTTGCCGATAAATTGGGCCGAACCACACTGACTATGTTAGCCATGGCAGTAAGTGGCAGTTGTGCCTTAGTGGTTGGTTTTTTATTTGGAGGTAACCCTTGGCTATTAACCATCATTTGTCTTATTTGGGGGATATCTATTGTTGCTGATTCGGCTCAATTTTCATCTTGTGTCGTAGAATTATCCCAGCCTACGTATAAAGGTACCATGTTAACTATTCAAACCTCTATTGGCTTTTTACTAACTTTGGTTACCATTCATTTAATTCCCATCTGGGTGCAACAGGTTGGTTGGCAGTATGCATTTGGGTTGTTAGCAATTGGACCATTTTTAGGCGTGGTAGCCATGTGGCGATTACGATTACATCCCGATTCAGTAAAATTAGCTCATGGTAAACGCTAATAAACCTCTTTCAATCCAACTCAATAAATAATTTACGATCAACTGGCTGGTATTTTCAGTGGAGTGGTTGGTTAATAAAGTTTCGCACATAACCGCTAGGGGATTACCTTTTAAAGCGAGGCAGATCAATTGATACTCTTCACTGGTTAGGGACTGGAATTCCGTTAACCGCTCGTTATTACGCCAAATAATCCAGTATGCTTGGCCTTCGGCTGTAGTAGGAGGTGTTTTACTAACTTTGAGGGCCTGCCATACTTCAACTGTATTCCAGTTAGTGGTGAATAATTGCATACTGGGATGGAATTTCAAGTGTAAACTGGGCCACTGATCAACAGGTAGCCTAGTTAATTGGTCCTGGGTCATGCGTGTAGCGTCGGCTGCATCAAATGCCGTTAGCAACAGTCGCTCAAATGCGGCTAGCTCGCTGATAATAGGGTAGTTATTAAAAGGCGAGGTTATTGCTAAATAGCGGGGGAGTGAGTCTGCAAACTGGCGAAGTGACGTATATTTAGAAACATGGGTGTTAAGGTAACCATCCACCATTTCATCGAATAAGTTATCACCTAAATAGATACCTAATATTTCATGGTCAGTTTCAATGGTTTTTTTTAGTCGTACTCGGTAAGCATTGCGGTAAATATTCAGGCGAGTATCGATAGCAATATTACCCTGACTCACGATGTGATCGCTAATACAGGTATTGCCTTTTAATAAGTAATCCAGTAATTGCTGTTGGCGAACAGCTAGTAGTGTATCCATGACCGATTTAATTAATAAGTGCAACAGGCTCGAAAGGAGCTTTTTGTTCACTGTTTGCTAAGTCCAAGACATCATCAGCAATTTTCTTGGCAACAGTCAACTCTGCTAACAACTCAGCTAATGGGGGGATGTGATCATCACGCTCAATCATAGTACTTACAGCACCAAAACGGTGTAAGGCTTTTTGATAAAGCGACCAAACTGGATCACAAATGTCGTGATCATGAGTGTCGATTACATAATCGCCATAATCTGTATGACCCGCTAAATGAAACTGTCGTACACGTTGTGGATCAATATGATATAAATAATCGTTGGCGGAAAAACCATGATTACGGGCACTCACATAGATATTATTAATATCCAACAGCATGTAACAGTCAGCTCTAGCTACCACTTCTTGATAAAATTCCCATTCTGACATTTCGGAGTCTTGATAGGAAAGGTAACTCGATACATTTTCAAGCAGAATTTGTCTGCCTAAAAAATCCTGCACTTGCTGTATTCTTGTCACTACATGATCAATAGCTTCCTGAGTATAGGGCAGGGGCAGCAGATCATGGCTATTGATGTGGTTAACCCCTGTCCAACATAAATGATCAGATACCCACACTGGCTCTACTTCGTTAATAAGCACTTTTAACTTTTTTAAGTAATTAAAATCTAGCGGGTCGGTTGAGCCAATAGATAAAGAAACACCATGCATGACCATGGGGTATTGCTCACGAATCTTATGTAAGTAATACTTGGGCTTACCCCCTGCCACCATAAAGTTTTCAGAGATAATTTCAAACCAGTCAACCTGGGGCTGAAAATCGATAATGTCTTGAAAGTGGTTGGTTCTCAACCCTAAACCAAAACCAAGAAAGTGTTGATTCATATTTTGTAATTATTGTTTGCTGGTGTTGTATTTGTTGTAAACTGCACCTTCAGTATTCTAGCTGCCTGGAGTACTGAAGGTGTAGTTCAAAATATTAACCCACATTACCACCAATATCTTCACAAGACTTTTGGGTAGTTGAAACGAAGCCCTGACCTTTGCAAGTCGCTTGACCAGCACATGCATTATCAGCAGTTTTACAGTCATTATGACCTTTACAGAGATTAACCCCATAGCATTTGACTAAATCGGCTTTGTTCACTTTACTACGCCAGCTGTCTTTCACTTTGCCACCGACATCATTGCAGGCTTTAGTTGGCATTGCTACAAACCCTTGGCCTTTGCAAGCAGCTTGACCATTACAGGCATTATTGGCGGTTTTACAGTCGTTGTGACCACCACAGATATTTACCCCATAACAGTGTGCAAGATCTGTTTTGCCCGTCGCTGGAGGAGCTGCTGAGTGAGATGAGGTCTTGCTGGGGCCAGCACAACCACTAATCAGGCTGGCCGCTGCCATCGCAATAGCTACCCCGGTTAAAGTGCGTTTTGTCTGCTTCATTGTTGGTTTCCTTTCCTTTTATTCTCTTATTTGCCAGTAGGTGAGTACATGAAGTACATCTGCTGATGTAGAGTACTTCATGGTGGCTGTCCCTGTTAAATAGAATATGCACTATAAGACAAGGATGGAATTTAGCATGCGTCAAATAAAAAATTATTAGAGTTGTCCTTAAGCTGTTGTTTACTTTTTGATGGCAGTTATTTGATAAAAAATACGCAATAACATAGCCATGATGTAATGAGCTAAAGTCTGGCTGGTTTTTATACGACGACAGTTGATTGTTGAATGAGAGGGGATGTTTAAATTGTGGTATGTTTCAGTAAAGAATAAAATGACTAAGATAATCTTTAATTTTTTAACCTAGTCACACTATAATATAAAGTCTGTTACATTACTTTTAATAGATTGACTGAGAACCCTTATGTCTACAGATCATTTAGCTCGGCTTGAAGAGAAAATTCAACAGGTGGTTGATACCGTTAGTTTGCAACGGATGGAAATTGAAGAGTTGCGAGAAGAAAAAGCCCGCTTAGAAGAAGAAAATAATATTTTGAAGGAAGAAATGGGTCAGTGGAGCCAACGGGTTGGTTCTATTTTGGGCAAGCTGGATGCGATGGCTGAAGAGGCTGAAACAGAGGAAGCTTAATTTTCTCCTGTTTATACTGCAACTACTAGAAATTAAAGCGATTAATTTTATTTTGTAACTCCGTCGATAATCGGCTGAGCTTATCGCTTTCTTCACTGGCATTGTGTGCTCCGGTTGCTACTTCACCTGCTACATCGCTTATCGTGGTGATGTTGCGGGTGATGTCTTCGGAAACCGCATGTTGTTCCTCCGCAGCACTGGCAATTTGGGTGGCCATATCGGTGATTTGACTAATGGCATTCACCACCTGTTCTAATCGGCTGGCAGCAGTTTCAGCTTGAACCACACTCTCTTGAGTCATGGTTTGGCCTCTACTCATGGTTGATACGGCTGCTTCTGTTCTTTCCTGTAAGCTATTGATGGTTTGACGGATTTCATCAGTAGAACTCTGTGTGCGACTAGCCAAGGTCCTTACTTCATCAGCAACCACGGCAAAACCGCGGCCTTGCTCGCCTGCTCGGGCGGCTTCGATGGCAGCGTTGAGTGCCAGTAAATTGGTTTGCTCGGCAATGGAAATAATAACATCCAAGATTGAGCTAATATTTTCACTGTCCTCTTTTAATTGATTAATAACCTCTACTGCATCCTCGACTTCTACAGACAAGCGACGAATAGTATTCGCACTGTCATTAACAATGGACTGGCCTTCTTCAACAGAATGATTGGCATCATTCGCTGAATGAGCTGTTTGTGCTGCATTTTTAGCTACATCATTAGCAGTGGCGGACATTTCGTTAATGGCGGTTGCTACTTGGTCAATTTCTTCTCGCTGACGCTGGACTCCATTATTAGTGACTTCAGCAATGTTAGCACTTTGATTAGCTGAGCCGTTAACTTGCTCAATGGAATGTGCAACATCCTTGATCATAAGCTGAATTTTCTCAATAAATTGATTAACCCAATGGGCTAATGCTCCCACTTCATCAGCGCGTTTGACATTAATCCGATGGGTTAAATCACCTTCTTGAGAAGACAAGTCTTTAATTAAAGACACCACTTGTCGAATGGGTCTGGCGATAGAGATTGACACGCGCCACAGCAATAACAACGAGATAAGGGTGGCAAGCACACCAATGCCCATTTGCAAGAGTAAATTATTATTAAACAGCTTATGTAGGGTTTGCTCGAAAATATTGAGTTCAGCAAACACAACCGCTTTAGGCACATCAACGATCATGCCCCAATAGGTCTTGGTATTGCCAACACTAAACGGTTTAATTACTCGAATATTTTCTCCCGTCTCTTGAATACTGGTTTGACCGGACTGGATCAAACTAATAATTTTATCCCAGTCAGGTTGGCCAGCAACGGGCTGACCAATCTGGTCAGGGGTAGGGGTTGATGCGGCAACTATCCCTAAACTACTGAGAATAGTGACCTGTCCTTTAGCTTCATAAATCGATTTTTTGAGCTGTAAACTCATCTCTTGAAGAAAATTCATGGAGTAGTCGATACCGGTCATACCGACAAACTTACCCTCTACAATAATGGGGACGACAAATGAAGTTAATAGGGTCTGGGTACCTTGAATATCATAGCTGGCAGGATCAATAATACATTCACGCTTTTGGTCTTTAGGGCATAAATACCACTCACTTTGCCTAACGCCATTAGGCTGTTTGGTGGTGTTATAAAAACTACCTAATGGTCGACTGGCTAAATTACCCGCTGCATTACGATTCCAATAAGGGGCAAATTGCCCGGTATCTTTTTGTGAATGAGCCAATTCGTTCGTTTTAAAGTCAGTATCCTTGTTATCAAACTGGTTAGGTTCCCAGCCAGTATAGGCACCTAAAAAATCAGGGTTGTATTCGGTAATGCCCTTGAGCATGCTTGATACATGTTCTCGACTGTTTTCGGCTTGGTTAGTGAATTCAGAGGCTTTTAATGCTGCAAATGCTTGTGCCAGTGAGCGAGCTGCTACCATTGCTTTTTCCATGCGTGTAATCATTATGCCGGTTTGAGCACTGGCAATTGCATCCAATTTTTCTTTAGTAGCCGTTGAAATCAGTTCAGTCGAGTTTTCGGTGACTAGGGTTTCCACTTGCTTGCTGGAGATAAAACTGTAACCAACAATAGCAGCAATCGCTAAAATTAAGCAGAGACCAGAATAGATTAATACCTGTGAAGAAATTGATTTGAACTGCATTGCAAACAACTTTCAGTTAGGTAGGCGGTTAAGCTTGTCAGTTATTGATTGGTTTCAGCTGACAAGCACAAATAATTAATAGCAAACTAATATCGCAGTATGGCACATGTTTGACACTTTGCCAGACTGAGACTGACCTCTAAGTCATGGCTTTAGCCTGAGTTTCACCAAGGTTTTAGTCACAATAGGAAAAAACAGCATGGAGCAAGTGGGTGGAAAAACAACAAGCTGCAGAACAAATTGCTGATTTAATCTTAACGGGCTTTAGCCATTATCGTTTACGTTTCAGTGAAATAACCTTAGGAGCACGACGTCGTTTTGAACGAGCTGCCTGGGGAGAGGTTCAGCGAGCATCCAGTGGGCGAATTAATTTATACGATAAAGCCGTTGCTGAAGTCGTGGCTGAATTATACCTGCATGTGCCAGGTGATTATGTGTCATTAGGCATTTGGTGTCATGCCAAGCGAGCTTATCATCAGTTGATAGCTAGCCGTACTGACTATGAATTAGCTGAAACCTTTTTTAATTCGATTTTTTGCCGGGTATTTCGTCACCATGCCATTAGTAAAGATAGCTTATTTGTGCAGTCTTCCTTTACAGCGCCGCCGCTAGGGAGTCAGCAGCCGATTTATAATCGTTATCTACCTCAGCAAGGTTTGGTTGCACTGATTAAGCAAATATTAATGGACTATGCTTTTGCTATTCCTTACGAGAATTTACGCCGCGATATCAGTCATATTATTTATTGTATTAAACAGGAAATGGGCGAGGCATTTGCCAGTGAAACTGCTAGTCATGTGGATATTATCAAGTCAGTTTTTTATCGGAATAAAGCCGCTTATTTAGTGGGGCGTATTATTACTGAAAAGCAGGTAAAGCCATTTGTGTTGCCATTATTAAATAATGGCCAGGGGGCAGCCTATGTTGATACCCTAATTATGGATCCTGATGAGGTCAGTATTATTTTTAGTTTTACCCGGTCCTACTTTATGGTGCTAGCGCCCATCCCTTCAGAGTATGTGCAGTTCTTACATGAGTTATTACCCTGGAAACAACGTTATGAATTATACATTTCTATTGGTTTTTATAAGCATGGCAAAACCGAGTTTTATCGAGACTTTTTATCCCACTTAGCGCAAACTGATGACCAATTTATTATTGCACCTGGGGTAAAAGGGATGGTCATGACAGTATTTACCCTTGCTTCTAGCCAGACGGTTTTTAAAATTATTAAAGACTATTTTGACCCGCCTAAAGAAGTAAATAAAGCAATGGTCAAAGAAAAATATCAGTTGGTGAAAATCCACGACCGGGTGGGGCGGATGGCAGATACCCAGGAGTTTGCTCATTTTGCCTTTCCTAAAAACCGCTTTGCTCCGGAATTATTAGCTGAGTTGGAAAATGTGGCTCGTTCGAATTTAACCATTACCGATGATCAAGTGATTATCCATCATTTGTATACTGAGCGAAAAATGATCCCGCTCAATTTATATATCAAAGAGGTAACAGGAGAGACATTAGCCGCAGTTTTGGATGAGTATGGCAATGCTATCAAACAACTGGCGGCAGCAAATATTTTTCCAGGCGATATGTTGCTGAAAAACTTCGGCGTAACCCGTCATGGGCGAGTGGTATTTTATGATTATGATGAAATTTGTTATCTAACGGAATGCAACTTTCGAAAAATTCCGCCACCGCGCTTTCCTGAAGATGAAATGGCTGCTGAGCCTTGGTACTCGGTGGCACCTAATGATGTTTTTCCTGAAGAGTTTGGGGTGTTTCTTTTTGCTGATCCCAAAATTCGCCAACAATTTATTCAGTTACATCCTGAACTGTTTGATGCTAATTACTGGCAAGAGCTACAACGGCTAATAGAGCAAGGACAAGTGATGGATGTTTATCCTTATCGGCGGATCAGGCGGTTTAAGCGAAGGCCTGCCAACCAGCTGCAAAAAGGCTCAAAAACAGTACTGAACTAGATAGCAAGCCAATAGCAAACAGCTACACTTAGATTACGGTGAGTTGTCATCAAGTTTTGTTGAAATAGGAAAATGGTTTGGAGGGCTGCACAGGTTTACGCTATTGGATAAGGTTGTGTCTGTGGGGGATTTTCAGTTGCTTGCTTAGTCAGGGGAGCGTGGCGGCTTATCAGGCTCAATTGGTTGATGAGATCAGTGGCCAGCTGAACCAAATCACCACCACAGAAATTCATCCCAGTGTCAGACAACGGCTTAACCAAGTTGAGCGTTGGAGGGTGGGTACCCTTGCGGATACAATGCCTCCCTATGTCATTCTCAATGACCGTAATGAACTACGAGGAATTGAGGCCAATTATCTGGCGTTACTCAGTAAACAGTTAGGCATTGAGTTTACGATAACTGCTTACTCAACAGTGGAGTCACTGCTAAAAGCAGCTGATAAAAAGCAGGTTGATCTGGTGTTTGCCAGTGAACCTGATAAGCGCTTTCATCGCCGGTTTACTTTTTTACCTGCCTTAATTCAAGCGCCGATGGGGTTGCTCACTTCCCATCAGGCTAGTGTAGTGACGATTGACGGGTTGCAAAATAAAACGATTGCAGTACTTGGTCAGCCTGTTTGGTTTCCCTTAGTTAAGTCTCAGTTACCTGAAACGACAACGGTGCGCACCTTTACCTCATTTAATAGTGTGCTAAAGGCAATAGAGCGGCGAGAGGTAGTGGGGCTATTAGGGGATAGTGCTATGGCTAATTACTGGCTGAATCAGGTGAATGTGCATAACTGGCAATGGCAGTCTGTTAAAGGACTGGCCAGTTTAAAGTGGTTCCTTGGTAGCCTACCAGGGGACCAGCCATGGCAAGAGGCACTACAAGCATTTTTAAAACAGTTGAGGGATGATGAGCGGCAACTGCTAAATGGGCCCTGGTTGAAAGAGGAGGCGGCAATTAGCCGAGGGGCGCTGGCATTAACCCAGGAAGAACAAGCTTGGCTTAAAGCTCATCCCGTGATCAGGCTTGGGGTTGATCCAAATTGGCCACCCTTTGATGCCTTAGATGCTAAGGGGAATCATATTGGTATTGCTTCTGAATATGCCAAAATTGTTGGCCAGCGGTTAGGTGTTTCCATTCATGTGGTGAAATATAAAACATGGAGCCAGCAGATCAGAGCCATTCAATATGGCGATATTGATTTATTGGCTGCTATTTCCAAAACCCCTAGTCGTGCTCAGAACATGCTATTTTCCAGGCCTTATGCCAAAGTGCCATTGGCAATTGTTACCGCCGTTGATGCTGGTTTTGTTGAAGGTTTGCAGGATTTAGCAGGCAAGAAAGTGGTCGCAGTGTCGGAGTATGACAGCTTTGAAATGCTACGTTTTGACTATCCTTTTATTCCTCTGATAGAAACCGACTCTGTTAAAAGTGCTCTGGATATGGTGGCTAAAGGTGAAGCAGAAGCGACTGTTGGCAATTTGGTGGTAATGAGCCAAATGATTCAACAGCAGTTTTTAGGCAAGTTAAAGATTGCAGCACCCGTTCAAGATCGCTTGCAGGATATTCGATTAGCCGTACGGATGGACTGGCCTCATCTGGTGCAACTGGTTAACAAAGTGTTGGCCAGTATGACCCCCCAAGAACATCGTGCTATTCAGCAGAAATGGCTAGCGGTTCGTTATGAGCATGCGGCTAACTGGCGTCAGGTGCTGACCTATCTGCTGCCTGTGACAATAGTTATTGTAATTGCCTGGGCTTTGATCCTATGGTGGAACAAACGATTATCTGCTGAAATTGACAAGCGTCGTCAACTGGAATTACAGCTTTCTGCTCAGTTGGACTTTCAAAAAGTATTACTCGATACCATTCCCAACCCCATTTTTTTCAAAGACCGAGAAGGTAAATACTTGGGTTGTAATCGGGCTTATGAAGAAGCTTTTGGTATTTATCGAGAAGAGTTGGTTGGTAAGACTGTAATGGAGGTTCATGAAGACCCGATTAAAGCGGATGAATACGATGCTGATGATCGCTCACTATTAGATGTTGGAGGTGTAACCCACTGCGAAACCCAGGCTCATTACATTGATGGGGTGGTCCACGATGTGTTGTTTTGGAAGTCCACCTTTGGTGGCCAGGTGGGCCAGCCTTCTGGGTTGTTAGGGGTAGTGGTTGATATTACGGAACGCAAGGCTACTGAGCGAGCACTTGAGCAAAGTGAAGAACGGTATCGAAATTTGCTCAGTAATCTGACAGGTGCAGTATTTCGCTATCAGTTGGATGAGCAATCCACAATGTTATTTATCAGTGATGCCATTGAGTCATTGAGTGGTTACCCTGCAACTGACTTCATCAATAACAAAGTACGAGAGTTTGATAGCATTACTCACCCAGATGATGCAGAGCATTTGAGGAAACAAGTACATCAGCAAGTATTGCAGCAGCCAACCTATAGCATTGAATACCGTATAGTAGATAAAACTGGACAGTTACATTGGGTCTTTGAGCGGGGTAAGGCTATTTATGATCATAATAGAGATCCACTCTTCATTGATGGCGTAATTGTTGATATTACTGAGCGTAAAGCTCAGGAAGAGGCACTGGCAAAGGCAAAAGAAGAGGCTGAAGCTGCTACCCAGGCTAAGTCGGACTTTTTGGCAGTGATGAGTCATGAAATTCGCACCCCAATGAATGGTGTGATGGGGATGCTAGAGCTGCTTTGTTATACAACGCTACAAGCTGATCAGCAGCGGCTGGTGGATACCATGCGAGACTCTGCCACTGCTCTGATGCAAATTCTTAATGATATATTGGACTTTTCCAAAATTGAAGCGGGTAAACTCAAGTTGGATTACCACCCAGTTGACTTCAGTGCACTCCTAGAGTCTGTAGCAGGTACCTTTGCTGCTCAAGCTATTGAAAGACAGGTTGAGTTACGCCTGTATATTGACCCATATCTGGCAAAAGAAGTGAAAGCTGATAGCGTCAGAATTCGACAAATCTTATTCAATATGTTGAGTAATGCTATTAAATTTACGGATATGGGCTATGTCAAGGTAAGCCTAGAGTTGCAGCGGGCTACTGCTCAAACCCAATGGTTAGCATTGATTGTTGAAGATACTGGAGTTGGCATCAGTCAGGAAAAACAAACCAAATTGTTTGAACCTTTTAGTCAAGCGGAGGCAACCACTACCCGTCGGTATGGTGGCACTGGCTTGGGGTTAGTCATTTGTCGACGGTTGGCTGCGATGATGGATGGTGAGATTACCCTTTCCAGCACGATCGGAAAGGGAACAATGATTAGTTATAACCAGCCCTTTGAAATTATTACTCCCAGTAAACCGTCTGTAGTGCTTAATAAACAATCGGTTTTAACACTGGTTCAGGACAGTTTTCTAGCCAATTGTATTGGTAAATATCTAAGCGCTTGGGGAATGGAGCAAATTAGCCCAAAAGAGTTACCTCGTGCCGCCAGTGATGTACCCAATATTGTCCAGTCAAATCAGGTAAATTGTATTGTGGCCCAACAATATGTGATCCAACATTACTGGCAGCTAGATGATGAAAGCAGTCAGCATTGGTTTGCTAATTTGGGTGTGCCAATTGTATTACTGTCACCTAATTATGATCAGCAAATCGAAGAGATAGAAAATGTAGGTGTGAAGTTGGGAGCACAACCTTTGTTTCCCAGCCTCTTTTACCGGGCCTTGAAAGTGGCATTAGCGATTGAAGATTATTTGGCTGATCGCTTAACGGCAATGCCAAAAGTCGAAGTTCCTAAGTTGGAATTTGCTGGAAAGATTTTAGTCGCTGAAGATCACCCTACCAACCAGCAGGTCATCAGACAGCAGTTAAAACTACTGGGGGTGAATGCCCATTTGGTTGAAAACGGCGTAGAAGCGCTAAAGGCTTGGCGGACTGGTGACTATGATTTAATTATTTCTGATTGCCATATGCCTGAAATGGATGGCTATACCCTGACCCAAACCATTCGAGAAGAAGAACAGCAACGGGGGCAGAGCAGAACGCCTGTTATTGCCTTAACAGCCAGTGCCCTTGCAGGTGATGCCCAAAAGTGCCGGAATGCAGGAATGGATGATTTCATTACCAAACCGGTAACCATCCCAGAGTTGGGGAAAATTCTTCGTTACTGGTTGGGTAAGACGATAATTAATCAGCGTGATAAAAAAGAGGCTGTTGTACAGCAAATTGATGAACCCCCTGATGCTCCTGTTCAGATTAATCAACTCATTTCATTGTTTGGTGATCTGGTATTAGTGAATAAAATGTTGCGGGACTTTATCAGTCAAACTCAACAAGATGTTACAAAATTAAATCAGTCAGTCGAGGCTCACCAGGCAAAGGAAGTAGCAGAAACGGCCCATCGAATTAAAGGAGCCGCTAAAATTATTGAGGCAAATACATTAGCGGAGAACAGTCTCTCACTAGAAATGGCTGCGAAGGGAGGAGACTGGTCAGGTATCACTCATTATGCAGATCAAGTGAGTGGTGAATTTACCCATTTACAACAATATTTTGATGAACAGTTTAACCAGGAATGAACACATCAGTTGCTGATCTAACCATTGTTGTGCTGGAAGATCATGAGTTTCAGCGTAATTATTTATTGTTATTGCTAAAACAGTTGGGTGTTAGTAAATTATTGGAAGCTGAAGATGGTGAGTCGGCATTAAACCTTGTGAGTGAACATAATGTCGATGTGGTGATTTGTGATTTAAAACTACCAGGGATGCATGGTGCTGAATTTCTTCATCACTTAGGCAAACGAGGCTTTGAAGGGGGCGTTATTATTGCCAGTGAAGAGCAACAATCAGTACTAGAGCATAGTTTTCAGGTAGCGAAAATGGTGGGGTTGCAGGTAATTGGTACAGTAGCCAAGCCGTTACGAGCTGAATGGTTGGAGAGTGCTTTAACTGGCTTTTGCAGGGAGTAATCATATTTTGTTTTTATTAAAATCAAGTATGGATAAAGTGAGTTTTTCTACAAACCCCTCTATTTCTTTACATTATTAGCTGTATATAAATGTGGACAATTATCATATTAATGGATAGTAATTATTATAGTGATTTAAATTTGATGTTCGATATCTATGGAGATTTAAATAGTCGTCAAGGCTTATCAGTAAAATTTGCTGAGAATGATTTTGTGTAACAAAAATCCAGTATTTAATTTTCAAGAATTAAACTGGCTAACTACAGTATAAGCATTAACCAGTTTAGCTATTCTACCTATTAATACTTAATAGGAATTTATGTAGATTTACAGTTGTAAATTATAAAGTCACTTAAAGTAAAAACGGACTTCTCCACCGTTGATACTATCACTTATAATTTCACCATTACGATTGGATGGTGTTGGCTTCCTATGGTCATCACCCTTAGTGATGAACTGCCAGTGCGGACCAGAAGAAACTCTCTGCTCGCTAATATTATCATAAAACTCAACAATAATATTAGTCATAGCAACAGAATCCTGATTAGGATAGCCATCAACAGAACCTTTTTTCCATGGTTCAACGCAAAGAATTGGATTATCATAAGGAACTGGAGTGACCAGTTTTATTTGTGTGGGAGTGAAGTAATCTTTTTGATCTGGAACATCTCCCTTAAAACCTACAAGATAGGTATATTCAGTTCTACCTTCTTTTGGATGAACAGCTACAGACTCAAACTGTATAAAACCTGTGACTGTTTCGCCAGGCTTAACTGGCAGGTGATGATCGTGGTTAATATAGGAACCGTCAATATTATCCACAACATTAACAACCCACCCGGGAAGATCATCTTTGCTACCTCTCCCACCTCTTTGCCAAGCGAGTACAGGCTGAATTATTTGTGATCCTTTCCTAGGGCAAACACCATTCCAGATATAAAAGGGGTCAGTTCCATAGGCGTCTGGATCTGGAAATTGTGGTACTTGCCAAGTAGCTTCAAAATATTTTAAAGAATAATTTTCTGGTACAGCTATCATTGCTAAATAGCTACCATCAACGTCATGACGTTTTTGATTATCCGGTTGATTTTTTCTATCCATTATATTCATCCTTGAATGAAAATAGAGTCACACACTTAAAGTAGCATAGATTAATGATGTTCTTATGCAAAATATGTTGTATATAATTATGAAAAATATATATTTTGTTATATATGCTTTTGTGTGGTGAAATTTTTTCTAAAACACGGCTTTTTATAAAGCTAAGCTCAAAGTGTTTATGGTTTTAGTGAATATAAATCTGTTACGCCAGTTAAAGTTTAAACTAAGCTACAATAGTAAAGTCAGAGCTAGTTTATTAAGACTAATTTCTTATTTTTCCTATAATTTTCTCTATACCCAGACTTTGAGGTCATCAAATCGTGCGGAGTGGTGCAAGGGACCATAATGTATTGATGCGTGCCGGCAATGTAAGGGCACGGAGTGTAATTGTGGCTATGGAGGAAAACGGGTGAGTAGTAGCTGGGTTTTCATGGGCTGCATTGTGATTGTGTTCATTTATGTCATCTTGATTTTTAATGGACTGATCAAAGCTCGCAATCTGGTGGCAGCGGCCTGGGCTGATATTGATGTACAACTGCAGCGACGTCACGACCTGGTCCCGCAACTGGTTGAAATTGTCAGGGCCTACGTGAAACATGAACGCGATACGCTGCAAGCGGTTGTCCAGCAACGTGACGCAGCCGTCCGTGCTGCAACACTTAGCGAAAAAGCAGGCATTGAAACGATTCTGGAGAGGACTATACATCAGCTGATGGTCATTGCTGAAGACTATCCAGACCTAAAAGCCGGTGAAAATTTCCGCGATTTGAGTGATAACTTGGTCAATATTGAAGACCACCTGCAGTTTTCGCGCCGGTTCTACAACGGTGCCGTGCGGGACTTCAATATTCGCATTGAGCGGGTGCCAGATCGCCTGCTAGCTGGGCCGCTTGGATTTAAGGCAGCTGAGTTCTTCCAGGCTGAAGCAGAGAGCAGGGGGGCAATCAATGTTGGGGATCTGTCATGAAGGGTGAACAGCTGCGCCGCATCGGAGTAGTCCGCTGGTTCGCCCTACTCACTTTTATCGTTCTGATACTCCTTCCAAGCGCACAGGCTGCGGAAGAAATACTCAGCTTTGATTCAGCCATACAGATTAAACAGTCCGGCGACCTGATCGTTACCGAAACTATCACCGTCAATGCGGAAGGCAACCAAATTCGTCGTGGTATCTATCGGGACTTTCCGACCAAGTATAAAGACCGCTACGGTCACAATGTCAATGTCGGTTTTGAGGTGCTCGGTGTACTTCGCGACAATGAAAACGAAGCACGGCATGTCGAAAGTATGCCTAATGGCACCCGAGTTTACATTGGTTCGCCTGACCAGATGCTCCCGGATGGGACACACACCTACAAGCTAAAATACCGTACTACCTTTCAGCTTGGTTTTTTTGAAGCCTTTGATGAGTTGTATTTCAACGTCACAGGTAACGGTTGGGTCTTCCCAATCCTCAAGGCATCGGCAACCGTGACGCTCCCAACGCAGGTAGCCAGAGAGCATCTACAAACCGCCAGCTATACAGGCCCCCAAGGCAGTACTGCCAACAATGCAAAGGTCGAGATCACCAGTCCTCATCAGGTTCGCTTCGAGACAACCCGGCCACTCGACGCATACCAAGGGCTGACCATCGCTGTCGGTTTTCCGAAGGGTATCGTCGATGAACCGACGGCAGCTGACCGAGCACTACGATTCTTCAGTGATAACTTATGGGTTTTGCTGGGCTTAGTGTTGCCAGCTGGCTTGTTCATGTTCTATTTCCGCGCCTGGCAGCGAGTTGGCAAGGATCCGGAAAAAGGTATCATCATCCCGCGCTACGAGGCACCCGGTGGCTATTCGCCAGCTTCACTGCGCTACATCCTGCGGATGGGCTATGACACGACCTGTCTGGCAGCGGCATTGGTCAATCTGGCCGTCAAGGGATACATCCGTATTGAACAAAAGGGGGGCTTCTTATTCTCCAAAACGTTCACCGTCCACCGTACCGAGAGCGATGCCAAACTGGCGCCAGGTGAATCGATTATTCTGCGTCGCCTACTTGGCCAACGCAAGAGCTTCAGTTTCGACAAGCAAGATCATAAGATTATCCAGTCGGTGTTAAGCGCTCATAAACGTTGGCTAGAGAAGGATTTCAACAAGAAATACTTCATTTTGAATAGCAACTATCTTGTGCTGGGTTGGGGTAGCTCCGTGGTTGTTGTCATCCTGATGGCTTTACTGGGTGCATTCCCGTCATTTGCTGCGTTCGTTATTGTGGGACTTCTGTTGATCATCAACACCGTCTTTTCAATCATCATGAAGGCACCAACACTTCGCGGTCGTAAGATCATGGACGAAATCGAAGGCCTGAAGCTGTATCTTGGTGTTGCTGAGCGGCAAGACCTCGAAAGGCAGAAAGAACCACCACAGACCTTCGAGGAATTCGAAAAATTCCTGCCTTATGCTGTCGCACTGGGTTGCGCAAGTACTTGGGCAGATCATTTCAAAGGAGTGCTCGCCGCAATGGAGCAGTCAGATGAGCTGCCGCAGCGTGGCTGGTACACTTCAACCAACCATGTTAGCGCAGCTAACATGGTTTCATCGATCAATGCGCTGGGATCAAGCCTCTCATCTAACATCTCATCCTCATCTACTCCGCCAGGCTCCAGCTCTGGCTCTGGCTCTGGATCGTCCGGTGGAGGCTTCTCTGGTGGTGGCGGAGGAGGCGGCGGTGGTGGAGGCTGGTAAAGTATCAGCGGCTAATAAATAAACTGAGTAATTGGTTTATTATCCAGATGGTAAAAGTCAGAAGGCTCAGTAGTCCTAACAACAGCCTTGTACCAGTATGATCTGTTACAAGGTTGTGGAAGTCATCATAAACTCTAAAAATACCTCAGCCCAGCAAGCTTGGCGTTATATGGACAGAGGAAAAATCCATGGCTTTTTGTTGGTTTTTTTTAACCAGGGATATTTTTTAAATGCTGAATTAAACCAATGAGCAGAATTTCTGGTTAGGGAAAAAGGTTAAATTAACGAATAAAACATATTATGTGTAAAATGACAGAGTATGAAAGAGAAGCTGAAGTTAAAAATAATAAAGTGGATTAAATTTTAAATCGGCCCACCACGGCTTGGACCTGGTTTGCCAGCCCTTCAACTTCATTACTTTTACTGAGCGTTTCTTTAGAGCGTTCTACGGTTTCTTCTGCCACCACTGCTATGTTAACAATGTTTTCATTAATTTCGCTGATAACCTGGCTCTGCTCTTGAGATGCTTCAGCAATATGAGAGTTCATTTCAGTGATGGTATTCACTGCATCTAATATTTTGGCAATAGCAGAACCGGCTTCGGTTACTTTTTCTACCCCACTATTAGCGTGATGCTCCAGATTGACAATGCCTTTTTCTACGGTTTCGCTACAAGACCGTAAATTTAAAATGCTTTGGTGTATTTCATCAGTAGACTCATTGGTTTTTTGTGCCAGCGTACGTACCTCATCAGCGACTACCGCAAACCCTCTTCCTGCTTCACCGGCGCGTGCTGCTTCAATCGCAGCATTAAGTGCAAGTAAATTGGTTTGTTCAGAAATGCTTTTAATGACATCTAATACAGTACCAATATTTTCGCCTTCAGTAATTAACTGTTGGGTGGCATGGGTAACAGCAGTGATTTCATCGGCTAATGACTGAATAGCATTAACAGCTTGGTTCACCACATGTGTACCTTCTGAAGCCTTATTATTGGCATCTTGAGCAGATTCAGATGCAGAATTTGCGTTATCCGCTACTGAACTGATCGATTGAGACATTTCTGAGGTGGCTGTGGCCACCATATCAATTTTTGTTTGTTGGCTTAAAATGCCTTCGGTTTGTTCATTGATAATATTGCCACTGTCTTGAGAAGAAGAAAGTAACTGCACCGAAACATGGCTTAACTCTCGAATAATAGCCTGTAATTTGGCAACAAAGGCATTAAAGCCAGTCGCTAACTCACTGACTTCTGTGGCACTCTTAGTTTCCAAACGCTGAGTTAAATCACCGCCACCACCGGCGATGTCGTTAATCGCATCAGTGACATTACGTAATGGTGTAATAACTATTCGACTAACTATAACCATGATTAAACAAGCAATTAGTGTATCTAAAACCAGCCCTTGGACAATTTGGATGATGAGGTTTTCTTTTAATTTGGCTTTGACGAATGAGTCGTCAATATACATAACAACAGTTCCCACATTCTGCTGGTCACCATCATCATCAAAAATCAGCTCTTTTTCTATTGTGCTGGAATAATTATCAGGTGCTGCTTTCGCTTTAACAACTTTACGTTCTTCATCTCTACCAAATAGTGCCAATACGTCACTTTTAGACTTAACTTGAATACCTGCAATAAACTTGGCTGCCTGCATTTCAGAGGTAACATTACTGTTGATAAACTCAGGCTCATAATTCCAGATGGGGCCAGGTAAACTAACAGATAACCGTTTAGTGGCGTTTTCGGCTTGGGTATTTAACTCTTCTTCCAGGCTAGCTTTTGCAGAGCTGTAGTTGTAGTAGCCAAATACAAACAGCACGACGGAAACTACAGCTACAAATAGTAAAATAAAGCGGGCACGAATACTTTTTGGAATCATAGGACTACCTGGAATTAGTTACTGCCTATCAAGCTTTGTTATTACTCTCACCCCAACACGGTTAGTTAAAAAACCGCTTCCCATAACCGACCCGTTACCAGCTATGGGGTTAATTCTCAGTCTAGTACAGCTTGCCAAGGATGAAAGCAAAAGCGAAAAAATGCTGTCATAACCCACAATAAACTTTCTGAAAGATCAATGAAGTTTTATCATGTAATAGTGTTATGTTATTTAAAAAGAAAAAAATATAACACCTTGTTCATTTATAGGGTTTATAGCGAAAACGAAGGCAGCATAAAAAGGCCTAGAAACCGGCCTCATTATAGTCAATATAGTTTGTGATAAATTGTTGATGTGGTCTGGCAATCTCAATAAATTGCAGGCCAAGATAGAAGTTATTTTTTCTTATTGTGGAGTGCCTAACTAAAGCCCGTGTATAGATAATCAACCTATTTTTATCGTATTTAGCGTTTATCATTAAAGCAATGAGTTCATTTTTGATTAGATTATAGTTGGAGTTAATTAATGCCCCTTGCGCTGAAATGTTCAGAATTTTTACTGCAATAATGTTACCTTTAACTTTGAGTGCAGCATGCCACTTTGTGGTCTTGCGGGGAGCACGATGGGTGCCGGTAAAGAGAATACTATCCATAGGTTAAGGGGCTAAATTAGCTGCTACTGACTATTTGAATAGTTAGTATAACGATGTGTGGTTTTGCAGTCTGTTAAGAAGTGATGAAGCATTTTGGCATGGCTTATGAGCAGTCTTCCCTTTCGTATGAGGGTGTCGCAAAACTACTGTGGGCATCCATTTACGACACCCTCATTGGAAAGGGGAGGTTTGAAATTAATGGTCGTTAAGTTTAGTTCGCTGAACGATACCCATTAACTTATAAGTTAATAAAGAAGCAGCAAAGTCGTATGCGTGGAAGCCTTCGATAGGAGCAAACTCCATGATATCAAAACCAATAATCTTCCGCTGCTTAGCCACAGATTCAAACAAATTAAGGGTTTGATACCAGCCTAAACCACCGGGAACTGGGGTACCTGTTGATGGGAATACAGAGGGGTCCATACCATCAATATCCAGGGTAAAAAATACTTTGCTAGGAAAATCAGCAGGTAGCTTAATGGTTTGCAGGTTTTGGGGGACTAGCTCATCAGCATCTTGAAAGTAGACACCATGCTGCTGACGAATGGACATTTCTTCTTCACAATAGGCACGAATACCGAGCTGATAGAGTGGAATACCCATATCAACACAGCGTTTCATGACTGAGGCATGGCTTAGTGGGTCGCCTTCGTAGGCATCCCGTAAATCTGCATGGGCATCAATTTGGACTATACCAAAATCATCAACACCTGCGGCTTTTAAGCCTTTGATAACACCATAAGTAACAGTGTGCTCACCACCTAGTACTACGGGCATAGCCCCTTGTTTAACAATATGGGCTGTAGCCGCGGCAATATTCTCAATCACTTGATCAGAAGAAACTGAGCAGTCAACCGGCTCGCACGTAAACACCCCTTGTTCACAGGGTTTGCTTTTACCGTCCCATTCTTCTAATTGCCAGGACGCTTTTAAAATAGCAGAAGGACCTAAATAGGTGCCACCACCATAGGAAACGGTTTTTTCATAGGGTACTGGCAGCACATGAAAGCGAGCTTCTTCAGGTGCTGGTTGTTCAATTTCAGAGCCTAGAAAAATAGGGTAATCACTGGTTGGTTCATTCATTACTAGTAACTCACAGCTGGACTTTATACCTGTAAAGGGTGTAGCAAAAGGGAACAGATAATTAATTAAGAGTTCCATATGGAATAACAGGTTATTCTTCATACCCTGTTATTCCACAATGATTAGCTGAGCGAAAACCTCCTCTCTATCAAAGGAGGAGTACAAAAAATCGTTATATTATTTATGACAGCCGATTTTTAAAGTTTTCGTAACTAAAAGTTTTGATAATTTTCAACTCATCAGTTTTTGAGTTCCACACTGCCAATGCAGGTAGTTTGGTACCATTAAAGGTAGTAGTTTTAACCATGGTGTAGTGTGCCATGTCTTCAAACAGGAGCCGTTGCCCAGCTGTCAAAGGCTTGGTAAAACTGTAGTCACCGATCACATCTCCAGCCAGGCAGGTGAGCCCTCCCAAACGATAGGTGTGGGCCAGTTCATCGGGCTTGCCGGCACCTAAGATATCCGGTCGATAGGGCATTTCCAGGGTATCTGGCATATGGCAGGTTGCTGAGGTATCCAGAATTGCCTGGTCTAGCTGGTTCCAGGTAATATCCAGTACTTCACAACTTAAAACGCCTGTGCCGATTGCCACCGCTTCACCAGGTTCAAGATACACCTGTACATCATATTTTTGCCTAAAGGCTTTAATCCGTTCAATCAGTTCATTTACCTGGTAATCCGGGCGGGTAATATGATGGCCACCACCAAAATTAACCCATTCCATGCTTGGCAATAAATGGCCGAACTTGGCTTCCACTGCATCTAGGGTTCGGGCCAATGGGCTAAAGTCTTGTTCACACAACGTATGAAAGTGCAAACCAGTAATGCCGTCTAACAATGATTCATCCAGTTCAGATAATGGAATGCCTAAACGTGAGCCGGGGGCACAGGGATCATAAATGGGGACTGTGCCTTCTGAATGTTCTGGGTTAATCCGCAAGCCAAATTGCAGTTCTGGGCGCTTGGCTTTGGCTGCCTGAACTAACGGTTGAAAGCGTTGCCACTGGCTGCAAGAGTTAAAAATAATATGGTGGGCGAATTCCAGTAATTCCGTTAAATCTGTTTCACTATAGGCAGCCGAAAATACATGGACTTCACCACCATATTCCTCATGTCCTAATCGCGCTTCATGTAAGCCGCTGGCACAGGTGCCACTTAAATACTTTGCAGTTAAAGGGGCCAGGCTCCACATAGAAAAGGCTTTGAGTGCAGCTAAAACTTTGGCCCCACTCTGATCAGCCACCTGTTTCAGGATGACCAGGTTACGCTCAATAGCGACTTCATCCACCACAAAACAAGGGGAGGGGAGACGGCTTAGATCCAGTTGGCTGAAGTCAGTAAACTGCATGGCTTATTGATCCAGGCTGAAGTTATCGAGCTCAATGACTTTCCAAGGTAAACCATGTTCGTTCATATCGGCTAAGAATGGATCAGGGTCAAACTGCTCCATATTCCAAACCCCAGGTTTTAGCCACTTGCCTTCAAGCATCATTTTGGCGCCAATCATGGCTGGTACACCTGTTGTGTAAGAAATTGCTTGGGATTGCACTTCCTGATAACAGGACTGGTGATCACAGATGTTATAGATGTAGACGACTTTCTCTTTACCATCTTTGATACCGCGTGCCACACATCCAATACAGGTCTTGCCTTTGGTACGAGGGCCTAAGCTGGAGGGGTCAGGCAGTAATTTCGCAAGTAATTGAATAGGTACAATCTGTTGGCCGTTATATTCAATCGGCTCAATGCTGGTCATTCCTACGTTTCCTAACACTTCTAAATGCTTGAGGTAATTGTCAGAGAAACTCATCCAAAACTGTGCCCGTTTTAAGGTAGGGAAATGTTTGGCTAATGACTCTAATTCTTCATGGTACATACGGTAAATGTTGTACTCACCGACACCATCCGGGCAGGTAAAGCGAGCTTTTTTCGACATGGCTGGGGTAGTGACAAACTTGCCGTTTTCCCAGTGGCGACACTCGGCAGTGACTTCACGAATATTAATTTCAGGGCTGAAGTTAGTTGCAAAAGGATAGCCATGATCGCCACCATTGACATCGATAATATCCAGCTCATGAATTTCATCTAGGTAATGCTTCGCTAAATAGGCTGTAAAAACGTTAGTAGCGCCTGGGTCAAAGCCACTGCCTAATAATGCCGTTAAACCGGCTTTTTCAAATTTTTCTTGATAAGCCCACTGCCATTTGTATTCAAATTTAGCCGTATCCAGTGGCTCGTAATTGGCGGTATCCAGATAATGAACACCCACTTCTAAACAGGCGTCCATAATCGTTAAGTCTTGGTAAGGAAGTGCAACGTTAATTACCAGGTTTGGCTTTTCCTGTTTTAACAGTGCCACGAGTTCTGGGACATTATCAGCGTCGACTTGGGCAGTTTTAATCGGGCGGTTTAACTGGGCAGCAATTGCCTTACATTTTGCTTCAGTACGACTGGCTAAAGTAATTTCTTTAAATACTTCAGGTAGTTGAGCACATTTATGGGTAACCACACCACCCACACCACCGGCACCAATAATTAAAACTTTTGACATTTTTTTCCTCTTATTAACGTTCAAAGTAGGTATAGCCACGTAGGCTTTCCCGGAAGGCTTTTAAAATCTGCTGACGCATATTAACGGTAATTTTACCCTCACGAACTGCTGATTCAGCACTGCGCCGCATTTGCTCATGCATAATCTTAGGGTCATATTCCACATAGCTAAGTACATCAGCAATACTGTCACCGTGAAACTCGCGCACAAAATTATAGCTGCCATCAGCATTAATTCGCACACTAACTACATTGGTATCACCAAACAGGTTATGTAAATCCCCTAACGTTTCTTGATAAGCCCCTACCAAAAAGACCCCTAAATAGTACTCTTCATTTTTTCGCTTGGGATGTAGTGGTAGGGTAGCTCGAACGCCGTCAGGTGTCGTGAATTGATCAATTTTACCATCACAGTCACAAGTAATATCCGCTAAAATGGCTTCTCGAGTTGGCTCTTCATCAAGACGATGAATAGGCATAATCGGAAAGGTCTGATCAATAGCCCAAATATCCGGGAGTGATTGGAATAAACTGAAATTGCCATAATAAATATCAGACAATAATGTAGGCAGGTTTTCCAACTCGGTTGGAATTCTATCTACCTGGGGAAGAAGTAAAGCAATTTCTTCAAAAATCGCCAACGCGATGTTTTCTGCTAAAGCACGTTCACGTAAGTTGATTTGACCCCGACGGAATAACTCTCTCACTTCATCCCGGTAATACAAACAGTCGTTATAACTTTCCTGAAACTTTTTCAGTTGGATATTTTCTTTGACATACCACAGGTTATGCAATTGTTCATGGCTGTTTTCAGGTAGTGCCTCAGGTAGTTGGGCTGGCTGGTGATCCCTTACATCTAGAATATTAAACAGCAGCATGGAGGAGTAAGCCACAGTTGCTCGGCCAGATTCAGTGATAATGACTGGGTGTTCAATATTTAAAGGGTCAAGGTTTTCCCGAATGGTTTCAACAATATCCACACAGTACTCATCAAGTTTGTAATTCATACTATGGGTACTATTCGAGCAGGAGCCTTCATAATCAACAGCCAGGCCGCCTCCCATATCCAGATAACCCATGGGAGCGCCTTCTGCCACCAGCCCACTGTAGTAACGGCAGGCTTCCAGTACCCCAGTACGGATGTTGCGAATATTCGGGATTTGTGAGCCCAAATGGCAGTGCAACAACTGCAGGCAATGAAGCATATTAGCTGACTTCAATTGTTCTACCACATCCAGCAGAGCATATGTCGATAAGCCAAAAATGGAGCGATCACCACTGTCCTGTTCCCAGTGTCCTTCAACAGTGACAGATAGTCGGATACGAACGCCAATTAATGGTTCAATTCCTAATGCCTTACTACGTTCAATAATAATTGGCAGCTCAGCAGGGGTTTCAACCACAAAGAAAGTTCGAATGCCCATTTGTTTGGCATACAGACCCAGCTCAATGAACTCCGCATCTTTATAACCGTTACAGACAATAAAACTCTCGTGGTCTTGCAACTGGGATAAGGCAATAATCAGTTCTGCTTTACTTCCCGCTTCTAGGCCATGATGATAACTGCCGCCAAAGGTCGCGATCTCTTCAATAACATGACACTGCTGGTTAACTTTAATAGGGAAAACACCACGGTAGTGGTTACGATAGCCGCACTCTTTGATTGCCCGGCCAAATGCTTCATTTAGTTGTTTAATTCGGTGGTCCAGCAGGTTTTCAATCCGCAGTACTGCAGGCATATCCAGACCACGCTCTTGCATACCCTTAACAAGCTCAATAATGGGTACAGATACTTTGCCACTACCATTGAAGTCTATGGTGACTAAGGCATCACCTTTGGCTGATACATCAAAATAACCAGCTCCCCAATGACTGGTACCATAAAGTTGGGCACTGTCGGCTGCAGTCCACTCGGAAGCATTTTGGGTAGGCACATTATCAGTGGCTTTCCCAGTTGAGTCGTTAACATACGGCGTCATTAATCGAACCCTAACCTGATCGCTAAATAATTTGCGCATTTTCTACATCTTGCCCCTTGAGGGGAAGCAGAAAATTGAGTTTTCGCAAAATTTTTTAGTTGTTGTGGTTTTTGAGTATCTAGTTTAGCTACAAAAACAGCTGTGTTACATTGACAGGCATGGCAAAAGCCTGTGGATATATGGGGTAACAGGTTGCTCCATATCAGACACTAGACTTATTTTCTATTCTTTTATAGATGTTGGGGGGAGTGGTGCATTCTACTTAACAGAATGCGCCACAACAATTGAGCAGAATTGATTTGTGGGTGCAGGTTTAGTTACCCGCATGAACAGTGACGCTTGTTGCTTGATCATTAGCTGAAGAGGTAAACAAAAGACGTTGTATTTCCTGATTGCGGGATCGACGAAGCCAGTAAGTAATTAATAAAGTAACCATAATGGCAAATGCCAAGCGTAGCCATAACACACCAGATAGATGGGCACCGAGGAGTAGTATTAATAAGGTGTCTTCAATGACACTATGAAATAAACCAAGAAATGCCATGGTAACCAGCATATCTTGTTTGGTTAATTCACCCGTGTTAGCTTCCTTGATTAATAAACCACCACCATAGCTAAGTCCTAATAAAGTCCCCACAATAATAATAGAAGTGGCTTTTACATTGATTCCTAACCAACGTAATAACGGACTTAACAGCCAGATTAAGAGCTGTTCAATGTGTAGTAACTTAAAGACTTTTAATAATGTTATTAAAGCACTGATGATCACAATCACCATTCCCAGGCTTTGACTAAAACTGATTAGCCAGGCACCTAAGCTCTGGTTTGTTTGGGTCGGTTGCCAGGGGAGTTGGTTGGGTTGTTGTAGCCATCCACCGTAACTAAACAGTTGATGCAATAGCCAGCCAAACAGTAGTGCCCCAGCAATACGCAGAACTAAAGTGAACCCAAGCCGTATTCCAGCTAGCTGTGCCACTCTCGCTTCCACTGGCAGTGAATGGGCAATCAATAACATGCTGCCAAGCACAGTGATATCTGCGACAGTAAAGGTGTGTTGCTGAGCTTCCAGGAAAAAAACTAGCATGCCAGTATAAATGTTAGTTAATAAGGTGGTTGCCCAAACCAATCCCATAGATTCAGGCAAACCGACCCACTCCATGATAGGGGCTAGCAAATAGCTTAAATAGACAGTACCACCCAGTTCATCTAAGGCTTTGACCAATAGTGTGGTGGGAATCATTACCTTAAATAAGGTGCTGGTGACGTCATAAATGTCAGTGACGAGTTCCCTGAAAAATAACACTACGGGATTGATAACCATTTCAATTTCTCACATCTGGAAGGTTAATAAGGTGGTCTATGATAACGAGGCTTAAAGAAATAATATTCGAATATATAATCTTAAATATATCTAAAATTTAATAATCAAAATATTTTGTTTAACTTTATGTTTTATAGTTAATATTATATGAAATAATATTTTATATAAGCTTTGGTTGTTTATTATCCAGTTGAGATGCTGAGTAACTATGAGTGAGCTAGATCGGATTGATCGACATATTTTGAATATTCTTCAGCAGGATAGCAGTATCAGTAATGTGGTTTTAGCTGATCAGGTTGGTCTGTCACCGCCGGCATGTTTAAGGCGAGTTAACCGACTGAGAGAAGCAGGGATTATCTACGCTGAAGTCGCATTACTTGACCCAAAGAAGGTTGGTTACCAACTTAATGTAATTGTAGAGGTAGAATTAGAGCGGGACCGACCTGACCTGTATGACCAGTTTAAGCGTAAGGTCTTAGCTGCAGAGGAAGTGACCCAATGTTACCAGGTAACCGGAGAAGTTGATTTTATTTTGGTTGTTGTCGTACCTGATATGCAGGCTTATGAAGCCTTTATCCAGCGGGTGTTGTACACTGAAGCCAATATGCGGAAGTTTCGATCACTCATTTCGTTGAACCGGCCCAAATTTGAAACGGCTATTATGCTTTAGGAATGCATGGGAAATAACTTGAAAAGCTTTAGTCCCAAGGCACCTACCTGGCAAGGTGCAAAATCGAAGGGAGAGTGGGCACTCTGTCAAGTGTTTGCAACAAAGCCTGGTGGGATGAATGGAGAGAAAAAATTCAAATTATTTTTTGAATGTTCCTTAGTTGGCTGATAAGGGTTCAACTCATTGCAATATTAGCAGTGAGTTGAACTTGGAAATTAATGAAGCCAGCGGTTGACGATTTTATCGTACTCACCATTCGCTTTCATTGCTTTAAGCTCTTTTTCAAAGAGGGTAGCAACATTCTTTAGGTCGGGATAACTAGATTTCTTAATAAAAGGCATCGGATAGCCTTTGGAGAATAAAACGGCCTTATAGGGTTCAATTTTATCTTTAACACCAATTTCCTTTATGACATATAAGCCAACGGACTTATCCATTAAGCATGCATCAAGTTGCCTAAGTGCTAGTTTTTTCATGCACCTTTTGGGGGTGGTCATGATGATTAGCCTTTCATTATAGTCTCGTCGTTTGGCGTCTTGATCATAGGAGGTATTACCATTTTTATAAGGGAATAGCTCCCACAGTTCACTGTTATAAGAAAATCCTTTGAGTATCCCTATTCGATTAAAGAGTTGATGGGCATCTTGGTAAGTACCGGCGACATTTTTTTTGGTTCCTTTATTAGCAAAAAAAACATATTCGCTAAGCCATAAGTCTTCTTCTGGATACCATAAAAAAGGTTTTCTGGCATCTTTTCTAGAAACAGACATTGCTGCTTCTGCCTGCCCTTGTTCTATTCTTTCCCAGACTTGCTCCCATCTTAACCCTTTAAACTCGACTGGTATATCCAGTTTTTTAAAAATTGTTGAAGCGATATCGACATTAATACCATTCACTTTATTTTCTGGCCCATCAACAAATTGCCAAGGTGGCATAGGGTCTGACAGGATTACAATTTTTTTCTGCGAAGTTGCGCTGGCGCTAAAGAAAAACCAGTAGACTCCTCCAGCAATAGATAAGGCGATTAGCACAATTAATAATATCAGTATTATTTTTTTCATCGAAATGCTCGTAACATATGCAGCTATTTACCATCAGTTTCTAGTGTAGCAGGTTAAACTTGGAATAAAGCTGATTTTAATAGTGATGAATATGAAAGAGAGGAACAACTATTGCTGTTCCTCTCTAGGTGAAATTAAATTTTGTTGAAGTAAATGGGCCCGGCGATGCGGTTATAGCCATTATCATAAAAAAGATAAGCTTTATATTTTCCAGTTGTGCTTACATTTAACGTCAGATTTCCGCTAGTGCCTGACGTATATTTCCATGTATAGGCAGATTGTTGTCCTGGGGTATCACCTTCTCTGTAAATACCTACCCAACCACTGTATCCTGCACCTTGATAACTAAAAGTATAGTTAGCATTACTGACTGATTTGATTTCTACATAGTTAGGCGCATTGTTGCTTGTATTAAATACAAAGTGGCCATGTTTTGCAAAATGATCAGATAAATACTCTCCTAGCAGATAGCCGCCATAACCATTGTTATCATTGGTTTGAGGACTCATCAAAGGTAAGACTTTAACGTAGCTGGAAACAGGTTGTTTATGCGCTTTTGAATAAAGTACATAATCCAACGTACCTGTACCACCTTCAGTGCCATCATTTCTGGTTTCATCATGGCTATTGGTTAGTACAGCTCCAGGCTGGTTTGATGGATTTTGGGCATTGAGAGAAGCGAGCATTGTACTGTAGATAGGTTTATGTTGAAAAACATTCATATCGCCAGCGATGATGACGGCTTCATTAGCGGGAATATTTTTCTGGGCAATAAATCCACCTAATTCTGTTATTTGCTCCATCGTATCGATATTGGCCGTTTGACTAGAATCCCACACAGTATGCGTGCCAAAGATATGATAAGGCGTCCCATGTTTTAATACTTTGACATACCAAGCCCCTTTATACTCATTGTTAAAACCACATGGACAATGAGAGTAGGTAATAGCATCTTTGATTTCGTTACCTTGGCTGTCTGTTGCTATGGGCCATTTGCTTAAAATGGCAACCCCACCGTCATCTGAAAAGTTTTGATTGTTGGGTTGATTTAAAGGGCCTGTCCAGAAGGGATGGGAGTTATTTAAGGCAGTACGCATGTCATTACGATATTCATCATTGAATACTTCTTCAAACACGATGATATCGAATGGTTTGAGGTGAAAAGGAATTTCGTTCTTGCGATAACTGGCTTCATTAGCCATATGTCTTGGCATCCAGGTATTGTAATTGATGACATCAATTACATTTTCTTTTTCAATATCACCAGATGCTACATAGTTATTAGGGTGATCTTGGTTGAGCACCAAATATATCTGATCGTCACCCGTACCCGTATTATATTGACGATACTGAGCTTGAATAGTTTGTCCATTATTTAAAGTAAATGTGAAGGTATGAGGGCTATAGTCATCGGTTAAGCTTGTATTCGGTGTACCATTGGGCCCTTTTATTTTGGTTTTTATGGAACTACCAGAGCATGGCCAAGAGTAACAACTTTTGATCCAGGTAGTAAAAGTGACGGTTTTTGATTGGATGGTTAAAGTGGTATCAAACTCAAATGTTTTATTATAACCAAGCCCTTCGTTTCGATTAAATTTGGCTATTGGGTTAGTAACTTTATGAAAATCGCCATTTCGTGCAGTGATGCTGCCTGAATTATTAGTCCAATAGGCGCTGCCTAAACTACCGACTGTGTTGGTTGTATTAACATTAACGGAGTAATCTGTGTTATTGCCCAGGTAGACCCATGTTTCAGCACTGGCTAAATTAATAAAAAATAATGTTGGAATTATTAGTGATTTTTTTATTATCGATGGTGATTTATATGAGCAGCTCATATTACAACCTCATACTAATTGGTAGCTAGGTAGGCTTTTCTATATTCCTTAGTTATTCCTGTTTTAAAAAATCCATTTATTAGGATGCGCCAATATTTGAGAGAGGTCACATAGTAAACATGAAAGATTAAATAAAAAAGTGATATTTGTTATAGAAATGTTTCGGATGCTTGTGTTGATATTAGGAAAACCGCCTAACTTATTGAGCTAAAAAGACTTCCTGAATATGTTAGAAAACTGTAAAGAATAAAAATGACAGACATGAAATGTAAAATTTATAATTGTATAGCCAATAAAGAGCCTAATACTATTAGGAAAAGCCTAATATAGATTAGACTTATGTATAGACACAATAAAAAATTATTAAGAAGGTTTTTGTGGTTTTTAATGATTATGGGTTTCTCGCTTAAACTGATTCACCATTGAAAATACCCAGGGACGGGAGGCGGTCAATAGTCCAATGCTGGTCTTTTCTTCTTTAGGTAAAGGCAGGTCAACTTCCACTAAATCATTAAATTCTTTTGTTAATTTTTCAAGTTTACGAAACAGCAAATTTCGTGACGCTGATGACAACTCGCCAAAATGAAACTGAAAATATTCATTTAGGTTATTGGAGAAAGAAGCTTTAAGAAACTCTTCTTTAACTTGAGCTTCATGTTGTTTTCGGATTGGGCCATTGGGAAGCCAGTCTATTTGGCGGTGAGTGAGCCTGCGAACCTTATTATTGGGTAACAATTCAATAAGTTTCAATTTATCAAGTGTCGTAAGCAATTTGATATTTTCAATCGGGGCAATATTGTAGTGTTTTTCAATCTTTTGGGGTGGCCAATCGTTAATTAATAAATAAAAGTACACTAATAATAAGGAATTATCGGCCAATGCTTGTTCTTGCTCATAGGTTAATTGGGTTGAGCGATCTGATTCTGCCATGGATGTCTGTTTAGCCAGGTCATAAAAGGAAATGTCTAGCCATTGGCAAATGGCCTCTAAACGTTTCAGTGAAAAGCTTCGCTCTGAAAACAACCGTTTAACACTTGCCTCACTAATAGCCAATGCTTGGGCTACATCAGTGTAATGAAAACCGCGGGCTTTGAGTTGGCGTTTGAGTGCGGTGATAAGGGCTTCGGTTTGCTGCATAAGAGTCACTGCCTTAGCTTAGTCTCAATATAGGTGATATGAAGTATCGAAAAACAATACTTCATATATAAGTATCGAATATATGATAAGAGATTGCTAGTTTAAAGAGGTGTTTAATTACTAAGTTGTTAAGTGATGAAAAAGAATACAACTAACTTAATTTCCTTGACTAACCAATGCAATCAACCCCAATGGGTCAATGATGTTCACTCTAAACTTAATCAAACCTGTGTAACACAGGTTATCCAGGTAACCACTATAGAAGATGTTACACAAGCGATACAGCAAGCGCGGCAGCATAATCAACTGATTTGTGTAGCGGGAGGGCATCATGCCATGGGAGGCCAGCAATTTAAAACAGGTGGGCTATTGCTGGATATGAAGTATTTTAATCAGGTGATTAATTTTGATTCTACAGCAGGAACAATTACTGTTGAAGCGGGTATTCAATGGCCTGATTTAATCAGGCAGTATCATATACTACAGCATGATACTGGAGTGATATGGGGAATTGCTCAAAAACAAACTGGTGCAGACCGGCTGAGTATTGGAGGAGCTATCGCTGCCAATATTCATGGCCGAGGTTTACAAATGAAGCCGTTTATCCAGGATGTAGTGTCTTTTAAGTTGGTGGATGCAGAAGGTAACGTGTGCAACTGTAGTCGCACAGAAAATCACGATTTATTTAGTAAAGTTATCGGCGGTTATGGTTTGTTTGGCATTGTCGTAGAAGTAACCATCCAGTTGAAAAAAAGGCAAAAAGTACGAAGAGTTGTGGAAGCTACAACCATTGACCAGCTTATTCCTCTGCTTCATGAAAAAATTAAACAAGGGTATATTTACGGTGATTTTCAATTTGCAATTGATTCCCAGTCACCTGAGTTTTTAACAGCAGGGATATTTTCTTGTTATAAACCTGTACCAATGGACATGCCTATTCCTAAAAATCAAACGCGATTAAGCAAAAGTCAGTGGCAAGAGTTATTGCAGTTAGCCCATACCGATAAAACCAAAGCCTTTGAACAGTTTCGTGATTTTTACTTAGCATCATCAGGACAGTTATATTGGTCAGATACCCATCAGCTAAGTATTTATCTGGACGACTATCATGAAGCTTTAGATCAAAAGCTAGGGGCTAAATGTCGTGGTTCGGAGATGATAACGGAACTCTATGTACCGCAATCAAAACTGACTGTGTTTATGGCGGACGCCAGAGATTTTTTACGAAAAACAGCAGCCGATATTATTTATGGGACTGTCCGGCTTATTCAACGTGATGAAGAGTCATTTTTGAACTGGGCTAAAGAAGATTTTGCTTGTATTATTTTTAATGTACACACAGACCATACTATAGAAGGCAAGGCAAAAAGTAGAAAAGTATTATGTGGATTAATTGATATCGCTATAAAATATCAGGGTAGTTATTTTCCGACCTATCATCGCTTTGCCAGTCGTGAACAGGTATTGGCTTGTTTTCCTCAGCTCCCAGCTTTTCTCCAGGAAAAACTCAAGTATGACCCTGAGGAACGCTTTCAAAGTAACTGGTATCAACATTATCGTCGACTCTTTGCCAAAGAGCTATTAGACAATAGAAAACTATTGAAAAATCGTCAGTAAGCTGGATTATTACAATGCGACTAAATAATATAAATACGAATAGCTTTTGGCAACAAAGCCTAATCGCTTGTACGAGCTTATTCTTTTTACGCGTATATGGGCAAATAGTAGTACTATTTGCTCAGCCCGACTGGTTGCCCACTTTTACGCAGTGGTATTCAGGTTTAATTGCTTATCCCATATTAGTATTAACCCAGCTACTCATTTTAATGTTAATGGCAGTAATTAATTATGATAATTTAAAAGGGCAAGGTTATTTTGTTATTGAGTCAACCAAGAAAAGGAAATTGGTTCACTGGTTTAGCCTCGTATATTTCATAGGAATGCTAATTAGGTATATGTTGCAGAATTTACTACAGGATGGGTGGAGTAATGGCCTGATACCTGTGATTTTTCATTGGGTATTAGCTTTTTATCTTTATATTTTAACTGTAGTAAATCATAAAAAATACAATAATTAAACATGAGTGAAGTCCGCGATTAATGTTTTTGAAATCAATGTTGTGTTTTTATACGATTGTGGTTGGCAAAACGAGTGAAACGCATATAAGTAGTTGATTAATAGAAGCTGGTACATCACTTGCTTTATTTATTGCAACGGATTAAATTATAAACAGCAATAGGTAGGCAAGCTATGAAATCATTGATATCAGTTAGGCAGCTAGTTTTTATTTTTTCATTTATGTCAACCATCATGCTACTTCCAACGAAAGGGCATACTGCACCGGTTTTATTTCAGCTAGAAGATGTCACTAATCCAATGGTACTAACAGGTATGTTCAGCGTTGATGATGCTGATCCAAATTATGGTGCTGGGTTTCAGGCATTAGTGGATTGGGCATTCTTTGATATGGAAGGAGTACCAGGTATTCATACGCCAGTAGATAATGTAACAATCGCAATGGCGTTAATAGACATAATGAATCCAAATTCGTCTGTATTAAGCTTTATGTCGATAGATACAGCCATTCCCCCTATTATACCTAGCAATAATATCTTAATGCTTAATTCTGATAATAGCTGGTCTTCCGGAATTATGGGAGGTGACTATATAGTCTACTTAATTAATATTGATGAACCACCTGTATTTGCTTTGTTTGGTTTATTACTTGCCTATTTAGTTGTCTTTTATCGAAAACGATGCCGCCGCCAACAGTAGTAAAAAGGGGCTTTATAGCCCCTTGTTGTTTTTCTGATAGTTATAAAAAATTATTCACGAATAGTATACATTTCATTAAGTTGAATAAAATATTTTTTTGGTATTGCCTTGAACTCATCAGTAATATCTGGGTTGTCAATATATATAGTCGTTCTTTTATTTAATTTACCAAGTTGCAGCGCTTCAATATACTCTGGTTGAGCATTGAATAAGTTTTGAAAACTACCATTGGCAAATGAACGTTCTAAACCGAGTTGAATTATATCTCTTAGCTGGTGATTTTGTTTGTTAACAAAGAAAAAACGAGCAAAAGGGTAAATTAACAATACTCTTTTATCAACAATCAGACTAGGAGTTTCTATTGTGTTGTTTCGATAAAATCCATAAATTTCATTTACACCTAAAGGAAAAAAATCTGCTCGCTTACGTTGTAGCATTCGAAATAAATTGTGCATTTCAGAAGACACAACCCTAATGCCTGCATTTTCAAGTAAATCAATATCTGACCAACCAATACCTTGAAGTGCTACAAATTTCTGTAACTCTGATAAATTGTTGACTTTATTAAATTCAGTTTTATTATCTTTATGAATGATAAAAATTCTCCAGCCATTCAGTCCTCTGTCTATTGGGAAGTAAATTGGCAATAACTCTGTTTCAAAGATACTACTTGTGCCAAAGTCGTAAATATCTATTTTACCTTGTTTTATATAAAATCTTGCACGTTTTGGGTTTATCACTTTCTTTGATAGGGTTAGTTGATATTCTACACCGGAGTGGGCGAGGGCTAGCTTAAGAACTTGATAACCCAGTGCTGTCTGACCGAGATTATCGGTGTTCGGGTAAACGATATTTACTACTTCAGACTTGACTGTAGTAGTAAATATCATCAATAGTGCCACTAAATAATATTTTTTTATTTTAATTTGCCATTGCAGTTGCTGTAGTAATCGTAACATTGTGTATCCTTTTACTAAACTAAAGGCGCTTTAGCTTAAAATAATAGCCAGATGACGTATCTGTTAGTTTAAGTGAGAATAATGGTGGGTGGCTCATATGTGTTTTGAAGCTAAGGTTTCATAGAGTTTGTTGTGCTTTAATGGAATTAACAAACTGACCTAAGCTAAGTGGTGGGAGACTATGACTTTTAGTTTTAACGTGGTAAAGCTTTTTTTAATTTGTTGCTTATTTGGGTTGCAAACAGCCTATTCAAGTTTGAAGATAGTCTATCCCAATATTGACGGTATAGGGGCAGAATCAATTGGTTATAGTGTATTAAAGTTGGCATTAGAGAAGTCTGGTCAGGTATTTGATTTGAGTGTTTATGGGCCAACGGTAAACCAGCAACGGGCAAGAGAACTTGTTGAGCAGGGGCAGCTTTCATTGTTTGATACTGGCTTTCAAGTGGGGCTGGAGCAACGATTTGATCCTGTTTATTTGCCGATTGATAGGGGAATATTAGGCTGGCGGCTTTTTATTATCCATAAGGATAATCAGGAAAAATTTGGTAATATAAAATCACTCAAAGATTTGCAGCAATATGTTGCTGGACAGGGAAAAGGTTGGGGAGACATAGTTGTTATTGAAAATGCAGGTATTAAAGTTAAAACAGCAGGTAAAATTCCTAGCTTGATTAAAATGGTAGGAGGAAAACGATTTGACTTTTTTCCTTTAGGCGCCAATGAGGTATACAGTTTTTTAGAAAAGTTTGGTGGAAGCGATCCCAATTTAGTTATCGATACTAATGTTGTGTTAGTATACCCTTATGGACGGTTCTTCTATGTAAAAAAGGGCGATACTGAGCTAGCTAATCTTATCCATCAGGGGATGGAAAAAGCCTTAAGTGATGGTAGTCTGCAGAAAATGTTAGAAACTCATAAATACTTTAAAGATGCTTTTACTAGAGCCAAACTTAAAGAAAGAGTGCGAATTGATATTGAAACCCCCAACTTATCTGAAGGCTTTAAAAATATCGACGACAAATGGTGGTTTAAACCTTGATGTAGCTCTCTACAGTCTGTTTTTATAACAGTCTAGCCAGCCATTTATTTAGTCATGCATTTTGATGAGCTTTTTCAGCTCTTGAATAATGCTGTAAAGAGATCTCAATTGTTTATTTAACTCATTGATTTCAATGCTTGATTTGTAATCTTTAGCAAAGAAGTTAGTATCTGCTTCTCTATCTTGATAGCTATACTGAATAGCTTTGGAGGCTTGAAATGTTAACTGTTTTATGGGCGTGATAATAAAGATAAAAATATAAGCAATAAAGCAGATGATAAGTATAAAAAATAACCCTATAGCCAATAGTGAATAAATATTAGTATTTTTTATCACATTTAATAGACCGCTTTCATAGGGTAAGGTGATGCTTACAATACCGGCAAGTCGTCCTTGTTCATAGTTATAGCCACTTTCCCCTGGGTAAAGCTCTTGAAGTTTTTCGGGTGCTTTCTTGGGGTCGCCATGACAGTTTAAACAGGACCTGTCGGCTACAATTTCTCGTGCATAAAAGAATTGATTGTTACTTTTTGTATAGTATTCACTCTTATGGAATTTTTCTTTGATTAATTTGATTGCTTGTTGTTCAAATCCATTAGGGGCATTACGAGGGTTTAGGAAGTTATCCGAGGTAATCCGAAATTTAACTTTGGAGCTACTTCCAAGAGTGATATCAGATAGCTCTCTTTGCACCAAGGAAGGATTCTTTAAATGATAGTGTTCAATGATAACTCTTTTTTTATTTTCTTGTGTCAGTTCTGTCACATAGGTTTTTTTTTCGAGGTAGTCCTGTGGATTGAAGTGCTCTCGCACACCAGACTTAACCCAAACGCCTCCCTTAAACTTGCCTGCCCAATGGCCGACATGGGTAACCATATCAGCAATACCACTCGCTTGAGATCTTAGATTACTTATATAAACTGCATCGTTAATCAGGTAGAAGCATCCACCAAATGCGAGGATAAGCACAAAAAACCAAACTAATATATGATTGGTCAACTCATTTCTGTCTAACTTACCCATACGTTTTAATTCCGAACCTAGGTTTGTGCAGTATGCATAGGGCACAGTAGTAAAAGCTCAGCATATAAATTGAGCTGCTAACAGTATAGCAACGATAATTATTTCAATAAAAAATAACTATTGCTTATAATCAGTTATTGCTGAGTTTTATCGGTTGTCTAAAAGTAGTTTTTCAGAAGAAACGAGATAATCACTAATGACTGGATTTAAAAAGGAGAGCAGCCTTATAAGAGGTATTATAACAGAGTAAGCTACTCTCAAAGGGGAGTTAACAGAGTAATGAGAACTTATAAATAACTTGGTTATTGCAAATAAATAAAATTCACTTATTGAGTACCTTATTTATTGCAGCTTCAGCACAGGCTGTATCTAAATCACCACCGGGGGCACCACTAACACCAATCCCGCCAATCACTTTGCCTTTATATTTAATTGGTAATCCGCCAGGTAATAACAACAGCTTATCATGCAGCGAATGTAAGCCCTGTAGTTCTGGATTTTTCTGAATCAATTTAAAAAAGAATTCCGTACTGGCTTCCATTGAAGCAGCACTAAAGGCTTTGCGTTTAGCGCCCTCTGCTGCATGGGGGCCTGATTGGTTATGACGCCCAAAGGCTTTTAACTCGCCGCTGT
Source organism: Spartinivicinus ruber (assembly GCF_011009015.1). Classification (NCBI taxonomy): domain Bacteria; kingdom Pseudomonadati; phylum Pseudomonadota; class Gammaproteobacteria; order Oceanospirillales; family Zooshikellaceae; genus Spartinivicinus; species Spartinivicinus ruber. Next base: position 2,861,728 of record NZ_CP048878.1, read on the forward strand.
GGTCTACAATAGCAACACTAACGTTATATTGATCTTTGGCGCAGTAGGCTAAGCCTTCTTTCACCAGTTCTAAAGCAGTATCTACACTGAGTGCATGGTTGGATACGACATTGGCATGAGCCATTAAACTGGTAGATGCGAATAGTGCTGTAGCGAGTAGTTTTTTCATTTAATTGACCTGTTAGCAAGAAATATAAATTAAAAATTGATGATTTAAGCTGGAAAACTAGTAGTTGAAAAATACTATTTTATTTTTATGAGCTTGATAAGTTGTAAAAATATATTAAAGCGATAAAAAATTATTATTTTGGAACATTATGATAAATAGTACGACATGAAATTTTGAGTGTTTCTGTGAAAATTAAAAATCAATAACTAATACATTATCTTCACACTCATTAAGAACGGTATGTATTGCTGGTTGAACTTTTTTATGTTCGGGGTGGGGGAGGTAATTATCGCGGGCTTCAATGCTTTCGAACTGCATAACAAATCCATGGGTATAACCCCGGTTAATGCCTTCAGGGCTGTTGTTTTCACCACCACTACATGACAGTAGTCCTGGAATAACCCCCACAAGCGAATTTAGCTGAGTAAACATGTCGTCTATTTGAGTTTGACTGACATCTGGCCTGCATTTCAACAGTACTAAATGGCTTATCATTAGGATTTCCTCATGTCATATGCGGAACACAGCTTTTCTAAGTATAAAGCAGTATTATAAATTGGAACGATTTAATTTCAAGTGCTTTTGCTAATGAAGCTGCTCAGTATGAGATATTAGTTTTAAAAATCAGTATGTTATGATTTTTTTATCCCATGTTATGGGAATAATTGATTTTGCTCACACTACAACAAAGCCAAAGTTAGCTTAAAAAATCCTTGACGAGAAGAATGCTAAACGTAAATAATTGGATCGTTCCAATTAATAGCGCATTATCCAAAAGTCTCAGTGGGGGTATCGCTAAAGTCAATGAATATCCTGTTATTCCATATTGGCACAGAGCTTATTGCTTCACGCTTTCGCGACACCCTCTAGTTTTAAAAAAGTGGCTATATAGAAAGCCGCTACCGCAAAATAGCCGTGATAGAAAAAGAGGATAACCTCATGAATTCCAAGGCAAGTACTGATAACCCGTTAATGATGAGAACAGTCGGCTGGGGGTTTGTTGGGGCCAGCAATATTGCCAGGCAATGGATGGCGGATGCGGTGCGGACACAAGAAAACCATGAAGTAGTGGCCATCATGAGTAACAGTTTGTCACGGGCCAAAGCCTTTGCCGAAGAGTTAAACATAGCCAGTGCATATGACTCGATTGATGCACTACTAGCTGATCCGGCTGTAGATGTGGTTTATATCTCCAATACGAACGAGTTGCATAAACCAGCTGTATTAGCGGCAGCAAAGGCAGGTAAACACGTGTTTTGTGAGAAACCCCTGGCACTTAATCTGGCTGATGCCGCAGCAATGGTTAAAGCCTGTCAGCAGGCAGGGGTGGTGATGGCCACCAACCACCATTTACGCAATGCCGCTACCCATCAAGCAGTGCGTGCAGAGCTAGCTACTGGCACCATTGGCCAGGTGATTGGCATGCGCATCTTTCATGCGATTCATTTACCCAAACCCCTCCAAACCTGGCGAGTAAATAACCCTGAAGCAGGTGGTGGAGTGATTCTTGATGTGGCGGTGCATGATGTTGATGTCATTCGTTATTTGTTGGCAGAAGACCCAGTCGATGTGATGGCCTATGCCCAAACAGGTGGTATGGCCTCAAAGGTTGAAGACGGTGCGATGGCAATTTTGCAAATGCCCAGTGGTGCCTTGGTGCAAACCCATCAGTCGTTTATGGTGCCTTATGCAGGAACAGGGCTAGAGGTGCATGGTACTCATGGCAGTATCATTGCCCGTGATGTCATGAGCCAACGTGCCACCGGTACGGTTGAATTGGTTAATGATGCAGGCCGGCGCCAGCTCAGTATTGAGCATCACAATTTATACCAGTACGCATTGAGTCAGTTTGCCAAAGCCATAACACAAGGCGGTGAACCTGCAGTGACTGGCGAAGATGGTTTGAAAGCCTTAGCCATTGCTTTGGCAATGACTGAGTCGGCTGCCACAAAACAACGAGTGGCGGTTCATTACCCCGCGGTTTGATGTCCATAACGAGCAGTATTGAGGCTGAAAATGTCAAAAGTGATTTCATTTGAGCAAGCCGCGAAGCTAATTAAAGATGGCGATGTGGTCACTGTTTCTTCTTCAAGTGGGCTAGGTTGTCCAGACCGCATGTTGCGTGCAATTGGTGAGCGGTTCGAGCAGGAAGGCCAGCCCAGAGCCCTTAGAACCTTACACCCTATCGCAGCGGGGGATATGTATGGGATTAAGGGGATTGATCACCTTGCTAAGCCTGGCTTACTTGCCAAGGTGATTGCGGGCTCTTACCCAAGTGGTCCCTCTAGTTTACCTATGCCGGCTGTTTGGCAGGAAATTACTGAAAATCGTGTTACTGCCTACAATATTCCCAGTGGTATTTTGTTTGATATGCATCGAGAGGCTGCAGCTAAGCGACCTGGGGTGTTGACCCAAGTAGGTATTGATACCTTTGTTGATCCAGATCGCCAAGGTGGTGCAATGAATGCTCGGGCAGCCGCTGAGCCAATAGTGCGAAAAGTCCAGTTTGAGGGGGCGGACTATTTATTTTTCCCCAGTATTACTCCTCGTGTGGCAATTATTCGTGCCACTTCCGCTGATCAAAAAGGCAATCTTTCCTTTGAACAAGAAGGCGCCTATCTCGGTGCATTAGAGCAAGCATTAGCGGTGAGGAATAATGGTGGTGTGATCATTGCTCAGGTCAAACGGGTAGTTAGCAATAACAGTTTGCCTCCTTATCAAGTCCATATTCCTAATAATCTGGTGGATGCCATTGTTGTTGATCCAGAACAGCTACAAACCACCCAAACCCCTTATGATCCAGCTATCTCAGGTAAGATTCGCCAGCCAGAGGATAGTTTTACCATGCCGGAATTTTCGCCAGAAAAAATCATTGCCCGCAGGGTGGCACAAGAGCTTAAGGCGGGTCAGGCAGTAAATCTAGGTTTTGGAATTTCTGCCAATGTGCCACGAATCCTGTTGGAAGAAGGTCTGCATAATCAGGTGACCTGGGTGGTAGAGCAAGGCGCGGTGGGTGGTGTTCCCCTGTTGGGTTTTGCATTTGGTTGTGCAGCCAATGCTGACAGTATTATCCCCAGTCCCCAGCAATTTACCTATTTTCAGGGCGGTGGTTTTGACCAAAGCCTGCTCTCATTTATGGAGGTGGACCAGCAGGGGAACGTTAATGTTTCCAAGTTGGGGATCAAACCTTACCTTACCGCTGGCTGTGGTGGCTTTGTTGATATCACTGCCCATGCCAAAAAAATTGTGTTCAGTGGTTTTTTTACTGCAGGAGCCAAGTACTCGTTGGACAGTGGCCAGCTTCGAGTCATTCAGGAAGGTCGTTTTCAAAAGTTGGTTAAAGCGGTTGAGCACGTCACCTTTTCCGGGCGAATGGGTATTCAGCGAGAGCAACAAGTGCTCTATGTGACTGAGCGTTGTGTCATGAAGCTAACACCAGAGGGTATTGAAGTCGTCGAATTGGCACCAGGGATTGACCTGGAGAGGGATGTGTTGAATCAGGCGGGTTTTGAACTGAAAGTCGCTGATCATGTAAAGCAAATGGATGCTGCACTGTTTAAACCTGAGCCATTTGGCTTAATGCTTGGCGAGCCAACTTTAGTAGGGCAAACACAGAGAGAAACTTCATGAGTGGACAGGTTCGTTTAGAACAGCAGGGGCCTATTGCTGAAATCATTATTGATCGGCCTGCCAAGCTGAATGCACTAAATGTTGAAATGTTGGAGTCACTACATGCGTGTGTACAGACCTTGGAAAAGAGGCTTGATTGTCGAGCGGTAATTATTCACTCATCGGGTTCTAGTGCCTTTTGTGTGGGTGCAGATATTAACGCCTGGGCAGAATACTCTCCATTAGCCATGTGGCGCACTTGGGTAAAGCGGGGTCACCAGCTATTTGATGCCATAGCCCAGTTACGACAGCCAGTGATTGCAGTGATTCAAGGGCCTGCGTTAGGTGGTGGACTGGAGCTCGCTCTGACAGCTGATATTCGTATTGCGGAGACCAATGCCAGTTTGGGTTTGCCAGAAACAGGTATTGCTACCTGCCCAGGTTGGTCCGGTTCACAGCGGTTAAATCGGTTGATTAACCCAAGCCTAATCAAAGAAATGCTATTTACGGGCCGGCGATTGGATAGTCAACGGGCATATCAGCTAGGGCTAGTCAATGAATTAACTGCACAAGGCCAGGGCTTAAGCTTTGCTCGACGAATGGCTACAGACATTGCCCAACGAGCGCCTATTTCTGTGCAACTGGCTAAGCAATTGGTGGATGCAGGAGTGGGGGATAATACCGCAATGATTTTAGAAGCGATGGCTGGCAGCTTGGCAGCCCATACTCAGGATGCCCTGGAAGGTATTACTGCATTCCGTGAAAAGAGACAACCAGTGTTTAAAGGGGAGTAACCTCAATGTCCCAACAACAATCATTAGTCAACTGGGTTACTGGCAATCGGGTGGTTGAGATACCCACTGAGCCTTTTCAAGGTCAGCTATTAATTAATGGGGAGTGGCGGGAGGCTGCTGATAAGGAACAGTTAACTCGACAAAGCCCAGCTTATGGTGTAACGGTTTCCCGTTATGCTAAAGCCACTGTGGCTGATACCGAAGCAGCGATTAAAGCCGCTCGTCACGCGTTTGATCAGGGGATATGGTCAAAACAGTCTGGGGCTGAGCGTGCCAAATTGCTGAATCAAGTGGCTGACCAGATGATGGCGCGTCAAGAAGAACTGGCATTACTTGAGGTATTGGAGTCAGGCAAACCCATTAGCCAAGCCCGAGATGAAGTGGTATGGGCGGCTGAGTTGTGGCGTTATGCAGCAGTATCGGCAAGAAGTCTTCATGGTGAAAGCCATAACAACTTAGGGGAAGACATGCTAGCCATGGTGATTCGTGAGCCTGTTGGCGTCGTCAGCATTATTACCCCCTGGAATTTTCCTTTGTTGATCGTTAGCCAAAAACTCCCTTTTGCCTTGGCTGCAGGCTGTACCTGTGTGGTGAAACCCAGTGAGCTGACGTCGGCCACCACCTTAATTCTTGGTGATATTTTGCAAACGGTGGGGTTACCAGCCGGTGTGGTTAATATCGTTGTTGGTGAAGGGCCAGAAATTGGCCCAACTTTAAGCACGCATCCTATGGTGGATATGGTGTCGTTTACTGGCTCTACAGGGGTTGGGAAAGCCATTAGTGCAGCAGCATCGGATTCCTTGAAAAAGGTATCCCTAGAGCTGGGTGGCAAAAACCCACAAATTATTTTCCCTGATTGTGATTGGGAAGCGGCCGTGGATGCAGTGGTATTTGGTATTTATTTCAATGCTGGAGAATGCTGTAACAGTAGCTCGCGGGTATTAGTCCATGAATCCATTGCGGATCAATTTACTAAGGCTGTAGTAGAACGCAGTCGTCAGGTACCAGTGGGTGATCCCTTGTGTGAAGCCACCAAAGTGGGGGCGATTATCTCTGCAGAACATCTGCAGAAAGTCACTGCCTATGTGGATGAGGCTAAAGCGGCAGGGGCGGAGGTTTATATAGGGAATACGCAATCTCCACCAGTGGCGGGCTTGCAGGAGGGGTTTTATCTGGCACCGACAGTGATTGCAGGTGTTCAGCCTAGCATGGCAGTGGCACAGGAGGAGGTGTTTGGTCCAGTGTTATCAGTGCTGACATTTAGTGATCTAGATGAGGCCATTGCCATTGCCAATGACAGTTTGTATGGCTTATCCGCTGGGGTGTGGAGTGCCAATATCGATAATTGCTTAGCCATTGGGCGGCAGGTGAAAGCAGGTACAGTTTGGGTGAATACCTGGATGAGTGGCTATCCGGAATTGCCGTTTGGTGGTTTTAAAGAGAGTGGTCAAGGGAGGGAGTTAGGACGATACGGCATTGAAGAGTTTACTGAACTAAAAACCATTCAAATGCATATGGGACCAAGAACCAATTGGTGGCTATCAAGGTAAGTGGGTATTGCGTTGTTTATGCAGCCTAAAAGCGATACCCAAGGTGTTTGATATGGAATAAAAGCACCAAATCAATAGGAGTAAAAAGAGAAGTGGAGTGAGTAATGAAAATAACGATTAAAAAAACAATCAGTGGGTTGGCATTGGCGATGACGTTAGTGTCTGGTGTAGAAGCAGCAGATGTGGAGGTGATGCACTGGTGGACAGCTGGGGGGGAAGCGAAGGCGTTAGGTGAGTTAAAGCAAACCTTAGCCAAACAGGGAGTTGGTTGGAAAGATACCCCGGTAGCTGGAGGGGGTGGTAGTAATGCCATGACCGTATTACGGGCTCGAGTATTATCAGGTAAATCGCCGACAGCTGTTCAAATGCTTGGGTTTGATATTCAAGACTGGGGTGAGCAAGGAGTAGTTGCCAATTTGAATGATGTTGCTAAGCAAGAAGGATGGGATAAGGTAGTACCGCAAGCGTTGCAAAAATTCTCCAAATATGAAGGCAAGTGGATTGCTGTACCAGTAAATGTGCATTCTACAAATTGGGTGTGGGGAAATAAGGCGGTACTCGACAAAGTTGGTGTTAGTATACCTAAAAATTGGAACGATCTAATAAATGCCATGAAGAAGGTTAAAGCAGCGGGCTATGTCGCGCTGGCTCATGGGGGGCAAGCCTGGCAGGATGCGACCGTTTTTGATGGTGTGGTATTGGCAACAGGTGGCGTGGATTTTTATCGAAAAGCCCTCATTGAATTAGACCCTAAAGCTTTAAGCTCTGCCACTATGAAACAAGTTTTTGATCGAATGGCGCAATTACGGGGTTTTGTTGATAAAAACTACCCTGGCCGTGACTGGAATTTAGCTTCTGCGATGGTTATTAATGGTAAAGCCGCTTTTCAAATGATGGGGGATTGGGCCAAAGGCGAATTTATCAGTGCCGGGAAAAAACCGGGTAAAGATTTTGTCTGTTTCCGAACGCCGGGTAGCCAGGGTGCAGTGACTTTTAATGCTGATCAATTTGCCATGTTTCAAGTGGGTAAAGAACGTAAAGCAGCCCAACAACAAATGGCTAAAGCAATATTATCACCGGAATTTCAAATTAGTTTTAACCAGGTTAAAGGTTCTGCACCAGCACGAACCGACATTGCTACTGAGCGTTTTGATAACTGCGGTAAAAAAGCCATTGCTGACTTAAAACAAGCGGTTAATAACAACAGCCTGGTAGGGAGTTTAGCTCATGGTCATGCTGTGCCCGCTGCTATAAAAACTGCGTTTTATGATGTGATTACCGCTCACTTTAATGGTGCTTTTTCATCAGAAGAAGCAGTAAAAGCATTAGTGTCGTCAGTTAAAAATACCTATTAGAGATTTCTTTAATTAATAACAATAAATGGAGTTTATTTATAACAAATCGATGCTTGGTTCTTTCTTTTCAGGGTGTCGCAAAAGCTAATGGATATGGGGTAACAGGGTATTCAATCGCTGCTGTCGGGAACAGCTTTAGCTCTAAAGGCCAGGGATGGCCTTTTAGAGTGGCGAGGAATAGGCTGTTATTCCATATCGGACACAAGACTTATTTTCAACACCCTTTCGCGACACCCTCACGGGGGAGAAGGGACTAAAAAATACTGTTAGAAAAGAAAAGCATTATTAGGAGTGGGAATTAATGATATGAGTAGTCAGCAATCCAACTCAGTTGAACAAAAAAATACCGATAAAGCCATTGGGTGGTTACAGATACAGTTACCTAAATTAGTATTGGCACCGTCATTCACAGTTATTTTATTATTTGTTTATGGCTTTATTATCTGGACAGTTTATTTATCTTTTAGCACATCACGGATGTTACCCAATTATGAATGGGCTGGTTTAGAACAATGGCAGCGGCTGTGGAATACCTTAACCTGGCAAACGGCACTCGATAATTTACTAATATTTGGCAGCTTATACATCATTTTATGTTTGGTTATTGGTTTATTGTTAGCCATTTTGTTGGATCAGAAAATCCGTTTGGAAGGAGGCTTACGAACCCTTTATTTATACCCAATGGCACTGAGTTTTATCGTGACGGGGACTGCCTGGAAATGGTTTTTAAATCCAGGGTTGGGGTTAGAACGTACCATGCAGGCATGGGGTTTTGAAAACTTTGAGTTTAATTGGTTAATTGACCCGAATATGGCCATTTATACGGTGGTGATTGCTGGTGTATGGCAGGCATCAGGGTTTGTAATGGCCATGTTTTTAGCCGGCTTGCGTGGTATTGATAATGAAATTATTCAAGCAGCCCAAATCGATGGAGCGCCCACCTGGAAAATATATACGCGAATTATTATTCCGCAATTAGGGCCCGTATTCATGAGTGCGCTTATTGTATTGGTACATTTAGCCATAAAAAGCTTTGATTTAGTGATTGCTTTAACCGGCGGTGGACCTGGTAATGCCACGGCTTTACCTGCGACCTTTATGTATTCTTATTCATTTACTCGCAATCAAATCGGGGTGGGGGCCAGCAGTGCGGTATTTATGCTGATAACGGTGGCAGCAATTATAGTGCCTTATTTGTATTCAGAACTAAAAGGGAGCAAAAAATGAATAAAAACTCCCAAGAAAATGGCTTCCGTTTCAATCTTATTGGGCGTGCAGTTATTTATACTGTACTGATTATTGTGGCAGTCATTTATTTGGCGCCGCTGTTTGTCATGATCGTCACTTCATTTAAATCTCTAGATGAAGTTCGGGTAGGGAATATGATGGCTTTGCCGCTGGAAATCACATTTGATCCCTGGTTAAAAGCTTGGCAGTCAGCCTGTTTGGGGTTGGACTGTAACGGTATTAATGGGTATTTCTGGAATAGCTTGAAAATGGTGGTGCCAGCCGTGCTGATCTCTACTTTTTTAGGGGCATTAAATGGTTATGTGCTGACCAAATGGCGTTTTAACGGTCATCATGTTGCTTTTGGCATGATGTTGTTTGCTTGCTTTATTCCTTTTCAAATTGTGTTATTGCCGATGTCACAAGTGTTAGGTTGGTTAGGCTTAGCCAATAGTACATCAGGTTTAGTTTTGGTCCATGTGGTCTATGGTTTGGGATTTACCACCTTGTTTTTTCGAAACTTTTACGAAGCTTTTCCTAGTGAATTGATTCGTGCAGCAGTAATGGATGGCGCCGGCTTTTTCCAAATATTCCGTTATATTTTATTACCTAATTCTGGCCCTATTATTGTCGTGACTATTATTTGGCAGTTTACCAATATTTGGAATGATTTTATTTTTGGTGCTTCATTTGCGTCAGGCGAGTCAGCACCGATGACAGTTGCCTTGAACAACCTGGTCAATAGCTCAACCGGCGTTAAAGAATATAACGTGCATATGGCTGCGGCTATTATTGCAGCACTACCGACACTGATTGTCTATATCGTGGGTGGTCGTTATTTTGTCCGTGGGTTAATGGCTGGGTCAGTAAAAGGGTAACAAAAGGAATGTTGATGCAGTACGACATAATCATTATTGGTTCTGGCATTGGTGGTGCCACGCTATTAAATCAGTTAGCGGATAGTGGCTTAAACATACTACTGATTGAACGTGGTGCGCCTTTAATTAATTCCGCCAGTTCCCGGGATAGTCGAGCCATTTTTAAGCAAGGTATTTATCGCCCGCAGGAACAGTGGTTGGATGGCCAAGGGAAATTATTTAATCCGGGGAATTACTATTACTTGGGGGGGAATTCGAAGTTTTATGGCGCAGTAATGATGCGTTATCGTCAGGAGGATTTTGGCGAATTAATGTTTGATGAAGGTGTATCACCCGCTTGGCCATTTCCCTATGAAGAATTGGCGCCCTATTACCAACAGGCAGAAACCCTTTACCAAGTAAAAGGCACAACAGGCCAGGATAGTTGTGAGCCGTCAGGTGCGAAAGGTTATGTCGGTTCAGCCGTGGCTGATGAACCTGTGATTAGTCTACTGCGCGGTAGACTCTCTCAATTGGGCGTTAATCCTTTTAGTTTACCATTGGCTATGGATGTGGATGCTTGGTTAGCAGCTGGTCGTACGCCATGGGATGCGTTTCCTGGCACTGGCGCTGGGAAGTTTGATGCTGAAACGGCGGCTCTTCAAATGGTATTAGACCATCCTAACATTACATTAATGACAAATATGACTGTTATCAAGTTGCATACTACAAAGGGTGGTAAACGAATTGAGTCGGTTGAAGTCACTCATGAGGGGGAACGAAAACAGCTTACTGCGCAGTTATTTGTGCTTTCTGCAGGCGCGGTTAACTCCGCAGCTATCTTGCTGCGTTCCGCCAATGACCAATATCCCAATGGACTGGCAAATAGCTCAGATCAAGTAGGCCGTAATTTTATGAATCACAACTGTACGGCTCTTTTGGCCATTAACCCTTTTAAAGTCAACGACGCTGTTTATCAGAAAACCCTGGGTATTAATGATTTTTATTTGTCTGACGGCGAGGGTGGGCAGCCATTAGGGAATATCCAGTTATTAGGCAAAATAGATGGCAATATGCTGCAGGCGCAATTAAAGCTTATTCCTAAACTGGTTTTGGATTGGTTGGCCAAACACTCAGTAGATTGGTATGTCATGAGCGAAGATTTGCCTCAAGCTAATAGCCGTGTGCGCATTGATAGTAGTGGTCGAATTATTTTGGACTGGCAGCCAAGCAATTTAACGGCTCATTACCAATTAATAAAAAAAGCTAAAGCGCTGATGCACTCCGCCGGATATCCCATTTTATTAACCAAAGCTTTTGATCGTCGAACGCCTTCTCATCAATGTGGCACGGTGCGGATGGGTAGTGATCCTGCTAAATCCCCATTAGATCCTTATTGTCGAACTTATGACCATAATAATTTGTTTGTGGTTGATGCTTCCTTTTTACCTAATTCTGCTGCTACTAACCCTGCGCTGACCATTGCAGCACAGGCTATTCGGGTAGCAACACATATAAAACAGACGGAGATTTAATGATGAGACAACCAGTAGCATTGATCACCGGGGGGCGCCAGGGGATAGGACAGGCTATTGTCAAACAGCTTGCTAAAGTGGGGTTTGCAGTGGCGTTTACTGCGAGAAACTCAAATGATGATTGTGCAGAATTAATCGCCTATTGTGAGTCTGTTGGGAGTAGAGCCTGTTATATTCCCAATGACTTGGCTGATATTAGTGGCCACTGTGCATTGCTGGATCAAGTCATCAGTTGGGGGGGAGGGCTGGATTGTTTGGTAAACAATGCAGGTATCAGCTCGCTGGCCCGGGGTGATTTGTTGGAGTTGACAACAGAGTCTTTTGATCAGGTCATGACCGTGAATGTCCGGGGTACTTTGTTTTTATCTCAGGCGGTTGCCAAGTTGATGTTGGAGACTTCCGCAGAGTGTTATCGTTCTATTATTACAATTTCGTCGGTGAGTGCACTGATGGCATCTCCTGAACGTGCAGATTATTGTATGTCTAAAGCAGCATTGGCCATGTTCAATAAAACGCTGGCATTACGTTTGGCCGGTGACAATATTGGAGTATTTGAATTGCGGCCTGGCATTATTAAAACCAGTATGACAGCAGGTGTTGCCAACCGTTATGAGCAGCATATACAGGAGGGTTTGGTACCTGCTAAACGATGGGGGATACCGGAAGATATTGCTTCAGCAGTGGTGCCTTTTGCCCAAGGGTATATGGCCTTTGCCAGTGGTAGTGCCATTGAATTGGATGGTGGCTTATCCATTAACAGGTTGTAGGTGATGTGAAGATGTACGATTACATAATAACTGGCGGAGGCCCGGCGGGCTGTGTATTAGCTAATCGTTTAACCGCAAATCCTGATATTTCGGTATTACTATTAGAAGCGGGTGATACGGATTACCACCCCTTTATTCATATGCCTGCGGGGTTTGCCAAATTAACAGGGAAAACCGCCACTTGGGGTTACTCCACGGTGCCACAAAAGCATTTAAATAATCGTGAAGTGTGGTATCCGCAAGGTCGGGTGATGGGCGGGGGTAGCTCAATTAATGCTCAGGTTTATACTCGCGGTCATCCCAAAGATTATGATGAGTGGGCCGAACGGGAAGGCTGTCAGGGTTGGTCTTATGACGAGGTATTACCCTATTTTCGCCGGGCTGAAGATAATATCCGGCTAGTGAATCAGTTTCATGGAGTGGGAGGGCCGTTAAAAGTTTCTGACCCAGTACCCCATCCATTAACCAGTACATTTGTCCGTGCCGCCCAAGAAGCAGGGCTTCCTTTTTCGGCAGACTTTAATGGCGACGTTCAGGAAGGTTTTGGTTACTACCAGTTAACCAATCGTTCTGGAAAGCGTTGTAGTGCCGCTGCTGCTTATATTAAACCTGTATTAGATAGACCCAATCTCACTATTATTACCAAAGCAACTGTCACCAAAATATTAGTTAAAAATTATCGTGCAGTAGGCGTGGAATATATTCAGCAGGGAAGCAATCAGGTTTATCAAGCGACTTCACAACAAGAAGTATTAGTGACTTCTGGTGCAGTGGGTTCACCGAAATTATTAATGTTATCTGGAATTGGTCCCGCCGATCATTTATGCAATGTGGGGTTAGATGTTGTGCATGACTTGCCTGGTGTGGGTGTAAATTTTCATGACCACATGGATGTTTTTGTAGTCAGTGAATGCAGTGGTGATTATAGCTTTGATCGCTATAAACCCTGGTATATGAATCTATGGGCTGGGCTGCAATATTTATTATTTAAAACGGGACCGGTTGCTTCTAATCTTTGTGATGGGGGTGGGTTCTGGTATGCAGACAAAGAGGCGCGCTCGCCAGATATTCAATTTCACTTTTTGCCCGGCTCAGGGTTAGAACATGGGTTAAAACAAATTCGTAATGGGGTCACCTTAAATTCGGCATTATTACGGCCAAAAAGCCGAGGAACGGTGAGATTACGTTCGGCAGATTTTAATGATGCACCTTTAATTGACCCGAATTACTGGGCTGAAGAGTACGATCGGAAAATGTCTATTGAAGGGTTTAAGTTAGCCAGAGAAATAATGGCTCAACCGGCATTTAAACCCTTTATAAAAGGTGAAGCTATGCCAGGGGTAGAAGCTAAAACGGATCAGCAAATTATGAAATATGCCAAACAATTTTCTAAAACTGACTACCATCCGGTTGGCGCTTGCAAAATGGGGGCAGTAAACGACAAGTATAGTGTGGTTGGGCCAGATTTACGGGTGAGAGGGATCGATGGGCTGCGGGTTATGGATTCTTCGGTAATGCCTCGGGTAGTCAGCGCTAATACTAATGCAGCAACAATAATGATTGCAGAAAAAGGCGCGGATTTAATTTTAGGGAAAGGATAAAACCAGAAAAAATAATACTGAATTTTATTGGAGATGCTTTTAGGTTCAGTATTATTTTTTAAGCACTTTTTATTGTGTTTCTATGGCTCTCTCGCTAGGGTAGAAGACTCTCGTACTATAACTTTTGGCATCACGGTTTGGTTGGAAATAGGGCGCTCTGGATCTTTTAGACGATTGATTAAACATTCGGCGGCTAATTTTGCTAATTGGTCTGTATATATATGGACGCTGGTTAAGGAAGGGCTAAATACATTGCAGCCTTGAATATCATCAAAGCCGGTGACAGCTACGTCTTTTCCTGCTTTTAAACCAGCACGATCTAAACCAAACGTCACTCCAAATGCTACTATATCGCTATAGCACACAATGGCTTCTGGTAAAGGGCCTTGTTTAGCACGCGCCATAATCAGTTGAGCAGAGGCTTCTCGAGTGGGAGGGCAGGGGAGTATTTCGCACTGGTCGACTGGTATATTGGCTTTGGTTAAAGCCGCTTTAAAACCAGCGAGCCGGTTTTGGTAAACTGAAGTGTCAGTGATACCCCCTAAAAAAGCCAGTTGGGTAAAGCCTTGTTCTAGCAAATGCTGAGTAATTGCCTGACTACCGGCAATATTATCTGGGCTGATAAAATCACACTCGTTCCCTTCAATTGGCCGCATCACACTGACGATGGGTAAGCCTTTCATTGTATGGGTAGTCAGTTGCTCGTAGGTAGTACCAAATACAGGGCAAATTACTATGCCTGCGGCACCATGTTCAGCAAAAGTGCGCACCACCTTTGCTTGTTGTTGCATATCTTCAGAAGTGTTCGCCATCATCACTACATAGCCAGAGTCAGTAAAACTGCGCTCTAAGGCAACGGCCAGCTCAGCAAAAAAAGGATTGGTCAGGTCGTTAATAACCATCCCTATGATTTCTGAGGAACGACGGCGTAGGTTAGCCGCAGCTCTATTATAAACATAACCAAGTTGCTTAGCGGCCTTTAAGACTTTCCGCTTGGTTTCTGGTTTGATTTTGGGGCTGTCTTGTAAGGCTAAAGACACAGTCGATTTTGAAACCCCAGCGGCTGCCGCAATATCAGGAATAGTAATACTGGTTTTACTCACTATTTTTTCTCATTGTAAGTTTTTCAAAAGCTAACTGATTTGGGGTTAGCCGCTGGTAGTTAAATATATTGCAAGTAAACAGGTGCCTACTGCAACAAGTGTGTAGAGTTGCAACAGGTATTTGTTTATTGTAACGTTCTAAATAGTTGTTGCAATAGCATGAGTATAAACTCGTTCAAATAACAGTAGTGGACTCACTTAAAATAACCCTACGGGCTGATTTAATTAACAAATAACCATTATATGAAGGAATTAGCTATTTAGAGGTGCCTTTAATGTCTCACCAGATTATCTTGCCAGCGTTGAATTCAAAATTGGAACGTTTTAATTTGTCGTCTTGTAGTTTCGCTGAAGTGATACCAGATACGCCTTTTAATCGCACTGCTTATGCTGCTGCGCATTTAGTGGTTGATCCTTTACAGGAGCTGTATCCCTGGCAAGGTAAGCCGGCAGTGGATTGGGAAGCAACCCTGGCTTATCGGGAGTATTTGTGGAAGCTGGGGTTTAAAGTAGCCGAAGCTATGGATACGGCTCAGCGAGGG
Source organism: Spartinivicinus ruber (assembly GCF_011009015.1). NCBI lineage: Bacteria > Pseudomonadati > Pseudomonadota > Gammaproteobacteria > Oceanospirillales > Zooshikellaceae > Spartinivicinus > Spartinivicinus ruber. The sequence goes on from NZ_CP048878.1 coordinate 2,876,837, forward strand.
ATGGGGGTTGATTGGCCAACCGCTTTAGAGTTGATTAAACGCAGTACTGTGTTGGCAAACACCATTCCAGGTGCAGATTTAGCGGCAGGCGCAGGTACTGATCAACTGATAGATTTTTCCCAAATTAACTTGGATGATGTGCGTAAAGCCTATATTGAACAAATAGAAGCTATCGAGGCTGTGGGTGCACGAGTGATTTTAATGGCTTCTCGTGCACTTGCGAAAGTTGCAAGAGGTCCAGAAGATTATTTGTCTCTTTATGCTGAATTGATTCAGGGGTGTCGTTACCCGGTGATTTTGCACTGGTTAGGAGATATGTTTGATCCTCTGCTAAGTGGCTATTGGGGCAGTGCCAATAGTTGGCAGGCGATGGATACAGTAGAGACCATTATTAAAGAAAACCCCAGTAAAATAGAGGGTATTAAAGTGTCATTGTTAGCTACGGAATATGAATTAGCATTACGCCAGCGTTTACCTCACAATGTAAAAATGTTTACTGGGGATGATTTTAATTACCCGGAATTAATTGCAGGGGAGGGCGACAGTTTTTCTCATGGCTTATTGGGTATTTTTGACCCGATTGCGCCAGTGGCAGCGCAAGCATTAACTGAGCTGGCTAATGGGAATTTTGTTGAATATCATCGATTAATGGACCCGACCGTGGCTTTATCAAGAAAAATATTTGAAGCGCCCACGCAATATTATAAAGCAGGGGTAGTGTTTATTGCCTGGTTAAATGGCCATCAGTCTCATTTTTCGATGGCGGGCGGCATGCATTCGGCCCGTTCTTTAAGGCATTATGCAGAGATATTTCGATTAGCAGACCAAGCAGGTATTTTAAGAGATCCGGTATTAGCGGTGAATCGAATGAATCAATTGAAGGCTGTTTATGGATTATATGACTAATAGATTTAGGGTGTCGTGAAATGGAGCTTTCTCACCAAAGCTATCGAATCTGGCGTACTAAAATCAAATGGTGTTAACAGGTCATAAATACTTGATAGAAAATAACCAATGAAAATTGTCATTGCACCTGATTCTTTTAAAGAGAGCCTATCCAGCATTGAGGTAGCGGATGCTGTTGCGCAGGGTATTCAACAAGTGTTGCCTGATGCTGAGTTAATTAAACTACCCGTAGCCGATGGGGGTGAAGGGACGATTGATGCCATGGTAGCTGGTACCCAGGGTAGTAAGTTTACTTGTCGCGTAACTGGACCAATGGGAACACCCGTTGACGCCTGCTGGGGGGTATTGGGTGATGGTGTTACAGCAGTGATTGAAGTGGCTGAGGCTGTGGGTTTGGCGAAAGTACCAGTTCAGCAACGTAACCCGTTAAAAGCCACCAGTTATGGTATAGGAGAACTGATTATTGAAGCACTGAATGCCGGTGCTAAACAATTTATCCTCGGTCTAGGCGGAAGCGCCACCAATGATGGAGGGGCTGGTATGTTGCAGGCGTTAGGTGCAAGATTATTAAATACCGCAGGGGATGTAATTTCGCTAGGTGCAGAAGGGCTGGCTAATTTACAACAGATTGACTTTAACTCCTTAGATAGCAGGCTAGAAAATGTTGAATTTAAAGTCGCTTGTGATGTAGATAACCAATTATTAGGCCCTACAGGTGCTACCTATACCTATGGTCCTCAAAAGGGTGCTGATGAGCCTATGCTGCAACAGTTGGAAAACCATTTAAGCCATTTTGCTAAAGTCATGCAACAAGCACTCAATCGGGATATTGCTTCAACACCGGGATCGGGTGCTGCTGGTGGTTTAGGCGCTACTTTATTAGGGGGATTTAATGCCCAGTTAGAAAGTGGTGTTGATATTGTGTTAGATACTATTCAACTGGAAACTTATTTATCTGACGCGGACCTAGTGATCACTGGCGAAGGAAAAATAGACAGCCAGACTATTTATGGTAAAACGCCGATTGGTGTTGCTAAACGGGCTAAACAATATAATTGTTGTGTAATAGCATTAGCAGGTAGCATGGGAGCTGGCTACCAAGCGGTTTATCAGCAAGGGATTGATGCAGTATTTAGTGTGGTACCAGGGGTAATGAATTTAACTGATGCTTTAAAAACTGCCGCACAGAATATTGAAGACACTGCATTTAATATTGCCAAAATTGTTAAAAGTTTTAAGGTTTGATAGATGATAAAAACAGGTATTATCGGTTATGGTTTTTCTGCTCAGACTTTTCACTTGCCTTTTATTAACTATTTAAAGGAGTTTGAATTAACAGCTATCAGCTCAAGTAAAAGAGAACAAGTATTAGCCGATAACCCTGATATTCAGGTTTATGATACAGCCGAACAATTAATTCAAGACGATACAATCCAGTTGGTGATTATTACTTCACCTAATGATACCCATTATGAATTCGCTAAGCTGGCATTACTCAGTAATAAACATGTTATTGTTGAGAAACCCTTTGTTACGCGAGTAGAACAAGGGGAAGAATTAATTTCACTAGCAAAAACAAAAGAACTGATACTGTCGACTTATCACAATCGTCGCTGGGACGGTGACTTTTTAACCATAAAACAATTAATCGATTCGAAAGCACTGGGTGAAATACGTTTATTTGAATCTCACTTTGACCGGTTTAGGCCAATCGTACGACAACGCTGGCGCGAACAAGCAGGTGAAGGGACGGGGATTTGGTATGATTTAGGTCCTCATCTGATAGATCAAGCGTTATGTTTATTTGGCTGGCCGATGGCACTGACTGCATGTTGTCGAAGGTTAAGGGAAAACTCACCAACCACTGATTATTTCCATGTTCAATTGCATTATCCTAATCATGAAGTGGTGTTACGCTCCAGCCCATTTTCTGCAGGGCCTGGGTTGCGTTTTCAATTAGAGGGAACCAAAGGTAGTTTTGTAAAGTATGGCCTTGATCCACAAGAAGAACAGCTAAAACAAGGGCTTTCGCCTCAGCATGAAAATTGGGCAAATGAAGCAGAAAAAAATTATGGGACCTTGTTTCAAGAAAATGGGGAAAGTATTCATCCCACGCAAGCAGGAGGATACCAGCATTATTTTGCTAACATTTCAGACGCAATTTTGCAAAATAAAACAGTGGCTGTAACTGCGCAGCAAGCGTTAGCAGTAATTAAAATAATTCAGTTGGCTGAACAGAGCAGCAAGACCGGTCAAACGATTTCATTGGTTGGTAAATAATCTTCTTATCTTGTAAGTAGCGCAAAATAATAGGCTGGTTAACGTTGTCTAATATTAATAACATGGCAGTTACCCTTTTTTGCTGCAATCTCTAAAGCCGATAAGGTAGCTTCGTCCAACACCGGTAACCAGCTAACTACCGTATGACTTTTACCTAGAGATAAAGCCTGTAAAGTTAGGTCCTTAATAGAGCCTTCATTGGTTGCTGTTAGAAATAAAACCTGTTTGTTATTAATGTATGCATCCTGTAGCCACTTCAAGGTAAGCTTGTGGTACTGCTTTGAGCAGACAACCGTTAGCCAGCGCTGCTTTTCATGATGACTTAGCTGGGCCAACATAGGTGGAATAAACGATGTCAGTGGTACGCGAGCAGAAGATAAAATAATTTCTGTAATATGAGTAAAGCCGCTGTGACTCGTTGATAGAGGAAAGTGAGGTGGCTGACTAGGTGTACTACAGTTGGGCTTGGAATCATTTTCATTGCCACTGTACTCCATGAGATTAATTCCTATTATCATGTTCGCTAATTATGGCTGGAGTGTATCACTGACAAAAAATTTATATCTTTGGCCTAATTCACTGTGTTTACCATATTGGAGTAGATTGTGGATCAGAGTTGATGAAAATGTGCAAAACTGCAGAATAAGTCGCAACAAGTTAATTGTGCATGGTTTATTGGCAGCTTAATTGAAGCGATGAAGGAGTTGAAAAAATAAAGAGTTGCGAAAACAGTTAGATATGACTAACTAAAAGCTAACATCGTTAAAAACTCTTTTGCCTCTCCTCATAGGGGAGAGGCGTTGGTAGCATCTTAGTGTCTTATTACCCCAACACTAATGCCTTCGATAGTAAAGTTTCCGTCGTGCAAATCCACTTCAATGGTGTTGAATTCGTTATTTTCCGGGTGGAGTAATACAACATCACCTTTGCGCTCAAACCGTTTGACAGTGACTTCATCTTCGATTCTAGCCACCACAATTTGACCATTATGTACATCGGATGTTTTATGTACTGCCAATAGGTCACCATCAAGAATACCGCAGTCTTTCATGCTCATCCCTTTTACTGTTAAAAAATAATCAGCTTGGGGCTTGAAAAAGTTGGCGGGTATCTGGCAGTAGTTGTCTATATTCTGTTCGGCTAAAATTGGAAAGCCAGCAGCTACTTGACCCACCACTGGGATGCCTTGCTGGGTTTCGTTAGGGATGCGAATGCCACGAGATGTGCCTGCAATAATTTCAATAGCGCCTTTGCGGGCAAGGGCTTTGAGGTGTTCTTCCGCAGCGTTTGCTGAACGAAACCCTAGCTGTCGGGCAATTTCTGCTCGGGTGGGTGGGAAACCCGTATCTTCGATATGGTCTTTAATAAATTGAAAAATCTCAGCCTGTCGGGCTGTTAGTTTAGCCATTGAGATGGCTCCTTATACGCATTTGGATTTTTGCTGTTTTATATGCTTCAGCTTATCTAATAATGCTTTAGATAATTGCAGGCTAACACTGCTGCTGTGATTTTATACAGTTACTGTGATTATATCCAGTTTTGCCTATCCTTCAATAGTTTTCAAGTACCTTGTTGTTTTTTATCAGGGTGTTTCCTTACTTTGTAGCGTTCAATATCACTTGCAGGAAAAGGGAAAGCCTGCTTGACTTGTATACGTATTAAACGTATGTTCAAAACGTTTGAAGATTATAACAGGCCCTAGCCCAAATATTTCTCAGCTTTTACGACAAGTTTTGATGAGGGTAGGGGGCTAAGGTTTTTAATTAATTATTTTAAATTTGTTATGGCACAATCAGAAACTGTTGAACGAATATTAGATGCTGCAGAGGCTTTATTTGCAGAAAAGGGGTTTGCCGAAACGTCATTACGGACTATTACCAGTAAAGCTGGAGTAAACTTAGCGGCAGTGAATTATCATTTTGGCTCTAAAAAGGCGCTCATTCAGGCTGTATTTGCACGTTTCTTGGAGCCTTTTTGTAAAAAACTCACTTTGAAGCTTAATGAATTTGAAGCATCATTAGCCGATCGTCAACCCACTCCAGAACAGCTGCTTAATCTGCTATTTCAGCAAATACTCTCTGTAGAAGCTCGAGGCAAGAATGACCTATCGGTGTTTATGCGCTTGCTAGGACTAGCTTTTAGCCAGTCTCAAGGACATCTACGCAAATACCTTGAACAAGTATATGGAGATGTGTTTCGCCGTTTTGTTAGTTTGGTCGTGCAAGCATCACCAGATTTACCACCTGTAGAAATTTTCTGGCGTGTTAATTTTATGGTTGGTTCAGTGGCATTTACTATGTCTGGATTAGATGCTTTACGGGATATTGCTGAAAGTGAATACAACGAGCATACCTCTGTACCTGCGGTTATGAAACGACTGGTGCCGTTTTTAGCTCAAGGCATGAAAGCTGATTTGCCTGCTACCAGCCTAGAGGTTTAATCGTTTATTTTACATGCGTGTGTACGGTGAGTGATGCCTGTTATTTATGTTTCCATTGCCGAACAAACCCTTAAATTGTTTGATGATAATCAACTGATTAAACAATACCCGATTTCTACAGCGGCGAATGGAACTGGCCAGCAGCAAGGCAGCTTTCAAACCCCGTTGGGCCGACACCTTGTTCGAGCTAAGATCGGTGCTAACTGCCCATTAAATGCTGTATTTGTTGGGCGACGATTTACAGGGGAAGTCTATGATGAGAAATTAGCCAGTCAGTTTCCCCAGCGCGATTGGATTTTAACCCGTATTTTATGGTTAAGTGGACAGGAACCTGGTTATAACCGCTTGGGGAAAGTGGACTCAATGCGACGGTATATTTATATCCATGGTACCCCTGACACAGAACCAATGGGAATACCCGCCTCCCACGGTTGTATTCGGATGCGTAATAATGCAGTTATTGAACTATTTGAGCGTATGCCAGTATATACACAAGTGATAATTGAGCCTTAATTTCAGTAAACAATAAACATTGGTAAATCCTATGCCAGGTCAGGTAATTGTTGATTTAGCAGGAATATCGCTAACGGATGACGAGCGTTGGTTGTTAAACCAGCCTGCGGTTACTGGGGTGATTTTATTTGCCCGTAATGTGGTAGATCGCCAGCAGGTATTAACATTATTGGAATCAATCCGAGCAGTACGGCAAGATTTATTAATTACGGTTGATCAGGAAGGGGGGCGGGTACAACGGTTGGTTAATGGTTATACCAAACTACCCGCTGCCTGTCGGCTAGGGGAGCACTATCAACATAATCCAGTTGAAGCCTGTCAATTAGCAGAAGATTTAGGCTGGTTAATGGCCAGTGAGGTGATTGCCTCAGGCATAGATTTAAGCTTTGCACCCGTTTTAGATTTAGGTTTACCCATCAGTCAGGTGATTGGTTCTCGTGCATTTGCAGAGCAGCCTAAGACCGTTGCTGAATTAGCCTGCAACTATTGTGTAGGGATGAAACAAGCAGGAATGGCAACAGTCGGTAAGCATTACCCAGGGCATGGCAGTGTAGCGGCAGATACCCATCATGATATTGCCTGTGATGATCGGCCCTTTACCGAAATAGAGCAAGCTGACCTGCTGCCATTTACTGCACTAATTAAGCAACAGTTGTTAGATGGGATTATGCCTGCGCATGTTTTATATCCACAAGTGGCAGAAGAGCCTGCTGGTTTTTCTCGTTATTGGCTACAAACGGTGTTGCGAGAGTCTTTGAATTTTAAGGGTATTATTTTTAGTGACGATTTAACCATGCACGCTGCGAGTCAGGCGGGTGATTATCCATCACGTGCATTAGCAGCGCTTGAAGCGGGCTGTCAGTTATTGTTAGTGTGTAATAATGTGGCAGGAGCAAAAGCGGTGGTTGCCGAACTGAATAATCATTTGACAACAGATGTTAATATTGAACCATTAAAAGGGAATGCAAAACTTAACTGGCAGAAATTAGAGGAGCATCCCCGTCGGTTAGCAATCCACGAAAAACTAAAAACACTGTAATAATCGATAAATAATGTAGAATAGGCGGAACCTTAATTAACAATCAGAGCTATTAATTCATGGAAAAGTGGTTGGACTTTTTAAATTTTGCTAAGGGGCAAGATGCTTGGGTTTATCAGGTTTTTATTGTTGTATTTTTAACTTTACTTGCCAACTTTATTGCCCGTCGCTTGCTTGCTCGTTTACACCAACAATTGACTAAAACCCGTACTATTTGGGATGAAACTGTTGTTGACTCAGCACAAAAACCGTTAGCGGCTTTAATTTGGGTGATTGGTTTTAGCTGGGCAGCTGAAATTGTGCATAAAGTGTCGGATGCGGTGATTTTTCAAGCCATTGATCCAATACGTGAAACTTTGATTATTGCCCTTATAGTTTGGTTTTTTATTCGCTTGATAAAAGCAGTAGAAGAACAGTTAATTACTCCCCGAGAAGGTAAAAAACAGGCAGATCCCACCACCGTTCATGCCATCGGTAAGCTACTGCGAGCAGCAGTGATTATTACTGGAGCATTGGTTATATTGCAATCATTGGGATATAGCATTTCTGGTGTATTAGCATTTGGAGGTATTGGTGGTGTTGCAGTGGGTTTTGCAGCCAAAGACTTGCTGGCTAACTTCTTTGGTGGGTTGATGATTTATTTAGACCAGCCTTTTAAAGTGGGAGATTGGATTCGCTCACCAGACAAAGAAATAGAAGGCACAGTAGAATATATTGGCTGGCGGTTGACGCATATTCGAACCTTTGACAAACGGCCGTTATATATTCCTAATGCAACCTTTGCCAATATTTCGGTAGAAAATCCTTCCCGGATGCTTAATCGACGTATTTATGAAACGATTGGTTTACGCTATGACGATGCGGAAAAAATAAAACCAATTATTAGTGAGGTAAAAGCTTACTTAATTAAGCATCCAGAAATTGATACTAATCAAACCTTGATTGTTAACTTTAATAGCTTTGGGGCTTCTTCACTAGACTTCTTTATTTATTGTTTTACCAAAACTATTAATTGGATACGGTTCCATGAAATTAAGGAGGAGGTATTGCTCGATATTATGGAAATTATTACCAAGCATGGTGCTGAAATAGCCTTCCCAACCCGTACCTTGCATGTAGAGCCAGTTAATATTCAGCAATCAGTAGCCAACTCTTAAGTATGCCAAATATTGCTATTATCGGTGGAACAGGGTTAACACAGTTAGCAGGATTAACCCTTACCGAACAAAAATCAGTTGAAACCCCTTATGGAACTCCGTCAGCACCTATTAGAATAGGCCAACTTGCTGAGCAGGAGATAGCTTTTTTAGCCAGGCATGGTGATCCTCATCAACTAGCACCGCATCAGGTCAATTATCGGGCGAATATATTTGCCTTAAAAACACTAGGGGTAAAGGCTATCTATGCAGTTAATGCCGTAGGTGCAATAAACTCAACAATGCCCCCTGCACATGTCGTTATCCCTGATCAAATTATTGACTATAGCTATGGGCGGGAACATACGTTTTGTGATGAGGATCGTTCAGTAGAGCATATTGATTTTACTTATCCCTACGCAGATACATTGCGCAAAGCGTTAATAATAGCAGCTGAACAAAAAGGCATTAGTTGTACGAAGAGTGGCGTGTATGGTTGCACCCAGGGACCACGGTTGGAAACCAAGGCTGAAATTGATCGGTTGGAGCGAGATGGGGTTGATATTGTAGGGATGACGGGTATGCCAGAGGCAGCATTAGCTAGAGAGCTAGGGCTGGAATATGCGTCAATTGCCTTAGTGGTCAATATGGCGGCAGGTCGCTCAGCAGGTATTATTACCATGGATGATATTAAGCAGGCCCTGGAAGAGGGAATAGTAAAAGTATTGGCTATTTTGTCCCAAGCAATAGCTCATTAACCTTTGTTTGTAACCAGTTGTATATCAGTTACTGTCCAATTGTTGCACTTTATTCCTCTTTTAATAGTGGGTGGTCTTTTGGTAGTTGACGGGAAATCCATAAAGCCAACTTATGGCGCATATTGGGTTCTGTTTCCTTACCTTTAGCCAATGGTTGGACCAAGTTATCATGCACTAATAAACGGTAAATAAAAGTGACTTTCACTTTTTGCGGGTCAGACTCTTCCACTTGGCCGACGCCCCGTTTTTTTGCATAAATAGCCCCAACCCGCAGGGCTTCCTTTACCAGGCCTGCTTCATTTTTGAGTTTTTTCATATTGGCTATATTCCTGTGCCCAGTCATAGATAGCTTCCATATCTTAGCCATGATATGGCTAGCAGCCAATGTTGTTTATACAAAACAACCTCTTGGACTTCAACTGTGGGCTCATTACTTTTGCTTAATCTGATTGATTGTTTTGTATACTGAAAATTGTCATATACAAAGTTTAAAACCACATATATACGTCTACAACAATGTTTATAGCATTGGCTTAATCAGCTGTGCTGCCCATATTTTTCCAGCAATTAATTCCAGTATAAGGGGCAAACGTTTGCCTGATTTCTTAAATACAATCGCAGACCAATAGACTAACCATAATGTTAATTAATTTACTGGGCGACTTGACCTTCTTGTGGGTGGAAGGTTTATGATAGTAGGCTAGTTTTAAACAAGAGTTCTCTTAAGTAAACGCTTGTAAGGCAGCAAAGTAATTAAATGCTAAACAAACTACACCAACAACGAAGTGGTATAGCCTTAGCCTTATTGGCAGTATGGGTTATGTTACATCTTGTCGGCTGTTTAACGGTATGGATGTCTGCTGCTGATACTAATGTTATGCCCAGTATGGATAGCACAGTAACCCAGCATCATATGGCATCAGTATTGAGTGATGATATATCACATGTTGGGGATATGGGTTGCAGTGACTCTAATGGTGCCTGCCAGTCTATGAATAAATGGCAGTCATTATTGCAATTACCATTACAGCCACTATTTGCGCTTTTCCTTATCATTCCTTTCCTTCAACTGCTGATTGGCCCATCAATTGGCTTAGCCGTACGTCAACAACAGTTGAGGTATGCTCAAACTAGCCCGCCCATTAACCTTCGCCATTGTCGCTGGCTGAAATAGCCTTTTCTCCCTACCCTTAGCTAAATTAAAAGATTTTAAGCAATTTAACCATTTTGTTGGTTGTTAGTTAATTATAATTTATTAGCGTCAGGAGGGATTATGCCTACGCGGTTGTTCTGGTGCATTATATTTACCGTTTATGTACCCATGTTGCAGGCTCACTCAGGGCTAATGCTTGATCAGGCAGTCAAGACAGCGTTAACCAATGAACCGGGGCTTGCAAGTCGTCAACTAGAAGTCAATGCACTAAAAGAAGAGCAAGTGGCAGCTAATACATTGCCTGATCCGATAGTCAGTGTTGGTGCAATCAATGTACCCGATGATACCTTTGACTTTGATCAGGAAAATATGACCCAATTGCGCTTTGGGGTGCGTCAGCAATTTCCACGGGGTAATACGCTTGCCTTACAAGGGGATGGCTTAGGGATTCAATCGGCTAATCAGCAAGTCAGTGCTGCGTTACGGAAGCTGGAAATTAAACGTGCAGTCCAACTCGCCTGGTTTAGCAGTTGGGGAAGTCAACAAGCCGTTCAATTACTGAAAAATGACCGCTATTTGTTTAGTCAGTTAATTGAGTTATCTGAGTCGCTTTATTCGGTTGGTAGAAAAACCCAACAGGATATTTATCAGGCAAAGCTCGCCTTAAGTCGGCATGATAATCGGATTATTGAGCTAAAAAAACAGCAGCAATCCTCATTGGCGATGCTAGCTCGGTGGTTACCTGATCAACAGATAAATCGGGTTGCCAATAAATTACCTCACTGGTCTTCTATAACAAACTCAATCGACCCCCTATTACTCAAACATCCCATGATTGAAATGCGCAATAAACAAGTTGATTTAGCTGACAATAAAATTGCGTTAGCAAAAGAAGCATACAAACCACAATGGGGTGTTGAGTTGGGTTATGGCGTAAGACAAGGTGACGATGCCATGGGTAATGATAGAGCCAATTTTGTTTCTGCCATGGTGACCTTTGATTTACCGTTATTTACGGAAAATAAACAGGATAGAACCCTGGCTGCTAATCAAATACGGCGTGAGTCGGCCACTTATCAACGGGAAGTGTTATTACGCAAGATGCGCTCACAATATCTGTCGCTCCAATCACAGATAACAGGCATTAATGACAGTATTGCATTGTATCAACATCGATTAATTCCTGAGGCTAATTTACAAGCAAAAGCGGCGTTGGAGTCTTATCAAGCAGATCGCATTGATTTTGCTACGGTGATTCAAGCATATATCAGTCGGCTTAATGTCAAATTAGAGTTGCTGAAATTAAAAGAGAATAGGTTTAAGACACTAACTCAATTACGATTTTTTACAGAAATATAGATCATAAATCTGATGTTTGATATGGAATAACAGCGCATTCTTCCTCCGTTCTTGAAGTGCTATCCATGGCCCATCAAGAACTAAAGCGACATCCATGTTGCAGCTCCAGAATATCCTGTTACCCCATATCTGCTAGCTTTGGTGTTGGACTGTTATTCTGAAGAGATTATTACTGGTAAATAAATAATGAAAAAAACTTTTTTAGTCATTGTACTGGTTGGTTTGGGCTTTACTGGTGGTTATTTTGCTCAACAATGGTTGCCTGGTTTGATGGGGGCGAGTGGAGTGAATAATAGTGAGATGAGTGAATCATCGGCTGAGCGTAAGCCTTTATACTGGGTGGCACCAATGGACCCCAATTATAAGCGGGATAAACCTGGCTTGTCGCCAATGGGCATGGACTTGGTGCCTGTTTATCCTGAAGATGCTGCAGGTAAGGATGAGCCTGGGTTGGTTAAAATTGATGCGACGGTAGAAAATAATTTAGGGGTTAAAACAGCCAAAGTAATGAGACAAAAGGTGGCTAGTAGCATCAATACCGTCGGCTATATCAGTCACAATGAAGACAAGCTGCATCATATTCATACCCGAGTCGAGGGCTGGATTGAAAAATTAAATCGTAAAGCCGTTGGTGACCCAGTGGGACAAGGTGACATTGTTTTCGAACTATACTCTCCCACTTTAGTTAATGCCCAATATGAATTTTTAAGCTTATTAAAAACCAATAATAAAGGGTTAATTGCAGCCTCAAAAGCGCGTTTAATGGCATTGGGGTTAGATGATCAAGCGATTAAGCAACTCGTAAATACTCAACAAGTGAGTCAACGTATCCAAATTCGGGCCCCCATGTCCGGTTATGTGACCAAGCTGGGTGTGAGAGAAGGTATGTACGTTAAACCGATGACCCAAATTATGGAAATAGGTGATTTATCAGAGGTTTGGGTAATTGCTGAAGTATTTGCTCGTCAAGCTAGTTTAATTCAGCCGGGGCAACCTGCCACAATGCGTACTGATTTTTTACCCGGAAGAAACTGGCAAGGTAAAGTGGATTATATTTACCCGGATTTAGACAGCACCACCCGTACATTTAAAGTCCGGCTACGTTTTCCCAATCAAGCATTATCGCTAAAGCCTAATATGTTTGTACATTTAGCCATTGATGCCAAAAGTACTAAGCCCACATTATTGATACCTAACGGTGCATTAATACGCAGTGGCACCATGAATCGAGTAGTGAAAGCGTTGGGCGATGGTAAGTATCAATCTATAACTGTCACCACAGGAAAAGAAACCAGTCAACAGGTGGAAATTCTGTCTGGGTTAAAAGAAGGTGATCGCATAGTGACTTCAGCACAATTTTTAATTGATTCGGAGTCAAGCATTACCGCTGATTTTAATCGAATGGAAACAGCAGAAAAAATGCCAGAAACAGCTAGTGTGGTATTAGCCAAAGGGGTTTGGAATAAAGCAATTGCTGCTGATCAAGTTAATATCACCCATGATCCAATCGAAGCCTGGAACTGGCCTGCGATGACCATGAATTTTCAGTTAGATAAAAGTGTATCCACTGAAGCAGTAGAAAATAAGCAAGCGATTGATTTTTGTATTCAGAAACTAAATAACCAATACCTGATTACGGACCTTTCAACCAAGGGGGATTTAACAGAGGCTGCCTGTGAAAAAACAGCAAAAGCCATGTCAATGAGTACTGATATGGAAGGCATGGATCACTCAAAAATGGATCATTCGAAGATGGATCATAGTCAGCACCAAATGCCTGAAATGAGTGATAAAAAGTCTGTAGATCACTCGACCATGGATCATTCGAAAATGGACCATAGTCAACATCAGATGCCAGAGGCTAAAGATGAAAAGCCAGTAGATCATTCAACCATGGATCATTCGCAGATGGATCACAGCCAGCATCAAATGCCTAAGACTGAAAGTGAAGAACCTGTAGACCATTCAACGATGGACCATTCCAATATGAATCACACCAATCAATGATGTAGAAGGCCTCTGAATATGATTAATAAAATAATTTATTGGTCGCTACATAATCGGTTTTTGATTCTCATTGCGACGTTATTTTTAATTGCTGCTGGGCTTTGGTCGGTGCGGCAAACTCCCATTGATGCAATACCTGACTTGTCGGATGTTCAGGTGATTATTAAAACCAGCTATCCAGGCCAAGCCCCCCAGGTGGTAGAAGACCAAATTACTTACCCATTAACAACGGCTATGTTAGCTGTGCCGGGGGCTGAAACTGTAAGGGGGTATTCTTTTTTTGGTGATTCCTATGTCTATGTGATTTTTGACGACGATACCGATTTATATTGGGCACGCTCTAGAGTATTGGAATATTTAAATCAAGTAACCGCTAGTTTGCCTGAAGCCGCAAAACCCTCACTAGGGCCAGATGCTACAGGGGTTGGTTGGACCTATATGTATGCCTTGGTTGATAAAACCGGTAACCATGATTTAGCAGAGCTGACTAGCTTACAAAACTGGTTTTTAAAATATGAATTACAAACTGTACCTGGGGTGTCTGAAATAGCGACGATTGGCGGCATGATCAAGCAATATCAGGTGGTGGTTGACCCCAATAAATTAAGAGCCTATCAAATTCCATTGCACTTAATTCGAGTCGCTATTCAGCAAGCGAACCAAGAAACCGGTGCTTCGGTTGTCGAGTTAGCGGAAGCCGAATATATGGTGCGTTCTAATGGCTATTTAAGTAATCAACAGGATTTAGCCAGTGTGCCGTTAGGGTTAAATGTTAATGGTACCCCTTTATTGCTTAAAGATGTGGCGGATATCCGCTTAGGCCCACAAATGCGCCGTGGTATTGGTGAACTTAATGGTGAAGGTGAAGCGGTTGGTGGTGTAGTGGTAATGCGGTTTGGTGAGAATGCTAAATCGGTAATTGAAGGGGTGAAGCAAAAGCTTAAAGAGTTAGCAATTAGTTTGCCAGAGGGAGTGGAAGTGGTAACCACTTATGATCGTTCCCTATTAATTGATCGTGCGGTGGATAATTTATATGAAAAATTAATTGAAGAATTTTTAGTGGTGACAATTATTTGTGCCATTTTTCTATTTCATTTCCGCTCGGCATTAGTCGTTGTGATTAGTTTACCAGTGGGGATTTTAGGGGCTTATGTGATCATGCATTTACAGGGATTGAATGCCAATATTATGTCCCTGGGTGGTATTGCGATTGCGATTGGGGCCATGGTGGATGGTGCCATTGTCATGATTGAAAATGTTCATAAGCACATGGAAAAAACACCATTCACAGATGAGAATCGCTGGGATATTATTTACCGAGCCTCTAAAGAAGTAGGTGCACCATTATTCTTTTCGTTATTAATTATTACTCTGAGTTTCTTACCTGTTTTTACCTTGGAAGCCCAGGAAGGTAAATTATTTTCGCCACTGGCTTATACCAAAACCTATGCCATGGCGGTAGCGGCGGGATTGGCTATTACCTTAGTGCCAGTATTAATGGGTTATTTTATCCGCGGTAAAGTGGTTGCTGAGCATAAAAACCCGATAA
Organism: Spartinivicinus ruber; assembly: GCF_011009015.1. Lineage (NCBI taxonomy): Bacteria > Pseudomonadati > Pseudomonadota > Gammaproteobacteria > Oceanospirillales > Zooshikellaceae > Spartinivicinus > Spartinivicinus ruber. Next base: position 2,891,977 of record NZ_CP048878.1, read on the forward strand.
ACAGAGGCTTAATCGCCATTTACCAACCTTTGCTACAAGGCGTTTTGCAATTTCCTAAAACCACGCTCTTAATGACGGTGATTGTATTAGTGGCTGGTTTATGGCCTGCCACTAAATTAGGTAGTGAGTTTATGCCCCCACTGGATGAAGGGGATTTGATGTATATGCCGACGACCTACCCAGGGGTATCCATTGGTAAAGCCAGAGAATTATTGCAACAGACGGATAAACTCATTCGTACGATTCCTGAAGTAAAAACCGTTTACGGTAAAATTGGTCGGGCTGATACGGCTACTGACCCGGCACCATTAACCATGATAGAAACGGTCATCCAGCTAAAGCCACGCTCAGAGTGGCGGCCTGGTATAACCACCGATACGCTGAAAAAAGAAATGGATTCTTTAGTACAGTTTCCCGGATTAACCAATGCCTGGGTAATGCCGATTAAAACTCGTATCGATATGTTGGCCACCGGGATTAAAACGCCGGTAGGAATTAAAGTGGCTGGACCACAACTGGTGGAAATTGAAAAAATTGGTAAACAATTAGAAAAAGTACTTAAAGATGTTAAGGGTACAGCTTCGGTTTATTCAGAGCGAGTGGCCGGTGGTCGCTATATTAAAGTGGATATTAACCGGTTAAAAGCCGCCCGCTATGGCTTAAATATCAGTGATATCCAAATGGTGATTCGTACCGCGATAGGGGGGATGAATATAACCCAAACCATTGAAGGTTTAGAGCGTTACCCAGTTAATATTCGTTACCCACAGGATTATCGTAATTCTCTGGAGCAACTTAAACAACTCGCCATTGTTACCCCACGTAAAGAGCGGTTAGCGCTATCCGATGTGGCGAATGTGTTTATTGAAGATGGGCCTCCCGCGATTAAAAGTGAAAATGCCAGAATTAATGGCTGGACTTTTGTAGACATTGAAGGGCGTGACTTAGGCACTTATGTGGCTGAAGCACAACAAGTGGTAGCGGATAAACTCACTTTGCCTGCAGGTTACTCCATTACCTGGTCAGGTCAATATGAATACATGGAGCGGGCTAAACAACGATTAATGGTCGTGGTGCCATTAACCTTGGTTATTATTGCATTACTGTTGTATTTGAATTTCCGCAATTTAACTGAAGTGCTGATTATTATGGGCACCGTCCCCTTTGCCCTGATTGGTGGCTTGTGGTTGATGTATTTAAGTGGCTATGCCATGTCTGTTGCTGTGGGTGTTGGGTTTATTGCCTTAGCGGGAGTTACTGTTGAAATTGGCGTGTTGATGCTGGTTTATTTGAACCAAGCCTGGCAACAACGACTGGCAGAAAATAATCAAACCTTAACCTTATCTGAATTACAGCAAGTAGTTATGGAGGGAGCTGCACAACGGGTGCGGCCTATTACCATGACGGTTGCGGCTATTATTGCAGGCCTTGTGCCCATCATGTACGGCTCAGGTACTGGATCGGAAGTGATGCAACGAATAGCAGGCCCAATGATTGGCGGGATGGTGAGTTCTGTCGTATTAACTCTACTGGTAATACCCGTCATCTATTTTATATGGAAATCGCGAGGACTATCGAAAGCAAAAAGGTAAAGCTTTAAAAGAGGATGTCGCGAAAAGGTACTGGAGAATAAATATGAAGTAACAGGGGATTCTTCCACAGCTCTACAAGGCCATCCCTAGCCTTTAGAGCTTTTGCTGTTCCCAACAGCAGTTCCAGAACACCCTATCACTCCATATTTCCCAATTTTTACGACAGCCTCAGAGGGAGCTACAAGCAGCATTTATCACAATCTCTATCATGAGAAGAAAAAACATGAAAAAACGTAATCAATTAGCAATTGGTGTGATGGTAAGTGTCTTGAGTGTTAGTACTTGGGTGAATGCAGGTAAAGGCGAACCTGGGCATGGCCATGATGAACATAAAGCGCAAAAAACCGGTCATCACGATGATGGTGGTCATCATCGTGAAGGACATCATGCTAGTGGAATGGATCATGGTTCAGTTACAGGCAGCCCAGGTAAGGCTGATGAAGTGAATCGTACCGTTAAAGTAGTTGCTGGTGATGATATGCGATTTGTCTTTTCACCTAACCAATTTAAGGCGGGTGAAACAGTAAAATTTTTAATTACCAATACCGGTAAGTTGGCTCATGAGTTTTCCATTGGCACTCAGAAAGAGCATAAAGCTCATGGCAAAATGATGCGAGAAAACCCTGGCATTGTGCACGCAGGTGGTGGTAATTCCATTACAGTTGAACCTGGAAAAACGGGCGAATTAATCTGGCAGTTTTCTAAAGCAGCCAATATTCAAGCCGCTTGTAATATTCCTGGTCACTACGAAGCAGGCATGCATAAATCGATAAAAATTACCCCATAAAATGAGAGAAAGATGAGCACCTTTAAACAAATCTATTGGCGCCAATGGTTGCATATTTGCTTATTTGATAAAAACTGCTTTTTACCCGTTAGTCAGAGTGTTTAGTTGATGCCTTAACTGATTGGTTAAAAAGTCGATAACCAACTTGATGCGTTTTATACGGATTTTATCTTTGGAGTAAATTAAATAGATACTGTTGTCTAAACGGTTAGGTGTTGCTGAGAAGCTGCTTAATAAACGAATCAATTTCCCTTCTGACACGGCGTGTGCAACGCCTATTTCAGGTAATAACGCAATGCCTCCGCCATTTAAGGCGCAATAATAAATGGCTGCAGAATTATTGGTTTGTAGCCAAGCATGTTGAAGGTTGATTCGATGTCGTTGTTTTTGGTGTTTAAACAGCCAACTAGAGTGTGGTTGAGTAAATCGATAAGTTAATAATTGATGATTGAATAAATCTTGAGGAGTATTGGGAGGCTGATGTTTTTCCAGATACTTGGGAGCTGCCACCAGCCAGTAGTCATTTTTCGCAACTTCTTTGGCAATAAGGCCAGAGTCAGCTAAGCGACCAAATCGCAAATATATATCATGTTTTCCTTCGTTAGGGTCCAATAGCTGGTCATCACTATCCAGGTTAATCGTTAACTCTAGATGTTGTTGGTGTAATTCAGACAAAAGCGGTGCAATAAAGTCCGTACTAAACCACCAAGGTGCAGAAAGGCTGACATTACCAGAGACTTGCTGGCTTTTTTCTTTCAGGTTATTCCCCAAATCATCAAGTGAGGCCACTAAAGGTGATACTTGCTCAAATAAGCTGAGACCAGCTGCTGTCATGGCTACTTTACGGGTGCTGCGGGTTAACAAGGTTACTCCCATATCTTTTTCTAACTCGGCAATATGGCGAGAAACTGAGGAGCTAGACAGGTTCAACTGGGAGGCGGCTCTAGCAAAGCTGTTATGATGGGCAACTGCTAGGAATGCCCGTAGGGAGTCAAGGGAACGGATCATTGTTGCAATTTTTCGAATAATAAAATTGAAAAAGATTGATTAATAACAAAGTGTGAAACAACTAATATGGCATCGTCAAGTGGTTACGGTGTTGTGATTATGCAAAAAGTTCTCATTATCAATGGTGCGGAAGTGCGAGATATTGCACCAGGTAGATTTAACGAAAGTATGTTGACGGCGGCTCACAGATTGTTATCAGCCAGTGCTGAGATAAAAGTGACTCGGGTGGCAGATCAATATCAGGTAGTTGAGGAACAAAGTAAGATTTTATGGGCTGATACAATTATTTTTCAATTTCCTGTTTACTGGTTTAGTGCCCCATCGAGTTTAAAAAAATATTTTGATGATGTTTATGCTCACGGCTTGTTTTTTGGTAATGCCAAACGGTATGGTGAAGGAGGGTTTTTAACGGATAAGCGCTACATGTTGTCTACTAGCTGGAATGCGCCGATTGAAGCCTTTTCATACACTAACGGATTATTTGAGCATACTTCTCCTGACGAGTTATTAGCATCAGTACATTTTACTCAACAGTATGTAGGTATGCGTAGACTACCTAGTTTTGCAGCATTTAATGTTATTGCTCAGCCAAATTTTGAATATTGGGAAAAAAGTTGGCAGACACATCTTAAAACTAATGTATTAAGTTTCAGTAGTTAGTTAAAGCAATATAGTACATACAAATAGTGATTTATAATTTAGTTAAGTGTGGTTTATGACAGGGTGCATGTTTTCATTATACTATTTTGTAAAAAGTCGAAAACTAACAAAACTTAGCTTAAAAATGGCAAAATACATCTCTCTTTTAATTATGATAAATATAAGAATATTAAATAAAAACAAAGAGGATGTGTTGATGAAGTTAACAATACCAAAGTCTGTATTATCGGTAATGGTGCTACAGATATCATTAAGCCATACTGCTCAAGCAGCTAGTAATCATGCATCATTTCCTTATTGGATAACAGATGATTGGTTTGCCAATTATACAACCAGTGATGATCTATGCGCTGCTGTTTTTAAAGGTCGGGCAAATGGGTTAGGGACAGCCAACTGTGATCAGCAGTATCCTTTTGTCTGTAAGCATAAATACAACAGTAATGACTTGAAAATCACTCAACGTGTTGATAAATGGGATAGGGGGCATCAAGCTTGTAATGATGAGTTTGGCGATAATTATCAATTTGCGATTTACGCAGACCGTGATGAACTTAATACAGTAATTGGCCTTCAAACAAATCAATGGACTTGGGTCAATTATTTTAAAACCGCTGATGACCATCGGCATCGAGACCCTTTAGATCATCGGGGTGAAACCTGGACATCTCGCCCATTTATTTATAGCCATTGGGCAACTAATGAGCCTAACAAAGACAACGGATATTGTGTCGTAATGGGGCAAGGCGAGTACGAAGGTTATTGGTATGCAGATAATTGTGATAATCAACATCAAGTAATTTGTCGCTCCAATGATCGAACTCAATGGCGTATTACCAAACGTGCGGTTAGTTGGGCTGATGGCGATAACGCTTGTAAAACTCAATATGGCAGTGACTTTGATTTTGCCATCCCAAGCACTAATCAGGAAGGTATAAAAGTAAAACACTTAGCTTATAAATATACTGAGAATGGCCAGGTTTGGTTAGGCTTGCATTCATCTAGACGACAGAAGCGTTGTATTGGTCCGGTCAGTTTTTGGGTTTGTGCGGGTGCAGCGGTATTCTTTGGAACAGTCGTACATGGCTATCATGCTTATACTGCTGAAACCACATTTGATGCTAAGGCATTTAAGCCTAAACGTCCTGATCATGGGCAGCAATATGCTTTACCATGGTATTTTAGTACAACTGGTCTGGATCAAATTACCGATAAAATCAAAATTCGTTCAACCGTATCGGTGTCAGTATTAGATTCTGGAATCAACTTTGTTAAGGGGTTGGCAGGAACAGAAGCATTTTCGAAAAGTTATACAACCGATGGAAAAACTGGGCCAGTTAAAGGGAGTGATGAAGCAAAATATATACATGGTACTGCGATGGCTGGTGTGATTGCCTCTCAAGATACTGTTGTCAATGAAACCCGTATTGTGGGTATTGCGCCAGGGGTTAAAATTGTTAACCGTCGTTGGACGCCAAATGGAACCAGTACTTCGTTATTAACTGCAGTTGAGGATGCGATTAGTTTGCAAGCGGATGAAAGAGTACAGGAAACCATTATTAACATTTCGGGAGGTAATACGGGTACGGGTAATGCCAATGAGTGGAATGGGTTATTGCAGCGGCTGGGTGCAGCAGGTAATGCACTCATAGTTGCTTCAGTTGGAAATGATGCATTAGATATACGAACGGCATCGCCTGATAAACAAATTTGGCCTGCTGCCTATAAACCTAAAACAAAAGTCCATAAAGACAATGACCCAGTTATTCGAGTGGCTGCATTAGCTCAATATAAGCCTGGAGAAACACCACAGATTTATCGCGGCCGCTCAACAGGCAGTCGTTACGGCACTGGTCGTGTAGATATTGGTGCACCAGGGCAAAATATATCAATACTGACCCCAGATGGTGAAGTGAAACCTTCTAATGGTACATCTGAAGCCGCTGCGATTGTATCAGGTGTTGCTGCATTATTGAAATCATGTAACCCAGGGGCAACGATGAAGTCAATTAAACAAGCAATATTAACTAATGCAGATAAAGTCGCTAGTTTAGAAGAAAAGATAACTGAAGGAAGGGTATTAAATGTCGCACGGACTTATAATAACTTCTGCCCCAAAAAAGATGAGTTATAAAAGTGCTATCTACAAAATAGCTGTTTTAATTTTATAACTAACTGCCATTAATCTCATAGTCAGCCCGGATAGTTCATCAGTATTATCCGGGCTGATCGGTTAAATATTAATAAATCACCTATCGATTACTGTTTGTTTGAGTATTAATACTAGGCAGTGAATTTACTATGCCGCTGAATTTTATAAGTCCCTTCCTAGCATTATTTACCATGGCCAGCTGAAGCTATTCCAATTTGACCCCGTCAATCGTATAGGAGAAAGCCTAACAATGATTCGTGAAGATTATCGTTGCATTTCAAGTGTAAACGCTATATAGTCCTTCGCCATTATCTATTTCACCCTACACATGTTGTTTCACATACTATTACAAGGAGGCTCAGATGATGATAATTCGCTTAACTGTGACAGCATTAGGCTTCTTTGCTGATCGCCCATTTAGCTAAACTAAGCTTTAAGCTTATTAGTTACTATGCCCTAGCGCAATAATTCGTTGATAGTTTTCAGGAAAAGTCGGAATACAAGTATCTGTTTTCTATAGACTTTTCGCTATGTATAGCAGCTTTTGCTTGTTCGAACTTCGCGAAACCATTATGAGCTTAGGAACAAAAATTAACTTGAAATTTTTTATCAGATCTACTTCTTGGGTTAAAAATTTTTCAAGTTATTTCACGGGTGCTTCGTAGCTTTCTGAAAACTCATAATTAGTAGGCTCTTACCTTATTTGTATTCGAATGACTTTGTATTATTCGTTAATACAGGTGGGTTTCTGTGTCTTGAATATTTATTATATTCATTCGTGAATGGCCGCTGCATATGCTAAAAAAGGGCAGATTCAACTAATAAGCTAGGGCCTGTTGAATCACAACAGTGATATTCAAATAGTGGTAACAGGCCCTAGAGTAACTTAGGAAAATAAAATCGATGACTTCCTTGTTTCGTATTGTAACTACCCGATATTATGAACGAAAAAGATATAAAAGAGATTATCGCCTGTTTAGGCGACGAAAGGCGCTTGTTCTATTATTATAAAGATCGCTATTGTTTTGATTTGTTGCGTTATGAATTACAGAAAAGTAATCAATCAGTCTGTAAACTTAGCCAGTTAAAGCAAAGCCAATTTAGTCAATTTTTTACTAAAAAAACCGTAAAAAATACACTGGCAGGCTATGGTAATGGTGAGATTAACATAGAACAATTAGTCAGTTGTTGGTTGGAAAAACCATTATTGTTTACCTTAACCCTATCTAGTTGGGGAGAAGGGGATAGAGGTTGGGATCAAACTTCTCGTAATCAATCAAATCTTGTATTACAAATTAATTTTACTGGTGAGCATTTAGATGATTATCGTAAATTAATAAAGCCAAAGGACTTTTCTTGTGGACCCTTTGAATCCTTTGGGCACCCTATTAATGACCAGGGACGTCATACCATGGCCTGGGTGAGGCTGGATTTTAATTTGGAAACAAATGAAGCATTAATTGAGGAAGTGCAAAATGACTGGTTGCGGGAAGCGAATAGTGCTTTAAAGCGGTTGGAAGCCAAAAGAAAAAACAACCCAAATGCTAAACCCAGTCAAGTATGGTCGGATATTGGTGGTGATTATGCTGGACTTGTTGAATATGTGCAAAATGCATTAAAACCATATCAGCAAGTTTGGGCTGAGGCTTCGTTAGCTGCAGCTATTCAATTGATTAGAGAAGAATTGGGTATTACTACAATTTATTACCATACCTATGAAACAGGAAAGAAAATTAAAGGTATCTGGTCAAACCCTCCTCGATCATTGTACACAAAATTACCGAAACAATTTGGTTTCAAACGTACCATGGTAACCCCTGAATTTTTAACAATGGATAAAATATCCCGACGTTATTTAAAAGCTATTAAACAACCAGAGTGGTTTGTGATGAGGCTTTAATAATAACAGGGTGTATACTACTTTTAGTTCCAATGACAAGTATACAGTACTTGATTACTTGTCATAAATTGTTGCTTTTTTATTACGACAGAATCTTTATTTATAAAATAGATGTTATTTATCAGAAGTGTTTGTGGCCCACTAAAAAAAATGATCGCCCCAGCCCTACTGTGACTTAGTTGGCCTTTATAGCTATTTTGATGACTATTTGTTTTTCCTGAATACGGCATAATGAACTTATCGAAAATAACAAAGGCCATTTAACAAGGCCCACTATACCCTTTACCGAATTCAGTTGAGGGTATTCAGTATAATAAACAATGGGTCTAAATGGCTAACTATTTACGCTTTATGTGTATTACTTATCGCATAAAGTAATATTGTTAGGAGTTAAGCGATGCCTACGACCCCCACTGTTGATCATCCTAATGCAGTTAATCAGCCCAATGACTTAGGTTTTGAAGATACTCCTGATAACCAGCCTTTTAGAAGAAACAGCCCAAGCCGAAGAGGGTTTAGAAAACTTACTAAACGATTAGGGCCTATGGTCGCAACAGGAACTAATCGTGATGCTACTAGCCATCGTGCAGCACGACGACCTACAACTGCTATTACAGACAGCCAAGAACAATTTGCCAATCAGCAGCATGAAACCTCCGTCAACCCATCCAACCAGCAAGTCACTCAATTTAAAAAACCATTATTATCTCGACTAAAGCTAGTGGTTTCATTGGTGAGTGGCGATTAGTTGAATGTCCAATTACCTAAAAATATCAATGTCAGCCAAGTTAAAGTATCAGGCAACGGTGAACAGTTATGGGTATTAAGTAACAAAGGTCAAATATATCAGTTTACCCGACAGTCAGAAGTAGTGAATCAGTATCAATATAATGAATCTGTATCTGCATTATTAAATCAGGGTAATAATCATTATGTAGCCATTGAAACGGCCCAGAATGGTACCCTTTTTTCTGTTGATAACTTAGGTTTTTTATATCAAGTTAGACAAGATAAAGGGCTTACCCGTGTATCCCGCTCAAGTGATGCCAGTTTTTCCCAGCAAATATTGCAGAATAAAGTGAGCGCAAAAGGCATTGCTTATCAACAAGTAAAATCTAAAATAAGTTTAGCTTTAGCTCAAGGGCAATTAAAGATACTTAGTAATGGCATTGAGCAGGGCCGTCAACCAGTTAAAGTATTAACATCAAGGCTGATTGAACAGGCAGCAGGTATTTATACGGCACCTGATGGGCAACGGTGGCTATTGGAAAATAATCAACTATTTAACTGGAATGACAGCCAACAACAGTGGAAGTTGGCCCATGATAAGTCCGTATCACAGTTACGAGTAGGAAAGGATGGTCAGCTTTATGCTTTAAGTGAAGGACATGAAATTTTCCGTTTAAATAATAATACAACAACCTCTATTTATCGTTTAGCTGCAACAGATAAACGCATTCAGGATTTTACTGTACAGCAGAATCAACAAATCGCGTTCATTGATACAGCCCAGAACTATAGTGTTACTTCAACCAATGGTCGTATAACGACTACACCTGTGGTGTTACCTGATGGCGTGAAAGCGACTGCCTTGGTTAACCGGGGAGATGAGCGCTGGCTATTAGGTGATAATCAGCAACTCTATCGAAAAGCACCGGGTAATGCACAACCGGAAGCTGTGCAACTACCTGAGGGAGTGGAAAATGTTGTTCGTATAGAACGCGTGACAACGGAGGCTGGTGTTCAATTACAAATAGCTGCGCAGAAAGCAGGGCGGTTACAGCAGTTTGTTTATCTGGATGGAAAATGGAAAACAGGTGTAGCCTTAGATAGTGCGGTTTTATTTGTTAATCCCCAGGGACTATCGAATTCAGTTATTGGTAGCAAGGGTTACGTACAAACGCGGGATGGTGAACGTTATGCAATCCATAATGGTGAGCTACATTACCAACGAGCAGGTGATAATCGTTGGCATAGTACAGGTGTGCACAATCTTAGTCAGTTAAAGTTAGGGGGAGATGGTCAGCTATACGCCTTACGAGGTATTAATGAACTAGTCACTATTAACCCACAAACAAAATCAATTCAATATGGTTTACCTGCAACTAAAGACTGGGGTAATGACCGTCAACAAACCCAACTAACGCCGGATAGTTTGGTGATGACAAACCATATTGTCAGTGACTTTACCGTAGGCCAGGATGGTCAAATCCATTTTATCGATCATCAGGGGCAGTTATATGAATATGATAAAGCCAATCAACAGGCTAAGTTAACGGCGTCGGCGCCACAATTAAAATCAATTAGTAGTAATAAGCAGGGCCAGTTAGTGGGGTTAACCAGAACAGGGGAAGTGCTCAAGCAAGTAGATAGTAATTGGCGAGCAGTGGCTACTGCTACTGTTGATGAAAACATTATTGGCTTGAATCATACCTCTACGGGTGAACTAGCGGTAATAATAGAAAATAACCGGTCAACAGACGGTCAGTTGGCTATTCGTAAAACCATCAATAACCAAGGTCAGCTGGGTGATATTCCTCAGGAAGCGATCATTGATCAATTATTTCAGCGCTTAAAACAGCAGGATGTTGATCAAATGCGGCTACCAGGAACTGGGCTTACAGCTAAAGGGAGCTTTGCATTTGCTGGGGTTGAAAGTGGTAATCCAACCAGTGATGGCATTAATACCAAAGATTATCTTGCAGCTCATTTATATCATAAAAAACCAAACTGGTTTCACTGGCCGCGGCCATTAAAAGCGATTGGCTATCATTTTCAGCACCGAGCTAGGGGGCGGGAAGGGTTACAACCACTTTATAATGAAATAGGTAATAGTTTTAATCAGTTGCTGCAACATTTATCCACTAAACAAAGCGGGCAACAACCAACGTCAACATTATCCAGTCGCATTGAGCAAGCCTTAGACTCAGGGCGTATTACCCAAGAGCAAAAAGAACAATTATTGGCATTAAAACAACAACTAGAAGCTGAAACATTGTCCTATTTAAATAGGCTAGGGAAAAAGAAAGGGCTTTTAACGGAATCAGGTGAGGTAAATCAACAGTTTACAGGTAACAATAAAGCTAAAATTGGCCGTTTTTTAAATCCACGGATTACTTCTCATGATTTAACTAGAGAGCTCAATCAATTATGGGAAAATTATCAAGGTGATGAAAGTAATTCAACTTTATCAAAAATAAAAAAACAACTGAAACTAATGCAGGATAAGGGGCTTTATTTAAGACATCCTGGGCAAAATAATTGGTTTACCCGGCGTGATTATGATGACAGTGTTGGCTTGTTGACAGCGCGGGTTGTTCATAACAGTAATACCTTAGCTGATTTAGAAAACTTAATTAAAGTGATTAATGGTGCAAAGACAAGTGACTTTGATTCTCAGCAGGTCAAACAGTTGATTACTGAAATTCAAGGTAACTACGATAATAGCACGATTAAAAAGTACAGTGATATGGGGTTTAGTAACTTGGATCGGTTAGAGTCAAGTTATGATGCTATGCGCTTTTTCAGTAAAGCATTTAGCAAAACCCATCACCCTGTTTATCAAAATGCTGCTAATACGTTTGGTAGTGAGTCTAGTGAACAACTGAAAGCGAATTTATATGATGCGATTACCCATCTGAAAAAAGGTGAAACCTTAACCTTTGACCGGAATTATTCAGGGGGGAGTTCACCTTTTTTGATTATTAATAAATTACAGCAGCTGGTGAATCCAGTAGGGGTTGAATTTGAGCCGGGTGTAAAAGCAGAAAGACACTATGGGTTGTCTTTTGAAAAAACAGATAAAGGGATTAAAGTCTCCTTTATACGTGATATGAGTGTACCCGTTAATGTGACTGTTGGTGGGTATGTTGGGACACCAGGTGTTGCATCAGCACGGGTAGGTGGAGCATTAAACCCAACCTTAAAGCATGATAAAAATAATCAACTGGCCTTTGAGATTGATAATAATAAAGTGGATCAATTTCTAAATGAATTAACTCGAGGTCAATTAAAACCTGCTCAACTATTAGAACAAGGGCATGATTATGCGGTTAAAAAAGGCCATAAATGGGGATTTGACTTAGATGTTCAGGCAGTGGCTGAGGCACGACTAACGGGAAGTGGTAGCACCGGTGGTGGTGACAATGCAGAGACTGATGGTGTTACTGATTTAAATGGTTGGGCCCGAGCTAAGGGAGGGGTTAAATTTACCCTGAATATATTAAGTGCCAATAAAGATAGATCGACTACTAATAAAGATAATGGTGAGCAAACCCAATCTCGTTCAAGTAACCGGCCGCGTTTTTTTACCAAAGCAGGTTTAGATATAGAGGCTACCAGTCATTTTAAATTTGGGGTTGCGCATGATGAGTTTGCTACTAATGCGCTGAGTTATTCAGCTGGTGGTAAGTGGAGTGGTTCAGTAGAGTCAAAAACCAGTAAAAGCTATGATGTAACCACAAAATTAGCTGAACAGGTTGAACTGACTGAATGGCAAAGTGTGGTTGAGAAATTACAACAACAGTTCAAAGATGATTTAACGCCACAGCAGCGGGAATTGTTAGATCGAGTTGCCAATATTAAAAACAGCAATGATGCTGGCGCAGCGGAAGCCATTAAGCAATTGCAATCATTAGATTTCAGTCAAACTTTATTAAAGCTGGAAGCGGCAGGTGGAAACTCAAAGTTGGCCCGTCACACTTTGGAGCAGTTGGGATCACTAAAAGTACAACAGCAGTTGGCTGAACAAGGTAAGTATACGGTCAGTGATGTCTCTTTTGGTAAGACAGTCACTAATTTATCTCGACTTGATGAGCGCGGTTTATTGGGTTGGGCAGGCGCACAGCTCAATCCCAACCATCAACAGCAAAGCAGTTCGCGTACGTTAAGCCAGTGGATGGATAAACATCCAGAACTAAAAACCCTGGTGGATAGCTTAAAGCAAAGTGATGCCACTGAGGCTAAAATTACCATGGAGTTAACGGAGCATGCTAAGTTAAAGGTTGCCCGATTAATGGCCAGTAATGATTCAGCAGCACCTGCGCAATTAGTCGATTTGTTAAATGATCGCAGCCAGTTTAGGATTAAGTCGATTGAAGTCAGTGCCAGTGCTAAAAATAATAGTGCATTTGGCCAGTCTATAGGACTAGCGAACTTTAAAAGTGCAGCTGCAACCAGTATTAAGAAAAAATTGGGTAAAATCAGTTTTAATTATGATACTAACGATACTACACCTAAAGGCTATCAGCTAGAAGGTGAGTTGTTAAACAAAACACCACAACAGTTACAAGCAACCCTTAGAAACTTTGAACAAACCCATCAGCAACGTTTGTTGAATGTGGCAGACAGTGTTAACCAACATAATATGAATGCTCTGGTCGCTGATCCTATTGAAGCAGCTCGGGCAGCATTATTGAGCCAATTATCAGAGTTAGGTATTAATCAAGTCACACCGGCAGAAATCAAAGGCATGGCTCAGCGAACTCAAGAGCTATATTCACGACAGCTATCATCTAATCAACAAACGATATTAAATGGGCTACTTAATGACCCTATTGATAATAGAGCCACTGCTTTAAAACAGGTAACGGATATATTAACTCAGTTAAAACAGCAACAGCCTAAATTAAATGTATACCAACAATCGCTTTATCAGCGAGCGCATTTAGCTTCTCAACGACATGCTGATATTACTCGATTATTAGCTCAAGCGACTAATCAAGTGGCGACCACCGAAACTCAAACCCCAGGCACTATTTTACAATTTGTACGGGGGCAACTGGCTTATCAAAATCGATTATTAACGCAAACAGAAGCCATGCAGGTAGTGCGGCATTTTGGAGATCAAATACTGCAAAAAATGCAATCCGGCTATAGTGGATTTGCTGCTTTTGCAGGTGAGTCTCCATTTAATGGTGAAGATTTGCAGCGTATTGTTCAACGACAAGAAAATGTGAATTCAATTAAGCCTCGTATTGGCCAAAGCCCTCGTCTGCGTACTTTAAAAGTAGGCGATTTAATTAATTTGTTAGTATCAGGTGAGTTGACATTAAAAAGACTAAACCCTGCTCAGCGTCTATTAATCAATGAATATTTTCCGGGCGGCCAGGCCAGTCAGCAACAACAGTTGCAAGCATTGGCTGATAACCCGGCTAAATTAGCTGCGATTATTCATCAAGCGAATCAGTACAGTCCCGCAGAGTTAGTAGCCAGTGATCGTATAACTGGGCCAACAGGCCAACGAGGGTTAGAATATTTGTTGTCATGGGATCAGTTTGTTCTGGAAGGGGCAACTAAATTTAAACAACAGGTGGCCTCTAATGCGAAGGTGAATTTTGCACCACAGTCATTGTATGTTCAGCTAAGTCAGTCTGGTCAGCCCAAGGGGCGTTGTACGGGACTGGCTATGGCTTATTTACAATTATTGAGTCAAAATAATGGTGTAGCCAAGAAAAATAAATTGTTTGAAACCCTGGTTACTCACTCGGCGATTTATCAGCAATCAATCGATGAAGGTGTTAGTGGTAAGGAAGTAAAGGATGCCAATCAGTTTGCTACATTGATTGATCAATTACACGAGACCAGCCAGAATCGTGACAGCAATAATCCTTTACAAGCGATGGGTGAACTATCTATCCGTGATATTGTGGGCCAACTCACTGCCAGTGGTGATCAGTATTTAGTATTAAATACCGGAAATCATAGTTTAGCTGTCGCCAAAAAAGGCAATCAATTCTTTTTCTATGATCCTAATTTTGCTGATGTTCAGGTGGCTTCAGCAAGTAACCTACAGCAGGTATTAACGAAACATTTCAATCTTGCCCTAACCAGTCAAGCTAATCAGTCATTGGCTGAGCTTTATCAAACGAAGCAATCCAACAATAAACCAACATTGAGTGTATTTCGCCTTGATACAACTAATGTGGGTTTAACCAGCCAAACAGCTAAATTGAATCAGTTTGTGAATACTGAGCAATTAATGACGGAGCGGGACCGCCTTGCACAACTGGGAGAGGCTGAGCTTGAAGGACAAAAAATCAATTGGACGACCTTGTATGATATGGGCGCCAGCCTTAATGGCAGAAGACTGACAGCTGATGACGTACAAAATCTACAGCAAACAGGTCGCTTTGATCAATTACAATTTGATCGAGCCTTGCTAGGTGAATTTGTTACTCAACGTGTACAAACACTCGATAGCTCTTTGCCCTCTACTGCACAATGGTTGAAAAAAGTAGTCAACCAAAGAGAAGGCAGTACATCATTATTAACCAATTTAACTGAAGGACAAAATACGGCAATTGCTGATGATTTTTTGGCTTCAGTCAAACAACATGTTAATAACCAGTTAAATGTTGACCCTGAATTCTGGCAATCATTAGCGAGCAAAGTCAAATCTAACAGTCATTTGGCAACGGCTAATAGTGT